>NZ_CP036498.1:3371452-4614678 GCF_018279705.1 Tardiphaga alba
AGCAGCTCCGGCATCGGCATCTTCTTGTAGCGACGCAGGATTTCACGAATACGGTCATAGATGACCACGGTGTCGTTCAGCGAATAGCCGAGAATGGTCAGCAGCGCCGCGATGCTGGTGAGGTCGAAATCGATCTGCGCGATCGACATGAAGCCGATGGTCAGCACGATGTCGTGGACGTTGGCGATCATGGCGCCAATGGCGAACTGCCATTCGAACCGGAACCAGAGATAGATCAGGATGCCGAAGATCGCGAGGATCAGGCCGAGCATGCCGTAAGCGAGCAATTCGCCGGACACGCGCGGACCGACCACCTCGACACGACGATATTCGACGGCATCGCCGAGGGTCGCACGCACCTTCTGCACGGCTGCCTGCTGCGCTGCATCGCCGCCAGGCTGCTGCGCGAGGCGGATCAACACATCGGCGGGACCACCGAACTGCTGCAGCTGGACTTCGCCGAGCTCCAGCGTGGACAGTTTGGTCCGCATGCCGGAGATGTCGGCCGGACCGGATTTGGACTGCACTTCCATCAGGGTGCCGCCCTTGAAGTCGATGCCGAAATTCAGGCCGTGCGTGAAGAACAGCGTGATCGCGGCTATCGTCAGCAGCGCCGACACCGGAAAGCTGATCCGGCGGAACTGGGTGAAGTCGAACTTCGTATCGTCGGGGACGATGCGGAGCGAAGGCAACAGGTCGAAGATGGTCACGATCGACAGAATGACGACCAATGCACCGAGACCCGCGAGAACCATTTGTGTTGTAGTCAAAACCTGCTCCGTCAGCTCAGATCGGCACGCGCTGCGGCCGCTTCCACCTGACCCAGGCGGCAACGATCAGGCGGGTCACCGTAAAGGCGGTGAACACCGTCGTGACAATGCCGATGCCGAAGGTCACAGCAAAGCCGCGCACCGGGCCGGTTCCGACATAGAACAGCACGCAGGCAGCGATGAAGGTGGTGATGTTGGAATCGAGAATCGTCGCAAGCGCACGCTTGAAGCCGGCGTCGATGGCGGCAATCGCCGTGCGGCCACCGCGCAGTTCTTCGCGGATGCGCTCATAGATCAGCACGTTGGAGTCCACCGCGATACCGACCGTCAGCACGATGCCAGCAATGCCCGGCAGCGTCAGCGTGGCATTGAGCAGCGACAGGATGCCGAAGATCATGGCCACGTTGATGGCGACCGCAATATTCGCGAACAGGCCGAACAACCGGTAGGTCAGCAGCATGAACAGAATGACGAAGATCGAGCCCACATAGGCGGCAAGTTCACCCTTGGCGATGGAGTCCTGGCCAAGGCCCGGACCGACCGTGCGCTCCTCAATGATCGACAGCGGTGCCGGCAGCGCGCCTGCGCGCAGCAGGATCGCAAGATCGTTGGCGCCCTGCACCGTGAACGATCCCGAGATCTGGCCGGAACCGCCGGTGATCGGTTCACGGATGACCGGCGCCGACACGACTTCGTTGTCGAGCACGATGGCGAAGGGCTGGTTGACGTTCTTGACGGTCGCGTCGGCGAACTTGCGTGCGCCGGACGAGTTGAAGCGGAACGAGACGATCGGCTCATTGGTGCGCTGGTCGAAGCCGGGCTGGGCGTCGTTGAGATCGCCACCCGAAACCAGCACTTCCTTCTTCACCAGATAAGGCGTCTTCGGTGAGGTCGAGCTCATCAGGATTTCAGAGTCGGCCGGCGGCCTGCCCTGCGCCTGCTCAGGCGACATCGAACTATCGACCATGCGGAAGTCGAGCTTCGCGGTCTTGCCGAGCAGTTCCTTGAGGCGGCTTGGATCCTGCAGGCCCGGAACCTGAACGAGGATGCGGTCGAGGCCCTGGCGCTGGATCAGCGGTTCCACGGTGCCGAGTTCGTTGACGCGGCGCTCGACGATCTGGATCGACTGGTCGACCGACTGGCGAATGCGATCGTTGATGGCCGCCTGCGGGACCGTAAAGCGGATCAGACCGCCGCCGGCATCGCTAACTTCCAGGCTGCGTGCGCCGCTCTGGCCCATGATGCCGCCGAGCGGCTGGGAGAGTTCGCGCAACTTGGTCAGCGCGGTCGGCAGGTCGGTGTCCTTGGTAATGCGGACTTCGACGGTGTCGTTGCGGACATTGAGGCCGGTATAGACGATACGGGCATCGCGCAGGGTGCGACGGACGTCGTCACGCACCTGATCGAGCTTGTCCTTCTTGACCGAATTGGCATCGACTTCGAGCAGGATGTGCGAGCCGCCCTGCAGGTCGAGGCCCAGCACTAAGTGGCGCTGCGCCCATGTCGGCCAGGTCTTCACGGTGGCTTCGGGGAAGAAATTCGGCACCGCGCACAGGCAGACGACCAGCGCCGTCAGAATGATGCCCAGCGCCTTCCACCGCGTGAAATACAACATCGAGTTGATCCGTCAGAATTCGAGGAGAGGAGTCGCGCGGCGAATTACTTCGCCGCCGCGTCGTCCTTGGCCTCGGCCTTGGTTTCGGTCTTCTCGCCCTTGTCCTTGGCGGGCTCGCCCTTGGTGCGGACGCCGGAGATCATCGAACGCAGCTGGCGGACGCGCACGCCTTCCGAGAGTTCGAATTCGATCTGCTCGTCATCGACCACCTTGGTGACCTTGCCGACCAGACCGCCCGAGGTGACGATGGTGTCGCCGCGGCGGATGTTCTTCACCATTTCGGCGTGGTCGCGCACCTTCTTCTGCTGCGGGCGCAGGATCAGGAAATACATGATCACGAAGATCAGCGCGAACGGCAGCAGCGACATCAGCATGCTGTTGGTATCGTTGCCGGCGGCTGCGGCCTGGGCGAACGCAGGGGTAATGAACATCGAAAGTCCTCGTGAATGCGGGAGTTGACCGGCGACGCAGCCGCGTTCGGCCCGGTCTCGGTAAATTCGGCGCGGACTATAGCGGCCGGCAAGCCAATTGCAACGCTCCTAACCCCCTTGATGTACAAGCGCTTTGTACCGCTTGCGGAGCTGTTCCCGGATGGTTAAGGGTGCGGGCCGAGGAAAGTCAGAAATGTCAAAAAAACCCAATAAAACCAGCCGCCGCCCTGCCCCCAAAGCCGCCAAGCCCCCGCCCGGAAAGCCGCTCCCAAGCGCCCGCGACCGATGGCCGCCCCCGGCCTGGAAGAACGCATCGCCGTGGCGCTGGAAGCGATCGCCGCCAACATGGCCGCGGCCGCGCCAAAAGTCTCGAATGCCGATTCTCTGGCCAGCGCCGATGCCTTCATCTGGCACCCGGACGGCCGCCTCGCGCCGGTGCCCAAGGTATCGCGCGTCGAACTCGACCTGCTGCAGGGCATCAACCAGCAGGTCGATACCCTGATCGAGAACACCCGTCGCTTCGCCAATGGCCTCCCCGCCAATAACGCCCTGCTCTGGGGCGCCCGCGGCATGGGCAAGTCGTCGCTGGTGAAGGCCGCGCATGCGCGGATCAATGCCTCGAAGTCGGTCAATGGCCGACTGAAACTGGTGGAGATCCATCGCGAGGACATCGAGAGCCTGCCGCTACTGATGTCGCAGATCCGCGCCTCGGACTTCTACTTCATCGTGTTCTGCGACGACCTCTCCTTCGACGGCAATGACGCGTCCTACAAGTCGCTGAAAGCCGTGCTCGAAGGCGGCATCGAGGGCCGGCCGGAAAACGTCATTCTCTATGCGACCTCGAACCGCCGTCACCTGCTCGCCCGCGACATGATCGAGAACGAGCGCTCGACCTCGATCAATCCCGGCGAAGCCGTGGAAGAAAAGGTCTCGCTGTCAGATCGCTTTGGTCTCTGGCTTGGCTTCCACAAATGCAGCCAGGACGAATATCTCGCGATGGTGCGCGGCTATTGCAGCCACTTCAAAGTCAAAATCGCCGATGACCAGCTGCAGCGCGAAGCACTGGAATGGTCCACCACCCGCGGCTCGCGCTCGGGCCGCGTGGCCTGGCAATTCGTGCAGGAACTGGCGGGCCGCTTGGGCGTGAAGCTGGCGACCAAGTAAACATCGCACAGCCGAGAATGAAAATGGCGCCGACGGAGACGTCGGCGCCATTTTAGTATCTGTGTCGATCGGTCGCTTACGCGCCGTTGAGGAACTGCAGCGGATCCACCGGCGACGAGCCCTTGCGGATTTCGAAGTGCAGCTGCGGCGAACCGACTTCGCCGGACTGGCCGGACTTCATGATCACCTGACCGCGCTTGATGGTCTCGCCACGCTTCACCATCAGTTCGCTGGCATGCGCATAGGCGGTCACATAGCCGTTCGAGTGGCGCACCAGCACGAGATTGCCGTAGCCTTTGAGTTCGTTGCCGGCGTAAGCGACGACACCATCTTCAGCAGCCTTCACCGGCGTGCCTTCCGGCACGGCAACGTTGATGCCGTCATTCGACTTGCCGTTGGTCTTCGCACCATAACCGGTCACGACGCGACCGCGCACTGGCCAGCGGAAGGTTGGCAGCGCACCGGTGGCTTCAGCAGCCTTGGCCGGAGCCTCGGAGACCGTTTCTTCCGGCGTCGCAGTTGCGCTGGCGAGACGGGCCTTCTGCTGCGGTTCGACGGCGGCAACACGCGCGGGAGCCGTTGCGACTGGCGCTACCGGCGCAGCCGCGATGGTGGACGGCGCACCGAGCGGCGCCGGAGCAGATGCGGTGGGCGCAGCAGCGACGGCCGAACGTCCGGCAGGCACATTGATCTTGCTGCCAAGCTTCAACTGGGCGGTCGGCGACAATCCATTGGCGCGGGCGAGTTCAGCGACCGGCACGTTGTTCTTGCGCGAGATGCTCATCAACGTATCGCCGCGATTGACGTAGTGCGTCGTTGCAGCAGCGGCCGGCTTGGCCGGTGCAGTTGCGACTGCCGGCGCGGCGACAGCACCCTGGCGCGGAATGATCAGCGACTGGCCTGGCGACAGTGCGCGCGGACCGCGATAGCCATTCGCCTGCAGGATCGCAGCCTGCGAGACATTGTAGCGCTTCGACAGGCCGTCCAGCGTGTCGCTGGTGCCCACGATAATCGTGGTGCCATTCTGCGCGGCGGGCGCACGGGCGGCGGCCACCGAGCGCGGCGCGGTGCTGCCGGTGTGCTCGATCGGCGCCCGCGCGGGCGGCGGCGTATACATGCCATTGCCCCCACCGCTCATCGGCGCAGCGGATGCGACCGGACGCGGAGCGGACGGATAAGACTGCGGCGCCGCAATCGGCGGCGGCAACGGCTGGGACTGATATTGTGGCTGCGGCGTATAGGCCGGGCGCTGATACTGCGGCAGCTCGCGCGGCGCGGAATGCGTCATCGGCTGCTGTGGAATCGAGCCTGTCGCCTCACGCTGCCAGCCGAACTGCTGTGGCTGACTGCCACGCGGATTGGAATCGAATGTCTGGGAAAGGCGTGTCGACATGTCGGCACTGCAGCCGGCAAATCCGATTGACATCAACGCCAGCACCGCAACCTGCGGAACTCGACGTGAGCAAAGCAACTCGACAACGCTGGACATTGGTTACTCACTCATACGCAACAAACGACTGAATTGAGTAAACACCGTCTCCGTTACCAAGCCTTTAACCCTGCGACAAAGCTGTGAAAGGTGATCACGCAGTTGTTCAGAGCTCGCGTGCGATCCCCGGAAGCGCGGGCACGAAGCGGACGTCAACGAGATCGCGGTACTCGATCTGGCCACCCGACTTGCGGAGACGCACCAGCGTCTGCACGCCGTGATGTGGCCCCACCGGCGCCACCAGAACGCCGCCCTCACCGAGCAGCTCGATTAACGATTGCGGCACGGCCTCGACCGCCGCAGTGACGATGATGCGGTCGAAGGTGCCGAGATTGGGCGCGAGATTGAGGCCGTCGCCCAACATGACCTCGACATTATAGAGGTCCAGCTGCTCGAGCTGTGCCCGCGCCGTGTCGGCCAGTGTGCGGTACCGCTCGATGCTGAGCACCTCCCGCACCAGCTTCGCCAGCACCGCCGCCTGATAGCCCGACCCGGTCCCGATCTCGAGCACGCGATGCCGGCTGTCGAGCTGCAACTGCTCGGTCATATAGGCCACGACGAAAGGCTGGCTGATGGTCTGGCCGCAGGCGATCGGCAATGCCGAATCCCGCCACGCATAGCCCTGATCTGCGGCGCCCACGAAACGATCGCGCGGCACCTCTTCCATTGCGCGCAATACGCGCCGATCGCTGATCCCGCGACGACGCAGGCTCAGCTGAAACCGCATCTGCTCGGGCGGCTGAACGGCATCCGCCATGGAAAACCTCACTTCGGGACCTCTTCTGCCATCGACCTGCGATGGCGTCCGAATACCCTAAATAAGTTGACGCAATCTGCGCCGGGAACAAGGAGGGCGTCGCTTCGACTTTATTGTTCCGAACGCGGAACCCGACAAGGTTTTACCGGTTACAGGCACTTGGGGATCATCGATTTTCGCCAGTCAACGTCGGAAACCGGACACATCCGTGCCGGTGATGGTCTCTTTGACTCACTCGAAATCGAGAAGCCGCGCGATTGCGTTCAATCCCGGAATTTGCGACGTTACATCAGGATGATGCAGGGAATGCGGCCATGACTGAAGCGAACCAGCCGGGCGGCTCCGTCTTCCTCGTTGAAGACGAGGTGATGATCCGCATGATGGTCGCCGACATGCTCGAAGAGCTGGGTTACCGCGTAGCCGCGGAAGCCGGTGACATCGTAGAGGCCACCCGTCTTGCGGGGAGCGCCGAATTCGACGTTGCCATCCTCGATGTCAACGTCAACGGCAAGGTGATCTCGCCCGTCGCCGAAGCACTGGCCGCCCGCAAGAAGCCCTTCATTTTCGCAACCGGCTACGGCGCGCAGGGACTTCCGGAAGATTTTCGGGATCGCCCGACATTGCAGAAGCCGTTCCAGATGGAAACGCTGGCCCAGGTGCTGGCGACCACGCTCAAGGGCGTGGCCGTCTAGGCTTCAGTCTCAGCCGAGCGCCTTGTGCAACACGTCCGAGAACGCATCGTCCGTACGGTCTAGACGCAACGGCGTGACTGACACATACCGGGCTGCGAGTGCTGCGAGGTCGGTGCCTTCGGGCGGCGCCTCTGCTGCCACGATCCGTTCGAAACCGATCCAGAAATACGGGTTATTGCGGCCGTCGCGGCGCTCGTCGATCCGCAGAAAACCCTGATTGCGCTTGCCTTGCCGCGTTACCACGACGCCCTTGACCTCATCTGCGTCGCAGGCCGGGAAGTTGATATTGATGACCGTGTTCTTCGGCACGCCCGCCTTGATCACCTTGCGCAGCACATCCGGCCCGTGCTTCAGCGCGGTTTCCCATTGCGGATTGTTGCGCGTTTCCATGGAGAATTCCTGGCTCAGCGCCACCGACGGGAAGCCCAGGATCGTGCCTTCGAGCGCGCCGGCGATCGTGCCGGAATAGACCACGTCCTCGGCAACATTGCGGCCCTTATTGACGCCGGACAGCACCAGATCCGGCTGCTTGTCCTTGAGGATGTGCCGCGCGCCCATAATGACGCAGTCGGTCGGCGTGCCACGCACGGCATAGTGCCGCTCGCTGACTTCGCGCAGGCGCAGCGGATCGTTCAGCGACAACGAATGCGAGACGCCGGACTGATCGAGCTCAGGCGCAACGACCCAGACATCGTCGGACAATTGCTTGGCGATCTGCTCGATGATCTGCAGGCCCGGCGCGTGAATACCGTCGTCATTGGTGCAGAGAATGCGCATGCGCGTCAGCCCTTTCGATACTGGCCGACCCGGCCGTTGCGGACTTTTTGCCAGCCCAAGGGGCTTTTGCCACCCCCTATTCGACGCTGTACGTTGCCCGTGTGGGCCATTTTTCCGGCGCACGGGAACCAGCCGCCCGGCAGCGCCGTTCTCCCCTCGCTTACTGCGTGTTGATGCGTTTCGGACTTTAGCGCGCGGCCGCGAACCTGGCCGCAACGCCTATCGAGGCGAGGAACATGGTCACGGTGCTTGATCGACGAATCTGGCTCGGTGCTTGCGCTATTGTCGCAATCGGCATCGTCGGCTGGATGCTGATCCCGAGCTTTGCCAAAGCACCTGAGCCCGACCTGACATTGAACCTGGCCGTTGCCACTCCGCAGGACGACAGCAAGATCACCGACACAAAGCCGCCGCCCTCGGTCGAGATGGCCGAGACGGTCGATCTCGACAAGGTGCGCCTGTCGCGCCAGTCGTTTCGTCGTGGCGGCATGGGATCGCGGGCATTGATGACCTTCACGGTGCGCAACGCCAATGCCTATGACATCAAGGATCTCGAACTGCTCTGCGCCTTCAGGAGCCGCGACGGCCGCTACACCACCGAGCGTCGCAAGATGGTCGCCGACACCGTCGCCATGAAGAGCCGCAAGGCGTTTCCGATGACACTTGTCGGCCACATCAATGTGCGCGCCTCAAAGGCAAAATGCTCGCTCGTGACTGCGAGCCGTGCGTGACGCATTCAGGCAAAATCAATTCGCCTGAATGACCTTGAGCCCGCCCATATAGGGCTGCAGGACATCCGGCACCGCGATGGAGCCGTCTTCCTGCTGATAGTTCTCGATCACGGCGATCAACGCGCGACCGACGGCCGTGCCCGAACCGTTCAACGTATGCACGAAACGCGGCTTGCCGTCCGGCCCGCGCGACCGCGCGTCCATCCGGCGTGCCTGGAAATCGCCGCAGACCGAGCAGGACGAAATTTCGCGGTAAGCGCCTCCCTCGCCTTGTCCCGGCATCCACACCTCGATGTCGTAGGTTTTTTGCGCGGCAAAGCCCATGTCGCCCGTGCACAGCGTCATCACCCGATAATGCAGGCCGAGCTTCTTCAGCACTTCCTCGGCACAGGACAGCATGCGTTCATGCTCGTTCCTGCTCTCCTCGGGCGTCGTGACCGAAACCAGCTCGACCTTAGTGAACTGATGCTGCCGGATCATGCCGCGCGTATCGCGGCCGGCCGCACCTGCTTCAGCGCGGAAGCACGGCGTCAGCGCGGTGAAACGCAGCGGCAGCTCTTTCTCGTCGAGAATGGACTCGCGAACGAGATTGGTCAGCGGCACTTCGGCCGTCGGGATAAGCCAATAGCCCTGCCCCTCATTGCCAAGGGCACCAGCGGCGAACTGATCATCGCGAAACTTCGGCAGCTGCGCCGTGCCGAACATCGCATCGTCACGCACCAGCAGTGGTGGATTCACTTCGGTGTAGCCGTGTTCGTTCGTGTGCAGGTCGAGCATGAATTGCCCGATCGCACGCTCAAGCCGCGCGAGGCCTTTTTTCAGCACGACGAAACGTGCGCCCGACAGTTTTGCGGCCGCCTCGAAATCCATGAAGCCCATGGCTTCGCCGATCTCGTAGTGCGGCTTTGTCGTGAAAGCGTAGTTGCGCTTGGCGCCAAAGTGGTGACGCTCGACATTGCCATGCTCGTCCGTGCCTTCCGGCACATCGTCGAGCGGCAGGTTCGGAATGCCGGCAAGCTCGGTGCGCAACTGGTCCTCAGCCGCCTTCACCGCCGCTTCCATCTCCGGCATCGTGGTCTTGAGCTCGGCAACCTCGGCCATCAGCGCATTTGCGCGCGCCTCGTCCTTGGTCTTCTTGGCCTCGCCGATTTCCTTCGAGGCTGCATTGCGGCGCGCCTGCGCCTGTTCGGACGCCAGGATCGCGGTGCGCCGGGCCTCGTCGATGGCCAGCAACGACGACGACATCGCAGCCAAACCGCGCCGCTTCAGCGCAGCGTCAAAGGCTTCGGGATTGTCGCGGATCGATTTGATGTCGTGCATAGCGGGATTCCTAGGGAAAGCGGCCCTGAGTACCCCGAATGGCTGCCATTTGGAACATCAAATGGGAGGCGAAGCCTTTCCTAAGACGCCGACGACGAACACCGCGAGGACAGAAACAGCCAAAAGGATGAGACCGCCGACGCGCACGGTGACCTGCCATACCATCCGATCTATCGCCGCCGTCATATCCACCGAAGACGCAGGCAGATGAGACTTGGCTTCGGGCGCTTCGAGAACAACGGTGCTGGGACTGATAGCTTTGAACAGGTAAAGGGCTGCACCTGCATGAGCGTCCGCCTGTTCCTTGGGGACGCCCGCCTCGCGCAAACGTTTGGAATAAGTCAGCGTGTCAAAGGTAACGGTCATGTGCTTCCTCGCCACCAACCGAACTACAATCTAAGGTAGATTGAAGTACGGAAAATTGCAAGAAACACGTCCTTACTCCACCGTCGTCAGATCCGTCCCGGTCGCTGCCGCAGCCCGTTTCGCTGCGTTCTTCTCCACGATGGCCACCGAGTAGATCGAGCCCTCATAGAGGATCATCAGTGGGATCGCGAGCGACAGCTGGCTGATCACGTCCGGCGGCGTCAGCACTGCGGCGATGACGAAGGCGCCGACAATGAAATAGCGACGCTTGTCGCGCAGTTGCTTCGACGTGAGCACCCCGATGCGGCCAAGCAAGGTGAGAATGACTGGCAGCTGGAACGCGATGCCGAAAGCAAAGATCAGCGACATCATCAGCGACAAATATTCGCCGACCTTCGGCAGCAGCGCGATCTGCGCAGTCTCCGCGCCGCCGGTCTGCTGCATGCCCAGCGAGAAGCGGATCAGCATCGGCAGGACCATGAAATAGACCAGCAATGACCCCAACACGAAGAAGAACGGCGTTGCGATGAGATAGGGCAGGAACGCCCCCTTCTCATGCTTGTAGAGGCCCGGCGCGACGAACATGTAGATCTGCGCCGCGATCACCGGAAACGAGATGAAACCGGCGCCGAACATGGCGAGCTTCAGCTGCGTCAGGAAGTATTCGAGCAGCGCTGTGTAGATGAACTTCGAGTTCTCCGGCCCCGCAATCCACACGAATGGCCAGACCAGCACGTTGTAGATCTGCTTGGCGAAGATGAAGCAGAAGATGAAGGCCAGCGCGAATGCCAGCAGCGCCTTGATCAGCCGCGACCGCAGCTCGATCAGGTGGTCCATCAAGGGGGCCTTCGAGGCCTCGATATCTTCGGCGCTCATAGGGCTTTGGCGTTCTTCAGGACTTCGGGATTGCCGGACTCGGCAGACGGTTCAACGTGGTCGGTAGCAACGGGCACGTCGCTGGTAGCCACAGGCTCGGCCGGGGGCGGCAGGACTTCACGCGTAATGGCGAGCGGCTCGTTGACCGCATCATGCGCTGCAGCCTCGATAAAGGTGTCCGGCGTCGGTGGCTCCGGCGTGGTCGGCTCAACCGGGGGCGTGGTGACATTGTCGATCTTGTCGACGGTCATGGCATCGCTGACATCCTTGGTCAGCGAGGTCATGATGTTGTTCTTGGAAAAATCCGAGGCGGCGTCCTTGACGTCGTCGAACGCCTTTTTGACGTCGGCCATTTCGGCTTCGCGCATGGCCTCGTTGAACTGGCCCTGGAATTCCGAGGCCATGCGACGGGCCTTGCCCATCCATTGACCGACCATGCGCAGGACGCCGGGCAATTCTTTCGGGCCGATGGCGATCAGCGCAACGACGCCGATGACGACCAGTTCACTCCACCCGATATCGAACATGTAACAACCTGCTCACAGGCCGGACGAGCCGCGCCTTCTGACCCGTCCGCTGCGACTAGACCCAAACAGCCTTGACCTTAGACAGCCTTGCTGCCGACATCCGACCGGTTGGCGGTCGGCGCCGAGGGAGCCTGATCGATGGTCTTGTTCGGATCAGCGGGCTTCTCGGCCGGCTTGTCGTCGTCCGCCATGCCCTTCTTGAATGCCTTGATGCCCTGCGCGACGTCACCCATGAGATCGGAGATCTTGCCGCGACCGAACAACAGCAGGACCACCGCGATCACCACGATCCAGTGCCAAATGCTGAGAGAACCCATCCTGCTAACCCTCCAAACACGGAGCCGGCGTACCGGCCTGATTTAACCGGAACGTAGGCCGCGGGTTCGTCAAAAACAAGGACTTAACCACCGCGGAATCGCGCATGGACAAGTCGTAACGTCGCGAGCGTTAATGTCGCATCAGCGGTGCTGATCGTCATCCTCGTCCGACTTCGGCGCCTCGTCCTCCGAAGCCCCCTCGTCCGAGCCATCGGCGTCGATTTCCTCGTCCTCGTCGTCCTCGTCGAGGTCGTCTTCGTCGTCGAAATCGTCCTCATCCGCCTCGTCGGCGTCGAGTTCCGCAGTTTCGGTCTCGGCCTGCCCCGTTTCGGCGACGTCTTCCGCGTCTTCGCTGTCGTCCGCGTCGTCTTCGTCGATCTCGACGACGCCGAGTGCCGGCGCTTCGGCTTCTTCAGCGTCGGTCAGATCGTCGATATCGCCTGCTGCAGCGTCTGTCCCCGCCAAATCCGCAAAGCCAATGACTTCTGCTTTTGCCTCATCGTCAGACGCCGTTTCGGCCTGCTCGCCCTGCGCTTCCGGGAACTCCGGATCGGGCTCGGAAAGCGACAGGTGAAGCTCGCTATCCTCCAGCGGATCCTCGTCCTCGCGGAGCTGCGGATCGTCGGACGGATTGGGCACGCTGAAGCCGGCCGGCAGGCGCGAATCGAGCAGGCCCGTGCCCTTCAGCTCTTCGAGACCCGGCAGATCGCCGAGCGCTTCAAGGCCGAACTGGGACAGGAATGTATCGGTGGTGCCGAAGGTCAGCGGACGGCCCGGTGTCTTGCGGCGGCCGCGCGGCTTGATCCATCCAGTTTCCAGCAAGACGTCGAGCGTGCCCTTGGAGGTCACGACGCCGCGGATGTCTTCGATCTCGGCGCGGGTCACCGGCTGGTGATAGGCCACGATCGCCAGCACCTCGACGGCGGCGCGCGACAGCTTCTTGGTCTCGCTGGTCTCGCGGGTCATCAGCCAGGCGAGATCGCCGGCGGTACGGAAGGTCCATTTGTTGGCGATGCGCACCAGATTGATCCCGCGCATGGCGTAATCCGCCTGCAGCGCTTCCAGTGCTTTCTTGACGTTCACGCCTTCGGGCATGCGCTTGGCCAGCGCGGACTGGTCGAGCGGCTCGGTGGAGGCGAACAGCAGGGCTTCGAGAATGCGCATCTCTTCGGGGCGCGCCGCGACCTCCGGCTCGTCCTCCGCAGCGACTTCAGCCAACATCACGGACCCAGCCTGCTGCATGCTGTCATCTTTCACTTCGGGCTCGTCGGCCTGCGCGGATTCGTCCTGCTCGGCGACGACCTCCGACTGCGCGGCAATCACGTCGGATGGCTCGTCGTCGTGCTGATGCGCGGCTTCGTACTGCTGCGCGGCCTCGGCCTGCGGCATGTCCTCAACCTGATCCTCGACAGCGTCGATATGTTTCTTCGCGACACTGGCCATGTCCGGATCTCCTTCTCTCACTTACTCAGCCGGAACGACCGGCGCCACAGGCACGGGCGGAGGGCCCACATGCTTGCGGAAATACAGGGGTGCAAATGCTTCGCTCTGGCTGAGATCGAGCGTGCCCTCGCGGACAAGCTCCAGCGCCGCCGCAAAGCTCGACGCCATTACGGTGGCGCGTTGCTGCGGATCGGGCACATAGGCCAGCAAATATTCGTCCAGACGACTCCAGTCCTCGGCCATGCCGATGAGCCGCTCCAGTGAGGCGCGGGCCTCGCTCAGCGACCAGACGGTGCGCTTGGCGAGATGGACGCGGGTCAACACGCGGGCCTGACGCTGGGTCGCATAGGCCGACAGCAGATCGTACAGCGTCGCGGTGAACTTCTGCTGCTTGATTTCGGCGATCTGCTCAGGCGCCCCACGCGGAAACGTGTCACGGCCGAGCTGCGGCCGGGCCATCAGTTGGTCGGCCGCGCTCCGGATCGCTTCGAGGCGGCGCAGCCGGTTGGCCAGCGCGGTCGCCATATCCTCGGCGCTCGGGCCCTCTTCCTGGGTCGTCTGTTCCGGCAACAACAGGCGCGACTTCAGGAAGGCCAGCCAAGCCGCCATGACCAGATAGTCGGCCGCGAGTTCCAGCCGGATCTTTCGCGCTTCCTCGATGAACAACAGATATTGGTCGGCCAGCGCCAGGATCGAAATCTTGTGCAGATCGACCTTCTGCTGGCGCGCAAGCGTCAGCAACAGGTCGAGCGGGCCTTCATAACCCTCGACGTCGATGACCAGTGCTGGCTCGTCATTGGTGACGATTTCCGTCGGACGTCCGGTTTCAAACGACAGAATTTCGGCGCTCATGCGCTGGCTCCCGTCCGTGCAATCAGTTGGTCGAGTTCCGCACGCCCCGCCACGCGGTCGAACGGCTTTGGCTGCTGACGCGCGGCGATGGCAGCCCGGGCACGCTCGTCGGCTTTGCCTTTGAGCAGCGGGGTCTCGGCGGCGACTGCGCGCATCTCGTCCAGCTGGCCGTTGCAGTGCAAGACGACGTCGCAGCCGGCGCTCACGATGGCGCGGGTTCGCTCGGCGATCGATCCCGCCAGAGCATTCATGGACACGTCATCACTCATCAACAAACCCTGGAAACCGATACTGCCGCGAATCACTTCATTGATGATTGTCGCAGAAGTCGTGGCCGGCTGAGTGGCATCCAGGGCGTTAAACACAACATGTGCAGTCATCGCCATCGGCAGGTCGGCAAGCGGACGAAACGCTTCAAAATCAGAGGCTTCAAGCTCACTCTTCGAGCTATCTACGATTGGCAACTTGTGATGACTGTCGGCATTGGCGCGGCCGTGACCCGGAATATGCTTGAGCACCGGCAGCACGCCGCCATCCGCCAGACCATCGGTCACGGCCCGCGCAATGGCCGCCACCTTGGCCGGCGTCGTGCCATAGGCGCGATTGCCGATCACGGCGTCGGCACCCTCCACTGGCACATCCGCCAGTGGCAGGCAGTCCACGGTGATCCCGAGATCGATCAGATCGGCAGCAATGAGCCGTGAGCTCAGCCAGGCAGCGCGGAGGCCCAGATCCGGCTGGATATCGTAGAGCGCGCTGAAGACCGCCCCCGGCGGATAAACGGGCCAATGCGGCGGACCAAGGCGCTGAACCCGGCCACCTTCCTGATCGATCAGGACCGGCGCCCCGAGATCGCCTGTCGTCTCACGCAATTCTTCAACCAGCGCAGCAACTTGGGCCGGATTATCGATGTTACGTTTGAAAAGAATGAAGCCCCACGGACGCTCGGCGCGCAAAAAGGCGCGCTCGTCAGCGGTCAATTCGAGGCCGGATATTCCGGTGATGAAAGCGCGGGTGCTCATGGGGCCGATTAGGCCCCATCACCACGCAGGGTCAAGGAAAGCGCCGTTAATTCCTTTGGACTATTCCCTGCGGTCCACCGGCAGCTTCCAGATTCTTGCGGAACTGGAGCGCTTCATCCGCGGAACCGAACGGGCCGACCATGGCCCGGTAATATGTTCCCTTGTCGCCGAGATCAGCCTTCTTGATCACGGCCGAGCGGGAACCGAGCACCGAGGGGTATTTGCCCTGCAGCGCCTTGAACGAGGCACGGGCATCAGCATCGCTGCGCTGCGACGAGATCTGGACCACATAGCCGCCGGTTGACGCCGGGGCGACATCCTGCGGGGCAGCGTTCAGCGACGCCGAGCGGGTCGCAGGCGCGGCCGGAGCCGGCTGGGGCGACAGCTGCATCGGCGCGTTGGCCGAGGCATTGGAATTGACGGCCGGCATCGCAGCCGGCGTGGTCGGCCGGCCAGGAGCTGCGCGTGCCGCCGGAACCGCGGCCGCGTCCATCTGATCACCGCGGACCGCCAAAGTGCGGACCCGGCGTGGCTCGTCGCCATTAACGGCATTGTTTGCGACCATCGGCTTGTTTGCCGGCGAGACACTCGCGGTGGTCGGCGGATTGTTATTCTGGTTCAGTGGCGGGAACACCACGCGCGGGCCGCCGGCCTTGGTGGCATCCTGCACGTTCACAGGCGTTTCCTCGCGGGGCACCAGGCGCTCCTGGCCACTGGCCAGACGGTCGAGTTGCTTGCCGCTGTCGCTGGCGGCGGTTGCCGACGGCGGAATGATCTTGTTCGGGCCGGGCTCTGCCTTGATCACCGGCGGCTCGCCGCTGCGGGTTGGGCCGACAAAGGTCCGATAAGCGAACGCGCCGCCAGTACCGACGATGGCGAGCGCAAGCACCGCGGCAACGGTCTTCATGCCGCTGCGACGCTTCGGCGCCGGCTCCTCGTCCGCATAATCCCCTGCGGATAGCCATAGGGATCGTCCTGATACTGATCCTGCTGATAGACCTGCTGCCCGTGATCGGGCTGGCCATACAGTGCATCGTCGTAACGGTTCGGATCGGGCTGATGAGCCTGCGTCTCGTAAGCATGCGCCTGCTGCGGATGACCATAGGCATCGTAGCCAGCATGAGCCTGCGGCTCATGGGCTGCATAGCCCTGCGGAGCGTATCCGCTTGCGGCATAAGCCTGCGTATCGGGTTGCGGACCCTGTTCATACTGCTGCTGGAAATCGAATTCCGGCTCAGGCCGCGGCTGGCTGTAATGCTGCGGCTCCGGCTCGACCGGCTGAGCGGCACGCTGCGCGGCGACGCGCTGCATCCACGGCGGCGGGGTCGGCGCAGTCTCGAACGGCTCTTCCGGCTCGTCGTGATAGGCGGGCGCTGGCTCGGCACGACGCTGCGTCTGGGCTGCCGACGGACGGGCGGGCGCAGCGAACGGATCGGTCTGACCGATCAGGCGCGCCAGTTCTGCCAAGGGATCACCCTCGCCTTGCGAGCGCTGGTCATTGTAACCGGCGCCTGCGGGGTAAGATCGGTTCTGGTATTGATTGGCCATGGTGATGTCACATCCCCTGCGGGAAAGCCGCCACCTCGCCGACCGGACGAGATTGCTGCCTGTCATTGACCGCGACACACCCCCATGCCGCGACCATTCCCAATTTATTACTCAACTACTAACGCATCTCATTCGGAGCGGAGACGCCGAGAACGGCTAGTCCTGACCTAAGAACGGAAACGATGCTCTGCACGAGTGCCAGACGTGCTTTAGTAAGTTCTGCATCATTAGTGATAATGAAGCGTAAATGAGGCGCATCGCGCCCCTGGGTCCAGTGCGCATGGAAGGCGCTGGCCAGGTCGTAGAGGTAGAAAGCGATCCGGTGCGGCTCATGCGCCGTGGCCGCCGCTTCGATCATCCGCGGATACAAAGCGAGCTGCCGCAGCAGGCTCAGCTCGGCCGGATCGTCCAGCCGCTCCATTGCCGCATCCTTGAGGTAGGCAGTCCGCGCCGCGCTTTCCAGAGGCAGGTCGGCGACCTCCGGCATCTGCTCCCGCGCATTGCGGAAGATCGAATGGCCGCGGGCGTGACCGTACTGCACATAGAAAACCGGATTGTCCTTGGACTGCTCGATGACCTTGGCGAGGTCGAAATCCAGCACGGCGTCGTTCTTCCGGAACAGCATCATGAAGCGGACGGCGTCGGAGCCGACCTCGTCCACGACTTCGCGCAAGGTGACGAAATCGCCGGAGCGCTTCGACATCTTCACCGGCTCGCCATTGCGCAGCAGCTTGACCAGCTGGACGATCTTCACATCCAGATCGCCCTTGCCGTCGGTGACCGCCTTGATCGCCGCCTGCACGCGCTTGATATAGCCGCCGTGATCGGCGCCCCAGACGTCCACCATGCTGCGGAAGCCGCGATCGACCTTGGTCTTGTGATAGGCGATGTCGGAGGCAAAATAGGTGTAGCCGCCATTCGACTTCAAAAGCGGGCGGTCGACGTCGTCGCCGTAGGCGGTGGCGCGGAACAGGGTCTGCTCGCGATCCTCGTAGTCGTCGATTGGCTTGCCCTTCGGCGGCGGCAGGCGGCCCTCATAGACGTCGCCCTTGGCGCGCAGGAAATCGATGGTCGCCCCGACCTGATCGGTCGCGCCCGTGATCAGCGAACGCTCCGAGAAGAACATTTCGTGGCTGATGTTCAGGGCTGCGAGATCGCCCTTGATCATCTCCATCATCATGTCGATAGCCTTGGCACGCGTGATCGGCAGCCACTGCTCTTCCGGCATATCCTTCAGCGCAGCGCCATGCTCCGCAGCCAGCGCCTGCCCGACCGGCTGCAGATAGTCGCCGGGATACAGGCCTTCCGGGATTTCGCCGATCGCCTCGCCCAGCGCTTCGCGATAGCGAAGGAATGCCGAGCGGCCGAGCACATCCACCTGGGCGCCGGCATCATTGATGTAATATTCGCGGGTGACCCCAAATCCCGCGATGTCCAGCAAGCTCGCCAGCGCATCGCCAAACACCGCGCCGCGGCAATGGCCGACATGCATCGGACCGGTCGGATTGGCCGAGACATACTCGACATTGACCTTCTCGCCGCCACCGATGGCGCTGCGGCCATAGGAATCGCCGTCGCGCAAAACGGCACGCAGCGCGTCGGCCCAGACCGTGGTCTTCAGCGTCAGATTGATGAAGCCGGGACCGGCGACATCGACAGACGTGATGAGGTCATCGGCGCGCAATTTGGCGGCGATCGCGTCCGCGAGATCGCGCGGCTTGGCCTTGGCCTCCTTGGCCAGCACCATCGCGGCATTGCTCGCCATGTCGCCGTGGGATGCATCCTTGGTTGGCTCGACGACGATACGCGACAGATCGATGCCGGCAGGCAGCACGCCGTCGGTGATCAGGTCGTTGCAGATCGCATGCACGCGGGCGAGCACATTGGCGAACAGATGCGGCGTCGGAGCGGAAGTGGTCATTAGGTACAGGAACCGGGCTGAGCCGGACTCACCCGGCATGGATTTGTGCGCTGATTAGCATTTTGGGCGCGGTTTGCACGCAGCCAAACGGCGGCGCGCAAACCCGAATATTTCACAATAAAAGCAGAGACTTACTGATTCAACGCAATTCCGGGGTCGAGTCAAAGAGCCGGACATGCTCGGTGATGGCGAAACGGTCGGTCATCCCGGCGATAAAATTACCGATCCGGCGGGCCTGCTCGGCCTCCGATTCCGCCTTGGCGGTCGCGCCGGCCTGCCAGTCCGGCGGCAGGTCGTCGGGTTGGCGCATGTAGCGCGAGAACAGGTCGGCGACCAGGCACTCGGCCTCGACCATCACCCGCATGACGCGCGGATGGCGATACATACCGGTCCAGAGGAAGGCTTTGACGGCACGCTCGGCCTCGGCAGCTTCCGCGGAGAAGGCGATGAGCTGCCGGCCGCAATGCCGGACCTCCTCGGCCGAGCGCGGCCTCACCTCGTCCAGCCGCCGCTGCGCCTCGCTCACCACGGAGCCGATCAGATAGGAGATCAGCTCGCGCACCAGCTCCGCGCCGCGGCGATCCTGATCGAGGCCGGGATAGCGCGCATCGATATCGGCGACGACACCGGCCACCAGCGGGATCGCCGTGAGGTCGTCGATGCTGAACAGGCCCGCGCGCAGGCCATCGTCGATATCGTGGGCGTCATAGGCGATATCGTCGGCGATCGCCGCCGCCTGCGCTTCCAGCGAGGCATAGCTGCCGAGTTCGAGGTCGAACCGGGCATTGAACGCGGTGATGCCGAGCGGCAGGCCGTGCTGCGCGTAGCGGTCGAGCGGCGTGCCATTCGGCGTCGTCAGCGGGCCGTTGTGCTTGACGATGCCTTCGAGGGATTCCCAGGTCAGGTTGAGGCCGTCGAAATCGGGATAGCGGTGCTCCAGCGCGGTGACCACATGCAGCGCCTGCGCATTGTGGTCGAAGCCTCCATGGGCCTCGAGACAGGCATCCAGCGCGCGTTCGCCGGCGTGGCCGAATGGCGGATGGCCGAGATCATGCGCCAGCGCCAGCGTTTCGGTGAGGTCCTCGTCGAGGCCGAGCTGCCGCGCCACGGCGCGGGCGATCTGGGCGACCTCCAGCGTATGCGTCAGGCGTGTGCGGTAATGATCACCCTCGTGGAACACGAAGACCTGGGTCTTGTGCTTCAGCCGGCGGAACGCGGTGGAATGGATCACCCGGTCGCAGTCCCGGCGGAATGCGCTGCGGGTCCGGCTCGGCGCTTCCGGGAACAACCGGCCGCGGCTGCGCTCGGAATCACAGGCATAAGGAGCGCGGGGAGCTGCCATTCCGACCGACACGGCTGTTTATCCTTGATCCAATTGATTCCGGGGGCTGCCGCACTTAACTATGGGGCGCGGGAGATTCAAATAGTCCGAATCCCTCCGGCGGAGCCAGACATGACCGACACTGCCACGATCGACGCCCCCCTCACCGTCAGCGCCAGCGCTGCGCGCCGGATCGGCGAGATTCTAAAGGCCGAAGGTGACGGCGCGATGTTACGCGTCTCCGTCGAAGGCGGCGGCTGCTCCGGCTTCCAGTACAAGTTCGACGTCGAACGCGCCAAGGCGGAAGACGACGTGGTGATCGAGCGCGACACCGCCGTGGTGCTCGTCGATCCCGCATCGGCACCGTTTCTCGCCGGCTCCGAACTCGATTTCGTCGACGACCTCATCGGCGCCTCGTTCCGCGTGGTCAACCCGAACGCGACGGCATCGTGTGGCTGCGGGACGAGTTTTTCGATCTGAGCGTCAGCGCTGTTCCGGTTTCGATAACGGCGTTAGTGGCGCGAGTGCGCTTCTGTTGTCTTCTCCCTCTCCCAAGCCGCGCAGCGGCGCCTTCTTTTCCCTCCCCGGAGCGCAGCGACTGGGAGGGTGGTGAGAAGCGAGCGTTCAGCGAGCTTCGAGACGGGTGGGGTGCTGCCACAAACGCCGACGTCACGTGGGGAGACACCCCACCCGGCGCTACGCGCCCCCCTCCCCATTCGCTTCGCTCCGGGAGGGAAACCACCGGCGCCCGCGTATCAACCCACCAACCCCCGCCCCTACTTCTCCGCAAACAACGCCCGCGCATTGCCGTGGGCGATCTTCTTCGCGATCACGGGCGGAAGCTGCGCGAGCCAGGCGCGGTAGCCGGCCATGATGTCGTCATAGCTCGCCCAGCGTTCCGGCACCCAGGTGTCGGAGCCGACCAGGAAGCGATCCGGATAGGTCTCGAACAGTTTTCGCCATTCCGGCGTCAGTTTGCCTGATCCGTCGACGATGCCGCTACGATAGGACAGTTCGCCCCACAGTTTCGGATATTTTTGCAGCATCGCGGCGACGCGATCGGGGCCGAGGCTGAAGCCCGTATGCGCCCAGATGATCTGTGCCTTCGGATTGTGGCGCATCAGGATCTCGACGGCCTCGGCATCGGCATGCGCGTGCAGATAGAGATTCTTCTCGACGGCGAAGTCGACGGTCTTCTTCACCATCTCCGTATCGGCGGCCTTGCCGGTGAGATGGAATTCGCCGACGCCGCGATAATAGCCGCGCTTGTATTCGTCCTGCACGAGATCGAAGATCACGGAATCGTTGAACCACGACCCGATATCGGCGCGAATGCGATACGGCCGGATGAACGGCACCACCTGCAAACCGCTGGCCTTGCCGTCCGCCTGCTTGTCCATCAGCACATGGGTGCCGGTGTTCGGGCGGGAGGTTGCGAGGATGCCGGTGACGCGGTTGCGCTTGAAAACCTCCAGCACCTCGTCAGGCTGGTAATAGGGTTTCGGCTCCCAGTTGTAGTGCATGTGGGCGTCGAAGATTTCGATGCGGTCATCGGCGCGTGCGGCGACGACGCAAGTAACGAGAGCGACTGCAGCGCAAAGGGCCTTGATCGACATGTGATGCTCCTGCGTAGCCCGGATGGAGCGCAGCGCAATCCGGGGACCGACGTCTCGATTTGTTCTGCTGTCCCTGGATTTCGCTTCGCTTCATCCAGGCTACGACATCACTCCGCCGCAACGACCCGCGGGCGGCCGTCGATCTCGTCGTCCTCGATCTGCGGCTGCAGCTTGCGCTTCAACTTGCGATCGATGCGGTCGAGATAGATGTAGATCACCGGCGTGATGTAGAGCGTCAGGAGCTGCGACAGACAGAGGCCACCGACCACGGCGACGCCGAGCGGCTGGCGCAGTTCGGCGCCGGCGCCGGCACCGATGGCGATGGGCAGCGTGCCGAAGATCGCCGCGAAAGTGGTCATCATGATCGGGCGGAAACGCAGCAGCGCGGCTTCACGGATGGCGTGTTCCGCGGAGAGACCGACACGGCGGCGCTCCAGCGCGAAGTCCACCATCATGATGGCGTTCTTCTTCACGATGCCGACCAGCATCACGATGCCGATCATGGCGATGACCGACATTTCCATCTTGAACAGCATCAGCGTCAGGATGGCGCCGATGCCCGCCGATGGCAGGCCGGAAATGATCGTGATCGGATGGATGAAGCTCTCATAGAGAATGCCGAGGATCACGAAGGCCGCGAACACGGCGGCGAGGATCAGCACGCCCTGCCCGCGCAAACTGTCCTGGAACACCTGCGCGGTGCCCGAGAAGCCCGTCGCAATCGTCACCGGGAGCTTACTGTCGCTTTCGATCTTCGTGATCTGGTCCACCGCATAGCCCAGCGAATAGCCGGGCTGCAGGTTGAACGAGATCGTCACCGCGGGCTGCTGGCCCTGATGGTTGATCTGCAGCGGGCCCACCGTCGGCACCAGTTTCGCCACCGCCGACAGCGGAATGGTCTGGTTGGCCGAGGTCTTCATATAGAGCTTGGAGAGATCGCTGGGATCGACGCGGAACTGCGGCTGCGCCTCCAGGATGATCTGATAGTCATTGGTCGGCGTATAGATCGTGCCGATCTGCCGCGCACCGAAGGCGTTGTAGAGCTGGTTGCGGACCTGATCAACGGTGATGCCGTAGACCGCTGCCTTCTCGCGGTCGATATCGACCGTCATCTGCGGGTTCTTGATGTAGAGGTCCGTGGTCACGTCGAGCAGGCCCGGCACTTTCGAGATCGCCTCGCGCATCTCGGGCGCCAGCCGATAGAGCTGCTCGGTGTCGCTGCTCTGCAGGACATATTGATACTGGCTCTTCGACGGTCGGCCGCCGATATTCAGGTTCTGGATGCTCTGGAAGAAGGCCTGCAGGCCCGGCACCGCCGTCGCCTTCTGGCGCAGACGTGCCATCACGACCGGCGCCGCCTCGCGCTGCTTCTTCGGCTTCAGCGCCACAAACAGGCGGCCGTAATTGGCCGTTGCATTGGGACCGCCGGAGCCGACGGTGGAGTTGATATATTCAACCGCCGGATCGGATTTCAGCACATCGACCAGTGCGGCCTGCCGCGCCTTCATGGCTTCGAACGAGGTGTCGGTGGCGGCCTCGGTGATGCCGGTAAGGAAGCCGGTGTCTTCCTGCGGGAAGAAGCCCTTCGGCACGATCATGTAGAGATAGACGGTGCCGCCCAGTGTCGCGAGCGTCACCAGCAGCATGACGGCCTTGTAGGCGAGTACGCGGTCCAGCGACCATTCATAGGCGCGCAGCCAGGCCGCGAACATGCGCTCGAACAGGCGCAGGACGACGTTCTCTTTGTGATTGGGATCATGCGCCCGCAGCACGCGCGCGCACAGCATCGGCGTCAGCGTCAGCGACACGAAGCCGGAGACGACGATGGCGACCGAGATCGTCACTGCGAATTCGCGGAACACACGGCCGACGATGCCGCCCATCAGCAGCACCGGGATGAACACGGCAATCAGCGAGAAGGTGATCGAGATGATCGTGAAGCCGATTTCGCGCGCGCCCTTCAATGCGGCCTCGAAAGGCTGCATGCCGCGCTCGATGTGGCGGACGATGTTTTCCAGCATCACGATGGCGTCGTCGACCACGAAGCCGACGGACAGCGTCATCGCCAGCAGCGTCATGTTGTTGATGGAGTAGTCCAGCATATACATGACGGCGCAGGTGCCGAGGATCGAGATCGGCACAGCCAGCGCGGGAATGAAGGTGGCCGAAGCCGAGCGCAGGAACAGGAAGATGACGATGATCACCAGCACCACGGCGATCACCAGCGTTTCCTCGACGTCGGCGACGGCCTCGCGCACCGAGACCGAGCGGTCCATCATCATATTGACCTCGACCGAGGCCGGGATCTGCGCGCGCAGCGACGGCAGCCGCTCGCGCACGGCATCCACCACCGCGACGGTGTTGGCATCGGGCTGTTTCTGGATCGCCAGCACGATGGCGCGTTCGCCGTTCAGCCAGGTGCCGACCTTGTCGTTCTCGACGGCGTCATAGATCTTGGCGACTTCGTTTAGCTTCACCGGCGAACCGTTGCGCCAGGCGACGACGATCTGGCTGTAATCGGCGGCCTTGGTCATCTGGCCGGAGGCCTGTAGCGAAATGTCCTGCTTGGGGCCGTTGAGGGTTCCGACCGGCGTCGAGGAATTGGCACGCGACACGGCGGTGCGGATGTCTTCGAGCGACAGGCCACGCGCGGCCGCAGCCTCCGGATCGGCCTGGACGCGGATGGCGAATTTCTGCGTCCCGTAGATCAGCACCTGCGCGACGCCGGGAATTTGCGACAGCGCCTGCCCGATGGTGATGTCGCCGAATTCGTTCACCGCCGAGAGCGGCAGCGTGGACGACGACAGCGCGATGAACAGGATCGGGAAGTCACCCGGATTTACTTTTCGGAAGCTAGGCGGGATCGTCATCTCGATCGGCAGACGCCGCTGCGCGATGGTCAGCGCGGTCTGCACGTCGAGGGCTGCGGCGTCGATGCTGCGGTTGAGATCGAACTGGATGGTGATCTGCGTCGTGCCTTGCGACGACGACGACGACATCGACGAGATGCCGGCAATGGTGGAGAGCTGGCGTTCGATGACGCCCGCGACCGACGCGGCCATGGTGTCGGCGCTGGCGCCCGGCAGAGTCGCGGTGACGGCGATGGTCGGGAAGTCCACTTTCGGCAGCGCCGAGACCGGCAGCAGGCGGAAACCGAAAATGCCGAACGCGATGATCGTCGCCGTGATGAGCGTGGTCATCACAGGGCGACGGATGCAGATCTCCGAGAGGGTCATGGCTTACGCCCCGGCCTTGCGTTTGCGCGCTTCGACCTGGGTGCCCTGGGTCAGCAGCAGCTGACCGTCCACCACCACCTCCTCATTGCCCGACAGGCCGGTGGTGATCACCGACTGGCCCTGGAAGGTGCGATCGACCTCGACCGGCTGGATCTGCGCCTTGCCGTCCTTCACCACGAAAACGAAGTTCCCGGTCTGGCTGCGCTGCACGGCCACCGTCGGCACCGTGACGCCGTCCTCGACGCGAATGATGAGCTTGGTCTGCACCAGCGTGCCCGGCCACAGGATCTCGCTGGTGTTGTCCATGATGCCGCGGACCGTGACCATGCCGGTGGTGGAATCCACCGTGTTCTCGATCATGGCGACCTTGCCGCTCTCCGAACGCTCGCTGTTCGGGATCGTCGCGACCACCTTGGTGGTACCGGCGGCCATGGCGTCGCGCAGATCGGCGAGCAGGCGCTGCGGGATCGTGAAGGTCACATAGACCGGCGCCATCTGGTTGATGGTGGCGAGCGGCGCGGTGTCGGCCGGGCGCACGAAATTGCCGACCTTCACATTGGCGGCGCTGATCCGCCCGGAGAACGGCGCCTTGATGATGGTGAAGCTCTTCTGGACCTTCAGATTGTCGAGCATCGACTGGTCGGCCTTGATGGTGCCGGCCAGGATGTCGGTCTGGGTCTTGGCGTTGTCGAGGCTGACCTGGGTGGTCGCGCCCTTCCCGATCAGGTCGGCGAAGCGGCGGACGTCGCGCTCGGCACCGGCGAGCTGGGCCTGGTCGCGGGCCAGCGTGCCTTCGGCCTGCTCGATCTGGGCGTCGATCTGGCGCGAATCAAGGGTGAAGAGGAGGTCGCCTTCATTGACCTTGGCGCCGTCCTGGAAGTGGACGGAGATGATGGTGGTTTCCAGCCGGGACTTCAGCGCCACCGAAGAGATCGGCGTCACCATCCCGATGGCATCCACATCCACCGGCACCGGCTTGCGCTCGGCGTTGGCGAGCTCGACGGCCACGATCCGGGTGCGCGGCTGAGTTTGGGCCTTCTCGCCCCCCATCCAGGAGGACCGCGTGGCATAGCCGGCGACGGCGACGCCACCCAGGACGACGAGAGCGATCAATGTGCGTTTGTTCATATGGTCTTCGTCACCTGGAACGTCACTTGGAACAGCCTTCGGGTCGCAGCTCGGGTGTCGCCCCCCTGCCCGCCCGTGCCTGATTGTTTCGGCACCTGTGCGCTTTAGGCTTAAAGCGTATCATGCCGCCGCCGGGGATGATATGCCGCACCGACGCAATATTGCCACCATTGTTACCGGAATTCGCGCCCATGAGAATTGCCACCTGGAATGTGAATTCGGTCCGTCAGCGGCTCGACCACCTGCTCACCTGGCTCAAGGAATGCCGGCCGGACATCGTCTGCCTGCAGGAAATCAAATGCATGGACGACGCGTTCCCGCGCGAGCCCATCGAGGCGCTCGGCTACAATGTCGTCACCCACGGCCAGAAGACCTTTAACGGCGTCGCCCTGCTGTCCAAATATCCGCTCGACGAAGCCACGCCGCGCCTCGCCGGCGACGACCTGGACGAGCATGCCAGGTTCATCGAGGGCGTGGTGTCGCTGAAATCGGGCGTGGTGCGGGTCGCGTGCCTGTATCTGCCGAACGGCAATCCGGTGGACACCGAGAAGTATCCCTACAAGCTGCGCTGGATGGAGCGGCTGCGCGAATTCACCAAGCTGCGCCTGAAGACCGAAGAACCGCTGATCCTTGCCGGCGACTTCAACGTGATCCCGCATGCCCGCGACGTCCACAATCCCGCGGCCTGGGCCAATGATGCGCTGTTCAAGCCCGAGACCCGCGAGAGCTTCCAGGCCTTGCTCGGCCTCGGCATGACCGACGCGCTGCGCGCCGTCACCGATGACGCCGGCCAGTACACGTTCTGGGACTATCAGGCCGGCGCCTGGCAGAAGAACTGGGGCATCCGCATCGACCACCTGCTGCTGTCGCCGCAGGCCAGCGACAGGCTCGTCGATGTCGGCATCGACAAATATGTCCGCGCCTGGGAGAAGCCGAGCGACCACGTACCGGTCTGGGTCGATCTCGATCTGGAGGTGGCGTGAGCCGACGGTCGGGACCGCCTCGCTCTATAGGCCGGCCTGACCGCGCGTCCCTCACTCTGCGCTAATTTTGACACACGCGGCCAACGGTTGACATTTCTCAATCTATTCTAAGTCCCGAACGATTGTGGACGCTAAAGTTGTAGATCACGAAAGCTCCGGCAGATGATGACAATCTGCATCGTTAACGGGGGCGATATCGTGATTATCGGCATCAGGACCTTGACACACGCCGCTTGGCTCGGCGCGGCAAGTCTTCTCGTTCTGTCAGCAGACATCACCACCGGCGCGCATGCGCAGTCGACACTCCCGGCGGTCACCGTCGATGCGCCGCAAGCACCGACCACGCGCCGCGCCATGAGCCCCCGCCGCAACGCCGGGGCACGGCGCGCGCGAAGCATTACTGCGCGGTCGCCGAGCCAGCCGGCACAGCAGGCTCCGGCATCAGCGCCGCGTGCCAGGGAAACGGCCTGGGCCATGTGGATGGTTTTGTGGCGACCCGCAGCGGCACCGGCACCAAGACGGACACGGCGCTGATCGAGACACCGCAGGCGATCTCGGTGGTGACGCAGGACCAGATCCAGGCGCAAGCGGCACAGAACGTCTCGCAGGCGGTGCGCTACACATCGGGTACGCGTGCCGAGGTCGCCGGCGCCGACGCCCGCACCGACGGCGTCTATATCCGCGGCTTTCTCGCCGACCAGTATCTGGACGGCCTGCGCCTCGTGAATTTCGGCATCTTCAGCTACGCGATCACCGAGCCGTTCAATCTCGAGCGCATCGAAGTGCTGCATGGCCCCGCCTCTATCCTCTACGGGCAGGCCACGCCGGGCGGCGTCATCAACATGGTGAGCAAGCGGCCGACATCCGAGCCCTATCACGAGATGTTCGTCTCCACCGGCAGCTACGGCCGTATCCAGAGCGGCGTCGATCTCAGCGGCCCGCTCGACAAGAACAAGGAGTTTCTCTACCGCCTGACCGCATCGGGTTACGATGTCGGCAGCCAGGTTGATCACACCGGCTACCAGCGCGTGTCGATCGCGCCTTCGCTGACATGGCGCCCCACCAACGACATCACCCTGACCATCCAGGGCGTCTATCAGCGCGATCCCAAGGCCGGCTTCTACAATCAGCTTCCGCCGCGCGGCATCGGCACGCTGTTTCCGTATCAGGGCCGGTTCATTCCGACGAGCTTCTATTCCGGCGAACCCGGCTTCGACAAAACCGACCGGACCTTTGGCTCGATCGGATATCAGTTCGAGCACCGCCTCACCGGCGGCCTGACGCTCCGGCAAAATCTGCGTTACCTGGAAAGCGATGTGAAATTCGCGGTGGTGTCGCCCGATGGCGGCCTGACCAACCCGACCAACCTCACCCGCGGTGCCTATGCCACGGATGAAACGATCAAGTCGCTGGCGGTCGACAACCAGGCCGAAGGCAAATTCGTCTATGGTCCGTTCGAGCACACGACCTTGTTCGGCATCGACTATCGCCATGCCATCGACACCGCCCTGAACCGACAAGGCACCGCCAACCCGATCAACGCGCTCGATCCCGTCTATGGTTTCACGCCCACGATGGCGATTTCCGGCAACAACCGCCAGCGCCTCGATCAGGTCGGCATCTATGCGCAGGACCAGATCAAGTTCGACCGCTGGGTCGCCTTGCTCGGCATCCGCCGCGATCAGGCCAACTCGCGCACCGACAACCTGTTCGCCGGCGTCAACGGCACCGAGAAGATGGACACCGCGATCAGCAAGCGCGGCGCACTGCTCTACAAATTCGACAACGGCGTCGCGCCCTACATCCAGTACACGGAGTCATTCCAGCCGACCGCGGGTACCGACTTCTTCAACAGCCCGTTCCTGCCAACGCGCGGCCAGCAGGAAGAGATCGGCGTCAAGTATCAGCCTGACCCACAGTCGCTTTACACGATCGCCTATTTCAACCTGACCCAACAGAATGTCCTGACGCCGGATCCCGATCCGACGCATATCCGTGGCGGTGTCCGCACCAATGTGCAGACCGGCGAAGTGCGATCGCGCGGCATCGAAATCGAGGGCAAGACCGAGGTCAATCGCAGCCTGACAGTTCTCGGCGCCTACACCTATCTCGACCAGACCGTGACCCAGAGCAACAACGCCGCCCAGCTCGGCAAGCGTCTGGTTGGCATGCCGACCCATTCCGCATCGGCATGGGCGGACTACACATTCCGCGGCGGTCCGCTCGACGGCTTCGGCATATCCGGCGGCGTGCGTTATATTGGCGAGTCCGCAGGCACGACGTCGAACTTCCTGCCCGCGCCGAACGCGACGACACCGTTCTTCATCCCCGCCGTCACATTGTTCGACGCCGCAGTGCACTACGACATGGCCGCGCTCGGGCCACAGTTCAAAGGCCTGAACCTGTCGGTGAACGGCACCAACCTGTTCGACAAGACCTACCTCTCGCTCTGTCAGGACGGCGGTTGCTATTACGGCCTGCGCCGACAGGTGATCGCGACCCTGCGCTACAAATGGTGAGGTGAACGCCAGCCCGTCGCTGCGGCCTGACGATGGCGGCTGCAGCGCATAGCTGTCGCTGGCGCCACGCCGCACGACCGCTATGCAGCATAATTCCTGAAAACTTCCGGCCATATCCCTCCATATCCCTTGGACGAAGCACCACACGCTGTGGTTTAATCAGGTCGCACTGGCTGACTTGATCGCAATGTCGTTTCGGGAAGCTGCGCTATGAGATCCATCGACACCTCCGTCGACCGCGCGGATATCGCTGATATCGCGCTTGTCGCGTCGGAACGCGACGTCCTGCTGCTCTGGATGATCTTTACCGGGCTCTCCGTCTTCGCTCTCGTGCTGCTGTGGCGATACGGCCTGATCGACCTGATGATCGCATCCGACCGGACCTACATTTCCAGCGTGATCGGCGTGCTCTACATCGTCACCTGCTGTCACTGTTTCCTGCGCACCCGCGCGATTGCGCGTGAAGGCGCAGCCGCGACGCGCTGCCGTGCATTGCTGAGCACGCCCGACGGCATGGCGGCGCTCACATCTGAACACCCGCGATTGCCGGACGGGATGGTCACCGATCACATCCGCAATCTGGTGACGAAAGCGAAGGCGCAAGGCGGCGGCCGGATCGACCAGACACTGATGCTGCGCGCGCTGGCCGATCGGCTGCGCGGCTCCAACGGCTTCGGCGCCTTCGCGTCCGACACGCTGATGAAGCTCGGGCTGCTCGGCACCATCGTCGGCTTCATCATCATGCTGGCGCCGGTCGCCACGCTCGATGCCGCCGACAAGGCGGCGATGCGCGCGTCGATGGGACTGATGAGCGATGGCATGGCGGTGGCCATGTATACGACGCTGGCCGGGCTGATCGGTTCGATCCTCGTCAGAATTCAATATTACATGCTCGATGCCGCCACCCAGCGGGTGTTTTCCGATGCCGTGATGCTGACCGAAACGCGGGTCACGCCGGTTCTGGAAGCGCGCCATGAACGATGATTTCGGCCTCTATCCACGCGACGAGAATTTCGATCCGCTCGGCGTGATGCTGTTCAAGGCGCTGCAGGTCATCGCCTTCCTGTTCTTTATCGCACTGCTGGCGGTGTCACCGGACTCCAAGGACGGCAAGATCGACTCCAAGGCCGAGTTCATCATCACGATGGACTGGCCCGACAGTCATCCCGACGACTTCGATCTGTTCGTGCAGGACCCCATCGGCAATATCGCCTGGTATCGGCATCGCGAAGCCGGCTTCCTCACCCTCGATCGCGATGATCGTGGCGGGGCCAACAATTCCGTCACCGTCAACGGCAAGAAGATCGCCTCGCCGATCCGCGAGGAAATCGTCACGGTTCGCGGAATCGTGCGCGGCGAATACACGGTCAATGTCTCGCACTTCGCGGCAACCACGGGCCAGCCGGTCCCCGTCAAGGTGAAGGTGCAGAAGCTCAATCCGACGGCGCAGGTCGTGTTCGACGACAGGCTGATCCTGGATCACACCGGCCACGAGCGCACCGCGGTGCGGTTCTGGCTCGATGCCGAAGGCAAGGTCGTTGATGTCCAGCAGCGCCACAAGTCGCTGCTCGAGACTTTCCGCAATGCCCGCGCCAATGGCGCCGATCTCGATCCCAAGACCGGCGTGAGGATGCCCCGCCGTGAGTAACGGCCAACAATCCATGGTGCTGACGCTGTCGGTCGGCTACGCGCTGATCGGCGCGCTGCTGCTGACGATCCTCGTCTATGCGCGCCTCGGCTGGCGTGCCAAGGCGGCGGTCGTCGTCGTCACCAGCGCGTTCTATATCGCGAGCTTCATCGGCCTGCGCGGCCTGCTCGGCTGGGCCAGCATCGACAGGCTGCCGCCCCGCTTCAAGCTGCTGCAGGCGCGGATCGTCGAACCACATTCACTGGCCGGCGATCCCGGCGCGATCTATCTCTGGGTGGAAACGCTGGACGACGACAATCGCCCGAGCGGCATCCCGCGTGCGTTTCGCGTTCCCTACAGCGACAGGCTCGCAGAGAAAACCGACAAGGCCATCAGCGAGATCGCGGCCGGCCATCCGCAAGGCGGGCGCGCAGCCGATTACGGCAGCGGTGAAGGCGGGCTGCTCGATGCCGCCCGGGAATACATCACGCCCAGCACGATCATGGAGACGTCAGGCGGCGATCCCTCGACCGGCGGCGGCCCCGTCGCGCCGCAAAGTGCCGGCGAAGCCGTGTCCTTCACACCCCTGCTCCCGCCGCGAATGCCGCCGAAGGATCAGTAGGCGTGCGGCGAGGGATCGGGCAGTATTCGGGGCAAGGCCTCAGTCGCGCTTGCCCTGGACCCAGTGCTCGAGCATCTGCAGCGCCATGGCGCGGTCGTCTTCGGAGGCTTTGGCGATGGCCTTGGCGTAGCTGTCGCGGATCCAGGTGTCTTCCGGGCCGGCATTGTCGCGGGCGAGCGTCAGCCACATCAGGCCACGGGCCATCTGGCGCGGCAGCGCTTCGCCATTGAACAGCATCTGGCCGAGCAGCGCCTGGGCCTGGTGCTGGCCCTTCTGTGCGGCAAGGCCGAGCCAGCGCACGCCGTATTTGGCGTCGCGAGGCATGCCGATGCCCTTCAGATACAGGCGGGCCAGATCATACTGCGCGTCGGCATTGCCGAAATAGGACGCGGCATAGGAGAACATCTCGCGCGCACGCTCGGTGTCCGCCTTGATCTTCGAATTCGGGATGCCGTCGAGATAATAGCGGCCCAGCGCCACGAAGGCGTTGGCGACGATCGCAGCCTGCGGCGCCGAGGGCGAATCCTCGGCATGGGCATTGGCGATGCGGCTGAAATATTCGAAGGCGCGCAGATCGTCCTGAGCGACGCCATTGCCGTCCGCATACATGCGACCGAGCTTCCACTGGGCGATCGGATGGCCGCCCTCGGCGGCATATTGCAGAGCGGTGAAGGACGGATCGGCCTTCGCGGCCGGCTTCTTGGCGATCGCAGCGGGCGAACCAGGCACAACCGGCACCAGAGCCGGCGCAGCGTCGCTGCCACCTACGGGGGAGCCGTCAAACGCAAAAGCGGGCCCGACCAGAACGGCAGCGCTCCACGCCAACGCGACAGCAACGATACGTTCAATGATCCGCATAACACTGTTTCTCGACGACGCCGGCCGGAAGGCACAGAGCGTCAGCAATGGCAATTCGATTTGTCTTGGCGAAAGTCCGGTTGGCGAAAATCCGGTGCGTCCCTGACCCATGGTTGGTCGCGCAACCTGCCCTTTCGGACGTGCGCCCAGCCCCACCGCCAGCAGTCAACTTTCCGTTAGAAATTCCCGCGCCAACCGGCACCGCCCAATCCGGACTCTTGGCCTGATTCCCTGTCGATCCGACGACATCGGCGCATGCAGCGGCCCTTGCGTCGGCAGAACGAAAAACGTCCTGGTGGGAATGTGACTTCACGGCCGTCGAACTCTCCGCGATCATCCTGCCCGCCAAGCCTGACACTTGCGGGAGGTGGTGATCGAGCGTTGTCATTGTCAGCAACGGGATGCTGCCAATTTCGGCGATGTCTTTGACCACATCACGGCTGACTGAGTGCAAACCGGAGACAAACGGAGTCTTTTTGAAGATTTCGACAAGTTCGGACACCGGTTCGTGTCCGATCGCGAAGGAATGCGTCACCGACGACATCGACGCCCACGGCAAATGCCGGCTGGTCGCCCCGGGGCGACTCGGCATGTGCGGCGTGATGATCGTCTCGGCGTCCATCGTGAACCTGGTTTCTCAGGCCGCTTCAGGAATCCGGGAAGTCCCTCTGACATCCCGCCGATCGTCTGAAGCGCTTCAGCCTTACTGGCTGACGAGAAATGATTTCACGAAGGCGTGTGGCCAAATAGCGGCGGTTGCAAGAGCTGCCGCTTGACAGGGTTAAATGTTGGGGAACTGTTGCGCCGGCGACACAGGCGTTGCACCGGGGCAACCATGGCGCCGACCGTCATCCGGGACGCGAACGCCGGTTGGCAGTCGCGACCCCCGGGTGTGACCGCGGTGGCTCAGGTGTTCAGCACCCGGCCATAGGCGTCCAGCACCGCTTCCTTCATCGTCTCCGAGATCGTCGGATGCGGGAAGATGGTGTGGAACAGCTCTTCTTCGGTCGTCTCCAGGTTCATGGAGACGACAAAACCCTGGATCATCTCGACGACTTCGGCGCCGACCATGTGGGCACCGAGCAGCTGGCCCGTCTTCTTGTCGAAGATCACCTTCACCATGCCCTGGTCCTCGCCCTGGGCGATGGCCTTGCCATTGGCGACGAAGGGGAATCGGCCGACGCGAATATCCTTGCCGGCTTCCTTGGCCTTGGCTTCAGTGAGACCGACCGAGGCGATCTGCGGGTGGCAATAGGTGCAGCCCGGGATCAGCGTCTTGTCCATCGCATGCGGGTTCATGCCCTTGATGGCCTCGACGCAGATCACGCCTTCATGCTCGGCCTTGTGGGCGAGCATCGGCGGACCGGCGACGTCGCCGATGGCATAGATGCCGGGCACATTGGTCTTGCCGTGTTTGTCGATGACGATGCAGCCGCGCTCGGTCTTCACGCCGAGCTTCTCCAGGCCGATGCCCTCGATATTGCCGATGACGCCGACCGCCGAGATCACGCGGTCGAATTCCTGCGTCACCGGCTTCTTGCCGTCATCGATGGTGGCGACGACGCTGTCGGCCTTCTTGTCGAGCTTCGTCACCTTGGTATTGGCGAGCACCTTGATGCCCTGCTTCTCGAACTGTTTTCGCGCAAAGGCGGCGATCTCGGCGTCTTCCACCGGCAGGATCTGCGGCAGCACTTCCACCACGGTCACCTCGGCGCCGAAAGAACGATAGAACGACGCGAATTCGATGCCGATGGCGCCGGAGCCGACCACCAGCAGCGACTTCGGCATCTTGTCCGGATTCATCGCCTCGAAATAGGTCCAGACCAGCTTCTTGTCGGGCTCAAGCCCAGGCAGCGCGCGCGGGCGCGCGCCGGTGGCGACGATGATGTGCTTGGCGGTGTAGCTGCCCTCGCCCAGCGCGCCCTTCGGCGCCTCGACCTGCGACTTCTTGACGGAGAACTTGCCGGGCGCGTCCAGCGTGGCCTCGCCCCAGATCACGGTGATCTTGTTCTTCTTCATCAGGAATTCAACGCCGCCATTGAGGCGCTTCACGACGCCGCGCGAGCGCGCGATCACGGCCTTGATGTCGAAGGAGACGTTGTCGGCGGAGAGGCCATAATCCTTGGCATGCTGGAAGGCATGATACATTTCCGCCGAGCGCAGCAGCGCCTTGGTGGGGATGCAGCCCCAATTGTTGCAGATGCCACCGAAATAGGCCTTCTCGACGATCGCCGTCTTGAAGCCGAGCTGCGCGGCACGAATGGCCGTCACATAGCCGCCGGGACCGGAGCCGATGACGACGACGTCGAAGGAATTGTCGGACATGGGTTACTCGCTTGCGTTTGCTTGTCCCTCTCCCTTCGGGAGAGGGTGCCTGAGCGAAGCGAAGGCGGGAGAGGGTCTGCTGCGCGTCGCGGCAAAAGCCCCCTCTCCCGTCTCAATCTCGCTTCGCTCGATTGAGCCACCCTCTCCCCCAACGAAGCTGCGCTTCGTCGGTAGCGAGGGGAAGTGAACTACACCACCATCATCACCGGATTTTCGATCAGCTTCTTGAACGCCGTGATCAGCTCTGCGCCGAGTGCGCCGTCGATGGCGCGGTGGTCGCAGGAGAGCGTCACGCTCATCATGGTCGCGGCGACGATCTGGCCGTTGCGGACCACCGCCCGCTCCTCGCCGGTGCCGACCGCCAGGATCGAGGACTGCGGCGGGTTGATCACCGCGGTGAAGTCCTTGATGCCGAACATGCCGAGATTGGACACGGACGACGCGCCGCCCTGATATTCATGCGGCTTCAGCTTCTTGGCCTTGGCGCGTGCGGCGAGTTCCTTCATCTCGTTGGAGATCGCGGAGATCGACTTGATTTCGGCCTGGCGGATGATCGGCGTGATCAGGCCGAATGGCAGCGCCACGGCGACGCCGATGTCGGAATGCTTGTGGCGCAGCATGGCAGCTTCCGTCCACGACACATTGGCTTCCGGAATCTTCTGCAGCGCCACCGCCATCGCCTTGATGACGAAGTCGTTGACCGAGAGCTTGTAGTTCGGCTTGCCGTCCTTGTCCTTGCCGGCCGCGGCATTGATCTCTTCGCGCGCGGCGGAGAGCTTGCCGAGATCGCAGTCAACCGTGAGATAGAAGGTCGGCATCGAATTGGTGGCAGCGGTGAGACGCTGCGCGATGGTGCGGCGCATGGAGTCATGCGGCACGCTCTCGTAGGAGCCCTCTTCGTACAGGCCGAGGATTGCTGAATCGGACATCGCGGGCACACCGGCCGAGCCGGCGGGAGCAGCAGCACCAGCGGCGGGCGCTTTCAGCGCGCCACCCGACTTCGCCTTCTCGATATCGGCCGCAACGACACGGCCGCGCGGGCCGGTGCCGTTGACGCGGCTGACATCGATGCCGGCTTCCTTGGCGAGGCGACGCGCCAGCGGCGACGAGAACACGCGCGCGCCGGTGTTCGCAACGGCCTGAGCGGGCGCAGGCGCAGCAGCCGGCTTCGGCGCGTCTTGCTTCGCTTCTGACTTGGGCTCCGGCTTGGCTTCTGATTTTGCTTCTGCATTCGGCTCGGGCTTCGCCTCGGCCTTGGCTTCCGACTTCGCAGCACCACCGCCGCTGGCCGCAGCCTTCACATCCTCGCCGTCAGCAGCAAGGATCGCGATAATGTCGTTGACCGGCACGTCGGCGGTGCCTTCCGGCACCAGGATCTTCGCGATCGTGCCTTCATCGACGGCTTCGACTTCCATCGTTGCCTTGTCGGTCTCGATCTCCGCGATCACGTCGCCGGACTTGACGGTGTCGCCTTCTTTCTTGAGCCACTTGGCAAGGTTGCCCTTCTCCATCGTGGGCGACAGCGCAGGCATCAGAATGTTAATCGGCATTGTCAGTGACCTTGTTGCGACCGCGGCGTGGTGGCGCCCATATCGGTCGGACGAGCAATCTCGGCTTCGAACATATCGACGATGCGCTGCAGCGCCTCGTCCTCGGTGAATTCGCTCTCGCGCCCATAGGCGCGCGCAGCGTGGCGCGCGATATCGACCAGCAGCATGCCCCACATTTCCGGGTCCTCGAAGGCGCGCATGAACGCGATCGACAGGCCGCCATCGACAACGAAAGCACGCAACACTTCGGTTGCGTCCTCGCGTCCCACGACATCCGGCGGCAGCGACTGTTCCTTCGGTCCGGCCATGTCAGCGCTCTCCCGCGTTAGCGATAGCAGACGGCCTTGGCGGCAGCGACGACCTCGGCCACCGAGGGCAGCGCGAGCTTTTCGAGATTGGCGGCGTAAGGCATCGGCACGTCCTTGCCCGACACGCGGCCAACCGGTGCATCGAGATAGTCGAACGCATTTTCCATGATGCGCGCCGCGATTTCGGCGCCCACGCCGTTCTGCTGCCAGCCCTCTTCCACGCAGACTGCGCGCGAGGTCTTCTTCACCGATTCAATGATGGTCTCGGTGTCGAGCGGACGCAGCGTGCGCAGGTCGATGACCTCCGCTTCGATGCCTTCCTTGGCAAGCTCTTCGGCGGCCTTCAGCGTGTAGGTCATGCCATGCGACCACGAGATCAGCGTGACGTCCTTGCCGGCGCGCACGATCTTCGCCTTGCCGATCGGCAGCACGTAATCGTCGAGCTTCGGCACTTCACCGGTCTGGCCGTAGAGCATTTCATGCTCGAGGAAGATCACTGGATTGGGATCGCGGATCGCGGCCTTGAGCAGGCCCTTGTAGTCGGCGGCGTTCGACGGCGCGATCACCTTGAGGCCGGGGATCTGCGAGTACCAGGCCGAGTAATCCTGGCTGTGCTGGGCGGCGACACGGGCAGCGGCGCCGTTGGGGCCGCGGAACACCATCTGGCAGGTCATCTGGCCGCCGGACATGTAGAGCGTCTTGGCGGCGGAGTTGATGATCTGGTCGATCGCCTGCATGGCGAAGTTGAAGGTCATGAATTCGACGATCGGCTTCAGACCGGCCATGGCTGCACCGACGCCGACGCCGGCAAAGCCATGCTCGGTGATCGGCGTGTCGATGACGCGGCGGGCGCCGAATTCCTGCAGCAGGCCCTGGGTGACCTTGTAGGCGCCCTGATATTCGGCGACTTCCTCACCCATCACGAACACGTCGCCATCGCGGCGCATTTCTTCCGCCATGGCATCGCGCAGCGCTTCACGGATGGTCATGGTGACCATCTCGGTGCCTTCCGGAATATCCGGATCGGGCAGCAGCGCAGTCTGCGGCGCTTCCGGAGCAGCTTCGGCCTTCGGCGCTTCAGCCTTGGTCTCGGACTTCTCTTCCAACTTGGCTTCAGCGGCCGGAGCGGCTTCCTGCTTGGCAGGGGCCGGCGCCTTATCGGCAGCCGACGCATCTTCACCTTCGGCGAGGATCATCGCGATCGGCGTGTTCACCGCGACGTCATTGGTGCCTTCCGGCACAAGGATCTTGCCGAGCGTCCCTTCGTCGGTCGCTTCGACTTCCATCGTGGCCTTGTCGGTCTCGATCTCGGCGATCACGTCGCCGGACTTGATGGTGTCGCCTTCCTTCTTCAGCCACTTCGAAAGGTTGCCCTTTTCCATGGTGGGGGACAGCGCGGGCATCAGCACTTGAATTGCCATAGTAACTCCGGATCGCTCTAGCTTGCGCGCTTCTTAGCGGTAGATGTCGGTATAGAGCTCGGACGCATCCGGCTCGGGATCGTTCTGTGCGAAGTCGGCCGACGCATTGACGATCTCGCGCACTTCCGCGTCGATCGCCTTCAGGTCCTGCTCGCTCACCTTTGCTTCCAGCAGTCGGCTACGTACCTGCTCGATCGGATCCTGGTCGTGACGGATCTTCTCGACTTCCTCGCGGGTGCGATACTTCGCAGGGTCCGACATCGAGTGGCCGCGATAGCGATAGGTCTGCATTTCGAGAATGTACGGGCCCTTGCCGGCGCGGCACCAGGCGACGGCCTTGTCAGCAGCAGCCTTCACAGCGCGGACATCCATGCCGTCCACCTGCTCGCCCGGAATGTTGAACGACACGCCGCGCTTGGAGAAATCGGTCTGCGCCGACGAGCGCACCACCGAGGTACCCATGGCGTAGCGGTTGTTCTCGATGACGTAGATCACCGGCAGCTTCCAGAGCTCCGCCATGTTGAAGCTCTCATAGACCTGGCCCTGGTTCGACGCGCCGTCGCCGAAGTAAGCGACCGAGACATTGTCGTTCTCGCGATAGCGATTGGCGAATGCGAGACCGGTGCCGAGCGAGACCTGCGCACCGACGATGCCGTGGCCGCCGTAGAAATGCTTCTCGCGGCTGAACATGTGCATCGAGCCGCCCTTGCCCTTGGAGTAGCCGCCGCGGCGCCCCGTGAGCTCGGCCATCACGCCATTGGCGTCCATGCCGCAAGCGAGCATGTGACCATGATCGCGGTAACCGGTGATGACCTGATCGCCATCCTTGAGCGCCATCTGCATGCCGACGACGACGGCTTCCTGACCGATATAGAGATGGCAGAAACCGCCGATCGCGCCCATGCCATAGAGCTGGCCGGCCTTCTCTTCAAAGCGCCTGATCAGCAGCATGTCGCGCAGCGCGCGCATCTCCTGATCACGGTTGAAAGCGGGCGGCGATGACTTTGCCTGAGAAGTTTTGGCGTCATTGCTCGATGCCTGCTCCGCGGGAGCGCTTTTCTTCGGTGCGGCCATGAAAATTCCGGATGCGAGTGAGGAAGTTAGTTCTTCCTACTCCAACTGCTTGCGCGGTGAAAGGGATTGCGTCGCGCGGAATGCCACACTGTTATTTCGCACTGCAGCGAGAGCGTGAAACTTTTGATCGGGATCGCAGTGCGTTTTGTAATTTGAGGAATAGAAATGAGCGTTGTCGTCATTTCATCGCAACATAGGGTGACGAAGCGCTAACCATCGGATTCACGCAAAGCAGAATTGCTCTACGCGCGCGCGACTCATGCGGCGACGATTGTGAATCCTAGTTCGGCTTGAGGACGCGCACGACATCGCGCGAATGCGCGTAGTCGAGTTGCCAGCGCACACGCTCGTCGAGCATGTCGGGATCGAGGCTGTTGGAGCGCAGCAGCGCAACGCGCTGTTCGGCCTTGTTGCGCTCCTTCCGAAGCTGCACCAGTTCGGAGGTCAGCGCGGTGATCTCCTGATCGAGTTCCTGCCGCGCATTGAGGCCATACTTGCCGGTATAGGCATTCATGCCGAAATAGCTGACCAAAAGCGCGGCCACGGCATAGAGCACGAGGCCGGTCAGGACCGATTTCAGGCGGGTATGTTTGACCATGCCTGAAAATGCGACGGCCCGGTTAAGGTCAACCTAACAACCGGGCCGTGCGTGTCGTTGAACGGTCTTATTTCTTGTGAAGCGCGACCCAGGCCGCGAAGGCATCGATATAGGCCTGCAGCACCGGCCGGATTGACTCCTTGACGATCTCGCCATGGTCGTCGAACGCGTCCGCGATGGCGTTCAGATAGATCTCGGGCTGCCCCATGATCGGACCGGTGATGCCCGGCAGCACCTGGCGCAGATTCAGGGCCGCAGACACGCCGCCGCCGGGTCCTGGTGCGTTGCCGACGATGCCGGTCGGCTTGCCCAGGAACGAGCTCTTGCCGAACGGGCGGGAGCCGATGTCGATGGCATTCTTCAGCACGCCGGACGTGCCGCGGTTATATTCCGGCGTCACGAAGATCACGGCGTCCGACGCCTGCACCGTCTCGCGGAACCTGAGCCAGTCGGCCGGCGGATTGGCTTCCAGGTCCTGGTTGAAGAAGGACAGGTCGTGCAACGTCACGATGTTGAGCTTGAGCGAGGCCGGTGCCAGCTTGGCGAAGGCCTTGGCGACCTTGAGCGAAAACGACTGCTGGCGAAGGCTGCCGACGATGACGGCGACGCTGTGGGTGGTCATGACATGTCCTCTGGGAAACGCGCGCATCGGCGCAACACGAACATGCGTTACTTGTCGCATCCGGTGGAACCATGCAAGTGCATGGATAGCATCATCCGAACGGTGGACGCCTGCACGCGCTCGGTTTGCAAACACATCTGCGTGACAATGGTGAAAGGATACGGGAGCTGTCACGCGGTGGTTGCCGGTCATCGAACCGGTATTGCCGAGCGCGCGACCAACCACACAGGCCGGCGGAGATAGGCGACCTCCTGCCGGGATGATACGATCCAACCATCGCAACTCGCGGGACGTTCGATGCGCAAACTGGGACTGTTGGCTTCCGCCATTTTCGCAACGGGATTGCTGAGCTCTTCGGCCTGGGCCGACAAGCGCGTCGCGCTGGTGATCGGCAACTCGGCCTATCAAAACGTGGTCAAGCTCGCGAACCCCGTGAACGATGCCAATGCGATGACCGAGACGCTGAAGGCCGCCAATTTCGACATCGTCGAAGGCCGGCGCGACCTCAAGGCCACCGAGATGCGCCGCGCCCTGCGCGACTTCACGGAAAAGGCGCGCAGCGCCGATGTGGCGGTGATCTATTTCGCCGGCCATGGCATCGAGATCGACGGCAGCAACTACCTGATCCCCACCGACGCGCAGCTCGAACGCGACACCGACGTCTATGACGAAGCGTTCTCGCTGGAGCGCATCCTCGCCACCGTCGAGCCCGCGAAAAAGCTTCGGCTGGTGATCCTCGATGCCTGCCGCGACAACCCGTTCCTGAAGACCATGAAGCGCACCACGGCGTCGCGCGCAATCCCGCGCGGCCTTGCCAAGGTCGAACCGGCCAGCCCGAACACGCTGATCGCCTATTCGGCGAAAGCCGGTTCCACCGCGCTGGACGGCGACAGCAAGAACAGCCCGTTCACGACGGCGCTGGTGCGCCATATCGCGACGCCCGGCCTCGACCTGCGCAAGGCCTTCGGCTTCGTCCGCGACGAGGTGATGAAGGACACCGGCAACCGCCAGGAGCCCTATGTCTACGGCTCGCTGGGCGGCGACGACGTGGCGCTGGTGCCGGTAGCCGTGCCTGCCGCGCAAAGCGTGCCGAACGAGATCCGCCGCGACTATGAGCTGGCCATGCAGGTCGGCACCCGCGACGGCTGGAACGCCTTCCTCGCCCAGCATCCGGATGGCTTCTACGCCAATCTGGCCAAGGCGCAGCTCGCCAAGCTCGCCGCCGAAACGGCGCATGTCGTCGCCGCGGAAAAGGCGCGCGCGGCGACGGATGAAAAGACGCGGCTCGCCGCCGAGGGCGCGAAGAAAGCCGAACAGGCAAAAGCCGCCGCCGACGCCAAGGCTGCGGAGGATGCGAAACTCGCCGCCGAGAAGAAGAAGCTCGCCGAGCAGGAGCGCGTTGCCGCCGCTGAACGCGCGCGTGCTACTGCGGAAGCCAAATCCGATGCCGCCAAAGCTGATGCCACGAAAGCCGCGCCGGCCACCGGCGGCTCGCAGCTCGCGGCCCTCTCCCCCGCCGACCCGCCTAAGCCCGCGACGCCCTCCGACCTGCCACGCCAGGTGCAGGTGGAATTGCAGCGTGTCGGCTGCCTGCAGGGCGCGGTCGACGACAGCTGGACCAGCGCCTCCGGCAAATCGCTGGAGCGCTTCAACCGTTATGCATCGACCAAATTCGACAGCAAGGCCGCGAGCCTGGACGCGCTCGACGCCATCAAGGCGAAGTCGGCGCGCGTCTGCCCCCTCGCCTGCGCCCATGGCAGCCGCGCCGATGGCGACAAATGCGTGAAGATTGTCTGCCGCCGCGGCAGCGTGCTCAACGACGACAACGAATGCGAGAAGCGCAGCCGCAGCGAGGCAAAGCGCAACGTGCCGCGCCGCGAGCGCCTTGAGGCCGAAGAGCTCGACCGCCCGCGGGCGCAGGCCCGCGCCTCACGCGCTGCGCGCCCCTCCGGCCAAGTCGTCTGTGATGCCAGCGGTTGTCGCCCTGTCCGCGCCGGCTGCCGTCTGGAGATGAAGGACATGCGGATTGGCCTGACGAATGTCGAGGTGTGTAACTAGGTGGAAGCACCACGACGAACTCAATCAATCGATGTCACGAGGCTCACTCTCATATCCTTGGCGGCACAGACACAAATGTCATCGGCAAACACGCAGCCATTCGCGACGCCGAGCGTGAGCTTGCCACGTCGGACCTGACGCATATCGACCACGTAGCGCACCAAACGTGTATCAGGCGTGATGGATCCGGTGCACGTCACTTCTCCCACACCGATGGCCCTGCCTTTGCCAGGCGAGCCCGACCAACCAAGCCAGTAGCCGACCATCTGCCACATCGCATCGAGCCCCAACGACGCCGGCATCAACGGGTCGCCCGGAGTGTGGCAAGCAAAGAACCAAAGATCTGTGCTGATATCCAGTTCGCCGATGACCTGCCCCTTTCCGAACTCACCGCCATCTGATGTGATCGCCGTGATGCGATCCATCATCAGCATCGGCGGCGCGGGTAGCTGTGCATTGCCCGGGCCGAAATATCCGCCGTCGCTTGATTTGAGCAGATCGTCCTTTGTGTAGGTCGATTGCGGCTTGTGAAACGCATGCGGATCGACCAATGCACACCCCTCGCGCGACCAGCGGGCGCTCGATCGCCATCGCTCTCTCGGTTGCATCTTACGATCTCACCCGCACAGGTCAACACGACCGCGACGCCCCCGGCTGGAGATGAAGGACATGCGGATCGGCCTGACGAATGTCGAGGTGTGTAACTGAGGCAGGCCGTAGCCCGCATGAGCGCAGGCGATATGCGTGGATGTCGCATCTGTGAAGGCACCGGCCCCGGATATCGCTACGCTCATCCGGGCTACGAACGTCACGCTACTCCAGCCGCTCCATCTCGCGGAGCGTCGGGAACAGTTTCATCCAGATCAACGCGATCGCCACCGTGCCGAGGCCGCCGATCAGGGCGGCCGGCACCGTGCCGAGCAGCGCGGCGGTGACACCGCTTTCGAACTGGCCGAGCTGGTTCGATGTGTTGATGAAGAGATAGTTCACTGCACCGACCCGGCCGCGCATCTCGTCAGGGGTGGCAAGCTGCACCAGCGAGAAGCGGATCACGACGCTCACCGTGTCCGCGGCGCCGAGCACCGCGAGTGCTGCAACCGACAGCCATAGCCATTGCGACACCGCGAACACCGCCGTCGCCAGGCCGAAGATGATCACCGACTGGAACATGCGCATGCCGACACGGCGGTTGATCGACCAGCGCGTCAGCACGATGGTGGTGAGCAATGCGCCGACCGCAGGCGCTGCCCGCATCACGCCGAGGCCCCAGGGGCCGGTCTGCAGGATGTCGCGCGCATAGATCGGCAGCAGCGCCGTGGCGCCGCCGAGCAGCACTGCGAACAGATCCAGCGAGATGGTGCCGAGGATGTTCGGATTGCTGCGCACGAAGCCGACGCCGGCGAACAGCGTGCGCAGCGATGGCGGATCCTTCACCGCCACCTCGCGTGCGAGCCGGATGGCGCTGTTGAGCAGCGCGCCGATGATCCAGAACGCGGCCATCATCACATAGGGCGTCGACGGCGCCAGCGCATAGGCGAAGCCGCCGAGCGCGGGGCCGCAGATCATCGCCACCTGGAACACGCCGGTGGAGAGCGCCGTCGCCTTTTGCAGATGACCTTCCGGCACCACGCCGGGCAGCAGCGCCGAGCCGGCCGGCGCCTCGAAGGCCGTGGCGGCGCCGATCACCACCAGCGCGATGAAGATCTGCGGCACCGTGATCCAGCCGGCATAGGTGCCCCAGGCGAGCAGGATCGCCGTCACGCCCTGCAGCAACTGGCAGATCTGCACGACGCGACGGCGGTCGTAACGGTCGGCGATATGGCCGGCAAAGAAGACGAGCGCCAGCATCGGCGCGAATTGCGCGAGGCCGACCATGCCGAGCTGGAAGGCGCTGCCGGTCAGGTCGTAGATCTGCCAGCCAACAGCGACGGCCGCGATCTGCGAGGCAAAGCGCGAGAAGCTGCGCGACACCATGTAATACAGATAGGGCGGATGGCGCAGCAGCAGGCGTGCGCCATCACTTGTAACCTCGGCAGATTGATCTGCGAGTGTCATCCCTGCAGATTCGGATTGATCAGGTACTTCTCGCCGGTGGCGCGCTTGGCATAGGCACGCAGATTGTCGAGATCGAGCACGTCCTGAAGCGAGATGGTCTTGGTGTAGTGGCTGGCGAACGTGGTCTTGAGTTCGGCGACCACGCGCGCGCGCAACTTGGCGGCATCGTCCTTGCCGATCTTCTGCAGGAACGGAAACAGCAGCCAGCCGCCCATGCCCCAGGCCATGCCCGGTGGCGACAGTTCGATCGGACGCGGCTCGAGGCGGCCATAGACATAGACCTGCTTGTGCGTCGTCGAGCCGTAGCGGCTATAGACCTTCATGGCCTTCACGGCAGCGGCTTCCATCGCATGGAGGATCTGCCCCTGCAGCTTGCCGCCGCCGGTCGCATCGAAAGCGATGGTCGCGCCGGTGGTTTCGAGTGCTGCGACGAGATCGTCGAAGAATGTGGCTGCCGTTGTGTTCACGACATATTTGGCACCGATGTCGCGCAGGATTTTCTCTTGGGTTTCGCTGCGCACGATGTTGACGAGATCGATGCCGTCCTTCTGGCAGATCTTGTTGAGCATCTGGCCGAGATTGGAGGCCGCGGCGGTATGGACGAGCGCGGTGTGCCCTTCCCGCTTCATCGTCTCGGTCATGCCGAGCGAGGTCAGCGGATTGACGAAGCAGGATGCGCCCTCAAGCGCCGTGGTGCCTGCGGGCAGCGGCAGCACTTCCTTCGCCTTGATGACGCGGTATTGCGCATACATGGCGCCGCCGATCATCGCGACGGTGTTGCCGAGCAGCGCCTGCGCGGCCTCGGACGCGCCGGCCTTCACCACCGTGCCGGCGCCTTCATTGCCGACGGCCATGGACTCGTCGAGACGGCCGCCCATGGCCTTCAGATTGGCCTGCGCCACCGTTGCCGTGACGACAGCGGATGTGCCGGAGCCGGTGACCTTGGCAGTGGTCGGATCGGCCGCGCCGAGCAGCAGGCCGAGGTCGGACGGATTGATCGGCGCTGCCTCGATGCGCACCACGATCTCATCGGCGCCGGGTGCCGGGATAGCGACCTGCTGCAGCGAGATTTCGAGTTCGCCGCTGCTCTTGATGAAGGATCGCAGTTCGAGGCCGGTGGTGATGTCCGCAGTCATGTCGCTCTCCCAAATGCTGCGGTCTCTGCCGCGTCAATAAATGCCCGGAATGATGCGCTTGGTCTCGCGCATATAGGCCCGGTAGTCGTCACCGAATGCCTCGATCAGCATCCGCTCCTCGTGGTCGATGCGGGTGAAGAACAGGATCGCGATGGCGACAAGTCCGCTCAGGGCGGCCATGACGTTCGGCAGCAGCAGAGCCTGCGCCAGCGCCCACAGCCAGAACGACGAATACATCGGATGCCGGATCAGGCGATAGACACCGCCGCGCACGATCTGGTGACTGTCGCGGATTTCGAGGCTGGCCGACCATTGCCGGCCGAGATCCTTGTGCGAGCGGCGAAACAGCCACAGCGACAGCGCATAGACCAGCGCGCCCGCCACGACGGAGACGTAGCTGAGCTGGTAGTTCAGCGCCGCGGGCCAGCCCGAGGCGAGCCAGATCGCCGGCACCACGACCAGGCCGATGGTGGCGATGGCCAGCAGGATGCGCTCACGGCTCCAGCCCACGGCCTTCACCGTGGCGGTCTTGCGGGCCTTGCGCGCATAGGGGTAGCGGATGATGAACCAGGCGACGAGCCCGATCGCCCAGACATAGATTCCAAGAAGTGACGCGGTCATGGTCGTCCGTTCAGGCCATCATGCGGCATTCACGGATGCCCCGGCCTGCAGTTGAGAGGAATTGCCGGGTGCCAGCAATGCGCCATCCGCACCGAAGCGCGTGACGCCGCCGCCGACCGCCGTGATCTCATCGAAAGGCAGAGGGCCGCACAGCACCATGCAGTAGTCATAGGGCGCGCGCTGCTGATTGCCCATCACCATCTGATAGTGGATGCGCATGAAATTGAAACGGTAGCGCTTGAACTGCTCGCGCCCCATCATGTCGTGCATCTGGACGCGGCGGATATTGGGGCGCCCTTCGCGATCGTGACGGCCGATGCGCGTCAGCGTCACCGGATCGAACCGGTAGAAGCTGATGACATCGTCACGGGCGTGATACTCGGCCCAGCGCACGGCCGGCGTATCGGCGACAAGTTTCGATGCCTCGCGCACGCTGGTGCCAGACGGATGCAGTGCGAATTTCGGAATCGTGGCGCTCACGGTGAGGATGCAGATGGTCGGACCGTGTTTGGTGAGATCGGGATCGAGTTTGAGCGCCCGCGCGACCGTTTCCATCACCAATGCGGCGCCGAGGCAGTGACCGACAATGACGATTTCATCGATATCGGCCTTCTGCGCGCGCGCCACCAGCACCCTTGCAAATTCATCGACGCGCGCCTTCATCTTCGGGCGTTGGCCGTAGACGTATTCGCGCGAGAAGATCCAGTCGTCGAACACATGATTGATCGGCTTGCGCCAGCCGTAATACTGCAGCAGTGCCGTGAACACCGTGGCGGCTGCGACAAGGGCGGCAATCCACGCGGCCGCACCGGTCATGCCCAACAGCCAGGTCAGCCCGATGCCGACCACGGCGCCCGCGGCTGCAAAGGCTGCGATCCACAGATACGAGAACAAGAAGAAGCCGGCATATTTCCAGCTCGAATAAAAGAAGCGGAACAGGGTTCCCGTCACCAGCCAGTTGCCCAAAGTGACGAAAGCCGCACCGAGCCGCGAGACCATGCCCCGCGAATGATCCTCATTGATGAGATCATCCCAGCGCAGCATCTCGTAGGTGATGTCGGTATGCCAGTTCGGGCCCGACGCCTGGGCCGGCCATGCGGCGCTGACCTCACGCACATCAGGCGTGCCCGTTGCGCTCGCGGTCACGCCCCACGTGTTCTGGAACGTACCCAGCGACTTGCGGAACCGCGCGAGCTGCGTGTCCGGCGAGATCGGGTCGTAGCCACCAATATGGAAGACGTGTCGCCGCGCGATCATCGCCCGTTCGCTCCCGATTGCATCCCGCATGGTCATGGCCGGTGCATAGCAAATTCGCCCGGCACCACAAACCTGTTACGGCATCAAAACAGAAAGACCCGGCTGCATTTTGTCGCCCGCGGGTCACACAAAGCCGGTTTCGCAACCGCCCCTATCACAAAACCTGGAATCGCGGCAGGACGGTGATTGACGCGACAAGGTTATGTCTGAACATGTCGCGGGTTTCTCCTTGGAAAGAAAGCAAGATGTCGATCGTTGTTCAGGGCTCGCAGCGGCCGTCGCGGATATCTCCGGCGGCCGTTCTGCTGATTCTATGTTCCCTCGTGCTGGGCAGTTTCGCCGGTTCCAGCGCCGCGGAAGCCGCCGGCCGTCGCCCCGGCAAGGTCTATCTCTATCGCGGCCTGATGAATGTGTTCTCGCTCGGCATGGACCAGCTCGGCTCCAAGCTCCAGGCCGTCGGCGTTGCCACTTCCGTCAGCAACCACACTTTGTGGAGCAGCGAAGCCAATGACATGATCGCCGCCTATCAGGCCGGTAACCGCGAACCGATCATCCTGATGGGCCACTCGGCCGGTGCCGACGCGACCATCTCGGTCGCGCGCAAGCTGGCGCAGTACAACATTCCGGTGGCGCTGATCGTCAATTTCGACCCGGTGGCTCCGGAAGCCGTTCCGAGCAACGTCAAGCAGGTCGTGAACCATTATGTGGCCACCGGATGGGGACAGGCTGTTGCGGCTGACAAGCGCTTCAAGGGCAAACTTGCCAATGTGAACGAAAGCCGCACAACCAACCACTTCTCCATCGACAAGGACGAAGCCCTGCAGCGTCAGACCGTCGCCCGCGTGCTCGCCGTCACCGGCGGCAATATCCGCCGCAAGCCGGCCGCGCCGAAAAACGCGCAGATCTCGGCAGCGCCGCAGTAAGCGCGATACATCGATCAGAACGACCAAACGGCCGGGGCATCGCCTCGGCCGTTTGTGTTTCCGCTCGGACTTGAGCAGCGTACCTAAACGAAAATCGCCGCCCGCGTTTCTGCGGGCGGCGATGATCGGTTCGACTGAATGCGGGTGGCTTATGCCAGCGCCTTCAGCGCCTTGCGGCCGGCATAGAGCGCCTGGGTGCCGAGCTGCTGCTCGATGCGCAGGAGCTGGTTGTACTTGGCGGTGCGGTCGGCGCGGGCGAGCGAGCCGGTCTTGATCTGTCCGCAATTGGTGGCCACCGCGAGATCGGCAATGGTCGAGTCCTCGGTCTCGCCCGAACGATGCGACATCACGGCAGTGTAGCCGGCCTTGAAGGCCATCTCGACGGCGCTCAGCGTCTCGGTGAGCGAGCCGATCTGGTTGACCTTCACCAGGATCGAATTGGCGCGGCCGGCCTTGATGCCTTCTTCGAGGCGCGTGACATTGGTGACGAACAGGTCGTCGCCGACCAGCTGGCACTTCTCGCCGATGAGATCGGTGACTTCCTTCCAGCCGTCCATGTCGTCTTCCGACATGCCGTCTTCGATGGACACGATGGGGTAATTGCCGACCAGCTGCGCGAGATATTTCGCCTGCTCCGAAATGCTGCGTGTCTTGCCCTCGCCTTCATAGGCGTATTTGCCGTCCTTGAAGAATTCGGTGGAGGCGCAATCGAGCGCGAGCATGACGTCGTCGCCGGGCTTGTAGCCGGCCTTGGTGATGGCAGCCATCACGAAGTCCAATGCAGCTTCGGCGGAAGCGAGGTTCGGCGCAAAGCCGCCTTCGTCGCCGACATTGGTGTTGTGGCCGGCCTTCTTCAGCTCGCCCTTCAGCGTGTGGAAGATTTCGGCGCCGCAGCGCAGGCCATCGGCGAAGGTCGAGGCCCCCACCGGCATGATCATGAATTCCTGGAAGTCGATGGGATTGTCGGCATGGGCGCCGCCATTGATGATGTTCATCATCGGCACCGGCAGGGTGCGCGCCGAGGTGCCGCCGACATAGCGATACAGCGGCATGTCGAGCGATTCAGCGGCGGCCTTGGCTGCGGCCAGCGAGACGCCGAGGATGGCATTGGCGCCGAGGCGCGACTTGTTCGGGGTGCCGTCCAGCGCGATCATGGTCTCGTCGAGCTGGATCTGGTTTTCCACATCCATGCCGCCGATGGCGTCGAATATCTCGCCATTGATGGCATCGACAGCCTTCAGCACGCCCTTGCCGAGGTAACGGCTCTTGTCGCCGTCGCGCAGCTCGACGGCCTCATGGGCGCCGGTGGAGGCGCCCGACGGCACCGCGGCGCGGCCCATGCTGCCGTCTTCCAGCACCACATCCACCTCGACCGTGGGATTGCCGCGGCTATCGAGAATTTCGCGGCCGATGATGTCGACGATGGCGGTCATGGTGCCCTCTTTGTGCTGGGGTGGTCGGTTGGCCGTGCTTCTAGCCCATGGTGCGGGGCGGGAAAACCCCGCTTCGCGTGACGCGGAGTGACGAATTGCGGCGAATTGGCTAAGAACCGCGGCAACGGAGACCGAAATGTCAAAAAACCCTCGCAAATCGTCCAAAGCCGCCCCCGAGCTGCAGCTCGGCCGCGCCGTGGAATGGCCGACCTCCCCCGAGGCCGCCCAGCTCGACAAGGTGCCAAACCCGCAAAAGGGCACCGATTACACCGTGCGTTTCACCGCGCCGGAATTCACCTCGCTGTGCCCGATCACCGGCCAGCCGGATTTCGCCCATCTGATGATCGACTATGTGCCCGGCCAGTGGCTGGTGGAGTCGAAGGCATTGAAGCTGTACCTCGCCTCGTTCCGCAATCACGGCGCCTTCCACGAAGATTGCACGGTGGCGATCGGCAAGCGCATCGCCGACACGATCAAGCCAAAATGGCTACGCATCGGCGGCTACTGGTATCCGCGCGGCGGCATCCCCATCGACGTGTTCTGGCAGACCGGACGTTTGCCCAAGGGCGTATGGGTGCCGGAGCAAGGCGTCGCGCCGTATCGCGGGCGGGGTTAGTTCCCCGCATCCGCCGGCTTGCGCTGTTTCAGGAACCTGGCGCTGAAAAAGCCGAGCGCGAACACCAGGGCCGCGCTGATCAGCAGCGTCGGCACCTTGCCGGCATGGGCCAGGCCGAAGCCGTAGGCGATGGGGCCGACGGACTGGCCCAGGAAGAAGCAGCACGCATGCAGCGACATGGCGCTGGCACGGGCTTCCTGCGACAGCTCGGTGGAGAAAATCTGCAGCGAGCCGTGCAGCATGTAAAAGCCCCAGCCCATGATCAGCAGGCTCAAGGCCTGGATCTGCCAGTGCGGGCCAAAAGCCGTGGCGGCGACCTGGATCGCGATCAGGATGCCACCCCAGATCATCATGCCGTTGATGCCGAGCCGCGCCAGCATGCGCGACACCGTGGCCGTATAAAGCAAGCCGCCGAGCGCGAAGCAGGCGATGACGATTCCGGCGATCGACAGGCTGGTGACGCCGCCATCGAACAGGAATGACGAGATGAACGGAAACAGGCCGAGGATACAGCAGCCCTCGATGAAGACGGCACTGTAGACGATCAGCGTATTCGGATTGCGGAAGATCACCTTGTAGCCCCGGGCGAGCTTACCGAAATCCGCTTTGCCCGCCGGCGCGATAATCGCTGCGCCCTTGAAGCCGATCGCGACAGCGATCGATGCGAGGATCGCGACGCCGCCGAGGATCACCAGCACGCCGCGCCAGCCGAAGACATCGCCGATCACGCCGGCCGCCGTCGAGCCGAGCACGGTGCCCGTCATGGCGCCGGCCATCACGCGGCTGAGCGCGACCTGACGCAGCTGCGGTCCGACCAGATCGCTGGTCAGCGAGAGCGTCACCGGAAACACGCCGCCTGCCCCGATGCCGGCCAGGACGCGCGTGGCCAGCAGCAGCGAGTAGTTGGTCGTCATCGCACCCAGAATGCTGGCGATGCCGAGCAATACGAGACACACGATCATCAGTCGCGCCTTGCCGAACATGTCGGCCGCAGCGCCCAGCACCGGTTGCACGATGGCAAAAGTGAAAGCGAGCGCGGATGAGAGACCTGCCGCAACGGCGACGGTGACCAGCAGGTCGTCGGCCACATGCGGCAGCACCGGATCGAGCGCGCGCTGGGACAGCGCGGCGGCAAATGATGCCAGTGCGATGATCTTGATGACCGGCGGCAGCACCGGTGCGCCACTCGAATTCACTTGGCGACCCGATGCGTTGTAGGTCACGCCTTGACCGATGTCTGCTTGGCGAGCGCGTCGAACGCCATCAGGTTCTTCACCAGCGCTTCGAATTCGCGCAGCGGCACCATGTTCGGTCCATCGGACGGCGCGTTGTCGGGATCAGGATGCGTCTCGATGAAGACACCGGCGACGCCGACTGCAACGGCCGCGCGCGCCAGCACCGGCACGAATTCACGCTCGCCACCGGAGGACTCGCCCTTGCCGCCGGGCTGCTGCACCGAATGGGTGGCGTCGAAAATCACCGGCGCCTTGGTGGTGCGCGCCAGAATCGGCAGCGCGCGCATGTCGGACACCAATGTGTTGTAGCCGAAGGACGCCCCCCGCTCGGTGACCAGCACGCGGTCATTGCCACCGCCGACCAGCTTCTTCACGACATTCGCCATGTCCCATGGTGCGAGGAATTGGCCCTTCTTCACATTCACTGCCTTGCCGGTGGCAGCGGCTGCAAGCAGCAGATCGGTCTGCCGGCACAAGAAGGCCGGGATCTGCAGCACATCGACAGCCTCGGCCGCACGTGCGCATTGATCATTCTCATGCACGTCGGTGAGAACGGGCAGACCGAACGTCTCGCGGATTTCCGCAAAAATCGGCAACGCGTCATCGAGACCGATGCCGCGTGCCGCGGAGGCGCTGGTGCGGTTGGCCTTGTCGAACGATGTCTTGTAGACGAGACCGATCTTCAACCGCTGCGCGATCTCTTTCAGCGCCTGCGCGGTTTCCAGCGCGTGCTGCCGGCTTTCGAGCTGGCATGGCCCGGCGATGACCGAGATCGGCAGGTCATTGCCGAAGCGGACGGTGCCAAGTTCAACGACGGGCGCGGCGATGGGCGATGCGGTCAAAGCGATATCCTCTGGGAAACGCGACCATCAACCGCAGGACTGGGCGGGATGCAAGCCCGGATCGACCTGCGCCCACACGGGGATATCAGGGTTGCGCCGGACGCGCTGCCCAACCGGGCAGCGCTGTCGTCGCACATCACTTCAGTGCGGAAAACGCCGTCGGCGTGAGCAGCTGGCTGACGATATTGCCGACGATCTGGCCATCCTCTTCGGACTTGGCCCGTGCCGCCATCCAGTCCGGATCGGTCATGAAGGCGGTCCAGAGCTTCTCGCGCTCGGCCAGCGACTCCCACTTCAGGATATAGGTCAGGTCGTTGTTGGATTCGCCGATCACAGTGGTGAAAAAACCGGCCTGGCGGATGCCGTGCTTCTCCCACAGCTTCAATGTCGCAGCCTCGAAACGCTTGAGCAACGCCGGCAACCGCCCGGGCAAACACCGATACACACGCAATTCATAGATCATCGCAATTGGTTCCTTCCCTTTTTGACGGCCTCTTACGGCTCTTGCGCATGGCTCGTTGCGGCATCATCCCTTGCCTGCGCTGGTACAGGGTTACATCATGCCGCCGGCGACGCAACAGCGCTCGCCGGACTGCTTATTGGACTGGGAATGACCATGCGACACACCGTCTATAGCCTGCTCTTCGTTGCCGCTCTTTCGGCTCCGGCCATGGCGCAACAGCCCGGCGCGCAGCAGCCCGGCCAGATCACATCGGGCGCGACCAGCGTGACGGTGAATGGCAAGCCGGCAGCGCGTGTGGGCGACACCACGACAGACGGCAAGATCATCGAAGGCGCCAAGGGCGTCTATATCAACGGCAAGCCCGTAGCCGTGGTCGGCGGCGGCACCGAATGCGGTGGCAAGACCACCTCCGGCGCCACCGGCGTCTTCGTCAACGGCAAGCCGATGGCGCGCGCCGGCGACACCACGTCGGACTGCAAATAAGCGCAGATGTCTCATTCCGGAATTCGCCGAACGGCAGGCATAGGCCTGGCCGGCCGGATCGCCCTCGCCATCACCGCCGGCGCACTCGCTCTGCCTGTTGTCCCTCACACCGCGCACGCCCAGACCCGCAAGGCCACCAGCGAGCGCGAATTCGTCGATCGCATCAACGATGCGTTTCGCAGGCTGCAAGCGGGCGACAGCGAAGGTGGCCGCCTGCGCCTGAAGACGACACTCCGTGCCCTCGCCGACAGCAATTATAGCGAGTTGACGATCCGCGCCTATCTCAACGCTGTCACGCTGTTCGAACGCCGCCGCGACAACGCGGCCGCATCCGAATTATTCGCCGATGCATCGAAGACCCGCGCCGCGCAGGAGCCGGAAACCGCCGCTGCCACGCTGTGGTTCGAATATGCGCGCTTCCTCAACCGCATCCAGAACTATGAAGCCGCCATCCCGGTCGCCACCGAAGCGCATAAGCGGATGCGCGCGATCTATGGCCGTAATTCGCAGGAGGACATTGCCGGCGGCGACATTCTCGCCACCGTCCTCACCAATAACGGCGCCGTCGCCGCAGGGCTCAATCTCTCCGAAGACATCTATCTCAATGCCAAGAAGGCGCTCGGCGAGCGCGTACCGCTGACCTGGCGTACCGAAAACAACTATGCCGAAGCGCTGCGCATGGTCGGCCATCCCGACGTCGCCGCCACCATCGACGAGCCGCTGCTGAAGCGGCGCATCGCCCACTACGGTCTCGGCAGCATCCAGGCGCTGGTCTCGGCCTCCAATCTCGCGCTCAACCATCTCGCCATGGGCAACGAGGCCGAAACGCTGAAGGCGCTCGACCTGCAGAAGCGCGCCGCAGCAGCGCTGGCCGATCCGACCTCCGAGCATGTCGCACAGGCCGATACCTGGATTGCTTATACAAAAGCCTATTTCCATCCCGACCGCCGCCTGAGCAATGCCGATCTCGAAGCGATGGCGCGCGTGAAAGACTGGAACGGCGCACCGGACATCCTGCGCATCAAGACGGCGCAACTCGCGGCAGATCAATATGAGGCACGCGGCGATACCGCGCGCGCACTGGCGCTGCGCCTCGATGCCTATCAGCGCTCGCAGGACACCATCGCGAAACAGCACCCCATGACCTTCGATGCCCTGCTCGGTGTCGCCATGGCGCGGATGAAACGCGGCGACAAGGACGCGCTCGCCACCTTCAAGGATGTCGAACAGCAGTCGTTCCGCTGGATGCTGCGCGAGGTCGGCACCGCGGGCAACCGCTATGTTGCCGAAACCATGCGTAAGCTCGCCGACGACATTCTCTACGAGTTCGGCCGCTACGCGCTGCAGGAGCCATCCGCGGCCGTCGCCTATGCGGAAGCAGTGACGCGCTGGAAGACCATGGAGGACGGCGACCGCACATTGCTCCGTCTCACCGCAGACCGCCTCCCCGACGACGCCACCAGGACACTGGCACAGACCGTGCTGCGTCTCTCCGGCCAGCAGCAGGAACTGCTGTCATCCGGCAGGATCGACAGCGATGCACGACAGGTGCTGAGCGAGTTGCAGGCGGCGCGTCTGGCCTTATCCGCACGCATGGGCGAGACGGTGCCGCGCGATCTCAAGCTTCCGTCGATCGAGGACAGACTTGAGCGCACCGACGCGCTGGTGGACTTCTTCGTCAGCGGACGCCGCAACCGCGTGACACCCATCGATCCGAAGCCGGAGATGCGCCTGCAGGCGGTGATCCACCGCGCCGGCAAGTCGCCGTCGCTCGTCGATCTCGGCCCGCTCGACAATTTTCTCGGCGCCGATGTCACCTCAGCGGATCGCGCCAAGACGTTCCGCCGTCTGCATGACACGCTGATCGGTCCGCTCAAGCCGCAGCTTGCGGAGGTCACGCGGCTGTTCCTGGTGCCCGACAGCGAACTCTACAGCCTGCCCTTCGCGATGCTGCAGGACGCCGGCGGCCGCTATCTCGACGAGACCTACGACACCCGCATCATGACGCGCGCAGATGCGTTGTTCTTCGCCGGCCGCGGTACGAAGCTCGCGGCAGGCAGCAAGGCGCTGCTGGTCGGCGGCCTCGATTATGCCGGCGCAGCGAGCCAGCTCCCCTCGACCAGAACCGAAATCGAGACGGTCGAGGCCGACCTGAAGAAGCGCAAGCTCGACGTCACCATGCGCAGCGGCGACGGGATCGGCGAACCTCTCATCCGCAGCGACGCCAAGGGCGCGTCGCTGATCCATCTCGCCACCCACGGCTTCTACAAGACGGCGTCCGACCGCACCGACGCCCTCTGGCGCAGCGGCCTTGTCGCGTCACGGCCGAACCTCAAACGCCCGCCGCAGCGCGACGACAATGACGGCGTGCTCTATGCGCATGAATTGATGAATTGGGATCTGTCATCCGCGGATCTCGTCGTGCTGTCCGCCTGCCAGACCGCGCTTGGCGATCCCAGCCGTGTCGGCAGCGTCCGCGGGCTTCCCACCGCGCTCGCGATTGCCGGCGCGCGGCGATCACTATTGACGCTGTGGGAAGTCGAGGACGAAGGCACCGCGAATTTCATGGCGCGCTTCTATCAGGTGCTCGCGGATGACGATCTCGATTATGCCAGCGCATTGCGCAAAGTCCGTATCGAAGCGATCCACGGCAAGATCAAGGCCGCCAAAGATCCATCGGTCTGGGCGGCCTTTGTGTTTTTCGAGAGTTGAGCGTGTAGCCCGCATGAGCTTCATTCATGCGGGCTACGAGAACTATGTTTTACTGAATCCGGTCAGGAAGCTGTCCAAACAATCCTGAATCGCATCGATGCCGTATCCGCCTTCCTGCACGACGAGGGTGGGCAGATCGGGAGACTGCATCTTGCTGCCGACACTGCCGAAATCCTTCGCATCGAGCTTGAAGATGCCGATCGGATCATCGCGATGCGCATCGAAGCCAAGCGCCACGACGAGTGCATCGGCACCGAATGCACGAACGGCCGCGATCGCTTTGTCGAGCGCAGCGTTCATCTCGGCGCCACCGGCGCCCGCGGCCAACGGCAGGTTGAGATTGCAGCCCTCGCCTTCGCCATAGCCGGTCTCGTTCGCAAAGCCGGTATAGAACGGTACGAAGTCGATGGGATCACCATGGATCGAAATCGTCAGCACGTCCGGCCGCGTGTAGAAAATCTGCTGCGTGCCGTCGCCGTGATGAATATCGACGTCGATGATCGCCACCTTCTTGAAGCGGCTGCGCAGCCTTTGCGCGGCAATCGCGCTGTTGTTGAGATAGCAGAAGCCGGTGCCGCGGTCGGCACGGGCATGATGGCCCGACGGCCGGCACAGGGCATAGGCCGACCGGTCACCGGCGAGGATCGCATCGGCGGCCGTGACCGCCGTTTCCGACGAACGCAGGATGGAGCGCCAACTGTCGGGACCCATCGGCACCGAGAGATCGCCGAGATACCAGCCGACCTGGCCGATGAAGCCCGTCGCCGGACAATCAGGCCGTGCCGTTTCCTCGACGCGCCCGCTCCAGTAAGGGAAATATTGCGGCCACACTTCCGGTCCGTGATCGGGCAGCTTCGCCCAGTTTTCCCATGCGGTCTCGAGAAAGCGGACATAGGCGGCGGTGTGCACCGTGAGCGCCGGCGCGGTGCCATGTTCGGCCGGCAACTCAGGCGTAATCCCGTGACGCGCCAAAGCGCCAAGAAGTCGCTCGGTGCGAACAGGCGAGTCCTTGATGGGCACGAACTTGCCGTAACGCATGAATTGCTGCGGCGAATGAACCGCCTGATCCGGATGATAGAAAGCACGCATGGACATCTCCTTCGGTCGGATCGATGAGTTAGCAGACCACGCCATCATCGCCAACGTTTCCACACTGCGGAAAAACCACTCGGCTCTGCGCGAGATCAACGCCTCTCGACGTCGCCGATGTAAACGGTCAGACTTGGCATTGTTGTTCGTTCTCTGGAGATGTTGCTGATGCCGTCTGCGCCGATGTCCGGTTTCCCGTCCGCTCCCACCGATCAGGTCACCTTGGCCAATTGGCGCACCGGCCCCTACAACAAATGGGCGTTTCATCATGTCCGGGACATCGTGCCGTCCGCTGACATTGCGAACGAGCCCGGTAATGTCTGGCAATTGGAATCGCGCCCTGCCGATCTGTCTTCACTATCGTTCGAGCATCTCAGTGTCCGCTATTCGCTCGACAAACTGATCGGCGAGACCGACACCGACGGATTGGTGATCCTGCATCGCGGCAAGGTGATCTTCGAACATTATGCCAATGGCATGGGGGCGAACACGCCCCACATCCTGATGTCGGTTTCGAAATCCATGACCGCGCTGGTGGCCGGCATTCTCGTTGCGAAGGGCGCCATCGATCCCACGCAGAACGTCGTGTCGATCATTCCGGAACTGCGCGACTCCGTCTATTCCGATGCCACCGTGCGTCATGTCCTGGATATGCGCGTCGGCATCCGCTTCGACGAGAACTATCTCGCGACATCGGGCCCCATCGTTGAGTATCGCAAATCGACCGGCTGGAATCCGCTCGGCCACGGCGAGAGCCCAAGCGACCTGCGCAGCTTCCTCACCAGCCTGAAGGACCGTGAAGGTCCGGACAACGGTCCCTTCCATTATGTCTCGCCGAATTCCGACCTGCTCGGCTGGATCATCGAGCGCGCGACCGGGACACGGTTCGCCGATCTGATGAGCAAACATCTGTGGCAGCCGATGGGCGCGCAGTATCCGGCCTATGTCACCGTCGATCGCTTCGGCGCGCCGCGCTGTGCAGGCGGCATCTGCATGACGGTGATGGATCTGGCGCGTGTGGGACAGTTGATGCTGCAAGGCGGCCAGCGCAACGGCGCATCGATCATCCCGTCCGCCTGGATCGATGACATCCTCGCAAACGGCGATCCGGCAGCATGGTCCGCGGGCGATCTGGCGCCCTATTTCGGCGACCGATCGATGCACTACCGGAACAAATGGTATGTGTTGAGAGATCGACGCATGGCGCTCGGTCTCGGCATTCATGGCCAGAACATTTTTGTCGAACCCGCAAAGGAGCTGGTGATCGCGAAAATGTCGTCACAGATAGCACCGCTGGATGCCGCGCTCACCGAACTGACGCTACGCTTCGCGGAAGCGGTGAGTGACCATATCGAGAGATAGAAGCCCCACACCGGCGCGCTATCTTTACTCAACCTGTGATATACATCAGCCTGCAGCGCGATCATTTTGACCGCGCCGATCAAATCGTATATACGATTAAATGGCTGATTTCGATCCGACTAAGGAAGCGAAGAACCTCGAGAAACACCACATCTCACTAGAGCGGTGGGGTGAACTCTCGGTTTTAGCCATAATGCGGGACGATCGTTTTGACTATGGCGAACCGCGATATCGCGCCTATGGTTTGATCGATGGACAATCATACTGCCTCGTCTTCACGATGCGCGACGGCGCCAAGCGCCCCATCAGCCTGCGCCGCGCGCATGCAAAGGAAATGAAGCGCTATGTCACGTAAGCTGAAAGAACCAGTGTTTGACGATGACAACCCGGAATGGACCGAACAGGATTTCGCGATCGCGACGACCTTCGAGCCGAGCATCAAAGCCAGCGACCTGACGCCGGAAATCCTTGCTGGTGTCGCCAGACGCGGTCCGCAGAAAGCGCCGACCAAAGTGCCGGTCTCGCTTCGCCTTAGCGCAGACGTCGTGAAGCACTTCAAGGATACCGGACCCGGCTGGCAAAGCCGGATCGACGACGCGTTGCGCAAGATCGCAAAGGTGTAGTTGGAAAGGCGGGGGCCACACGTCTCCCCGCCCCGCAATCCCGACGTTTAAACCAGCCGGCTCTGTGCCGCCGCGGCCTTGATGAAGCTCGCGAACAGCGGATGCGGCTCGAACGGGCGGGACTTCAGCTCGGGGTGATACTGCACGCCGATGAACCACGGGTGGTTCTCATATTCCACGATCTCCGGCAGCACCCCATCCGGCGAGAGCCCTGAGAATTTCAGGCCGTGCTTCTCCAGCCGCTCCTTATAGGCCGTGTTGACCTCGTAGCGGTGGCGATGGCGCTCGGAGATTTCCAGCGCACCGCCATAGACTTCGGAGACCTTGCTGCCCTTGGTCAGCGCGGCCGGATAGGCGCCGAGACGCATGGTGCCGCCGAGATCGCCGGCATTGGTGCGCTTCTCGAGCTCGTTGCCGCGCAGCCATTCGGTCATCAGGCCGACCACGGGCTCATTGGTCTCGCCGAACTCCGTGGAGTTGGCGTCCTTGATCCCGGCGAGGTTTCGCGCAGCTTCGATGACCGCCATCTGCATGCCGAAGCAGATGCCGAAATACGGCACGTTGCGCTCGCGCGCGAACTGCGCCGCGCGGATCTTGCCTTCGGCGCCGCGCTGGCCGAAGCCGCCGGGGACCATGATCCCGTTGACGTGCTCGAGGAACGGCGCGGGGTCCTCGTTCTCGAACACCTCGCTCTCGATCCAGTCGAGATTGACCTTCACCTTGTTGGCGATGCCGCCGTGCGAGAGCGCCTCGATCAGCGACTTATAGGCGTCCTTCATGCCGGTATATTTGCCGACAATGGCGATGGTGACGGCACCTTCCGGATTGCGGACGCGCTCGTTGATCGTGTGCCATGACTTCAGCTGCAGCTCTTCGCGCGACGAGATGCCAAAGGCGGCCAGCACTTCGTCGTCGAGGCCTGCCTTGTGATAGGCCTCGGGCACCGCATAGATGTTGTCGACGTCGCGCGCCTCGATGACAGCGCTTTCGCGGACGTTACAGAACAGACCGAGCTTGCGACGCTCTTCCGCCGGGATATCGCGGTCGCAGCGGCACAGCAGGATATCCGGCTGGATGCCGATGGAGCGCAGCTCCTTCACCGAATGCTGGGTCGGCTTGGTCTTCAGCTCGCCGGCGCTCGGGATATAGGGCAGCAGCGTCAGGTGGACAAAGATCGTGTCGCCGCGCGGCAGGTCGTTGCGCAGCTGGCGGATCGCCTCAAAGAACGGCAGGCCCTCGATGTCACCGACGGTGCCGCCGATTTCCACCAGCACGAAGTCGTAGCCGTCATTGTCCGAGAGGACGAAATCCTTGATGGCGTTGGTGACATGCGGAATCACCTGGATGGTGGCGCCGAGATAGTCGCCGCGCCGCTCCTTGGTGAGGATGTCCTGATAGATGCGCCCGGTGGTGATGTTGTCCTTCTTGGTGGCAGGACGACCGGTGAAGCGCTCGTAATGGCCGAGGTCGAGATCGGTCTCGGCGCCGTCGTCGGTGACGAACACCTCGCCGTGCTGATACGGCGACATCGTGCCGGGATCGAGATTGAGATACGGGTCGAGCTTGCGAAGCCGGACCTTGTAGCCACGTGCCTGCAACAGCGCGCCTAACGCCGCTGATGCCAGACCTTTACCGAGCGAGGAAACCACGCCGCCGGTGATGAAAATGTACCGCGCCATGGGACTTAACCTTTAAGGCCTTGATCTCGATTCGCCAAAACGAATCGCAGCACCCGACCGAGATCCGGCGAGGCTGTGGGTGACTGGGATTTCGAAATGATAACAGCCCTTGATGGGGCTGTTGAGGCAGGATGGAAGCACCCATCCTGCATGGCGCCAATGCATCAGCGCGCAAGTTACCGCGATTGCGGTGCCTGCGGTGCTTCGTCGGCCTTCTTCAGCGAGTCGAGAAGGCCACCCGAGGTCGGCGCGGTCAGCGGCGACGGAGCGCCCTGCTGGGTCGACGGCGCGGTGCCCGGAATGATCGAGCTCGGACCGCGGTTATAGGTCGCCAGCCAGGACAGGAACATCGAGGTCAGGAAGAAGCCGACCGCCAGGAACGCTGTGGTGCGGGTCAGGAGGTTGGCCGTACCGCGGCCGGTCATGAAACCACCACCACCGCCGCCGCCACTGCCAATACCGAGGCCGCCGCCTTCCGACTTCTGCAGCAGCACGACGCCGATCAGGGCGGCGACGATCATCAGGTGAATTACGATAACGACGCTTTGCATCTTGTCCTTCCATCGCAAGCACGCCGCGCCGATCGCCGGCTGCAGTCTGAGGGCTCGCGGGGTTTGAATCTGCAGGTGTCTACACGAAGGAGGCTGAAATTGCCAACCCTTTGGGCGGAAACCTCAAACCTCTCCCGTGTGAAGGGAACGTTCCTGATTTAGGGACACCCAGCCGCAATTGCCAGGAAGTCGGCCGCCTTCAGGCTGGCGCCGCCGACCAGCGCGCCGTTCACGTTGGGAACCGCCATCAACTCCTTGGCATTCGAGGGCTTTACCGAGCCGCCATAGAGAATCTTGATCGACGGCCCCTCGTTCTTGAAACGCTGGTTGAGGTGTTCGCGGATAAACTTATGAACTTGCTCGACATCTTGTGCGGTCGGAGTCAATCCGGTGCCGATCGCCCAGACCGGCTCATAGGCCACGATCAGGTTGCCCGACGTGCAGTCGTCCGGTAGTGAGCCCTTGAGCTGGGCGCCGCAGACATCGAGCGTCTTGCCGGCATCGCGCTCGGCCTGCGTCTCGCCGATGCAGACGATGGCGGTCAGGCCGGCACGCCAGGCGGCCAGCGCCTTTTCGCGGACAACGGCATCGCTCTCGCCGTGATCGGCACGGCGCTCGGAGTGACCGACGATGATGGCGGTGGCGCCGGCATCAGCCAGCATCTCGGCGGAAATGTCGCCGGTGTGGGCGCCTGAGGCCTTGGGGTGACAGTCCTGCGCACCCACGGTCACGGCATGTTTGCCTTCCTGCCCGAAGCTCGATGCCTTGGCGGCGAAGCCAGCCAGCAACGTCACTGGCGGGCAAACCAGAAGGTCCGCCTTTCCAGTCACTTCCGGCGCACCGCGAAGCATTGCTTCGAACTCGGTGATGGATGTCTTGAGGCCGTTCATCTTCCAATTGCCAGCGATCAGCGGCCGAACGGCATCAGTCATGAGGTATATCCCGTGATTATGAGAGAGTGTGGTGATCCCCTGAGCTAACAGAGGCCGCCCGGAGGCTCAAGCCGACCCACCGCCACGGCTGCCGCGATGGCGCCTGATGTCCTCCGCCGTCGGATCCGGCGCTTGCGGATTGAAGCCATGCCAGCCCGAGGATTCCAGCTCGGTGCGACGGGCGGTGACATCCACCGATGACGGATGGAGCACGGCCTCAAGCCTCTCCTTGTCCGCAGCCTCAACCTTGGCGCTGACCAGCGAACCACCGCGGCGGATGCTTTCGGCATAGACCTCGGCCTCGTTCACGGCGACGCCGGCTTCCGCCAGCATGCCGATAACCCCGCCAGCAGCGCCGGCGACCGCCGCGCCGGTCGCTGCGGCGGCGAGCCAGCCGGCCGCCACCACCGGACCCAGGCCGGGAATTGCGAGCAGGCCGAGGCCCGCCAGCAATCCGCCGAAACCGCCAAAGCCGGCACCGATCGCGGCGCCCTTGCCAGCGCCTCCCGCGAGGTCGGGCGCGTACCATTTGTCCGCATTATTGGCGATGATGCTGATGTCGTCCTCGGCCACGCCGGCCTCGCGCAGCTGCGCGACGGCTTTCTGCGCATCACCATAGTCGTCGAACAGGCGGGAGATCGTCACTTTAGTCATCGGCGTCTCCTGCTCACTCCGGCTGTGCCGAGACATTGCCCTTGAAATCAACGCTGACCCGGACGCGCTGCGTGCCGTTCTTGGCGGTGCCGCGCCAGATGCCCTGGCTGTCATTCATCAATTGCGACACGTCGGAGAAGCCGCGCGAAACCAGCAAGTCGCGCGCCTGTCCTTCCGAGAAACTGTTTGCCCCGACAGACAATGGCGCAGTGGTCGGCGCCATGGATTTGGGCTGCACGACACTCGGATTTTCCATCGCAGGGTTCTGCTGTGCCAAACCCGACGAAACCGCCAGCCAGAGGCTGGCGACGGCCACTGCTCCGCCTGCCCAGATTCGCATGTGTCCTCCCCGGTCGGCCGGCCCGGCCTGCTGCATCAATCGACGGAACCGGCAGAAGTTCCATCCCCTGAAATCCGGCCAAGCGCCTGAAACCGCTTCAATCCGTCCCTTTCCGGCCGGTTGCGACAGCGCCACCGTCACTTTATGATGCATCTCCAATTTGGCGACGCCCTCACGCGGCCTGAGCCGCTGGCGCGAGCCGGTTCCCCTCCTGACAGACAAGATTGACCCCAATGCTTCGAGGAATACGCAAGGCCTCATCCAACTGGATTGGCAAGATGATCATGAGCGTCGTGATGGGCGTGCTCATCATCAGCTTTGGCGTCTGGGGCATCGGTGACGCTTTCAAGGGATCGACCCAGACCAAGGTCGCCTCCATCGGCTCTACCGATATTTCCACGGAGCAGTTCCGCCAGCTTTTCAATGACAAGCTGCAGCAGATCGGCCGCCAGTTCGGCCGCCCGCTGACGCCGGAACAGGCCCGCGCTTTCGGTCTCGATCGCCAGGTGTTGCAGCAGGTGATTTCGGAAGCCGCACTCGATGAGGACGCCCGTCGTAAGGGTCTTGGTGTGTCGGATCAGGAAGTGCTGCGCCAGATCATGACCGATACGAACTTCCAGGGCATGAACGGCCAATTCGACGCCGGCCGCTTCCAGCAGCTGATCCGCTCGCTCGGCTACACCGAACAGCGCTACATCGCCGAACAGCGCAAGGTGTCGCTGCGTCGCCAGATCGCCTCCACGGTCACCACCGGCGTCGAAGCGCCGAAGACCATGGTCGAAGCCCTCAGCCGTTTCCAGAACGAACAGCGCACCATCGACTATGTGAAGCTCGATGCGGCGCAGGCCGGCACCATCGACGCGCCCTCGCCCGAAGCGCTGGCCGCCTATTTCGATGAGCGCAAGACCCAGTTCCGCGCTCCCGAATATCGCAAGATCGCCTTCCTCGCGATGACTCCGGAAGAGATGGGCAAGTGGTCGACGGTGTCCGACGAGGACGCCAAGAAACTCTATGACGAGCGCAAGGACCGAATCTCGACGCCGGAGCAGCGCCAGATTTCGCAAATCGTGTTCCCCAATGCGGAAGAAGCGAAGGCCGCCCATGCCAAGCTGAGCGGCAGCTTCTCGTTCGACGACCTCGCCAAGGAGCGCGGCCTGACGGCATCGGATATCGATCTCGGCATGGTCGCCAAGGCCGGCATTCTCGACCCGTCGGTTGCCGATGCCGCCTTCTCGCTGGCGCCCGATGGCATCAGCCAGCCCATCACCGGCCGCTTCGGCACGACCATCGTCAAGGTCGGCAAGATCCAGCCGGGAACCACGCCGAGCTATGACAGCGTGGCGGCGACTATCAAGCGTGATCTCGGCATCGAGCGTGCCCGCGCGGTCGTGAACGAGATGCACAACAAGGTCGAGGACGAACGCGGCGGCGGCGCCAACATCGTCGATGCCGCCAAGAAGCTCGGCCTCAATGCCGTGACCATCGAGGCGATCGACCGCTCCGGCCGTGGCCTCGACGGCCAGCCGGTGACCGGCCTGCCCGCCGGTACCGATCTCGTGTCGCAAGCTTTCAGCAGCGATGTCGGCGTCGATAATGACGCCATCCAGGCTGGCGGCGGTTACATCTGGTACGACGTGCTCGACATCAAGCCGTCGCGCGACCGCGCCCTTGACGAGGTCAAAGCCCAGGTCGAAACCCGCTGGCGCGAGGATGAAGTCACGAAGCGCCTGCGCACCAAGGCCGAAGAGATGGTCAAGAAGCTCGAAGGCGGCGCCAAGCTCGCCGACGAAGCTGCAGCGGCCGGTCTCAAGGTCACAACCTCCGCGCCGTTCAAGCGCGATGCCACGGTCGCCGATCTGTCGCCGGGCGTGATGCAGGCCGTGTTCCGCGGCGTGAAGGATGCCGCCGGCCAGGCGCCGGGGGCCGGCACCGCCGACTGGATCGTGTATCGCATCACCGACATCACGGCACCGACCGTGGATATGGCGTCCGAGGATGCCAAGAAGCTCAAGGAAACGCTGCAGCGCGGCGTGACCGACGAACTGGTGGCGCAATACATCACCAAGCTCGAGCAGCAGGTCGGGACCAAGATCAATCAGGAAGCATTTGCGCTCGCCACCGGCGCAACCAGCAGTAACTGATGTTCGGAATCGGGGATGGGTTTCGCTGACGCGCAACCCATCCTACAAGGCTCCATCGCATTACTTTCGAAAGCACCCCATGGACAATCTTCGGGCAATCATCGCCAAGGTCGCGACCGGCGCCGCGCTGACGCGTGAGGAATCCTCGGCTGCATTCGACAGCATGATGTCGGGTGAAGCGACGCCGTCGCAGATGGGCGCTCTCCTGATGGGCCTGCGTGTCCGCGGCGAGACCGTCGATGAAATCACCGGCGCCGTCGAAGTGATGCGCGCCAAGATGCTGCGCGTCACCGCCCCTGCGGATGCCGTCGATATCGTCGGCACCGGCGGCGACGGTTCGGGCTCGGTCAATGTCTCGACCTGCGCCTCCTTCATCGTCGCTGGCTGCGGCGTGCCGGTGGCCAAGCACGGCAATCGCGCGCTGTCGTCGAAGTCCGGCGCGGCCGATGTGCTGGCCGCGCTCGGCGTCAATATCGACCTCAAGCCTGCCGATGTCAGCCGTTGCGCCACGGAGGCCGGGATCGGCTTCATGTTCGCACCGGCGCATCATCCGGCCATGAAGAATGTCGGCCCGACCCGCGTCGAACTCGCCACGCGCACGATCTTCAACCTGCTCGGCCCGCTCTCCAATCCGGCCGGCGTGAAATATCAGATGGTCGGCGTGTTCTCCCGCCAGTGGGTGCAGCCGCTGGCGCAGGTGCTGAAGAATCTCGGCGCCGCGCGCGCCTGGGTGGTGCATGGCTCCGATGGCCTGGACGAAATCACCCTCACCGGCCCGACCTTCGTGTCGTCGCTGGAAAACGGCCAGATCACCAATTTCGAGATCAAGCCTGAAGACGCCGGCTTGCCTTACGTCACGGCGGAAGCGCTCAAGGGTGGCGATGCCGCCGCCAATGCAGCCTCGCTGCGCGCGGTGCTCGACGGCAAGCCCAGCGCATTCCGCGATGTCGCGCTGTTCAATGCCGCCGCCGCGCTGCTGGTGGCTGGCAAGGTGAAGGACATCAAGGAAGGCGTGGCACTCGGCCAGCAGTCGCTCGACAGCGGCGCGGCGCTCGCCAAGCTGAACAAGCTCGTGGCGGTATCGAACGCATAATTGATTGTCGTCATTGCGAGAAGCGCAGCGACGAAGCAATCCAGAGCGCCGCGAAGAAAGACTGGATTGCTTCGCTGCGCTCGCAATGACGAGAAATTACGGATCAGATCATGTCCGACATCCTCACCAAGATCGAAGTCTATAAGCGCGAGGAAATCGCCAGGGCGAAGCAACAGCATTCGCTGGCCTCGCTGGAAGCCCTCGCCAAGACGGCATCGCCGCCGCGCGGCTTCATGACCGCGATCCACCGCAAGCTCGACAAAGGCGACTTCGCGCTGATCGCCGAAGTGAAGAAAGCGTCCCCCTCGAAGGGCCTGATCCGCGACGATTTCGATCCGCCGACGCTCGCGAAAGCCTATGAGGATGGCGGCGCGGCGTGCCTGTCGGTGCTCACCGACACGCCTTCGTTCCAGGGCCATCTCGACTTCATGGTTGCGGCCCGCGAGGCCACCAGGCTGCCGGTGCTGCGCAAGGACTTCATGTTCGACACCTATCAGGTGGTCGAAGCCCGCGCGCATGGCGCCGACTGCATCCTGATCATCATGGCCGCCCTCGACGACGCGCTCGCCCGCGACATCGAGGATGCCGCCATCGATCACGGCATGGACGTGCTGCTGGAAGTGCACGATCAAGCCGAACTCGAACGCGCGCTGAACCTGCGCTCGCCGATGATCGGCATCAACAACCGCAACCTGCGCACCTTCGACGTCACGCTTGCGACCAGCGAGACGCTGGCGCCGATGATGCCGAAGGACCGCCTCAAGGTCGGCGAGAGCGGCGTCTTCACGCCGCATGACCTCGCGCGACTGGAGCGCGTCGGGATTTCGACCTTCCTCGTCGGCGAAAGCCTGATGCGCCAGACGGATGTCACGGCAGCGACGAGAGCATTGCTGAAGCGGGGCTAATCATCATGAGTAAGAAAACGAAATCAAAGACCCCTGCTCTCACGCATATCAACGCGTCGGGCGAAGCCCATATGGTCGATGTGTCGGCCAAGCCTGCCACCGAGCGCGTCGCGGTTGCTGAAGGTCTCGTGCTCATGAGCAAGGCGACGCTCGACATGATCGTGTCGGGCAACGCCAAGAAAGGCGACGTGCTCGGCACCGCGCGGATCGCCGGCATCATGGCGTCGAAGCGCACCTCCGACTTGATCCCGCTCTGCCATCCGCTGGCGCTGTCGAACGTCACGGTGGACATCACACCCGACAAGAAGCTGCCGGGCTGCCGCGTGCGCGCGAGTGTGAAGGTGTCTGGGCCGACCGGCGTCGAGATGGAAGCGCTGACCGCCGTGTCGGTCGCGTGTCTGACCGTCTATGACATGATCAAGGCGGCGGAGCGCGGCGTGCGCATCGAAGGCATCCACCTGGTCGAGAAAAAAGGCGGCAAGTCCGGCCATTACATCGTGACCGACAACGCCGCCGATTGATCAGGCGCTGATCTGCCCGTGCGGGTCATTGCCGGTGCCGCTCATGCAGGGCTGACCTTCGACGCGGAACTCATCGAGCTTGCGGCCTGACGCGAGCTGGAACACCAGCCAGCGCGGGCGCAGGCCGCGCCCGGACCAGACCTGCGACGGCTGATCCGGATTGCGATAGAACGGACCGGCCTTGGGACGTAACGCCGTGACGGCGCGCTGCGATGCTGCGGAAAACTGCTCGAGATCGCGCAACCGGTCGTCCATGTCCTGACGCTGGGCCGCCATCTTGGCTGCCAGCACGATGCGCAACTCCTCATGGAGCTGCCAGAGTGCATCCACAGACATCGTCATGAAATCGTACTTCATCGCCATCTGAGCCCTCGCGTCACATTCGCTGTCCAAAAAATGGACCGGGACCGCACGCGAGCATGGGGGGTGTTGGCGGCGGTCCCGGCACCACGTCAAGCGACCCGGGCGGGAGGATGAGAACATCCGGGGCCGGCGATCGTGGCGCCACGAGAGGTAGCGCGCCGACCAGGGCCAAGCGTAAACGCCGCGTAGCTAACTACGCCTCGCAATTGTAACTTTGCAGGTAACCTGAATACCGGTGAATCCCGGTACAATACGCTTAACGGCGGTTGTGACGGCGACGAACACGACGACGTTCCGGCTTCGTCTCTTCCAGTATCCATGGACCGATCTGCGCGTCGAGATGACGCTCGTAGCGCTTCACCAGCATCCATCCGCCCGCGGCCAGAACGGCAAATACAAACAATATCGACATCAGCAATCCGATTTGAAAAATAGCTTTCTATCGGATCAATTACGGTTAATCCTTTTTTAAGTTTCGATGATCTCCCATGCCGTGCACGCACAGCGCTGGTTAATCGCGCATCCTTCGCGATGATGATGCCGTCATCGGCGCGTGCTAGGTCTCAAATTGCACATTCATGATCAAAGTTGCACACCACATGACATCGCCTTCCCTGCCCATCGACGCGCTGCTGTTCGATCTCGGCCGCGTTATCCTCGACATCGATTTCGACCGCGTGGCGCAGGCTTGGGCCTATCATGCAGGACAGACGCCGCAAGCCCTGCTCGCACGCTTCACACGCGGCGACATCTACATGCAGCACGAGCGAGGTCAGATATCGGATGATGCGTTCTTCGCGCATCTGCGCGAGACGCTCGCCATAGAACTCACCCCGGCGCAGTTTCTCGAAGGCTGGAATGCAATCTTCGTCGGCGAAATGCCGGGCATCGGCGAGCTGTTGCCGCGCGCCGCGGCGCGCTGGCCGCTCTACGCCTTCTCCAACACCAATCCGGCACATGTCGCGCATTTCTCGATCGCCCATGCCAATCTGCTCGGACATTTTCGCGAGGTGTTTCTGTCGTCGTCGATCGGCATGCGTAAGCCTGACGCCGAGAGCTTCGATCATGTGGTGGCCAAGATCGGCGTGCCCGCGAACCGCATTTTATTCTTCGACGATTCAGAAGAGAACGTCACAGCCGCACGGGCCCGCGGCCTGCAGGCCGTGCACGTCACCACGCCGCATGTGGTCGCCGACACGCTCGCCAGCTTCGGGCTTTAGAGCCAGGAGCTGCGACGATCCGGCTATGGCTTGAGATCAGGCGGCAGCGACGGGCTTTCGCGGATCAAGGTGATGGTGACGCGGCGGTTGGCCGCCGCTGACGGCGCATCGGGATAGAGCGGCTCGCTATCGCCCTTGCTGGCGACGAGGAACAGCCGGCTGTTCGGAAAACCCTCGCGCGCCAAAACCTGCCGCACGGCATTGGCGCGATCCCAGGAGAGGTCGTAGGCGTCGTAATTGGGACGCCCCGTCGGCATGCCCGCGGCAGCATGACCGGTGATCGAAATCCGCAGCGCTGTCGCACGCAAAGGCACGGCGAGCCGCTCGATCAGAAGCCGCATCTGGAGCGTCGGCGTGCTGGCGCCCTCGGCGAACATCGCGCGGCCTTCCTGATCCGTAATCTGGAGATTGATGCCGCGCGGCGTCTCCTCCCACATCAGGCTCTTGGAAATTTCCGACAGCTCCGGCGAGCTCTGGATTGCTTGGCGCAACGACGCAGCGGCGCGTATCAGATTGCGCTCGGCGGACTGCGCCACCTCGGCTGCCTTGCCATCGGGGCTCGGTGCGTTGCCCATGTGATCCGGCGGGACATGATCGACACTGGCGATCTTGCCGCGGGTGGGCAATCCGTCGATCTCGATCACCCCGGCATAGCGCGCGTCATGCTGCACGCCGAATGCCTCGCGCATCGAGCCCGCCAGGATCGCCATCTTGCCGTCGTCCTGATGCGAGAATGCGAGCATCATGGCGAAGAAGCACATGAGCAGACTCATGAGGTCGGCGAAGGTGACGAACCAGCCGGCACCGTGGCCGCCCGTGTCGCCATGTTTCGATTTCGATGCTTTTTTCGTAAGCATGGGTACAGTCTTCATGCGCGCGGTGGGCGAACCACCGCGATATGACTACTAATATACCCCTGACATTAATGTCGCACTAACGGAGCACCGCTCAGGCCCGGGACAGCCGTGCGTAGGCCAGGCTGGTCACGACGCCCAGCAATGCCCAGAAGATCAGGCCGGTGACGGCAGCGGCGACAACGAAGCTGTGCGCCAGTGCCTCCGGCACGTCGGTGTGGCCGGCCGGGGCCTGCGGCGCGCCGATCAGATGCGGCAGCACGATCAGGCCGAGGCCGAGCAGTGCGGCCCAGGACGCCTTGCGGAAAATCAACAGGCCGAGGCCAGCCGCGGTGGCGCAGGCCGTACCGATCCACCACGTCTGACGCAGTGTCAGGTCTGCGACGGGCTGCCCCGGAACTTCCGGCGGTAGTCCGAGGCCGGGCGCAGCGACGAACACGACGAAACCGCCGAGCCCCCAGAACAGTCCTTCACGCCAATCCACCGGACGGCCGCGCAGTGCGAAAATGCCGGCGAGCAGCAAGGCAAAGCCGATAGCCGTCAGCACGTTGGCGCCGGCGGTGAATGCATTGCGCTGGAACCCTTCTTCAGGCTCCCAGGCCCCGCCATGGTCATGCGCGGCGGCGCTCGCATGCTGATGAGCGCCGTGGTCATGCGCCGGCGCTGCCGGTGCAGGTGTCGCGGTCGGGGCGGCAACCGGCGCCTCCGCCTTCTTCTCGTAGGTTTCGGCGCGCTGGATCAGTTGCACGGTGCCGACCATCTGGATGGCCGTCGTGGCGGCGCCGGCGATCACCCCGGCAAGCACGGCCGAGAACACGATAGAGCGGAAAACGGACATGGTTCTTCGGTAGCCGCTGTCAGTGGATCAGTGGCAGGGGAACGCGTTGGCGTGGCGCACGTCATGCGCGGCGTTGTGGACTGCGCTGATATGGGAGAAGCCGACTACGCCCACGACGAACAGGCCAAGCGCCATGGCCAGAACGGCCTGCACAACGACATTGACGTCGGTGGTGACGGCGGTGAGCTGGGCGGTCTGGGTCTGCTGCATGGGATTCCTCATCAATTCTGCAACGAGTTTAGCTGCTTTGTTCCGCGGATGCGACCGCCAATTTCGCCATGGCCCGTGCGAGATCCCGGCTGGTCAGATGCAGATTGGCATCAGGCCCAAGGCGCGCATGCGCGATCTTGGCGCGGGCGGCGAGATGGAACGCGGTTTCCTGCGCGTGGAAAAACGCCGCACATTCCTCCGGCGAGGGCATGTGCTTCAACAGGGTCCGGAAGGCATGGAGATGCACCATGCAGGCGCCCTCATGCCCTTCGGGCCGGAACGACAAGGCATCCACGTCGCTGCGCCAGCGCAATGCAAGGCCAGCGGCCCTATCGTATCCGTCGGTCATGCCCCTTGGTAACGGCTCCGGGAGCGATCCCCAAGTCCGACGTCAAGTCCGACGTCAAGTCCGACCTCAAGCTCTGCTCCAAGCCCGGCCAAAGGGACAACCGACGCTTGCCTCCCCCGCCCGCTTCGCTAAGACGGGCATCACGAGAATACGGAGATCCGCCGATGGCCCTCATGCCGTTCACCGATGCCATGGCCGCAATCCTGAAGGGCGCCGATGCGCTGCCCGAGGAAATGGTGCAGATCGAGGACGCGTTTCACCGCGTGCTGGCGCGCGACATCGCGTCGCTGAGGACGCAGCCGCCGGAAGCCATGTCGGCGATGGACGGCTATGCCGTGCGTGCGGCCGATGTGACCGTCGGCGCGAAGCTGAAAGTGATCGGCGAGATTTCCGCCGGCAAGCCTTTCGATCGCGCTCTCGCTGCCGGCGAAGCGGCGCGCATCTTCACCGGTGGCGTCGTGCCGGCCGGCAGCGACACCGTTGTGATCCAGGAAGACACCGCGCGCGACGGCGACATCGTGACCATCAATGAAGCCGTCCCAGTCGGCAAGAACATCCGCCCGGCCGGCGTGGACTTCAATGAAGGCGATGTGCTGCTGCGCGCCGGCACGCGCCTCGCCGACCGCGATCTCGCCCTCGCCGCCGGCATGAACCATCCGCAGCTGCCGGTGCATCGTCGCCCGGTGGTCGCCATGCTCGCCACCGGTGACGAACTCGTGCTGCCCGGTGCCACGCCAGGCCCCGGCCAGATCGTGCTCTCCAACGGTTACGCCCTGCGCGCATTGGCCCGTGCCGAGGGCGCCGACGTGATCGATCTCGGCATCGCCCGCGACACGCTGGAATCGACGACTGCAGCGATCCGGCGCGCCATCGATCTGAATGTGGATGTCCTCATCACCACCGGCGGCGCATCGGTCGGCGACCACGATCTCGTGCAGCAGTCGCTGGTCGCGGCCGGCATCGAGATGTCGTTCTGGAAGATCGCCATGCGTCCGGGCAAGCCGATGATGCATGGCCGCCGCGGCGGGATGCGGGTGATCGGCCTGCCCGGCAATCCCGTCTCGTCCTATGTCTGCGGCTTCCTGTTCATGGTGCCGCTGCTGCGTGCGCTGTCCGGCCGCAGCGAAGTCCAGCATGTTCGCGAGGCTGCCGTGCTCGGCCGCGATCTCGCCGCCAATGACCAGCGTGAGGACTATCTGCGCACGCGGCTCGAATGGCAGGACGGGAAGCTCGTGGCGACGCCGGTGATGAAGCAGGACTCGTCGCTGCTGGGCAACCTCGCCGTCGCCGAAGGCCTGCTGGTTCGCGTGCCGCATGCGGAGGCTGCCACGGCCGGGGATCCCTGCGCCATCATTCGCCTCCCGACTTAGCGGGATACCGCGAACCGACCCGATTTTCAGGCGTTGCCCGACGGGGCATCGCCCTTCATAAATTCCGCCAGCTCTCGGTCACCAAGTTGTCACGTAACGCGGCGACAGAGAGCATAGACAACAGATTCGGTGCCCGTTCATGGATTACTTCAAGCGCTTCAACTTCCTCTTTGCCATGCCGACCTTCGATGCGGATGACCTTGAAGGCGTTCGCCTCAATCAGATCGTCGAGGAAATCGAGAAATCGGGCTTCGAGGTGGTGAAGGCGCGCAAGCTTGAAGACGCTGCCATCGCTGTTCAGACCGACGCCGCCATCGGCTGCATGGTGGTGGACTGGGGCAAGAAGGGCCTCGAGGGCAAGACCGCCGCGCTGATCAACCTGATGCGCCGCCGCGGCCTCGACTTCCCGATCATGCTGCTGATCCGCCGCCAGCGCTTCGAGGACATTCCGGTCGAGGTCCTCGACTTCATCGACGGTTACATCTTCCTCTCCGAAGAAACCCCGCCCTTCATCGCCAAGAACCTGATCAGCCGCCTCAAGCAATATGCCGAGACGCTGAAGACGCCGTTCTTTGGCGCCCTTGTGGACTATGCCGAGGAAGGCAACCAGCTCTGGACCTGCCCCGGCCACAATGGCGGCGTGTTCTACAGCCGCTCTCCGATCGGCCGCGTGTTCATGGAACATCTCGGCGAAGCAGTGTTCCGCGACGACCTCGACAATTCCGTGCTCGATCTCGGCGACCTCCTCACCCATGAAGGCCCCGCCCTTCAGGCGCAGAAGGAAGCGGCGCAAATTTTTGGCGCGGAGAAAACCTATTTCGTGCTCAACGGCACCTCGACCTCCAACAAGGTCGCGCTGTCCGCACTGGTCACCGATGACGACCTGGTTCTGTTCGACCGCAATAACCACAAGGCCGCGCTGCACGGCGCGCTGATGATCTCCGGCGGCACGCCGATCTATGTGCCGACCGTGCGCAATCCCTGGGGCCTGATCGGCCCGATGAACTGGGATTCCTTCAGCGAGGAAGCGCTGCGCGAGCGCATCCGCACCAATCCCATGGTCAAGGACAAGGATGCCTGGAAACGCGAGCGGCCGTTCCGCGTCGCCGTCATCGAACAATGCACCTATGACGGCACCATCTACTCAGCCGAGATGATCATCAAGCGCATCGGCCATCTCTGCGACTACATCCTGTTCGACGAGGCCTGGGCGGGCTTCATGAAATTCCACCCGCTCTATGCCGGCCGCTTCGCCATGGGCCTCAAGGATCTCGGCCCGGATTCGCCGGGCATCATCGCCACGCAGTCGACGCACAAGCAGCTCGCCTCGTTCTCGCAGGCCTCGCAGATCCACATGAAGGACCGCCACATCCGCGGCCAGAAGCGCCGCGTCGAGCATCGTCGCTTCAACGAAAGTTTTATGCAGCACGCCTCGACATCCCCATTCTATCCGCTGTTCGCCTCGCTCGACGTCGGCGCGCAGATGATGAAAGGCCGCTCCGGCGAAGTCTTGTGGGACGATACGATCCGCCTCGGCATCGAGCTGCGCAAGAAGATGCGCGCGGTGCGCCGCGAATTCGAGGAAAAGGAGTTCCGCCCGGAACGCCGCTGGTTCTTCGAGCCCTTCGTGCCCGAGCGCGTCCAGATTCCGGATGTCGCGCAGCCCGGCGCCACCCACAGCGTGCCGTGGGAGAGCATCAGCACCGACCAGCTCGCCACCAATCCCGCTTTCTGGCAACTGACGCCGGATGCCAAATGGCACGGCTTCCCGGATATGGAAGCCGGCTTCGCCATGACCGATCCGAACAAGCTGACGGTGCTGACGCCGGGCTTCGATCGCGCCACAGGCGGCTATGCCGAGCATGGCATCCCGGCGCCTGTCGTCGCGCAGTATCTGCGCGAGAACCAGATCGTGCCGGAAAAGAACGACCTCAACTCGCTGCTGTTCCTGCTGACGCCGGGCGTCGAGGCCAGCAAGGCCGGCACGTTGGTGTCGGGCCTCGTCGCCTTCAAGCGCTTCCATGACGAGAATGCTCTGCTCGAAGATGTCATCCCGGAATTCGCGCGCCGCCGCCCGGCGCGCTATGCCGGCGTGCGCCTGCGCGATCTCTGCGCCGACATGCACAAGTTCTATCGCGCCGCCGATGTCAGCGGCCTGCAGGCGAAGCAGTTCATGGATCAGCATCTGCCGGAAATCGCGATGTCGCCCCATGACGCCGCACGCCTGCTGGTGCGCAACGATGTCGACTACCTGCCGATCGACGAGATCGCCGGCCGCATCGCCACCACGCCCTTCGTCGTCTATCCGCCGGGCATCGCCACCATCGTGCCGGGCGAGCGCCTCACCGAACGCGCGCAGCCGATGATCGATTATCTCAAGATGTTCGAGACCTGCTTCAACACCTTCCCGGGCTTCGATGTCGAAATCCAGGGCATCTATCGCAAGGTCGATGCAAGCGGCCGGATTCGGCTCTACACCTATGTCGTGTCCGAAGAGCGGGATCCGAGAAAGTGAACGTACCAAACGGGACGGAAGCACCGATCATTGTCCGGCCGTCGCGTGACAGCGACGTCGATGCCATGCTCGCAATCTATCGCCGCCACATCCGTCAGGGCGTGGAGGAAGGCGTCAGCGACGCCGATGCGATGCAGCCCGACGATCTGCGCGACCGCCGGAAGAACCTAAAGAACAAGCGCTTCCCGCATATCGTGGCGACGCGGAATGGCGAGGTGGTCGGCTATGCCTATGTGGTCCAGTTCCGGAAGCGGCCGGCCTATCGCTATGCCGTGAAGCACTCGATCTATGTGCATCACGATCACACCGGCCAGGGTGTCGGCGGCAAGTTATTGCGCGAACTCATCGACGTCTGCGCCGCCGCCGGCTTCCGCCAGATCATCGGCTATATCGACGCCGACAACGCCCCTTCGCTCGGGCTGCACGACCACTTCGGCTTCACGCGGATCGGCACGCTGCCCGGCGTCGCCTATCGCTCCGGCCGATGGGCCGACACGGTGATGGTGCAACGTTCGCTGGCCGCCGGCGCGACCACGCCGCCGCCGCCCATGCCGCTGTCGGAGCGGATTTCGTAAGCACAGCGGGCATCGCCCTGCCCGCAACCGGCATCACGCCGGCGTTCGCATGTGAACGACGTGGCGATCGACGGCGAAATGCTGCGCATTGGCGCCGATGCCGATACAGACGGCGATCGCCAATGCGGCCATGATCAGGACAAGTGTCTTAGACATCGCATCCTCCCGGTCTGAACCTCGATCAAAACGTATGATCGGGACAAACGGGAGCAAGCACGGTTACGCGCATTTAATGCGGAACACGCGGCTTCGCGACAGCAGCAATAGAGCTTTGGCCACCAAACTGCGCTGGAATCGGCAAGAGGCTGCCGGGTCCCCACCCGGACAGCCTCTCTGCGCGGATGTCCGGTCCCCAAGTCGCCGGTGCTGCCGCATGGCCGCAAGCTCCGATTTCGTGGTTGCGCAAGGTTAACACCGCTTTAATCCGCTCACTTGCGGATCATCGGCACGCCCTTGGTGGTGAAGCGCTGGGACTTGCCGCCACCGGGCCGAACCGGGCGCTGCGTGCCGGCAGCCTTCCCCGTTCCGGGGGGCTGATGCGCCGGCACGAGCTGTTCGGGACGCGGCCCGATCAGATCGGCGCGGCCCATCGCCCGCAACGCATCGCGCAGGATCGGCCAGTTGTCGGGATCGTGATAGCGCAGAAACGCCTTGTGCAGCCGACGCTGCCGCAGCCCCTTGATCGCCTCGACCTTTTCGCTCGCGCCATGACGCACGCCGCGCAGCGGATTGACGCCGGTGTGATACATGGCCGTCGCGGTGGCCATCGGCGACGGCAGGAAGGTCTGCACCTGATCGGCGCGATAGCGGTTCTTCTTGAGCCACAGCGCGAGGTTCATCATGTCCTCATCCGTCGTGCCCGGATGCGCCGCGATGAAATACGGGATCAGGAAGTATTTCTTGCCGGCCTTCTGCACGGCGGCGTCGAACATCTTCTTGAAGCGGTTGTAGGTGCCGATGCCCGGCTTCATCATCTTGTCGAGCGGACCGCGCTCGGTGTGCTCCGGCGCAATCTTCAAATAGCCGCCGACGTGATGGGTGACGAGTTCCTCGACATATTTCGGGCTCTGCACCGCAAGATCGTAACGCACGCCCGAGGCGACCATCACCTTCTTGATGCCCTTGGTCTCGCGCACCTTGCGATACAGGCTGATCAGGTCGTCATGCGAGGTGTTGAGGTTCGGGCAGATGTCCGGAAACACGCAGGACGGCAACCGGCAGGCCTTCTCGACCTTCGGATCCTTGCACGCCATCCGGTACATGTTCGCGGTCGGTCCGCCGATATCCGAGATCACGCCCGTAAAACCCGGCGTCTTGTCACGGATCTTTTCGATCTCCTGCAGGATCGATTTTTCCGAACGGTTCTGGATGATACGGCCTTCATGCTCGGTGATCGAGCAGAAGGTGCAGCCGCCAAAGCAGCCGCGCATGATCGTCACCGAGAACTTGATCATGTCCCAGGCGGGAATCTTCGCATCACCATAGGACGGATGCGGCGCGCGCGCATAAGGCAGATCATAGACCGCGTCCATCTCTTCCGATGTCAGCGGGATCGGCGGCGGATTGAGCCATAGATCGCGATCGCCGTGCTTCTGCACCAGCGCACGCGCATTGCCGGGATTGGCCTCACGATGCAGCACGCGCGAAGCGCGCGCATAGGCTTCCTTGTCCTGCTCGACCTGTTCGCAGGACGGCAACCGCACCACCGTGTCGCCGCTCTGGCGGGACGCGCCTTCATCGGCGGAATCGAGATCGTCCGCCGGCAGTTCGGTGTAATTCTCGGGCACGCGGCGGAACAGCGCGACGCCGCGGATGTCATCGAGTTCGCGCGGCGGCTCGCCATCGGCCAGCCGATGTGCGACTTCGACCACGGCGCGCTCGGCATTGCCGTAGAGCAGGAGATCCGCCTTGGCGTCGGCGAGGATCGAACGGCGGACTTTCTCCGACCAGTAATCGTAATGCGCGATGCGGCGAAGCGAGGCCTCGATGCCGCCGAGAATGATCGGCACATCCTTGAAGGCCTCACGACAGCGCTGCGCATAGACCACCGTACAGCGATCCGGCCGCTTGCCGCCCTCGCCGCCCGGCGTATAGGCATCGTCGCTGCGGATACGGCGGTCCGCGGTGTAGCGGTTCACCATCGAATCCATGTTGCCGCCGGTGACGCCGAAGAACACGCGCGGCTTACCTAGCGCCTTGAACGGCTCGGCCGAATGCCAGTCCGGCTGCGAAATGATGCCGACGCGAAAACCCTGCGCTTCCAAGAGGCGGCCGATGATGGCCATGCCGAATGAGGGATGATCGACATAGGCGTCGCCGGTGACCAGCACGATGTCGCATGCGTCCCAGCCGAGTTCGTCCATCTCGGCACGGCTCATGGGCAGGAATGGCGCAGGCTTGCGCTGCGGCACCAGGAAGGCGCGGGACATCAATGGTTGTTCGGCGACGGCGAGATTTGTCATGCGCCACGCATAAGACTCCGGGAGTCCGAATTCAACGGCGGCGCTGCATATTGAGCGAGAACGATGCAGTCTTTGCCGGCATTGGCGGGAACTGTGACGGCTTCGCTTCGCAGAAGATTATCTTGGTACCACCACGCACCGTAAGCGCGCGCGACCGGGGCAAACAAACGCGCCGTTCCGAATGGGTCGCAAGGACGTCCAGAAAGCGCGAAAGATGACAAAATTAGCCATTGCGGAACACATATGGAACAGATAGTGTTCGTTCATGATTTGTTTCGAGATTCCGTGGCTTAGTCGTCAAGCGTTGCCCGAACTCGCGAACTGCCCTCGATGAGATGCCCTGCAAAGGGTGTCTGCAACGAGGTCCTGAAACACACGCGGCGGCCGACGATCTGTCGTTGAAGACCCGTCAACTGAGGATGGCTTTCAGATGCTCACGCGCAAGCAATACGAACTGCTCCGCTTCATTGACCAGCGACTGAAGGAAGCCGGCGTCCCGCCCTCCTTCGACGAGATGAAGGATGCGCTCGACCTGCGCTCCAAATCCGGCATCCACCGCCTGATTACGGCGCTGGAGGAACGCGGCTTCATCCGCCGCCTGCCGAACCGCGCACGCGCGATCGAAGTGATCAAGCTGCCTGAACTCAACACCGCAGCCCCTGCGAGCGGACGACGCGGCTTCACGCCGAGCGTCATCGAAGGCACGCTGGGCAAGGGCCGCTCCGCGCCCACCCCCGTGGCCAGCGACGATGACGGCGGCCGCACCATCTCGGTGCCGGTGATGGGCCGGATAGCGGCTGGTACGCCCATCGAAGCGCTGCAGACCCGCAGCCATTCGATCAGCGTGCCGCAGGATATGCTCGGCAATGGCGAACATTATGCGCTCGAAGTGCGCGGCGATTCCATGCAGGACGCCGGCATTCTCGATGGCGACATGGCGCTGATCCAGAAATCCGACAGCGCCGACACCGGCGACATCGTCGTGGCGTTGATCGACGACGAGGAAGCCACGCTGAAACGCTTCCGCCGCCGCGGCGCCTCCATCGCGCTGGAGCCGGCGAATGCGGCCTATGAGGTTCGCATCCTGCCGCCGAACCGCGTGCGCATCCAAGGCAAGCTCACCGGCCTCTATCGCCGCTACTGAGCGATGCGCTCGGTAAAAGCGTGATCTGATCCCGAAAACCCATATCCGCTTTTCGGGATCCTGCTCAATCGTCCGGCGCGAGATCCGTCTCCGCCGGCGTTGCATCGACCGGTCCCTGGCGCGTGCGTTGGCCGGTCGAACTCGCAGCTTCCACGGCATCGACAGGTCCGCGCGCCCAGGGCCGCTGCAAGCCGCCTGTGCGCGTCGTCTCCGCTGAGAAACCGTCACCAACGCGCCGCAGACTGGTCGCTCCCTGCCCCTGCAGCCTCTCGCGATCGATCACCATCGCCCGGCAGTTGGTGGGCGCCTGCTTCGCGGTGACGATCAACACCGTGCGCTCACAGTCATCACTGAATGCATCCGGCATCAACGTCAGGGCAATCAGGGCGCCATCACCGAGCGCCGTCACGCAGCCTGACGGATCGCATGACACGCCTTCGCCAAGCGAAGCATCGGTCGGCAATCGCGCATCGGCATCCGCGCCAAGCCATTCCTTGACCAAAAACGCATCCTTGCCGCTGCGCATCACATGTAGCCGGCCGTCACGTCCGCGGACAGCCACGCTCTGGCCGTCACCGGCGATCAGCACGTCAGGCTGCCTTGTGAATGCAGCCCACACTGTTGCCACCGCCAGCGCGATCACGCCCGCATAACGCAACGGCGTGCGCAGCAATGCGAGCAGGATGATGCCGAAACTGGCTGCGATCAGCGGCCCCGTCCCGAAGGCCGACACGCGACCGATCGCACCGGGGAGCCCTGCCACCCACTTGGACACAAAGATCATCCATTGCAGCCCGATCTCCATGATGTGCCAAAACAGACTATCGAAACCGAACGGAATGGCGATCAGGCCCAACAAGCCTGCCGGCATCACCAGTATCGAAACCACCGGCATGGCCAGCAGATTGGCGATGATGCCGTAAGGCGTGATGCGGTGAAAATGATAGGCCGCATAAGGCATCGTCGCGAGGCCAGCGACCAGCGATGCGAGCAGCAGCAATGAAAGTTCGCGGCCGCCCCAGAGCGCGATGCGTGCCGTCGTCGAACTCTCGGATGTCGCGAACAAAGCTGGCATGCCGATCTGCACCAGCGCCACGAGGCCGAGCGTCGCCGCGAACGACATCTGGAAACTCGGATGCACCAGCGCCTCAGGCGTGACGATCAGCACGATCAGCGCCGCGATCGCCAGTGTGCGGAAGGTGATGGCGCGGCGATCGACCATGACCGCGATCAGCACCACCGCAGTCATGATGAAGGATCTCTGCGTCGCGACCTCGGCTCCCGACAGCAGCAAGTAGAACAGCGCGGCCAATAATGCCGCCGCAGCCGCAACCTTCTTGATGGGAAACGTCACCGTCAGCACGGGGATCAGCGCCAAGAGCGCGCGCACGACAAAGAACACCACGCCGGCGACCACCGCCATGTGATAGCCGGAGATCGACAGTACATGGCCGAGCCCGGAAATGAACATGGCGTCGTTGACGTCCGATGAGATCGCATCCCGCCGGCCGGTCAGGAGCGCCGTCGCGATGGCGCGGTTGTCGCCCGTGAGCGACGCCCGAATACGCGCATCGATGGCATCGCGCATGCCCTGCATGGTGGCGGCATATTGCAGATGCCGCGATGGCGGCGTGGGTGGATCGACCTTCCTGATCGCGCCGGTGACGAAGCCCGAAGCGCCGATGCCCTGGAAATAGAGATCGCGCGCAAAGTCGTAACCGCCTGGCCGCAGCGGCGCGAGCGGCGGCTGCAAACGCGCCTTCAGCGTGACGAAACTGCCAACCGCAGGCGCCGTCCCCTTTTTCACCGACAGCCGCACGCGCGTCAGCTTGATCGCGTCCCGCGGCGTCTCCATCGTCGCCACGCGCAGCACGAAACGATCGCTGCGCTCGCGCTCCTCGCGGGTTTCGACGAAGCCGGTCAGTGCCGCCCCGAAAACCGGCTTCGCCAGAACCTCATGCGCGATGCGCGCACTTTTCCACGTTGCGCAGGCGAAACCTGCAGCCAAGGCGGCTGCGAGAAGCATGGTAGGAAATGCAGAAGATCGCCGAAGCAGAATGGCTGCGATGGCAAAAGCACAGGCCGTTGCGGCCGCCACCCCAGCCACCGGCTCGCGCTCCGCTGCAAAATACAGCGCGATGCCGGCGCCGAAAGCCACCGGCACCCAGGGCAGCAAACGGCCGGGCCCGGCTTCCGCCTGCGCCCAGGCGCGGAGCCAGTCGAACGGCCATGTCCAGGAATGATGGGGCGCGAGCGCGCCGGCCGTCGTCGATGGCGGCCATGTGACCGCTCTCGCCTGATTGCGCTGCTGTCCCCCGCTTTGCTCCATCGAACCGCTCGCTCGCCCTGCCGAATGCTATCGGAAGGGCGAGCGGCGACTAGCGGAACGGATGCAGAATGCGCGAACTAATCTCAGACGCGTAGGATGGGTAGAGCGAAGCGAAACCCATCAGCGGAGCCTGCCGAAAAGACGGAATGATGGGTTTTCGCTTCGGCGCTATCGCGCCTGCGCTCTACCCATCCTACAATCAGGCCAGCTTGGCGTAGCTGTCGCGCAGGCCGACGGTACGGTTGAACACCGGTTTGCCGGGGGCTGAGTCCTTGTCACGGCAGAAATAGCCCTGCCGCTCGAACTGCATCGCGCCATCATAGTTGTCGCTCGCCAGCGCCGGCTCCAGCATGGCGCCATCGAGCACTTCCAGCGAATTCGGATTGATCTGCTCGGCAAAATTCGACGCTTCCGGCGTCGGCGTCGCGAACAGTTGCTCATAGACGCGCACTTCCGCCGGCACCGCATGCGAAGCACTGACCCAGTGGATCGTCGCCTTCACCTTGCGGCCGTCAGGCGCGTTGCCCCCGCGGGTTTCGGGATCGTAGGTGCAGCGCAGTTCGACCACCTCGCCCTTGTCGTTCTTCACGACATCCTTGCAGGTGATGAAGAAGCCGTAGCGCAAACGCACCTCGCGGCCCGGCGCCATGCGGAAGAACTTCTTCGGCGGATCCTCCATAAAGTCCTCGTGCTCGATATAGAGCTCGCGGCTGAACGGGATCTGGCGGGTGCCGAGCGCAGCATCGTCGGGATGGTTGACGGCCTCGAGCTGCTCGACCTGCCCTTCCGGATAGTTTTCGATGACGACCTTCAGCGGCCGCAGCACCGCCATGCGGCGCGGCGCGGTGCGATTCAGCGTCTCGCGCACGGCGAAATCGAACATCGAGAGATCGACGGTGGAATTCGCCTTGGCGACGCCGATGCGCTTGATGAATTCGCGCAGGGCTTCTGCGGGAATGCCGCGGCGCTGCAGGCCGGCCAGCGTCGGCATGCGCGGATCGTCCCAGCCTGTGACATGGCCGCCGCGCACGAGCTCGGTGAGCACGCGCTTCGACAGCAGCGTGTAGGTCATGTTGAGCCGCGCAAACTCATACTGATGCGGCCGCGATGGGACCGGCAGATTGTCGAGACACCAGTCATAGAGCGGCCGGTGATCCTCGAATTCCAGCGTGCAGATCGAGTGCGTCACATGTTCGATGGCATCCGACTGGCCATGGGCGAAGTCGTAGCTCGGATAGATTTTCCAGGCCTCGCCGGTGCGCGGATGATGCGCATGCAGGATGCGGTAGATCACGGGGTCGCGCAGGTTGATGTTGCCGGCAGCCATGTCGATCTTGGCGCGCAGCACGCGCGCGCCGTTCGGGAATTCGCCGGCGCGCATGCGCGCGAACAGGTCGAGATTTTCTTCAACCGAACGATCGCGGAACGGGCTGTTCTTGCCGGGCTCGGTCAGCGTGCCGCGGGCAATGCGCATCTCTTCCGGCGACTGGTCGTCCACATAGGCCTTGCCGGCCCGGATCAGGTGCACCGCCCAGTCATAGAGCTGCTCGAAGTAATCCGAGGCGAAATGCAGGTTGCCCTCGCCCCATTCGAAGCCGAGCCAGCGGACGTCGCGCTGGATGGCGTCGATATATTCCTGCTCTTCCTTGGTCGGGTTGGTGTCGTCGAAACGCAAATTGCAGCGCCCGCCGAACTCGGCGGCGACGCCAAAATTCAGGCAGATCGACTTGGCGTGGCCGAGATGCAGGTAGCCGTTCGGCTCCGGCGGGAAACGCGTCACCACGCTTTTGTGCTTGCCGGATTCCAGGTCCGCCGCCACGATGTCGCGGATAAAATCGCGGCCGGCCTCAGAGCCGGTGTCCGCGGTCGATTCGTCTGTCATAAGCTGCCTTTCAGATTGCGCCCTATGTGCCAAATCCCGGACGCGCCGCCAAGGGGCAGCCGCACCGGGCTCCCCGGAGTTCCTGGCCGAAAAGCAGGCATTTTTGCCCATTGGGCAGCGGCGCACGGGTGTGGTACACGGCCGCAACAATCCCATCCGAACAGATCGACTTCGCCTGACATGACCGCACCCGTCGTTACCCGTTTCGCGCCCTCGCCCACCGGCTTCCTCCATATTGGCGGTGGCCGTACCGCGCTGTTCAACTGGCTGTATGCCAAGAAGCACGGCGGCAAGATGCTGCTGCGGATCGAGGACACCGACCGCGAGCGCTCCACGGACGCGGCCATCGACGCCATTCTCGACGGGCTGAAGTGGCTCGGCATCGAGTGGGACGGCGACACCGTCTACCAGTTCGCCCGCGCCGCCCGGCACCGCGAGGTCGCGGAGCAACTGCTCGCGGAGGGCAAGGCCTATTACTGCTACGCCTCGGCCGAGGAACTGCAGGCGATGCGCGAGAGCGCGCGTGCCGAGGGCCGCTCAAAACTCTATAACGGCCTGTGGCGCGACCGCGATCCGTTCACACCGAAGCCGGACGTGAAGCCGACCATCCGCCTCAAGGCGCCGCTCACCGGCGAGACCGTGATCGAGGATCAGGTACAGGGCCGCGTGGTCTGGCAGAACGAGAATCTCGACGATCTCGTGCTGCTGCGCGGCGACGGCACGCCGACCTATATGCTGGCTGTGGTGGTGGATGACCACGACATGGCCGTCACCCATGTGATCCGCGGCGACGACCATCTGATCAACGCCGCCCGCCAGAAGCAGATCTATGACGCGCTCGGCTGGGAGGTCCCTAGCATGTCGCACATCCCGCTGATCCATGGCCCCGATGGCTCGAAGCTGTCGAAGCGCCACGGCGCGCTCGGCGTCGATGCCTATCGCGCCATGGGCTATGTGCCGGCCGCCCTGCGGAATTACCTGGTGCGCCTCGGCTGGAGCCATGGCGATCAGGAAATCTTCACCACGCAGGAAATGATCGACGCCTTCGATCTGTCGGCCATCGGACGTTCGGCCGCGCGGTTCGATTTCGCCAAGCTCGAAAGCATCAACGGCCACTATATCCGCCACAGCGACGATCAAGCCCTCGTGACTATGTTCGAGGAGATCCTCCCTTACGCTGAGGGCGGTGCTGCGATCCAGAGCAAGCTCAACGACGCCACGCGTGCACAACTGCTGCGCGCCATGCCGGGCCTGAAGGAGCGTGCCAAGACGCTGCTCGAACTGGTCAAGGGCGCCGATTTCATTTTCGCCAACCGCCCGCTGGAAATCACCGAGCCGAAGGCGGTTGCCGTGCTGACGCCGGAAACCCGCGCGCTGCTCGGCAAATTGCGCTCAGCGCTCGAAGCCGTCACCGACTGGTCGGCCGCCAACACCGAAGCTGCTGCCCGCGCTTTCGCCGAGGAAGCAGGCCTGAAACTTGGCGGCGTCGCGCAGCCGCTGCGGGTTGCATTGACCGGTAAGACCACATCGCCCGGCATCTTCGACGTGCTGGCGGTATTGGGGCGACAGGAGTGCCTCGATCGGCTCGCCGATCAGGCAGCGATTTAGCATAGCTGTAGGCAGCCTTAGGTCGCCTTGCAGCGCACTCGCCAATACGCTACGCATGCAGCCGAATGCTCTGGAATTCCCGTCGGACGCCGCCATTTTCTCCTTAAATGACGGTGGTTTGACGGCCCCTCAACGATCTCATCGGGGACTATGCGATGGACGCGAAAACAAACACCAAATCCGCAACGCTGACAGTCGATGGCAAGAGTTTCGATCTGCCGATCCATAGTGGGACCGTCGGCCCCGATGTGATCGATATCGGCAAGCTCTATGCCCAGTCGGGCATGTTCACCTACGATCCGGGCTTCACCTCGACCGCGAGCTGCCAGTCCCAGATTACCTATATCGACGGCGACGCCGGCATCCTGGAATATCGCGGCTACCCGATCGAGCAGCTCGCCGAGAAGGGTGACTTCCTCGAGACCTGCTATCTGCTGCTGTACGGGGAACTCCCGACCAAGGCGCAGAAGGAAAAGTTCGACCACCTCGTGACCAACCACACCATGGTCCACGACCAGATGACGCGCTTCTTCACCGGCTTCCGCCGCGACGCGCATCCGATGGCTGTGATGGTCGCCTCTGTCGGTGCCCTCGCCGCCTTCTACCACGACTCCACGGACATCAACGACGCCAAGCAGCGCGAGATCGCCTCGATCCGCATGATCGCCAAGATCCCAACGCTTGCTGCGATGGCCTACAAGTACACGATCGGCCAACCCTTCGTTTACCCGACCAATACGCTCGATTTCGCGTCGAACTTCATGAAGATGTGCTTCGCCGTGCCGTGCGAGGAGTACAAGGTCAATCCGGTGCTCGCGAAGGCGCTGGACAAGATCTTCACGCTTCACGCTGACCACGAGCAGAACGCTTCCACCTCGACCGTCCGCATCGCCGGTTCGTCGGGCGCCAACCCGTTCGCCTGTATCGCCGCCGGCATCGCCTGCCTGTGGGGTCCCGCTCACGGCGGCGCTAACGAGGCTGCGCTGCAGATGCTCGCCGACATTGGCACCGTGGACAAGATTCCGGAATTCATCGCCAAGGTGAAGGACAAGAACTCGTCCGTGCGCCTGATGGGCTTCGGCCACCGCGTCTACAAGAACTACGATCCGCGCGCCAAGCTGATGCAGCAGGCCTGCCACGAAGTTCTCAAGGAAACCGGCCATGGCGGCGACGAGATGCTCGCTGTTGCGATGGAGCTCGAGAAGATCGCGCTGTCGGACCAGTACTTCATCGACCGCAAGCTGTATCCGAATGTCGACTTCTATTCGGGCATCACGCTGAAGGCGATGGGCTTCCCGACCTCGATGTTCACCGTGCTGTTCGCCGTCGCCCGCACCGTCGGCTGGATCAGCCAGTGGAGCGAAATGATCGGCGACCCGCAGCAGAAGATCGGCCGTCCGCGCCAGCTCTTCACCGGCGCAGCCCGCCGCGACTACACGGACATCGCCAAGCGCTAAACGGCGTCGAGGCTGAAACGACAAACCGGCGGATCGCAAGATCCGCCGGTTTTGTTTTTGTGTAGCCCGGGTGGAGCGAAGCGTAACCCGGGGACCGGCGTTTGAACTAACTCTGCTGTCCCCGGATTGCGCTGCGCTCCATCCGGGCTACGCTACGATCTCAATACTTCGCGCGATCCGGCAGCTTGCGGAATTCCTGCCAGACCTTCTGCGCGTCGGCTTGGCTGACTTGCGCGATCTTCAGCTTCCGCTTGCTGTAAGGCAGCTTCATATCCGCGCTGATATTGCTGTCGTCGAACAGATCCGCGTAGTCCGTCCACGCCGCCGCGAATACGATGCGATCGAGACGCGCCCAATAGGCCGTCGCGTAGCACATCGGGCAGCATTCGCAGCTCGTATACATGGTAGCGCCCTTGAGATTGGGCGCGCCGACCTTCTTGCAGGCCGCACGGATAGCGTTGACCTCGGCATGTGCCGACGGATCGTTGTCACGCAACACGCTATTGCCGGTGACGGCAAGAACTTCGCCGTTGCGCACGATCACGGCGCCGAACGGACCGCCGGTGCGCTCCACCACGCCGGCCTTGCGCATCTGTTCGATGGCCTGCGCCATGAACTTCTTGTCCTCTTCCGTGCCGGAGGCGACGGGTGAAGCCGGCTTCGCAAAAGCTTCGGTGCCCGCGGACGCGGCGATCACGCCGCCTGCACCTGCCGCAAGAAACTGGCGCCGATGCACCACGCGCGCAGACGCGAACAATTTATCGAGGGACGTGTCGCCATTCGAGGAAGAGGTCATGTCATTCACCCTGGCGGTCACAGCGACCGCTGAAGCGCCCGCGCCGCATGATTGCAGAGGGCCGACACTGCTCTTAGAGGTGAAGTCCTTACGGAGTCTTGTTGGCGCCCCCCCACTTTCGACGCGGTGCGGAGAAAGACCTATTTCCCCAAATGCTTAGCGTAGTTCTCTACCACTTCGGCGGCCTGGCGGCTGGGTGATGCGTGTCCGACGCCCATGATGTCATCAAGCCTCGCCATTGCTTCCACCTGACGATGACGCATCGGCGTATCCGCAAGCACGTCCTGCAAGGATGCGGCGAGTTTTTCCGGCGTGCAGTCTTCCTGAATGAATTCGGGAATAACGTTCTCGCCGATCACGAGATTGGCGAGAATCACCGAAGATGATGTCACGAAACGACGAATGATCCGCGCTTCGATCTTTCCCGCTTTATACGCGGTGACCATCGGTACGCCCGCCAAAGCAAGTTCGAGTGTCACGGTGCCGGACTTCGCAAAAGCCGCATGCGCAATGCGGAAGGCGGCGCGCTTCTCCGCCTCCCCGATGACGACACGCGGCTGCACCGGCCACGACTTCAGAGCGGTGGTGATGCCATCGACGAGATGCGGCATGGTCGGGAGAATCAGCTCAAACTCGCCCCCACGCTTGCGCAGGAGATCGAGCGCCGCACCGAACGTCTCCATGTGATGGCGAATTTCACCGCGCCGGCTCCCGGGCAGCACCAGCAGCACCGGCGGCTTGCCGTCACGCCGCGCCTGTTCGTCTGCATTCGGTCGGAGACTGTCGATCTGCTCGATCAGGGGATGGCCAACATAAGTACATGGCGGGCCGCCCAGCCTACGATGCGCCTCGGGTTCGAACGGCAGCAGCGCCAGCAGATGATCGACATAGGCGCGCATCGCCTTCGCGCGCCCCGGACGCCACGCCCATACGGTCGGCGACACATAGTTGACGATCGGAATGGACGCATCGCGTTTGCGCACGCGCTTGGCGACACGCTGGGTGAAATCGGGACTGTCGATGATGACCAGCACGTCGGGCTTGGTGCGCAAGACGTCGTCGGTGGCGCGCGCAATCAGCTTGAGGATCGACGGCAGCTTCTTCACGACAGCGGCAATGCCGATGATCGACAATTGCTCGATCGGAAAGAGCGACTGCAATCCCTCGCGCGCCATGGACGAGCCGCCGACACCGGAGAACACGACATCATCGCCAAAGCGCGACTTCAACTCGCGCATCAGCGCCGAACCGAGGCGATCCCCGGATTCCTCGGTGGCAATCAGATGAATCTTGCGCGTCACGCTGACAATCCCGTCACGAACAGTCCGGCGGCATCCGCAGCCGCGATCATCGCCTGTGGCTCTGCGACGATGGTGTTGCCGGCCACGATAGCAATGCCGCCGAGCTTGGCAGCGATCGCGCCATCGACCGTGCGTGGACCTGTTGTCGGCAGATCGAAGCGCAGGTCCTGGCTGCTCTTCGGCGCCTTCACCAGCACGCCCCTGCCCACTTTGGCGCGGATGCGGCCATTGGCCCGCAATTCGGCGACACGCGCCAACAGCGCGTCGGTGCCGCCGATGTCCTCGATCCCGACAACGTGACCATCGATCACCACGCAGGCTTGGCCGATATCGAACGGGCTCAACGCGCTGAGCACGTCGCGTCCACGTGCAATGTCGGCCGAGGCGTCGGCATCGGGCGTCGCACGCGTAATGCTGCCCGCAGGCATCAGAAGGTCCGGCGCGACATCCTTCACGCCCAGCAGGCGAAAGCCTTCGTTTTCGAACAGGCGGCTGACGCTGGTGAGCAGATGATCGTCGCCTCCGCGAAAGGCGCGGAACACCTGCGGCATCACGCGCAAAGTGCCCCAGTCGAGACGGACTTCAGAAATCGCGGGACGCACCAGCGTGCCGATGAAAACGAGATCACGGCAATGCGTGCTGCGCATCAGCCTGAGCAACGCACCGAGTTTTCCGATCGGCGTCCAGTAATGCTCGAACCGCGCCGCCTGTGCGGGATCACAGAAACCCTTCAGTCCGAAGATGATCGGCTTGATGCCGCGAGCAGCCAGCGAATCCGCCACTGCAAACGGCATGGCACCTCCGCCGGCGATGATGCCGAACGGAGATCCGATCGCGAGCGCTTGCGTCGATGGCTGGCCGTTCATGCTGGGCCCCCGCCCCGGTCAGGAATGACTACCGCCGTCCTCGGGCAGGCACAAAGCACGGTGCTTGCCCCCTGCAATGAAAGCCAGGATTTCCGCAATCGCCGGATCTTCACTAGCCAACGGTTGCACGCGCTCAAGACGCTCGGCGAAGACACCGGGACCATGGAAGAGCTTCTGATAGAAGCCGCGCACCATGGCGAGGCGATCCTTGGTGAACTTCCGGCGCTTCATACCAATCAGGTTGAGGCCTTCGAGCGCGGCATACTGGCCGTTGACGAGGCCGAATGGAATGATGTCGCCGCGCACGCCACAGACACCGCCGACCATCGCCTGCGGTCCGATACGCGTGAACTGATGCACGGCGGAGAGGCCGCCCATGAAGACGAAGTCGCCGATTTCGCAGTGACCGCCGAGCGTGGCCGAGGTTGCGAAGATCACGTCATTGCCGACATGGCAGTCATGGCCCACATGGGAGCAGTTCATGAAGTAGCCGCGATCACCCACCGTGGTGATGCCGCCGCCGGCCACGGTGCCGGCATTCATGGTCACGCTCTCGCGGATGGTGCAGTCGTTGCCGATGACGAGCTTGGTCAGCTCGCCTTTGTAGCTCAGCGATTGCGGTGGCGTGCCCAAGGACGCGAACGGGTAGATCGTGCAATTGGTACCGATGGTGGTGTCGGCCGTAACATTCACATGGGACAGCAGCTTGGTGCCGGCGCCAATGCTGACATGCGGTCCCACCACGCAGAACGGCCCGATCTCGGCGCCCTCACCGATGACAGCGCCATCGGCGATACGTGCGGTCGGGTCGATCTTACTCATCCGGAAAGTCCAATCCCAGCCATGCCCGGCTGCCTGCGAATGTCGTGATTTTTCCAGTGGTTAGCGCGAGTTTTGGGGGCTGTCCAGTGACGTCTGATTGCGATCTGTTACGTCCGCACAGCTTGTTGCCGCAGGCCCTCAAGCCTGGGTGAACCGCACCGCAGCCGGTGAAATCGCTGCCAGATCGCGGCATCCGGCCAGGGCCATGGTGACCTCGAGCTCGGCCCGCAGCAGATACAGCACGTGCGAGACCCCTGTCGCGCCCGCCGCCGCCAGACCATAGACATAGGGCCGGCCGATCAGCACCGCCTTCGCGCCCAGCGCCAAGGCCTTGAACACGTCGCTGCCGCGGCGGATGCCGCCGTCCATCAGGACAGGCACCCGGCCCTCCACGGCCGCGACGATGTCCGGCAGCACGTCGATGGTCGCGGGGAGGCCGTCCAGGGTACGCCCGCCATGGTTGGACACGATGACCCCGTCCATGCCCTCGGTGACCGCCCGCACGGCGTCCTCGGCTGTCGTGATCCCTTTCAACAGCACCGGCAGCCGTGTCAGCGATTTCAGCCAGGCGAGGTCGCGCCAGGTCGGCGCGGCATTCAGGAGGTCACTGCCGAGCAGGATCTGAGCGCCCGCCTCGCCGCGTCGTGGCGGCAGCCCGCGCATGCCGCGCAGATTGACGGCCTCGACTCCGGCTGGAAACGCGAAGCCGGACCGCTGCTCGCGATTGCGCAGCCCGTTTACCGGCGCATCGACGGTCACGACCAGCGCCTGATATCCGGCGCGCTCGGCACGCTGCACCAGATCGCGGGTGAAGTCGCGGTCCGGCTGGATGTAGAGTTGAAACCAGAGCGGTGACGAAGCCGCGGCAGCGATATCCTCCAGCAAACGCGTGGCCTGCGTGCTCACCACCATGCCGGCCTGCATTGCGGATGCGCCGAGCGCGGTAGCCATTTCCGCCTCGGGATGCACGAGCGCCTGGAAGGCGACGGGTGCCAGCATGATCGGATGCAGGAAGGTGTGGCCGAACAGTGTGAGTTGCGTGTGTGCGCCTGTCAGATCCTGCAGGACGCGCGGCCGCAGCGTGAGGCGCTGGAATGCGGCGCAGTTGTCGCGCAGCGTCACCTCGTCGGCTGCGCCGCCGGCGATATAGGCCCAGGCTTGCTCGGTCATCCGCTCGCGCGCATAGGGCTCGTAATCGGAGACCGACGCAATCGTCGCCGGAATCTGTTGCAGCTTGTCGCGCGGCTCGACGGTCATATCGCCTCCCTCAGGTGATCGACCATTCGCGCAACAGGTTGTGATACAGGCCCGTCAGGCGATCCAGCGCCTCGCTATCCGGCGCCTCCTCCGCAAGGTCCTGAATGGTGTCGTCGAGATCCAACAGCATCGCGCGGCGATTGGCTTCGCGCACCAGACTCTGGATCCAGAAGAACGATGCAAGCCTGACGCCGCGGGTGACCGGTGTGACCTGATGAAACGTGTTGGCAGGATACAGGACCATGTGTCCCGCTGGCAGCTTGACCTCATGCGTCGCGAGTTCACCCTGGATCAGAAGCTCGCCGCCGTCATACTCATCGACATCATTGAGAAACAGCGTGGCGGAGAGATCGCCGCGCACGCGGGTCGGCGTCCCCGGGACCGAGAAGATCGCATTGTCGATGTGATATCCATAGGTGCCGCTATCCGCGTAACGGTTGAAACGCGGCGGTAGCACCTTCAGCGGCAGTGCCGCAGCCATGAACCTGCTGGTGGTGCTGAGCTTCTCCAGCACGAAGGCGCTGAGTTCGCCAGCCAGCGGATCGTCCTGTGCAAGCTGCTGGTTCTGCTTGACGCGCGCGGCGATGTGCCCCGCTGTTGTCTTGCCATCCTGCCAGGCGGCCCTGTCGAGCAGCTCGCGGCAACGGCTGACTTCAGCCGGTGTCAGCACGTCGGGAATGATCTCCATGGTCGCCGCTCCTCCGCTCGTCTGCCGGCTCTTCTTAGCAGCGCCGACCATCGATCGCCACGCCACCAAACGCAACTGCGGCAGGTTCTAAACGAACCCGCCGCAGCCGCTATTTCGTAGATCGATCAGATCAGAACTTGAAGCTTGTGCTGACCCGATAGACGCGGCCCGCAGCGATAGCCGCACGAGAGCCATTCCAGTTGCTCGACACCGCGTAGCGATTGTCGGCCACGTTATCGACGTTCAACCGCAGCACCACATCCTTCTGGATGTCATAGGACGCCATCAGGTTGAAGGCCGCATAGCCCGGCAGCATGCCGAACTGGCCGTTCGGAATGATGCGGTTCGCATCGTCCGGGCGTCCAAGGAAGGACTCACTGGCGAAGTTCACGCCGGCACCCAGCGTCCATCCGGTCGAGATGAACTTGTAGGTCGTCCAGAGATTACCCGAGACATTCGGTGTGAAGGCGAGCTCGTTGCCGCTGGTGGTGAGGAACGGCGCGTAGTCCGCGGGATTTGCACGGCGGCGCACGTCATCCAGATAGGCTGAATGCTTGCGCTCGCTCTGCATGAACAGCAAACCGCCGAACACCGACCATGCCGGGGTGATCTGACCGGCCGCGCCGAATTCGATACCCTGCACGATCTGCTGCCCATAGCCCTTCAGGCTATCGACGGTATCGCCGACATCACGCCCTGTAATTGGCGCGTTGCGCTTTTCTGTACGGAAGATCGCGGCCGTTGTGCTCAGACGGCCACCGAAGAAATCAACCTTGGTGCCGACTTCGTAATTGTGGAAACGCGTCGGATCTGCGCCGGCAACGAAGCCCGGAAACGCGTTGTCATCCGGGCGCGAGATGTCCGGGTTGGACAGATAGGAGCCTGGCGGAAGATAGGAGACACCGAACGCACCGTAAATGCTCGAATAACGCGTCGGTTTGTAGACGATCGCCGTCTTGCCACCGAGCGTGACATCGGACTCACTGCCGTTGAGACCCGAAGGCAGGCCCGCAATGGTGCGGCTATCGATATCGACCTTGTATTTTTCGGCGCGCAAGCCACCCATGATCGACCACTGCTCGTTCAGCTTGATCGTGTCGAACACGTAAGCGGCGACGGTATTGATCTTGATGCCGTTGGTGAAGGTCGGCAGCAAGGGAGCAGCGATGGCCCGATCCGGATTGGGGTTAAAAAGATCGGTGTTCGAGTTCTGCGTTCCGAACCGCAGCGCGTTCGACTCTTCCTGCGTAAACTCGAGGCCGGCCGAGACCTTGTGCTGGAGCTGACCGGTGTCGAACGATGCAGAAACATTCGTCAGGTTCGAAACCGACGTGTTGCGGCGATCATAGAACTGCCGCTGCGTGCTTACCACCCGCGTGGCAGGGGTGAAACCGGTTGGTACGGTGTACTGAGACGAGCGATCAACGGTCGACCAGCGTGTCTGGTTGCTGATCGTCACGTGCTTGGTGATGTCGTATTCGACACGGCCGAGCACAGCATCGCTATCGACATTGTCGAAATCCGAACGCAGCCCGTAGAAATTGTCCTTTGAGGCGGAAGCAGCGAGCGGATCGTATCGGAACATGCCCTTCACCCCGGCGCCGGGAATGCCCCAATCGGGCCGATCGCGACGCGTCAGATGCTCATACGACACATAGGCACGCAGATCAGTGCCGAGACCGAAGGCGAGCGACGGTGCGATGCCCCAGGTTCGGTTCTCCGCAACGTCACGGCCGGGAATGCCGCTCTGCTCGATCATCGCATTCAATCGGAACGCAGTGTTCGGCGCGACGATGTAGTTCATGTCGATGGTGCCGCGTTTCTGCGCCTGCTGACCGCCCTGCGCGAAGCCGAAGCTCACATCACCCTGGGTGACATTGGCAAGCCACGGCACCTTGCTGACGAGATTGACATAGCCGCCGGCGCCGCCGCGACCATTCTCCATCGCGGGCCCCTTGAACACTTCGACGCGATCGACGTTGAACGTATCGCGGGTGTAGGTGCCGCTGTCGCGCGCGCCATCGAAGAAAATGTTGCCGCTGCCGTCGAAGCCTCGGAGCTTGAAGTTGTTGGTGGAGGTCGAGAAGCCGTTTTCACCGGCGTCGAAGCTGATACCGGGTGTGTTGCGAAGAACCTCGGTGAGGTTACGCGCGCCCTGCTCGCGAATGATCTGCTGCGGCACGACTGTCACGGTCTGCGGCGTGTCCAGCAGCGGTGCGGTCTGCTTCGGCGACGACGCTGTCGGCACCACATAACCCTGCGGCCCGCCCTGGCTTGGCACACCGACCGGCTCAGCAGCAACGCGCGGCGTTCTGCGTGGCTGGGCCTGACGGGGTGCAGAGGCCGCAGGCGCCGTGGCGCGGCGCTGCTGCACGCGCGGGCTGGTAACCTCGATCGTATAGAGCACCCGCGAAGATCCGCGTTGCGCAGTGGCTTCCTGCGCGGATGCTGACTGACCGGCCGTCGACAGCGAGATCGCAATGCCTGCCGACAATGCGGCGTAAGGTATCGCTGATCGTCGCGTCCGCTTGGTGTCAGCCGCGTGCACCACAATCACACGCTGCTCGATTCCACCGTTACGCCCCCGCCCGACTTTAGTCATTCTATCGCCCCATAAATCTTAATTGCAGGGCGCTGATACATTGAGAAACAAATTGCTGTTTGTAGAAGCCATCTAACAAACAGCGACGCCGCAGGAGGCAATCGGTCGCAGCGATCCTATCTTTACGTGCGAATCCGCTATCGCAGCAGTGGTTTGATGAAGGTCAACGTTTCATGACCTGCAGACCTATCAACAACGCTACGTTTCGTCACATGCGGCAGAAGTGACCAATTTTACGCGCCAGCAATTCATTGCGACGTTCGATAAGTTGAATCATCGCAGTACTACACCGCGATGTGTTTGCATCCTTTCAAGCGCCGACACTGGGAACGAATCGCGCGCTCTTCGACGATGCCGCGCACAACGCCCGGCTCGCATCGGCATGTAGATGTCGAACTGATCGACACTCCGCCAACGCGATCGTCGCCGGACACACGTGTTCAATCGGCATGCGAGGCCGCAGCCTGCATGCTGAACGTCACGACTGGAGTGGATCGAGAAGGACGCAGTTAGTCCGTCAGCATGGCGCCGACATCGGCCTCGGCAACAGTGACGCCATTGACCTTGGCATCGCCGTGAAACCACCACATGGCACGCTTCCGGTTGATCAGGTGCAGGTGATACTCGATCGTATCACCCGGCATCACCGGCTTGCGGAATTTGCACTTGTCGATGGTGAGGAAGTAAACCGCGCGCGGCTTCTCGGTGCCTTCGACGGAGCTGATACCGATTACACCGGCCGTCTGCGCCATGCCCTCGATCATCAGAACGCCCGGATAGACCGGCCGTTCGGGAAAGTGACCGAGGAAACACGGTTCGTTGATCGTCACATTCTTGATGCCGACGCCGCTGAAGTCCTTGCGGATACCGACCACGCGATCGATCAGCAGGAACGGATAGCGATGCGGCAGCGTCTTGAGGATGGTGTTGATGTCCACCGCCTCGATGATAACCGGCGATTCCTCGCTCATTCCCGCTCGTCCTTCGTATCCTGCGCATCCGTGGCCGCGCCGGGCGCGGTCTCACGGGCCAATTTCTCCACCGCGAGGATCTCGCGGAACCACTGTTTCGTCGGCCGGGCAAAGATGCCCCCCATCGCCCACGCGGCGGGATGCTGTCCTTCACGCCCGCCATCGCGGCAACCTGTGCGCCGTCGCCAATCGTGATGTGATTGTTGAGGCCCACCATGGCGCCCAGCGCGACGTTGTCGCCGATGGTCAGACTGCCCGCAAGACCGCATTTGGCGGCGATAACGCAATGCCGTCCGATCGTCACATTGTGACCGATCTGGACCTGATTGTCGATTTTGGTGCCCTCGCCGATCACCGTATCGCGCAGACTACCGCGATCAATGGTGGTGCCGGCGCCGACCTCGACATCGTTCTGGATCAGGACGCGGCCGGTTTGCGGTACCTTGATGTGCCTGTCGCGACCAAACACAAAGCCGAAGCCGTCCTGGCCGAACTTGCAGCCGGGATGAACCAGCACGTTATTCCCGATCAGCGTGAACTGCAGCACGCTCCCTGCCCCGATATTGCAATCGCGGCCGATCTTGACGCCCGCAGCAATGACGGCGCCTGAACCGACAATCGTGCCAGAGCCGATCTCGACATCCGGGCCGATCACAGCCAGCGGGTCGACCGTGACGTCGTCCTCGAGCACTGCCGTCGGATGGATGATGGCCTGTTCGGAAATGCCGGAGACGTCGAAGCCTGATGTCGGACGCAGCGTATCGGCATGGAATGCAGTGGCGAGCCCGACAAACGCGGCAAATGGTTGCCTGGCACGTAGCACAGCGACATGGGCCGGGATCTCGCCCTTATAGCCCTCACTGACCAGCACGGCACCAGCCTGCGTGCGCGCAAGCTGATCGGCGTAACGGACGTTTTCGAAAAATGCGAGATGATGCGGGCCAGCCTCGTCCAGCGAGGCGACGCCCGTGATGACATGGTCCGCCTTGTCGGCATCGACCAGACGCGCCTTCGTTGACGCGGCGATTTCAGCCAACGTCAACGAAGGGTATTGCTTGAAGAAGGTCGGCAGCGCCATTCCATCCGTCGCGGTGCGGCCGTCAGGCAAGATTAGAACGAAGTTCCGCCGCCGAACCTGAACTGCTGAACGCGATCATATGCGCCCTTGGTGAGCGGAACAGCGTAGTCGAAGCGGAGCGGACCGAACGGCGACTGCCAGATCAGGCCAACACCGACCGACGACCGAACCTGATTGCCATCGTCATAGGTCATGCCGGTGCAGCTTCCGACCGAGGTCTGCGATGCCGGGACGCAAACACCTGGGGTGCTGCCAGCCTTGAAGGACTGAATTTCGCCGGTCTGAGCCCAAGTCGTCGGTCCCTTATAATCCCAGAGGCCGCCAGCATCGGCATACAGCGCGCCCTTGATGCCAACTTCCTTCGGCAGGAACCAGAACGGCATCTGCAATTCAGCCGAGGCGCCCCAATACTTGGTGCCGCCCAGTGCGTCGCCGTATGAACCGAGTGCGACGTAGCTGATGTCACGCGGGCCGATACCGTTCTGAGCGAAACCACGCACAAGGTTCGGACCCATCTGGAAGTGATCCAGCATGCGGATGTCCTTGCCGACTTCGTTCAGCATACCGCCCTGGACACGCAGCAAGCCAACGATATCCGCCACCAGCGGGGTGTAGTACTTTGCATCGAACGTGGACTTGAGGTAGCTCACGTCGCCGCCAACGCCCGCATAGTCCTGCTTGAACTCGATGAGCAGACCGTCAGTCGGGTTCTTGTTGTTGTCGAGCGTGTTGTAGTTCAGCGTGTAGCCGACCATCGAGGTCAGAGCCTTGCCGTTCGCCAGTTCGCGGCGAACTGGGAGCGACGATTCACCATCGGCGTAGCAACCCCATGTGCCGGCATTACCTGGCTGAACAGTACCGATGCCATTCTGCTGATTGATATAGCCGGGCGTGTTCGTGCCGTTATTGGGAATCGTATTGTTACAATTCGCGAGCTGAGCCGGCAGCGAGATTTCCTGCTGGAAGATCGAGTAGCGGAGCTGCAGCGCGAGGTCTTCACGCAGCTGGAAGCCGAGGCGCGGGCTGAAGCCCATCGTCTTGGTGTTGTACGAGATGTACTGGTTCGACAGCTGCTCGCGATAGAAGAAGTCGAGACCGAGCGCGACGCGGTAGTCGAGCAAATAGGGCTCGACGAAGGACAGCGAGTAGCCGCGAGCGTACTGGCCGTACTGAACCGACGCCTTGGCGAACAGGCCGCGACCGAGGAAGTTACGCTCGGAGACGCTGACTTCGCCCAGCGCACCGTCGGTGGTCGAGTAACCGCCCGACACCGAGAAGTCACCCGTCGACTTTTCTTCCAGATCGACAACCAGGATCACGCGATCGCCGGATGAACCGGGCTCGGTGGTGATCTTCACGCTCTTGAAGAAGTCGAGATTCTTCAGGCGGCGTTCGGCGCGATCGACCAGCGCACGGTTATAGGCATCGCCTTCCGAGACGTCGAATTCACGGCGAATGACATAGTCACGGGTACGGGTGTTGCCGCGGACATTGATGCGCTCGATGTAAACGCGCGGACCTTCCTCGATCGAATAACCGATCGAGACCGTGTGCTGTTCAAAGTTACGATCGCCGCGCGGACGAACCACGGCGAAGGCGTAGCCGCGACGCGACATTTCGATCTGCATTTCCTCGACCGACTTCTCCAGCGCTTCCGCGTTGTAGAGCGAGCCGACGCCAACGCGCGAGAACGAGCGCAGCGAGGTGGGATCGAAGTTCGGGATGGTCGACGAGAAATCGACATTGGCGACGCGGTACTGCTGGCCTTCTTCGATCTTGAAGGTGACCAGGAAGCCCTTCTGACCCGGATCGTACTCGGTCAGCGCAGCAACAACCTGCACATCGGCAAAGCCGTTCTTCAGGTAGTAGCGACGGATCAGGTCGCGGTCGGCTTCGACGCGATCCGGATCATAGATGTCGCCCGAACCCAAGAAGCTGAGGAAGTTCGACTCGCGGGTCTTGATCACGTCCTTGAGGCGATAGGACGAGTAATAGTTGTTGCCGATGAATTCGATCGACTTCACGCCGGTCTTCGCGCCTTCGTTGATCGTGAAGATCAGATCGACGCGGTTGTTCGGCTGCTCGATGATTTCCGGGGTGACGCTGACGTCATAGCGGCCGGAACGGCGATAGATTTCGGAGATGCGCTGGGCGTCGGACTGCACCATCGGACGCGAAAGCGTACCGCGGGCCTTCGACTGCACTTCGGCGTTGAGCTGATCGTCCTTGACCTTCTTGTTTCCTTCGAAGGCAACGCGGCCGATCACCGGGTTCTCGACCACAGTCACCACGATGCGTCCACCAGCGGGGCTGACGCGCACGTCCTGGAACAGACCGGTCTCGATCAGCAGCTTGAGGCCGTCGTCGAGGACGCCCTGATCCAGACGACCGCTCGGGCCCGGACGGAAATAAGAGCGGATGGTTTCGACATCCACGCGGCGATTGCCCTCAACGGTGATCGACGCGACGGTCTGCGCAACCGCAGCTGTCGGAAGAAGCGCAGCCGTCACCGAAGCGGCGACCGGCATGGCAATCATGATCGAAGCAGCAAACAAACCGCCCCGGAAACCCCGCAATCCAAAAATCATGCGCCAAGCGCCCTTATCATTCCAGTACCGCCGGCCCGCACCCCTACGGACAGACAGAATCCCTTGAGTTGCCCAGCTTGTAGCCAATTTTACCCCAGTGGCAAACGACCATTCGCCGAAGTTTTCTAATTTCATTCCAAGACGTTGCCTTCCGGCCACGTTATCCCCGCTCCGGACATCACCAGACATCATGACCCGGCAAGGTGAAGAATGTCGTTATAGGTCGCGAAAACCATCAACATCAGCACCAAACCCAGCCCAATCCGGAACCCCATCTCCTGTGCGCGTTCGGACAGTGGACGACCGCGCACCGCCTCCACGGCATAGAACAGAAGATGTCCGCCGTCGAGCAATGGAACTGGAAACAGGTTAAGAAGGCCGATGGAGATCGACAGGACCGCGGCCAGATGGATCAGCGCGGTCAGGCCGATAGTGGCCACCTGCCCCGAGATCTGGGCGATTCGCATCGGACCGCCGATCTGGTCGGCCGCCTCGCGGCCGGTGAAGACACCGCCGATATAGGAGAAGGTGCGGTCAACGACGAACCAGGTCTCCTTGACGCCGAGCACCAGCGCGGTGGCCGGATCGACCCGTTCGGTGGTCGCCTCACCCGCCGTGGTGGCGCGGGTGATACCGAGCACGCCAAGGCGGTGCACATTACCGAAACTGTCCTTTACCTCGCGCTGCTCAGGCGTCGCCTTGAGATCGACATTGGCATCGCCGCGCTTGACCGTGACGGAAAGCTGCTCGCCGGCGCTGATGCCGACAATCCGCTGCATGTCGGAGAAGCTGGTGATCGGCTTGCCGTTGATCGAGGCAATCACGTCGCCGGACTGAAAGCCGGCCTTCTCGGCGGCGCTGCCGGCCTGGATGCTGTCCACCTTGGCGGTGGTGCTCGGCTTGCCGAAGAAGGTGAACAGGCAGGTGAAGATAACGATGGCGAGCAGGAAATTCGCGATCGGGCCGGCGGCAACGATCGCCGCGCGCTGACCGACGCGCTTGTGGTGGAAGGCGTCCTTGCGCTCGGACACCGTCATATTCTGCAGCGCTTCGGCCGACGGCGTCGAAGCTTCGCTCTCGTCACCGAAGAATTTGACATAGCCGCCGAGCGGAATCGCCGAAATTTTCCAGCGCGTTCCGTGGCGGTCGTTGAAGCCGGCGAGTTCGGGACCGAAGCCGAGCGAGAAGGTCAGGACCTTAACGCCGTTCCAACGCGCAACCAGAAAATGTCCGAGTTCGTGAAAGAACACGACGATGGTCAGCACGAACAGGAACGGGATGATGTAGCCGATCAGCCCGTGGCTCAACGTGGTGAAGCCATGCTGCAAAAAGTCAAACATCCCAATCCCCTATGCGAAGCCAGGCAGCCTCGCCTCTAAATATCTACGAAGCGTTTGCGGCAATTTCAGGCAACAGGCTTGCCGCCAGCTTTCGCGCTTTATGGTCAACGGAAATCGCATCATCCGCCGACGACAGCGGCGCCAGGTTACCGGCGCGCACCCATCCGTTCATGGTGGCCTCGACCAGCCGCGCGATGGCGCCGAAGCGGATCTTGCCGGCGATAAAGGCGGCGACCGCGATTTCGTTGGCGGCGTTGTAGACTGTGGTCGCGCCAGAGCCGGTGCGCAGCGCGTCATAGGCCAGTTTGAGGCCAGGGAAACGGGCGTAGTCCGGTGCCTCGAAGGTCAGCGAACCGATCTTGGCGAGGTCGAGCGGCGCCGCCCTGCCCTTGCTGATACGGTTTGGCCAGCCGAGGCAGTGGGCGATCGGCGTGCGCATGTCCGGCGAGCCGAGCTGGGCGACCACCGACATATCCGTGAATTCCACCATGCCGTGGATGATCGACTGCGGATGCACCAGCACGTCGATTTCATCTGACGACAACGCAAACAGATAGGACGCCTCGATCACTTCGAGGCCCTTGTTCATCATCGAGGCGGAATCGATGGTGATCTTCTGGCCCATGGACCAGTTCGGATGCTTGAGCGCCTGCGCCAGGGTCGCCTGCTCGATATCCTCGGCCTTCCAGGTGCGGAACGGACCGCCCGAGGCAGTGATGATCACGCGCGTGAGTTCATCGCGGCTGCCCGAGGCCAATGCCTGGAACAGTGCATTGTGCTCGGAATCCGCCGGCAGGATGCAGGCCCCGGCCTTGGCGGCACGGTCCATGAAGAAATCGCCAGCACAGACGAGACATTCCTTGTTGGCCAGCGCAACCGTTGCGCCGCGATCGACGGCGGCCAGCGCCGGCTTCAGGCCCGCGGCGCCTGAGACGGCCGCCATCACCCAATCGGCAGGACGTGCAGCAGCCTCTGTGACCGCGCTCTCGCCTGCCCCGGTTTCAATGCCGGTGCCGGCCAGCGCCGCGCGCAATTCGGCGCCCTTGCTCTCATCGGCGACAGCAACGAAGCGCGCGTTGAATTCCTTTGCGAGCTTGACGATGCCCTCAACATTGCTGTTCGCAGTCAGCGCCTCGACCTTGTAGCGCTCGGGCGCCGCGCGAATGAGATCCATCGTGCTGTCGCCGATCGAGCCGGTGGCACCGAGGATCGTGACGCTGCGGACCGAAGCCTCGGCAGCTTTTTCGTTACGCAAGGGAACTGGGCTCATCACATCACCAAACCATAAGACCGCGGCCGACGCCATCGGCGCCACCGCGGATAAGACCGATTACCGCAGCCGCAACCACAGCGAAAACATAGCCATCGAGCCGATCCAGCAGGCCGCCATGGCCCGGAATGATCTGGCCGGAATCCTTCACACCGAATTTGCGTTTGACGGCGGACTCGAAGAGATCACCGAGCTGAGACAGCACCGTGAGGATCGCGGCCAGCAGCACCAGTGGGCCCATCTTTCCGACGCCGGACAGGGAGAACACGAGCGCAACAAAAATGCTCAGCAATGTTCCACCGACAGCGCCCGCCCAGGTCTTCTTCGGGCTGACACGCGGCCACAGTTTGGCACCGCCGATCGTGCGACCGAAGGCATAGCCGCCGATATCGGTCACCCAAACGATGATCAGGATGAACATCAGCGACAGGAAGCCCCACTCGGCATCCCGACGTACCAGGATCGAAGCGACGAGCGCGGCTACCGCATAAACCAGACCGATGGCTAGCCAACCCGGACGCGGGCCGACAATGCTGCGCCATTCGAGAAACAGGCCGACCGACACCAGCGCCACCAGCCCGGCCCAGAGCCAGCCACCGGCATAGGCAGCGCCGATCGCGAGCGGGATCAGGACGATCGCGGCCAGCACGCGCTGCACGAGATTGCGCACACCGCGGTCGTCTACCGGTTTCGGCGTACTGTCTGGAGCTGGATTCGTCACGAAGCGGTTTTCGCAACCAGGCCGCCGAAGCGGCGTTCGCGCGTCGCATATTCGGCGATGGCGCCTTCCAGCGCGGCCTTGTCGAAGTCCGGCCAGTGCATCGGTACGAAAACGAATTCGCTATAGGCCGCCTGCCACATCAGGAAGTTGGACAGCCGCTGCTCGCCGGAGGTGCGGATGATCAGATCGGGATCAGGAATGCCCACCGTGTCGAGCGACTGATCGAGCAGTTCGGCGGTGATGCTGTCGGCCGTTCGCTTGCCTTCGGCTACTTCGCGGGCCAGGCGCTGCGCAGCCATCGCGATTTCGTGGCGCGAGCCGTAGTTGAACGCGACCACCAGCGTGAGCTTGGTGTTGTTGCGGGTGAGATCTTCCGCTTCCTTGAGCAGCGAGGCGATGTCGCCTTCCAGCCCATGCCGTTCGCCGATCACGCGGACGCGCACGCCGTCGCGATGCAGCGTGGCGAGGTCATTGCGGATGAAGCGGCGCAGCAGGCCGAATAGGTCGCTGATCTCAGACGCCGGACGTGACCAGTTTTCCGAAGAGAACGAGAAGATCGTCAGATAGCGAATGCCGAGTTCGTCGGAGGCGCGCACGACACGGCGCAATGCTTCGACGCCGCGACGATGGCCTTCGGCGCGTGGCAGACCGCGCGCTGCCGCCCAGCGCCCGTTGCCGTCCATGATGATTGCGACATGCGCCGGCGAGGATCGGTCAGATCCCTCAGTGGCTGGCGCGGCGGCATTCGACATCGATTGAAATCCCCGGGCGTGTGGTCCGCTATATCTATGGCGATTTGCGGACCAAACGCTTTGTAATTGGTTTAAGCGCTGTTCGTCGCGGCCTAGACCGTCATGATTTCCTTTTCCTTGGCGGCCAGCAACTGATCGACTTCCGCGATCACGGCGTCGGTCGCCTTCTGCACCTCGGTGTCGTGGCGCTTCTGGTCGTCCTCGGAAATCTCGTGGGCCTTTTCAAGCTTCTTGATGATGTCGAGGCCGTCGCGACGCACGTGACGCACTGCAACCTTGGCGGCTTCGGCATATTTATGCGCGATCTTGACGAGTTCCTTGCGGCGCTCTTCGTTCAGTTCCGGCACGCGCAGACGCAGCGTGGTGCCTTCGGTGGCCGGCGAGAGGCCGAGATTGGAATCGACGATCGCCTTTTCGACGGCTTTGACCATCGACTTGTCCCACACCTGCACCGACAGCATGCGCGGCTCCGGCACGCTGATGGTGGCGACCTGGTTCAGCGGCATGGCGCTGCCATAGGCATCGACCATGACCGGCTCGAGCATCGAGGACGCTGCGCGTCCGGTGCGCAGACCGCCGAGGTCATGCTTGAGGGACGCAATCGCGCCCTGCATGCGGCGCTTCAGATCGTTGATGTCGAATGGGGCCAGAGCGGCCATGCGAACTCTCCTTAAAACCTTGGCGGGGATCGCAAACGCGCGCCCTCGCCTGTCGTGAAGATCAACCCGCGACGATGGTGCCGCGGCCCGTACCTGTCAGAATGGCGCCGATAGACCCCGGCTCCGCAATGGAAAACACGATAATAGGCAGCGAGGCTTCGCGCGCCAGCGCAAAGGCTGTCGCGTCCATGACCTTGTAGTTACCTTCCACCGCCTGCGAATGGCTGAGGCGCTCGAAGCGCGTGGCGGTCTTGTCTTTCTTCGGGTCGGCGCTGTAGACGCCGTCCACATTGGTGGCCTTCAGCACCGCTGCCGCGCCGATTTCGGCGCCGCGCAGCACAGCGGTCGTATCGGTGGTGAAGAACGGATTGCCGGTGCCGCCAGCCATCAGCACGATGCGACCCTCGGAGAGATATTTGTGCGCGGTGGCGCGGGTGAACAGTTCGCAGACCTGCGGCATCACCATGGCCGACAGCGTGCGCGCCGGCACCGCCTGGCGTTCGATGGCGGCTTCCAGCGCAAGGCAATTCATGACGGTGGCGAGCATGCCCATGGTGTCGCCGGCGGGGCGCGACACGCCGCGCGACGAGACCTCGACGCCGCGGAAAATGTTGCCGCCGCCGACGACGACAGCGATTTCGACACCGAGTTTCTGGGCTGCAATGAGGTCGCTGGCGATGCGATCAATGGTCGGCTGATCGATGCCGAAGGGCTGTCCGCCGGCGAAGGACTCGCCCGACACTTTCACGACGACGCGACGATAGAGCGGCTCAGCCATGATGCGATCGCTTCCTTTCGAGGCGGCAGCTCCCGGCAGTGATCTGCCGGGAGGTCGTCATTATCGAAGCTGACGCTTCGAACTTACTTCTGGCCCGACGCCGCAGCGACTTCGGCTGCGAAGTCCGACGTGGCCTTCTCGATGCCTTCGCCGAGCGCGTAGCGGACGAAGCCCTTGACGGTGATCGGCGCGCCGACCTTGCCTTCGGCTTCCTTCACGGCCTGCGCCACCGACTTGCCGGTGTCGTGGATGAAGGCCTGATCGAGCAGGCAGACTTCCTTGTAATAGGTCTTCAGGCCGTTCTCGACGATCTTCTCGATCATCGCATCCGGCTTGCCCTGCTGGCGATATTTGTCCGCCATGACTTCCTTCTCGCGCGCCACCACGGCCGGATCGAGACCGGTCGAGTCCAGCGCCTGCGGGTTGGCAGCGGCGACATGCATGGCGATCTGGCGGCCGAGTACGGCCAGCTCATCAGCCTTGCCGGTGGATTCCAGCGCGACGATGATGCCCATCTTGCCGAGGCCGTCGATCACGGCGTTATGCACGTAATGCGACACGACGCCGGCCGACACTTCCAGCTTCTTGGCGCGACGGAGCGTCATGTTCTCGCCGATGGTGGCGATGGCTTCGGTGATCGCGGTCTCGACATTGCTGTCGCCGACCTTGTGAGCCTTGATGGCTTCCACGTCGTCGCCGACCTTCAGCGCGACCTGGGCAATCATCTTCACGAGGCCCTGGAACTGATCGTTGCGCGCAACGAAGTCGGTCTCGGAGTTGACTTCAACCACGACACCCTTGGTGCCATCGGTCAGCACGCCGATCAGACCTTCAGCGGCGACGCGGTCCGCCTTCTTGGCGGCCTTGGAGAGACCCTTGGCGCGCAGCCAGTCGATTGCAGCCTGCATGTCGCCGTCATTGGCGGCCAGTGCGTTCTTGCAATCCATCATGCCGACGCCCGTGGTCTCACGGAGGTCCTTGACCATCGCTGCGGTAATTGCTGCCATTGTTGTACCCTTTGCCTGTCGGGGTGAGCACAGCCCGGCCGGTGCCGGGGTTCACCACAGGAACCATCATCGAGAGAGTTGTAGATACGAAACGTGCGGCCGACATGACGGCCGCACGATTTTGTTCAAGCTGAGGCGCACAATCGCGCGCCGCGCATTACTCGGCTTCCGCGGTCAGCGACTTGGCCTGGGCAACCCACGCATCGGCGCGGGCCGGCAGACCGACTTCTTCGCCGATCTTGTGGGCGGTGTCGTGGTCGAGCTCGGCGAGCTGCCAGAAGTGGAAGACGCCGAGATCGTTAAGCTTCTTCTCGATCGCGCCGGACACGCCGGTGAGCTTCTTGAGGTCGTCGGCGGTGCCGCGCGGACCGGCAAGGCCCTGGAAACCCGAAGCCGGGAGCTCTTCAGCGGCCGGAGCCGTTGAGGCGCCGACATCGTAGCCGCTGTCGCCCTGGTTGCGTGAGATGCCGTCGATGACGGCGCGAGCGATCAGGTCGCAATACAGCGTCAGCGCACGGCCGGCGTCGTCATTGCCCGGGACCACATAAGTGATGCCCTTCGGATCCGAATTGGTATCGACGATCGCCGCCACCGGGATGCCCAGACGCTGAGCTTCCTGAATCGCGATGTCTTCCTTGTTGGTGTCGATCACGAAGATCAGGTCGGGCAGACCGCCCATGTCCTTGATGCCACCGAGCGAACGGTCGAGCTTGTCGCGCTCGCGCTGCAGCGTCAGGCGCTCCTTCTTGGTGTACTGGGCGGCGTCGCCCGAGTTCAGCACTTCCTCGAGGTGACGCAGGCGCTTGATCGAACCGGAAATGGTCTTCCAGTTGGTCAGCGTGCCACCGAGCCAGCGCGAATTGACGAAATACATCGCCGAGCGCTTGGCGGCTTCGGCAACGACGTCCTGCGCCTGGCGCTTGGTGCCGACGAACAGGATGCGGCCGCCCTTGGCGACGGTGTCGCTGACAGCCTTCAGCGCGGTGTGCAGCAACGGCACGGTCTGCGCGAGGTCGATGATGTGGATATTGTTACGCGCGCCGAAAATGTATTCGGCCATCTTCGGATTCCAGCGGTGAGACTGGTGACCAAAGTGGACGCCGGCTTCGAGGAGCTGACGCATAGTGAATTCAGGTAGTGCCATCGTTATAATTCTCCGGTTTGTTCCTCCGGAAGCGTGTGAGCAAAGGGTTGTGCGGACAGGAGAATCTGCCTGCAGCCCGGTGCCACCGGACGGCGATTAAGCCATGCTTCCGTGTGAGATGGGCCGGCTTATAGCGGGATTCTGGTGAGAAGCAAGGCGAAACAGCGGTTTGGCGGGGGCTGGCACGGCTTTCCCCTACCTCGTCAGGCGATTGGACGCCTTAATGCTGCGACGCGCTCAAGGACATATAACGGCCGTCTACCTTGACGCGCACAAAACCTTCGCGACAATCATTGAATGCAATTCGAGATAGTGGGCGGCATTCTCGATATCGAAACGATTGCAACGGGTTCGGGTATCCGCGAGATCGCCCGTCTCCGCAAGGCCTATGGCCGTGGTCGCTGGCGGAAACGGAAAGGCGTCTGCCGTGTCCGGCTGGCCGATGGTCAAATCCAGCTTGCTGAAATACACTGGTACGAAGCGGCAGGCATCGGCCGCCGGGAATACAAGATCAAACATCTGCTCTGAGCAGGCTGCCATGGCAAAGACCTCAAACGAACAGTTGGTCATCTGCCTCGACAACGAGGGTTACGCAGCCGCACTTGAACGGCGGAAGATCTATGTCGTGCTCCCCGACGACGAGGCCGACAAGCGCGGCTTGCTGCGCGTCATCGATGAATCCGGGGAAGACTACCTGTACCCGAAATCGTCGTTCAGCCCGGTTACCCTCCCCGACGCCTTGAAAAAGGCAGTGCTCGCGACCTGAGCCTTAGAGCGTCTCCACCATCTCAACGCCCGTCACCGCCTTGATCGCCCCCGCGATCTGGGGCGAGACGACGAAGCGGCCGTCGAGCTTGAATTCGACCTCGGTCTGCAGATCCAGCCGCAGCACGATGGAGACGTCGCCACCAGCGCCGGGACCGACCTGCTTCTGCAGGCGTTTTTCCAGCGAATCCAGGGCCTTGGTGTCTTTCATAACGATCCGCAGGCCCTTCTGGGTCTTGGCGGCGGCGGCATCCAGCGGTTCGGCATTGAGGACGCGGGCGCGGACGTCTTCGCCCTGCAACTCGGCGCCGAGTTGCAGCAGCACGGCGGTACCGGGCTCAAGTACGTCGCGGAACTGGGCGAGGCCTTCGGAGAACAGCACCGCCTCGAAATGACCGGTCGGGTCCGACAGGCCCATGATGCCCATCTTGTTGCCGGTCTTGGTCCGCCGCTCCATGCGCGACACCACCGTCGCAGCCACCCTGCCCGCGGTGGCACCGGTCTTCACGGCCTTGCAGAACTCAGCCCAGCTCTGCACCCGCAGCCGCTTCAGCGCGGTGGCGTAATCGTCGAGCGGATGGCCGGACAGGAAGAAGCCGATGGCGTCATATTCCTTGCGCAGCTTCTCGGCCGCCAGCCAGTTGTCGATCTGCGGCAGCATCACGGTCGGCGCATCGACAGCGCCGCCGAACATGTCGTTCTGGCCAGAGGTCGCCGCTTCATTGGCCCGCTGGCAGGCCGCCAGAATGCTGTCGGCGCCGCCATGGACACGGGCGCGATGGGGATCGAGCGTATCGAAAGCGCCAGCCGCGGCCAGCGTTTCGATGATGCGCTTGTTCACCGCCTTCGGCGACACGCGCGACGCGAAGTCGGCGAGCGATGTGAACAGCCCGTTCTTGTTGCGCTCAGCCACGATCTGTTCGACCGCACCGGCGCCGACACCCTTCAGCGCAGCCAGCGCATAATAGATCGTGTTCTCGCTGACCTCGAAGGTCACGCCCGAACGATTGATGTTCGGGGCCTCGACCTTGATACCGAGCCGCTGCGCCTCGGCGCGGAATTCCGACAGCTTGTCCGTGTTGCTCATATCCAGCGTCATCGACGCGGCGATGAACTCCACCGGATAATGCGCCTTCATATAGGCGGTGTGATAGGAGACGAGCGCGTAAGCCGCCGCGTGGCTCTTGTTGAAGCCGTAGTCGGCGAATTTTGCCAGCAGATCGAAGATCGTGTCGGCCTGCCCTTTCGGCACGCCGTTCTTCACCGAGCCCTCGACGAAGATCGCGCGCTGCTTTTCCATCTCCGCGCGGATCTTCTTACCCATGGCGCGACGCAAGAGATCGGCGTCGCCGAGCGAATAGCCCGCCATCACCTGCGCGATCTGCATCACCTGTTCCTGATAGATGATGACGCCGAACGTCTCCTTCAGGATCGGTTCGATGATCGGGTGCAGATATTCCGGCTCCTCGTCGCCGTGCTTGCGCGCGCAATAGGTCGGGATGTTGGCCATCGGACCCGGTCGATACAAAGCGACCAGCGCGATGATGTCCTCGAAACGGTCGGGGCGCATGTCCACGAGCGCGCGCCGCATACCCGCGCTTTCCACCTGGAACACGCCGACCACTTCGCCACGCGCCAGCATGGAATAGCTGTCGGCATCGGTGATCGGTGTCGTGGCAAGATCGACATGGATGTTGCGCTGCTTGAGCAGTTTGCACGCGACATCGAGCACGGTCAGCGTCTTCAGGCCGAGAAAGTCGAACTTCACGAGACCCGCAGGCTCGACCCATTTCATGTTGAACTGGGTGACCGGCATATCCGATTTCGGATCGCGATACATCGGCACCAGTTCGGACAGAGGCCGGTCGCCGATGACGATGCCGGCCGCATGCGTCGAGGCGTGGCGCGTCAGGCCTTCAAGCTTCTGCGCAATATCGAAAGCGCGCGCCACGATCGGGTCTTCATCGCGCGCCGCCTGCAGTTTCGGCTCGTCCTCGATCGCCTGCTTCAGTGTCACAGGCGCCGCCGGATTCTGCGGCACAAGCTTGGTCAGCTTGTCGACCTGCCCGTAAGGCATCTGCAGCACGCGGCCGACGTCGCGCAACACGCCGCGCGCCTGCAGCGTACCGAAGGTGATGATCTGCGCGACCTGATCGCGGCCATAGCGCTGCTGCACATAAGAGATCACTTCGCCGCGGCGGTCCTGGCAGAAGTCGATGTCGAAGTCGGGCATCGAGACACGTTCCGGATTGAGGAAGCGCTCGAACAGCAGGTTGAACTGCAGCGGATCGAGGTCGGTGATCGTCAGCACCCAGGCGACCAGCGATCCCGCGCCCGAACCACGGCCCGGCCCGACCGGAATGCCCTGCAGCTTCGCCCATTTGATGAAGTCCGACACGATCAGGAAGTAGCCGGCATAGTTCATGCGGGCGATGACGCCGAGCTCGAAATCGAGCCGCGCGCGATAGTCTTCCTCGCTGCGTCCCTGCGACAGGCCGTGCACCTTGAGCCGGCGGTCGAGGCCCTCCTGCGCCTGGCGGCGTAGTTCGTCAGTCTCCTCCTGCGCGGCGGCCTCGGCATTGCTGCCGGCACCGACGGTGAAGCGCGGCAGGATCGGCTTTCGCGTGCGCGGGCGATAGGCGCAGCGCTCGGCGATCTCGACCGTCGAGGCCAGCGCTTCCGGAATATCGGCGAACAACACGGCCATTTCGGCGCGGGTCTTGAAACGATGGTCGGAGGTTAGTTGCTCGCGATCGGTCTCGGCAATGATGCGGCCGCCAGCGATGCACAGCAGCGCGTCATGCGCCTCATAGTCCTCGGCTGTTGCAAAATACGGTTCGTTGGCTGCCACCAGCGGAATGCCGCGGCTATAAGCGAGATCGATCAGCCCCGCTTCGGCGCGGCGCTCCTTCTCGATATTGTGGCGCTGCAATTCGATGTAGAGGCGATCGCCGAACAGACTGGCGAGTTGCTCGCAGCGCTGTGCTGCGAGTTCGGCCTGATCCGCGATCAGTGCCTGCGCCAGCGGGCCGTCGGGGCCGCCGGTGAGCACGATGACGTCCTCGGCCTCGTCCTTCAGCCAGTCGAGCTTGATATGCGGCGACTGATGCACCGGCGTTTCGAGGAATGCGCGGGAATTGAGCCGCATCAGGCTCGAATAGCCACGCTCGCGCGTCGCCAACAGCACCATACGCGGTTGCAGGATGGCGTGCGCATTGCGCGCATTGGGATCCTGATCGCCGAAATCGACGGCGAGTTCGACGCCGACGATGGGCTGGATGCCGGAACCGGCCAGCTTCTCGGAGAATTCCAGCGCACCGAACATGTTGTCCATGTCGGTCAGCGCCAGCGCCGGCTGATGGTCGGCCTTGGCCAGATCCGCCAGCTTGGCAACCTTGATCGAGCCCTTCAGCAGCGAATAGGCCGAATGAACGTGCAGATGGACAAAGCCGGGTGTGGTTGCGGCTGGACGTTCACTCATCAGGATATTCCGGGTCGGCAATCTCGGGGAACGCGGCGGCATCGTAAGGCCGACTCGCCATTCCATCGTGAGCCTTGCCTGCCGCCCTGTCCAACTGAAACCCAGCCGACAGAACGGGCATCCCCGTTTTCCCGGCCCTCAGCGAGGCGCCGGTTGGTGTTAGCTCAGAGCTGAGGGATGACCTGCGCCCAAACGGCGATCATCCCCACGAACAGAACGATGGATGCCAGCGCCGCGGCTTCCTCAACAAAGGTCTTCAGCATGGTAGCCTCCGTGACACCTGGAACATATGAAGAACAATGTTCTCATTCCGTTCCAAGAGTCAAGGATATCGCGCACGAGAACGCAGCAAGAACAAGCCATGGTTACGAGCTATGGTTAAAAGCAACGGCGGCGCCTTGCGCCGCATACCGGCCAAATCAATGAAATTCCTTGGGATCCTGGACTTTGGTGCTGGCCCACAGGCCCAGCGACACGAAGATGATCGGGACGAGACACAGACCAAGTGCCACCCAGATAACGATCAATGCCGTGGTCATCGCCCAAACTCCCTGCATGTTTTGCGTTGGATTCGGGATAGCAGCTGGGGTCCAATCGACGTGTGAACGCCTCTTACGAGTCTACCGGGCACCTGGATTAATCATCCCTTAACCTCAACACCCCGGATTTCACCTCGAATGCGCGACATTGCCGCAGCTCCGACGGTCGGATGCGGCAATGCCTGCATTTCCTTCCATGTCCCTGCATTTCCAGCAGATATTTTCCGGTCCGACAGCTGCATTGTGAGTTGACGAAACGCGGTACGGCCGGCTTTGTGCCAAGCGAAATTCACTGATGATCGACCAGCGAGTCGGCACGGAGATACTAGATGCGCGCAGCCTTGTTTGCTTTGTTGGCCCTCGGTGCCACGTCCGCCTTGAACGTTGCACCGGCCGCAGCGCAGCCCCGTGATCCGGGCCCGTTCTCATTCTATACGCCGAGCGGCTACGCGTTCTGCCTGCGCTCGCTCTACGGCGATGACGATTGCAGCTATTCGACCTATCAGCAGTGCGCCAACACGGCGTCGGGCCTCGGCCTCTCCTGCTTCGCCAACCCGGCACTCGCATACGCGCCGCAGGCTTATGCACCGGCACCGCGGGCAAAGCGCAAGCAGCGCCGCAGCTACTAAGCCCAATCATTTGAGGGATCGAACAGCCGGCATCGCCGGCTGTTTTGCTATGGCGCGTCAGTCGAGTTCGACGACCTTGCCGTTTTCCAGCGAGACACGGCGGTCCATCCGGCCGGCCAGCTCCATATTGTGGGTCGCGATCAACATCGCCACCCGGGTCGCCTTCACAAGCTGCATCAGCGCCTTGAAGACGTGATCGGCGGTGTGCGGATCGAGATTGCCGGTCGGCTCGTCGGCCAGCAGAACCCGCGGGGCATTGGCCACCGCACGCGCGATCGCTACGCGCTGCTGCTCACCACCCGACAGTTCCGCAGGACGATGCGTGATGCGCTCGCCGAGACCGAGATAGGCCAGGATTTCCTTGGCCCGGTTCACCGTCTCGGAGCGCTTCAGGCCGCGGATCATCTGCGGCAGCATGACGTTTTCGAGCGCAGTGAATTCCGGCAGAAGCCGGTGTGACTGGTAGACGAAGCCGATATCGGTGCGGCGGATCTGGGTGCGTTCGGCATCCGATAGTCCGGACGTCGCCGTGCCGCCTACATAGACCTCGCCTTCATCGGGGCTTTCCAGCAGGCCGGCGATGTGCAGCAGCGTGGACTTGCCCGAGCCGGACGGCGCGACCAGCGCCACCGACTGCCCGGCCCACAGGCCGAGCTTGGCGTTGTCGAGAATGGTCAGGACGCTTTCGCCCTGCGTGTATTGCCGCTTGATATCGTGCAGATACAGTGCCGGTGTATCTTCATCCGCCTGCGCCATATCAGCCACTCACTCGTATCTCAGCGCATCGACGGGATCGAGCCGCGCCGCGCGCCATGACGGATACAGCGTTGCAAGGAACGACAGCGTCAATGCCATGATGACGACCGCGCTGGTTTCACCGATATCGATTTCGGCCGGCAGTTTGGACAGGAAGTACAGTTCCGGCGAGAACAGCTCGGTGGAGGTCATCCAGGAAATGAACTGCCGTATCGCCTCGATATTCATGCAGACCAAGAGGCCAACGACGAAACCGACCAATGTACCGACCACGCCGATCGCAGCGCCTGTGATCAGGAAGATGCGCATGATCGAGCCTTGCGACGCGCCCATGGTGCGCAGGATGGCGATGTCACTGCCCTTGTCTTTGACCAGCATGATCAGGCCGGAGACGATGTTCAGCGCCGCCACCAGCACGATCAGCGTGAGGATCAGGAACATGACGTTGCGTTCGACCTGCAGCGCGTTGAAGAAGGTCGCGTTACGCTGCCGCCAGTCCACCAGGAAGATCGGCCGCCCCGCCGACTCCGTGACGAGTTTTCGATACCCGTCGATCTTGTCGGGATTGGCGGTGTAGACCTCGATCGAGGTGACGTCGTTGTTGCGGTTGAAATAGGTCTGCGCTTCAGCGAGCGGCATGAACACGAAGGTCGAGTCGTATTCGGACATGCCGATCTCGAAGACGGCTGCGACCTTGTAAGGCTTGATGCGCGGCGTCGTGCCCATCGGCGTGACGGCCCCCTTCGGGGCCACCAGCGTGATGTTGTCACCGGCATGGATCGAGAGTTGATCGGCAAGACGGCGCCCGATGGCGACACCCTGCCCCTCATCGAAGCCTTCGAGCGAGCCCTGCTTGATGTTCTTGGCGATCGACGTGAGATTGTTCAGATCGGCAGAGCGAATACCGCGGACGAAGACGCCGGATGCACCGAAGGCCGACGAGCCGAGCGCCTGGCCATCGACCACGGGCGCCGCGAGACGGATGCCATTCACGCCGCTGATCCGGTCGGCGACGTCCTTCCAGTCCGTGAGCGGGCGTTCGAGCGGCTGCACGAGGATATGGCCGTTCAGGCCAAGGATCTTGTCGAGCAGTTCCTTTCGGAAGCCGTTCATGACGGCCATGACGATGATCAGCGTCGCGACGCCAAGCATGATGCCGACGAAGGAGAACCCGGCAATGACCGAGATGAATCCTTCCTTGCGGCGTGCACGGAGATAGCGTCCGGACAGCAGCCATTCGAAGGCGGCAAAGGGTGGGGTTCGAACTGGCTCGCTCATGGCATCATCCGTCGTCCGACTCCCATACGAATCGGGCTTATTCTAGCCGCATCGCAAAGGATGCGGCGACCATGCAGTGGATAAGTTGTCAGGACGTCAGCTTTGCGACGACCTCTGCCGGCGAGATATTTTCGCGCGATCCGTCACTGCGCTTCTTCAGCTCGACCTTGCCTTCCGCCAGCCCCTTCGGGCCGACAAGGATCTGCCAGGGCACGCCGATCAGGTCGGCGGTGGCGAACTTGCCGCCGGCGCGCTGGTCGGTGTCGTCATAGAGCACGTCAACGCCCTTGGCCGAGAGTTCCTTGTAAAGCGCTTCGCAGGCCGCATCCGTATCGGCCGAGCCCTGCTTGAGATTGAGGATCGACGCGCGGAACGGCGCCACTTCCTCGGGCCAGATGATGCCGTTGTCGTCGTGGCAGGCCTCGATGATCGCGCCAAGCAGACGCGACACGCCGACGCCGTAGGAGCCACCATGGATGGCGACCTCAGTGCCATCGGGACCGGCAACCTTGGCTTCCATCGCTTCGGAATACTTCGTGCCGAAATAGAAAATCTGGCCGACTTCGATACCGCGGGTATTGAGGCGGCGCTCTTCCGGCACTTCGCTTTCGAAGCGTGCGGCGTCATGCACGTCTTCGGTCGCCGCATAGATCGACGTCCACTGATTGATGATGGCGGAAAGATCGCCCTTGTAGTCGACATCGGCCGGCGGGATCGGCAGGTCGAGCACGTTCTTGTCGCAGAACACGCCGGATTCGCCGGTCTCGGCGAGTACGATGAATTCGTGGCTGTGATCGCCGCCGATCGGGCCGGTCTCGGCGCGCATCGGGATCGCCTTCAGGCCCATGCGGGCGAAGGTGCGCAGATAGGCAACGAACATCTGATTGTAGGAATGCTTCGCCGCGGCTTCATCGATGTCGAACGAGTAGCCGTCCTTCATCAGGAATTCGCGGCCGCGCATCACGCCGAAACGCGGGCGCTGTTCGTCGCGGAACTTCCATTGGATGTGATAAAGATTGAGCGGCAGGCTCTTGTAGGACTTCACATAGCCGCGGAAGATCTCGGTGATCATTTCCTCATTGGTCGGCCCGTAAAGCAGCTCGCGCTTGTGCCGATCGGTGATGCGCAGCATCTCCGGGCCGTAAGCGTCGTACCGCCCACTTTCGCGCCAGAGATCGGCGAGCTGCAGCGTCGGCATCAGAAGTTCGATGGCGCCGGCCCGGTTCTGTTCCTCGGTCACGATCGCCTGGATCTTCTTCAGCACGCGTAGGCCGAGCGGCAGCCAGGCATAGATGCCGGCGGCCTCCTGGCGGATCATGCCGGCACGCAGCATCAGGCGATGCGAAACGATCTCCGCTTCCTTCGGCGTTTCCTTGAGGATGGGGAGAAAATAGCGCGACAATCGCATCGTGAGGCCCGGGAATCGGAGGAAACTGGAAGGCCCGAGTGAAACCGGATCGCCCGGCAAAACACAAGGGCAGCTTGGCTATCGTCGCGCTACAACACAGCGCATGATGGCACGCCGCATGGCCGAAAAGCATCACAGCGAAACGCGCGGAAAATACAACCTGAACCACAGTAAAAGACGCAGATTCACGGCAAAAAACCACCATGGGTTGCGCGTCATAATCCAATTCTATGCATGCCTCAATTTTGAACACGCTGTGCCGAAATTGATGACAAACACGAAAAGTTCAGCTACGACTCGAAGCTCAGGCAAATCCGCAAGGATGGCGTCTGAAGGTCCAAGTCTCGGGAGGAACCCTGACGCGCTTAAAGCAGCGTCAACCCGCCAATCAAAGGATAAAATCCAACGATCGGGGTATATAGGGTCGATACAATTTTCCGAGCAGGGCCATGTGCCCTGCTCTTTTTTTTCGAGCAACGGCTCACCCGAGAACGTGCCCTCTTTCGCCCTTCCCCGTCATTGATGCAAGCCAACAACGCGCGGCCAATTGCTGCACATGCGCGTAAGGCGGATTAGACGAAGCCGTAATCCGCCGGCCGATTTGATCATGGAAACTCCGTGGCGGATTACGCTTCGCTGATCCGCCCTACATCATTCTTGCGCTTCGGCTTAATGCCCGACAGCCACGAACAGACCAGCCCCTGGGATGCGCCGACGATGCCGAAGGTCAAAATCTGCGACAGCGGGATGGCGACCGACGACCAGATCGTCAGCATCCCGATGCTGACGATGTAGCCGGTGATCGCCGAGGTGAGCACCTTCGGCCACAATCCCATCTTGTCTTCGAGGAACCAATCCTCGCCCCACATGATCAGCGAGGGAATGAGACCGAACCAGTAGGCAAAAGGCAGGCCCATGATGAAGCCGGGAAACCCGCCGATCACTTTCCCGCTGAGCACTTCGCGGATTTCAAATGTGGCAAAGCCAACCGCCGGACCAAGCAGCAGAAAGAGCAGGAAGCGTTTCATGCGATGGCTCCAAGCAATATGCGATCAAATCCAGGCTTCGCTCTCGATCCTAGAGCGGCACGCCCATCAGTTTCGATAGACGCTCGATATTGAGATAGCCCGCATTGTTTGCGGCCATGCCGGCGGCAAAAAACACGGCTGACAGCAATGTCGTCCAGATCAGCTTACGCCCCATCCGCGCCATCACGGGCGCGCCGGGGTCGGTGCCTTCGACGCCCTCGCCGGCTTCCTGCTGGCTGCGCACGCCGAAAGGCAGCGTCAGGAACAGCGTGACCCACCAGATCACGAAGTAGATCGCCAGCGCTGTCGAGATCGTATAGGCCATCGCGCCCTCAGGACTGTTCGATTTCGACCAACGCGCCGGAGAAATCCTTCGGATGCAGGAACAGCACGGGCTTGCCATGGGCGCCGATCTTCGGCTCGCCATCGCCCAGCACGCGCGCACCTTCCTTGATCAGCTGATCGCGCGCCGCGATGATATCCGGCACTTCGTAGCAAAGATGATGAATGGCGCCGTCAGGATTGCGCTCGACGAATTTGGCGATGGTCGAGTTCTCGCCGAGCGGCTCGATGAATTCGATCTTGGTGTTCGGCAGCGTCGCGAACACGGTGTAGACGCCATGTTCAGGCAGCGGCACGCGGTCGGAAATCTCGGCGCCGAACGCGGTGCCGTAGATCTTGGCGGCCTTGGCCGCGTCAGCAACCGCGATCGCCACGTGATTGAGCCTGCCCAGCATAATGTTTCCTCCGTGTTTTTCTTCAGTTTTGTTGTCTTACTGATCGACTGTCAGGACCTGCACATAGCAGATGGTCTTCTTACCCCAATGCTCGGCCAGCGTTGAGCGGACAGCTCGCCGCACCGACTCCGCCATCGCATCGGGATCACGCTTGCGCGCCTTGGGGAGGTTCTCCACCACTTCGAGCACGATGTCGTAGACGATATCGTCGAGCAGCTGACCGGAGCTGTTGCGTTCGGGAATGCCGATCAGATCGACTGCGGGATCATCGAGCAGATCGCCCTTGCTGTTGATGGCCAGTGCAACCATGGCGCAGCCGGCGAAGCCGAGACGACGGCGTTCGGTGACGGCGCGCGACTTCTCGCTTTCGAGGATCGCGCCGTCCTTGAACAATCGGCCCGACGGCAATTCGTCGATCACGGCGGAATCTCCGGGGCCGAGCTTCACGAGGTCGCCTGTCTTGACGATCATCACCTTCGGCACGCCGCAGGCACGCGCGAGCTTGGCGTGTTCGCTCAGATGCAACGCCTCACCGTGAACCGGGATCAGCAATTCCGGGCGCACCCAGGAAATCATGTCGCGCAATTCGTCGCGGCGCGGATGGCCGGAGACGTGCACCAGCGCGTCACGGTCGGTGATGACTTCGATGCCTTGGGTGACGAGACCATTGATAATGGTGCCCACGGCCTTCTCGTTGCCGGGAATGGTGCGCGACGAGAAGATCACGGTGTCGCCCTTGTTGAGCGTCACCAGCGGATGATCGTCATTGGCGATGCGCGCCAGTGCTGCACGGCTTTCGCCCTGGCTGCCAGTGCACAGCGCCAGAACCTTGTCCGGCGGGAAGTGTCCGTAATAGTCGGCGTTGCGGAAGGCCGGCAGGCCGTCGAGATAGCCACATTCACGCGCCACCTGCACGACACGTTCCATGGCGCGGCCGACGAGGACGACTTCGCGGCCTGCGGCCTGCGCAGCTTCGGCGACGGCGCGCACGCGGGCGACGTTCGACGCGAAGGTCGTGACGGCCACGCGGCCTTTGGACGCCATCACCAGTTTTGTCAGTGTCGCGGCGACTTCCATTTCGGATGGTGAGCGACCATCGCGAACGGCGTTCGTGGAGTCACCGATGATCGCCAGCACGCCCTCGTCGCCGAGTTCGCGGAGACGCTTCTCGTCGGTGGGCTTGCCGATGATCGGGGTCGGATCGATTTTCCAGTCGCCGGTATGCAGCACGGTGCCGACGGGCGTATGCAACGCGATGGCGTGGGATTCCGGGATCGAATGCGCGACCGGGATCATCTCGACTTCGAACGGGCCGACATTGAAACGCGAGCCGGACTCGACAACGGTAACCGGGATTTTCGGCGCGCCACGCTCGGCCGCGCATTTCGCCTCGAACAGCGACGCCGAGAATTTTGTCGCATAGATCGGGCATTGCAGCTTCGGCCAGAGATCGATGATGGCGCCGAAGTGATCCTCATGGGCATGCGTCAGCACGAGACCGACGAGGTTCTTCTTCTGCTTTTCCAGAAACGTGATGTCGGGCATCACCAGGTCGATGCCGGGCAGATGTTCTTCGTCGCCGAAATAGACGCCGAGATCGATCGCCAGCCAGCTACGCTGATGCCGGTTGCCGAGGCCATAGATCGACAGGTTCATGCCGATCTGGCCGACGCCGCCGAGCGGCGAGAATGTCAATTCGTCGGGTCGTGTCATTGTCCAGTCCTTGCCGACGCCGCGGAGCCGAAGTGAACGTCGCCCGCCGAGATCGGCACGCGCCGGCCATCTGCAGTCGCGACGATCAGACAACCGGCGTCGTCAATCGTATCGAAGATTCCAGAAAGTGTGGAGTTTCCAGCCTGTACGGACACGGGATCGCCGAGTCCAGCGGCACGATCCAGCCATTTGGCCCGGATGGCGCCAAAACCGCGCCCATTGTCCCAGATGGCGCGATATTCCGCCCATGCGTCCGAAAGCGCGGTGAAAAGCCCCTCGGCATCGACATCGAGGCCGAGTTTTCGCAGCGAAGTTGCGGGATATGGCGTGTCTTCCGGATGCGCCACCACATTGGTGCCGATGCCGACCACCACGGCGAGACCGGATGGAACCGCCTCGGCTTCGAGCAAAATACCGGACAGCTTGGCCTTTCCGGCCAGCACGTCATTCGGCCATTTCAGCCGGAATTCCATCGCGTCCGCGTCAGGCGCGCGCATGCGCGCTTCCAGGCTGACGCGCTGCAGGGCGGCTTCCAGCGCGAGGCCGGCGGCGAAGCCGAGGGTCGCGGCCTGGGCCGGCGCCAGATCCATCACTTCGAGAATGCTGCTTGCGAGATTGCCACGCGGCGCGCTCCATGGACGATGGCGGCGTCCCCTGCCCGCGGTCTGCTCTGTCGTTACGAACCACATCGGACCGCGCCCGCCTGCGCGGGCTCGGTCCATGGCTTCGGCATTGGTGGACCCTAAACTGTCAAAGGCGGCGAGCGTGGTGCCCGCCGCCAATGCACGTGGCCCGAGGGCGAACGCCACTAGAACAGCGACTTCGCTGCCAGCTGTGCTGCGCTGACCAGCGGAGCCGGATAGACGAAGAACAGGATGTTGAACACGCCGGTCACGGCCAGAACGGTGCGCAGTTCCACGCGCATCGGATCGAGCGCGCCCTTGGGCTCATCGAAATACATCAGTTTGACGATGCGCAGATAGTAGAACGCACCGACGACCGAAGCGAGCACACCAACCACGGCGAGCACGAACAGACCCGACTTGATGGCGGCCATGAACACGTAGAACTTGCCGAAGAAGCCCGCGAGCGGCGGCACGCCGGCCAGCGAGAACAGGAACATCGCGAAGAAGAACGCCACGACCGGATTGGTGCGCGACAGACCGGCGAAGTCCGCGATCGTCTCAACCGGCTTGCCGTCGCGCTTCATGGTCAGGATGATGGCGAACGAACCGAGGGTCATCGCGACATAGATGGCGATATAGACCAGCACGCCCTGCGCGCCCTCTTGCGTACCCGGTGCGAGACCGACCAGGGCAAAGCCCATATGGCCGATCGACGAGTAGGCCATCAGGCGCTTGATGTTGGTCTGGCCGATGGCGGCGAACGAGCCGAGCACCATCGACGCCAGCGACACGAACACCACGATCTGCTGCCACTGCACCATGATCCCGGGGAATGCGGTGAGCGCGACGCGGGTGAACACGGCAAGTGCTGCGACCTTCGGGGCCGAGGCGAAGAACGCAGTGACCGGCGTTGGAGCGCCCTCATAGACGTCCGGCGTCCACATGTGGAACGGCACGGCCGAGACCTTGAAGCAGAGACCGGCGAGCAGGAACACGAGACCAAACACGAGACCGATACTGCCGGTCTTGGCTTCGGCAGCGATGCCGGCCAGATTCACGGTGCCGGTGAAGCCATAGACCATCGAGGCGCCATAGAGCAGCATGCCCGACGACAGCGCGCCGAGCACGAAATACTTCAGGCCGGCTTCGGTGGATTTTGCATTGTCGCGGTTCGAGGCGGCGACGACATAGAGCGCGAGGCTCATCAGTTCGAGGCCGAGATACAGCATGATCAGGTCGCCGGCCGAGATGAGCACCATCATGCCGATGGTCGAAAGCAGAACCAGGATCGGATATTCGAAGATGCGGCGGGTGTCGTGCTCGAGGAATTCGCGCGACAGCAGCAGCGTGGCGGCGGAAGCGATCAGCGCGAGGACTTTCAGGAAGCGTGCATAGTCATCGACGATGAAGCTGCCGCCGAAGGTGACCAGCTTGCCCGCGGGCAGCATGATCTCGGCGACGCCGGTGACGATCAACAGGCAGATGGCGAGAGCTGTCACCAGCCCCGTCACCTTCGGCCCGTTGAAGGCGCCGATCATCAAAAGCACCATCGCGCCCACTGCCAGGATCAGTTCCGGCAGCACGGGCAGTAGTGAATATCCAGCGGTCGTAATGGTCATAGCGAGATCCTGGTCCGCTGCGGTCAGTGCAGCAGTGCCGCGGCCTTCACGGCAGCGGTTGCGGCAGCATAATTCTTGACGACGAGATCAACCGAGGCCGCCGACATATCGAGGACGGGCTTCGGATAGACACCGAACAGAATGGTGAGAATGGCGAGCGGCACCAGCAGCAGGCCTTCGCGGACGGTCATGTCCTTCATGCCCATCAGCGACGGCTTGGTCATCTCGCCGAACACCACCTTGCGGTAGAGCCACAGCGCATAGGCCGCCGAGAGAATGACGCCGGCGCAGGCGACAGTCGCGGTCGGGATCGAGACCTTGAAAGTGCCGAGCAGCGTCAGGAATTCGCCGACGAAGCCCGAGGTGCCGGGCAGACCGACATTGGCCATGGTGAACACCATGAACAGCATCGCGTAGATCGGCATCCGGTTGACCAGACCGCCATAGGCCGCGATCTCGCGGGTGTGCATGCGATCATAGGCAACGCCGACGCAGAGGAACAGCGCGCCCGACACGATGCCGTGCGAGATCATCTGGAACACCGCACCGGCCACACCCTGCTGGGTACCGGCGAAGATGCCCATGGTGACATAGCCCATGTGCGCGACCGACGAGTAAGCGATCAGCTTCTTGATGTCTTCCTGCATCAGCGCGACGAGCGAGGTGTAGACGATCGCGATGGCCGAGAGCGTCCACACCATCGGCGCGAAATACAGCGATGCATCCGGGAACATCGGCAGCGAGAAGCGCAGGAAGCCGTAGCCGCCCATCTTCAGCATGATCGCAGCCAGCACGACCGAGCCTGCAGTCGGCGCTTCCACGTGGGCATCCGGCAGCCAGGTGTGCACCGGCCACATCGGCATCTTCACCGCAAACGAGGCGAAGAAAGCCAGCCATGCCCACATCTGCAGGTTACGCGGCATCGCGGTCTGCATCAGCGTCGGGATGTCGGTGGTCCCCGCCTGCCAGTACAGCGCCATGATGGCCAGCAGCATCAGCACCGAGCCAAGGAACGTGTAGAGGAAGAACTTGAAAGACGCATAGACGCGGCGCGGGCCGCCCCAGATGCCGATGATGAGGAACATCGGGATCAGGCCGCCTTCGAAGAACAAATAGAACAGCACGAGATCGAGCGCCGAGAAGGTGCCGATCATCAGCGTTTCCAGAACCAGGAACGCTATCATGTATTCCGGCACCCGCTTCGAGACCGACTTCCACGAGCACAGGATGCAGAACGGCATCAAGGCGGTGGTCAGGATCACGAACGGGAACGAAATGCCGTCAACGCCCATGTGGTAGTTGATGGTCGCTGCCAGCCAGGGCGCCTTTTCGACGAACTGGAAGCCGGCATTCGAACCGTCGTAGCGCGCCACCATGATCAGTGACACCGCGAAGGTGATGATCGTGGTCCAGAGCGCGATCCACTTGGCGTTACGATCGGCAGCCTCGTCGCGGCCGCGGGCCATCAGATAAACGAGGATGGCGCCGACGACCGGCAGGAAGGTGGTGACCGAGAGGATCGGCCAGGTCATGACAGAGCCGGACATTAGTGGCCCCCAGGCCGAAGATAAACCAGGTGATCAACCCGGCGACGCCGATCAGCATCGCGAAGGCATAGTGATAGAGGTAGCCGGTCTGCACCTTGACGACACCGCGGGTGACGTCGAGCACGCGGGCGGACACACCGTCAGGGCCGAAGCCGTCGATGACCATGCCGTCGCCCTTCTTCCACAGGAAGTGACCGATGCACTTCGCCGGACGGACGAAGATGAGGTCGTACAGCTCGTCGAAGTACCACTTGTTGAGCAGGAACTTGTAGAGCAGCGGATGCTGGTTCGCGAGTTCCACCGGCAGATACGGCTTGCGGATGTAGAACAGGTACGAAATCAGGAAGCCGACCACCATCATCACCGTCGGCAGATACGGCACCCAGCCAGGCAAGTGATGCATCGCGTCGAGGATGTGCGGGTTCATCTTCAGCGACTCCCGGAAGAACTCGCCGACGTGATGGCCAGCGAATGCTTCCTTGAACGGGAAGCCGGCAGCGAACGAACCGATACCGAGAATGGCCAGCGGGAACAGCATCCACATCGGCGGTTCATGCGCGTGATCATAATGCTTCTGATCATGCGGCTTGCCGTGGAATGTTTTGAACACCAGACGCCAGGAATAGAACGACGTCAGCAGTGCCGCGACCGTGGTCATCAGGAAGCCGTAGAAGGCGAACGGGTTGCTCGAGGCGTAGGCCGCTTCGATGATCGCGTCCTTCGAGAAGTAACCGGCAGTGAACGGGAAACCGGTCAGCGCCAGGGTACCGATGGTCATCATCGCATAGGTGAACGGGATCTTGTTCCACAGACCACCCATCTTCCGGATGTCCTGCTCGTGATGCATCGCATAGATCACCGAGCCCGAGCCAAGGAACAGCAGCGCCTTGAAGAAGGCGTGCGTGAACAGATGGAACATGGCGACCGAGTAGGCCCCCGTCCCCAGCGCCACGAACATGTAGCCGAGCTGCGAACAGGTCGAGTAAGCAACGATACGCTTGATGTCGTTCTGCACGAGACCGATGGTCGCCGCGAAGAAGGCCGTGGTGGCGCCGACCAAAAGGACGACGGCCTGGGCATTCGGCGCGAGTTCGAACAGCGGCGACATGCGCGCAACCATGAAGACGCCCGCGGTGACCATGGTGGCGGCGTGAATGAGCGCCGACACCGGGGTCGGGCCTTCCATCGCGTCCGGCAGCCAGGTGTGCAGCAGGAACTGCGCCGACTTGCCCATGGCGCCGACAAACAGCAGCAGGCAGATCAGGGTCAATGCATCGGCATGCCAACCGAAGAAATTGATGGTCTTGCCGGCCAGAGCGGGCGCACCAGCGAAGATGGCGTCGAAATCGGTCGTGCCCAGCAGCATGAAGATGCCGAAGATGCCAAGCAGGAAGCCGAAGTCGCCGACACGGTTGACCACGAAGGCCTTGATCGAGGCGGCATTCGCCGACGGCTTCTTGAACCAGAAACCGATCAGGAGATACGAGGCGAGACCGACGCCTTCCCAGCCGAAGAACAGCTGCAGCAGGTTATCCGCGGTCACCAGCATGAGCATCATGAAGGTGAAGAGCGACAGATAGCCCATGAAGCGCGGCCGGTTCGGATCGTCTTCCATATAGCCGAGCGAATAGATGTGAACGAGCGACGACACCGTGGTGACGACGACCAGCATCACGGCGGTCAGCGTATCGACGCGCAGCGTCCAGGACAGCTGCAGGTCGCCCGAATTGATCCAGCTCAGCAGCACGACGCGGGCATCGTGGTGATTGAAGGCGACATCGACGAAGGTGATCCAGGACAGCGCCGCCGATACCACCAGCAGGCCGGCGGTGATCAGCTCGGCCGCACGCGAACCGAACGCGGCGGGCTCTGCGACGTGGTGGTGATCGTCGTGGTCGTCATGGCCATGACCGTGATCGTCATGCGCATGCGACGCGTGAGCGTCGGCATGGCCGTGACCATGGTCGTCGTGACCATGCGCGTGGTCCATCTCGTCGCCGCTGGGGTTGCGCGCATGCGCCCCCATGAGGGCGATGGCGCCAGCGATCAGCGCACCGATCAGCGGCAGGAATACAAGAGCCTGGATCATAACTGGCTCAGCCCTTCATCAGATTGACGTCTTCAACCGCGATCGAACCGCGGTTGCGGAAATATACGACGAGCACGGCGAGACCGATCGCCGCCTCAGCAGCCGCGACGGTGAGCACCAGCAACGCAAACACCTGGCCGACGATGTCGCCGAGGAAGGTCGAGAACGCCACCATGTTGATGTTGACCGAGAGCAGGATGAGCTCGATCGACATCAGAATGACGATGATGTTCTTCCGGTTCAGGAAGATGCCAAGAATACCCAGCGTGAACAGGATCGCCGCGACGGCGAGATAGTGTCCGAGACCGATGGTCATTTGATCCAGCTCCCCGAATCCGAATCCTGCAGGCCCTGCCCGGCCGGCACCTTGCGCACATCCATGGCCATGGTCTTGGTGCGTGCGTTCTGGACGTTGATGTCCTGACGCTTGACGTAACCGCGATGGCGCAGCGTCAGCACGATGGCGCCGATCATAGCCACCAGCAGCACGAGGCCGGCAAGCTGGAAGTAATGGATGTAGGTCGTGTACAGCACGAGGCCGAGCGCCTCGGTGTTCGACACACCGCCCGGGATCGGCGCGGTGATCGCCTTGCCGGCATTCGGGTTCATCACCCAGCCACCTGCGACGAGCAGCAGTTCGGCCAGGAAGATCGCGCCGACCAACAGGCCGACCGGCAGATACTGGATGAAGCCTTCACGCAGCTGCGCGAAGTCGACGTCGAGCATCATGATCACGAACAGGAACAGCACCGCGACCGCGCCGACATAGACGACGATCAAGAGCATCGCCAGGAACTCGGCGCCCATCAGGATGAACAGGCCTGATGCGTTCACGAAAGCGAGGATCAGGAACAGCACGGAATGCACGGGATTGCGCGACGCGATCACCATGACCGCGCAGGCGACGCAAACGCCGGCAAACATATAAAAGAACAGTGCGGGAAACATTATGACTTCCCCTTACCGGTACGGTGCATCGAGCGCGAGCGACTTGGCGATCTCGCGTTCCCAGCGGTCGCCATTGGCGAGCAGCTTGGCCTTGTCATAGAAAAGCTCCTCGCGCGTCTCGGTGGCGAATTCGAAATTCGGCCCCTCGACGATGGCGTCGACCGGACAGGCTTCCTGGCACAGTCCGCAATAGATGCACTTCACCATATCGATGTCGTAGCGCACCGTGCGGCGGGTGCCGTCGTTGCGGCGCGGGCCGGCCTCGATGGTGATCGCCTGTGCCGGGCAGACCGCTTCGCAAAGCTTGCACGCGATGCAGCGCTCTTCGCCGTTGGGATAACGGCGCAGTGCGTGCTCACCGCGGAAGCGTGGCGAGATCGGGCCCTTCTCGAACGGATAGTTCAAGGTCGGCTTCGGCTTGAAGAAATACCGCATGGCGAGGACGAACGCTTGCGCGAACTCCGCCAGCAGAAGCGAGTGAGCTGTTGCCCTGATATTCATAGCGACCTCATTTCGGAGCCAGGCCCCCGAATTGCAGCACACCGGCGACGATGATCACGTAGGCCAGCGACAGCGGCAGAAACACCTTCCAGCCGAGACGCATCAGCTGGTCGTAGCGGTAGCGCGGCACGATTGCCTTCGCCATCGCGAACATGAAGAACATGAACATGACCTTGATGGCGAACCAGATCACGCCCGGCACCCAGGTGAAGGGCGCGAACGGGATCGGCGACAGCCAGCCACCGAGGAACATGATGGTGGCGAGCGCGCACATCGAGACGATGGCGACATATTCGCCGAGCATAAACAGCAGATACGGGGTCGAGCCGTATTCGGTCATGAAACCCGCGACCAGTTCCGATTCCGCTTCGACGAGATCGAAGGGCGGACGGTTGGTTTCGGCCAGCGCCGAAACGTAGAACACGATGAACATCGGGAACAGCGGGATGAAGTACCAGCCGAGGATGCCCCACTTCGAGTCCTGCGCCATCACGATGGCCGACAGGTTCAGCGAGCCTACGCAGAGCAGAACCGTGATGATCACGAAGCCGATGGAGACTTCGTAGGACACCATCTGCGCAGCTGCGCGAAGAGCGGACAGGAACGGGTACTTCGAATTCGACGCCCAACCCGCCATGATGATGCCGTAGATCGACAGCGACGAAATCGCGAAGATGTAGAGCACGCCGACATTGAGATCGGCGATCACCCAGCCGGCATTGAACGGGATCACGGCCCAGGCGGCGAGCGCCAGGATACAGGACACCAGCGGCGCCAGCAGGAACACGCCCTTGTTCGAGCCCGACGGAACCACCGGCTCCTTCAGCACGAATTTCAGCAAGTCCGCGAAGGATTGCAGCAGGCCGAACGGCCCGACCACGTTGGGGCCGCGGCGGATCTGCACGGCGGCCCAGATCTTGCGGTCAGCCAGCAGGATGTAGGCGATTGCCACCAGCAGCAATACGAGCACGAGAAGGCTCTGCGCGATCATGATGATCAGCGGCCAGAGAGTGCTAGTCCAGAGTTCAGCCATCGTCTTACTCCGCCGCCGTCAGCAACTGGCCCGAGGCCAGGCGGGAGCATTCCGCCATGACGGCTGACGCACGCGCGATCGGGTTGGTGAGGTAGAAATCCTCGACCGGGCTCTTGAACGGCGCCTTATCGACGGTGCCGCCCTTCCCTGCGAGGGTCTTGATGCCGGCGGCATCGCCGGCTTCGATCTGGTCGAGACGCATCAGATGCGGCGCCTGCTTGAAGATCGCCTGACGCAGCTGCGCCAGCGAGTCGAAAGGCAGCTTCTTGCCGAGCACGTCGGACAGCGCGCGGATGATCGCCCAGTCCTCACGGGCATCGCCCGGCGGGAACGAGGCGCGCTCCGCCATCTGCACGCGGCCTTCGGTGTTCACGAACAGCCCGGACTTCTCGGTATAGGCCGCGCCCGGCAAGATCACGTCGGCGCGGTGAGCGCCGCGGTCGCCATGAGTGCCGATGTAAACGACGAAAGCGCCCGGAGCGATTTCGACATCATCGGCGCCGAGCGAGAACAGGACGTCAGCGCCTTCAGCTATGTTGCCGCCAGCAAAACCGATATCCAGCGCACCGACGGTGGACGCCGCCGAATGCAGCACCGCAAAGCCGTTCCAGCCGTCCTTGATGGCGCCGATGTCGGAAGCGAGCTTGGCGGCCTGCGCCAGCACGGCAGCGCCGTCCGCACGCGAGGTCGCGCCTGCGCCGACCAGCACGATCGGATTCTTGGCGTTCTTGAGAACATCAGCAAACGAGTGCTTGCCACTGATCACATCGGTCAGCGTATCGGTGCCGGCGCCGAGATGCTCGTAGCGATAGGTCAGATCGGCCTTCTCGCCGATCAGGCCGATCTTGAGGTTACCGCCGCGCCAGGCTTTGCGGATGCGGGCGTTGAGCACGGCCGCTTCCTTGCGTGGATTGGCGCCGACGATCAGCAGCGCATCCGCCTGCTCGATGCCCGCGATGGTCGGGTTGAAGATGTAGGACGCACGGCCCGCGCCCACGTCGAATGCGGCAGTGCTGGTCGTCGCGACATTGCTGGAGCCCATGGAGGCCAGCAGCGCCTTGATGGCGAACATCTCTTCGACCGCAGCAAGATCGCCGGCGATAGCACCGACCTTGTTGCCGGCCGCCGACACCTTGGCAGCGATGGCGCCGAAAGCTTCGGTCCAGGTCGCGGCGCGCAGCTTGCCGTTGTCGCGAATATACGGACGATCAAGGCGCTGGGTGCGCAGGCCGTCAACGACGTGACGGGTCTTGTCCGAAATCCACTCCTCGTTCACCGCCTCATTGACGCGCGGCAGGATGCGCATCACTTCGCGGCCACGGGTATCGACGCGGATGGCCGAACCGACCGCATCCATCACGTCGATGGATTGGGTCTTGCCGAGCTCCCACGGACGGGCCGCGAATGCATAGGGCTTCGAGGTCAGCGCACCGACCGGGCAGATATCGACGAGATTGCCCTGCAGTTCCGAGGTCAGCGCGGTTTCGAGGAAGGAGGTGATCTCCATGTCCTCGCCGCGACCGATGGCGCCCATTTCCGGCGCGCCGGCGACTTCCGCAGCGAAGCGGACGCAGCGCGTGCACTGGATGCAGCGGGTCATCGAGGTCTTCACGAGGGCGCCGAGATACTTGTCCTCGACGGCGCGCTTGTTCTCGGCGAAGCGGCTGGTGTCGACACCATAGCCCATCGCCTGGTCCTGCAGATCGCACTCACCGCCCTGATCGCAGATCGGGCAATCCAGCGGGTGGTTGATGAGCAGAAACTCCATCACGCCTTCGCGGGCCTTCTTGACCATCGGCGAACGCGTGGAGATTTCCGGCGGCTCGCCATTCGGGCCCGGACGGCAATCGCGCACGCCCCAGGCGCAGCTCGCGACCGGCTTCGGTCCGCCCTTCACCTCGACCAGACACATGCGGCAGTTGCCGGCGATCGAGAGGCGTTCGTGATAGCAGAAGCGCGGAATTTCGGCGCCAGCGGCTTCGCACGCCTGCAACAGCGTGTATTCCGCGGGGACATCGATCTCTTTGCCGTCGACGATCAGTTTAGTCATTGTCGTTGCCCTACTCCGCCGCGACCAGATGCGCGGGATCGAGGATGCCCTGATCGTCGAGCGAAGCCTTGCGGCTGAACTCTTCGATGCGGCGTTCGATCTCCGGGCGGAAGGCGCGGATCAGGCCCTGCACCGGCCACGCGGCGGCATCGCCGAGTGCGCAGATGGTGTGGCCTTCAACCTGTTTCGTCACTTCGAGCAGCATGTCGATTTCGCGCTTGTGGGCGCGGCCCTCGACCATGCGGGTCAGCACGCGCCACATCCAGCCGGTGCCTTCGCGGCACGGCGTGCACTGGCCGCAGCTCTCATGCTTGAAGAAGTAGCTGATGCGGGCAATCGCGGCGACCACGTCGGTGGACTTGTCCATGACAATGACGCCGGCGGTGCCGAACGAGGATTTCACGGCACGGGTGCCGTCGAAATCCATGATGAGTTCTTCGCAATCCGCAGCCGGGATCATCGGGCACGATGCGCCGCCCGGGATGATCGCAAGCAGATTGTCCCAGCCGCCGCGAATGCCGCCGCCATGCTTCTCGATCAGCTCGCGGAACGGGATGCTCATGGCGTCTTCGACGACGCAGGGCGTGTTGACGTGACCGGAGATGCCGTAAAGCTTGGTGCCGACATTGTTCGGACGGCCGATGCCGGCGAACCACGACGCGCCACGACGCAGGATGTCCGGCGCAACCGCGATGGACTCTACATTGTTCACGGTGGTCGGGCAGCCATAGAGACCGACATTGGCCGGGAATGGCGGCTTCAGCCGCGGCTGGCCCTTCTTGCCTTCGAGGCTTTCGAGCAGCGCGGTTTCTTCACCGCAGATATAGGCGCCGGCGCCGTGGGCGACATAGAGGTCGAACGGCCAGCCATGGATGTTGTTCTTGCCGATCAGATTGGCGTCATAGGCCTGATCGATCGCGGCCTGCAGGCGCTCGCGCTCACGGATGAATTCGCCGCGCACATAGATGTAGCAGGCATTGGCGCCCATCGCGAAAGACGCGATCAGGCAGCCCTCGACCAGCGTATGCGGGTCGTGGCGCATGATCTCGCGGTCTTTACAGGTGCCGGGCTCGGACTCGTCGGCATTCACGACGAGATAGCTCGGACGACCGTCCTTGCTCTCCTTCGGCATGAAGGACCACTTCATGCCGGTCGGGAAGCCGGCGCCGCCGCGGCCGCGCAGGCCCGACGCCTTCATCTCGTTGATGATCCAGTCGCGGCCCTTGTCGATGATGGTCTTGGTACCATCCCAACCGCCACGGCGGCGTGCGCCATCGAGACCCCAGTCTTCGAGGCCGTACAGATTGCGGAAGATGCGATCCTTGTCGTCGAGCATGGCTTCCTCGATCAGCGATTGGTTTGCTTGAAGGCGATCACCGCGGCGCCAAGGCCGAAGGCCATCGCCCAGATCAAGCTCGATTCAAACGTGGACTGCAGGACGAAGCGCTGCAGAACGAACATGAATGTCGCCGCAGCTGCGGTATGCAGCAACATGTACAGCCACTTGTTCATGGCATCGTCCCCCGACTTCAATGCAATGGCTTTTGCGCGCGCCCGCTTCATTTGCCCGGATCCTTCGGAGCGCCGCCCTTCGGCGGATTGTCCTTGGTCGCATCAGCAGCCGGAGCCTTCGGCGCCGGACGTTCCTGCGCATTGGCGGCTTCTGTCTGCTTCTTCGGCTCGGCATCGGCGAGCGCCGGCTCCTTCGGCGGAGCATCGAACTGTTTTGTGTAGTTCGCAGACGTATCCTTCAGCACGCGCGCACCACCTTCCGGTGCTGCATGCTGACGGTCGATCTGCGGACCCGGCTTCGGCGGCGTTCCCGCAGCAAAACCGTCGATCAGCTTGTTCATGCTGTCCTTGGTCAGGTCCTCATAGGTATCGGACCAGATCATCACCATCGGTGCATTCACACAGGCGCCGAGGCACTCGACCTCTTCCCACGAGAAATCGCCGTCTGCCGACACATGGTGGGGATCGTGATGGATGCGATGCTGGCAGACATCGATGAGATCGCCGGCGCCGCGCAGCATGCACGGCGTGGTGCCGCACACCTGAATGTGAGCTTTCTTGCCGACCGGCTGCAGCTGGAACATCGTGTAGAAGGTCGCGACCTCCATCACGCGGATATAGGGCATCTCCAGCATGTCAGCGACGTAACGGATGGCCGCTTCCGATACCCAGCCGGCATGCTGTTCCTGCGCGCGCCACAGGATCGAGATCACCGCGGAAGCCTGACGGCCCGGCGGAAACTTCTCGATCTGCTTCTTCGCCCACGCCAGGTTCTCGGGCGTGAAGTCGAACGATGCGGGCTGCTGTTCTTTCGGGGCCAGACGGCGGACAGACATGGTGGTTACTCTCAGTGAGCGCGGCGGGCCGCGCTCGCATTCAGGCTGTTGAAGCGATCGAGCCAGAACGCACTGGAGGTGCCGAACACATTGTAGCCAACGTGGGTGGACACCTTGATGCGATCGAGAATCGACAACTCGGTCACGGTTTCGAAGCGGTTGGTTGAGGGATCATGCACGATCAGCGACAGCGGTGTTTGATCCAGAATGTAGCGCGAGACCGTATGGGCGGGGTCATTGCCGTGCTCTTCGCACATGATGACCGAGTCGCCCTGCAGCAAACGCGTGCCGCCCTTGATGGCCTCGATCTCGACGCCTTCGACGTCGAGCTTGATGAGATATTTTCCGCTCATGGACAGCTTGCCGTCGTCGAGCAGGTTGTCGAGTGCGATGACCGGCACTTCCTCGCCGGCGCTCTGGTCGCCCGCGATGCTGAAGGCCTCATGCTTGGTGCCCGACAGGCGCGCGGTGCCGCGCACGGAGCCGATCGCGCATTTGATGACCTCGAAACGATCGCGATTGATTTTGGCGTTGTTGGCCAGCTTCGGAAAATTCTCGCCCGAAGGCTCGATGGCAATCGCCTTGTGCGAGCCGAACGGCGCGCTCGAGACCAGCACCGACCAGTAGCCGTAATTCGCACCGCAATCGAGCAGCGTGTAATCGACATCGACCGAGTTCTTGAACAGCAGTTCAAGCTCGTCTTCGTAAGAAAAGCTGCGGTCGAGCAGTTTGCTCCAGTAACCGTCACCGAACGGGAATGCGAACAGCGCATCCGCATTCAGCTTCACCACCAGATTGCGCGCCGGCAGCACCGTCGCGCGCATCAGATTGGCGCACATATTGTAGCCGCGATGCGAGAACGACGCCGACAGTCTTGCCCCCAAGGCCAGCACGCACGCCATCGTGCGCTCCCAGAGGTTTACCCCCTGGAGCGCGCCCGATGCGCGGTCAAACTGGATGGGAGACGTCAGTGTCACCGATCGACCTCACCGAACACGATATCGATGGAGCCCAGGATCGCCGAGACGTCGGCCAGCTGGTGGCCGCGGCACAGGAAGTCCATCGCCTGCAGATGTGCAAAGCCCGGCGCGCGGATCTTGCACTTGTATGGCTTGTTGCTGCCGTCCGAAACAAGATACACGCCGAACTCGCCCTTCGGCGCTTCCACGGCGGCATAGACCTCGCCCTCAGGCACGTGAACGCCTTCGGTGTAGAGCTTGAAGTGATGGATCAGCGCTTCCATCGAGCGCTTCATCTCGGCACGACGCGGCGGCGAAATCTTGTGGTCATCGACGACCACAGGTCCCTGCCCGTCAGCTGCGCGCATCTTGGCGATGCACTGCTTCATGATCTTGGTTGACTGACGCATCTCTTCGACGCGGATACAGTAACGATCGTAGCAGTCGCCGTTCTTGCCGATTGGAATGTCGAATTCCATCTCGTCATAGCACTCGTAGGGCTGCGCCTTGCGCAGATCCCACGACGCGCCTGAACCGCGCACCATGACGCCCGAAAAGCCCCACTTCCAGGCGTCTTCCAGCTTCACGACACCGATATCGACATTGCGCTGTTTGAAAATGCGGTTGTTGGTGAGCAGCGTCTCGAGATCGTCGAGTACCTGCGGGAACGCATCGCACCAGGCGTCGATGTCGTTAATCAGCGCGGGCGGCAGGTCCTGATGGACACCGCCGACACGGAAGAATGCGGCGTGCATGCGCGAGCCCGAGGCGCGCTCATAGAACACCATCAGCTTTTCGCGCTCTTCAAAGCCCCACAGCGGCGGGGTGAGCGCGCCGACGTCCATCGCCTGCGTGGTGACGTTGAGCAGATGCGACAGGATGCGGCCGATTTCCGAATAAAGCACGCGGATCAGCTGGCCGCGACGCGGCACGGTGATGCCGAGCAGCTTTTCAGCGGCGAGACAGAAGGCATGCTCCTGATTCATCGGCGCGACGTAATCGAGGCGATCGAAATACGGGATCGCCTGCATGTAGGTCTTCTGCTCGATCAGCTTCTCGGTGCCGCGATGAAGCAGGCCGATATGCGGATCGACGCGCTCGACGACTTCGCCGTCGAGCTCCAGAACCAGACGGAGCACACCGTGCGCGGCCGGATGCTGCGGGCCAAAGTTGATCGTAAAATTACGGACGCCGGGTTGATCGTTCATCACTTAACCCCTGCCTTCTCGTCACCGGGCAGCGTCGGATAGTCGGCGCCTTCCCATGGCGACAGGAAGTCGAACTTGCGGAATTCCTGGTTGAGCCGAACCGGCTCATAGATCACGCGCTTCTCCTGATCGTCGTAGCGAACCTCTACGAAACCGGTGAGCGGGAAATCCTTGCGCAGCGGATGGCCGTCAAAGCCGTAATCCGTCAGCAAACGGCGCATGTCGGGATGGCCGACGAAGATCACGCCATAGAGGTCGTAGGCTTCGCGCTCGAACCAGTCGGCGCCCGGAAACACGTCGATGATCGACGGCACCTGGGTGGTCTCGGACGCCATCGCCTTGACGCGGATGCGCGTATTCAGGAACGGCGACATCAGGTGATAGACGACGTCGAAACGCTTCTCGCGGCCGGGATAGTCGACTGCGGTCGCATCGGTGAAATTGACGAAACGGCAGCCGGGATCATCACGCAGGAAGCGCATGACCTCGACGATCTTCGACGTTTCCGCAACGATCGTCAGCTGGCCGAAAGCAACCGAATGCGCGAGAGCGGCACCGGGAAGAGCGCCGACAATCGTCTGACCCAGTGTGTCGAGCCTCACATCGTCCATGACATAGCCTTAAAGGTTCGCAGTCTTAGCGTTCGCAAGCTTACCGTTCGATCGTTCCGATGCGCCGGATCTTCTTCTGCAGCAGCAGCACGCCGTAAAGCAGCGCTTCGGCAGTGGGCGGGCAGCCCGGCACATAGATGTCGATCGGCACGATGCGGTCGCAGCCGCGCACCACTGAATAGGAATAGTGGTAGTAGCCACCGCCATTGGCGCATGATCCCATCGAGATCACATAGCGAGGCTCCGGCATTTGGTCATAGACCTTGCGCAGCGCCGGCGCCATCTTGTTGGTAAGCGTGCCAGCGACGATCATCACGTCGGACTGGCGCGGCGACGCGCGCGGCGCGAAGCCGAAGCGCTCGACGTCGTAACGCGGCATCGACACCTGCATCATCTCGACCGCACAGCAGGCAAGACCGAAGGTCATCCACATCAGCGAACCGGTGCGCGCCCAGGTGATCAGATCGTCAGCCGCAGCGACGAAGAATCCCTTGTCCGACAGCTCGGCATTGACTTCGAGGAAATACGGATCGTTCGCGCCGACCGGCTTGCCGGTAGACGGATCGAGAATGCCGCGCGGCGCCTGAGCGATCGCGGGAGCAGTTGCGGGGCTCAATCCCATTCGAGCGCGCCTTTCTTCCATTCATAGGCGAAGCCGACGGTGAGCACGCCGAGAAACACGATCATCGACCAGAAGCCGGCAATGCCTACCTTGCCGAAGGCCACTGCCCACGGAAACAGGAAGGCGACTTCAAGGTCGAAAATGATGAAGAGGATCGCCACCAGATAGAAGCGCACATCGAACTTCATGCGGGCATCGTCAAAAGCGTTGAATCCGCATTCATATGCGGACAGCTTTTCCGGATCCGGGTTCTGATAAGCGACAAGGAATGGCGCGATCAGCAACGCCAACCCGATGACGGAAGCGATGCCGATGAAGACCACAAGAGGAAGATAATTCTGCAAGATGCCGTTCATCGGCGATCCCTAACCCCATGGCCTGGAAACTGCCACAGATTCGAACATTGGAATGGTTCTGAGCCTTAGCGCAGCGCAACAAGCCATGCAACACCGGGGATGTTGACAGTTTTCAGCCCCTGCCATGCGCGATACGCCTTCAAGCTAGGCAACTAGCTCTGCCGCCAACACCGCGCCTCCAGCCCTCGCATGCCAAACTTGCGACAGGGTTTCCCGGAGGTTGAAATTGCGGCGCGCTATGGCTGCGAGCATCTGCATCGGGGGAGCCAGCCAAACCGTTATAGCCTCAACCGGCAACGTATGGGTGTACCGCCCGATTTCACAGGGTTTTCAGCCGCGGGCAAGTGCGGTGTTGCTGCAATGCGCCATCGAAAAAATCATTCTCCTGCCGAACCAAATCTCAGGAAATCCGTATCCTGAGAGCCAGCGCTCTGCTGGCCTTTTCAATGACAAGAGGTTCCCATGACGAAATTCTTGATCACGGCCGCAGCGCTCTCTGTTTTCGCCCTCACCCCGGCATCGGCCAAGCCAATGATGGGCTGCAGCGGCGATGGCATGATGAAGGTGAACAACATGTCCACCGCCATGGCCGACGGCCAGCAGAAGATGATGATGGATCGCGAGATCGGCATGGCCAATGTGGCGATGTCGAAAGGCGATATGCGCGGCTGCAACAAGCATCTCATGAACGCTCAGAAGATGGGCATGATGAAGCCGAAGAACGACACCGGCATGATGGGCACCGGCATGATGCTGCCGATGATGCCCATGGCCGGCGGCGACTCGAAGAAGATGTAAGGACGAGCTGGACGGGCTGCGCCGGCTTTTTGCCTGGTGCAGCCTCCACACAGGTCGATGGTCACGTCAAACCATCCAGTCCCTGCCAGCTTGCGGGACAGCGGCAATCGCGCGGCACAATATGGTGGCGCCCCTATCCGCGCGCGCCCCGCTTGACGATTAACTTGATCATTTCGCGCTGCGTCAGCCGCAACCTTTCGCAGGCGTCGGTGCAATCGAGGCCGGCATTGGTCAGTAAGCGGATATCCGACTGCATTCCCCGCATGCGCACCCGCAATCGGGCGATTCGAAAATTCAGCTTGGCGAGATCGGTCATATCCGATATAGAACAAAACAAGAACTAAATCGCAAGACCTTCTTAAGCCGAATCTGACCGGAGGCTTCCGTGACCCAAGCTCTGATGACCCAGGCTTTTATGCCCCTGCCATCGCCGCGCCGGCGATTGCCGTCCCTTTCGACGCCGAGGCGCTGCTTGACCGGCTGTCCGGCCCGATGACGCGCAGCCAGGCACTGACCTTAAAGTCGCTGGCGATTGAAGCCTATCAGCCCGGACAGTTCGAAAAGGACCTGACGCGGGCCGAGGCTGCACGGCGTATCCAGATGCTGCGCGACGAGATCGCGCTTGCGGATTCGTTCTGAGGCCGCACGGCTTGATGTGAACGGAACAATGCGGACACGCATAAATGCCGTCGCGTTGCTGGTCGGTCTAATCGGATGTGCTTGTGAGGATTTTGCATCGTCTCGCCATTCCGGATGGAATGGCGCGAGAGACGGGACTCGAACCCGCGGCCTCCGCCGTGACAGGGCGGCGCTCTAACCAACTGAGCTACTCCCGCGTGGACGTGGACTGTGTCCCGCAGTGAGGCTGGACATAAAGGGACGTCATGATGAAGTCAAGGACGTTGGCACGACCTTTTTGAAACCTATCCCCACCCGCTTGCGGTTCGGCCGTTTCAAGGCAGCGAATGCAAATAACCCCATATTTTACTGGCAAATCGGCGTAGTCGGCTTCGCGCCGAATCGTCTAAGCCCTGCGATGTCCCAGGTTTTTGTGACGGTTATTAACGGAAAGGCCAGTTGCCATGGCGAATACCCCTGACACTCCCGCGAAGGCGCCCGCGCCCGCGACCATCACCCTCAAGCATCTGGCGGCAGCGCTGGCCGAAAGCCATGAACTGTCGAAGAAGAAGGCCGAAGAGATTCTCACCGACATGGTCGGCAAGATGACCGAGCACCTGAAGAACGGCGAGCGCATCCGCATCGTCGGCCTCGGCATCCTGCAGGTCCGCACCCGCGCCGCCCGCGTCGGCCGCAACCCAGCCACCGGCGAAGAAATCCAGATCAAGGCCAGCAAGAAGGTCGCCTTCCGCCCCGCCAAGGAGCTGAAGGACGCGGTCTGATCCGCGGCTTCCAAACGCGCGCTTCGGGCTACGGCCCGGAGCGCCATACCAAGACTTCCGGATGCCCCTCTGAGGCGAGAGATCCATGATAGCGACGTCGGCCATTGCCTTCACCCACGACGTCACCGAGCGCTTCCTGCGCTATGTCGTGATCGACACCCAGTCCGATCCCGCATCCCCCTCCTGCCCGTCCACAGCCAAGCAGAAAGACCTCGGCGCCTTGCTGGCGCGCGAGCTGCTGGAGCTTGGCCTCGCCGACGCGCATCTCGACACGCACGGCTATGTCTATGCGACGATCCCGGCCACCACGGACAAGGCCGTGCCGGTGATCTGCTTCTGCTCGCATATGGATACGTCGCCCGACTGCAGCGGCGCCAATGTGAAGCCGCAGATCGTCCGCAACTATCAGGGCGGCGACATCGTGCTGCCGGCCGACAGAACGCAGGTGATCCGCTTCAACGACAACCCCGCCCTTGCCGATCAGATCGGCAACGACATCATCACCACCGATGGGACGACGCTGCTCGGCGCCGACAACAAGGCCGGGCTCGCCGAGATCGTAGATGCGGCGCGTTTCCTGATCGCCAATCCGCAGATCAAGCACGGCACCATCAAGATCCTGTTCACGCCGGATGAAGAGATCGGCCGCGGCGTCGACAAGGTCGATCTGAAGAAACTCGGCGCCGACTTCGCCTACACGATGGATGGCGAAACCGCCGGCCACATCGAGGACGAGACGTTTTCTGCCGACGCTGCCGTCGTCAGCATCACCGGCGTCTCGGCACATCCAGGCTTTGCCAAAAGCAAAATGGAACATGCCATCAAGATAGCCGCCGCCATAGTGGAGCGGCTTCCGAAAGACACCTGCTCGCCCGAAACCACCGAAGGGAAACAGGGCTTTCTGCATCCGACCGGAATCTCGGGTGCACTCGAACATGCGACGCTCAGCCTGATCGTGCGTGACTTCACCGAGGATGGCCTGAAGCAGAAGGAAGCGCTGCTGCAATCCATCGTCGATGACGTGATGGCGTCCTATCCGCATTCCAGCGCATCGATCACCATCACCCAGCAATACCGCAACATGAAGCAGGTGATCGACCAGCACCCGCATGTGGTGGACTACGCCGTCGAGGCGATCCGGCGGACAGGGCTGACGCCGGTTCGCAGCAGCATTCGCGGCGGTACCGATGGTTCACGGTTGTCCTTCATGGGCCTGCCCTGCCCGAATATCTTCGCCGGCGAACACGCGTTCCACGGCCGCACGGAATGGGTCAGCGTTCAGGACATGGAAAAAGCCGCGGAGACCATCGTCCACCTTGCGATGATCTGGGAAGAACGCGCCTAAAACCGTAACGGCTACCGCGCTGCGTAACCTGTCGCCGATCACATTAGCCAACCGACCAATTGCGTCCCGGCCCAGTCAGGCTATCCTGCAAAAGACATCTGGCGATGGGTTTCGGCGGAAACCGGATCGGGCAAAGTCCACGCACGCGAAACTCCATACAGATCAGACCCAGGGGGTGTCATGGAGTCGTTCAAAGGCAGGTATTTCCAGACTGCATTGTCCGCCATCGAACGGATCGGCGCGGCCACATCCGCGAGCGGGATCGGCGACGTCATCACCCGCATGGCCGCCTCTTACGGCTATGGCCATGTCTGCTTTCTCGCCTCGGCCGGTAGTCATCAGCCGTTCGAAAGCCGGGTTCTCTGGAATGTCTGGCCGAAGACCTGGGCCGAGCAATATCGCATCTCGAACTTCTATGCGCACGACCCGGTTGCGCCCCGCATCCGCCAGCAGCCGGAGATGTTCGCCTGGTCCGATATCCGGCTGGAGGACATCAGCCCGGCCTCACGCGCGATCATGCACATCGCCGCCAACGATCATGGATTGCGGTTCGGCCTTTGTGCGCCCGTGCATGGCATGAACGGTTATCAGGCTGGCCTGTCGCTTGCCGGACATGACGTGGAACGCACGCCGGAAGCGAATGCGGCCATCGAGCTTGTAACCATGTATGCGTTCAATCGCTTCGCCATGCTGCGCGCGCGGGAAAAGCCGAAAACCACCGGACTGACCACACGCGAACGCGAGGTGATGGGCTGGGTTGCCGCGGGAAAAACCGCCTGGGACACCAGCGTCATCCTCAGCATTTCCGAGGACACCGTGAACAAGACGGTGACGGCGGCGATGCACAAGCTGAACGCGCATACGCGTGCGCAGGCCGTGGCCGAAGCGATCCGGCAGGGGCTGATCACCTTCTGATTTGTCAATCCCCTGCTCACGGAATGTCGCGACAGGCCGCATCATGAAAATTTTCCGCGCAGTCACGCGCGGAGAAATTCTCATGATCGATGTCATCCACCACGGCAACGCCTCGCGACATCCCGATCTCTTGGACAAGCAATTCCGGCTCCGTCATGAAATCTTCGTCCGCGAACGCGGATGGACCTCGTTTGACGTCGATGGCGCCTATGAGCGCGACCAATATGACGACGATGCCGCCATTTATCTCGTCGCCGCGGATGACCATGGCGGCGTGGCCGGCGGCTTCCGACTCTATCCCACGGTGCTGCCGCATATGCTCAGCGAGCAATTCGCAGCGCTTGTGGAAGGCGCCGTTATCCGGCGGAGCGACGTGCTCGAACTGACGCGCTTTGCCATGCGGAAGTCCGAGCGCCGCAGCCGACACTATTTCGAGCTGCTGGTCGCCATTCAGGAATACGGGACGATGGAGGGGCTGTCCGGCTTCACCTCGGTGATCAACCCGTTGCGTATTCCGATCCTGCAAGGGTTCGGTTTCGAGATCGAGCCACTCGGCCTGCCATCGATGATCGACGGCGAAGCGACCATCGCCGTGCTGTTCCACGTCAACGAGCAATGCCACGCCCGCGTGCGCGACAAAGTGGACATTCGCGATACCGTGTTCGGCGCCACTCCCACATTCCGGCGGACCGCCTGATGCCAATGACCGAGCACCATCTGAAAGTCATCCAGGGCGGCAGGGACACCGACGACCTGATCGTCACGATGCTTCACGCGCTCAAGCTGGCGGAGGCATGCCGATCGGAAACGACCTACAACCTGCTCCGCATGGCATTGCTGCATGAGGGGATTCAGATTGCGAAGGGTATGGAGCGCTAGGTGCTGCGGCGGGAATGGTAGGCGGCGACGGATTCGAACCGCCGACCCTCTCGGTGTAAACGAGATGCTCTAACCAGCTGAGCTAGCCGCCCTCAGGCAATCGCCATCGGCCGTCTGTTTAGCGTCAGCACATCGCGACGGCAAGCCGAGACTGATCGTCTATCGCTGTAATCCGATCGCCAATGGTGCCTGCAGGTCCTGCCTTGGCAATTCCGGACGCGATTGCTCTGGCTGTTTGCTACCGAGAAAATTCGCGCGGTCCTTGTTTCGGAAACCGGAATCCCTGCTCTCGAATTCGCGTTCCGCGCGATAGCCGCGCTCACGCTCTGCGCCGAAGCGCTTGTCCAGCCGCTCGCACAGCGCGGAATCGCTAGCGGCTACCGACATCAATGCCGTCAGGATGAGCGCTCTCATCATCGCAATCTCTCCATCACCAAGCATAACACTGCAGGCGACGGGCCGACAGGCGCGGGCCGATCAAGCTCCCGTCATCGGGCGAGGCGCGACCTCAAACAAAATGCCTCAAAACAAAAGCGGCGCCCCGAAGGACGCCGCTGGTGTCGTTGATCTCCGGGTTGGCGATCAGTGCGCCGTCAGGCCACCGGCCGCTTCCTCGCCGTCGGCTTTCACCGGCAGCTTGGTATCCTCTTCCCAATCGATCGCCTCGGGCTGGCGAACCAGCGCGTTCTTGATCACTTCGTCCATCCGGGCGACCGGGATGATGTTCAGGCCGCCCTTGATCGAGTCCGGGATCTCGGTGAGGTCCTTGGCATTGTCCTCGGGATCAGCACCGTCTTGATGCCGCCGCGGGCCGCTGCCAACAACTTCTCCTTCAATCCGCCGATGGGCAGCACACGACCGCGCAGCGTGATCTCGCCAGTCATGGCGACATCGTGCTTGATCGGAATGCCCGTGAGCACCGAGACGATGGTGGTCGCCATCGCAACGCCGGCGGACGGACCGTCCTTCGGCGTTGCGCCCTCCGGCACGTGGACGTGAATGTCGCGCCGCTCGAACAGCGGCGGTTCGATCCCGAAGGTGATCGCGCGCGAGCGGACATAGGACGCCGCTGCCGAGATCGATTCCTTCATCACGTCACGCAGATTGCCGGTGACGGTCATGCGGCCCTTGCCGGGCATCATGACGCCTTCGATGGTGAGCAGCTCACCGCCGACATCCGTCCAGGCCAGACCCGTGACCACACCGACCTGATCGTCGCTCTCGATCTCGCCAAAGCGATACTTCGGCACGCCGAGGAACTCTTCAAGAGTCTTCTCGGTGACCTTCACCACTTTCTTCTTCGAGAGCATCAGCTCCTTCACGGCCTTGCGGGCCAGCGTGGAGATTTCGCGCTCGAGGTTACGCACGCCCGCTTCGCGGGTGTAGCGGCGGATCAGCAGCAACAACGCATCGTCGTCGATCGACCATTCCTTGGTGTCCAGACCGTGCTTCGACAGCGCAGCCGGGATCAAGTGCTTGCGGGCGATCTCAACCTTCTCCGTCTCGGTGTAACCGGCGATCCGGATCAGCTCCATGCGGTCCATCAGCGGCCCCGGAATATTCAGGGTGTTCGCCGTGGTGATGAACATCACATTGGACAGATCGTAGTCCACTTCGAGATAGTGATCGGCAAAGGTGCCGTTCTGTTCGGGGTCAAGCACCTCGAGCAGAGCCGACGACGGATCGCCGCGGAAATCGGCGCCCATCTTGTCGATCTCGTCCAGCAGGAACAGCGGGTTCGAGGTCTTGGCCTTGCGCATCGACTGGATGATCTTGCCGGGCATCGAACCGATATAGGTCCGGCGATGACCGCGGATCTCCGCCTCGTCGCGCACGCCGCCGAGCGACACGCGCACGAACTCACGTCCGGTCGCCTTCGCGATCGACTTGCCAAGCGAGGTCTTGCCGACGCCGGGAGGACCAACGAGGCACAGGATCGGGCCCGTCAGCTTGTTGGCGCGCGACTGCACGGCGAGATATTCGACGATGCGATCCTTGACCTTCTCAAGCCCGTAGTGCTCCTCGTCCAGCATCGCCTGCGCGGCGCTGAGGTCCTTCTTGACCTTCGACTTTTTGCCCCACGGAATCGACAGCAGCCAGTCTAGATAGTTGCGCACGACGGTCGCTTCCGCGGACATCGGCGACATCTGACGCAGCTTCTTCAGCTCGTGCTGGGCCTTCTCGCGGGCTTCCTTCGACAGCTTGGTCTTAGCGATCTTCTCTTCGATATCGGCAAGCTCATCCCGGCCCTCGTCATCGCCGAGTTCCTTCTGGATCGCCTTCATCTGCTCGTTGAGATAATACTCGCGCTGCGTCTTCTCCATCTGACGCTTGACGCGCGAGCGGATACGCTTCTCGACCTGCAGCACCGAGATCTCGCTCTCCATCAGGCCCAGCACCTTTTCCAGGCGCCCGGTGACGGACAGCGTTTCCAGGATGCCCTGGCGATCCGCGATCTTGACGGCGAGATGCGACGCGACGGTGTCGGCGAGCTTGGCGAAATCAGTGATCGCCTGCACGACGCCGACGACTTCGGCCGAGATTTTCTTGTTGAGCTTCACATAGCTCTCGAAGTCGGACACGACCGAACGCGACAAGGCTTCCGCCTCGACGCTCTTGGCATCGGTGTCCGCGAGCGCGACGGCAGTCGCCTCGTAATATTCGGTACGATCGGAATACTTCTCGACCTTGGCGCGCTCGAGGCCTTCCACCAGCACCTTCACGGTGCCGTCAGGAAGCTTCAGCAGCTGCAGCACGCTAGCCAGCGTACCGGTCTCGTAAATGGCGTCCGGCGCAGGATCATCATCCGACGCATTCTTCTGCGTCGCGAGCATGATCAGGGCGTCGTTCTTCATCACCTCTTCGAGCGCGCGAATGGATTTTTCGCGGCCGACGAAGAGCGGCACGATCATGTGCGGGAATACGACGATGTCGCGCAGCGGCAGCACCGGATAGGAGTGCGTCTCGCCGTGAACAATGGTTGGCCGGGGCTTGGAGGTCGTCATGGCCTGTTCCTTTTGCTTTGCCCCCTTGCACGCGGTCCGCTGGGTTACGCAACCACCACAAGGTGCGATTTCCGTCCTCGCTCGGCCATCTGAACTGGAAGGTCCAAGGGCTCTACTTATCCGGAGAGTTATGGCGAATCTTGAGGGAGATTTTGTGTTCGCCGCCTGCATTAGGTGGCTATGGGCCGGGGGGTGTCAAGCCACCCAAACGCCTATGAACAAAGGCGGTTTATGGAGTGTGGCGGCCGTAGCCCGGATGGAGCGTAGCGAAATCCGGGGACCGGCGTTTCCATATGTCGCCGGTCCCTGCATTAAGCTTCGCTCCATGCAGGCTACAAACGGCGCACAACGAAACACGGCTGCCGGATACCCGGCAGCCGTGCTCCAGACTGGTATTTCGCGCAGGCCGATCAGGCGCTGGCGCTGGTCTCCGCCGCACGGTCGGAGCGGTCGGCATAGATGTAGAGCGGGCGTGCCGTCCCATCCACGACTTCCTTGGAGATGACGACTTCCTCGACACCTTCCAGACCCGGCAGATCGAACATGGTTTCGAGCAGGATCGCTTCCAGGATCGACCGCAGGCCGCGGGCACCCGTCTTGCGCTCGATGGCCTTGCGGGCCACCGCACCCAGCGCCTCGTCGGCGAAGGTGAGCTCGATATTCTCCATTTCGAACAGGCGCTGATACTGCTTCACCAGCGCGTTCTTCGGCTCGACCAGGATCTTCTTCAGCGAAGCTTCGTCGAGGTCTTCCAGCGTCGCAACGACGGGCAAACGACCGACGAATTCCGGGATCAGGCCGTACTTCAGCAGATCCTCGGGCTCGACATGACGGAAGATTTCACCGGTGCGGCGATCTTCCGGCGCAAGCACCTGCGCAGCGAAGCCGATCGAGGTGGTGCGGCCGCGGCCCGAAATGATCTTTTCGAGGCCGGCGAATGCGCCACCGCAGATGAACAGGATGTTCGTCGTATCGACCTGCAGGAATTCCTGCTGCGGATGCTTGCGGCCGCCCTGCGGAGGCACGGAGGCAACGGTGCCTTCCATGATCTTCAGCAGTGCCTGCTGGACGCCCTCGCCCGACACGTCGCGGGTGATCGACGGATTGTCCGACTTGCGCGAAATCTTGTCGATTTCGTCGATATAGACGATGCCGCGCTGTGCACGCTCGACATTGTAGTCAGCCGCCTGCAACAGCTTGAGGATGATATTCTCGACGTCCTCACCGACATAGCCGGCTTCGGTCAGCGTCGTCGCATCGGCCATCGTGAACGGCACGTCCAAGATTCTTGCGAGCGTCTGCGCGAGCAGCGTCTTGCCCGAACCGGTGGGGCCGATCAGCAGGATGTTCGACTTCGCGAGTTCGACGTCGTTGTGCTTGGTCTGGTGGTTGAGGCGCTTGTAGTGGTTATGCACCGCGACCGAGAGAACCTTCTTCGCATGGAACTGACCGATGACATAGTCATCGAGCACCTTGCAGATTTCCTTCGGCGTCGGAATGCCGTCGCGCGACTTGACCAGCGAAGACTTGTTCTCTTCGCGGATGATGTCCATGCACAGTTCAACGCATTCGTCGCAGATGAATACGGTAGGACCCGCGATCAGTTTGCGAACTTCGTGCTGGCTCTTGCCGCAGAACGAACAATACAGCGTATTCTTGGAGTCGCTGGTACCGACCTTACTCATTCCTATCTCCGTCCGCCGTTCGATCTTCGTTCGCAGGTGTTGCTCAGATCGGGACACGTCCCGTAGATCGTCTACGGTTTCACCGTAGATAGAGCAATTGCCGTACCAAAAAAGACCTTTGTTCCAAATTGCCGCGTGAATCCGCGGCCAAATCGAATCTTCGCGATACTAACCGATCCACGCTAGCGAACCATGCTGGCAGCCGATGATCAAGAATTCGCTAATCGGCGTACCGTCACCATTTATGACGATTACGCGATTTGCGCGCGCTCCGCGAGAGTGCCCGGCAATTCAGAGCGCATCACGCGAATAAACGGTTCGCATTGTGGACGAAAGCGGAACTTCTGCGCCAACCCCGGCACTGAGTACCGGTACGAACCATTCAATCAATCGGCTTTGATCTTGGTTTGTCTCCGAAGATGTCGGACCGCGCATACGCGATCCGACGTAATGTTCTCAACCTGTTCCTGACTTGCAGCCAGAAGCGGTTCTCGCCTTAGGCCGGCTTCACCGCGCTTGGCTCTTCGGCGCGCTTGTCGATCACCTTGTCGATCAGCCCGAATTCCTTCGCCTGATCTGCTGTCATGAAATTATCGCGCTCGAGCGCGTTGTGGATTTCATCGTAAGGGCGGCCGGTGTGCTTCACATAGATCTCGTTCAGACGACGCTTGAGGCTCTCGACCTCCTTGGCGTGAATGAGGATGTCGGTGGCCTGGCCCTGGAAACCGCCCGAGGGCTGGTGAACCATGACGCGGGCGTTCGGCAGAGCGAAGCGCATGTCCTTCTCGCCTGCGGTCAGCAGCAGCGAGCCCATCGACGCAGCCTGGCCCGTGCACAGCGTCGAGACCGGCGGACGAATGAACTGCATCGTGTCGTAGATCGAAAGACCCGACGTCACCACGCCACCGGGCGAGTTGATGTACATCGAGATTTCCTTCTTCGGATTTTCCGCTTCCAGGAACAGCAGCTGCGCGACGATCAGCGTCGCCATGCCGTCTTCCACCGGACCGGTCACGAAGATGATGCGTTCCTTCAGCAGGCGCGAAAAGATGTCATAGGCACGCTCGCCGCGGTTGGTCTGCTCGACCACCATCGGAACGAGGTTCATGTAGGTTTCGATCGGATCGCGCATAGAACACCCAAAGGGTTGGAGGAGACAGGCCGCGGGAATGCGCGAATGTCCCGTGATGCAGGAAGAAATAATAAGAGCCCACAGATATGAGCCAATCGGGCGACAACAAGACCATGGGTCGGATCGTCACCCTGCCCGTTAGTTCAAGCCGATTCTGGCGAGCACCGCAAAGCGATGCAGCGCCATTCGGAACTGATTCGGGCGGTATCCTTAATGAGAGAACCCGTAGCCTGGATGGAGCGCAGCGCAATCCAGGGACCGGCGATATGAGGAAGCGCTGAATCCCGGATTACGCTGCGCTCCATCCGGGCTACAAAAAACGCCGGCAGGAGGACCAGCCGGCGTTTTGATTAGAACGTTCTAAACGATGATCGGGACGCCCGGCCTTACGCCGCCTTCTCGTCTTCGTCCTTGTACAGGTCTTCCTTGGACACCTTCTTCTCAGTGACCTTGGCGAGTTCGAGGATGAAATCGACGACCTTGTCTTCATAGATCGGCGCGCGCAGCTGGGCGAGTGCCTGCGGGTTGCTGCGATAGAAGTCCCAGACTTCCTTCTCGCGGCCCGGCATCGAGCGGGCGCGCTCGATCACGGCGCGGCTGATCTCGTCATCGGTGACGGAGATCTTGTTCTTCTCGCCGATCTCCGAGAGCACGAGACCGAGACGGACGCGGCGGTCGGCGATCTTGCGATACTCTTCCTGCGCGGCTTCCTCGGTGGTGTCCTCGTCGGCGAAGGTCTTGCCGGACGATGCCATCTCCTGCTGGATCGAATTCCACATCAGCTTGAACTCTTCCTCGACCAGCGAGGGCGGAGCATCGAACTTGTGGGTCTCGTCGAGACGGTCGAGCAAATGGCGCTTCACGCGCTGGCGGGTCGCGCCGGCGAATTCGGCAACCAGACGCTCGCGCGCGGCTTCCTTCAGCTTGTCGAGCGACTCGAGGCCGAGCGACTTGGCGAACTCGTCATCGATCGCGGTATCGACCGGCGATTCGATCTTGCTGGCGGTGGTCTCGAATTCCGCGGCCTTACCGGCGAGCGTGTCGCTGGCATAGTTGGTCGGGAAAGTGACCTTGAGGGTGCGGGTTTCGCCGGCGGCGATACCGACCAGCTGATCCTCGAAGCCCGGAATGAAGGTGTTGGAGCCGATCTGGACCGGAATGTCCTCGCCGGTGCCGCCTTCGAAAGCGACGCCATCAATGGTGCCCTTGAAGGCGACGACCACGCGGTCGCCCGACTCGGCCTTGGCGCCTTCAGCCTTTTCGGTGAACGCACGGTTGGCATCGGCCACGCGCTTGATCGATTCATCGACGTCGGCATCGCTCACGTCAGCGACCGGCTTCTCGACTTCGAAGCTCTTGAAATCGGCGAGTTCGATCGGCGGCACCACTTCGACGGCCACAGTGTATTTCAGGTCGGCCTTGCCGGAGAGGATGTCTTCGACTTCCTTCTCTTCGGTCGGCATGGTGATCTTCGGCTCGGTGGCGAGCTTGAGGTTACGCTCGGTGAAGATCTGGGTGTTGGTCGAGCGGATCAACTCATCCACAGTCTCGGCAGCGACCGAGCGGCCATAGAGGCGCTTCAGATGGCCAGCCGGAACCTTGCCCGGACGGAAGCCGTTGAGCTTCACCTTGCCCTTCAGGTCTTCGAGGCGCGCATCGACCTTGGCTTCGATGTCGGCAGCCGGAACGCTGATCTGGAATTCGCGCTTCAATCCCTCGGAGAGGGTTTCATTCACCTGCATGGCGTCAATCTTCTTCCCGCTTCGTCCGGCCATCGGCCGAACTGTGTCAAATTGGTCCGACGCGCGGCCGGAAAGCCTGCGCCGATGGTAGTGCCGATCCGCCCTCGCGGAGGCAAAACCCTCGCGGACACGAATCCGGAAATCATCATGGTCAAACGCGACGTGCGCTTGGTGCGGGCAGAGGGACTCGAACCCCCACAACTTTCGTCACTGGAACCTAAATCCAGCGCGTCTACCAATTCCGCCATGCCCGCAGAAAACATCATGTCCGGCCGCGATGTCGCGAGCGGCGGGCTTATAACACGCAGACGACAATACGCAGCAAAAAAATGGGCTTGCACAGGGCCTCATGCCGCAGTCCGGACAACTGGACTTTCGCGCGCGAAAATGGTCGGAATTTCCGCATGACGAACAGCCCTCTCGCCCTCACCCGTCGTACCCTGCTGGCTGGCGCCGGCGGTGCCCTGATTGCCCCGTGGCTTACGCGCGCCACTTTCGCTCAGGCCGTCACGTCATTGGAATTGCAGGCCAAAACTGGCCCATTGATCGTGCGACCCGGGACCAGTTCCGAGGCTGGAACCCTGCATAGCGCACAGAAAGGCCCGCTGCGCTTCAATCGCGGCGACGAGATCGACGTTCAGATCGTCAATCAGCTCCCCGGCCCCATCGTGTTGAATTGCCGCGGCATCAATGCCGTGTCCGGCATCGCCCCGCTGCTCGACCGCAAGCCGGTGGCCACCGGCGCGAAGGATTCGTTCAAGCTGACCATGCGCAGCGCCGGCACGTCCTATGTGGACATGCGCCTGCTCGGGGACGGAGCAAACCTGCCATCCCAGGTCCGCAGCATGGTGGTGCAGGAGACCGACCCGCTCGAAGTCGACCGCGACGAGGTGCTGCTGGTCGAGGATTTCCGGATCACTGCGGACGGCAAGCTATTGGCCCCAGGCGTCGATCCCAAAGATGCCGCGGTGATGTTCCTAGCCAACCGCAAGGCGCTCCACGACATTCCGGTCAAGACCAATGAACGGCTCAGACTCCGTCTCATCAATGGCTGCCAACGCTCTGTGGTTGCTCTGAAATTCGAGGATCAGGACGTCCGCGTCATGGCCATCGACGGCCAGCCGGCGGAGCCGTTCCCCGCCCGTAACAATCAGGTCGTCCTGGCACCGGGCACCCGCATCGACGTCTTCCTCGATATCGCCAAACCCGCCGGAACGGTCACGCAGATCCTGCTCCATGACGGCAAGGAGATCCGGCGTATCGGCCAGCTGGTCACGCTGAAGGACCCGCCGCTCCGCGCGGCGCCCATGCAGACGGTCACCCCGCTGCCGTCTAATGGCCTACCGCTCCAGATCGACCTCAAGAGCGCCATGCGCTCGGACCTCAACCTTGGCGCGCCCGACACCGGCTGGATCAGGCCCCTCGACCTCGCCGCATCAACGGCCCCAGCTTTCAAGGCGAAGCCTGGCCGCCCGGTAGTCCTGACCCTGAACAACAAGGCCAGTACGCCCGCTGTCCTGCAGATGCACGGTCACCACTTCCGCTTGCTCGACAAGCTCGACGATGGCTGGAAGCCGTTCTGGCTCGATACGCTGGCTCTTGATCCGGGCCAGACCCAGCGCATCGCCTTCGTGGCCCACAATCCCGGTCGCTGGCTGATCGAATCCTTCACCACCGACTGGGCCTCCCCGCGTCTCGTGCGCTGGTATGAGGTCGGCTGACCTCAATACGGAATGCCGAGCCGGTCGTAGAGACGCCTGAACACGGCGGGCATGACCTCGGTGAGATCCTCCGCGATGAGCCCCGGCCCCGCTTCGCTGCCGGCTTCGCCATGCATCCACACGCCGATGCAGGCGGCCTCGTAGGCCGGCACGCCCTGCGTCAGGGAAGCTCCGATCAGCCCCGCCAGCACATCGCCGGAGCCGGCCGTCGCCAACCAGGGCGGCGCGTTGGAGGCGATGGCTGCACGACCGTCGGGCGACGCGACAACGGTGTCGGGTCCTTTCAGAAGTACGACAGCGCCAGATCGCTTGGCGGCAGCAGCAACGCGATCAAGCTTTGACTGCGTCTCAGATTCCTCGCTCAAGTCACTGAAGAGACGCGAGAACTCGCCTTCATGCGGCGTCAGAACGACTTCAGCTTCGGGATCAGCCTTGATCAGATCGAACAACCTGTCGGGCGCATCGGCAAAACTTGTGAGCGCGTCGGCGTCGAGCACCAAGCTCCGCTTTGCTGCAAGACCCGCCTTCACGAAGCCGGCTGTTCTCGCGCCGATGCCAGCACCGGGGCCGATGATGCAGGCATTCACTTTGCCGCCGATCAGGCCCGCAAACTCCTCCGCCGTATCGATCGGCCGCACCATCACAGCCGTCAGCGCGGCGGCATTCACAGCCAGCGCATCGCGCGGCGACGCCACCGTCACCAGCCCCGCTCCACCCCGCAACGCCGCCCGTGCGGACAACCGTGCTGCGCCGGTCGCCGCGATGTCGCCGGAGAGCACCACCGCATGACCCCTGGTGAATTTGTGACCGTCCACCCGCGGCAATGGAAATGCGTCTTGCCACAAGTCCGGATTGTTCTCGGCCGTCTTCGGCCCGATCCGCGACAGCACACCATCGTTAATGCCGATATCGATCACCCGCAGTTTGCCGCAATAGCTTCGGCCGGGCAGCAGCAGATGCCCTGGCTTCGGCCGAAAGAAGGTCACGGTCTCGGTTGCCAGAATGGCCGCCCCCATGACGGCACCGGAATTGCCGTTGATTCCGCTCGGCAGATCGACCGCCAGCACCGGCACGCCCGACGCGTTGATGGCATCGATCATCACCTTGGGATCGCCCTTCACCGGGCGATCAAGCCCAGCACCGAACAGCGCATCGATGATCAGTGCAGGCGATCCGATCAGCGAGGGGTCGCATGGCAGCACCTCGCCCTTCCAGCCTTTTGCCGCCAGCGCCGCATCGCCTTTCAGCGTCGCGCGATCGCACAGCAGGATCACCGACACGTCCCGCCCCTGCGCCGCCAATTCCGCGGCCGCGACAAATCCATCACCGCCATTGTTGCCGCGACCGGCGACCACGAGGATCGGCCCCTCTTCGGCGAGATCATTCGCCGCATCGGCAACGGCGCGGCCCACGGCCCTCATCAATTCGAAGCCCGGCGTGCCGTCGGCGATCGTCAGCTCGTCGGCCCGCGCCATCTCGTCTGTGGTCAGGAGCTCCATATCGCCTTCCATATCGCCCGTTCTGAAGGCAGCCGCAAAATCGATCATTTCGCTGGGCTGCAACTGCCTTTCATTTCATCAATATGCCCACTTGATAGACAAATGCAGTGCGGTATTCTCATCCCAAGCAGTTTCGGTCTCGCCGTAAAAACCTGAAAATGCTTCAAAAATAGCCGCACGCTGAATTTGGCACGGACCCTGCTTTGAGGGAAGCCAGCATCAAGTCAGGGCAATCCAGCATCAAATGATGGAGAAACCGGGATCATCGATGTCGATTGGCGAGAAATCGCCGACGCTCAAGCGGCGGGAGCGTAACTCCGCCCGAATGTGAGTATCAAACTGTCTGTGCGCGCCGCCTCGCGGTCGCTGCGCAGGAACGACGCAACTTCAAGTCCAGAAACTTTCGGCAAGATGAGTGCCGGGGAGACGTTCAGTGAAAAAGATCGAAGCCATCATCAAGCCCTTCAAGCTCGACGAGGTGAAGGAGGCGCTTCAGGAGGTGGGGCTGCAGGGCATCACCGTCACCGAAGCCAAGGGTTTTGGTCGTCAGAAAGGTCACGCTGAACTGTATCGTGGCGCCGAATACATCGTCGACTTCCTGCCCAAGGTGAAGATCGAGATCGTGATCGGTGATGATCTGGTGGAAAAGGCGATCGATGCGATCCGTCGCGCCGCGCAGACCGGCCGCATCGGCGACGGTAAGATTTTCGTGTCGAACATCGAAGAAGCCGTGCGTATCCGCACCGGCGAGTCCGGCCTCGACGCGATCTGATCGCGCAAGCCCCCTGCCGGGCTGGACGCTCTCCGAGCCCGGTGCTATCCGATTTCTTGACGTCTTGAGGCGTCGACAACAGGCTGCTTCGGCAGCCTTCTTGTTGCCACCTCTTGTTGTCGAGACATCTGCTGTTGAAGACATCCGGCTGTGACCCGTTCGTCATATGCCATTGTTACGTCCGGAATTCGGCCCGCTAGAAAAGGTAGGGAAACCCATGACGACCGCCAAAGAAGTCCTGCAGTCCATCAAGGACAACGACGTCAAATACGTCGACCTGCGTTTCACCGATCCGCGCGGCAAGTGGCAGCACGTGACGTTCGACGTCTCGATGATCGACGAAGAGATTTTCGCCGAAGGCACCATGTTCGACGGTTCGTCCATCGCCGGCTGGAAGGCGATCAATGAATCCGACATGACCCTGATGCTCGATCCCGCCACCGCGGTGATCGATCCGTTCTTCGCCGAGACCACCATGGTCATCACCTGCGACGTGCTCGATCCCGGCACCGGCGAGCCGTACAACCGCGACCCGCGCGGCATCGCCAAGAAGGCGGAAGCCATGGTCAAGTCCATGGGCGTTGGCGACACCGTCTATGTCGGCCCGGAAGCCGAATTCTTCGTGTTCGACGACGTGCGCTTCTCGGCGCAGCCCTACAACACCGGCTTCAAGCTCGACTCGTCGGAACTGCCGACGAACTCGGACACCGAATATGAGAGCGGCAATCTCGGCCACCGCGTCCGCAACAAGGGCGGCTATTTCCCCGTCCCGCCGCAGGACTCGCTGCAGGACATGCGCTCGGAAATGCTCGGCGCCATGGCCCGCATGGGCGTCAAGGTCGAAAAACATCACCACGAAGTGGCGTCGGCTCAGCACGAACTCGGTATGAAGTTCGATACGCTGACCTATATGGCCGACCAGATGCAGGTCTATAAGTACTGCATCCATCAGGTCGCCCACATCTACGGCAAGACCGCCACCTTCATGCCGAAGCCGATCTTCGGCGACAACGGCTCGGGCATGCATGTGCACCAGTCCATCTGGAAGGACGGCAAGCCGACCTTCGCCGGCAACAAATATGCCGACCTGTCGGAAAACTGCCTGTTCTACATCGGCGGCATCATCAAGCACGCCAAGGCCATCAACGCCTTCACCAACCCGTCGACCAACTCCTACAAGCGTCTGGTCCCGGGTTATGAAGCCCCGGTGCTGCTGGCCTACTCGGCCCGCAACCGCTCGGCCTCCTGCCGCATCCCCTTCACGACCTCGCCGAAGGCAAAGCGCGTGGAGGTCCGTTTCCCGGATCCGATGGCGAACCCCTATCTCGCTTTCGCATCGATGTTGATGGCCGGCCTCGACGGCATCAAGAACAAGATCGATCCGGGCCCGGCGATGGACAAGGATCTCTACGACCTGCCGAAGGAAGAACTGAAGCAGATCCCGACCGTGTGCGGCTCGCTGCGCGAAGCTCTCGAAAACCTCGACAAGGACCGTGCATTCCTGAAAGCCGGCGGCGTGTTCGATGACGACTTCATCGACGCTTACATCGAACTGAAGATGCAGGACGTCGAGCGCTTCGAAATGACCCCGCATCCGGTCGAATTCGAAATGTACTATTCGTACTGATCCCTGGAGATCAGCGACAAGATCAAGGCGCTCCGGAAACGGGGCGCCTTTTTCTGTTTCTTACTTCCGCGTGAACGCCCGCGCCGGCTCGACGGCCTCCGAAAAGCCGACTGCCATCAGCGCGCGGCCGGCGTCGGCATCGCTATGGGACCACGGGATTTTGGCGGCTATCGTGCGTGTCACGGGCTGGCCCAGAGATCCGCCAAAGTCGATCGGCCACAGTCCGTTCGGCACGGCCTCCACGGTCACGCTGCGCAGCTTCGTTCCCTGCCCGAGCGACGACAGATCATCGGGCTTCAATCGACGAACGGCCGAAGCATCGCGCGTATCGGTGAAGCTCGCCAAAATCGGCATCAGCTCGCCTGTGACGGGAACAGCGCCGGTCTGGTTGCCGACGTCGCGAAACGCGATCTTGCGCCCGGCGGCCTGATAGGCCCGCATCGCCACGAAATTGGCACCGTCGAAATCGGCATAGCCCTTGTCGTCATGCAGCATCAGGGCCGCGAGGTTCTTGCCACCACCGAGATCGACGATGACTGCATCGCCGCGCGAGGTCGTTTTGCCGCCGGGTTGATAGCCGCGATACGGATGCACGGAGACCACGCCTGAGGCGTATTTGACGCCCTCGGGCGTATCGACCTCAACGGCCAACCGATACTTATGGGCCGGGCGATTGATGCGGATCTGGTCGCCGATCACGATCGCAGCCAGCAGCACGACTGGGCCGGCCCATTTGAGAATTTTCATCAGCGTTTTCTCCCGCAACGGCAATGCACCATGGCAACGCCTCCGTCAAAGCGGCGATATGCCATGGCCCGTCGCACGCGGCTGCGAAGTGGCACTTAGTTTACCGATCCGTCGATCATGACCTCGATGAGATGGGTGCCGCCATCGGCGAAGGCTGCATCAAGCACGGATCGCAACATTGCCGGATCCGTGACGGTCGCCGCCTTCAGGCCGAGCGACTTCGCGAGCGCTGCAAAATCGACGGCAGGATCGGCGAAATCCATACCGACGAAATGATCGTCCTGATGGAACGACAGCAGGCGCTGCTTGATGATGCGGTAACCGCCATTATTGGCGATGACCACGACCAAAGGCAGCTTGTGACGGGCCGCGGTCCAGAGCGACTGGATCGAATACATCGCGCTGCCGTCGCCTGAGAAGCAAACGACGGGACGATCGGGATTGGCGAGGCTGACGCCGACCGAAGCCGGGACACCCCAGCCGATCCCGCCGGACGCCAGTGCGTGATAGTCAAATCGATCGCGATATGGCTTCAATGCGGTCATGTAGCGCGACGAAGTCAACGCCTCATCGACCATGATGGCATTGGCCGGCATCGCCTCGACCACCTGCAACGCCAGCCAATCCGGATCGATCGGGGCGCGAGACGACGACTTGCTGATCTGATCGACGAGCTGTGCTCTTCGCGCAGTCCAGTTGCGGGATGCCAGCGCGGCCTTCCCTTTATTGGCGCGGCTTTCAAGATCGACGCCGCCTGCAGCCTTCAACGCCGGCGTCAGCACGCGCAGCGTTTCCTTTACATCCGCTTTCAGTGCGATCTCTGCGCCAAAGTTCTTGGCGAGGTCCCATTCGACAAGGCCGACCTGCACGATGGGCAGGCCATCTGGCAGCGGCAATGTCTCGCTGTGCACCGACATCCGCAAAGGGTCGGCGCCGAGCACGATCAGGAGATCATAGGGCGCGAGCAGATCGCGGACCTGCGTCTGCGTGCGCGACAGCGAACCCATGTAGCAGGGATGTTCCGACAGGAAGTGCGAGCCATAAGGCCCGGATTGCTGATAAACGGGCGCGCCAAGCGCTGCTGCGAAATCCGCCGCCTCCTGCAGCGCATCGCTCTTCACGATTTCGTCGCCGACAATGATGACCGGGCGCTCGGCCCTCGATATCCGTTGCACGATCGCGGCAAGCGCCTCGTCCGACGGGCGGATGCGCGTATCCACCCGCGTCGAACGCCCAAGTTCGAGGCCGATCTCCGCATTGAGAATGTCGCCCGGCAACGAGATGAACACCGGGCCGGTCGGCGGCGTGGTCGCGATCTTGGCGGCGCGGCGCACGATGCGCGGCAGGTCTTCGAGGCGCGTGACCTCCACCGCCCATTTGACCAGCGGCTCGGCCATGCGCACCAACGGACCATAGAGCAGCGGCTCCATCAGGCCATGGCCCTGCTCCTGCTGGCCGGCCGTGAGGATCATCGGCGTGCCCGTGAATTGCGCGTTGTAGAGCGAGCCCATGGCATTGCCGAGGCCGGGCGCCACATGGACATTGCAGGCAACAAGGCGGCCGGAAGCACGGCTGTAGCCATCGGCGATGGCGACGACGAGGCTTTCCTGCATCGCCATCACATAGGTCAGATCCGGATGATCCTTGAGCGCATGCATGATCGGCAGTTCGGTGGTGCCGGGGTTGCCGAACAGATGCGTGACGCCTTCGTCCTTGAGCAGCGCGAGAAAGGCCGAACGGCCGGTAATGCGATTCACGGATGTCCTCCCATTTCCCGCGATCTTCGTCAGCGGGTTTGGCGCATCTTGGCGTGATTTGTCGTCCGGTGGCAGCCAAAGTGCAGTCATGGCTGCGTTGCAGGCGGCAGTGCGATGTCTCGTCGCAACGGCTTCTGTACTTGACCCCCACCATCAATTCGCGAAACAGTGATTTTCCACGAGGTGAATTTCAGATGCCCCTGCCCGCAGATACGAATGTCCCATCGCGCAGCGACCTCGCCTGGGCGGTCTCTGTCGGCGGCGTCACCACGGTGGCATTCACGATCCTCGTCGTGTTCGCCTGGTACTTTTCCGCGACGCTGTTCCTGATCTTCGCCGGAATCCTGCTAGGCGTTGCGCTCAATGCGCTGACACAGCTGCTGGGCCGTGTCATGGGCGGCCCCCAGCCGCTTCGACTCGTGCTCGTATGCTTGCTACTGGCAAGCATGCTCGGCGGCCTGCTCTATCTCGGCGGCGCCACCATCGCCAGCCAGGCCAAGACCCTGTCCGGCACGCTGAAGTCCCAAGTTGTCAATGTGAAGACCTATCTGGAACAGCATGGCGTCGATACCAGCTATTTCGATTTCAATGCGATCCTGTCCGACCTGCCCAAAGACGAGACCAAGGACACGACGGCGACCGAGATCCCCGGGAATATCGCGCCGACGACTGCGCCGATCCCGCGCACCAGCAACCTGCCGAGTGCTGGCACCATCGCATCGAGCGGCGGCGCCATCGTGACACAGACGCTGAAGATCCTGCTCGGCACTGTCGGCGCCGTCGGCAACTTCTTCATCGTGCTGTTTCTCGGCCTCGCCTTTGCGGCGCAGCCCAGCGTCTATCGGAAGGGGCTCCTGCATCTCACGCCACGCAAACATCGCGAACAGGCGACGATCATTGTCGATCGCATCAGCGACACGCTGCAGCGCTGGCTGATCGCACAGATGATCACCATGGTGGCAGTCGGTTCCGTCACCTGGCTCGGCCTGAAGCTGATCGGGATTCCGAGCTCGTTCATTCTCGGCGTTCAGGCCGGACTGCTGGCCTTCATCCCGACGGTCGGCGCCATTCTCGGCGGCCTCATCGTGGTGCTGGCCAGCCTTGCTTCGGGGTGGGTCGCCGGTGCATCGGCCTTTGTGCTGTTCATGGCCGTGCACGCGCTGGAGAGCTATATCCTGACGCCGATCCTGCAGCGGCAGGCGCTGGATATTCCGCCGGCAACGCTGTTCGCGTTCCAGATCACGCTCGGGGTGGTGTTTGGTGTCTGGGGGCTGGCACTGGCTTTGCCGGTGATGGCCATCGGCAAGGTGGTGATCGACTATCTGCGCGAGGACGATGACGTCCCCGCGCAAGAGGCGAAGGCCTGATTTAGGTCGTGAGCACCGTTTCGGTGTGCTCGACGTAAGGCGGCGTCTCGAAATACGGCCCGACCAATGCGCGCCATTCAGCGAAATCCGGCGAGCCGCGGAAATCGACCGTGTGATTTTCGAGCGTCTCCCACTTCGCCACCAGACGGTAGCGTGACGGCATTTCGACGGACTTGTGGAGTTCGAAGCCCTTGCCGCCCTTGGCGCGCAGGAATAGCGGCTTGGCCTTGGCGACCGCGGCTTCGAAATCCTTTTCGGTGCCCGGCTTGACGTCGATTTGTGCGATTTCCGTGATCATCGTTTCCCGACCCTTGTTTTGCGGTGAAGGTGTTTACCGCAAACCGAAACCCGGGAGAAGGCAAGCCGCAATCAGGACCTGACGAAATAGACCATCACGGCGGCCACCATTGCGGAGCAGGTGCCGATAAAGGCCATCAATGGCCAGCGCGCCCGTTGTACGCCATAGCGGCCCTGGGCACGACGCTGGGTGATCAGCGCGTTCTCGTATTCGTCCGAGCTTGAAAACATACAGGCAAAGCCCCCGCGCGCCGAACTGGCGGCAGCTTCGAGGGACATCAAGGCCGAATGCGAGGTCGATTCACGCGTCATCATGCGATGAGCTTAAGAACGGTTGGTAAACCGAATCTTACTGTGCGCTCTGCATGTTCATGGTGACGCCGCTGCGCACGACGTTGCGGACGCGGGATGGCGATGCCTGCCCGGATATAGCCGCTTTCCGCCCCTGCTCCAGTGACAGTGGCTCCTCCTCGGCTGCCTGCACCCGGTTACGCCCACCGCGTTTGGCTTGGTAAAGTGCCGTGTCTGCTGCCGCGAGCAACACGTCGAACTCGGTGCCGGCGGGTCCACCGGCCACACCGATGCTGACCGTCGTCACGACCGGCGTTTCATCGACCTCGACGCCGCAATTGGCAAATGCCTCGCGCACGCGCTCCGCTGCCTGCATAGCCTCCTCGAGCGTACATGGCAGCATCGAGGCAAATTCCTCGCCACCGATACGGCCCGTGAGATCGGTGATCCGCAACGTATTCGTGATCACCGTTGCGAACAGTTTGAGGACCTCGTCGCCAGCGGGATGACCGAAGCGATCATTGATGGACTTGAAGTGGTCGATGTCAAAGATCAGCACCGTGACCGGACGCCCCGCCTTGGCCTCACGCTCGATCATCCGCGCCGTGACTTCAGAGAATCCCCGACGATTGAAGAGACCTGTGAGCGGATCGCAGGACGCAGCCACCTTGTGGGCGGCGACAGTGCGCTCGGACACCAGCATGAAGATCAGGAAAACCGTGCCGACAGCGTAAAGCACCAGTTCGACGGCGAACGCCGTCACCCAGATGCTGGCGCCGAACGTCTTGTCATCGGCATGCAGTAGATCGCCAAGCACGATCGGAAGCATCAGGACGAAGCCGTGCAGCAGCGGAATCAACACTGTCGGCCAACGCCGTTGCACCGATTTGCGGCGCTCGGTTCCAAGCTCGTAAGCCGTCAGCATCGCGTAAAGCGCGACGATCCCGGCGCCGATGGTCGCGCGCAGTGGCGTCATCTCCGCCGGAAGCAGCATGATCGCTGCAATCCAGGCGATAGCGCCCAGGAAAAGACCGGCCCAGTTTGGACGACGACCGTGGAAAACCCGTGCCGCGGTCCAGACCATGCCACAGGCGACGAATCCCACTGCGTTGAAAAGCAGCGAGAGCATCTCGCCCAATAGCGGCCCGGCAAGCGTCCACAATCCCACCGCAACCGAACCGAGCAGATAAGCACATCCCCACCAGTTCAGGGCTGTGATCCGCTCCTGTCGTCCGAAGAACAGCAGCATCCCGCCCAGCATCGCGGCGACGAGCGTCGCAACCAGATACAGCGTGGAAGAATCGAGCGACATGTTCGAACACCGGCAATGGATTGCAGTATGACCGACTCACATCAGTCGGCTTTGGCTAATGCCATGGACGAACATACGAGTGTACCGATTGGAAATCCGTTTGCGCGCGTCGCAAAGTTTTCCTGAAAAACTGCATCAATCTGTCTGCATCCGAAACGCAGAAAGGGCGCCCGAGGGCGCCCTTTCCGAAAATTGCATCCACCGCATTTGCGGCGAATTTGACGAAAGCGATTAGCGCTTCGAGAACTGGAACGAACGACGGGCCTTCGCCTTGCCGTACTTCTTACGTTCAACGACACGCGCGTCGCGGGTCAGGAAGCCGCCCTTCTTCAGAACCGAGCGAAGCTCCGGCTCGAAGTTGGTCAGAGCCTTGGACAGGCCGTGGCGCACAGCACCTGCCTGGCCCGACAGACCACCACCGGCGACGGTGCAGATCACGTCATACTGACCAGCGCGGGCTGCGGCGACCAGCGGCTGCTGGATCAGCATGCGCAGCACCGGACGAGCGAAGTACACTTCGACGTCGCGGGTGTTGACGACAACCTTGCCGGAACCCGGCTTGACCCAAACGCGGGCAACCGCGTCCTTACGCTTGCCAGTGGCATAAGCGCGGCCCTGCTTGTCGATCTTCTTTTCGTAACGCGGCGCGTCCGGTGCGGAGACCTTCAGCGAGCCGAGCTGTTCGAGAGACTGCATGGTATCGGACATGATTATGCGGCCCTCTTGTTCTTGCGGTTCAGCGCGCCGACATCGAGTGCCTCGGGCTGCTGTGCTTCATGCGGGTGCTCGGCGCCTGCGTAGACACGCAGGTTGCCCATCTGGACGCGACCGAGCGGACCACGGGGGATCATGCGCTCAACGGCCTTCTCGACCACGCGCTCCGGGAAGCGACCTTCGAGGATCGACTTGGCCGAACGCTCTTTGATGCCGCCGATGAAACCGGTGTGGTTGTAGTACATCTTGTCGTCGCGCTTGCGACCGGTGAACACCACCTTCTCCGCGTTGATGATGATGACATTGTCACCGCAATCGACGTGGGGGGTGTAGATCGGGAGATGCTTGCCGCGCAGGCGCATGGCGACCAGCGTGGCGAGGCGGCCGACCACGAGACCGGTGGCGTCGATGACGATCCACTTCTTCGTGACCTCAGCCGGCTTTGCCGAAAAGGTTTTCATTTTGAGATCCGTATAGTGAGACGGGGTGAAACAGAGATCGGCGCCCAAGAGGGGCGCCGAATTGAAGGTGGTTCTAGAGAACCGCCCGGATTCCGTCAATGGCTGTCAACGCAAAAATCTGAAGTGAAATCAGCATCTTATAATTAAGGTGCAATATTACCTAAGAAATCACGCTTTATTCGGAATGGAATAGGTCGATGTCACATGAGCGATCGGGTCGGCCGAGGTGCCCGACAGCAGGTTCACCTCCCCCACTGCAAGGCGCTTGCCGAGCTTGAGCAGCTTGGCGGCCGCAAGCACGTCCTGGCCCGGCTGGCCCTTCCGCAGGAAATTGATGTTCAGGCTGGTGGTGACCGCGAGGCCTACGGGGCCGATGGCGGACAGCAGCACGACATACATGGCGAAATCGGCCAGAGCCATCAGGGTCGGTCCCGATACCGTGCCGCCCGGCCGCAGCATGCGCTCGCCATAGGTCTGCCGCAGCAGGCAGGTGGTGCCGTCGGCATGCTCGATGGCGATGTCGCCGGCACCAAAGGCCTGCGGAAACTCGCGCTTCAGGAACTCTTCGAGCTCCGGCACCGTCATTTTCGCGTCAGTCATGTCCCCGTCCCGTCGCTTCGTCTTTTCGCCGACACCGTCCTGTTACATTATGGTGACGAAGAAGCCCAGCCGATGGAAGACAAGACATGGCTCAACCTGCCCGCGCGGAAAACGCGCACCCATCCATTCTCTTGCGCGAGCAGGTCGGCGATGTCGCCGTGCTCACGCTCAACCGTTCGGCCGCGCGCAACAGCCTGTCGGATGGGCTGATCGCCGAGCTGCATGCGGCGCTGAACGACATCGCCAACGACAAAGACGTCCGCGCGGTGGTGATCGCTGCGAACGGACCCGCCTTCTCAGCCGGCCATGACCTGAAGGAATTGACGGCCCGCCGCACGGATGCCGATCGCGGCCGCGCCTATTTCGGCGAGCTGATGAATGCCTGCAGCGCCATGATGCAAGCCGTCGTGCGCTTGCCGAAACCGGTGGTTGCCGCTGTCCAAGGCATTGCGACTGCGGCCGGCTGCCAGCTCGTGGCAAGTTGCGATCTCGCCGTTGCCTCCGAGCACGCCCGCTTCGCCACGCCCGGGGTCGATATCGGACTGTTCTGCTCGACGCCCATGGTCGCACTGTCGCGCAACGTCCCGCGCAAACAGGCGATGGAAATGCTGCTCACGGGCGAGCCGATCTCGGCGGAACGCGCACGGGAGATCGGCCTCGTCAACCGCGTGGTGCCAGCCGGCACCGAGCGCGATGCTGCGATCGCCCTCGCCCAGCAAGTCGCTCGCAAATCGGCGCATACGATCAAGATCGGCAAGGAAGCGTTCTATCGTCAGGCAGAGATGGATCTGGCCGACGCCTATCGCTTTGCCGCCGAGGTGATGACCGAGAACATGATGGCGCGCGATGCCGAAGAAGGCATCGGAGCATTCATCGAGAAGCGCGTGCCAGTGTGGGAAGATCGGTGAATGTGGCCGCAGCCGTCATTGCGAGGTCAGGGAAAGCCTCTGGCTTTCCCCTTAGCGCAGCGACGAAGCAATCCAGGAGCCACGAGCGAAGAGCTGGATTGCTTCGCTTCGCTCGCAATGACGACTGAAAGTTCGAGAATATAATGAACCACGACAGCTATAGCGACGATTACATCCGCGAAATCCTCAATACGGTGAAGACAGTCGCGATGATCGGCGCATCGCCGCAAAATGTGCGGCCGAGCTACTTCGTTTTCAAATATCTCGCCGAGCGCGGCTACGACATGATCCCGATCAATCCGGGCCAGGTCGGCAAGAGCCTGCTCGGCAAGCCCTTCGTCAAATCGCTGGAGGATATCGACCGCCCCATCGACATGATCGACATGTTTCGCAATGCCGAGCATGCGATGCCCATCGTCGATGCCGCGCTTGCGCTCAAAACGCAGCCCAAGGTGATCTGGATGCAGCTTGGCGTTCGCAATGACGAAGCCGCGGCCAAGGCCGAAGCGGCCGGCATCAAGGTCGTCATGAACCGCTGCCCGAAGATCGAATACGGCCGGCTGTCGTCGGAAATCCAGTGGATGGGCGTCAATTCCCGCACCATCAGCGCCAAACGCGCACCTGTGCCGGTGCAAGGCATGCGGCTGTCCCTGAATCGCCAAAGCCTGGGTGGCGGCAGCACGACGGCGGCAGATCGCATCGCCCAGATCGGCAACAAGGACAAGAACGACATCGTCTGATCGCAGGATGCAGCAGTTTCCTTTTGTTGCAATGACCTGCTGCAGTGCGGCTATTACGAAGTCCGGGCACGATGTCGCCCTGCCTTGACGCCGCCGCCCTGCCCGATCAGTTTGGCGCCGACAAAATCGACCTTTGAGGGGGAGAGAAGATGAACGACCGTATTCCAGGTTTCGGCACCCTTGCCGTCCATGCCGGCGCGCAGCCCGATCCGACCACCGGCGCTCGCGCGACGCCGATCTACCAGACGACGTCTTTCGTCTTCAACGACGCCGATCATGCGGCCTCGCTGTTCGGCCTGCAGGCTTTCGGCAATATCTATACGCGCATCACCAATCCGACGACCGCCGTGCTCGAAGAGCGCGTTGCTGCGCTTGAAGGCGGCACCGCTGCCCTCGCCGTGGCATCCGGCCATGCCGCGCAGCTCGTGGTGTTCCAGCAGCTGCTGCAGCCCGGCGACGAATTCATCGCATCGCGAAAACTCTATGGCGGCTCGATTAACCAGTTCAGCCATGCGTTCAAGAGCTTTGGCTGGAATGTGGTGTGGGCCGATCCCGATGACGTCGCCTCGTTCGAACGCGCGGTAACGCCGAAGACCAAGGCGATCTTCATCGAGTCGATCGCCAATCCTGCCGGCTCCATCACCGACATCGAAGGCGTCGCCGCCGTCGCCCGCAGGGCCGGCGTGCCGCTGATCGTCGATAACACGCTGGCCTCGCCCTATCTGATCCGCCCGATCGATCACGGCGCCGACATCGTCGTGCATTCGCTGACAAAGTTTCTCGGCGGCCACGGCAATTCGCTCGGCGGCATCATTGTCGATGCCGGCACGTTTGACTGGTCGAAGGACGGCAAATATCCGGTGCTGTCGGAGCCGCGCCCGGAATATCACGGCATCAAGCTGCAGGAGACGTTTGGCAACTTCTCGTTCGCCATCGCCTGCCGCGTGCTCGGCCTGCGCGATCTCGGCCCGGCGCTGTCGCCGTTCAACGCGTTCATGATCCAGACCGGCATCGAGACGCTGCCACTGCGCATGCAGAAGCACAGCGACAATGCCAAGGCGGTGGCCGAATGGTTGTCTGCACATCCGGCCGTGGCGGCGGTGAATTATGCGGGGCTGCCGAACGACAAGTATCACGCGCTTGCCCGCAAATACGCACCGAAGGGCGCCGGTGCGGTGTTCACCTTCAGCCTGAAGGGCGGCTATGACGCGGGCGTCAGCCTGGTGTCGAACCTGAAGCTGTTCTCGCATCTCGCCAATGTCGGCGACACCCGCTCGCTGGTGATCCATCCGGCGTCGACCACCCACAGCCAGCTCGACGACGACGCCAAGACGCGTTCGGGCGCCGGTCCGGACGTGGTGCGCCTGTCGATCGGCATCGAGGACAAGGAAGATCTGATCGCGGATCTCGAACAGGCGTTGAGCGCCTGATGTCGTTCTGCGTAGCTGCTTCGGCAGCTACGCAGCTCTACCTTCCGCGAGATCTAGCTGCCGAGACGCGAGCGGCACATCCCGCACCTTCATCCGCTCCACCTGCAGCAGCGCCAGGGTCAGCACGACGATCGCCACCGCCTGATGCGCCAGCGCGAGATCGATCGGCACTTGATGCAGCAGGGTGAGAATGCCGAGCATGGCCTGCACGGCAATGCTCGCCGCCAGCCACAACGCACCATTGACCACCGAACGATCGGCCTTGGCCAGGATCGCGTCCAAGGCGTGCCAGACCGCCAGCGCGAATAACAGATACGCGGTCATGCGGTGCTGGAACTGCACGGTCAGCGCATTGTCGAACATGTTGCGCCACCACGGATCCTCGAAAAACAGCCGTGACGCCGCGGGAATGAATGCGCCGTCGATATCCGGCCAGGTGTTGAAGACGCGGCCAGCCCGCAGACCTGCAACGAGCGCACCGAAATAGAGCTGCAGAAATGTCAGCCCGAGCAGAACCCAGCTCGTCACCCGCAACCGCCCTGTCGCCGCCGCCGTTGCGCCAGCTTTCATCCGCCTGAGCACCCAGACGATGGCGGCAAAAATGATCAGCGCCAGCATAAGATGCACCGCGAGGCGATATTGCGAGACTTCCACGCGATGCGTGAGGCCGGACGCGACCATCCACCAGCCGACAAAACCCTGCAGGCCGCCGAGACCGAAGATCACCCAGAGTCGCTTCTTCAGCTCCGACGTCAGCACACCGCGCCAAAGGAAAAACAGGAAAGGAAACAGGAACACCATGCCGATGGTGCGGCCGAGCAGACGATGGCTCCATTCCCACCAGAAGATGGTCTTGAATTCGTCGAGGCTCATCCCGCGATTCACCTCGCGATATTGCGGGATCTTCTTGTAGGCCTCGAAGGCATCGTGCCAGTGCGCATCAGTCAGCGGCGGTAGCGCACCGGTCACCGGCTTCCATTCGACGATCGACAGGCCGGATTCGGTCAGGCGAGTGGCCCCGCCAACCATCACCATGGCGACGATCATGGCCGCAACGACCATCAGCCAGACGCGCACCGGGCGCAATTCCTTGTCGCGGATTTGGGAAATGGCGGCCATTAAAATCAATCTCGCTACGTTCCGGCAGCGCTTTGCAAAAACAGCGCTTTGAACGGATTTTCGGGCCCCTTATAGTCCGCCCGTCCTGCCCTGCAAAGTTGGGCACTTTGCCCACCCAGCCTCATCTCATTCAGTTCCGGCTCTCCATGAAAATCCGCACGCGCAAATTCCTCGGAACCATCTTCCTGCTGATCCTGGTGGTGGTGTGGTCATTGCTCGGCATGGCGATGGCGCAAATACCGTGGCTCGCCGCGTCCGGATGGCGGCAGGCAATCTTCTATGTGGTCGCAGGTATTGGCTGGGTGCTGCCGGCCATGCCGATCGTCAGCTGGATGCAGAAGCCGGATAAGGACGAGGAAGCGTAAGCTCGTCCACAGTCCGCGGACAGGATTGCTCTGACAAGGCCGCGGCAGCTGCCATTGCGCGGAACCGACCTTCGCTAAGGCCAACCGCTCATCATCACGCGAAGCACGCGCAGCGACGTCCGCCGCCCGTCCCACGCGATCCGCGGCAATGCATGCAGGTCGCTTCCACCTTTCACGACCCCAGCCACCGATGTCACCGCACTGACGAAGCCCTGCTCCGCCGCCATCGTCACGTCGCGCGCGCCAAATGACCCGGCATAGCCGAACGGATAGGCGAAGTGCTGCGGCCGCTTCGGCAGCGCAGCCTCGGCCACCGCCTGTCCCAGCATCATGTCGCGCTGCGCCTCCGATGCGTCGAGATTTGCCAGGATCGGATAGTTCAAGGTGCTGGTGCCAATGGTAGCCAGCGGGTCACCGGCGAATGTCGCGACATCATCCCATGTCATGACGGCCGCGCGCGTCAAAGCTGCCATGTCGATGCCATAGCGCAAGCAGAGATCATCGACCGCATGCGCAAGCTGCAGCGGCGGCAGACTGCGCAGCCAGCCATCGAGATAGTGATGCGCATGATATTTGTCGGCGACGCTCACGGTCTCGAAATAACGCCTGACGTCATCGACGACCGTATTGACGCGATCTTGCGTGGCGATCACGGCGTCCAGCGCCAGCCACCACATCCGGCCGAGCCCGTCGGGAAATGCCGCCGGGAGATAGACGGCAAACGGCACCTGATGGCCGGACAACAGCGGATAGGCGTAGTCGACGAAATCACGTGTGCCGCCATCAAAGGTCAGCGCAACAAAACGGCGGCCGGCGCGTGGCGCAGTCACGCGGCGGCAGGCCTCGTCCATGGATACGATATCGACGGGCCACTTCTTCAGCCGGGTGATGAGCCGATGCAGGAATTGCGGCGTGATTTCGCGGGCGCGCAGCGGCTGGAACGCATCGTTCCGCCTGGGTCGCACGCGCTCGAATTTCAAGATGGTACCGACGCCGCCCCGCGAGGATTCCAGCAAACGCCAGAGACCACTGGCATAAGCCAGCTCCAGCATGAATGCCGATCCGTTCGTCGCTCCCTGCACCGCAATCCCCGCTGCGGCATCCAGTTCCGCGACACCATTGTCCTTACCGTTTGTTGAGATTTCTTTGCAAAGGTCGCCCCCAAACGGGAAAATTCCCGACAGGACATGGCAATGACAGTGGCTGCGGCAATGGACACACCAATCGCGGCTCTCCCGAGCGCGCACCGTATCGCGCGTGTCGATATCATCCAGGATGTCGCCGCTGCAGAACCGGTCTGGCGCCAGTTCGAGACATCTGCCCATCTCGCGACACCCTATCAGCGGTTCGATTTCCAGGCGGCCTGGCTGAAACATGTCGCCACCGCCGAGGGTGTTCAGCCGACTATCGTGATTGCCTATGACCCCGACCAGCAGCCACTGCTCTTGCTGCCGCTCGTGGTCGGTCGTGAGAATGGAATGCGCGTTGCCAGCTTTCCCGGCGGCAAACACGTCACATTCAATATGCCGCTATGGCGCCGTGATTTTGCCGACAGCGCGACCCGCAGCGAGATGGAGACCTTGCTGAAGGGCATCCATGCGCGTGCCGGGAACATCGATGTGCTGGCCCTGCTCCGCCAGCCGCAGACCTGGCGCGGCATCGCCAATCCGATGGCCTTGCTGGCGCATCAGCCTTCGACCAACGACTGCCCGGTGCTGATCATCACGCCTGACACGGGGCCGAACGATCGCGTCAGCAGTTCCATGCGCAAGCGCCTCAAGACGAAAGAAGCGAAATACAAGGGTCTTCCCGGCTATGGCTACATGCATGCGACAACACCGGCCGATGTGACGCGCGTGCTCGACATGTTTTTTGCCGTAAAACCGCTGCGCATGGCCGAACAGGGCCTGCCCGATGTTTTCGCCGAGCCTGGTGTCGAGGCGTTTCTGCGCGACGCCTGCGCCGCCCCGCGGTCAGGTGGCTATGCCATCGATATTCATGCGCTGGTCTGCGACGAGGAAGTCATCGCCATGTTTGCCGGCGTGGCGGACGAAGATCGCTTCTCGATGATGTTCAACACCTACACGATGTCGGCCAACGCCAAATACAGCCCCGGGCTTATCCTGATGCGCACCATCGTGGACTATTATGCCGAGCGCGGCATTCGTTCCCTCGATCTCGGTATCGGCGAAGGCGACTACAAGCGGATGTTCTGCAAGGATGACGAGGTCATCTTCGACAGCTACATCCCGCTGACCACCCGCGGCCGTCTCGGCGCGCTTGGTCTGTCATCGGTCGCGCATGCCAAGCGCATGGTCAAACAGTCGCCAGCTTTGCTGCAGATGGCTCAGAAGCTTCGCGGCGCATTTCAACGATCGTGATCTGCGCTGCGCACGAGCGCATCGGTAATTGAGATACTCAAAGCCTATTGAAGCGTCGGGTCCGGATACAAATACTCCTCCGGACCACACGATAACCGTGTCGCGTCACGCCGCAGCGACGCGGGGTCCGTGCCCATTGGGCTCATCGCCATTCGGTGCTTCAGCCACCGATCGTAACATGCGGACATCGCCGAAACCGACAGCCTTGAGCTCGTCGATCATGCGTGCGCGAGCCTCCGTGCCCATTCCGGCCTCGGGCACAACGATGGCACGCGCCTGCGCAGTGAGCATGCCCGCCGGAAGATCGGCTGCGGTGCCGGCATCAAGCAGCACGTGGTCATAGACCCGCAGCAGCGCATCCAGCGCCATGAGCAATCGCGGAGACTGCAGCAGCGAACGATCCGCTCCCGCTTTGCCGGCCATCACCATGTGCAGCGCCGACATGCGATCCTTGGTGATCACCTGGCCGAACGACGCTTCGCCCAGCATCAGATCGGCAAGCCCCGGGGCCGATGGATCATTCGAAACCGATCGCAATGTCGGCGACGAAGCCGACAGATCGACCAGCGCCACCTTTGCGTCCCGCGCCAGCATACGCGCGAGCGTCAAGGCCGTCAGCGATATGCTGTCGTCATGGCCGGTCCCGAGAATGGTGATCTTGCGGGCGGCAGGTCCAGCCGTCCGAATGTCACGCGCGAGCTGTTCGATTTCGCTGACACCGGCCACAAGCTCGGGATGCGTGTCGCGAACCGCTGGCCTGGACATTTCAAATGGAGGATCCGAAACCACGGGCGCTGAAACGGTCGGCTGCTCGGGCGCGATTGCAGGAGCGATGACGGCTTCCGTCTCGGGCGCAATCGTCGCAGTGGGCATCGACTGATACGACGTCGAGGGCACGGCTTCCGGCTGCACATCGGTCTCGATACGGCCGACGGTACGCGACACGCGCGTCGCGACGGGTGCCGGCCCCTGAGGTGCGGTCATGCGCAGCAATTCGCCGGTGACGATGCTACCTGCCGTGAGAAAAAGTGTCGCGAGCGTGGAGATCAGCACGATCGGCAGCTTCTTGGGATAGGCCGGCGTATTCGACACGATCGCGCGCGAGATGATGCGGCCATCGGTCGGCGCACCATCGATATTTTCACGTGTCGTCGCCTCGCGATATTTGGCGAGATAGGATTCGAGCAGGTCGCGCTGCGCCTTAGCTTCACGCTCCAGCGCACGCAGCTGAACATCCTGACCGTTGCTGCTGGACGCCTGGCGCTTCAGCTGTTCCAGGCTGTTGGTGAGACCATCGACACGTCCGGCCGCGACCCGCGCGTCATTCTCGAACGACCGAGACAGTTTGGCGGCCTCATCGCGAAGCTGCTTGTCGAGATCGCCAAGCTGGGCCCGCAGCTCCTTGATCCGCGGATGGGCATCGAGCAGCGTCGATGACTGTTCGGCGAGCTGCGCCCGCAACGTCACACGCTGCTCCGACAGGCGACGGATCAGATCGGAATTCAGCACCTCCGAGAACTCGATCGGCTTGCCGCCCTGAAGCATCTCCTTGATCAGCCGCGCCCTGGATTCGGCGTCTGACTTCAGCGCACGTGCATTGTTCAGCTGGCTGTTGATCTCGCCGAGCTGCTGGTTCGACAGGGACGTGTTGTTGGTTCCGATGAACAGGCTCGACTTCGACCGGAACTCCTCAGCACGCGTTTCCGCGTCATTGACCTTCTTGCGTAGATCATCGATTTCGCCGGACAGCCACTGGCCGGCAGCTTTCGCCTGCTGCTGCCGCGCGGCCTGCTGCATCACCAGATAGCCATCGGCGATCGAATTTGCGACGCGCGGTGCAAGCTCGGGATCGATCGACTGAAACTCGACGACGATGACGCGCGACTTATCGACCGCGAAGGCCGTCAGCCGCTCGTAATAGGCATCCAGAACGCGCTCTTCCGGGGTCATGGAGAACGGATCCCGCGCGGCGCCAATCAGGGCCAGCAGCGACTTCCATGGCTGCGCGCCACGCAGCACCGAATCGAATTCCGGGCGCTCGGCGAGCTTGTTTTCTTGATCACCTCGCGCGCGAGATCGCGCGACAAAACGAGCTGAACCTGACTGGCAACAGCCTCGGGATCCAGCGACATCCGCTCTTCGCTGCGCTCGCCGTTCGGCCGCAAGAAGATGTTCTCGCGGCCATCGATGAGGATACGGGACTCGGATTTGTAGCGAGGCGTAATGAGATTGACGAGAACGGCCGAGCCGATGGCAGCGATCAGGGTCGGAATGATGACCCACATCCGCTTGCGCAGCAACGCACGGCCAAGAGCACCAAGATCGAGGTCACCGATCTGCGGCGGCGCAGATACACGTTCCTCGACGACGGCCTCGCTCCGCCTGGCGCTGAACGCCGACGCCAGCGGCGAAACTGGTTTTTCTGCTGGGGGCGCCGCTATGGCCTGCGCGGCCGACTTGTCACCCTTACCTGCACGCCCGAACGGCCAACGCATCGCATACCCCTACAGAACGCCACAGCGCCTACGCAACGGAATCGATTAAATGCGATTAAGGTTGCCGGCCGGTTAATCGCGCAAGTTGACGATGCATCTTGCCCGCCATGCCCGGCACGGTCTCACGCTTTCTTAACGGCGATGTCGCTTATTGAGCTTAATTGCTTCAGGAATTCAGGGTCCAGGCGCCGGCCAGCGCCTCCCCTCGGCGAAAGCTGGTTCACTTCATGACTGCCACGGACAAACCGCTCCGCATCCTGCACGCCGTGCGCGCGCCCGTCGGTGGCATCATCCGTCACATCCTCGACGTCGCCAACGGTCAGGCCGATCGCGGCCATGAAGTCGGCATCCTCGCCGATAGCCTGACTGGCGGAGAACGCGCGGAGACGGCCTTTGCGGAAATCGCGCCACGCCTGAAGCTCGGCGTTCACCGGCTCCCGATCAAGCGCGAGCCCGATCCCACCGATCTCCTGATCTGGATGAAGTTCATGCGGCTCGCCACGCGCCTGAAGCCCGACGTCCTGCATGGACACGGCGCCAAGGCAGGCGCCTTTGTTCGGCTCCGCGGGCGATCGAAGGACATGATCCGGATCTACACGCCGCATGGCGGCTCGCTGCACTATCCGCAGAACACGCCCAAAGGCGCCTTCTACAGCCGCCTCGAGCGCGCATTGATGAACCGCACCGAGCTCTTCCTGTTCGAAAGCGCGTTCGCGCGCGACACGTATCAGCGCATGATCGGAACGCCCTCGGGGCTCGTCAAATGCGTCTTCAACGGGGTGACAGCCCGCGAATTCGATCCCGTCGAACAGGCGGAGGATGCAACGGACATCTGTTACGTCGGCGAGTTCCGCCGCATCAAGGGCGCCGACCTGCTGGTCGATGCAGTCGCCCTTCTACGTGCGGAGGGACATGCGGTGACCCTGACACTCGGCGGCGACGGCGAGGAAACGCAATCCTTGAAAGCGCAAATCCAGCGCCTTGGCCTCGGTGGCGCAGTTCGCTTCATCGGTCACGTTAAGCCGCGCTTCGGCTTTTCCAAGGGACGCCTACTGGTCGTCCCCTCTCGCGGCGATTCCATGCCCTATGTCGTCATCGAAGCCGGCGCCGCCGGTGTCCCAATGATCGCCGCCAATGTCGGCGGCATTCCTGAAATCTTCGGCGAGCACACCTCGGCGCTGTTCGCGTCGAACAATGTCAGCGCCATGGCCGAGGCGATCAAAACAGCACTCGGCGATCAATCCGGCACACAGCAGCGCGCTCAGGAACTGCGTCAACGCATCCATCAGCACTTCTCCCAGGATGCGATGGTGGAAGGCGTCATAGAAGGTTACCGCAGCGCGTTTGCAAATCATTAACTCTTCTTAACCTGTAACCAATTCTTCCGATTTGTCCGATAATTCTGCAGAAAAGCAGTAAGCTCGGCATGTGGTCACACGTGTCAGCGCAAGAACGGACATTTGAATTTTGGACCCGATCAACGCACGCTCAATGCTCGATGCTGCCGCGACGGACGCATCGCCTCCGCGTCAGTTCGAACGTCGTCGCCGCCTGACACCCCAAGCCCTCGCCGTCGTCGAACAGAAAGTCCGCACCGCCTATTCCTCGGTGGTCATCACCGGCGCCGTGCGCGCGATCGACTTCGTCATGCTCACCCTCGTCGGCACGGCCTTGTATGTCGCCTATGTCGCGCGGACCGACGGCTTCAAGTGGGAGTATATTTCCGCGATCGTCGCCATGTCGGCCGCCGCCGTGGTTTGCTTTCAGTCTGCCGATATCTATCAGCTGCAGATCTTCCGGGGTCACCTCAAGCAGCTTACGCGCATGGTTTCGGCCTGGGCCTTCGTTTTCCTGCTCTTCATCGGCGTCTCGTTTTTTGCCAAGCTCGGCGGCGCCGTGTCCCGCGTCTGGCTATCTTCCTTTTTTGTCATCGGCCTGATCGCCCTCATCGCGCAACGTGCGCTGCTCCGTGCCCTGATTAAGCGCTGGGCGCAGCAGGGACGCCTCGATCGCCGCACCATCATCGTCGGCGCCGACGTCAATGGCGAAAACCTCATTCGAGAACTGCAAGACCAGGAGGAGTCCGACCTCCAGATTCTCGGCGTGTTCGATGATCGCAACGATAAACGATCCATGGACACGATTGCCGGCGCCCCGAAACTTGGCAAAATCGATGACATCATCGAATTCGCGCGCCGCACCCGCGTCGATCTCGTGCTGTTTGCACTGCCGATCTCGGCCGAAACGCGCATCCTCGAAATGCTGAAGAAGCTATGGGTGCTGCCCGTGGATATCCGGCTCTCGGCCCATACCAACAAGCTGCGCTTTCGCCCACGCTCCTACTCCTATCTCGGCAAGGTGCCGACCCTCGATGTCTTCGAGGCACCGATCACCGACTGGGATCTGGTGATGAAATGGCTGTTCGATCACATCGTCGGCGGCATCATCCTGCTGTTCGCACTTCCCTTCATGGCCATCGTGGCGATCGCCATCAAGCTCGACAGCCCCGGCCCGGTCCTGTTCCGTCAAAAGCGCTTCGGTTTCAATAATGAACGCATCGACGTGTTCAAGTTCCGATCGCTCTATCACGATCAGGCCGACCCTTGGCCAAGACCGTGGTGACCAAGGGCGACAAGCGCGTGACCCGCGTCGGGCGCTTCATCCGCAAGTCCAGCATCGATGAGCTGCCCCAGCTGTTCAATGTCGTCTTCAAGAATAACCTGTCACTGGTCGGTCCGCGGCCGCATGCGGTGCAAGGCAAGCTGAAGAGCCAATTGTTCGATGAAGCCGTGGACGGCTATTTCGCTCGCCACCGCGTCAAGCCGGGTATCACCGGATGGGCGCAGGTCAATGGCTGGCGCGGCGAGATCGATAACGAAGAGAAGATCCAGAAGCGCGTCGAGTTCGACCTCTATTACATCGAGAACTGGTCGGTCCTGTTCGACACCTACATCCTGCTGAAGACACCGGTGTCACTCCTGACCAAGAACGAGAACGCTTACTGAGCGCAGGCTGGGCTCCCAAAATCACATGCTCGGCCGCGCGGGTTCCGAGCTGCGACACCAAAGCAGCTCCTTGTCCGGGACAAAGGGCTACCACCTACACCACTCATCAACCCCCGACCGGTAGTATCGCGTCCTGATGAGCATGCATGTGTCCAGCAATGACGCCTATGCCGCGCCGGTGACGCCGCCTGCCGTGCTCACGCTGCAGCACGGCCTTCTCTGGCTCATGGGCATGGGCGGCGCGATCGTATTCATCGAACCGAGCCCCTACGAGATTTTCACGCTCACGGCCGTGGTCGTGTTCGCCGCGTCCGGCCTGCGCATGCAGCTGTCTTTCATGCCGCTGGCGCTTTTGCTGTTCGCCATCAATCTCGGTTACAGCATCTGCGCGGCCTGGCTCCTTGATCAGAAACCGATCGTCTATTGGATCCTGACATCCTGGTACATGGCGATCACCGCCTTGTTCATCGCAATGGTGGTTTCCGAGGAAACCGAAACGCGGCTGCGCTATCTGCGCAGCGGCCTGATCGCCGGCGCCGTCATCGCATCGCTCGCTGGCATTGCCGGCTATCTGCGTCTGGCACCGGGCGAAATGTTCACGCTATATGGCCGCGCGGCCGGCACATTCAAGGATCCGAACGTGTTCGGCGCGTTCCTGGTGCTGCCGGCATTGTTCTGCCTGCAAAGCGTCGTCAGCGACGGCCTCGGCCGTACCCTGCGCAGCACCGTCCTGCTGGGCATCATCACCCTCGCCCTCCTGCTCGCATTCTCTCGCGCGGCATGGGGCCTCCTCGCGCTCACCTCCGCTTTCATGCTGCTGCTGATGGTGCTGACGAGCCAATCCTACCGGCAGCGATCACGCATCATCGTCATGGCCATCGCTGCGGTGATCGTCGTTGCCATGGTGCTTGTGATCCTGCTGCAGTTCGACTTCATCCGCGACATGTTCCAGCAGCGCGCAAGCTTCGATCAGCAATATGACGAAGGCCGGTTTGGCCGCTTCGGCCGCCACCTGCTCGGCGCGCAAATGGCGCTCGACCTGCCGCTCGGTATCGGTCCGCTGCAATTCAGCAAGTTCTTCCCGGAAGACACGCATAATTCCTATCTCAACGCGTTCATGTCCGGCGGCTGGATCGCGGGTGTGTGCTATCCGGCGCTGGTCTTCACCACCGCCTGGATCGGCTTTCGCTATATTTTCATTCGCACGCCATGGCAGCGTCCATATCTCGCGGTGTTCTCGGCCTATCTCGGCACGGTCGGTGAAGCCTTCATCATCGACACCGATCACTGGCGGCATTTCTGGCTGATGCTGGGCCTGGTGTGGGGCATGGTGGTCGCAACACAGCGTTACGTCGCGACGGCACAGCACCGCAGCGCTCTGCAAACCGAAAAAGACGCTTCAACGATGGGATGGCAGCCGCGATGACGGAATCCTCGATCCGCCTTGCAGTGCTGGTGCCATGCTTCAACGAGGCCGCAGCCATCGGCAAGGTCGTTGCGGATTTTTCCGCAGCGCTCCCGATGGCCGACATATTCGTCTACGACAACAACTCGTCCGACGACACGATTGCCATCGCGCGTGCTGCGGGCGCGCATGTGCGCAGCGAGCGACACCAGGGCAAGGGTCACGTGGTGCGTCGGATGTTTGCCGATGTCGATGCGGACATCTACATCCTCGTGGATGGTGATGCGACCTATGACGCTGCCAGCGCGCCAGCGATGATCGCAAAACTGATCGACGAGCGGCTCGATATGGTCGTCGCACACCGGATCGATCAGGACGAAAAGGCCTATCGCACCGGCCATCGCACCGGCAACTTCCTGCTGACCCGCTTCCTGGCCGACACGTTCGGTCGCGGTTTCGAAGATATCCTTTCGGGCTATCGCATCTTTTCGCGCCGCTTTGTCAAAACCTTTCCGGTCCTGTCCGACGGCTTCGAAATTGAGACCGAACTCAGCGTCCACGCGCTTGAACTATCGATGCCGGTGGCGGAGATGCAGACCCCCTATTTCGCGCGGCCCGCCGGATCGCACAGCAAGCTGAACACCTGGCGCGATGGTTTTCGCATTCTCGGCACCATTTTGAAGCTGTACCGGTCGGAGAAGCCCCTGCGCTTCTTCACCACCATTGCCATCACGCTTGCGTCGATGTCGGTGATCCTGTCGATCCCGCTTTTCCTCACTTATATGCAGGAAGGCTTGGTGCCGCGTTTCCCGACAGCGATCCTCTCGACCGGCATCATGCTGGTCGCCGTGATTGCGCTATTCGCCGGCCTCATCCTCGACACCGTTTCGCGCGGACGCCGCGAAGCGAAGTTGCTGCGATATCTCGCTGAGCCCTGGATCGGGCGCTGACCTTAACTCAATGTCCATCGCACAAACGAAAACAGCCCCGCTTGCACGAGGCTGTTGCCGATGAAACTCGTCCGCGTTAGCGGATGATGACGGTCTTGGTACGACCGCCATGGTAGCCGTGACGATGGCCATGACGCGGACCGTAATAAGCGCGGCTGTGACGATAGCCGGGACCGCGGTGATAACCGTGCGGGCGGTGATAACCGCGATGGCCATGGTGATAACCGCCGTTGCCGATCTGGACGCTAATGCCCTGGGCCGAAGCCGAGTTGGTCGGCACGGCAATATAGAGAAGGCCAGCAGCAGCCAGCAGAGCAAGTTTCTTGATCATGGTGTCCCTTCCTTTGAAATCTGGAATACCAAGTCCCTACCGCATCAAAGGTTCCCATTTAATGTAAACCGCGTGCAGCTGGACGATGCCGTCTTTTCGCATCGACAAAGGAACGCGACCTCGCACAGCACGTTCTATTGGCATGACCAATTCCAAGAAGAAGCACGAGCCTGATCAGCCGAAAAAACAAGACGAAAAAATTTCGCCAGCAGGCACGCATGACAAGCCCGAACTGACTGACGATCATAAAACGCCTGGAGGCGGCATGTTGTCGGATAATGATCACAGCGAAGTCGAAGGACCGACGGGCTGACGGTCAGCATCAAAGTGACGTCGGATCGTCATCACACATTCTTATGCGAACGCTAACGTTGCATTAACCGTCACGACTCACAGTGGTGACCAAGTTAGCGCGGGCCGGATGTACGCCTGCGCGGAAATGGCTCGGAACTCTTGGTTCCGGGTCATTTTTGTTTGTGTTGCACGCCCTGCCCGGTTCCATATGGCTGCATTGTCCTTGCGGCATGAACGATGCGCAAAGCCACACGTTGCCTCCTCGAGAACAAGGAGAAGCAACATGAAGAGAACAGCACTCGCTCTGGCGACCATCGCGGCCCTTGGCGCGGCCACCATCACCACCAAGCCCGCTGAAGCACGCGGCGGTCGCGGTGCCGCCATCGGATTCGGCCTCGCCGCCGGCGCGCTGATGGCCGGCGCTGCAGCCAGTGGCGCTTACGCCTACGGCCCGGGTCCCGGCTACTATGGCGGCCCACGCTACTATGGCGGTCCCCGATATTATGATGGCCCGCGTTACGGCTATTACGGCGGCCCACGTTACTATCGCCACCGCCATTACGGCTATTATTGATAGCCCCCACAATGACGAAAGGCCCGGAGCGATCCGGGCCTTTTCGTCATTCGTCTAGCAATTTCAGCTATTTAATGGTCGGAGCGAGAGGATTCGAACCTCCGACCCCTAGTCTCCCAGACTAGTGCGCTAACCGGGCTGCGCTACGCTCCGCCGAGGCATGCTGTAACGTCGTTCCGGGCGGCGCGCAAGCCGCCAGACGACAGCCAGATCCCAAGACCAGGGGACGATCTCGCTCAAGTGCCGCCATCCTTCATCGCCGCATCGAGCGCGCGGCGGGCGGCGAGCAATTCTTCGAGCACGGCTTCCAGTCTCTCCCGGTCACGCAGGCGAACCGCGGGGCGCGGTGACGGAGCCGGCTGCGGATTTTCGCGCGGCTGCGGGGCCGGATTCGCGCGCGCTGTCGGCATTGGATTGGCGCGGCTCATGGTGGCGGGATCGGTGCGACCGATGGCCTGCTGCAGGCGCGGCTCGACACGCGGCGTGGCGCGCATCGCGGGGTCAGTGCGGACCTCCGGGGGCCGTACGTCCGGAGCCTTGCGCGCAGCGACCGGCTCAGGCTCGGCCTCTTCTTCCTCGGCGCTATCGTCCTCGGATACCTCGGCCTCCGCCTCTTCGTCTTCCTCTTCTTCCTCGCCGTCTTCTTCGTCCGCTTCTTCCTCGGATTCCTCGTCGTCACCGTCTTCGGATTCGTCCTCGTCGGACTCGTCCTCTTCTTCGGCGTCTTCGGATTCCTCGTCGGAGGCTTCCTCGTCTTCGGCCTCTTCGTCCTCGAGTTTTTCTTCGACGTCCTCTTCTTCCGGCTCTTCCTCGACCACCGGCGCCTTTGCAGCCGGCCGGCTCATGAGCGGCGCAGCAGAGGACATGCGTGGCTCCGACGCGCGTGCGGGCACGGGCGCGAAGGCCGGCGTGGCCTCTTCGTCCACCAGCCCCTGCACCGCCTTGATGCCGTTCTCTTTGAGAATCCGCTGCACACCACGGATCGTGTAGCCCTCGCCGTACAGCAACCGGCGGATGCCGCGCAGCAGATCGACGTCGTCCGGGCGATAATATCGCCGGCCGCCGGATCGCTTCATCGGTTTGATTTGAGAGAACCGCGTTTCCCAGAACCGCAACACGTGCTGCGGAATGTCGAGGTCGTCAGCGACCTCGCTTATGGTTCGAAACGCATCCGGCGCTTTATCCAAGTGCTGGATTCCTGTGGTTCATCTCGGTGCTATAAATTCAATCGTCGTGGTCTTTGCCGTTACCGACGGCGTCGGTATTGCCGTTGATGCGCTGTTTCAAGATCGCCGACGGCTTGAACACCATCACGCGCCGCGGCGAGATCGGTACTTCCGTGCCCGTTTTCGGATTGCGTCCGATGCGCTCGCCTTTACTGCGCACCATGAAGGAGCCGAACGACGACAGCTTCACTGTCTCGCCCTTTTCCAGACAATCCGTGATCTCTTTCAGAACAAGTTCAACAAACGCAGACGACTCAGTGCGCGACAAGCCTACCTTTTGATAGACCGCCTCACACAGATCGACGCGTGTGACTGTTTTTCCCGTGCCCGTCATGCCAGCCCCAAAAACTTCTCGGCGAACCGAAATTCGTCACGGAAACTAGGAGGTTAACGCCACGGGGTCAACACCGCAGGGCATTGCAAGCGCATGGAAAGTCGAGACAATTTGAGATGTTGTGGTTTTGCCACCATCAGCGGCGCGTCACCAGCGGACCAGCGCCGAGCCCCAGGTGAAACCACCGCCCATGGCTTCGAGCAGCACCAGGTCACCTTTCTTGATGCGCCCGTCATTGACCGCAACAGATAGTGCCAGCGGGATCGACGCCGCCGATGTGTTGCCGTGCCGATCGACCGTGAGCACCACCTTCTGCGGTGCAATATGCAATTTCTGCGCGGACGCATCGATAATGCGCTTGTTGGCTTGATGCGGCACGAACCAGTCGATGGTTTCCGCACTTGCGCCTGTCGCGGCAAAGGCATCGACGATCACGTCGGTGATCATGCCGACCGCATGTTTGAAGACTTCGCGACCTTCCATGCGCAGATAGCCAACGGTCTGCGTCGACGACGGACCGCCATCGACATAGAGCTTTTCCTTGTGCCGGCCGTCGGAGCGCAGATGCGTGGTGAGCACGCCGCGATCGGCCGTCGTTCCCGCGCCCTCTTGCGCTTCGAGCACGACGGCGCCGGCACCGTCGCCGAACAGCACGCAGGTGCCGCGGTCGGTCCAGTCGAGAATACGCGAGAAGGTTTCGGCGCCGATCACCAGCGCGCGCTTGCCGGCGCCGGTGCGCAGCAGGCTGTCTGCCGTGGTCATGGCGAAGATGAAGCCCGAGCAGACCGCCTGCAGATCGAAGGCCGCGCCATGGGTGATGCCGAGCGCGTTCTGCACGGCGACGGCGGTGGCCGGAAAGGTCTGGTCCGGCGTCGAGGTCGCCAGCACGATCAGGTCAATCGATTGCGCATCGATGCCGGCATTGGCGAGTGCGGCCTTGGCTGCCTTGATGGCGAGATGCGAGGTGAACTCGCCTTCCCCGGCGATATGGCGCTGCTGGATGCCGGTGCGCTGGACGATCCACTCGTCCGACGTATCGACCTTCTTGGCCAGTTCAGAATTGGTGAGGATGCGCTCCGGCAGATAGGAGCCGCAGCCGAGCACGACCGAACGTATCACGAGACAGCCTCCTGCGCGGCCGCGGGCGCTGGAGCAGCGCCATGATCACGGTCGAGCGTTTGATTGATTTTGTTGAGCAGATCGTAGCGGACCATGTCGTAGCCAACATCCACCGCATAGGCAAAGCCATCGGCATCGGTGCCACCGTGGCTCTTCACCACGATGCCGTTGAGGCCGAGAAACACACCGCCATTGGATTTCGATGGGTCCATCTTGTCGCGCAGCGCCTTGAAGGCATTCTTCGCGAACAGATAGCCGATCTTGGAGCGCCAGGTCCGGCTCATGGCGGCGCGCAGATACTCGGCGAGCTGGCGTGCGGTGCCTTCCGCGGCCTTCAGCGCGATATTGCCGGAAAAGCCTTCGGTGACGATGACATCTGCATCGCCCTTGCCGATGCCGTCGCCTTCGACGAATCCGATGAATTTCAGCTGCGGCAGATCGGCGGCGCGCAGCAGCTCGGCTGCCTCGCGAATCTCTTCGCCACCCTTCACTTCCTCGACGCCAATATTGAGCAGGCCGACGGTCGGGCGCTCGAGATCGAACATGACGCGCGCCATGGCGCTGCCCATGATGGCCAGCGATTTGAGATGATGTGCATCACCGCCGATGGTGGCGCCGAGATCGAGCACGATGCTGTCGCCGCGCATGGTCGGCCACACCGCGGCAATCGCCGGGCGATCGATCCCCGGCAGGGTGCGCAGGCAGAACCGCGCCATCGCCATCAGCGCACCGGTGTTGCCGGCGGAGACCGCCACATCGGCCTCGCCATGCTTCACCGCATCGATCGCCATCCACATGGACGAGACTTTGCGGCCACGGCGCAACGCCTGGCTCGGCTTGTCATGCATGGACACGGCGACATCGGAATGGATCACCTTCGACACTTTTTTCAGTGCCGGGTGGTTGGCCAGTTCGGCCTCGATCTTGGCGCTGTCGCCGACCAGCACGAATTCGCTGTCGGGGTGCCGGGTCAGCGAAATCGCCGCGCCGGGAATGACCACCGATGGGCCGAAGTCACCGCCCATGGCGTCGAGCGCGATGCGAACCTTTTTAGCCATGAACGTCCTGGAAACCTGTCTTGAGCGGCGTCATCCACATGGCCGCCGACGAACTGCCGCGACCGGCGGCAGTGAAGCTATGGCATGAACCCCTTTACGGCGCGCGACAATAGCGTTTCCGCCATTTGACACAACACCTTGACCGGGCGTTTTCCCGTACCAGCCACGGGGGTGGAACCGGGATGGGATCAGGGCCGATGACCCGATTTACGTCTTTTTGGGCTTCGGAGCAGCATCTTGCAGTGCTTTCAGGGCCGCAAACGGGTGCTCATCGGGATTTGGCGCCTCAACCTGGTCTTCGAACACGGCATCCGGCTTGCGCGGATAGGGATCCAGCCCCAGAAACAGCGCGTCAGTGACCAGCTTGCCGAGGTCAATAACGCCGTTTTCGATGGGTTCCGGCGGGTCCGGGCGCTCGTCATCGCTCTCCCCGTCGTCATCGTCCATCGATTCGGCGAGTTCGCGAATCTGCGACGACGGCGCAAACACCACATCCACATCCTCATCGATCTCGTTTTCCACGGGATCGAGCGACACCACACAGATCTGGGTGACCTTGCCGGTGACCCGGCCGGTGACATGAACCGTCCCGCCCCGCACGGGCAGAAGCCGCAATTCGGCTTTCACGGCGCCGATACCCGGCAGGCCGCCAAGCTCCGCCATCGCCTTACGCTCGTCCGGCCGCGCCTCGATGGCCTGGGAAAGACCGACATCGGGAATTTCGGCGACCGGAACCGGCACGCTCCAGGGCGGCGGCGGAAGATGCGACGGCGGAACCGGTGAAGGCCTTTGGCCGCGATCGGATTTGCTCATGTCGTTACCAGAGTTGCTGCGGGGGACGGAAACCGCCACGCGCCGGAGGTCAATGTGGCCGGATCGAGCCCGGCCAAGGTGTGATCCGCCGCTTCCACATAAGCAGCGAGTTGCCGGGCATGTTCGATGTCGCGGCCATTATAGATATTCTTCGACAGCGCCGCTGCCAGCGCCTCGCGGCCCTCCGCCAGCGCCACGTCATAGGCCTTGGTTCGGCCGTAGAACGCACTGCCGAATTCCCGCATTTTCTTCGGCACTTTGAGGTCGCTGGTGCCGAGTTCGCGCAGATTGTCGTCCATATCGTCGCAGAATTTGTCAAAAAGCCCTTGGGCCAGCTCCCCTTTGGGCTCCAGCCGGCGCAACACCAGCCAGAGCTGCAGCACCACCATGTCGAACCGCCCCTCCACCGTGTCCGGCACCGCTAAATCACGGTAAAACAACGGTTCTCGGGCTTGCGCCACGATGGCGCCATAGATCGCTTCAATGGTGCCGCGCAACCGCGCCGGGGGCTTCCTGAATCGACTGAACGGCCAGATCATGACGGGTTCCTTGCGGGCCGGTCGGGCACGCGTATGTTGCATTCGGCGGTTCTGCCCGGTACGTCAACGCCTTCCGGGATGCAAGAGCCTCCAGGTTTCAAGAGCCTTGAGGTTTCAAGAGTCCTGGATTGCCTAGAGGATGGGGATTCCTCCACGATGACCATTTCGAGCCTGAGCACTGCCCTTCGCGGATCGCGCCTCAACTGGCGCCGGGTCCGCTCGGCTGTGGCCGTTGCCGCTATCTGCCTCTCGCTGGCCGCCTGCGCCGAGCAGTTCCAGAAGGGTTACATTCTGCCTACGGGCGCGCTGGAGCAGATTCCGATCGGCGCGAGCCAGGACCAGGTGCTGATCGTGATGGGCACTCCCTCCACCGTCGCGACGCTGAACGGTGAAGTGTTCTACTACATTTCGCAACGCGCCGAACGCGCCGTCGCTTTCATGCCGCAGAAGGTCACCGACCAGCGCGTCATCGCCGTCTATTTCGACAAGGACCGCCGCGTGACGCGTCTTGCCAATTACGGCCTGCAGGACGGCAAGATCTTCGACTTCATCAGCCGCACGACGCCGACGTCGGGCCAGGAGATGAGCTACCTCACGCCGCTGTTCAAGCTGATCAGCTTCCGCTAGTTGCGCGATATTCTTTTCTGCAGAATTGCCAAAGCCCCGCAGCACGCGCTGCGGGGCTTTTTGTTTGCGAGCTGCTGCAACGCGTCTTGTCTGTCGTCATTCCTCTCACTACGCTTTTCACCAACATCAAGAAGAGCCGACACACTGAGAGGAATTGCCATGACCAAACTGGTTACCCGCCGCGGCGTGCTCACCGGCGCTGCTGCTCTATCCACCGCTGCGATCCTTCCGCGTGCGAGCCTGGGCGCAAGCGCATGGAAGCCGACCGAAACCGTTCGCATCATCGTGCCAGCCGCGGCCGGCGGCTCCACCGACGTCATGGGCCGCATGCTCGCCGCACATCTGCAGCCGGTGTGGGGCCAATCCGTCGTCGTCGAAAACCGCTCGGGTGGCGGCGGCACCATTGGCGTTGCGGAAGTCGCCCGCCTCAAGGGCGATGGCCATACGATCCTGGTCGGCAATCCCGGCCCCAACGCCATCGCCTACAGCATCTTCAAAAACTTGTCCTACAAGAGCGACCAGCTGCAGCCGGTCAGCAACATGATCAAGATTCCGAATATCGTCTGCGCGCATCCGAGCGTGCCGATCAAGACGATCCCGGAGATGATCGCCTATATCAAGGCCAATCCGGACAAGCTGAACTACGGCTCCTCGGGCGTCGGCCAGAGCCCGCATCTCACCGGCGCATGGTGGCTGCAGCTCACCGGGCTGAAGATGCAGCACATCCCGTTCCGCGGCGCCGGACCTGCATTGCAGGCGGCGCTTGCCGGCGACATCCAGATCCTGTTCGACAATCTCTATCCGTCGCTGCCGCAGGTGCTCGACGGCAAGCTCACCGGCCTCGCCGTCACCACCACCGAGCGCAACGCGCAAATCCCGAACCTGCCGGCCATGCGCGAGACCGCGCCTGAACTCGCCAAGTTCGACGTGTCGTCATGGTTCGGTGTGTTCTATCCGAAGAGCACCCCGACCGAGGCGGTGACCGCGCTGAACGAGCAGATCAAGGTGCTGCTCGGCACCGACGCCAGCAAGAAGAGCATCGCCGCCATGGGCGCCGTCGCCGATTATGGCACGCCGGCGCAATACCAGACCTTCATCGATGCCGAGACGGCCAAATTCAAGACGATCATCGACAAGGAAGGCCTGCAGATGGAGGTGAAGTGACGTTCGTCACGACGCTTTCTGCACGCGAACAGAAGAAGCGGCGCCGATGCGCCGCTTCTTTCGTTTGGACCTCAGCCCTTGTTGATCTTCTTGATCTTGGCGTCCTGCGCCTCGATCGCCAGCGTCAGTTCCATGATTGCCTTGGAGAGAAGCTCGGTGGCTTCTTTCTGGTCCTGCGACTTGGCGGCACGCAGCGCGTAGTTCTTGGCGGATGACAGCGACATGACTTTCTCGCGATAGCTTTTGACCGTAGGGCGGATTAGCCGAAGGCGTAATCCGCCGCAACCTGCGCCGCAAGCTCCGCGGCGGATGACGGCCACACCTCATACGCCCTACGCCCCCGCGCGACCGATGATCGCCCACAATTCCTCGATCGGCACCGGCGACGCTACGTTGAACGTCTCGTCGAGGACCTGCCGCAATTCGCTCGCACTCTCCAGCATGCGCGTTGAGACCTGCTCGCCATCGCGCGCCTCGATGATCAGATGACGATTGACCAGCTTGAAGCGGCGTTCCCCGGTGACGCGCTCCATCACCAGTGGCGTCGGAAACGGGACGGCCGGATTGGTCGAGGTGTACCAGTTGCCGAGCTCGTAGTCGGATGGCAACTGCGGAATGAGATCGAACACATACATCATGCGCCAGCCCCCGGCCCGCTTCACCGCAAGCCACAGCCGCCCGTCCGTTTCCGTCATCCTGTAAGTGCCCATCGCGGTGGTCTGCTCCACGTCCGCCACCAGCCGCAACGGTGCATCGAGCACGCAAGCGCCGAAGCCGACATCGGTGAGATAAGGTCCATCGGGCAAATCGACCTTGAGCAGCATATGTGTCTTCGGTCCGAGCGGACTGTCCGGCGGCGCATTCCAGCGCACGCGTCCGCCGAGGCCGGTGACCTTGAAACCAATGGCCTCCAGCGCAGCCCTCAGCACTCCGTTGTGTTCGTAGCAGTAACCACCACGACGGCTATCGACGAGCTTGCGCTGCAACGACGGCAGATCCAGATCGACGGGACGCCGCAGCAGCGGATTGATGCCCTCGAACGGGATCGCGCTGACATGGGCAGCATGGATAGCCGTGAGCGTGGCGAGATCCGGCGTCGCCTTGCCACTAAAGCCGATCCGCTCGAAATAGCGGTCGAGGTTGATAATGTCGGTCATTGTCCAATCCGGAATGATGCCACACGACGATAGCCGATCAACGCGATCCGATGCGACTTGCGTGCTTCACGATTTGCGACAGCGCGTGTCATATGCTCATGCGTTCGCAGTCATGATGTCATGCGGCTGCGGATGAATGCCACTACCGCATCGCGTTCGGTGATATCCGCGAAGGCGCGATCGGGGATCCGCACGGCCTGCAGCCGTCCAAGCCAGACCATCAGCGCGCCGTTCTCGATTGTGAGGTCTTTCACGGCGGACCAACGCCCCTTCGTCGCAAAGCGCTCGCTCCACGCTTCGACACCTTCGTCATCAAGGCTCACCGAGAACCGCTTGCAGTCCTCGACGCCAATCAACGCTACTTGCCTGATCGTGCTAGCAGTCGCAAAGCGAACTGCCACGAACATTGCGAACATGCCGAGCAGGAAAGCGATTCCACAATGGAGACCGATATCCACGGGGCGGAGCCGCGTTAAAGAAGCAAGAGCGATCCCGGCCGGAATGCAGAGGCTCATTGCCACGGCATAAACCCAATTAGGAGGTTTGCCCTGATGACGGCCGATCGCGCTGTAAAACTGCCGATAGTCATCCGGCGTCAAATCGATCGCATAGGAATACTGATTAGCAGCCACGCTCAACGCTCCCATTGCGGAGCGGCAGTGCTAGCTCCTCGTCCCGTATTTCCGTGCAAAATCGCGCGCCGTGCGTGCCATGCAGACAGCCGCCTGCCCCTGATACATGGTGCCGTCCTTTGCGGCAATTTTACTGCATTTCGCTCGCGCCTTCTCATAAGCAGCTTTTGTGGCTGGCAGCGCCTTCGGCAGGAAACGCGGTTCGCATTTGGTCAGTACCATGTCGGCCAGCGCATTGTCCGTGGTCGAGCCGAACTGGCAGGCTTCGAGGACGCGGAATGCACCTTCGCAACTGAACTCGGTTTTGACAGCCGCCGTCACCGCGTTGACGAAACCGCCGGCCTTGGCGGCGGCGTCATCGTCGATCGGACATTTCGGCGCGGCAAAAGCGGGCATTGCGAACGCGCAAACGGCAAATACGAGTGTGGCAACCCTGCGCATCACATTCATCTTTCATATGACCAAAAGAAAGTCCCGCGGCTTTCACCGCGGGATTTTTGCATTGGCCGTGACGGCAGTCCAGTCACCTCTGCCGTAGGGCGGATTAGCGAAGCGTAATCCGCCGGCCGGAGTGATAACTGAAACTCCGCGGCGGATTACGGCTTCGCCTCATCCGCCCTACGGCTGAGCTCAATGCGCCAGGATCGCCAGTAGCAAGAGTGCCACGATATTGGTGATCTTGATCATCGGATTCACGGCAGGACCTGCCGTGTCCTTGTAGGGATCGCCGACGGTGTCACCGGTCACGGCTGCCTTATGGGCATCCGAACCCTTGCCGCCGAAATGGCCGTCCTCGATATACTTCTTGGCGTTGTCCCAGGCGCCGCCGCCCGAGGTCATCGAGATGGCGACGAACAGGCCGGTGACGATCACGCCGAGCAGCATGGCGCCGACAGCGGAGAACGCCGCCGACTTGCCGGCCGCGCCGCCGCCCGCAATTACGTAGATCAGGAAATAGACCACGATCGGCGACAGCACCGGGAGCAGCGACGGGATGATCATTTCCTTGATCGCCGCGCGGGTCAGCAGGTCCACCGCCTTGCCGTAATCCGGCTTGTCGGTGCCCTGCATGATGCCTGGCTTTTCGCGGAATTGACGCCGCACTTCCTCGACGATGGCGCCGGCCGCACGGCCCACCGCCGTCATGCCCATCGCACCGAACAGGTAAGGCAGCAGGCCACCGAACAGCAGGCCGACCACCACATAGGGATTGTTCAGCGAGAAGTCCGGCGAGACGCCGTTGAAGTATGGATACTTCGCGGCATTGGCGATGAAGAATTTGAGATCTTCATTATATGCCGCAAACAGAACCAGAGCGCCGAGACCGGCAGAGCCGATCGCATAGCCCTTGGTGACGGCCTTGGTGGTGTTGCCGACCGCATCCAGCGCATCGGTGGCCTTGCGCACTTCCTTCGGCAGCCCCGCCATTTCGGCAATGCCGCCGGCATTGTCGGTGACCGGGCCGAAGGCGTCGAGCGCCACGATCATGCCGGCGAGTGCGAGCATGGTGGTGGTGGCAATCGCGATGCCGAACAGGCCGGCCAAGCTGTAGGTGACCAGAATGCCGGCGATGATCACGATGGCGGGACCGGCGGTCGATTCCATCGAGATCGCGAGGCCCTGGATCACATTGGTGCCGTGGCCGGTGACCGAGGACTGCGCGATGGACTTCACCGGGCGATAGTCGGTGCCGGTGTAGTATTCGGTGATCCAGATGATCAGGCCGGTGACGATCAGGCCGACGACGCCGCATTCGAACAAAGCGAAGCCGGTATACTTTGCGCCTTCCAGTGCACCGAAGCCAATCAGCCAGTGGATGGCGAAGGCCAGACCGAACAGCGACAGCACGCCTGTCGCGATCAGGCCCTTATAGAGCGCGCCCATGATCGACTGGCTGGCTCCGAGCTTGACGAAGAAGGTGCCGATGATCGAGGTGATGATGCAGATGCCACCGATGGCGAGCGGCAGCATCATCATGTTCGCGAGCAGCGGCGACGATGCGAAGAAGATCGCCGCCAGCACCATGGTGGCGACCGCGGTCACCGCATAGGTCTCGAACAGGTCGGCGGCCATGCCGGCGCAGTCGCCGACATTGTCGCCCACATTGTCGGCGATGGTCGCAGGATTGCGTGGATCATCCTCGGGAATGCCGGCTTCCACCTTGCCGACGAGATCGCCGCCGACGTCGGCGCCCTTGGTGAAGATGCCGCCGCCGAGACGCGCGAAGATCGAGATCAGCGACGCGCCGAAGCCGAGCGCCACCAGTGCATCGATCACGATGCGGCTGTTGGCGGCATGGCCGAGGCCATGGGTGAGAATCATGAAGTAGATGGTGACGCCGAGCAGCGCCAGGCCCGCCACCAGCATGCCGGTGATGGCGCCGGCCTTGAAGGCGAGTTCGAGGCCGCCGGCCAGCGAACTGGTCGCTGCCTGCGCGGTGCGGACGTTTGCGCGCACCGAGACGTTCATGCCGATGAAACCGGCAGCACCCGACAGCACGGCGCCGATCAGGAAGCCGACCGCGACAAGCATGCCGAGGAAGTAAGCCAGCAGCGCGAAGATCACGACGCCGACGATGCCGATGGTGAGATATTGCCGCCGCAGATAGGCCTGCGCGCCTTCGCGCACCGCCGCTGCGATTTCCTGCATTCGCGCATTTCCGGCATCCGCCTTCAACACCGAACCCGTCGCCCAGATCGCGTAAACGATCGACAGTGCCCCGCAGAGCACGATCACCCACAATGCTGTCATGGAATCTGCCTCAGTCCTTCCTGCCCGGCGCCTTGTTGTGTTGGCGCGTTTGATCGGAGGCCTGTCCAGTTACGTGAGGACGGCCTCTCGTAACAGGAAGCATGTCAAAATCGGTATCGGCGTGCAACGGCTGCGGATGCACTATGCGCGGATTTTGGAGGGGATGTAGTTGGCGGCCTGGTTGAGCTCAGGCGGCCGTACCGGATCAGAAATGACTATAGGAATGCCGCTTCAATTCGATCGCCTTGCCGGCCGCATCGACAAAACGCGGCGGCGCATCGCCTGTGACAATCGAGCCAATCACCACCGCAGCAACACCCGCCTCCTCCGCCTCCGCCATGAAGGACGCCACTCGCGCCTCAGGCATGGTGCAGAGAATTTCGTAGTCGTCGCCGCCTGCGACCAGCGTTTCGATCGTGATGGCGCCGGCGTCCAACAGCGCACTCGCCGGCGCCGAAAACGGTAGCGTCGCCGCTTCGATCACCGCGGAAACACCCGAGACTTTGCATAGTTTGGCGAGATCGCCCGCCAGCCCGTCCGATACATCCATCGACGCCGTCGCATGATCCCGCACTGCACGCGCCAATGCGTTGCGTGGTTGCGGCACGCGATAACGTTCGATCAGCGGCTCCTCATTCGACGCCGTCAGCCGCTGCTGCAACACAGCAAGCCCCAATGCCGCATCGCCGATGGCGCCGGTCACCACGATCCGGTCGCCCACCTGCGCGCCTGCACGGCGGACGATCCGCCCTTCCGGCACCCGGCCGAAGGCGGTGACGGAGACCATCAGCGGCCCCGGCGTCGATACCGTGTCGCCGCCAAGCAGCGGGCAGCCATAGGTCGCGATGTCCTCGCCGAGTCCGCGGGCGAATTCGGCAAGCCACGCCTCGTCATGGGCCGTGAGCGCCAGCGTCAGCACGAAGCCGGCGGGCTCGGCGCCTTTTGCGGCGAGATCGGAAAGGTTGGTGCGCAGCGCCTTGCGGGCAATGGTGTCGGGGGGATCGTCGGGTAGGAAATGCACGCCTTCGACGATAGCGTCGGTATTGACGACGATGTCCTCTCCGGCGGCTTTCAGGACGGCGGCGTCATCGCGCAGGCCGAAGGCGCCGGGATCGGTGGCGAGTGGCGCGAAGTAGCGGGAGATGAGGGTGTCTTCGCCGGATGACATCGGGTGTTTGTCCCACTCTCCCTGTCGTCGCCCACCCGGACTGTCATCACCCGCGAAAGCGGGTGATCCAGTAAACGGCGACGACGCGGCTCTATCGACTGGCGGCAGTGTTTACTGGGTCCCCGCCTTCGCGGGGACGACAAGCAGCGTCAGCGCGTAAACTCGTCCGACCGATACTGCCGCCCGATCTGGTCCAGAACCGCATTCACCATGCCGGTCTCGTCGCGCTCCACGAAGGCATGGGCGACATCGACATATTCCGACACGATCACGCGGCCGGGGATGTCCTTGCGATGCTGCAGCTCATAGGCTCCTGCCCGCATCACGGCGCGCAGGATCGCCTCGACCCGCGCCAGCGGCCAGCCGCGCGACAGCACATCGTCGATCAGGGGATCGAGCTGCTTCTGGTCGCGCAAGACGCCGGAGACGACGTCGCGGAAGAATGCGCCCTCGGCCGGCAGGTATTGTTCGCCCTCGACCTCGCTGCCGATCCAGAAGCTTTCGAACTCGGCCAGCACTTCATTGATGCCGGTGCCGCCGACATCCATCTGGTAGAGCGCCTGCACGGCGGCGAGACGGGCTGCGCCGCGGCGGTTGGCCTTGCGCTCACCTTTTGGCTCGATTTTCTTGAAGTCAGCCATCGTTCAAGCCTTCGCCAGGCGGCGCTTGATGCGCAGCATCGCGAGGGCTGCGCGTGCGGCATCGCCGCCCTTGTTCAGTTCGGAAGCCTTTGCGCGGGCCCAGGCCTGTTCTTCGGTATTCACGGTGATGATGCCGTTGCCGAGCGGGAACCGCTCCTTGACAGAATAATCCATCAGCGCGCGCGAGGATTCCATCGAGACGATCTCGAAATGGATGGTATCGCCGCGCACCACGCAGCCCAGCGCCACGGCACAATCATAAGGCTTGCCGTTCTTCGCGGCAGACTCGACGGCAATGGCGATCGCCGCCGGGATTTCCAGCGCACCGGGAACCGTGAGGACGTCATGGGTGACGCCGGCGGCCTTCAGCTCGGCAATGGCGGCCTCCAGCATCGCGTCCTGGATATCGTCATAGAACCGGGCCTCGACGATCAGCGCACGGGCGCCGGTGATGTCGGTCTGGTCCTTCAGGGGGGCACGTCGCGGGTCGGCCATCGATCTCTCAATCCGTTCAACATGTTGGAAAATACCGATGATACGGTAAGTCAACAAAGACGCGTGGTTTTAGTCGTCATGACGGGGGAAGCCAAGCGACAATGCGCCGAGGCGTAGCCCGGATGGAGCGCAGCGAAATCCGGGGACAGCAGAGCCCACTGGAACGCCGGTCCCCGGGTTGCGCTTCGCTCCACCCGGGCTACGAGGCCTCAGCTCATCTCGCTCAGCCGCGCCGCATAGCGGGCCATCAGGTCCACCTCGATATTGACCTCGACGCCCGCCTGCCAGCTTGCGCCCAGCGTGGTGACGCTCAGCGTGTGCGGGATGATCAGGACTGCGAATTCGACGTCTGAGACCGTGTTCACCGTCAGCGACACGCCGTCCAGCGTGATCGAGCCCTTGGTAGCGATGAACTTGGCCAGATCCCGCGAGGTGCGGAAGGTGATCCGCGCCATGTCCGGCAGGTTTTCGCGCGACACGATGGTCGCGATCCCGTCCACATGGCCGGCCACGATATGGCCGCCGAGCTCGTCGCCGATCTTCAGCGCGCGCTCGAGATTGAGTTTGGTGCCGACCTTCCAGTCCTTGGCCGTGGTCAGCGCCAGCGTCTCCGCGGCGGCGTCGACATCGAACCAGGTTTTGCCATTGGCAACACCCGACGACACCACCGTGAGGCAGACGCCGTTATTGGCGATCGACGCGCCATCGGCGATGGTGGTCTGGTCGTAGTCGCAGAGAATGCGCAGCCGGTGCAGCTGGCCCTGCGCCACAGGCGTCAGGCTTTCGATCTCGCCGATATCGGTGACAATGCCGGTAAACATCAGTCTCTCTTTCTACCTCTCCACCCACTCCACTCCTCATCCTGAGGAGCCGCGCAGCGGCGTCTCGAAGGATGGCGTCAAGCTCCGAGCCCGGCGATCTCATGGTTCGAGACGGCGCTGCGCGCCTCCTCACCATGAGGGGCGGAGTTAGGTGCGCTCATAAATCGTGAGCGTATCGTTCTCGATCTCTTCGCTAGCACGGGCCTTGAAGTCCGACGACCCGGTGATCGCCGATAGCGGCAATGCGTCCAGCGCGTTGACACCGCCCTCGCCGATCGCATTCGCCCCCTGAAACAGCCAGACTTCATCGACAAGGCCGGCACTGACGAAAGACGACGCGATCTTCGCGCCGCCCTCCACCATCAGCTTGGTGATGCCCTTCTCTCCCAAGCTATGAAGCACCGCCGGCAAATCCAGCCCCGGCACCGGCGATGTCACCGCGGGTACGCGCAACACCTGCGCGCCCGCAGCGCCCAGCGCCATCGCGGCCGGGGCTTCGGCGATGTCCGATGTCAGCACCCAGAGTGGCACCGTGCGGGCGGAATGCACGAGCTTGCTGTTGCCGGAAATGCGCAGCGCGCGATCCAGCACCACGCGGACCGGCGAGCGCTTCGCCATGCCCGGAAGGCGGCAGGTCAGTTCGGGATCGTCGGCCTTCACCGTGCCGATGCCGACCAGGATCGCATCGCATTGCGCGCGGAGCAGGTGCACGCGCGAACGCACGCGCTGGCCTGTCACCGCGACGGGCTTGTGACCGGCGGCCGCGATCTTGCCATCCGGCGACACGGCCAGCTTCAGCACCACATGCGGGCGATGATCTCGGATGCGACGGAAATGCCCGGCATGATCGCGCGCGGCTTCTTCGGAACACAGTCCGACATCGACCTTGATGCCGGCGGCGCGCAGACGCGCATGTCCTTGCCCGGCGACGTCGGGATTGGGATCTTCAATGGCAGCCACCACGCGCGCGATGCCGGCGGCGACAATGGCGTCCGCGCAAGGCGGCGATTTTCCGAAATGCGAGCAGGGTTCGAGCGTCACATAAAGTGTGGCGCCCTTGGCGGCGCTGCCTGCCTGCGCCAGCGCCACCGGCTCTGCATGTGGCCGTCCGCCCGGCTGCGTCCAGCCGCGGCCGATGATCACGCCGTCCTTGACGACGACGGCGCCGACGGCCGGATTCGGCCATGTGCGCCCCTGCCCGCGCCGGCCGAGCGTCAGAGCGAGCTGCATGTAGCGGAGATCATCCGCTTTTGCGTCGGAGAATTTCTGACGGTGCTGATCTTCCAGGATGCGGAAGATCATTTGCGTATCGGCGTGGGCCGACCGTCCTCGTCGGTGTGGAGTTCACCGAGCAGCGCCTCGAAATCCTTGGCCTCGCGAAAATCGCGATAGACCGAGGCAAAGCGGACATAGGCGACGTCGTCGAGGGTGCGCAGATGCTCCATCACGATCTCGCCGATCGCCTCGGAGGAAATCTCGGCCTCGCCGCCGCTTTCCAGCTCGCGCACGATGGTCGAGACCAGCGTCTCCATCCGTTCGGTATCCACCGGACGCTTGCGCAGCGAGATCGACAGCGAGCGCACCAGCTTGTCGCGGTCGAACGGCACGCGGCGGCCATTGCGCTTGATCACCGTGAGCTCGCGCAGCTGCACGCGCTCGAAGGTGGTGAAGCGGAAATTGCAGGCGACGCATACGCGCCGCCTGCGGATCACGGAGGAATCCTCGGTGGGCCGCGAGTCCTTCACCTGCGTATCGAGGCTGTTGCAGTTCGGGCAGCGCATGAACCTATCCTCTCGTCATTGCGAGCGCAGCGAAGCAATCCAGAAGCCTCGTAAATAAAGAGCTGGATTGCTTCGTCGCTTCGCTCCTCGCAATGACGGCACTAAATGACCGTCCTTACTGATAGATCGGGAAACGATCCGTCAGTGCCTTCACCTTGTCCTTCACCGCGGCTTCCACCAGCGGGGCCGAGCCATCACCGGACTGCGCCACCGCGCTCAGCACTTCGGCGATGAATTCGCCGGCCTGCTTGAACTCGTCGGTACCGAAGCCGCGGGTGGTCGCAGCGGGCGTGCCGAGACGGATGCCCGAGGTGACCCACGGCTTCTCGGGGTCGAACGGCACGCCGTTCTTGTTGCAGGTGAGACCGGCGCGGACGAGCGCCTTCTCCGACACATTGCCCTTGAGGCCCTTCGGCCTGAGGTCCACCAGCATCAGATGGTTGTCGGTGCCGCCGGAGACAATGTTGAAGCCCTGCGCCACCAGCGTCTCGGCCAGTGCCTTGGCATTGGCGACGACGTTTGCGGCATAGGTCTTGAATTCCGGCTGCAGCGCTTCCTTGAAGGCGACGGCCTTGGCGGCGATGACATGCATCAGCGGGCCACCCTGCAGGCCCGGGAAGATCGCCGAATTCAGCTTCTTGTGCAGCGCCTCGTCATTGGTAAGGATCAGGCCGCCACGCGGGCCGCGCAGCGACTTGTGCGTGGTGGTCGTGGTGACATGCGCATGCGGCACCGGCGATTCATGCACGCCGCCCGCGACAAGGCCGGCGAAGTGGGCCATGTCGACCAGCAGATAGGCGCCGACGCTATCGGCGATTTCGCGGAAACGCTTGAAGTCCCACGAGCGCGAATAGGCGGAGCCGCCGGCGATGATCAGCTTCGGCTTCACCTCTTCGGCCTGCTTGGCAATGGCGTCCATGTCGAGCAATTGATCGTCCTCGCGCACGGTGTAATGCGCGGGCTTGAACCACTTGCCGGACATGTTGACCGGCGAACCGTGGGTGAGATGACCGCCGGCCGCGAGATCGAGACCCATGAAGGTGTCGCCCGGCTGCAGCAGCGCCAAAAAGACCGCCTGGTTCATCTGGCTGCCGGAATTCGGCTGCACATTGGCGAACTGCGCACCGAACAGCTTCTTGGCGCGCTCGATGGCGAGGTTCTCGGCGATATCGACGAATTCGCAGCCGCCATAATAGCGCGCGCCCGGATAGCCCTCGGCATATTTGTTGGTCATCACCGAGCCCTGCGCTTCCAGCACGGCGCGGCTGACGATGTTTTCCGACGCGATCAGTTCGATCTCATGACGCTGGCGGCCGAGTTCGCCGCGGATGGCATCGGCGATTTCCGGATCGGCCTTGGCGAGCGAGGCTGAGAAGAAGGAGGCATTTGGGGCCGAACTGGTCATCAGGGAATATCTCCAACGCCGCGCCTGGAGGCAGGGAACCGGCGGTCTCGGGGGTGGTCAGGAACTGCGCCCGGATACCATATCTGGCTGGCGGGTCCAAGGATTTGCCGGGTCGGGACAAGATTTAGGCAGCATGGCGCGGCCCACAAGCGGCGGGCTGACATGCGTCATCCCCCCTGTTGTTTGCGGCGCGGGGACGCCGTCACCCTCTTGCCTTCCCACTCCCCCGAAAGAGGGCGCGCGGAACGCCGGGTGCCCGATGCACCCTTGGGCCTGACGCCAATGCCGTCTTCGGCATGGAGCGAAACGCCAGGACTTTCGGACCACGGGCACTTGCTCAACTGCCCGACGTTCCGCACGCGGTGCTGCTTCCGGTTGCTTCGTACTCTCCCGGGTGCTGATTGGTCACCCTAGGGTTGAGATTGTTTTTCAAGCCGGTTGACCTGAAAACCCTCGACCTTGCGTGCCTCTAGGCACAGGACGGCACGACTTGGCCGGCGCTCCGAGGCATCGTCGCCAGCGCCTTGGAAAGATGACTCACGGCGCTTGTGGCAGCCGCCCTGTCGCCCTCCCGCCGCGCCTGACGCCTGCAGTGCGTCACCGCATCCCACCTCGCAGATCGTGACGATCGCGAACCACCCCTCTCAGTGAGGCGGGACGAGAGGGAACATAGTCAATGAGGGAATTAAGTCAAGAACAAAATAGGAACCATTTCGCGCGGGTCTTTTCCCTCCCCCAAAGCCGCGCAGCGGCGCCGTGGGGAGGGTGGCTTGAAGCGAGCGTCCAGCGAGCTTCAAGACGGGTGGGGTCTCTCCCCACGGAAGGACGTCACGTGGTGAACCACCCCACCCCGCCTATCGGCGGACCCTCCCCATTCGCTTCGCTCCGGGGAGGGAGACTGCAGGCCTCCGCGCATCTTCTTCATCCACAAAAAAGCCGGCCATGGCAGCGCCTGCCCGGCCGGCTTTAAACTCTACTCAACGCAACGCTTACAAACCCGTGTAGCCGGCCTTCACCGGATCGTTGCTGCCATCGAGCTCACGCAAGTAAGTCAGGCCGCACACCGTGAGGCGGTGCATGTCGGTCTCGCCGCCTTCAAACAGCGACTGCAGATAACCGGTCACCTTCTCGCGCGCTTCGTCGCTCGCGGCTTCGGCGCGGTTGGCCATGAGATTGTAGGTTTGCATGATCCGGTCGATGGCATGTTGCATGTGTCGTCGTCCCCTGGTGCAGATTCAAAATCGAAGTCCGGACGGATCAGGCTTCACGCCTGCGCCGCCTGGAATTTGGCGATCGCCAGATTGGCGAGGCGAAGCTTGTTGCCCTCGCCGCGATGAAACATCTGCACGATGATCTCGAGCAGCCGGTCATTGGTGATGTAGGTGTCCGGAATGGCGCCGGACCGTCTCAGAAAATTGGCCGCGATCGCATAGGCATCGCCCACGGCCTCGACATTCATCACTTTCAGACCGCGTTCGACCAGCATGGCTCGATCTCCGATGATGCGGGGATAAGCGAACCGGCGGAACTTGGTTCCATCACCGGGAATCTATTTCCGGAATGGGGCGGCATGGAGTCGCTGAGAGGTGGGGAATAAGGCGGCGCGGCGTCCGACCAGGAATTGCTCCAGAACCACTGCGTCGCATCCGATAGCAGTCGCTTCTCATCGTCCTGATGTTCCGAGAACATTATTACTTCGGACCGCGCTTAAGCCGGAACGTCACCAGCGATGCGGGATTGTCGCGGCGAACGTCAACCGAAGGAGACTTCCATGAAGAAGATCATTGTCGGCGCCGCTTGCGCCATCCTGCTGTCGTCCGGCCTTGCCGTTGCCCAGTCCAGCCAGGGCAAAGGCGGTGCAGCGATGACAGGTGAATCCGCAGACCAGACCAAAACACCCGGTGCCGGCATGGCACCAGGCAATCAGCCCAAAGGCGCGATGACCAAGGATAATATGGGCACCAGCGGCATGTCGAAGAACAACAATATGGGCGGCGCCAACAAGAATGGCGATGGCCAGATGACCAAAGGCGGCATGAACAAGTAATTCGACATCAAGGGCTGCACCCGCGTGCAGCCCTTTTCTTTTCGGTCGAAACTAGCTTTGGCCGAAGATCGCCCAGATGACGAATGTGATCGCGCCAGCGAGTAACACGGCGACGATCGCCGAGAGAATTTCGTTTTCCTTGGCCTCGTCATTGCCGTCGAACTTCACCGACCCGCACCTCCCGATGCGACGATGACGCGGCGGCAAACGCATCGTTCCCATCCCTCATGCAGCAACAGCGTGCATCGTGACCGGCCGACCGAGGCATCCTTCAGCGGGACGCGCGACGTGCCGTCATGTGTCGCAGCCGATCCACGATCAGCAGCGCGCCCCACGAGCCGAGCACGGTGATGCCGCCCATGGCTGCAAACAGAACATACTTCAACGGATGCTGCGAGGATGCCAGCGATCCCTCGAGATGAAGCATCGGCAGGATCGCTTCCATCAGACCCATGCCGAACACGATCACCGCCGCGATCCCGCCGACAAAGGCGGCGACAAGACTGGCGATCCATCCGAGCGGGCCGCGCGCATGCGCGGCGGCATCGTGAATGCCGGTGGCCAGCATGGCGGCCAGCGCCACCATCATCATGCCCACGGGGCCGCCGACACTCGCATCGGTGCCGAACACGCCCAGCAGAAGCATCGCCAGCATGGCGACCAGTGCGATCATCTTCACGACGCGATCCTTTCCATCACGTGCCGAGCCACAGCGCCACGAGACCAGCCCCGATACACGCGAGAATGAACAGACAGGGGCCGAGTTCGGAGACGTCATCGAGATCGAAGAAGTCGATGGCGGCCACGCCGAGCTCGCGGACAAACGTCACGGTCGATTTGAACGCGCTCTGAACCATGTTGCGGATCCGGCAAAATGATTAGTCGTGTGCGACCTCATGCGGTTCAACACGCGGCGGGCCGCGCATCCGCGCAGATGAATACCCATGCGCAACGCCACCTGATGGGTCCATCAGTAAGCGTGAGGCTTTTGGTGAGGGTGCGTTACCCATAACCGCCCACCCTTCTGATGATTGGAAATCAGATTCGGTGGTCTCATGAGCTGGCAGGAAGAACGCGACAGATTACTGGCCGACACGCTGGCCTTCGTTCAAAGCGTGGCGGCGCTGGCGCCCGCTGACATACCGGTACAGCAGGCCGCGCCCATGCGCTCAACCCCGCGCCTGTCGGATGCCGACATCCACGCGCAGATGCAGAAACGGCTGGAGGCGTTTCGCAACCGGCAGCGTTTTCTCGAAATCGAACGCGAAACGCATTTCCAGATGGCGATGCAGCGCATCCGCGCCGTGACCGAGCAATGGGCCTAGGCTCTCCCCGGCCCCATGCTCCTGCCCCGTCGACCATGACAGCCTATTTCAGCCGGATTGCCGCCGATCTCTGGGACGGCAAATGGGAAACCATCATCGCCACGCGCGGCGCCTGCGACCGCGAACGGCTGCATATCGAGGCCACCATTCTCTGCCTCTACGGCAAATCGCTCAGCCTGCGCGGATCGCCGGAAAAAGTCCGCGCCACGCTGGCCGCAGCGCGGGGATGATGGTCGCTATCGCTTGCGGCCTTTGTCAGGCGGCTTGAGTGCGCCAGAGATAAGCGAGCAGCCTGACAACCGCCAGCGTGGCGAAAGCGGCCGCGCCATAGACGACGGCATTGACGACAAGGCAGACCGCCATGCCCGCCACCGCGGAGTCGCTGATGGCGCCCCAGAACAGAAAGGCCGCGCCGATGCCCGGCATCTGCCAACTCATCCACATCAGCGCATGGTCGGTCAGCCTGTCCATCACGAACAGAGCTGTCGAGACGAGCACGCCGATCACGGAGGCGATGATGAAGATGGATTTCATGGGATCAACAATTCCACAAGCGCGGTGAAAACCGGCACGACGACAACAGCCACAAGCCCGAGCGCGCCGCCGAGCAGGAGCTTCATGCGCTGCCCTCCGATCTTCGCATCAAGCCAGGTCAATGCCTTGAACACGAGCCGGCGCGCCCCGCGCCACAGGATGGCGCGTAAAACGGGGAACAGAAGATCTTCGATCAAATGAGACATGAACTATGGTCGCGGCAGTGCCGCGAAGGTTCATTCGTGGACCTGCGCATGACGCGCTTTGTCGTCAGCCCGTGAATGTCCGCCCGCGACATGATGGTCAGGAACGAAGCGGACTCCTCCTTGTTTCACCGACACACACATCAAGGGAGGACATCATGGCTCAACGTGAAACCGGCAATCTCATCGGCACCGACAAGGTGGAAGGCACCGCCGTCTATGGCAGCGACCGCGAAAAGATCGGCTCCATCGAGCGCGTGATGCTGGAAAAGGTCAGCGGCAAGGCCTCCTATGCCGTGCTCGGCTTCGGCGGCTTTCTCGGCATCGGCGAGGACCACTATCCCCTGCCCTGGCAGGCGCTGAAATACGACACCGAACTCGGCGGCTATCTCACCAATGTGACCAAGGACCAGCTCCAGGGTGCGCCGAAATATAGCAACGAATCCGACTGGGACTGGCAGGACACCGGCCGCGCCCGCAAGGTGGACGACTATTACGGCACGCCATTCGTGTAATGGCGAGCAGCGACTGAAAACAAAAGGCTCCGGTTCGCCGGGGCCTTTTTGTATGCTGGATGATCGGTGGAAGCTGGCGCAACCTTTCCAGCTCACCGGCATTTCCCAATGCATATGCCGGGTGTCAACCGGCCGTAACGGGGATGATGGACGCGGCGGTTTTGCCGGTTTCTCGTCGCGACAGCAACGCATCGGTACGCGTGGCAATCTAACCCGTTCCCGGCATATGCGCTTTTGCGACACTTGCGCGCGGAGGCGGTGAAAACGACCGATGCGAGCGGCGGAAAACGAGCCGGGAATAGCAGAAAGCGCTTTATACTGGTTTCCTGCCCGCGAGCCAGGAACATAGCGCAGCTGGAATGGCTCCCATCAGCCAGACTTTTGGTGACCCCGACACGCCGAGCAGTTGACGAGCAATCAACTCGGCAAGGAGGATTGCAAACAACACCGTCACGGCCATGCGAAGATAGATCGACTGTCCGGAGAGCGACCAATCCACAGCAGCGGTCATGGACGCAGGGACAAGCCCAATCGGGTACACATAGGCCAATGTCATGAAGATGAATCCGATTGTCGAGGCCGCCGTTGCTTCGGGCGCAAGGAAGATCGCCAGTGCGACAGGTGGAACGAGAGCCGCAAAAATCAAAAATCGCTTCATCAGATCATCTCCAGTAGCTATTGGTCTGATCTGGAGAGATTTCGTTCAACGTCTTCAGCCGCATGCACGCGGTGTCTGCGCAAAGCGCCAGCGCTCTCCCCATCCTGCGATCCGCATTCCCTCAAAAGAAAAAGGCGCCCGTTGCGGGGCGCCTTTGTCGTTTGATCGGCCGTCTGCATCTTGCGTGCATTTCGGCGTTGCTTTCGGAGGGCAAAATTCCGTTAGCGGCAGTGTCGACTTGGAGGGTCGAAGTTAGAGTCCGAAAATTCTCAGAGGCGATACAGGATCTGGTCGGTCCAGAAGCGCTCGAGGCGATGCAGCGACTTGTTGAGGGTCGCGAATTCTTCGTTCGAGATGCCGCCGACCTGCTCCACCGTCTTCACATGCTTGGCGTAGAGCGCCTCGACGATGTGGCGGATTTCCTGGCCCTGCTGGGTCAGGCGGATGCGGACCGAGCGACGATCGACGCGCGAACGCTGATGATCGAGGAAGCCGAGTTCGACGAGCTTCTTCAGATTGTAGGAGACGTTGGAGCCGAGATAGTAGCCGCGGGTGCGCAGCTCGCCAGCGGTCAATTCCTTGTCGCCGATATTGTAGAGCAGCAGCGCCTGCACGGAATTGATGTCGGCGCGGCCGCGGCGGTCGAACTCGTCCTTGATGACGTCGAGCAGACGGCGATGCAGACGCTCGACGAGCGTGAGAGCTTCCAGATAGAGCGGCTGGACCGGCGCCTGGCCGGGAACGAGATCGACGCTTTCCACCGTCGCAACGGACTTCATCATGACACTACCCCTGCTGTCGTTTTTATCGACTTATTCGACGAAACTTGTGTCTCGTCTGATAGGCCCAACTTAAGCGGCGGCTTTGAAGAAGCGCCTAAAAAAGACGATAAAGAGAACATGAATTTGCGAGGGTAAATCGTCGATTAAGTCTACAAAAACAGGCCTTTTTTGCAGTTTTTGATTCACGATGTGAGACTGATGTTCGCATCATGTTCGCGCCCCTGTCCGGATGCGGGACAGGATCGTTCAAATGCGAAAGATTGGGGTAAGATTCCTCACCGGCCCATTAGGGTGACCGAGGGGTTACCGGGGTTAATGGGAATAAATTTCTGAAAATTTGAAGGGATTTGCGGCTGGCTGAGGGCGTAGCCCGGATGGAGCGCAGCGCAATCCGGGGACCGGCGTTTCAAAACATCGCCGGTCCCTGCATTACGCTCCGCTCCATGCAGGCTACAACGTCAGGCCACGCCCCGCGTACGGCCTTCCCAATAGGGCGCGCGGAGCGCCTTGCGATCGATCTTCCCGAGACCCGTCACTGCAATCTCGGTCACGAAGTCGATGCTCTTCGGCGACCATGGTGCACCGCGCTTGTCTTTCACATGCGCCTGCAATTCCTCGACGGAATTATTGGCACCGGCCTTCAGCACGACAAAGGCTTTCACCGCCTCGCCCCATTTCGCATCGGGAATGCCGATGACAGCGGCGGACGCCACCGCATGATGTGCCATCAACGCATCCTCCACCTCGCGCGGATAAATGTTGAAGCCGCCGGAGATGATCATGTCCTTGGTGCGATCGACGATATAGAAGAAGCCATCCGCATCCTTCACCGCGACATCGCCGGTGTGCAGCCAGCCGCCGCGGAAAACTTCTTCGGTGGCATCCGGGCGCTTCCAGTAGCCGTCCATCACCAGCGAGCCGCGCACGCAGATCTCGCCGGGCGCACCGATGGCGACTTCGTTGAGATCGCTGTCGAGCAGCTTCACTTCCACCATCGGATTGGCGCGGCCGCAGGAGCCGAGACGGCCGGGCTTGGTGTCGTCGTGATCGATCTTGCGCATGGTCGTGATGATCTGCGGCGCTTCGGTCTGGCCGTAGAGCTGCACGAACACATTGCCGAAGATACGCACGCCCTCGCGCAGGCGATCCGGCGACATCGGCGCGGCGCCATAGACGATCATGTCGAGCGACGAGCTGTCGTATTTCTTGCGCAACTCCTGCGCATCGATGAGCGCATAGATCAGCGTCGGCACCAGGAAGGTCGCGGTGATCTTCTCTTCATGCACCACGCGCAGATAGGTCTCGGCGTCAAAACCCTGCACCAGTCGCGTAAAGCCGCCGCGCAGCATCACCGGGAAAATGGTGATCCCCGCGGCATGGCTGATCGGGGTCGCTGCGAGATAGCGGATGTCGCGCGGCCAGTCCCAGTCGGCAATGATGGCGAGGGACATGGCGACCACCACGCGATGCGGGTTCATCACGCCCTTTGAGCGACCGGTGGTGCCGCCCGTGTAAGAGAGCCAGCAGATGTCGTCCACATGGCTCTCGTCCACCAGCGGCTCCGGCTTGATGGCGGGCAATTCGGTGAGGAGATCGCGGACGCCATCCACCGCGCCGAAGGAATACAGATGCTTGAGGCTCGGCACGCGTGCCTTCAGCGCCTTGCCGCGTTCGGCGAATTTGCCGCCCTCGACGATCAGCACGTCGATCTCGGCGTCTTCCACGATGAAGGCGTGATCGTCCTCGGCGGCCATGGGATGCAGCGGCGTGTAGCGGATGCCCATGATGGCGGCGGCGGAGATCGCGGCCCAGGTCTCGGCGCGGTTGCCGGAGAGCACGGACAGGCCACTGGTCTTGGTCAGGCCGAGGCTGCGGAACAGGCCGATGAAGCACGCGACCACATCGCCATATTCGCGATAGGTCCAGCGCGTGGTGCCATCGGCAATGGCGGGTTGGTCGGCGTAACGGGCGATGGCGCTGACGAGAAGGCTGCCGACGGTGCCGCCGGAACGAAGATGGCTCACTGTTTTCTCCCTTTGATGCGGACCGTTCTTTGCGGTCTTCGCGGAAATCGTAGCCCGGATGGAGCGCAGCGCAATCCGGGGACCGGCGGATCAATATGTCGCCGGTCCCTGCATTACGCTGCGCTCCATGCAGGCTACAAGAAGTCTATGGCGGGCGTTCCCGCGCCGCCATCCATGCCAGCGCAAGATAGGCTGCAAGAAACGCAGCCTGGAAACCAACCACGATGAGGTTGCCGCCATAGATGGTGGGAAACATCAGCTCGATCACCGCCATGGAGACCACGGTAGTGAGCCACACCACGGCGCCCCACGGCGTCGCCAGCCACAGGCCGACGGCGCTGACCAGCTCGATGACGGCGAAATAGATGGTGGCGGACTGCCAGGCCATGGACTGGGCCTCGAAGGCATCGTCCTCGGTGCCGACAAAGCCGGTCACCTGCGCCCAGTGATAGAGGCCCTGCAGCATCGAAACGGCCGCCATGACGCGCAGGAACAGCACCAGGCGGCGGGTCCAGACGTTTTCGTCGCTTTCGATGCGCCCGGCGGAGATCGCGGCATCGGACAGGCCGAGGTCGCGGGCGGGCTCGCGCGCGCCGACGTCGCGTGGCTTCGACTCAGGCATCGCGCACCCGCGACGGTGCCGCCTTCATGCGGAATTGGAACAAGGGTCGATTCATGGGTCATTTTGTGGCCCGGCGGGCCAGCGAAATCAATGCATTGCAGCCCTGCCCGTACACAGGATCGCGGTGACGGGACCGGCCAGAAATGCTAGACTTGGAACAAGTCCAGATTGCGGACCCACTTAAGTGACTGGTTCAGGAGACGGTATCATGGCGATCAAGTTCGGGCGGCCCATTGAATTGCGTGAACAGGCACCCCGCTCTTCCGTCTATGACGCTCCCTCGCTCGGCCTCTCCACCCGCCTGCGCCGCAACCGCAAGAGCGAATGGGCGCGCCGCCTGGTGCGCGAAAACGCCGTCACCACCGACGACCTGATCTGGCCGCTGTTCGTGGTCGAGGGCGACAATGCGCGCACGCCGATCGCCTCGATGCCCGGTGTCGAGCGCCTGACCATCGATCAGGTGGTGCGCGACGCCGAACGCGCGGTGGCGCTCGGCATCCCCTGCATCGCACTATTCCCCTATACCGATCCGGCGCTGCGCGACGAGACCGGCTCGGAGGCCTGGAACGGCAACAATCTCGTCTGCCAGTCGGTGCGCGCCATCAAGAAGGAATTCCCCGATCTAGGCGTGCTCTGCGATGTCGCGCTCGATCCCTATACCAGCCATGGTCATGACGGCCTGCTGCAGGGTGGCCGCATTCTCAATGACGAGACCGTCGCGGTGCTGGTGCGCCAGGCGCTGGTGCAGGCGGAAGCCGGCTGCGATGTCATCGCGCCATCGGACATGATGGACGGCCGCGTCGGCGCCATCCGCGAGGCGCTGGACGATGCCGGCTTCGGCGATGTGCAGATCATGGCCTATGCGGCGAAATACGCCTCGGCCTTCTACGGCCCGTTCCGCGATGCCATCGGCTCGGCCAAGGCCCTGAACGGCGACAAGCGCACCTATCAGATGGACCCCGCCAATTCCGATGAGGCGATCCGCGAGGTCGAACTCGATCTGGCTGAAGGCGCCGACATGGTGATGGTGAAGCCGGGCATGCCCTATCTCGACATCATCCGCCGCGTGAAGGACACGTTTGCGGTGCCGACCTTCGCGTATCAGGTGTCGGGCGAATATGCGATGATCATGGGCGCCATCAACAATGGCTGGCTCGACCGCGATCGCGTGATCATGGAAAGCCTCGTCGCGTTCAAGCGCGCCGGCGCCGATGGCGTGCTGACTTACTTCGCGCCGGAAGCAGCGGAACGGATCCGCGCTGGGCGATAAGACTTGCGAGGCGGCGATGCTCCGATCCCTGCAGACGCTGCGTGACACATCATTGGATGCGCGCATTCTCGCATCCGATGACGATCACCTGGCCCTGCTCGGCGGCGGCGACGATTATCATACGCCGTGGCACTGGCACGATTGCCTGATGATCATGCTGCCGCGCATCGGCGCGGTGGATTTTCGCGATGAGAGCCGCACGGCCAGCAACTGGCTCAGCGAAGCGCAATTCGCCGTGGTGCCCGCGACGCTGTCGCACCAGACATCGGCGCGCCGGGGCGGCCACGATCACCTCGCCATCTATACGAGCGACGACCAGCTGGCAGCGATCGAAGCGCGGCTCGGCTCGCTCAGCCGCATCCGCGCAAAACTCCATGTGCCGACATTTTTCAGCACCACGCCGCAGATGCGGGTGCTGCTCGGCCTGTGCCAGGCCAGCGATCTCACAGATCGCGCGGCGCAGTCCATCCGTGGGCATCTGGTTTCGGCGCTTCTGATTGATTGTCTCGCGCAGATCGAGCGCGGCGATCCATTGGCGATGCCGAGTGCAGCCGCGCATGGCGATGCGCTGGTATCCGAGGTGAAAGCCTATATCGCGACCAACGTCTCCGACGCTTTGTCGCTCGATCACCTCGCCGAGACGTTCGGCCTGTCACGCCGCCACGTGACGCGCCTGTTTCGCGACAAGACCGGCATGAGCATCGGCGACTATCACGACCGCGAGCGGATCACGCGTGCACGCGCATTGCTGGGGACCACCGATCTGCCGGTTGGCGAGATCGCCTGGCGTGTGGGCCTGGACTCTGGCTCGGCACTTGCGCGGCTGATGCGCCGCGCCGCCGGCCTGTCGCCGAGCGATGTCCGCCGGATGGCCCGATCCGACACGCATTGAGGCCCGCTGGGTCGCGCGGGGTGGCGAACATGCCGCGTAGTCTCGTTCACAAAGCCCGTCATTGCGAGGAGCCCTCGCGACGAAGCAATCCAGTTCTTACGGCGCTTGCCGCCTTCTGGATTGCTTCGTCGCTTCGCTCCTCGCAATGACGAGTATTTCCAACGGGATTTCTCCATCATGACCGCCGTTACTCTCGTCAACGTGTTCACGCATCAGGGCGCGGGCGGTAATCCCTGCCCCATCGTGGTCGATGCCTCTGCCCTCGCGCCATCGGACATGCAGCGCATCGCCGCCGACTACGGCCATGAATCCGGCTTCGTGCTGCCGGCTGCCAGCGGCGATTCCGATTACATCTTCCGCTTCTGGGTGCCACGCCATGAAATGGAAATGTGCGGCCACGCCACCATCGGCGCCTTGTGGACGATGGCGACGCTGGGGCAGCTCGGCTCAAACCAAATTCGCATCGAGACCCGCAGCGGGCCGGTGACGGGTTTTGTCGATACGGCTGATATCGCAGACCCTTACGTGGAGATCACCCAGCCGGTGGGGAAAGTCGTCGATCTCACGAAAGAACAGGAAGATGCCGTGCTTTCAGCACTGCGGATCACCCGCGCGGACCTGCTCGACCTGCCCCTGCAGAATGCCGTCACCTCGCGCGTGAAAACGCTGATCCCGATGAAGAGCGTGGAGCTTTTGAACGACCTGCAAACCATCATGCCGACCACCGAAGCCTGCTGCGAGAGCATCGGCTCCACCGGGCTCTATCCCTATGCGATCCACAGCGAGAGCGAACGTCGTTTCGAAGCGCGGCAGTTTCCAAAATCGTCGGGCTATCCGGAAGACGCCGCCACCGGCATCGCCGCGGCTGCGCTGGCCTTCGGGCTGCTGAAGAACAAGCTTGTCTCCGCCGACAGCGCGCGCATCACCGTGCTGCAGGGACGGCCACTCGGCGCGCTGTCCGAGATCGGCGTGCGCCTCGGTTTTGCCGGTGACGCGCCGGTCGGCTGCCTGGTCGGCGGAAGGACGCAACTGGCATGACACTCCCTGCCGCATTATCCGCCTTCGAAGCAGCCTATGGCTTTGCCCGCAGCGATGTCCGTCTCGACAACTGGCGGCAGACGCCGTGGAATGTCTGGGCGTTTCGCCACGTCTCCGAACTCATTCCGACCGCACGTATCGCGGCGACACCGGGGCTGGTGGAGGACGCCGCCGTCGATCCCGGCGATCTCCTCCGTCAGACACTCGTATTCGGTGGCAACACGTTGACCATCGCCGACGCATTGCGCCAGACGTTCACCGATGCCCTCGTTGTGATGAAATCCGGCCGCATCGCTGCCGATTTTCACGCGCCGAATTTCACGCTGCAGTCGCGGCACATCCTGTTCTCGTCCAGCAAGTCGGTGACGGCGGTGGTCGCAGGCATCGTGCATGGCGACGGGCTGATCGATCTCGATGCGCCCGTGCCGCATTACGTTCCCGAGCTCGCATCATCAGCCTATGCGGATGCGCGCCTCCGCGACGTGCTCGACATGCGGGTGAGCCTGGATTTCTCCGAGACTTATCTCGACCCGCGCGGCGATTTCGCCCGCTATCGCCGCGCCGGCCTGCTCGAGCCGGCGGTGCCCGGCGACACGCCCGACTCACTCATCTCCTTCCTAGCCACGCTGCAAAAGGGCGCCTCTGGGGATCACGGCGGGCCATTTCACTACTGCTCGCCCAATTCGGACGTGCTCGGCCTCGTGATCGAACGCGCGACCGGCCAGCGTTTCAACGACTTTGTCTCGGCGCGCCTGTGGCAACCGATCGGCGCGCGGCAGGATGCCTATATCACGGTGGATGCCACCGGCCTCGCCCGCACCGGCGGCGGCTTCTGTATGACGCCGCGCGACTTCGCCCGGATCGGCGAGCTGATGCGCTACGGCGGCATGGCGAATGGACAACGCGTCCTCTCCGACGCCTGGGTGGAGGACACCATTGCCCACGGCTCCACGGAGGCCTGGCAGGCGGGTCCGGGTGTCGAATGGCTGCCCGCGGGGCGCTACAGCAACAAATGGTATCAGACCGGCAATGCCAGCGGCGCCTTCTTCACGCTCGGCATCCACGGACAGATGCTCTATGTGGACCCGCGCGCAGAGATGACCGTCGCAAAGTTCTCGTCGCAGCCGGAACCGGTGAACAACGACCTCAAGCGGCTAAACCTTGCGCTGTTCGACGCGCTGGCGAAGCAGGTGTGATCCCGTCGCACTTGTACCCTCCCCTGATCATCTCCATGTGATCCCTTGTGATGAGGGAGGAGCCATCCATGTCCGACACCGGTCCGCGCAACGACAGCCAGCAGGGTGATACCTGGCGCAGCAACGGCGCGCCGCCCCGCGCCTATGCGTTCGATCCCTATGCGCAGCCCGACCTGTTCCAGGGCGTGCTGGCGCGGCGCATGGTCGCCTTCCTGATCGACGCGGTGGTCATCACCATCCCGATCATTCTGGCCTGCGTGTTCATCGCGGTGTTCGGCGTCGTCACCTTCGGCCTCGGCTGGGGCCTGTTCTGGCTGATCTCGCCGGCCACGGTGATCTGGCCCATCGTGTATTATGGGATGTCGCTGGGCGGACCGCATTCCGCAACCTGGGGCATGCGGATGATGGATGTGCAGATGCGCACCTTCTCGGGCCAGCCCGGTTATTTCGTCCTCGGCTGCGCCCATGCGGTGCTGTTCTGGGCCTCGGTGTCGCTGCTGACGCCGCTGGTGCTGATCGTCGCCCTGCTCAACGACCGCCGGCAGCTGCTGCACGACCTCGTGCTGGGAACCGTGGTGGTGAATGCGTCAGTGGCGCGGGCCAAGGTCAGCTACGCCGGCTGAATTTGACGGTGATCAACCGGGCTGATCGGTAAATTCATTGACCGTTAGCCCGGTCGGCGCAATGCTGTGCCTGCCTGCTTCGGAGCCCCATATCGACCCGTGACCCAGCACTCCCGCGACACCCCGCAATTCTACCTGACGGCGCCGTCGCCCTGCCCGTATCTGGCCGGCCGACAGGAGCGCAAGGTGTTCACGCATCTGGTGGGCGACAAGGCCGGCGATCTCAACGACCTCCTGACCCATGGCGGCTTCCGCCGCAGCCAGTCCATCGCCTATCGCCCGGCCTGCGACCAGTGCCGCGCCTGCGTCTCGGTGCGCGTGGTCGCCAACGAATTCCAGCCCTCGCGCAATTTTCGCAAGGTGCAGGCGCGCAATGCCGATGTGATCGGCGAGCAGCGCAGCGCGGTGCCGACCTCCGAGCAGTATTCCGTCTTCCGCGCCTATCTCGACCAGCGCCATCGCCACGGCGGCATGGCCGACATGACCGTACTCGACTACGCGATGATGGTGGAGGACTCACACGTCGAGACCCGCATCATCGAATATCGCCGCCGTGGGCCGGACAGCGGCATCACCGGACGTGGCGAGGACCTGCTGGCGGTCGCGCTCACCGATGTGCTGAGCGACGGACTGTCGATGGTCTATTCGTTCTTCGAGCCCGGCGAGGAAGCGCGCTCGCTCGGCACTTTCATGATCCTCGATCACATCGAGCGCGCGAAGAAGATGGGATTGCCTTACGTCTATCTCGGCTACTGGATCGAGGGATCCAAGAAGATGGACTACAAGGGGCGATATCTGCCGCAGCAGCGGCTGGCGCCGAGTGGATGGCTGCGCGTGGACGAGCGCGGCGAAATGGTGGGCGAGCCGGAGGAGTAGCTCTTTTGTAGCCTGGATGGAGCGAAGCGAAATCCAGGAACTGTAGAACGAGTTGAAACGCCGGTCCCCGGATTGCGCTTCGCTCCATCCGGGCTACGACATCACCCGAAGAAGAAATCCACCACCAGCTTGACATTCAGCGCGATGATCACCACCGCGGTGATGACGGCCAGCGCCGTCACCCAGCGCGGCGCGATGAAGGGGCCCATCTTGCGCTTGCTGGCGGTGAACAGCACCAGCGGCACCACGGCAAACGGCAACTGCAGGCTCAGCACCACTTGGCTGAGAATGAGCAGCTGCCCCGTCCCCTTCTCGCCATACCAGATGGTCACGCCCACCGCCGGCACGATGGCGATCATGCGCGTGATCATGCGGCGCAGCCACGGCGCCATCTTCAGCCGCAGGAAGCCTTCCATCACGATCTGGCCGGACAGCGTGGCGGTGATGGTCGAGTTCAACCCGCAGCACAACAGCGCGATGGCGAACAAAGTCGGCGCGAGGCTGGAGCCGAGCAGCGGCGCGAGAAACGCATGCGCCTGATCGAGCTCGGCCACTTCGGTCTGGCCGGATTTGTGGAAGGTCGCGGCCGCGAGGATCAGGATCGAGGCATTGATGGTCAGCGCGAGACACAGCGCGATCGTCGAGTCCCATGTGGACAGCTTGATGGCTTCCTTGCGCTCCTCCACGCTTGGACCATAGCCGCGCGTCTGCACCAGACCGGAATGCAGATAGAGATTATGCGGCATCACCGTCGCGCCGAGAATGCCGAGAGCGAGGAACAGCATCTCCTTGTTCCTGACGATCTCGGTGGTCGGCGCGAAGCCGCGGATCACCTGCCCCCAATCGGGATCGGCCATGGCGATCTGGATCGCAAAACACGCCGCGATGACGCCGAGCAGCGCGACGACGAAGGCCTCGATCCAGCGGAAGCCATAGGCCTGCAGCGCGAGGATGAGAAACACGTCGGCCGCCGTGATGATGACGCCGATCTCAAGCGGAATGCCGAACAGGAGATTGAGGCCGATGGCGGTGCCGATGACTTCGGCGAGGTCGGTCGCTGTGATGGCGATCTCCGCCGAGATCCACAGCAGCCAGGCGACCGGCTTTGGATAGGCATCGCGGCACGCCTGGGCAAGATCCCTGCCCGCTCCGACACCGAGGCGCGCGCAGAGCGATTGCAGCACGATGGCCATCAGGTTGGAGACCAGCGCCACCGTCAGCAACGCGTAACCGAATTTCGAGCCGCCGGCGAGCGAAGTGGCCCAGTTGCCGGGGTCCATATAGCCGACGGCGACGAGATAGCCGGGGCCGAGAAACGCCACCAGCTTGCGCCAGAACGAGCCGTTCTTGACCGTCCGCACCGAGCCGAACATGCCCGCCAGCGACGGATCGCCCCCGCTCGACCGCCAGCCGGGCAGTTCGACGGCAGGCGCGGAGGTGGAACTCAACGGTTCAGCAGCGGCAGCGGGCGATTTGGCATCCATGTTAGCAAAATGGCCGAAAACGCCGCTTATTGCAACTCACTTGCAAGTGCATCTGGACGGCTTGGGGCATCGATTTCAATCACACCCCGTGCAATCTCACCTCTCCTATCCAGGGACATCCAGCCTGAGCCTCCTGTCGGGTGTTAGGACAGTTTGTATCCGGCCGCTTCCACAAACGGACGAAGATTCTGGCGGCCGCCCATATAGTCCATGCTTGTCATGGCCTTGACGACGCTGCCCGACCAAGTTTTCGGTCTCATCTGCTGCCCATCGCGGAATTTCCGATACGCTTCCTCATAAGCGGCGAGAACGGCTTTATGATCTCGCGGTGTGTAGGTATCGTGATGGACGACCACGGACTGCATTGCCACGTAAACCGGGCGCGACAGAATGATCCGTGTGATGATTTGAATTCGATAAGTGGACACCGCGCATATGGTGAAACCCACAGATGCTTCATCGAGGGGGACGCCACAGTGATCGCGATCGATGACCGCACGACAATCGGCGAAGCCTTCCAGCTGGCTGCAGCGGCCTATGGCCCCCGCCCCTTCCTGGCGGCCCCGGTCGGCCCGCATCGCGCCTATCACCAGCAAGGCTACGAGATCGATTTCGCCACCGCCGCACGGGAGGTGCAGCAGCTTTGCGAGGCCTACAAATCTCGCGGCTTCGGCCACGGCCATCGCATTGCGATGCTGCTCGACAACCGGCCCGAGCATCTGCTGCACAAGCTCGCACTGAACACGCTCGGCATTTCCTGCGTTCCGGTCAATCCCGACTATCGCGCCAGCGAGATCGCCTATCTCCTGGAGAATTCCGAGGCCGATCTGGCGATCGTCTCCAACGAGCGTCGCGAACAGCTCGATGCCGGCATGGCCATCAGTGCCCACAAGGCGCCAATCGTTCCATTTGACGATTTGTCTTCGCTGCCGGTGCCAGCGAAACCCGCGCGCACCGATCCTGTCACCAGCGAGACCGAAGCAAGCGTTCTCTACACATCCGGCACCACCGGCCGGCCCAAGGGATGCATGCTGTCGCACGGCTATGAGCTTGCCTCCGGCGCATGGTATGCGACACGCGGGCATCTGGCGGCGTTTCGTCCCGAGGGCGAGCGGCTTTACAATCCCCTGCCCCTCTATCACGTCAATTCGTCGATCCTGTCCTTCCACTGCGTGATGCTAACCGGCAGCTGCCAGATCCAGCCTGACCGCTTCAATCCGACGCGCTGGTGGAGCGAGGTCACGCAGACACGCGCAACCATCATCCACTATCTCGGCGTCATCGTCCCGTTGCTGCTCAACATGCCGCCCAGTGCCGAGGAGCGCGATCATTCCGTCCGCTTCGGCATCGGCGCGGGCGCCGAACCGCAACTCCATGCCTTGTTCGAAAAACGCTTCAATCTGCCGCTGATCGAGATCTGGGGCATGACCGAAATGGTTCGGGTGTTGCTCGATCACGAAGCGCCGCGCCAGGTCGGCACGCGGGCATTCGGGCGCCCGGCTGCAGGCGTCGAGGTGCGCGTGATCGATGAACACGACAATGACGTGGCCCGCGGCTCGCCCGGCGAGATGGTCATCCGCTACAATGCGGAAACGCCGCGCCGCCATTTCTTCTCGGGCTATCTCAAGGATGAGAAAGCGACGGTCGATGCCTGGCGTGGCAGCTGGTTTCACACCGGCGATACCGTGCGTCAGGATGACGACGGCATGCTCCATTTCGTCGACCGCAAGAAGAACATCATCCGGCGTTCCGGCGAGAATATCGCGGCCGCCGAGATCGAAGCTGTTCTGCAGTCGCACGATCTCGTCAAACAGGTCGCCGTGCTGGCCGTCCCTGACGAGTTGCGCGAGGAAGAGGTCTTTGCCTGCGTCGTCCTGTCCGATCCGCAAACGGCGGACGGCGCGGCCGAGACCCTGTTCCAGCACTGCAACCGCGAGCTCGCTTATTTCAAGTCGCCGGGCTGGCTGCTGTTCGTGGACAGCCTGCCGACCACCGGCACGCAGAAGATCCAGAAGCACCACATCTTCCCAAACGGGCAGGATCCACGCAGCAGCGCGGGCGTGCACGATCTGCGCGAGCGCAAGAAGCGCGATCCGGCCAGGAAAGGCTGACCGACCGGGTCCGCCGATATTCCCATTCACGTTCACCGCCCATATAAACCGGCCAGCATCACATCGGGGCGTGGGACCAGAACGTTGACGGGCGAAAGACGGGCGGTATGAAAAGGGTTGCGTTTCTCTGCGCTGGCGGCGTGATGCTGTTGCTCGGCGTCATCGGAATCGTGACGCCCCTGCTGCCGACCGTGCCCTTTCTGATTGTCGCAGCATGGTGTTTCGGAAGATCGTCACCGCGCCTTGAAGCATGGATGCTCAATCATCCCCGCTTCGGCCCGAGCCTACGACGCTGGCGCGAGCAAGGCGCGATCCCTCGCCGCGCCAAATGGATGGCAGTGACCGGCATGACGATCGGATATGCCGTGTTCTGGACGCAGGCCCGACCCGGCTGGATGCTCGCGACAGCGGTGGCGATCATCATGCTGGGCTCGGCCAGCTATGTCGTGTCACGACCCGAGCCGGCCGCGGCCGATCAGTGAATCGACGCCTGGCTCGGGCCTGGACAGGCTCTGGCAGATTTCGTCAGCCAACAAGGATGCCGAGCGCGAGATGTTCGATGCGCGATGCAGCCGGATGTCGGCACCAGGCAGGACGGGCATTCCGTCGCGATCGGTGAGCGCACGAAGCCGCGCGGGAAAAGTGCCGGACTTCACGACGGTCACAGCAAGGCCTTGCGCGACGACGGCTTCGACTGCCGCAAGACTATGGCTCACGAACGCCATACGCCAGGGGCGCCCTGCACGATCGAGCGCTTCCGTCGCCCATTTGCGGAACAGGCATCCCTGCGGATAGAGCGCGACCGGGATCGGGTCCAGCGTCTCGGCCGCATGCGATGCGCCGCCGGCCCACATCGCCTGCTCGCGCCGCAGGAACTGGCCTTCGCCCGAGCCTTCCGGATGCATCGCGATGACGAGATCGAACGACTTTCCCAGCCTGCCGATCATCGCGCCAGTCAGACCTGTCTCCATCTCCACATGGATCCGCGTATATCGGCTGACGAAGCGCGACAGCAGCGGCGGCATGACGACGCTGCCATAGTCGTCCATCACGCCGATCCGCACCACGCCCTCGATGGCGCCTTCGCGCAGCCGGCTGAGCGCTTCATCGTTCAGATGCAGGATGCGTCGTGCATAGACAAGCAGTCCCTCCCCCGCCGCGCTGAGCGCGACATTGACCTTGCTGCGCGAAAATAGTTCGGCCCCGATCACTTGCTCCAGGCGCTTGATCTGCATGCTGACGGCCGACTGGGTGCGGTTTAGCGCTGCCGCGGCACGTGTGAACGAGCCGTGGTCGGCCACCGCAACAAACGCCTTGAGAAGATCAGGATCGAGAACGGGCGTGCTCATTTCGAATATTGATAAGAAGCATCATGGAAACTCGATTTGGTGATGCTGATCCCATCGCTAGGCTCGCGCAACTGGAAATGTTGAGGGAACCGCAATGGGTGAGTTCGTGGGCGTGCTCGCTGCCGCGCTGTCGAGCGCGCTTGGCGGGGCGTCGATCGGCGTCACCCGTTTCGTGCGCGATACTGTCGATCCGCCTGCGATCGGCGCGTTTCGTTTCGGCTTCGGCTTCGCCTTTCTGTTGCCGGTCGCCCTTGCGCAGAAAGCCAAATGGCCGGCACGCGCCGACTGGGCGGCGGTCGGCGGCCTCGGCCTACTGTTCTTCGCGCTGTTCCCGATCCTGTTCAATGCATCGCTGATTTTTACAACAGCAGCGCGCGGCTCGCTGGCGCTGTCCACGCTGCCGCTGCTGACCATGGTGGTCGCCGCCTGCCTCGGCGTGGAGCGCCTGACCCCACGCAAGACCACGGGTGTGCTGATCGCCATGACGGGCGTCGCACTGGCGTTGCTGTCGGGCCTCACATCCGTGCCGCCGGGCGCCTGGCGTGGTGATGCCCTGATGCTCTGCGCCGCAGTCTGCATGGCCTTCTACAGCGTATGGTCGCGGCCCTTCATTCGCCGTTCGGGACCACTACAATTCACGACCATGGGAATGGGCGTCGGTGCACTCTGTCTCGTTTGCATATCGGCGATACAGGGCAGCTTCGCGCCTGTCGCGCATTTCGGTCTGCCTCAGTGGTCGGCCATGCTTTATCTCGGCCTGTTCGGTAGCGCGCTGACATTCTTTCTGTGGTCCTACGCGTTGAGCCGAACGACACCGACACGCGTCACGATCTCCATCACCGTCAACCCGATCGCAGCGACCTCGGTGGGGGCCGTGCTTCTGGGCGAGCCCATCGGCTGGCCTCTGATTGCCGGCATATTGGCCGTGGCCATTGGGATCTGGATCGCGACGACGACAGGGCAGACCCACTCACGCATGTCAGCGCGCCCAGATTGAGGTGTCGAAACCACGCCGGCCTGAGAGTGCCGTTCCATCATCTGCTGACGATGTCTGCGCGGCCCGATGATGGCAGCTGCGCGATCCGCCACTTCTCGGTAATCGGGTGGCTGCGATCTGTTGGCTCCGCCATGGTGACCCCTGCACATCAGGATCCGCCATGACCAACGCCCCGGCCAACCGCTTGCCTCCCGGTTTCAATCGCCTCGCCTGGTCCAACCTCGCGGCGCAATCGGCCGAACAGATCGCGCTGGCTGCAGTGCCGATCGTGGCGGTGTTGTTGCTCGGCGCCGGAGAAGGCCAGACGGGCCTGTTGCAGACGGCGCTGACGCTGCCCTTCATCCTGTTCGCCATTCCGGCCGGCCTGCTTGCAGACCGGATGTCGCGACGGGTGCTGATGGCCGGTGCCGAGGCGCTGCGCGCGGCGGCATTGCTGATCACGCTGGCGCTGATCTGGTGGGGGATGATGACCATGCCGCTGCTGGCCGCGCTCGGCTTTGTCGCCGTCTGCGGCACCGTGGTCTACAGCGTCGCGGCGCCATCGCTGGTGCCCTTGCTCGTTGCGCCGGCATTCCTGAACGCCGCCAATGCGCGGATCGAGCTGGCCCGCACGGTGGCCTTCGCCGGCGGCCCCGCGGTCGGCGGCGCGCTGGTAGGGTTTATTGGCGCGGCGCTCGCGTTTGGCGTTGCCGCGGCGCTTTCCGTTCTCGCCGTGATCTGCCTCGCCGGTCTCCATGAACCCGCACGCGCGCCCGTTCGGCATCGCAAGCCAATGCAGGACATCGCGGAAGGGCTATCCTTCGTCGCGCGGCATCCGCTGCTGCGACCGGTCTTCACCGTCCAGCTCATCTTCAGTTCGGTCTTGTTCATGACGCTTGCCGTCTTCGTGCCCTATGCCGTGCGCCATCTTGGCCTGACGGCCACCGGTGTCGGCATCACGCTGGCCATGTATGGCGTCGGCATGATGATCGGCGCGCTGTCGGCGACGCGGGTGATGAAGCACCTGCCCTTCGGCACGGTGATCGCGCTCGGTCCCGTCACCGGCTTCGTGTCGTCGCTTGTGATGGCGCTCACGATCTGGGTCCCCTCGCCGGTGCTGGCCGGGCTGGCCTTCTTCCTGCTCGGCGCCGGGCCGATCCTCTGGGTGATCTCCACCGCGACGCTGCGCCAGTCGGTGACGCCGCCGAGCCTGCTCGGGCGGGTCTCCGCCATCAATATTCTGAGCTATGGCGCGCGGCCGATCGGCACCGGCATCGCGGCGGTGGTCGGCGGGCTCTACCACGCCGAGGCCTGCCTCTATCTCGCCGTCGCCGGCTTTGCCTGGCAGGCTCTGGTGATTCTGAACTCGCCCGCTGTCGCCTTGACGCGGCAGCCGGACATGGCGGTCGATCTGCCCGACGCGCTTCCAACGAAAGTCTAATAGCTGTTGTGTAGTTCGTCTGTAGTTCAGCCTTCGCTGATGCACTCCCCGCATTGCAGCACGTCTTGTTAGTGTAGTTATGCCGCGTCCAAGCGTCGCAGCGAGGCGATGTTTCTTGCCAAAGCACCGGGCAAGCCTTTGTCTTGACCGCAATCAACAAGGTCAGTCCGCAAAGGACGACCACTCGGGGAGAACACGATGACCAACACCAAGGACAGGACTCCGTCCCGCCGCCGCTTTCTGAAGGTCGCGACTGCCGGCGCAGCCGCAACTGTTGCGGCACCGGCCCTCGCCCAGAGCACCGGTCCGATCAATATGCGCTGGCAGAGCACCTGGCCGGCCAAGGACATCTTCCACGAATACGCGCAGGACTACGCCAAGAAGGTCAATGACATGACCGGCGGCGACCTCAAGATCGAGGTGCTGCCGGCGGGCGCTGTGGTGCCGGCTTTCGGCCTGCTCGATGCGGTGTCGAAAGGCACGCTCGACGGTGGCCATGGCGTGATGGTCTATCACTACGGCAAGCAGACCGCGCTGGCGCTGTGGGGCTCGGGTCCCGCTTACGCCATGGACGCCAACATGCTGCTGGCCTGGCACAAATTCGGCGGTGGCAAGGAGCTGCTGGCCAAGCTCTACGCCTCGATCAATGCGAATGTCGTGTCGCTGCCCTACGGGCCGATGCCGACACAGCCGCTGGGCTGGTTCAAGAAGCCGGTGCAGAAGGCCGAAGACCTCAAGGGCGTGAAATTCCGTACCGTCGGCATCTCCATCGACGTGTTCACCGGCCTCGGCGCTGCGGTGAATGCGCTGCCCGGCGGCGAAATCGTCTCGGCGATGGATCGCGGCCTGCTCGATGCCGCCGAATTCAACAATGCCTCGTCGGACCGCATTCTCGGCTTTGCCGACGTCTCCAAGGTCTGCATGCTGCAGAGCTATCACCAGAATGCCGAGCAGTTCGAGATCCTGTTCAACAAGACCAAATACGACGCTCTGCCCGAGAAGCTGCGCGCCATCATCGCGGGTGCCGCGGATGCTGCCGGTCAGGAGATGTCGTGGAAGGCCATCGACCGCTATTCGCAGGACTATGCGGACCTGCAGAGCAAGGACAAGGTGAAGTTCTACAAGACGCCGGACTCGATCCTGCAGAAGCAGCTCGAGGCCTATGACGAGGTGGTCGCCAAGAAGTCGGCGGAGAACCCGCTATTCAAGGAGATCGTCGAGTCGCAGCTGGCCTTCGCCAAGCGCGCGACGCAGTGGGAGCAGGACACGGTGGTCAATCGCCGCATGGCCTATAACCACTATTTCGGACCGAACGCGAAGAAGCGGACGTAAGGCCAGCAGGCCAACCGATATCGCATCATCCGGGACCACCTCCCGGATGATGCTTCGCTATTGCCGATCGCATTTCGCCTGCCCTTGCTCTTCCAGATTGGCCTCCATGCAATGACTGCCGAGCGTTTCCTGCACTCCATCGACGGTATCAGTACATTCGCCGGCAAGGCTGCGGCCTGGCTTATTCTGGGACTGATGGGCCTCGTCTGCGCCGAAGTGTTCAAGCGCTATATGCTGAACATGCCGACGGCATGGATCTTCGACGCCTCCAACATGCTCTATGGCACGCTGTTCATGCTGTGCGGTGCCTATACGCTGGCGCAGAACGGACATGTGCGCGGCGACTTCCTGTATTCGTCGATGAAGCCGCGCACGCAGGCGTCGCTCGACCTCGTGCTTTACATCGTGTTCTTCCTGCCGGGCATCGCCGCCCTCGTCTATGCCGGCTGGGACTATGCCGGCGACAGCTGGCGCATCCGCGAACATTCAAATGTTACGGCCAATGGCCCGCCGGTCTATCACTTCAAGGCGATGATCCCATTGGCAGGCGCGTTGCTGCTGCTGCAGGGCATCGCCGAAATCGCGCGCGCCGCGATCTGCCTCAAGACCGGTGTGTGGCCGAGCCGGCTCAAGGACGTCTCCGAGATCGACGTGGTGGAGGAGCAGCTCGCGCTATCCGAACATGTCGATGAAGAAACCCGCCGCAATGCAATCGCGCATGCGCAGGATATCGAGGAAGCAGCGCGCCAGCGCGGCATGGGTGGGGAGACCCACAAATGAGCGATCCCGCCCTCGGCCTCCTGATGCTCGGCCTCATCGTCGTCGTGATCATGCTGGGCTTCCCCACGGCGTTCACGCTGATGGGCCTCGGCATGTTCTTCGGCTTCTTCGCCTATTACCGCGCCGGCGAGTCCTGGGCCGACAACCACATCTTCGACCTGATGGTCCAGCGCACCTATGGCGCCATGACCAATGACGTCCTGATCTCCATCCCGCTCTTCGTGCTGATGGGCTATGTGATGGAGCGCGGCGCACTGGTCGATAAGATGTTCTATTCGATCCAGCTGGCGTTCCGCCGCGTGCCGGCATCATTGGCCGTGGCGACGCTGATCGTCTGCACCTTCTGGGGCATCGCCTCCGGTCTCGTCGGCGCCGTCGTCGTGCTGATGGGCGTCATCGCCTTCAATCCGATGCTCAAGGCCGGCTATGACGTGAAGCTCGCCTCGGGCGTCATCACCGCCGGCGGCACGCTCGGCATCCTGATCCCGCCCTCGGTGATGATCATCGTTTATGCCGCTGTGGCCGGGCAGTCCGTGGTGAAGCTCTATGCCGCTGCGATGTTCCCCGGCTTCTTCCTGGCTTTCCTCTATCTCGTCTACATCATCGGCTGGGCGCTGCTGAATCCGAAGATCGCGCCGAAGCTGCCGGAGAGCGAAACGCGCGTGCCGGTGCGGCCGTGGATTTCAGACCTGCAGCAGGCCTATTCCCACAAGATGCTGCCGGCTCTGCTGACGGCGACAGTGGCTCCGGCGCGCGCCATGGCGCTGACCATGGACGGTGCACGGATCAGCTATGGCACGATCCTGAAGAATCTCGGCTTTGCGCTGGTGCCGCTGATCCTCGCGCTGTCCACCCTGTGGGCGGCGTGGTGGTACGTGGTCATCCATCCACAGCCGGACGCCCCTGCACCCGCTGCCATCACCGAACGCGTGCAGACGGGTGATGCCGGCAAGACCGAGCCCGTCGAGGAGAAACTGGAAGAGTTGGGCTCATCGCAATCGGGGTCGTCGCAGGAGAGCGAGCCGGAACAGCTGCAGCAAATGGGCAATGCCGAGCTACAGACCAGCACCGCGCCTGCCTATGTCGGCCCATCCCCGGAGTTCTACACGTATTTCGCCTTCACCGCGGCCATCATCGCGCTGATGCTGTTCTATTACTACTGGACCATGGGCGCCGAACAATTCGAGGTGTTGCGGCTGCTGACATCCTCGGTGATGCCGCTCGGCATCCTCACTGCCGTGGTGCTGGCGGTCATCTTGCTCGGCATCACCACGGCGACGGAGTCCGCCGCGGTCGGTGCTGCCGGCGCCTTCCTGCTCGCCTTCCAGGCGCGCACGCTGGACTGGAAGCGCACCAAGGAAGCCGTGTTCCTCACGGCCAAGACCACCAGCATGGTGTGCTGGCTGTTCGTGGGATCGGCGCTGTTCTCAGCGGTGTTCGCCATTCTCGGCGGCCAGGCCCTGCTGGAAAGCTGGGTGCTGTCGCTGAATCTCACGCCGCTGCAATTCATGATCCTGTCGCAGGCGATCATCTTCATCCTCGGCTGGCCACTGGAATGGACCGAGATCATCGTGATCTTCGTGCCGATCTTCCTGCCGATGCTGAAACATTTCGGCATCGACCCGATCCTGTGGGGCGTGCTGGTGTTCGTGAACCTGCAGGCGGCATTCCTGTCGCCGCCGGTGGCGATGTCCGCCTTCTACCTAAAAGGCGTCGCGCCGAAGCATGTCACGCTGAACCAGATCTTCGCCGGCATGATGCCCTATATGGCCATCGTCATCATCTGCATGGTGCTGATGTATATCTGGCCCGGCCTGACGCTCTGGCTGCCGAATTACCTCTACGGGAACTGACACGCAAAGCCGGTAGGATGGGTAGAGCGCAGGCGCGATAGCGCCGGAGCGAAACCCATCACTCCGTCGATGCGGCGGGCTCTGCCGATGGGTTTCGCTTCGCTCTACCCATCCTACGCGCCTGCGCTCTCGCCATTTCACCGAGCACCAATCCGACTGAGCCGGCATCCCCTTTGCAGGCCGAGTTATATGATGTACATCATTCAAAAGAATGAGGACCATCATATGACCGACCAGGCGATCGCGGCCCCGGCCGACACCCCGACACAGCAGGCTGGCGCCACCGCGGGTCAGATCGCGGTGCTCGCCGCACTGGCGTCAGTCGGCACGCTGGCCACCAATATCCTGCTGCCCTCACTGCCGCAGATGGCTGCCACCCTGCAGGTGACCACACCGGCCGTCACGGCGTCGATCACCATCTTCCTTGTGGTCTTTGCACTGGGCCAACTGGTGGTCGGGCCGATCTCGGACCGCTATGGCCGCCGCCTTCCCGTGCTGGCCGGCTTCGCCGTCTTCATCGCCGGCAGCGTCTGGTGCGGGCTGGCGACCGACCTGCCCGCGCTCCTGGTTGGCCGCGCCATTCAGGCGGCGGGCGCCTGCGCGACCTCGGTCCTGTCCCGCGCTATAGCACGCGACATGTTCAGCGGCGCCGCATTGGCTCGCGTGCTCACCATCGTGATGATCGCCCAGGCGGCAGCGCCGGGCTTCTCGCCGCTGCTCGGCGGCGGGCTCGACCACGTCTTCGGCTGGCGATCGGAATTCGTCTTTGTGGGCATCTTCGCGCTGGTCTCGGCGATCGCCTTCGCGGTCGTGCTCGGCGAGACGCATCATGCCACGCGCATCCCGCTCAATCCCATCGCCATCGGCACCACCTATGGCAAGCTCTCCACCAACCGGCATTTCCTGATTCCGGCTGTCACCGTCAGCTTGATCATGGGCGGGTTGTTCTCGCTGTTCTCCGCTGCGCCACGCGTGCTGATCGAGGGCTATGGCTTCACGCCCATCGCGCTCGGGCTGTTTTTCGCCGGCACGGTGATGGTGGTGTTCGGCTCGGGCATGCTGGCGGCGCGCCTGGCTCCGCGCGTCGGGCTGGAGCGCGCGATCCGTTACGGATTGCTCATTGCATTTGTCGGCGGCGTCGCCCTTCTTGCGGCGGCCGTGCTGCACGCCAATGTCGCGACCTTTATCGCAGCGACCTGCATCTTCCTGCTCGGCATGGGCGTGGTGAATCCGCTCGGCACCGCGCAGACCCTGTCGCCGTTCGGGACCCATGCCGGCGCGGCCTCCGCGCTACTCGGCTTCTGGCAGATGACGGGCGCCGCGATCGGCGTGTTTCTGGTCGCGACCATCGTGCCGGACGCCCTGCTGGCGCTGGGGATCGTCCTGACCGGCGGCTGCCTGCTCGCGGTCCTGCTCTATGCGATGCGCGCGCCTGTGCCGGCGCCCTGATCAGCGTGCGAGATAGCGCTCATAACCGCCCCGCACGACCTCATCGCTGCCGATCTCGGGATCAAGCGTGTAGAGATCCTGCGCCCGGCCGATGCCGCGCAATGCATAACGTCCGGTGGAGACCAGATATTTGCGGCCGGCGCTGTCGAGCCCGGTCTGGAATGCGGTCGATGTCAGCAGTGGCCGATCCACCGACGAGCACATGGAGGCGATGCGGCTCACTTCATTGACCGAAGGGCCGACCACCGTGAAATCCAGCCGCTCGTCGCTGCCGATATTGCCGTAAAACACCTCGCCCTCATGCAGCCCCACATAGGCGGTGGTGACCGGGCGACCGGCAGCCTGGCGCTTGGCATTCAGCGCGGCGATGTTCTTGCGGAACTGATGCTCGGCGCGCAGCGCGTTGCGCTTCGCCTTCACCATGTCGTCGGCGGTGAACATCGCGAGAATGCCATCGCCGATCAGCTTCAGCACATCGCCGCCGCATTCGTGAATCGCATCGATGGACGCTTCGGCATAGTCGTTCAGGAACGGGATGATCTCGTCGGGACCGATCGCCTCACCGATCCCCGTCGAATTGCGAAGGTCGGAGAACCACAGCACCGCCGTGATGCGCTCGGTGACGCCGCGGGTAATCTTGCCGCGCAACACCTGTTCGGCGGCATCGCGGCCGAGATAGACACGGCCGAGGGTGCGCGCGATTTCCATCTGCGCCGCAGACTTCAGCGCAAGGCCGAGCAACGGGACGAGTTCACGGAGCGCTGCCATCTGATCTTCGTCGAAGCCGGCCTCATGGCGGGTCGTCCAGTGCGAATAGACGCAGTCCATGTTTCCCATGGAGCCCTGTTCGCCGAACCGGTGCACGAAGACCGCGCCATGCCGGTGGCCACCGTCGCGCAGGTTCTGGATCATGTTGAACCGTTCGCCAACCGCGGGATCGAACAAATCGAGCCGCATCTCGTCATAGCCCTCTTCCAGCATGTGGAAGAACACCGAACGACGCCACGCCTCGGCCGCATCGCCGGTCGCCGTGGAGCCGTATTCGAACATCTCGCTCTCGTTGGTCTGCCTGTCGCTCCAGCGAAAGCCGCGCCCCTCGAACAGCGGATGCAGCGTGTCGAGAAAGACCTGCCCGCGCGACAGTTCGATCCCCATGGCAAGGCAGCGTTCGCAGAAGCCGCGGATCAGGTCGCTTTCCGGCGAGCCGGTCAGGCCCTGGCCGGTGAGCCAGTTCATCAGGTCAATACGGGGGGCTGTGTCCATGGCCATGTTCTACTCCGTCACGACCGCTTACGCGAAGCAAACTTCGCTTGATCTGCCGATCGTCCACGCCTTCGCCTTGCGCGAAAAAACATGAATTTCCCGGCGCTTGCCGCAACGCACGGCCTTCGGCCGCGTCAGCGGGCGAAGCCCGGGCGTGACAGCACTATCCCGCCATCACGCGTGCGAGGCCTGCTCCTTCTGCGCGACCACCACCGAGCCCGGGAACAGGCGCCGGATCAGGATGTAGAAGATCGGCGTGAAGATCAGCCCGAAGATGGTGACGCCGATCATGCCGAAGAACACGGCGACGCCGACCGCTTGGCGCATTTCCGAGCCCGAGCCCGACGAGATCACCAGCGGCAACACGCCGAGGATGAAGGCGAAGGACGTCATCAGGATCGGACGGATACGCAGGCGACACGCCTCGACAATGGCCTCGAGCTGGTCGCGGCCCTCCTGTTCGATGTCGCGCGCGAATTCGACGATCAGGATCGCGTTCTTCGCCGCAAGCCCCACCAGCACCACAAAGCCGATCTGTGTCAGGATGTTGATGTCCTGCCCCATGATGCGCACGCCGATAGTCGCCGCGAACAGGCACATCGGCACGATCAGGATGACCGCAAAAGGCAGCGACCAGCTACCATATTGCGCCGCCAGCACGAGATAGACGAACAGCACGCAGATCGGGAAGACGTAGAGACCGGCATTCCCGGCGGTGACCTGCTGATAGGACAGATCCGTCCATTCGAATGAGAATCCGCTCGGCAGCGTCTCGTCGGCGAGTTTCTTCATGGTGTTCAGCGCCGTCGCCGAACTGACGCCGGGCAGCGTGTCGCCCTGCAGCTCGGATGCCGGATAGAGATTGTAGCGCGGCACGCGGTCAGGCCCGGCCCGGTCCTCGAAATTCACGACGCTGCCGAGCAGCACCATATTGCCGCTGGCATTGCGAGTCTGCAGCCGAGCGAGATCGGCACGCTCCTTGCGGAATTGCAGATCGGCTTGCGCTGTGACGTGATAGGTGCGGCCGAGAATGTTGAAGTCGTTGACATAGGCCGAACCGAAATAGGTCTGGATCGCCTCGTTGACATTGGCGATCGGCACATTGAGCATCTGCGCCTTCTGCCGGTCGATATCGACGAAGACCTGCGGCGTGTTCGCGGTGAAGGGCGAGAACACCGATGTCAGGCCGGGCGCACGGCGCGCGGCATTGACGAGTTCGTCCGTCGCCTTCTCCAGGAGATCGGGGCCCCTACCCTGATTGTCGAGAATGCGCATGGCGAAGCCGCCGCCGGTGCCGATGCCCGACACCGCGGGTGGCGGCACCACGATGACCAATGCGCCTTCGATGGCGGCGAGCCGCTTGCGCAATTCAGCCGTGATCTTCGTCGCCGAATGGCCGTCCTTGGCGCGCTCTTCCGCATCCGCAAAGACCGGGAACAGCGCCGCGGCATTGGAGGCCTGCGTCCGCGTCGCACCATTGAATCCGGCGAAGGACGGCACGCGGACGACGCCGGGCACCTCGAGCGCAATGCGCTCGATCTCGCGGACGACTTCGGTGGTGCGGCTCAGCGACGCCGCACCGGGCAGTTGCACGACCACGATGACATAGCCGCGGTCCTGCGCGGGAATGAAGCCCTGCGGCGTCGCGTAAAGCAGCCAGCCGGCTGTGCCGATCAGTGCGGCATAGACCACGAGCATCAGCGCCAGATGATGGATGACAAAGCCGGCCGCAGTGCCATAGGCATGCGAGAGCTTGTCGAAGCCGCGATTGAACACGCCCGTAAACGCATTCCAGCCGCGCGCGATCACGTTCCAGTTCGGTGGCGGCTTCTTCTCGTGATGCTGGACCAGGATCATCGAGGCCAGCGCCGGTGACAAGGTCAGCGAACAGAAACAGGAGATCGCCGTCGCCACCGCGATGGTGACGGCGAATTGCTGGAAGAACTGCCCGGAAATGCCGCCGAGAAAGGCAGTCGGCACGAACACCGCGCACAGCACCAGCGCGATCGAGATCAGGGCGCCGCCGACCTCGGTCATGGTCAGCAATGCCGCCTCACGCCGACTCTTGCCTTCGGCCAGATGGCGCTCGACATTTTCCACCACCACGATGGCGTCATCGACCACGATGCCGACCGCCAGCACGAGGCCGAACAAAGTCAGATTATTGATGGAGAAGCCGAGCGCCGCCATGACCGCGAAGGTGCCCACCAGCGACACCGGAATGGCGATGATCGGAATGATCGCCGGCCGCCAGCCCTGCAGGAACACCAGCACCACGATCACGACCAGCAACATCGCCTCGTAGATCGTCTTGATCAGCTCATGCACCGACTGGGCGATGAATTCGGTGGGATTGTAGCCGATATTGTACTCAAGCCCTTTCGGGAATTCCGTCTTCAGTTTCGCCATGGTCTTGGCGATGGCATCCGCCGTGGCCAATGCGTTCGATCCCGGCCGCTGCGACACCGCGAGCGCCACTGCCGGCTTCTTCAGCAGGAAGCTGTTGGTCGTATAGGAGAGCGCGCCGAGCTCGATCCGCGCGACATCCTTCAAGCGCACGGTGCGGCCATCACTCCCCGCCTTGATGACGATATTGCCGAACTCCGCCTGGTCCTTGAGACGCCCCGTAAAGGTCAGGTTCGGCGAGAAGGCGCGGTCGGAGATCGGCGGCTCCGCGATCTGGCCACCGGCGATCTGGATATTTTGCGCACGGATCGCCGCGATCACGTCGCCCGCGGTCATGCCGAGATTGGCGATCTTGTCCGGATCCAGCCACAGCCGCATGGAATAGTCGCGGGCGCCAAATATCTGGATGTCGCCGACGCCGTCGAGGCGAAGCAGCTGGTCGCGCACGTTGCGCAGCGCATAGTTGGAAATATAGAGCTGGTCATAGGTGTCGTCGGGCGACAGCATGAACACGACCATCATCAGGTCGGGCGAGTTCTTGCGGGTGACGACGCCGTTGCGCTGGACCTCCTCGGGCAGGCGCGGCTGCGCGATGGCGACGCGGTTCTGCACCAGCACCTGTGCCTTATCGAGATCGGTGCCGAGCTTGAAGGTGACGGTGATGTTGAGCTGGCCGTTCGAGGTCGCCTGGCTGTAGAGATACAGCATGTCCTCGACGCCGTTGATCTCCTGCTCGATCGGCGTCGCGACGGTCTCGGACACGGTCTGAGCGGAAGCGCCGGGATATTGCGTGGTGATCACCACCGTGGGCGGCGCCACTTCCGGATATTCGGACACCGGCAGCGTCGTGTAAGCCAGCGCGCCGACGATGATCAGCACGATGGACATCACCATCGCGAGGATCGGACGATTGATCGAGAGGCTGCCGAGATTCATGGCTTTGCGCCGCCAGCGGGAGCGACGGGCTTCACCTCGCCCATTTTCGGCGCAACCTTCGCCCCGACGCGGGCGCGCTGCAGGCCGTCGATGATGATGCGGTCGTCGGCCTTCAGGCCGTCGCGGATCACCCGCAGCCCATCATCAAGCGGACCGAGCGTCACCGGCCGCGCTTCCACCGTATCGTCTGGCTTCACCACCATCACGATCTTTCGCGATTGGTCGGTGGCGAGCGCGGTGTCTGGAATCAGCAGCGCTTCATATTGCCCGCTGGCGATGACGCGGAGACGCGCGAACTGGCCCGGCAGGATCGAGAGGTCATGATTATCGACGATGGCGCGGCCGCGCAGCGTGCCGGTGCCGATATCGAGCCGGTTGTCGAGGAAGTCCATCTTCCCCTCCTTGGTCGGCTTGCTGTCGCCGGTCAGCGTAATCTGCACGGGGTTCGGCGTATCGCGCGAGCTTGGCCGCCTGCCCTCGAACCACAGCCGGCTGTTGCGCTGATAGATGCTCTCGTCCATGTCGAAATACAGATAGATCGGCGTCATCGACACGATGGAGGTCAGCAGCGTGGCGCCACTGTCACTGCCATTGACGAGATTGCCGACGCTGATCAGATGCCGGCTGACGCGGCCATCGATGGGCGCGACCACTTTCGTATATTCGAGATTGAGTTTTGCGAGCTTGAGCGCGCCTTCGGCCACCAGCACCGAGGCCTGTGCCGCCGCCAGCGCTTGGCTGCGCTGATCGACGATGTTTTCGGAGATCGCCTGCGTCTTGATCAGCGTGGTGGCGCGGTCGAGTTCTTTCTGCGCGAGATCGACCTTGGCCTTGGCATCGTCGAGTTGGCCCTGCGCCTGCTCCGCCGCGGCTTCATACTGGCGCGGATCGATTTCGTAGAGAACATCGCCGGCCTTCACCACGGCGCCGTCCACAAATGTCACCTTGGTGACAAAGCCGGTGACACGCGCGCGGATCTGCACCTGATCGACCGCATCGAAGCGACCGGTGAATTCATCCCAGTCGGTGGTCTGTTTCTTGAGCGGATTGGCGACCGTGACGGGGGGCGCCGGCGGTGCGGCTGCCTCCGGCTTCTTCTCGCAGCCGGCAAGCAGCACGGCGAGGATGACGGACGCGGCGGGAATGATCGATCTGACGCAATTCAAGACAAATGCCCCCAACAAGCCGACTGACCGAAATCAATCCTACATGAAAATTGCGACGCGTCGAAGTTTTTACAACCGACCGCCGCAACCTCATCCGGGTGAGCAAATGGGCGGCAGCCGCCCGACGCGCAAGGCGCCCCGGCCGCACGAAAGTTTGATGCGGCCTATACCGGCGGATAGCTTGTCAGCAGTCGCTCGGCGCAGGATTGCCGGCAAAACGCTCGCCCATCCAGATCACCGCCGCATTGGCCGAGTCGCGCGCGGCGAAGCCGTGATTGACGTTGGGCATCAGATGCATGGTGACGCGGCTGCCGGCTTTGCACTGGCGCTGGAAATAGGCCTGGGTTACGGCCGGCTGCACCAGATTGTCGTTGCTGCCCTGGGCGAGGAAGAGCGGGATGTTCTTCGGCAACGTCCCCGGTGAATTGCGCGCGGCCAGCGATTTGTAGGGCTCGACCGTCGCAATACTGGGCACCGACAGGAATGTCTGCTCGAGCACCTTTTCCTGGCTCTGCCGCTCGATGATGTCGAAGATGCTTTCGATGCATTCATTGGCGAGCCGATCGACCGTCGCCATCGCGGCGGGGACGACGACCTTGTCGATGGGCGCCTTGAACACGCGGGCCCAGGACCACAGCGTCATCGCCGTGAGATTCTTGCCGCCGGAGGTCATGAAGTCATCGGCCATCAGCGTGACCAGATCGGTGGCCGGTGCGGCGGCAGCCACGCCGACGAGATTGAGTTCGGGCGCATAGGTCCTGGCGAGAAGCCCCGTATAAAGCGCGGCATGGCCGCCCTGCGAGTGGCCCCAGACCGCGAAACTGTTGCCACCGCCGGCATTGGGCAGCCCGCGCGCCACGCGCACGGAATCCAGCACCGCGCGCGCTTCGCTGCTGCCGATCAGATACGGATGCGGCCCGGCCGTGCCGAGACCGGGATAATCGGTGGCGACCACGATGGCGCCGCGTTCGATCAGTGGCCACAGCCCCTGCATCTGCTGAAACACGAACAGCGCCAGCGACGGCGCGCAATGCGGGACGACGCCTGTGGTGGGATGTGCCCATGCGACGACGGGGCGACCATTGGGTGGCGCTGCGCCGGGCGGAATGACGGCGACGCCGGAGACCGCGATCGGCTCGTCATTCATGCCCCTGGAGCGATAGAGAATCCGAAAGGCCTGCGCACCCGCGGGCGCAAACTGCATCGGCTCAGAGCGGATCAGCGTGCCCGGCGGGCCGGCGATCTCCTGCGGCGTGGCTTGATAGAACGGCGTTTGCGCCATCGTAGGTACAGCAACAGCTGCGAGCAACGTGATCAGGACATGTCGCAACAAAGCCCGGCTCCTTGTCATCGCTCACATCCCGTAAAGCAGCTTCAAGCGCCCGGCCGCGCGCAGCTGCACCTGCAACGCATCGCTCGCCAGCGCGATCTTCGATACACCCGCCGATGCAAGCTGCACTTCGCTGCGGAAACCATCACTGAGCGGCCGGCTCAGCTTTGCATTGGCCGAGGTCATCAGGCGATCGTGTTCGGCTTTGTAGTCCAGCGCCATCTTCGCTTTGAGCTGCTGCAGGAAGTCGTTGTTACTGAGCAGCGCTGCCACATCCGACGCCGCGATGGTGGCCGCATCGGCCTGCAGCGCGAGATCGGGGAATTGCACGGCGCCATCGTCGCCCGGCTGCGGTGTCGCCGTGAGATAGACCCAGTCGCCGGGCCCCGAGGGCGATGACAGCCGCAAGCCAACCACGAGTTTGCCGTTCGACGGATAGATATCGAAATCGGCAAAGCCCGGCCCGCCCTGCGCAGCCGATGCCGCGAGCGCCGTCTGCACCTGCTGCTTGATGGCGGCATAGGCGATGCTGACGGGCACGAGGACTTCGAAACGCCCGGGCGCACTGACCTCGGAGCCCAGCGCCGGCAATGGCGTCGGTGCAGGCGCCGGCGGCTGCGTGCCTATAAATGTCTGCGTGGTCGTCGTCAGTTCGGCGGAGCCTTCGAGCACATTGCCCTGCGCACGCACGCCCGAGAACGCGATGCCCTGTGGCATGGTCTGCACCCAGATCGGCGGCGTATCGACGATCTGCACATTGGCGAACGCCTTCTGCCAGGCCTGCGTCGCCTTCGCCTTGATATTCAGCGCGCGGATATTCGCGGTGACGTCGCCCTGGATCTTCGCGAGCTGCGCCCTGATCTTCGGCTCCACATATTTCGACATGTTGATGCGGAAGCCGAGGATCTGCAGCTCCGGCGGCTCCTGCCAGCGAAAGCCTTCGCTCATGTCGAGCGTCACCGACCAATCCTGCCGCAATTGCGGACGCGCGCTGGCATAGACGGTCATCGCGCCCTCCGCCCCGCCTTTCAACATACGCGCAAAGCCGCGGGTGCCTTGCGCCTCTACACTGCCGAACAAGGGCGTGGATGCGACGAGGCGTCCACTCTCCGCGCGCATGGACACCGGACCCGTGCGCTCGATCTCGCCCGAATAGGTGCAATCCACATTGACCATGCGGCCCAGGATCCGGCGCTGCCAGCAACTGGTGGTGCGGTCATCGAACGACGCCAGCACTTTCGGCACGCGGCGCGCCAGTGCATTGTTGATGGCGGGGATGCCGAATTCGATGATCGCGGAAATCTGCGATGTGGTGATGGCCGGCATGGCCTGATCCGCACCGAGCGGCGGCTTGTCGGCAGCGAATGCGACTGTCGGCAAGACGACACAAAGAATGGCGCCGATGGGCCAACGAACCCAGGATCGCGTTAAGCCTGATTCAAATTGTCGAGGCGGAACAACAGACGTCAGCGTCTTCGTCATGTGGACCTCGACCTGCGCCCGACAGCACGGCACCTGCAATGGCACCATGCCACCTTACCACCTGTGGATGACGTATCAAGCAGGTGCGTATCGCGCGGAGCTTGTCTGCAGCTTTTCAAGGGGATGAGCCGTTGTGTCGCGTCTGGCGTGTGCGGCATGGCGAGACGCGCCCGGATCGATTACATTCGGCGCTCCATTATCAGAAGGAACCATTGTGTTATCGCTCGAACTCGGGATCGTCGCGGTCCTGATCGTCCTCAACGGCCTGCTCGCAATGTCCGAGCTGGCGATCGTTTCGTCCCGCCCTGCCCGCCTCGCCGGCCTCGTCGAAAAAGGCGTGAAGGGCTCGCGCCGCGCACTGGCGCTGTCCTCGGACCCCGGCAAGTTTCTCTCCACCGTGCAGATCGGCATCACGCTGATCGGCGTGCTCTCGGGCGCATTCTCGGGCGCAACCCTTGGTCAGCGCCTGACGGCGGAGCTGCTCGATCTCGGCATGTCGAAAGGCCTTGCCGATACGCTCGGCGTCGGCATCGTCGTCTCGCTCATCACCTACGCATCGCTGATCATCGGCGAACTCGTGCCCAAGCAGATCGCATTGCGCGATCCCGAAGCCGTTGCCGTGCGCGTTGCGCCGGCGATGGTGTTGCTGGCGAAGATTTCATTGCCCGTGGTGTGGCTGCTGGACCGCTCCGGCAAAGCGATCCTGTTCCTGCTCGGCCAGCGCGGCGTCAATGAAGACAAGGTCAGCGAGGCCGAGATCCATACGCTGGTGACGGAAGCGGAGACCGCGGGCGTGCTCGAACCCGGCGAGAAGGAAATGATCGCCGGCGTGATGCGCTTAGGCGACCTCCCCGTCGGCGCGGTGATGACGCCGCGCCATGAGGTGGCGATGATCGACCTCGCCGATCCCATCGAGACCATTCACGCCGAAATCACCGGCTCGTCGCATTCGCGCTTTGCGGTGTTCGACGGCAACATGGATTCCGCCATCGGCATCGTGCAGGCCAAGGACCTGCTCGGCGCGTTTCTCGCCGGAGGCACGCCGGATATCCGCGCGCTGGTGCGCGAGGCGCCGGTGATCCCCGACACGCTGGATGCGCGCGACGTCGTGCGGATCCTGCGTGAGTCCGCCGTGCATATGGGCCTCGTCCATGACGAATACGGCACCTTCCAGGGCGTCGTGACATCGGCCGACATTCTCGAAGCCATCGTCGGCGCGTTCCACACCGAGGAAGGCCCGGCCGAACTCGCCTTCCACAAGCGGGAGGATGGCTCCTATCTGATCTCCGGCTGGATGCCGGCGCTGGAATTCATGTCGCTGCTGGCGATCGAGCCGCCGCAGGGCTCGCGGCCGTATCAGACCTTTGCGGGCTTCCTGCTCTATGAGTTCGGCCGCATCCCCGATGTCGGCGACGCCATCATCTCGCATGGCTGGACATTCGAGGTGATGGATCTCGACGGCCGCCGCATCGACAAGGTGCTGGCGACGAAGATGGTCGAGGAAGAGACGGGCTAGCCTCCATTCCGCCCTCATGGTGAGGAGCGCGCCCTTGCGCGCGTCTCGAACCATGAGCTGTCTTGGCTCGGAGATTGCGGCCATCCTTCGAGACGCCGCGCAAAATACGCGGCTCCTCAGGATGAGGGCGGAGTGCGGTAAAGCACGACGTTACAAAATTTCCAGAACAGTCTCAGCCGGCCGGCATACGCGTGCGCCCTTGGGCGTCACGACGACCGGCCGGTTGAGCAGGATGGGATGTGCGGCGATGGCATCGAGCAGCGCATCGTCGCCCTGCGTGGGATCGGCGAGCCCGAGTTCGCCATAGACCGCTTCCTTCTCGCGAAGCAAACCGCGCACACCGCCGACAGCTTTGGCCAAAGCCTTGAGCTGCTGTCGATCCGGCGGCGTCTTGAGATATTCGATCACCACCGGTTCGACACCACGCTCCTGAAGCAGAGCGAGCGTGGTGCGCGAGGTGCCGCAACGCGGATTGTGATAGATCGTGACGGTCATGCTCGGACCCGTAGCCCGGATGAAGCGCAGCGCAATCCGGGGGCAGCAAAACTAGTTGAAACGCCGGTCCCCGGGTTTCGCTTCGCTCCACCCGGGCTACACATTACTCGATCGGCTTGTTGAACTTGTTCGAGGTCGGCAGGCCCGTGGCCTGACGGCCGGCATCGGCGCGGTTGCCGCGCCATTCCGCCAGTTCCTTCCAGGTCATCGAGCGTTCGCGATCTGCAGAGTCGCGCCAGGTAAGACCCGCCTTGGCGTTGAACACGGCCACGTCGGACAGACTGGCGCTGGTGTATTTCTGCAGACGCACGCCGCGGCCCTTCGACATTTCCGGCACGTCGCTGAGCGGGAAGATCACCATCTTGTGGTTGGTGCCGATTACGGCGACCTGATCGGTCCCCTCTTCCACCAGGGTCAGGCAACGCGCCTCGTTGGGCATGTCCACACTGATGATCTGCTTGCCCTTGCGGGTCGCGCTGACGCAATCGTCCTCGCCCACCACGAAGCCCTGGCCCTCAAGGCTGGCGATGAGGAATTTGCGGCCGCCCTTGTGCACGAACACCGAGACGATGGCGGCATCGCCTTCCATGTCGATGAACAGGCGGATCGGCTCGCCATGACCGCGGCCACCGGGGAGCTTCGCCACGTCGAGCGTGTAGAAACGGCCATTGGTGGCAAGCAGCATCAGCTTCGACGTGGTCTCCGCGAAGAAGGCCTGGCCGAGCTTGTCGTCCTGCTTGAAGGTGAGGTTCGACAGATCGGCAACCTGGCCCTTCAGGGTGCGCACCCAGCCCTTGTCGGAAATCACGACGGTGACGGGCTCGCGCTCGACCAGCGACTCTTCGAGGGCTGCGAGATCGTGCTCCGGTGCATCCGCGAACACCGTGCGGCGCTTGCCGAGCGGCGTCTTCGGACCGAACATTTCGCGCACCTTGCGCACCTGTTCGCCAACCTTTGACCACTGCACAGCTTCCGAACCGAGGATCTCGTTGATCCCCTTCAGCTCGGCGCGCAGGGCCTTGTCTTCCTTCTTGATCTCGAACTCTTCGAGCTTGCGCAAGCTACGCAGGCGCATGTTCAGGATCGACTCCGCCTGCAGCTCGGTGAGGCTGAAGGCCTTCATCAACACCGGCTTCGGCTCATCCTCGGTGCGGATGATGCGAATGACCTCGTCGATATTGAGATAGGCGATCAGGTAGCCGCCGAGCACTTCGAGGCGATGCTCGATCTGGCCCTTGCGGTGCTGCGAACGGCGCAACAAGACTTCGCGCAGATGGTCGAGCCATTCGCGCAGGCATTCGGCGAGGCCGAGCACCCTTGGGATACGACCCTTGACCAGGACGTTGAGGTTGAGCGGGATCTTGCTTTCAAGCTCGGTGAGCTTGAACAACGACTCCATCACGAGGCCGGCATCGACATTGCGCGTCTTCGGCTCGATGACGACGCGGATATCTTCCGCGGATTCATCGCGGATGTCGCCGACCAGCGGCAGTTTCTTGTCGTTGAGCAGTTCGGCGATCTTCTCGATCAGGCGCGACTTCTGCACCAGCCACGGGATTTCCGTGACCACGATATTCCATGCGCCGCGTGCGCCCTCTTCCACCGACCATTTTGCACGGGTGCGGAACGAGCCACGGCCCGTCGTGTAGGCCTCGGCGATCGATTCCTTCGAGTCGATAATGATGCCGCCGGTGGGAAAATCCGGTCCCTTGACGAAGCGCAGCAGCGCCTTCGACTTGGCATCGGGCTTCTCGATCAGATGCAGCGCGGCGTCGCAGAGTTCGGCGGCGTTGTGCGGCGGGATCGAGGTCGCCATGCCGACGGCGATGCCCTGCGCGCCATTGGCGAGCAGGTTCGGGAAGCCGCCCGGCATCACTGCCGGCTCCTTCGACTGGCCGTCATAATTCGGCTTCAGCTCGACAGCGTCTTCGTCGATGCCTTCGATCAAGAGCCGCGCGACGTCCGTCATGCGCGCTTCGGTGTAACGATAGGCAGCCGCACTATCGCCGTCGATATTGCCAAAGTTGCCCTGGCCGTCGACCAGCGGATAGCGCGAGGAGAAATCCTGCGCGAGGCGCACCATGGCGTCATAGATCGCCTGGTCGCCATGCGGATGGAACGAGCCCATCACGTCGCCGACGATCTTGGCGGACTTCTTGAACGGCGTGCCCGGATCGAGCCTGAGCAGGCGCATGCCATAGAGGATGCGGCGGTGAACCGGCTTCAGGCCGTCCCGCGCATCGGGCAGCGCGCGATGCATGATCGTGGAGAGCGCATAAGCGAGATAGCGCTCCTCGAGCGCCTCGCGAAGCTGCACCTCGTGAATTTCAGCCGGCTCCGGCGGAATCAGTCTTTTTCCCATGGCGGGGCATTAGCGCGGTCAGGCGAATCGGGCAAGAAATGAATCAAATGTCACGGGAAAGTTCCCGCAAACGGTGATAGCCGGCTACCCTGCACTACCACGCGTAGCGCACCACACCCTTCCCCGCATAGCTGCGGGTGACATCCGAAAACTCGCCTTCAAACGTACCGGCGATGGACCAGCCGTTCATCCACTTCAGTTCGGCGGAGGCGGAAGTCAGCGCCGTGTGCTTCGCGAGCGAAGCGCCGTTGACGACGAAGCTCGCGCCCGGCAGCGACTGGAAGGTCGCGCTGGCAGAGCGATCGCGGTTGGTGTCGTGCGCCCAGGCTGCGCGACCGCGCAGCGTGAGGATCGCGTCGTTGACGGCGAAGGACTTGTCGGTGCGCAAACCAAGCTCGCTGCGCGGCGACAGTGCGATCTTGGCGGCATAGGACAGCGCGAACAGATTGCTGCCCGCGACGCTCCGTTCCGCATAGGACGGCAGGTCGAACGCCGTGACCTGGAACGCAGCGTAAGGCGTGAGGCCGACACCACCGATCCATGGCGCGACAAACCGGTTGCCGACCTCAAAGCGGCCGGAATAGCTGTTGGCGTTGAAGTTCGCGCGCAGCTGATCGAGGCCGGCAACCGTGACGGTGCGATCCGTCGTGATGTCCTGCCAGCCGTAAGCCGCGGCGGCGCTGACATAGACCGAGCCGATATTGTGCCGGACGAAACCACCGAACTGGAACATGTCCGATCGGCCGGAGCCGCCGCCATTCACCGAGAAATTGGTGCCACCGCCGGCCATCGAGAAGCCGGCAACCGTGAACGGCGAGAACCAGTAGTCGGCGCCGACGGCCATGCCGTAGATGCTCGACTTGCTGTTGTTCGATCCCATCGCCGCATTGCCGTCGGTGGTCTGCGAGCCGCCGAAGCCGGCCGCCCAGACGTTCCAGCACTCCTGCGGCGTGTCCATCAGCGGCGCCTTGCGGTGGATCGATGCGAAGGCATCGGTCGGCGCACGCTTCGGCGCGGCATAGGCCATCGCGTTGCCGGCATAGGGCATCGCGCCTGGTGCGCCCTCGCCGCGGCCGGCGGCGAAGGGATCGGTCATCATGTTCATGAACATGCTGGACGCATCGAACGAGGTCTGCTGCGATCCCGTCGTGGTCTCGCCGGCCACCTGCATCAGGCCCTTAGCATCGAGCGCGCCGAAAGCGAGCGGAATGCCGCCGGTGCGATCGAAGAAATCCGTCAGCGCGCGGCCGACACTGGCCTGATTGCCGCTGAGCCCGCCGGGAATGCCGAAAGCCAGCTCCAGATTGAGATAAACATTATGGGTGTCGTAGCTCAGCGTCGATGTGATGCTGGATGGCAGGTTGGTGTTGACCAGCGATCCAAAGGTCGTGCCGCCAAGGCCGTTCGTCGCGTTCAGGATTGTATATTGTTTCGTCACGTAGCTACCGGCCGAGAAGCTCGCATTCACCTTCGCACCGCCGAGATCGGCGCTGTCCGTCACGTTGACGCGGTCGGCATTTGTCGGCGAAACCTCGACGATGTAGGTCGAGGCCGATGTCATCACGAGATTGCCTTGCACCGTGAGCTGGCCGATGGAGTTGCCCGGCGCCAGCGTGCCGCCATTGATGGTGGTGTTGCCGACAGTGCCGATGCCGCCAAGCGTGCCTGACGTATTCACCGTGGTCATCGACGACGTAGCGATCGAGCCGTTGACACTCAGCGTGCCGCCATTGACGGTGGTCTCGCCGGTATACGTACTGGTGCCGGACAGCGTCAGCGTGCCGGTCCCGATCTTGGTGAGGTTGGCCTCGGGGACGATCTCGTCATTGATCACGCCAGCGAATTCGGTCGATGTATTGTTGCCACCGGTAGTCAATGTCGAAAAACCGAAGATGCCGACATCGCCGCTGCCCGCGAGCGAGCCGATCGTCTCGGAAGTGCCCATCTCAAATCGTGCCGACGCATTGACGATGACGCTGCCGGTGTCCGAGATCGCCTGGCCGTTGAATATCCTCAGCGTGCCTTCGTTGATGGTGGTGCTGCCGGAATAGGTGTTGGTGCCGCCGAGCTGCGTTGTGCCGGCTCCGTCCTTGGTCACATGACCGGTGCCGGAGATGGCGCCGTCGAAAGTCACGGCATCGCTGCGGTTGAAGGCGAGCGTGCCGTTATTGACGACATCGCCGAGGATCGATCCCGTGGTGCCGCCATCGCCGATCTGCAGCGTGCCTTCGGTGATCCGGTAGGTCATCGCGGAGCCGGCTGTGCCGGTGGCGGTCCAGATGCTGCTGCCCGATTTCTCCAGCGTACCGAAGCCCTGATACTGCGACAGGTCGAAACTCGCATCCGCGCTGCCGCCAAGTCCCAATGTGTCAGCGGTGCTGAAGGCAACGACATTGCCGGTGATGACCGAGCCGGACATGAGGGTCAGGCTGTTGACACCGCCGGTAAAGGTGATCGCATTGGCGCGGGTCAGGTCATCCCCGCTCATGCCGCCCGAAATGCTGCCGGAATTGACGATGGTGAGGTCCGCACCAACGACGCCTGCGCCGCCCGCACCGGCCGCGCCGGTTGCACCAAAGTTACGATTTACACCGCCTGCACCGCCTCTGCCGCCAGTGATCGTCCCCGAATTGATCAGCTCGCCCGATGCTGCGAACCACACACCGACGCCACCCGCACCGCCACCGCCGGCACCCGTTGTGCCGCCATCGCCGCCGCTGCCGCCGGCACCGCCTGAAATGCTCAGCGCTGTTACGCTGCCGGCACCTGTGATGAACGCACCATAGCCGCCACCACCGCCGCCACCGCCGCTATAGTTGCCATAACCGCCAACGCCACCGTTACCACCGGTCGCCGTGACACCCGACGCAAATGTCGCGGCAACGACACCGTGCGCGCCGCCGCCGCCGCCAGAGCCGGCGCCGCCGGTGGTGCTGTTGCTGGTACCACCGCCTCCATCCTTGCTGCCCGCTGTTCCGCCTGCTCCCCCAGCGAAGAGATTGTTAGAGCCATCAGAGCCGGCACCGCCATTGCCACCGCCGGCGCCACCGCCGCCGCCGCCGTTGGTAGCGCGGCCGTCGGTCCCGGCGCTTCCTGCGCCGTTGGTTGGATCCGTGGTTCCACCCGCGCGGCCGGAGCCGCCATTGCCGCCGGTCTGTTGCGCGAGGGCCGGCGCGGCCAGCGTCGCCATTGCGAGTGCCAGGACACTCGCCGTGATATGCAGACGCACCCGGCGCCGGGCCGATGACCGGAAGGCGAAAGACGGCCTGTCGCCGGCGGGAACGGACAGAGCGGCGACAGGGGTCACGTCGAGCGAGGGTGACGACATCGGAGGCATTCCCAACCATTGCACCGACAGCGCTGTCGGCATTCCATCGAGCGCGGTCTCCCGCACGGTGTCCGCTTGAGCGATGTCAGATCAGGCTGGTGCGGGGCTCTTGCCGCGCGTTGCGCTTCACTGCTGCCGGCTCATGCGAACACATTTCCGCCACGCTTCAGCGATTCGACTATGAGGTACAATGAAACCGGAAGCCTATTCCGAGGCGAGTTGCGCTTTTGGCAATGGTGTGATGATACGGTAACAGGGTAGTGCGAACGGTCTGCAACCATTCAGGGCAGCGTTCCGCGCCGCGGCAGGTATCGGCGCCGTGACCGGCCTTATTCGCCTCGCTTCAGCTGCCGCATCACCACCCCGATGAAGCCTGTACGCGCCTCTGAGAGCTGCTGCCCGCGCGGCTCCAGCACATTGCGGAGCAGGAAGCGGCCGGTGATGGCAAACCCCTCCTGCAGATCGCGGTCGGACAGGCCGTGCTCCGCGACATAGGCCTCGCGCATGAAAGGCGGCAGCGGCATCAGCTTGTCGCGCCAGGGCTCGCCGGCTGAGCGCGAGACGGCGTTGCCGGATTTCGGCGAGACATAGATCAAATCGGTGGTCGCGCCGGTGGCCGCGCAGTTCTCCAGATCGAGGCCGACGCCGAGTTCGGCGAGCATAGCCAGTTCGAAGCGGATCGTGTGGATGGCGGCGACAGCGGGATGATCGAAGTCGTCGAGGATGTGTTCGAGCATGGCGTAGATATCGTCATGCGGATCACGCTCCGGCAGCAGCCGCGCGATCGCCGCGAGATGGGTGACGCCGTAGGCGGCATGGGACGCACCGAGCAGCGTCGCCGCGCGGAGCTTGGTGGCATCGATCAGGTAGTAGCCGAGTTGCTCGTCGAGCCGCGCGCGCCAGATCGCCTGCACGCTGTTGCCGGGCTGCAGGACCGGGCGCATCCGCGACCCCGCCCCGCCACGCACAAGGCCGAGATGCCGACCATGGCTACGCGTCATCAGCTCGACGATGGCGCCGGATTCGCCATGTCGCCGCACGCCGAGGATGATGCCTTCGTCGGTCCATTCCATGGGGGAAATATAGCAGACCGCAGGGTGGACTGGCTAAGCGTTAAACCATTCGCGCGCTTCGCCCGTGAACGCGCAATACAATCCCAGCGCCGTCAAAATGCACGACACGATCTCGATAGCATTGTCGAATTGCAGGCCGTAGACACCGAGCATCTGGAACAGCGACAGCACCGACAAGCTCAGCGACACCACCAGCACCCAGCGCGGCCAGCTCTTGCGGCGATAGGCGGCGAGCCAGACCAGATAGACGAAGAACAGCAGCATGCAGGCGGCAACCAGGCTTGCCGCTGCAATGGTGCTTTCCGACAGGCGAAGGTCAGGCGTGCGATCCTGGAAAGCGATCGAGATGCAGTCGAGGATCAGCGACGCGTAGAGCAGCACTTCGAAATAGAAGACGTTCTTGGGCAGGTCGGCAGGAACGGTCACGGCTGCACTCACGGTCATTCCTGCGGGAATTCGAGGCCCATCTCACGATAGCGATTGGGATCTTCACCCCAGTTCTCGCGCACCTTCACGAACAGGAACAGATGCACGGGCACGCCGACGATCTCGGTGATTTCCCGGCGCGCAACCGCGCCGATGGATTTGATGGTGGCGCCGCCCTTGCCGAGCACGATCTTGCGCTGGCTCTCGCGCTCGACAAAGATCGTCTGCTCGATGCGCACGGAATTGTCCTTGCGCTCCTGCCAGCTGTCGGTCTCGACGGTTGACTGGTACGGCAGCTCCTGATGCAGCTGGCGAAAAATCTTTTCGCGGGTGATTTCCGCCGCGAGATGCCGCAACGGTGCATCCGACATCTGGTCTTCGGGATAGTGATACGGGCCTTCCGGCACGTCGGCCGCGAGCCGGCGGCGCAGGTCATCGACGCCATCGCCGGTCATGGCCGAGATCATGAAAGTCTCGTCGAATTTGAGGCGCGCATTGGCATCGGTCGCCAGTTTCAGCAACCGTTCTTTGGCGACGATATCGACCTTGTTGATCACCAGGATCTTCGGATGATTGACCTTGGACAATTGATCGAAAATCGCCTCGGCCTCTTCATTGATACCGGCCTTGGCATCCAGCAGCACACAGACGAGATCGGCATCATGGGCGCCGCTCCAGGCGGTCTTCACCATGGCACGGTCGAGCCGGCGCTTCGGCGCAAAAATACCGGGCGTATCGACCAGGATGATCTGCGCATGGTTCTCGATGACGATGCCGCGGATCAAAGCGCGCGTGGTCTGCACCTTGCGCGAGACGATGGTGACCTTGGAGCCGACCAGCGCATTGACCAGCGTGGACTTGCCGACATTGGGCGCACCGATCAGCGCAACGAAACCGCAGCGTGTCTCCTGCGGGGCGCCTTCGGCGGTGTGGTCAACGTCGTCGTTCAAGTCATCATCCTTCAAGATTTCACGCCTTCGCGCTCGAGCATGGCTGTTGCTGCGGCTTTTTCGGCGGCACGCTTGCTGCCGCCCTCGCCTTCAGCAGATGCGAGCCCGCTCACATCCACCGCGATTTTGAAATGCGGATCGTGATGCGGGCCGGAGCGCGCAACTTCACGATAGACGGGCGTCGGCAGACCACGGCCCTGCGCCCATTCCTGCAGCACGGTCTTGGGATCGCGCAGCGGACGCACCGGCTTGCGCATGCGCTCCGTCCAGTTGCGCTGCACGAACCCCTCCGCGGCGGGATAACCACCGTCGAGGAAGATCGCGCCGATCACAGCTTCACAGATGTCCCCGAGCACCGACTTGCGCAAGCGCTGGCCGACACCGGCGCCGACCGAACCGAGCTTGATCGCATCCTGGAACCCGAGCAGCCGCGCGACATCGGCGCAGGCTTCCTTGCGCACGAGATCGGCCAGCCGCTTCGACAACTCTCCCTCGTCGCCATTCGGAAAGGCGCGATACAGCATGTCGGAGATCACGAGGCCAAGCACGTGATCGCCGAGGAATTCGAGGCGTTGATAGCTTTCGCTGCGGCTGCGCTGCGACTTCAGCGCGGAGACATGCGTGAAGGCCGTCGCCAGCAGTTGCGCATCCTTGAAGACGTGACCGATCCGCGTCTCGACTTCGGCAACGGCCGCCTTGGCATCGGCACGGGCGCGCTTCTTGCGCTGGGCCGTCGTCTCCTTGGGCGCCTCCGGCGTCACGCTGTGTTCGTCGTCCCTCGGCGCGGCCGCCTCGATGGTTTTGGTGTGATCGTCCGTCATCGCACGATGGAGAAAATGCGGCTCCAGCGCACGGCGGTCGGCCAGCGCCAGATCTGCCAAGCCTGTTCGCCCTCGGCGATCGAGAAGAAGATCATCTGCGCGCGACCGACGAGATTTTCGGACGGCACGTAACCGACCGCCGACTGCACGCGGCTATCGGTTGAGTTATCACGATTGTCGCCCATCATGAAGAAGTTGCCGGGCGGCACCTTGTATTCGATGGTGTTGTCGTAGAACCCGTTATCGACGCAATCGAGCGTCTCATAGCTGACGCCATTGGGCAGCGTCTCTTTCCAGCGCTTCACGCGCGCGGTGGCATCGGAGCCGCAGGGATCCTCGCCGACGAAATCACTCATGCGCTCGCGCTGCACAGGCTTGCCATTGATGTGAAGCAGCCCCTCTTTCATCTGCACGGTGTCGCCGGGCAGGCCGATCACGCGCTTGATGTAATCGGTGCTGTCATCCTTCGGCAGGCGGAACACGACCACGTCGCCGCGGGCCGGATCGGAGCCGAAGATGCGACCGGAGAAGATGTTGGGCGACAGCGGGATCGAATAGTGGCTGTAGCCGTAGGAGTATTTGGAGACGAACAGGTAGTCACCCACCAGCAGCGTCGCCTTCATCGAACCCGACGGGATGTTGAAGGGCTGGAACAGGAAAGTCCGGATCACCAGGGCGATGAGCAGCGCGTTGATGACGACGCGGATGGTCTCGCCAATGCCGCTTTCAGACTTGGTCCCGGATGTCACGCTCATCGCTTTCCCGATTCCCGCGCCAAGGGGCGCAGATGTCCTTAGCATATCGCGCCAGGACGTGGGTCCGGCAGCCAAAATGCAACAATCTCAACTGGTTATAACAAAGTCCTGCAAAGGCCTTTGAGGGCATGAGCAAGGATTTGCGGCGGATCGATTTCTCCGCAGGTTTAAACGGTTGTCGATACCGGTGCAATGAATTGCCCCGTCAAGCGGCCGTGACAGGGGGATGGTGAGCGCAAGCCGCGCGCCCTATTCGGCGGCCTGTTTGAGGTCCGCCCGCGGGCCCTCCGCCTGTTCAGCCTCCGGATCGTGCCGGTTCAAGCGCATCATGACAAATGCAAAGCAGATGGCAAAAAAGGCCCCTATAAACGGCGCGGACAGTGCGTAAATCTCGAAATAGGTCATTCCCTGATCCCTCCGAGCGCCAAATGTCCAACAAAATGTAAGGCTGCACTCAACAGCATGCAAGCCAAGGAGCCGATGATGAGAATGCCTCCATTGATCCCCGCCGGCGTCAAACCATAGAAGAACGCCAAGGCCGGACCGATGCAGCCGGCGGACAAGAATGCAGCCGCAATCGTGTTCATGAAGCCTGCGAGCAGCTTCACCCGCTCGTTTTGCACGACTTTGCTGATCATGGCTCCCCCGATAAACCGGAACCATGATTACACGCAAAGGCTACACACACAAAAAACAGCCACCTATAACTTAGCGAAAGCTGAAATGATCACAAAGGCCTGCGCCAGCGGCCAGTCATCGGTGATCGATAGGTCGATCTGGGCCTCATGGCCGGGCGGGATCAGCTTCTCCAGCCGCGCCAGTGCGCCGCCGGTCAGTTTCATGGACGGTTTGCCGCCGGGCAGGTTGATCACGCCCATGTCCCGCCACCAGACCCCCTGTCGGATCCCGGTCCCGAGCGCCTTGGACATCGCCTCCTTGGCGGCGAAGCGCTTGGCATAGGTGGCGACCACCATCTTCTCGCTCTTGGCGCGGCGCTGGGCACGCGCCCGCTCGGCTTCAGTGAAGACGCGATCGAGGAACCGGTCGCCATGGCGCTCGATCACCTTGGCGACGCGGGTGATGTCGATCAGGTCCGAACCGATGCCGATGATCATGCGCGCGCCCGCTTGGCGACACCGCGATCCATCGCCGCGCGCATCTGCTTCACCGTCTCGGACAGACCGACGAACAACGACTCGCCGATCATGTAGTAGCCGATATTCAGCTCCATGATTTCGGGCAGCGCCGCGATGGTCTCGGCGGTTGCGTAATCGAGGCCGTGGCCGGCATGGACTTCCAGGCCAGCGGATTTAGCCAGCTTCACGCCTGCCGCAATGCGCTGCCACTCGTTCTCGGCCTTGATGAGTTCGCCGTCGGTGATGGCGTCGCACCAAGCGCCGGTATGGATCTCGATCACCGGTGCTTTCAGTTTGGCGGCCATCTCAATCTGCTTCGGGTCGGCGGCGATGAACAGCGAGACGCGCACGCCGGCGTCGGTGAAGCGCGCAATGGTCGGCTCCAGCGACTCGCGCTGGCCGACCACGTCGAGGCCACCTTCGGTGGTGAGCTCCTCGCGACGCTCGGGCACGAGACACACCGCATGCGGCTGCACGCCGAGCGCGATCCGCACCATGTCAGGCGTTGCCGCCATTTCGAAATTCAGCGGCTTCGAAATCTCCGCTTTCAAGCGCTCCATATCGGCATCGCGGATATGGCGGCGATCCTCGCGCAGATGTGCAGTGATGCCATCGGCACCGGCAGCGATTGCTTCCAGCGCGGCGCGCACGGGGTCCGGGTGCTTGCCGCCGCGCGCATTACGCAAGGTGGCCACATGGTCGATATTGACGCCGAGACGGAGGGACGAAGACATGGGCAGCTTTCGGAAAACAGCGATATTCGATGGCGTATTTCTAGCAACCCGCCGCCGTCATTGCGAGGAGCCTCTTGGCGACGAAGCAATCCAGATTCACAAAGGAAAAACGGGATTGCTTCATTGCTTCGCTCCTCGCAATGACGGTGGAGAGACCGCCCCTACCCGTTCACCCGCTCGACTTTCGCCACGACCGCTTTCGCGCGCAGCTGGGCGATGATCGCGCTGAGATGCTTGAGGTCGTAGACGCCAAGATCGATGGTCTGCTCGGTGAAATCGGGCGAGCGGCGATGCATGCTGATATTGTCGATATTGCCGTCGTGATCGGCGATCACCTGGGCGATCTGCGCAAGGCTGCCCGGCTCGTTGACATTTTGCAGGAACAGGCGCGCCGGGAAACGCTGCGGCGACGAATCGTCCACGTCCCATTTCACATCAACCCACCGCTCCGGCTCTTCCTCGAACTCGCGCAGGGCCGGCGACTGGATCGGATAGATGGTGATGCCCTCGCCCGGCGTGACGATGCCGACGATGCGATCGCCCGGCACGGCGCCGCCATTCGGCGCAAAGCGCACCGGCAGATCGGAATTGACGCCGCCGATGGAAATCACCGAGGTGAACTTGCCGGCGCCATCGCCGGTCCGCACCTTGTCAGCCGTGCTCTTCTTATTGGCGGCGAAACGACCGACGCGTTCTTCCTTGTAGTCGGGATACATCGCGCGCGCGACATCCGCAGCACGCAACTCGCCGCGGCCGACCGATGCCATGACATCGTCAATCGACGAACGCGCAAGGCGTGGCAGCGCGCCCTTCAACTGATCGTCGGCATAGTCGATCTTGGCGCGGGCGAACAGGCGCTCGACGATCCGGCGACCGAGGCTCGCATATTGATCGCGCATCGCGGTGCGCGTGGCGCGGCGGATCGCAGCCCGGGCCTTGCCGGTGATGGCCAGCGCTTCCCAGGCAGCCGGCGGCGCCTGCTGCGCCTTGGAGGTGAGCACTTCCACTTCGTCGCCATTCTGCAGCTCCGACGACAGCGGCGCGAACTTGCCGTTGACCTTGCAGCCGACAGCGCTGTTGCCGACATCGGTATGCACGGCATAGGCGAAGTCGATGACATTGGCGGCGCGCGGCAGCGCGATCAACTTGCCCTTCGGCGTGAAGCAGAACACCTGGTCGTGGAACAGTTCGAGCTTGGTGTGCTCCAGGAACTCTTCCGGATTCGTGCTCTCGGACAGGATCCCAATGGTGTGGCGCAGCCAGGCGAAGGCATTGGACTCGCGCTTCAGCCGCTCATTCGGCGAGCCCGCGCCCTCCTTGTAGAAGGCATGCGCGGCGATGCCGTATTCGGCGATCCGATGCATTTCCTCGGTGCGAATCTGCAGTTCGACGCGCTGATTGCCGGGTCCGATCACGGTGGTGTGGATCGAACGATAGTCGTTCTGCTTCGGCGTCGAGATGTAATCCTTGAAGCGGCCGGGCACGACGGGCCATGTCGTATGCACGACGCCGAGCGCGCGGTAGCAGGCTTCGAGATCTTCGAGGATGACGCGGAAGCCGTAGATGTCGGAGAGCTGTTCGAAGCCCACCGACTTGCGCTTCATCTTGGTCCAGATCGAAAACGGCTTCTTGCGACGCCCGGTGACGCGCGCCTTGATGCCGTTCTTTTGCAGCTTGGTGGAGAGATGGCTTTCGATCATGCCAATCAGGTCGCGATTGCGCTCGGTGAGCGCATCGAGGCGCTGCACCACAACCATATGGGCATCGGGATCGAGCACCTTGAAGGAGAGCTCTTCCAGCTCCTCACGCATCGCCTGCATACCCATGCGGCCGGCCAGCGGCGCATAGATGTCGAGGGTCTCGTCGGCAATGCGGCGGCGCGAGGCCGGCGGCATGAACTCCATCGTCCGCATATTGTGCAGGCGATCGGCGAGCTTGATCAGCAGCACGCGCACGTCGTCGGCAATGGCCAGCAGCAGCTTGCGGAGATTCTCTGCCTGCTTGGCCTCGCGCGACACCAGCTCCAGCCGCTTGAGCTTTGTCAGTCCCTCGACCAGCGCGCCGATATCGGGGCCGAACAGCTTGTCGATCTCGGCGCGGGTGGCCTCGGTATCCTCGATCGTGTCATGCAGCAGCGCCGCGACGATGGTGGCATCGTCGAGCTTGAGATCGGTCAGAATCGCCGCGACTTCGAGCGGGTGGGTGAAATAGGGATCGCCAGACGCCCGGGTCTGCTCACCATGGGCCACCATGGCATAGACATAGGCGCGGTTGAGCAGATCCTCGTCGGTGTTGGGATTGTAGGAGCGAACCCGTTCGACCAGATCGTATTGCCGCATCATGCGCGCACGCCCGGCGCGCGCCGTCTTCGCAGCTCCCTCCGCAGATGGTGTATCGGTGCGCGCCGACGTTGCCGGAGCGACGGTCTCGCTCTCGGCCTGCATCTGCCGTGTATTGCGGCGCGAACTGGCCATCGTCCTCTTTCGTGCGGTCAACAGTGACTCTGCGTGATTGCGCAAGTGTGCCCTGAAACCATTCCAAAAAGCAAAGGCCCGGACGCTTGTCCGGGCCTGTGCGCGAGATGTTGATCGGGAGAGTTAAGCAATACGCATCGCGTATCGGTTTACTCGTCCTCTTCCGGCTGTTCTTCCGGCGGAGCCAGACCTTCGAGGCCCTTGAGCAACTCTTCCTCGGTCATGCGCTCGACGGCCACTTCGGTGTCGTCGGCATCGACGCTGGCGCCGGCCGAACCGATCAGCGGCACGGCATCCTGCTCGGGCTCATCGACCTCGACGAACTTCTGCAGCGAATGCACGAGCTCCTCGCGGAGATCTTCCGGCGAAATGGTTTCATCGGCGATCTCGCGCAGAGACACGACCGGGTTCTTGTCATTGTCCCGGTCAATCGTAAGTTGAGAGCCGGACGAGATCATGCGCGCCCGGTGAGCGGCCAGAAGGACCAGATCGAACCGGTTATCGACCTTGTCGATGCAATCTTCGACGGTAACGCGCGCCATGAAATGTCGCTCCGTGTGCTGGGGGACCGAAAATGATGATTATGCGGGCTAGGTATAGGGGGTTTGCGTCCGGCGCAAGAACGAAATTAGAATCTCGCCTTCGAGGTTTCGTTTTCTACCCCATTATGTTACCCTTTATGGTATGTGACGGTTAACTCCGTTTCGTGGCCAAAAAACGTCTGCAAGTCACCAAAAGGCTGCATTGCCTAGGCAGAGGGATGAGCATATCGCTCTCCGCAATTCCTTTGTGTGACGCCTGATCAAGCCGTTCTGCCAGAAGGCGGACGACCACATTGCATCAAATGCGCGACGGCGAACACGTCGTGCCAAAAACGTGAACAACAACAAACCATATGAGAAAACTTGATGTCTCTATCGTCTAACAAGATCGCGCTCTTCATTGACGGCGCGAACCTCTATGCCACTGCAAAGACGCTTGGTTTCGACATCGATTACAAACGCCTCCTGAAGGAGTTCCAGAGCCGTGGCACTCTGGTTCGCGCCTTTTATTACACCGCGATCATCGAGGATCAGGAATATTCATCGATTCGCCCGCTGATCGATTGGCTCGACTACAACGGCTACACCGTCGTGACCAAGGCCACGAAGGAATTCATCGATGCATCCGGCCGGCGCAAGGTGAAGGGCAACATGGATATCGAGCTTGCCGTCGATGCCATGGAACTCGCCGAACATGTGGATCAGATCGTGCTGTTTTCCGGCGACGGCGATTTCCGCTCGCTGGTGGAAGCCGTGCAGCGCCGCGGCGTCCGCGTCACCGTGATCTCCACGATTTCGAGCCAGCCCCCGATGATCGCCGACGAGTTGCGCCGCCAGGCGGACGTGTTCACGGATCTGATGGAGTTGCAGAGCAAGATCGGCCGTGATCCGGCCGAGCGCCCTGCCCCGCGCGAACCGCGTCACCAGACGCCGCAATTCCTGCAGCGCTCGGCCACTGTGGCACCGCGAGGCGACGACGATTTCGAAGACTGAGACTTCCAAGCCCGACACCTTGAAGACTCGGACTCAATTGAGCCGACAACAGCCGGCGGTGGTCGCAACCACGATCTCCGCTGGCACTTCGACGGATCCTGGCCGCGACTGCCCGCTTTGCCCGCGTCTGGTCGATTACCGGACGGAGCTGCGCGCGCGCGAACCGGACGGCTTCAATGCGCCGGTCCCCTCATTCGGTGGCCCCGATGCACAGCTGCTGATCGTCGGCCTCGCGCCGGGCGCCCAGGGCGCCAATCGCACCGGGCGCCCATTCACCGGCGATTATGCCGGCGACCTGCTCTACGACACCCTGCTGCATTTCGGCTTTGCCACCGGCACCTTCCTGGCACGACCGGATGACGGGCTGACACTGACCAACAGCCGGATCACCAATGCGGTGCGCTGCGTACCGCCGCAGAACAAGCCGCTACCGGTGGAGATCACCACATGCCGGCCGTTCCTCATCGCCACCATGGACGAGATGCCGAACCTGCGCGCCATCGTGCTGCTCGGCCGCGTCGCCCATGACACGATGCTGAAGACGCTGGGCATCCGCGCGGTGACGGCACCATTCGGCCATGGCGCCGTCCATGATGCCGGCCGGTTCAAGCTTTACGACAGCTATCATTGCTCGCGATACAACACGAATACCGGCGTGCTCACGCCGGAAATGTTTCGTGCGGTGTTTGCGCGGGTGAAGAAGGATCTGGCTCGCGGTTGACTTGTAGGGTGGGCAAAGGCGCGAAGCGACGTGCCCACCTTCAAGTGTACCGGTGTTAAAGGTGGGCACGCTGCGCTTTGCCCACCCTACAGGTCAAACCGGATTGGCCTTCAACCATTCCAACACATCTCCTGCATTCCGGTCCGGCGGAAACACCGGATAGAACACATGCGAGATGGTGCCGTTGTCGATGATCAGCGCGAGGCGCTTGATCAATGTGAGATCGGCGACATCCATGGTCGGCAAGTTCAGCGCGTCGGTCAGCTCGAGCTTCTCGTCAGACAGCACCGGAAACGGCAGATGCAGCCGCGCGGCCATCTCGGTCTGGTAGGCATTGCTCTGCGTGGACAGGCCGAACACCTGCTTTGCACCCGCGGCTTTCAGCTCGGAAAACAGATCACGGAACGAGCACGCCTGCGTGGTGCAGCCCCGCGCGCCGGGGATCATGTCCCAGTCGTCGGTAAGTCCGATCTTGCCAGGCTCGCCCGTGCGCGGATAGCCGAACACCACGGTGCGGCCTTTCAGTTCGGAGAGATCGACCGTGGTATCATCGGTAGCGCGGAGGCTGAGCGACGGAATCGCCATGCCGACCAGATGCACCGCCGCGCCATCGTCCTCAGGCGCCGGAATCTTGCTCCAATCGACATCGGTGAGGCTCGGTTGGGTCACGCTATGAACTCCGTCATTGCGAGCGTAGCGAAGCAATCCAGTCTTCGCTTGCGGCCCTCTGGATTGCTTCGTCGCTGCGCTAAGGGAAAAGCCAATTGGCTTTTCCTGACCTCGCAATGACGACGGTGATTACCCCCGCGCGCGCAGCAAACGCCCCTTCTCGCGGCTCCAGTCGCGGTCCTTTTCGCTGGCGCGCTTGTCGTGCAGCTGCTTGCCCTTGGCGAGCGCGAGCTGCAGTTTCACGCGGCCGCGTTCATTGAAATACATCTTGAGCGGCACCAGCGTCATGCCCTGACGCTCGACTGCGCCCATCAGCTTGTTGATCTGCTTGCGATGCAACAGCAGCTTCCGCGGGCGCTTGGGCTCGTGGTTGAACCGATTGGCCTGCAGATATTCGGGGATGTTGCTGTTGATCAGCCAGATCTCGCCGTCCTTGGGATCGGCATAGGATTCCGCGATCGTGCTCTTGCCGTTGCGGATCGACTTCACCTCGGTGCCGGTCAGCGCAATGCCCGCCTCCACCGTGTCTTCCACGGCGTAATTGAAGCGGGCCTTGCGGTTCTCGGCGACAACTTTGATCGGGCGTTCGTTCTTCTCGGCCATCACATGCTTTCGGTGCTAGGCACCAGATATAGGAACGCCCTGCCCGCGCACCAAATCAGGCTTTGGTCTTGAGCAGGTCGCGAATTTCGGTGAGCAAGGCCACTTCGGCGCTCGGCTTCGCCGGCTCGGCAGGCTTCGCCTCCTCCTTGCGCTTCAGCTTGTTCATGCCACGGATCACCATGAACAGCACGAAGGCGACGATGATGAAGTTCAGCGTCAGCGTCAGGAAGCTGCCCCAGGCCAGCACCGCGCCCTGCTTCTTGGCGTCGGCGAGATTGGTGGCGGTCACCGACTTCGAGAGGCCGGTGAAGTAATTCGAGAAATCGAGGCCGCCGGTGATGGCGCCGATGATCGGCATGATGATGTCCGCCACCATCGACGACACGATGGCACCAAAGGCCGCGCCGATGATCACGCCGACGGCGAGATCGACCACGTTGCCCTTCATCGCGAAATCACGAAATTCCTTCAGCATGCGCAATCCCCTCAGTCCTGAAATAACCGGTCAATCCCGGCGAATAGAAAAGCGATGATGTAGCCAAAGCAGCCGGGCGTCCAATGGATCGTGTCTAGCTTTTATTTGACGCGTTTTCTTGACGCGAACCGGATCCACTTCGCTGGAAAACGCTCTAGTTGATCAATCCGGCATGAACCATGGCGGCACGGATGGCTTTGCCGGTCGGCTCCGTCACAGGCAGCAGCGGCAGACGCACGCTTTCGTCGCCGCGGTCGAGCAGCTTGAGGCCATGCTTGGCGCCGGCAAGGCCCGGCTCCTTGAAGATGGTGTCATGCAACGGCGTCAGGCGATCCTGCACCTTCAGCGCGCCGGCATAGTCGCCCTTGAATACCAGCTCCATCAGTTCGGCGCAGAGTTTTGGCGCCACATTGGCGGTGACGGAGATGCAGCCATGGCCCCGGCGGCCATGTAGGACAGCGCCGTCATGTCTTCGCCCGAGAGCTGGATGAAATCCGGGCCCATGGCGTGGCGCTGCTTGGAAACGCGGCCAACATCGGCGGTGGCGTCCTTCACACCGGCGATGTTCTTGAGTTCGTACAAGCGCGCCATGGTCTCGACGGACATATCAACCACGGAGCGCGGGGGAATGTTGTAAATAATGATCGGAATACCGATCGCGTCATTCACCGCCTTGAAGTGCTGATACATGCCCTCCTGGGTGGGCTTGTTGTAATAGGGGGTGACGACGAGGACGCCATCGGCGCCGGCCTTCTCGGCATGCTTGGCAAGTGCCACGGCTTCCCGGGTCGAGTTCGAGCCGGCGCCGGCAATGACGGGCAAGCGGCCCTTGGCTTCGTCAATGCACCATTCGACGACCTTGGCGTGTTCCTCATGGCTCAAGGTCGGGCTCTCGCCGGTGGTACCGACGGGAACCAGTCCGTGGGAGCCTTCGGCGATCTGCCAGGCGACGTGGGCGCGCACGGCTCCCTCGTCCAGCGCACCGGCTTTGAACGGGGTGACCAGAGCTGTGTAGGACCCCCGGAAAATCGTCTTGGTGGCTGCCATGGTCTGCTCCGAACGCGATGCGGCTTCCGCCGTCTGCTTGAACCTATTGAATGGACTGCGAGTCTTACCGACTTCGGAGCTGCGGCGAAAGACCGCCCAAGCCGGTATCAGGCTGGTTTTGCGGCGTTTCCGCCCCGATTTCGCCGCTGTGACGGCGCACATCACGATGCGAGGCGACCGGCGTTGACGAATTGGTCACCCTTTCAATCAAATACATCAGGGGAATGTCGGCGAAGATGTGATTCGCCGCGAGGAAACAGCGTGACGCGACTGATCCCAACTCCTGCGGCCCGACGGACGGCGCTCCGCGCCGGCTTAGCGCTGCTGCTCAGCGTCTCGATCCCGGCACTCGAAGCCGGCGCCGCCGGTACGACCGACGCATCAAAGACCAGCCAGGCAGCCAAAGGCGCCGCGGCCAAGCCGGCCGCCGCCAAGCCCGCAGCAGCCAAAGGCGCAGCGGACAAATCGGCTCCGAAGCCTGCTGCAGCCAAGCCTGCAGCCTCCAGACCGGCTCCCGCCAAATCCACGGCCGCGAAGTCCGATGCAGCAAAGCCGGCGGCATCAAAGCCTTCGGCCGCGAAGACGACGGCCGCCAAACCCGCTGCGGCAAAACCCGCCGCGGCCAAGCCCGCCACGGCGCCCGCAGCACATACGGGCACGGTCAATCCGGCGCCTGTGATCCAGCCGGCCACGCGCCAGCATGCCGTCGCCCCGCCGGCCGCGAAGAAGCCGCCGCCTGCCCGCGCGGCGATCGCCGCCACCAGCTCAACCTCGCAGGCCGATGGCCAGGCTCTGGAAAACGTCATCGAGCTCGTCCGCAAGGGCAAGAGCGGTGAAGCCGGCCAGGTCGCGCAGACCATCGGCGACCCCGTCGCGCGCAAACTCGGTGAGTGGATCTATCTGCGCAGCGAGAACAACGGCGCCTCCGTGGAGCGCTATCGCGCTTTCATCGCCGCCAATCCGAGCTGGCCATCGCAGACCTTCATGCGCCGCCGCAGCGAGGCCGCATTGTGGGACGATCGCCGCGACGACAGCGCAATCCAGGCCTATTTCGCAGATGAAAAGCCGATCTCTGCCAAGGGCAAGTTCGCTCTGGCGAAGTCGCTGCTGGCACGCGGCGACCGCGCAACGGCCGAGCGCTTGATCCGCGACGCCTGGCGCAGCGATCCGATTTCCGGCGACACCGAGAACATGGCCATCGACCAGTTCGGCGCTCTGATCACACCCGGCGATCACAAAGCGCGCATGGACATGCTGCTCTATGGCAGCGATGGCGATCCCGGCCTGCGCTCGGCGAAACGCCTCGGCGGCGCGCAGATGGCGCTGGCGCGGGCGCGCATCGCTGTCACCAAGAAGGCATCGAATGCCAAGGCGCTGCTCGATGGCGTGCCGCACGAATTGCACAGCGATCCCGGCTATCTCTTCAGCCGCATCCAGCAACTGCGCCGTGACGAACGTTTTGCCGACGCCGCGCGCTTGATGTCGTCCGTGCCGAAGGACATCAGCCGCCTGCACAATCTGGACGAATGGTGGATCGAGCGCCGCCTGCTGTCGCGAAAACTGCTGGATATAGGTGAGCATCGCGCTGCCTATGTGGTGGCGCGTGATGCGGCCCTCCCCGCACGCGACATCTACAAGACCGAGCAGGAATTCACCGCCGGCTGGATCGCACTGCGCTTCCTGAAGGATCCTGCGACAGCATCGCAGCATTTCGCGCGCATCGGCGTCGGCAGCGTCAATCCGACTGCGCTGGCCCGCGCCGGCTACTGGCAAGGTCGCGCGGCGGAAGCCGCCGGCCGCAGCTCCGAAGCGCGCGCGGCCTATACGCGCGCGGCAGAACAATCGACCAGCTATTACGGTCAGCTTGCGCGCGGAAAACTCGGCCTGCCGCAACTCGACATCAGCGGCTCGCTGTCATCGCGCGCGCGCGGATCCGACCGCCTCGAAATCGTCCGCGCCGTGCAGCTGCTGTATGCGCTCGACGAGAAGGAGATCGCGATTCCGATCTTTGCCGATGTCGGCGAGAACGGCGATCCCGAAGCGGTGCTTGGCCTCAGCGAACTGGCGGCGCAAAACAAGGACGCGCGCGGCATGCTGCTGGTCGGAAAGGCTGCGCTCAATCGCGGCCTGCCCTTCGATCACTACGCCTATCCGACCATGGGCATTCCGAGCTATCGGCCGGTCGGACCGGAAGTCGAGCCCGCCGTCGTCTATGCGATCGCGCGGCAGGAAAGCGCGTTCAACCCGGCCGTCGTGTCACCGGCCAATGCCTATGGCCTGATGCAGGTGACGCCATCAGCCGCGCAATATGTCGCCAAGCGCCACGGCGCGACTTACGACCTCGCTCGGCTGAAGAACGACTCGACCTATAATGCCGCACTCGGCGCCGCCGAACTCGGCGGGCTGCTGGAAGACTATCGCGGCTCCTACATCATGACCTTCGCAGGCTACAATGCCGGCCGCGGTAGCGTGCGCAAATGGATCGAGCGCTACGGCGATCCACGCGATCCCAATGTGGATGCCGTGGACTGGGTGGAGTCGATTCCCTTCGCCGAGACGCGCAACTACGTCCAGCGCATCATGGAAAACCTGCAGGTCTATCGCGCCCGCTTCGGCGGCGGCACCAAGCTGCAGATCGACGCCGACCTGCATCGCGGCCGCGGCAGCAGCGTCGAGTAACGCCTCCTCCGTTTGTCACCACCCGCGAAAGCGGGTGGTCCAGTAAGCACGATCGCTCCAACTCCACTACAACAGCCGATGTCTACTGGATCGCCCGGTCAAGCCGGACGACGACAATGAGGCGCCCGGCGCCATCAGCCGCAACTTCGTCACCCAAACAAAAACCCCCGGCAGTTTCCTGCCGGGGGTCTTTTTGTCCGATATCGATTGCCGTGAGGCGGTCGATATTAGAACGAGCGCAGCACCTGGAACGAGCCGTTGTAGATGCTCTGATCCTGGAGAGCGTAGCCGCCCTGCGGGTTCGCACGGCCGCTCACAGAACCACTGAAGGTGCCACCGAGCTGCTGCTCGAGACGGGTGTAGGTGAATTCGGCCGAGAAGGTCAGGTTCTTGACCGGGGTCCAGGCGGTACGGGTACCGATCTGGGCGATGCCGAAGTCGAAGTTGCCAGTCGAACCGTTGAGCGAACCGTTGTTCGAACCGGTACCAGCGAGACGGCCCGCATCGAAAGCAGCGGCGAGGATCGCGTTGCCGCCGTCACCATACGAGATGTGGCTGTAGCTGCCGAACAGCGACGTGCGCCATGCCGGGTTCCAGTAGTGCTCGTAGAAACCGACAACCGACCAAGCTTCGCTCTGCTGGATCTGGCCATTGAGGCCATACACGCCGTCAAGCACGTAACCAAAAGCGATCGAGTTCGCATCAGCCTTGGCAAAGCGACCGCCGCCGGTGCTGTCGGTGGTGCCGCCAGCCATTGCGTACTTGGCAGCGCCCTTGGCATAGGTGGCTTCGAGCTTCAGGCTGTCGCCAGCACCGGTCGGCAGGTTCTTGAACTCGACAGCGCCGTTGACGGCGAAGCCGTAGGAGTCATCCGGATGGCCGGTGCCCGAGTTACCCGCAGCGAAGCCGCCGGTCCCTGCGGCACTGTAAGCACCCGCGTAGAAGCCAGGAGTGATCGTGTGCATCGCAGCACCGAAGTGTAGCGAACCCCAAGCCTGATCGAGGCGCAGGTTGGCGACAACGTCCGGAATGTGGTTGCCACCATAGGAATTACCCAGGAAGGTATTCGCAGTGGTGCCGTAGCCGGAGGTGGTGGTGCCGGTGCCGCCGAACGGAGCAGCAAGCTGCAGACCGGCGTTGTAGAGACCGGCATTGCGATAGGGCGTCGCGTTTTCGAGCGAGATGGTGCCCGACACGCCGTTACCGAACGAAGCGGTGTACGAGATCTGCGGGATACCGGTGGTGTTGTTCGAGCCGGCCATGAAGCCCGACGAGACGTAAGGCTTCGAGAGCGCCCACTGCGGGTCGAACTGCGAGACGGCCTTACCGAAGGTGAAACCGGCGAACTGAATGAACGCGTAGTCGACTTCAGCGAAGCCGCCAGCGATGTTTTCACGGTTCTGCGAGAAGTCGAACTGCAGGTTCGCATAGGTGCGGACAACGCCGTATTCGGTGGCGGTGCGCGTATCGGTGGTCAGGTTGATACGCGAACGGCTGACGAAGTTGTCCTTGTTCCAGGCGCCGGCGCCACCAGCGCTACCCTGCCAGAACGGGGTGTCGTAAGCATTGCCGTTGATGGTGGTGTCGATACGGATCGCGCCGCCGATCTTGACGCAGGTGTCGGTGCCCGGGATGTAGTAGAAACCGGCGCCGTAGAGAGAGCAAACCTTCACGTATTCAACGGCCTTGGCCTTGACCGGAAGATCTGCTGCCTGAGCGCCACCAACAGCGAGGATCGTCGCTGCGGAGCCCAGGATAAGGCCCTTAATCGTCTTCATGTAACCTCCAAGTTGCTAAAGGGAAGGTTCCGTCACGGGGTGAAACACCCTGAAGACAAGCCCCTAGATCCCTGACAACCCGCACCGAGACTCACGACCAAGCCACATGCCCGCGGCTCGAATCCATCATCAATACGGGACGACCTCGGGATGCCCCCTCCGTCGCAGGCGGACCATCTCCCAAGGCCTTCCGCTTCGCAATCATGGAACGCCTTAAAGCCGCCGCGGTTAGGCCGTTTCCAAGGAGGTGTTGCTCAAATCACACGGGCACGTGATTGATGAATTTCCATAAGCAACTGTTATTTATAGATTATTTTAGTTGTAAAATTACCGTCACAAACATCGCGCGTAACGTGCAATGCAACACAACCGATGCAGGGAATTGAAACAGACGCGATTTCGCCCCGAATCGAACCGGCCATCTGTCCGGAATCGCCGCGCCGATGACGTGTCATTTCAGCTGTAATCAAACGAGCACACGCACGCGCGTCACCCGTCTCGCCGCAAATCTGGTGCTGGACGTCGGCTTCTCCGTGAAAATCTCATCGTGCTGTTGATGGAGACGCCATCTGCCGCTTGCGGCTCACGCCGCTGTCGGGCATATGCAGCCATGATGGAGCTGTGGCCGAGTGGCTGAAGGCACCGCTTTGCTAAAGCGGCATACCTGTTAAAGGGTATCGAGGGTTCGAATCCCTCCGGCTCCGCCATCCCTACGCTAAACCATTCAGCAGCATGGCTGAACGCATTCCGACCGAGCGGCGTAAGGCCACGAGCTCTCAGTGCTCGTTGACCGCAGCGCCCAGCTTGATCAGGCTCAGCGCGCGGTTCGCTGTCTCGCGCAGGCGGCAGTAGCTCGCGCCGCCACGGTACATGCCGGGCTCGACTCGGTCGAAAACTGCGCAGAAACGATCGCGCGATACGGCGAAGCTTTTCTGCGAATCCGTGACCGGCTTGGTCACGTCCGGCCCGCCGCCGTTCGCCTGCTTCAGCGCCTCGTTGGTTTTCTGCGTCCAGATGGCGAGCTCGCGCGCAGCGCAGGCCTTCCAGTTATCGACGTCGCCGTTCTTGCCCTCTGCCGCCTTGATGCAGGGGTCGGCGACGAGCCCGACGCACGCGCCGCCGAAGCCACCGTTTTTCTCCGCGGTTTTCAGGCAGGTATTGATCACTGCAACGTCGGCAGGCGCAGTGCCTTGCGCGACAGCTATCGATGCAAGCGCGAAGTTGGCAGCAAAAATCGCTCCGGCAAATTTGAGCTTCATTGATCATCTCCGTTCGCAACTTGGTCTTGCAAGACCCCGCCTTGGTTCACCTGATTACGGTGTAGAAACGCAGCCGCGTGAAGTCGGAGCACACCGATGCGTGCGTTTCTGCCCGTTGAGCCGCCTCTCCGTTTCGTTCGCCGTACCCGAGAGGTGGATCGATCGCCCTCCCCGTCAGGAAACGCTATATCGCCTTTGATCCGACCTGCTCACGCACAAGCGACGCGCGTTTGAGGCATTCGTTTGCTTCATCAAAACGGCGCTGCCCTTTGTAGAAAAGTGCAAGATTCTCCAGCACCCCGACAATGTCTGGATGATTTGCACCTAAGGATTTTTCGTAGGTCGCGACCGACCGCTTGTAGAAGCGCTCGGCATCGGTGTTTCGACCTTGCCGCGAATACAGTGCTGCGAGATTATTCTGGGCGTGGGCAATATCGGGATGATCAAGACCGAAGGCCTTCGCGTTCACGATGATCGACCTTTTGAGAAGGCGCTCGGCGGCTGAATATTGGCGCATCTGAATATAAGCATCGGCCAGATTGTTCATGATCACCGTGGCTTCAGGATCGTCTGGACCGTTCGCCTTCTCCAGGATGGCGAGACCTCGCTCGAACATCGGCGCTGACTGGGTGTATTTGCCCTGCATGCTTGCGACGGCAGCGAGGTTGCTCAACGCCAGGACGATCGACGGATCTTCAGCACCGCGCATTTTCTCGGTCATCGCGATCGACCGCTTGAGATAAGCCGTCGCTTCCACATAACGCTTTTGAGCCCGGTAGAGATCTCCGAGATTGTTGAGCATCATGGCAATTTCAGCGTTTTCGGGCCCAGACACCTGTTCGCTCAATTCCAGCGATCGCTTGTAGAACGGCTCCGCGACGGCGTATTGACCCAACTGGTAATGGATCGTTCCCAGGTCGTTGAGCGCCATCGCGGTGTCTGAAGCCGAAGAGCGAGGATCCTTCTCGCGAAGCGACAGGGCTTTTTGAGCGAGCGGCAGCGCTTCCTTGTACTTGCCCGATCGATACAGCTCTTTCATCTGCATTGTGACGCTATACGCATCGTCATCCGACGCATAAGCGAGCGTGGAGACTGGAAGCGACAAGGCAATCGCAGTCACTGCGACACGCACGGAGGCTTTAAGGGTGATCATAGCCGGATCCTTGGATACTGGTTTTGAACGGTTCGCCGTATTCGTCCTTTCCATATCCAAATAGTTCAACGCGCTGACAGCTGCCCGTCGTCGAACCAAACGCGTAGTTTCCGCGACCAAGGTGAAATGAACACCTGTCGCAGCTGTAAATCCCCTCTCGCGCCGCTCAAGACGACATCAGAGACACCCACGTGTCCGGTCTGTGGAGTCTGGTGGCCCGAAGGGCTCGGACCGCATTGGATCATCCTGGGCCTGATGATCATTTTTGCGGCAGCGCGATTCATCAGCTAGAGCGCGACGGCGTGCAAACGACCAGCTATTCAAGAGCGATTTTGATGATGAGCGCGCCATGCAGTTTTTCTTGACTGAAGTTGTCGCCCGGCTTGTTGCGGCCTATTTTCTTTTTGATACGTACCGCACACTTCGCCGTGGGCTTTCCCATGGAAGCTTCGTGCCTTTTGAGCCCGACGTGGTGAACTGGATTCTGGAATCGTTTCAAGACCGAGCCGCACTCACGGTCCACCGCAAACGCACCCCGATCAGATTTTGGATATCCATCGGCCTGGACGCGCTGCTGCTGGTCGCCTGTTTTTACATCGTGGTATTTGGGTGGCGGCAGGTCAGTGGCTGAATGGCGCCGCTTGAAGCGCGACCACTATAAAATGCTGGCGCGCACAATTCTCTTACACGTTTTCAGATCGCTGACTGTCGAGCGAGAACTGCGCGTTAGGATGCATGTCCGCGATGACGGCATGAAGCCATGCATGTCCAAAGCTTGCGGGCATGATCGAAGTTCTTTCTCATATGCGCATGAAAGCATTCGACGTATTCGGCAGGTTTGCTCACGGTAAACTTGTCGAGACGATTCAAAGCCCGGCAGGTCAAACGCGGACAATGGTTATCGACAGCGCGGATGGCCGCACCGTGGTCAACAGTGAACCACTGTTCGGAAACGCCGAGGGCACGCTGGCCCTGCTCGGCACGATCGGCCCTGTCGCAATCAGTGCAAAGCAGGATTGAGCAGCCAACCTCTCCGCGTCACACCCCGAAATTCACGCCCACATCAGAAAACATCATCACCACTTCTTATCCATAGAAAAACCCGCCGATGTCGCTCCCGGCGGGTCTCTCTGAAATCACTCGCGCGTTCTTCGTCTGCACGGTCCTAGCCCGCGCATTTTTGGGCCAACATCGCCATTGCGCGCGCATCAGGAAAAAGAGGCGATCAGCCTACGCGCAGATTTTCTGCGGAGGTCTTGCCGCGGTTCTCTTGTTCTTCATAGCTCACCTTGGCGCCCTCATTGAGAGAGCTCAGGCCCGCCCGCTCCACGGCCGAGATATGGACAAACACATCCTTGCCACCGTTATCCGGCTGAATGAACCCATACCCCTTGGTCGCATTAAACCACTTCACAACACCTGTCGCCACGTCTGATCTCCACACCACTGATAAGGCTGCAGGCTATCGCACGCGGCCCAATACGCAAGGAAAACCCGCAGGGGTGAGGCGCCATACTTCCAGGAGAGCAGTTGCCGCACGCATCTCATAGCCCGGCCCGGGGCGTCTAAAACCACCCGCGCCCGTCGACCCGATGGGACGCTGCCGCATTGGAAGCCGCCTCCGGCCATTTGCACGACCTTACCTACGAGACTTCGCCTCTCTCGAGGTCGCTGCGCAGCCGCCATCCACAACCGTGTCTAGGACGCCCTTTTAGCACCCTGTGTCCGGTTGCGGGCATTCGCGAATCTGAACCGTGTGCTAGCCGCCATATATGAGTGACCACATCAGCTTCCTGAAAGCTCGCTACTGTACGTCCGTTCTGAAGACCGCAACGATCAGCACGGACGACGAGGCCCGCCATCTCATCGCGTGCCTGAGCCTCGAGCTTCCGACATCCCATACGTCGCAGGCCGTCAACATCGCCGAAAGAGATGCCTTGGCATCGATCCTCGCATTATCTGAGCGCTTTGCAGGACGAAGCGCGGCCTCGGTCGCTTCCGAATGGCGAGCGGCCAGTGATGCGGTGCGGCGCTGGATCGAAACTTCCAGCTAGCTGAACAGTTACGAACGACCTCCTGCTTTGATCGACGACTTACGCACTGGAATTCGACATGCGACGAAAAGGTGCCTCTGCCAGCGAACTTTTGTGGATTATCGATGACCGCGTTCGACAGGAGTTCAAGAACACAAAGCGCGCGACATTGGCCGTGGTCCCGGATGGTCGGCATGCCTGGACAATCGTCATCGGCCAGCGCGGCCCGCAACCGGATGTCGTCGCTTTCATCCGCAAGATCGAAGCGGAACTGCACCAGCAATATTTCCTGGAAGAGTAGTGCAATCGGCCATCCAAGCGAAGAAGCACACCGCATCGTCGTGCAATCTGTTTGCCCGTAAATTCTGCGCGTAGCCGCACGAACGCAGATAACCATCTCGCGATCAATATTCCGCTTTGCGGACCTGCGGAACTCATAGCCGATGTGTCCGATAGCTGACAGTTCCGGATGTCGCGAAGCCGCTTCACCAATTTGGGTTACGACCATTTGTGGTTTTGTCGTCGCGCTCCGACACTTTTTGAACACAACAAACCACGTAGATTGTCAGACATACTTTTTGGAATTTGAAATGACGTCGTGACCGAATGCCGGCAGTGGAATTGCTTTCCGACGAATTACTCATCGAACGTATTTACGAAGCAGCGGTTGTTCCCGGCCTTTGGAAACCGATCCTGGATCAAATCGCCTATCGCGTAGGCGCCAGCGGAACCGGTTTGTATCTCCTATCCGAGCGCGCGGACCCCATTGGTATCTGGTCTGACGCGATCGATGATATCTGCACAGGCTGGATCAAGGGCGGCTGGCAAGCCAGGACCCAGCGCGCGCCGCGCATGATGTCGTTGAACTATGCGGGCTTCCTCACTGATTCCGATATCTACTCCCCCGGTGAAATGGAGAGTGACGAAGCGTTCACGCAGTATCTGAAACCGAACGGATTCGGATATGGTGCAGGAACCGGCATCAACATGCCGACTGGGGAAACTGCCGTCTTCAGTATCGAACGTCGCTTCGAAGACGGTCCGCTGTCGCGCAAAGACTGTCTCGCTCTCGATCCGCTGCGGCCTCATCTGGCACGCGCCGCCCTGCTCTCCGTGCGCACCAGCCGCGACCGCGCGCAGATGTTGACCGGAACGCTCGAAACGCTGGGACTGCCGGGCGCAGTCATTCGCACCAATGGTCGCCTGCTATCGGCCAATGACATGTTCGACAGGTTGATGCCTGCCGTCGTGCAGGATCGCCGTGATCGGCTGCGCCTGACATCGCCGCAAGCCGATATTCTCTTCAGCGAGGCATTGCATGGTATACGTACGCACACATCCCCAAAAGGTGTCACATCGATCCCCATCGCTGCGCGCGCCGACACGCCGCCGCTGATATTCCATCTGTTGCCGACGCCCCGCGCGGCTCAGGATATCCTGCTGAGTGCCTGCGCTATTCTCATCGTAACACCGGTCGATCGCTCGATCGTCCCTGGCGCGAATGTCTTGCAGGGCCTTTTTGACCTGACACCCGCGGAGGCGCGAGTGGCTCATTCGGTCGGCAGCGCCGTCCGCATCGAAGAGATCGCAAGTGTGCTCGGCGTCAGCCGCGAGACCGTTCGCGCCCAGTTGAAATCCGTATTGGCCAAAACCGGCATGCGCCGACAGGGCGAGTTGATCAGTTTGCTGGCAGGCAAGACACTTCCCGACAGCTCATCGGATTCCAACGAATAGTTCGGCCTGATTGAGCGAATGGAACTTGACTGATCGCCCGTTCTTAAGCGCGAAGCATGTCACTCACTTGCTGCACTCGGCAAACGAAGACGCGCCTCATTTTACCACACCGCAACGCACTCTCGCTATTCGGCGCCAGCCATGACAACAGCGTCTCCTGTGATGTGTAGTTGAGTTGATCGCCTTATGGTACGGAACCCAACACTGCTGCGTTACTTGCAATTACCCGTTTGGGGTACACAACCGGCACCACGGTTTACAACCTGCGTTGCACGACCGAGACAGACAAATTCCTACCCACCAGCAATATTCGGAGGACTCAACACGAGTCGACTTCAGGTCGATCACTAGGGAATTTGGAAATGAAAACCATTCTTTTGACCACAACAGCGATCCTGCTGGGCATTGCATCCGCTAGCGCCGCCGATCTGGCCGCGCGTCCTTACACCAAAGCTCCCGTTATGGCGCCGACCTGGAATTGGTCCGGCTTCTATTTCGGCGGCAACGTTGGATACGGCATTGCCCATAACGAAACCGCGCAGGGTATCTTCGCCGGTACTCCACCGACCGTTCTTCTCGGCGCTACAACTGGTCCTGTTGCATCTGACGGCGTAATCGGCGGCGTTCAGATCGGCTGGAACACCATGTTCGCACCTTCTTGGTTGTTCGGCATCGAGGCCGACATTCAGGGAGCTGATGTGAAGGGCTCGCAGCGGTTCGTCTCCGGAGTTCTTTTCACCCCAGGCGATTTTGCAGCGGTCGAGTCTCGTCTTAATTGGTTCGGCACGGTCCGCGGTCGTCTCGGTTGGACCGCGACCCCAGAGACGCTGCTATACGTCACTGGTGGTCTTGCTTACGGCGAAGTTGAGACCCGTAACTCCAGCTCGTTTGCTATCGGTGGCGGTGTTCTTGAGACAGCAGCCGCTTCGCTCAAGTCAACAAAGACCGGCTGGACCGTCGGTGGCGGTATCGAAACCCGCCTCTGGAATAGCAACTGGACCGCTAAGGCGGAATATCTCTATGTTGACCTTGGCTCCCAGACGCTCGTCAATTCGACCGGGCCCGTTACTGCCTTTGCTCATGGTTCGGATGTCGAATCCCGCACGCACATCATTCGCGCGGGTCTGAACTACAAGTTCAATTCCTGGAATTGAGCTAGCCTATACTCCAGAAAACCAACTCAAAGCCCCGGCATTGTCCGGGCTTTTTTTCGGCGCGATGCTCGGCCAACAAAGGCTATCGGATCGGAGAATAGATGCGCTCCCGAACGGTCCGTAGCCCTCGCCCCTACCGCTGGCATACCAGCTAGCCTGGTATGCCAGCTTGGGCTAGAGTCGCCTCACTGACGCCGTCCGTCGAGATCGGCGCATAAAAGAACCGAGGGGACGATTTTACCAATGGCGCGCAATATCCTCATCCTGGGAGCCTCTTACGGCTCGTTGCTCGGCACCAAGCTCTTGATGGCCGGTCACAATGTGACGCTGGTCTGCCGGTCCAAGACCGCCGAACTGATCAACCGCGACGGCACCGAGGTCCGCATCAAGCTGCGCGACGAGCCGGCCCATCGCTCCATCTTTTCGCGCGACCTCCCGGGCAAGCTGGACGCCGCGCCGCCGCATCAGGTTGACCTGTCGCGCTACGACATGGTCGGTCTCGCGATGCAGGAGCCGCAATACACCAATCATACGATCCGCGCGCTGATGGTCAGGATCGCCGGGGCGAAACTGCCCTGCCTGTCGATCATGAACATGCCGCCGCTGCCCTATCTCAAGCGTATCCCCGCGCTGGCCGGTATGGACCTCGAAGAGGCCTATACGAATGCGCAGGTATGGGAGCGCTTCGAGCCCGGCCTGGTCTCGCTCTGCTCACCCGACCCGCAGGCGTTCCGCCCGCCGGAGGAAGCCGCCAACGTGCTGCATGTGGGCCTGCCGACCAACTTCAAGGCCGCCGCCTTCGCCGACGACGCCCACAACAAGCTGCTGCGCGAGTTGGAGGCGGATATCGATGCGGTGACGCTGGACGGGCACGACGTGCCGGTGAAGCTGAAAGTGTTCGATTCGCTATTCGTGCCACTGGCGAAATGGTCGATGCTGCTGACGGGCAATTACCGCTGCATCACGCCGGAGGAACCCCAGTCGATCCGCGACGCGGTTCACGGCGATCTGAAGCAGTCGCAGGCGATCTATGATCACGTCGATGGCATTGCGCGACGGTTGGGCGCCGACCCGGCCGATCAGGTGCCGTTCGAGAAATACGCCAAGGCGGCAGAGAGCCTGCTCAAGCCCTCCTCGGCTGCCCGCGCAGTGGCCGCTGGCGCGCCGTTCATCGAGCGCGTTGATTTGCTGGTGAAGCTCATTTCGCAGCAGCTTGATATGCCCAATCCCGCAATCGACCGCACGGTCGATGTGGTGGATATGAAGCTGAGCGAGAAGATCGTCTCGGGCGGATCCGGCGCGCAATAGCGCGCCGTGACCCAGCCGCGTTACCAGGTCTGGCCTCGCGAATTGTCGCCGACGCCGTAGCCATAAGGCTGCGACGACGGTGCAGCGGTGGCACCACCGCCCACATAGGCGCCATAGGCGTCACGGACCGCACGACGCTGAACATTGTGGTGGCGCCGGGCTGCACTAAAGTCACTGGCCTGCTGGCTGACCGATGCAGACGGTGCCTTCGCCGGTGCTGCAGTGGCAATGGCGGGCTGCGCGGCAGCGGCGACAGTGGCGAAAAGCGCAAGCGCACCCATACGCAGCGACGAATTCTTGATCGACATGGCGATCTCCTTAAGTTGCAGAGGCCGAATGGTCTCGTTGGTAGGTGATCAAGACATTGGGTCTAACGCTTTCCATACAAGGCAAACGCGCGTCACAAGCCCGTGACGCAGTGCAACATGGCGTTCGGGAAAAGTTGTGAGGAGTGCGGGGAAATGACACGGGCGGCGTCGCATATCGGGATGGCATTGGCTGTCGCAACGGCTTTGACGACTGGCTTTTCATCTGCCTTCGCTCAGGACTTGAAGCTGATGGACACCAAGGATGTCGATCCGGCGATGCTCAAGGACATGTACGGTACCTGGGAAATCCAGGGCGCCGGCGGCCGCAAGCGCTGTCGCGTGGTGCTGAAAAGCGAGAGCACGATCGGCGGCTCGCAGATCGATGTCGGCAAGGACTGCGCCAAGACCTTCCCGATCATGGGCGATATCGCCGCCTGGCGGCTCTATGAGAACTGGACGATTGGTTTTGCGGACGCCACGCGAAAACTGCGGATCCGCTTCTCCACCCCGGACGAGCGCTATGTGGCCGAGCCGGAGACCGACGGCATCAAGACCATCGTGAAGAAGTAACGTCGGCCCGGAACGCACCACGCGGCCGGCCTGTTATCGGCCGGCGGGCCAATTGCGGAAAAAATGTGGAGGCAAGCTCGAACCCGGTTTCTCCGGGAGGCGACGACTTGGTGTGAACATCGCAATGGAGGACACCATGCTCGCACAGGCCACCCGGACATTCGGACGTATCGCTTTGCTCGCCACGCTCGCGGTGACGGCATCGACCACCCTCGCCTCAGCCCAGACCTACAGCGCCGAACAGCGGCGCCTGTGCACCGGCGATGCCTTCCGGCTGTGCAGCTCGGCCATCCCCAATGTCGAGGAGGTCACGGCTTGCATGCGCAAGCAGAAGGCCAGCCTGAGCAGCGGTTGCAAGGCGGTGTTCGACAAGCCCGTCATCACCGCAGTGAGCGCCAAGGCGTCCGTCGAGGATCAGTAAGCCGCTCAGTACGCGGTGGTCATCCAGGCGCGCGCATCGCGCTGCGCGGCAGCGATCTCGACATCCGACATCATGTCGGCGACTTCGCGGCGCATCGGGATCGCATCGACCCGGCCCTTGAGCGCAGCGAGATTGAACCACTTATGCGCGGCGACGAGATCCACGATCCCTGCGCGACCGCTCGACCAATACATGCCGCGCTCGAACAGCACGTCCTGGATCGCGGTGTCCGTGACGGGCGTCGCCGCCCCGAAATCGATCTGCCCCTGAAACATCGGTCATTCCTTTTTTATGTTTGCCGCCCCAACCGAGCGCGGCTCCCGTCCGTATTCGACTGCATCCCAACCGCCAGTTATGTCCGGCGTGTTGAGGCGACTATGACCGGTCAAATTTGAATGGCAGTTTAAGTATCGCGATGAACGGTTTCTGAACGCCGGAGCCGTTTGCGCGCGTCTATGCAGGCAAAATCCCAGCATTCATGCGGGTTTTCTGCATTTTTGCGGATTTCGGTTTACCTTGCCGGTTGGGGATCGCGTAACCATCGCAAAAATGGGCGCAGCCGTAGGGCGGATGAGCCAACGGTCGCGCAGCGCGCCCGTTGATAAACTCCGAATAATCCGCCGCGGCGTTTCAACCATGAATTCGGCCGGCGGATTACGGCTTCGCCTCATCCGCCCTACGGCGCAGCTCAAATTTGAAGATGGGAAATCGCATCATCGCCGGGGATCAACCGCACCGGCGGAAAGAGCGAGGGCGTCGGCAACACGTCAGGATCATATCTCGTCGGCTTACGCCGGAGATAGCAGATCAAGGACCCGCACATCGAAGAACGCCAATCACTGCATGACCAGCTTCTCTGCCGGACCGTTGCATGGGCGAGACGAGCTCTACCCGGCAATGATGATCCGACTGTTCGACCTGATGTCTCGCCGACACCCTCCTCATCGACCAGAGCTCGCGCTCTCGTGACGATGCCGGCGTTGCCGCCGGCGTAGTCCAGGAAGAAGTTACTTCTTCTTGGCAGCCTTCTTGGCGACCTTCTTGGTCTTCTTCGCGGTCTTCTTGACTGCAGTCTTCGCAGCCTTCTTCACGGTCTTCTTCGCCTTAGCGACTTTCTTCACTGCCTTCTTAGCCATGTTGCCCTCCATTGAGATGGCTGAAACGCTGCGTGCATTCGCGGATCGATATGCACACGATTCCGAATACACCAACGATTTCAAAAGAACAGTGGTCCGCTTAAGGAAGTGTTGATGGTGTGTCGTCGCGGTCAAGCCTATTCCTGCAGAGGCAGGACGTTCATGCAGCCCGCGCATGACAAAAGAAACGCCTGAGAAACCTACACCCGCGAATGTCAAGTTCAGCGCGAAGGCCTATTTTTGCAGCGTGCGTGCCACACGAACTAACAGACAACTACACAAACTCTCGCATCCCTCGAATCGCGATTCGGTCACGCGCTGAATGTGCGGACGCTTCCGAGTCGAGTGAAATCGCAACGAAAATATTTTTTGGAAAACCGCGTCAGGAGCTACCCCTGAACGCTCACAACCGCCCCTTCCGGCATGTCACTCGCCCGGGATTCGCGATTCGATTCTCTCCGCGCATCGTCCGCGCCCATGCAGATCGACGTCTCCGCCGCATCCCGTAAACGAAAACGGCGCCGCTTGAAGCGACGCCGTAGTCTCAAGTTGGGTGTCGACAGCAGTCGATCAGAGGCCGAGCTTGCTCTTCAGCAGGTCGTTGACCGCCTGCGGATTGGCCTTGCCGCCCGACGACTTCATCACCTGGCCGACGAACCAGCCCATCAGCGCCGGCTTGGCCTGGGCCTGGGCCACCTTGTCCGGGTTCGCCGCGATGATGTCGTCCACCACCTTCTCGATGGCTCCCATGTCGGTGACCTGCTTCATGCCGCGCTCTTCCACGAGCACGCGCGGATCGCCGCCTTCGGTCCAGACGATCTCGAACAGGTCCTTGGCGATCTTGCCGGAGATCACGCCCTCGCCGATGAGGTCGATGATGGCCGACATCTGCGCCGACGACACCGGCGACGATGCGATGTCCTGGCCTTCCTTGTTGAGGCGGCCGAACAGTTCGTTGATCACCCAATTGGCGGCCAGCTTGCCGTCGCGCGTCTTGTCCTTGAGGCCATCGAGGACGGCTTCATAGAATTCGGCGCTCTCGCGCTCGGTCACCAGCACGGCAGCATCATAGTCAGACAGGCCGAAGGCGCTGACAAACCGCGCCTTCTTGGCGTCAGGCAGTTCCGGAAGGCCCGCCTTCAGCTCGGCGACGAACGCCTCGCTGAATTCCAGCGGCAGCAGATCGGGATCCGGGAAGTAGCGATAGTCATGCGCTTCTTCCTTGGAACGCATCGACCGGGTCTCGCCCTTGTTGGGATCGTAGAGCCGTGTCTCCTGATCGATGGTTCCGCCGTCCTCGAGGATGCCGATCTGGCGGCGTGCCTCATAGTCGATGGCCTGGCCGATGAAGCGGATCGAGTTCACGTTCTTGATCTCGCAGCGGGTGCCAAACGGCTCACCCGGGCGGCGGACCGAGACGTTGCAGTCGGCGCGCAGATTGCCCTTCTCCATGTCGCCGTCGCAGGTGCCGAGATAGCGCAGGATGGTGCGCAGCTTCGACACATAGGCCTGGGCCTGTTCGGACGAGCGCATGTCCGGCTTGGAGACGATCTCCATCAGCGCCACGCCTGAGCGGTTGAGATCGACAGACGTGCTCGACGGATTGCGGTCATGCACCAGCTTGCCGGCATCCTGTTCGAGATGCAGGCGCTCGATGCCGACGGTGGCGGTCTCGCCGCCATCCAGCTCGATGGTCACCTCGCCCTCGCCCACGATCGGCGACTTGTACTGGCTGATCTGGTAGCCCTGCGGCAGGTCCGGATAGAAATAGTTCTTGCGGTCGAAGGTCGAGCGCAGATTGATCTGCGCATTCAGGCCGAGACCGGTGCGCACCGCCTGGCGGACGCACTCCTCATTGATGACCGGCAGCATGCCCGGCATCGCGGCGTCCACCAGCGACACATGCGTATTCGGCGCGCCGCCGAATGCGGTGGACGAGCCGGAGAACAGCTTCGCCTTGGAGGTGACCTGGGCGTGAATCTCCAGCCCGATGACCATTTCCCAGTCACCGGTGGCGCCCTTGAGCAGCTTGGAAGTTTTGACAGGTGCGTTCATGGCGATATCCCAGCGCAGCGTGCGTATTTCAGGTGCGGTCGCGAAAGTTCAGATGTCAGCACAGCAATGCGCGAATATGTCCCTTGGCGGCATATGCCAATAGCTGCTTGTCGCTCGTCAGCAAAGTGAAACCGTATTCTCTCGCGGTTGCAGCCATGATGCGATCGGCTGGATCACGCCATTTTGCATCGGGTAGAAATGACGAGGCGATTAAAACGGCGGGCGACAACCCGGCCAAACGAACACCGGGGGTTTCTATCACTGTATCGAACCACCGTTCGGGCGACGTTAGAAGATTTACCCGCCCGAGCGAGGCAAGCAAGCCAATCTCCCATGCGGAGATAGGGGAAACGAAAACCGTCTCGCCGGCATCATGAGCATTCTTCAAAGCGGCTCGGACCTTCGCTGCCCGGCCATCATCAATCGTGAGAAAAATGAGTGCGCAAGTGTCCAGGAGCAATGATGAAACCATCACTCGCTGCCACCATCGCCATAAGCCAGATCGCCCCAAGCGTTGTCGGCAGGTGCGGTCAAATCGACGCCTGGGGCTACGCGAACGGTCCCGCGTAGCCGCGTCACAAGCGGATGCTCATCGGCACTCGATGCGTTCTGCGCAGCACTATTCGCATCTGCCATTTCGGTGCTGCTCGTATCCGCCTTGTAGAACACCAGTTTACGACCGGCGATATCGACCTGCTCCGTCCGAAAGCCGGCATCCAGCCAAACCCGTGTCATCGGATTATTCATGGGATTATTGCTCCACCACGCTGGATAGCGCTGTGACGCGGGAAGTTTGCCGCCAGTAATTCTCTCGATGTCGGCGAAACTCAGCTGAACGCGCGCTACCGGCTGTCGGCTTAAAAAATCGCCCAAAGCTGCATATTTGGTCATGCTAGCCTCCTGAACTTAACTTACTTCATAATTTAAGTTAAGTTCAGGAAGTAGACAAGCCTTACATCCCCGCGACGAAGGCCTTGAACACTGGGCTGGCCCGCAGCGTGTCCCTGCCCGCGGCGATCACCTCATCAACCTGCGCCTGCGGCAGTGAGAAGCGCGTCGGCACCTGTTCGAGCACCGCCGCCCGCTCGCCGTCCAGCTGGTCGAAGCCGAGGCGGCCGACGAAGAATTGCAGATCGCGGCAGTTCCAGCCCGGCCGCGCGCCATAGCTCGCCCGCTGGGCCGCGGACAGGCCGCAGCGCCAGGCGATCAGCGACGACTGATAGTCCTTCATAGTGCGATCGAAGGCGGTGTAATTGGCGCCGACGCTGGCATCGATGGTGGTATCCACCGCGGCCTTCAGCAGCTCGATCCCGTCCGGCCCCTGCACCGTGTTGACCCAGTTGCCGGACAGGCCGGTCTTGGCGTCCACCACCAGGAACAGCGCACGGCGCAAACGCACCGCCTGCTGGGGCGACAACGGACCGTAAGGCGTATCCGACGACTCGCGCGTGATGGTGAAGCCGGCGACGCCGTAATTGTCGACCAGGCCGCCATCCATCAGCTTGATGTAAGGCACCGCCCCTTCGCGATAGCGGATGATCGCCTTGGCATAGGAATTCAGCATCGGCGACGCATTGCGGTTGGCTGCCGCGCGCCTCACCCAGCTTGGCAGCGGCGTGTTGCACTTGCCGGGGAAGGCCTGCACCACCGCTGGCGCAAAGGCGATCGGAACAGCGGCCGACGCCGCGACCGCTTGCGACAGCGGGAATTTCCCGATGTCGCTGCAAATCGCCTCGAAGGCGGTGGCGCCGAAGACGAACGGCACCCGGTTATAGATGTCGGAGGCGTTGATCCACACCCGCGGCGAACCAATGCGCCTGAACTCGCTATAGGTGATGCCTTCGAACAAATGACTGTCGAGCCATTTGGTGAAGGCGGTGGAGTCGTTGATGCCGCCGCCAAGCGCACGACCGATGGTGCCGAGCGACAATTGTGTCTGCAACCCCGCCTCGGCATTCTGCAGCAGGAAGCGCTCGCGAAAATCCGTCAGTGCCGCGCGCTTCTTGATGCCGAAGTAAGCCGCGGTGACCGAGCCGCCGGAGACGCCCGAGATGAAGTCGAGGCGATCCACCATCTTGTCGCCCGAACGCGGCATGGGGACGTTGTCCATCTCCTGTAGCACGCCGAACGAATAGGCGGCCGCGCGCGTGCCGCCACCGGAGAAGGATAGACCGATCAGAAGGTCATCGAGCGCAGCAGGATCAGCGAAATTGAGCGACAGCGTATCGGTCGGGCCATTCGGACCGACCGGCACATTGACCGGCTCGTTATAAACGGATGCACAGCCGAGCAGCAGCGCACTGGCCGCTACGACCGCCCCCACGAACGCAACCTACGCATCGACGTCGCACTCACGAATGTCCCTCGCGCATCGCAACGATGCGGCCGTCCCCACAGCAACGGGAATTATCCGGCGAAATTAACGCAAAGGTTTTCCATTTGATGCGCACGAAAAGCCACAGGTGTCCGCGCACCGCCAACGTGGTTAGTGATTGGCTAAGAATGCGCGGCCGCCGGGCTTTGACTACCACCACTTCGTCGGTGTGAATCGCCCCGAGGCCTGTTCGATCACTTCGCCGAGCGAGAACAGCGTCTCTTCATCGAACGGACGACCGATCAGTTGCAGCCCGAGCGGCAGGCCCTGCGCATCCTTGCCGGCGGGCACCGCGATGCCCGGCAAGCCGGCCATGTTCACGGTCACCGTGAAGATGTCGTTGAGATACATTTCGATCGGATCGGCGCCGCCCTTCTCGCCGATGCCGAAAGCGGCCGACGGTGTTGCTGGCGTGAGGATCGCGTGGATACCCTCGGCAAAACAGTCCTCAAAGTCCTGCTTGATCAGCGTGCGGACCTTTTGCGCGCGCAGATAATAGGCGTCGTAATAGCCGGCGGAGAGCACGTAAGTGCCAATCATCACGCGGCGACGCACTTCCGCGCCAAAACCCTCGGCGCGGGTGTTCTCATACATATCGACGAGATTGCGGCCGGGCACACGCAGGCCGTAGCGCACGCCGTCATAGCGCGCGAGATTCGACGAGGCTTCGGCGGGCGCAACGATATAGTAAGCCGGCAGCGCGTATTTGGTGTGCGGCAACGAGACCTCGACGAGTTCGGCGCCGGCAGCCTCGAGCTGCTTCGCGCCATCCTGCCAGAGCTTTTCGATTTCGGCCGGCATGCCGTCGATTCGGTATTCTTTAGGAATGCCGATCTTCATGCCCTTCACAGACTTGCCGATCGCAGCTTCGTAATCCGGCACGGCGCGATCCACGGAGGTGGAGTCCTTCGGATCATAGCCCGCCATCGAGCGCGTCAGGATTGCGGTGTCGCGCACGGTGCGCGCAACGGGGCCGGCCTGATCGAGCGACGACGCGAAGGCGACCGTGCCCCAACGCGAGCAGCGGCCATAAGTCGGCTTCAGGCCGACAATGCCGGTGAAAGCCGCGGGCTGGCGGATCGAACCGCCGGTGTCCGTGGCCGTGGCGCCGAGGCACAGACCCGCGGCAACGGCCGAGGCCGACCCACCTGACGAACCGCCTGGCACGAGATTGACGTCGGAGCCTTCGCGGCGCCACGGATTGATCACCGGGCCGAAGCACGAGGTCTCGTTGGCCGAGCCCATGGCGAATTCGTCATTGTTGAGCTTGCCGAGCATCACGGCGCCATCGCGCCAGAGCTGTGCAGTCACCGTGGACTCGTAAGGCGGCACGAAGTTGCCGAGGATCTTCGAGCACGCCGTCGTGCGCACGTCCCTGGTCGCAAACAGGTCCTTGATGCCCAGCGGAATGCCGCCGAGTGGTCCGCCCTCGCCCTTGGCGATCTTCGCATCTGCCGCCTGCGCCATGGCGCGCGCCTGCTCCGGCGTCTCCAGCACGTAGGCATTGAGCACGCGCGCATCTTCCATCGCCTTGAGATGCGCATCGGTCAGCTGGAGCGACGTGAAGGACTTGTTCGCAAGGCCATCGCGGGCCTCGGCGAGCGTGAGCGACGTCAGATCTGTCATCTATTTATTGACCGGGCTGCAAAAGAACGGAGAAAGCGTCTTGTCGTTTTCGGGGGCATCGCCATTGAACATGGCGCGGCGTTTTTTATCGTCTTCGATCTGTTCGGCTTGCACCTTGTCGAGAATGGCGTCCATGGCGGCATCGACATCCTTCATCTCGCCCTGACGTTCCATCTGGTCGAGATAGTCCATGTAAAGGCTGTAAGCCTTCTCGTCGTCGCAAAGCAGGCACATGGCAGTGTCCTTGGCAGAATCCTGTCGGTTACTCGACGACCTTCGGCACCAGGAAGAAGTTGTCGTCGGCGTCCGGCGCATTCCTGGTAACGAGATCGACGATCTCGCCATCGGTGACAGCGTCGATGCGCTTCTTCATCTCCATCGGCATCACCGAGGTCATCGGCTCGACGCCGTCCACATTCACTTCCTGCAGCTGCTCGACGAAAGCCAGCATGGCATTCAGCTCGCCCTGCAGATGGGGAACCTCTTCCTCCTTGACCGCGATGCGCGCGAGATGCGCGATACGGCGAACGGTGGCAGCATCAACCGACATTTATATAGGGCCTCTGGGCGAAATCTGCCTGCCGTATAGCAGACAGAGGTTTCGCGCCGCAACCGCGTGAGGGAACCGGACTCAGATGTAGGGTGGGCAAAGGAGCGGAGCGACGTGCCCACCTTCGAGTGCACGGCTGGTCAAGGTGGGCACGCTGCGCTTTGCCCACCCTACAAGGCTCTCAGAACGCCGCCATCCTTGCCAACCCATCCTTCGCCAGCTTCCGCGTTAGCTCAGTCGCCGGCAATTCGCCGCCGAGATGCACCGCCTGCCCGGCCCAGAGATTGGTGAAATCGGTCTTGCCGCCCTTTTCTGCCGCCGCCTTCAACGGACCGAGTGCCGTGGCCGCATGCGGGAAAGCCGGTGCATCCGGCGAAACCGGGCCGACTTCGCGCATGACGCGATTGATGACGCCGCGCGCCGGGCGCCCGGTCATGACATTTGTGATCACCGTGGTCTCGTCGGAGGCCGCTTTCAGCGCCGCACGATTCGGCGCGCCCAATGTCGATTCCGGCGTGCGCAGATAGGCGGTGCCGATCTGCACGCCGGACGCGCCCAGCGCGAAAGCGGCCGCGATGCCGCGGCCATCGGCGATACCGCCGGCAGCGATCACCGGCAGCTTCACCGCATCCACCACCTGAGGCAGCAGCGACATGGTGCCGGGCTGGGTCGCGATGTCATCGGTCAGGAACATGCCGCGATGCCCACCGCCATCGGCACCCTGCGCGATGATGACATCGGCGCCGTTCTGTTCGAGCCAGACAGCCTCGCGGACAATGGTGGCCGAGGCGAGCACGACAGCGCCAGCAGCCTTCACGCGCTTCAGCAGCGCCGGCGCCGGCAGACCGAAATGGAAGCTCACCACTTCGGGCTTCAGCTCTTCCACCAGCGCACACATCGCCTCGTCGAACGGCGCGCGGTTGGCGGCATTGATCGGCGCAGCGGGATCGACGCCATGTTCGGTGTAATAGGCGCCAAGCCTCTTCTTCCAGCGTGCTTCGCTCGCGGCATCGGCCTCGACCGGCGTATGACAGAAATAGTTGAGATTGACCGGCGCCGAGACCTGCTGGCGGAATACCTGCACCTGCTCGCGTGCTTTGTCCGCCGAGATCATCGCGCAGGGGAGCGACCCCAATCCACCGCCTTTGGCCACGGCGATCGCCAGCGCCTGGTCATGGGCACCAGCCATCGGTGCCTGCACGATGGGGGCTTCGAGCTTCAGCAAATCGATCAAACGACGGTCCGGCCACATATCAAACAACCTGTTTTTGCGCGAAACTACCGTCCAGTGTTGTGGCATCCTTGCGACAACCGTGGGACAGCTAGAGGCAGCCCGCGCGCCGTTGCCCGGACCGGAACCGAAGCTAGCATGGCGGTGCAGCAACGGCCATTCACGCCGCTGCGACCCTGCATTGACGTTTGAACCTGCAGTGACGTTTGACCACACCGCCACGCATGCTATTGGCGGCGCATGCCCGCTCTCATCCTCCCCCTCGTCGACGCCGCCGCGCATCTGCCGGCCCGCGGCGCGCTGATCGGCCTCGATCTCGGCACCAAGACGATTGGTGTGGCCGTGTCCGATCCCGATCGCCGCCTTGCCACCGGCGTCGAGACAATCGAGCGCAAAGCATTCAAGGCCGATGCAGCACGACTGCTGTCGCTGGCGGCCGAGCGAAATATCTGCGGCATAGTACTGGGCCTGCCCATCAATATGGACGGCAGCGAGGGCCCGCGGGCACAATCGACGCGGGCATTTGCGCGCAATCTGGCGCAGCTCACCGAGATGCCGATCGGGTTCTGGGACGAACGGCTCTCCACAGCCGCCGTGGAGCGCGAGCTGATCGCCAATGATGTCAGCCGCGCCAAGCGGGCCAAGGTGATCGACCAGCACGCTGCCATCTTCATTCTGCAGGGGGCACTCGATCGCCTCGTTGCCCTCTCCCGCGCACCGGATATTCGCTGACCATGCTGACCGTGTTCGCGGCTCTGGTGCCGGTCTTCCTGCTGATCGTGCTCGGTTTCGGCCTGCGCCGCTCCATCATGAAGCAGGACGCCATGTGGATCGGGGTCGAAAACCTCGTCTATTACATCCTGTTCCCAGCCTTACTGATCGACAGCCTCGCGCGCGCCAATCTGAAATCGGTGCCAATCGCCGGTGTCGGAGGTTCGCTCCTGCTGTCGGTGATCGCGATGTCGCTGCTGTGCCTGGCGTTGCGGCCCTTACTCGCGAAAACCATTGGCCTCAGCGGCCCCACTTTCAGCTCACTGTTCCAGGGCGCCACACGCTGGCAGACATTCGTCGCGCTTTCGGTGGCCGGCAATCTGTGGGACCAGCTCGGCATCACATTGGCTTCGGTGGCCATGGTGGCGATGATCCCGCTGCTCAATATCCTCTCGGTCTGGGTACTGGCGAATTACGCCTCGCCTCAAAGGCTCTCATGGCCGGTATTGCTCAAGACGATTGCGAAAAATCCGCTGATCTGGGCCTGCGTCATCGGCATCGCTATCAATCGGACGGGCCTGCCGATGCCGCGCCCGGCGCATGAATTCCTCGATGCGCTCGGCCGCTGCTCACTCGCCATGGGCCTGCTTGTGGTCGGCGCCGGCCTGCAACTCGAAGGGCTGCACAAGCCCGGCGCAGCAGCGATGCTGACGGTCGTGCTCAAGCTCGCGGTGATGCCGATGATCGCCATCGGCCTCGGCATCACTTTCGGCCTGACCGGCACCAGCCTCGCCGTCGTAGCCTGCTGCGCAGCGGTGCCGTCGGCCTCGAATGGCTATGTGCTGGCGCGGCAGATGGGCGGCGATGCGCCGATGCTGGCGCAGGTGCTGACGATCCAGACCGCCCTCGCCGTCGCGACGATGCCGATCTTCATTGCCTTTGCCGAGAATTTTACGGGGAAATAACGCCCTTCAGGATCAACAGCGTCTGCACGGTCGCTGCCAGATTGTTGAGCGCGTGAAGATAGATAGTCAGCCAGGTCGAACCGCTGCGATAGCGCAGATAGCCGAACAACAGGCCCATGGTGAAAACCTGCGTGAACAGGAACGGGTCGTAATATTGCGCATGCATCGCGGTCCAGACCAGCGATGACAGCACCATGGCGCCGATCGGCCTGAGAAACGACTCCGACCAGCCGCGATAGAGAAACCCACGCGCCAGCAACTCTTCGGTGATCGCCGCACCCGCAGTCAGCGCAATCACCAGGATCCAGAGCGTTCCATCAACCTGCGCCGACTTCACCACTTCGAGCATGAAGCTGGGCGTTGATTGCCGCCCCAGCACCTTTGCCATCACCTCCCATGCTCCGATCAGGAGCACGAGCGCGACGGTACCGAGCAGCACATTCTTCCACGAGGTGCCGCGCAGTCCGAGATAATCAGTGAAGGAATTTCGCGCGACGCGGATTGCGAGCCATAGCGCAAGACACACCGCCGGCAGCCCCATGATAACCGAGAGCGCCACCGTCGTCCCGCTGCTGACCGCCTTGACGATCAGGCCGAGATCAATGTCCTCGCCGCTGCGGATCACTTCGAACGCGACGACCGTCAGCTGACCGAGCGACATGGCCGCAAAGGCGAGGACGCCCCACAGCGCCGTCCCCCAGAATTTCCAGACCCGCGGCGGCTTGGTCGCCGGCGGCAGTTCAGTTGGTGTTGGTGCTGGCGTCGTGTCGATGATGCTCACAGCGGCAGCGCCCGCTCAAGCAGACCGCGCGCCTGCGCTTCAGTGAATTCGGCCGCGCCATACAGCATGCTGCGCGGGCCATCGAGCCGCGTACGCGCGAACAATTCGGCATGCGGTGGATGGATCATGTTGAGTGCAGCGGTCGCCGCCAGCACGGCCAGTGATTCCACGGCCTGACGCGCCGCGCGCTCGCTATCGGGGCGCAACAATGTGCGGATGATGAAGGACGCGACGTCGGACGCACCGGGCAGACCTTGCGTGTCCTGCATCAGGTCCTGCAGCACGCCTGTCGCAGCGTCGCCTTCGCGCGCCAACGCACGCAGCACGTCAAGGCACATGACATTGCCCGAACCTTCCCAGATCGCGTTGACCGGCGCCTCGCGATAGTGCCGTGCAAGGATGCCCTCCTCGACGTAACCATTGCCGCCGAGACACTCCATGGCCTCATAGAGGAAGCCGGGCGCGGATTTGCAGACCCAGTATTTTACGACCGGCGTGAGGAAGCGCATGTAAGCGGCTTCCATCGGATCTTCCGGCGCCAGATCGAAGGCGCGGCACAGCCGCATCACCAGCGCCGTCGTTGCTTCCACATGCAGCGCCATGTCGGCGAGCACGCTCTGCATCATCGGTTGATCGGCGAGATGCTTTTGGAACACGCTGCGATGGCGGGTGTGATGCAGCGCATGGGCGAGACCCGAGCGCATCAGGCCGGCGGAGGCGATGGCGCAATCCTGCCGCGTCAATTGCACCATCTGGATAATGGTGCGGATGCCCTTGCCCTCTTCGCCGACGCGCAGCGCATAGGCCTCGTTGAACTCGACCTCCGACGACGCGTTTGAGCGATTGCCGAGCTTGTCCTTGAGGCGCTGGAAGTTCAGCGCATTGAGCGAACCATCGGGCCGAAAGCGCGGCATGAAGAAACAGCTGGGGCCACTGCTCTCCTGCGCGAGCACCAGAAACGCGTCGCACATCGGCGCCGACATGAACCATTTGTGGCCGGTGATCTGGAAGGCGTCGCCGTCGCGCTTGGCGATGGTCATATTGGCGCGGACGTCGGTGCCGCCCTGACGCTCGGTCATGCCCATGCCCATGGTCATGCCTGATTTCTCGAACCACGGCTTGAAGCTTGGATCGTAGGTGTTGCTGCCGATGATCGGCATTGCCTGCGCCAGCACATCCGGCTGCGACGCCAGCGCGCCCACCGCGGCACGCGTCATTGTGATCGGGCACAGATGGCCGGTCTCGACCTGCGCGGCCATATAGAATTTGGCGGCACGAATGACCTCGGAGGCGCGCCCCTTCGGCTTGCCGTCCTTCGTCCATGTGGAGTTATGGATGCCGGCGGTGACGCTCGCTGCCATCAATTCATGATAGGCCGGGTGAAACTCAACGGCGTCGCGGCGATTGCCGCGCGCATCGAAGGTCCGCAGTTTCGGTGTGTTCTCATTGGCAAGCCGGGCACGATCGGCCATGTCGGCGGAGCCCCACTGCCTGCCGAAATCGGAATGCATGACGAAAGCGCCGGATGCATCATTGAAGGCCAGCGCATCCACCAGTGGGCGGTCCAGCTCGAAAAGATTGACGTCCTCGAAGGGCGGCGACTGGTTGAGCACCGCATGTTTGGCGGACGTGGGAGAGGTCATCGAGATGTTCCGGCGAGAAGGAGCGTGTTGCGAATCATTTTACGATGGATTGCACTTTAATACGAGGCACGGAGCCGTAGGGCGGATGAGCCGAAGGCGTAATCCGCCGGCCGAATTCATGGCGGAAACTCCGCGGCGGATGACGCTTCGCTCATCCGCCCTACGGCTCAACGTTTGATCGGAAAATCATAGGCCTTGGTGCCGACACCCGGCATCGAGAAATGCCACCACTCTTTCGAATAGTTCACGAATCCCTGCTTGCGCATGCTTGTCACGAGAATGTCGCGCCAGCGGCGCTGCGCGGCGTTGATGGCGCGCGACGCCGTCCATGCCTTGGCGTCGGAGCAATCGTAGCCGGTGCCCATATCGACGCTCGCTTCCGGCGCGCGTTGCGCTTCGGGGGAGATGCAATTGCCATAGGCGCGATTGGGATCGAAAGACGGCGATGCAGATGCGCGCAGATCGACGAGCGTGAGATCGACCGCAGCGCCTGTGGAATGGCCGGAGCGTTCGGCGATATACCCGAGGCGGAAGAGGTCGGCTTTGTTGAAGGATGGATTGTAACGCTTCTGCGCGGGCGTCTCATTGCCGTCCTGCGCCCAGGCCACCATGTCGCGCGAGGCGCGCACGGGGCGATAGCAATCGAGCATTTTGAGCGACAGGTTCTGCGCCTTCAGCTCCTGCTGCACTTTCATCAGCGCCTGCCCGACGGAACGCTTCACCACGCATTCGGCAGCATCATAGCCGGCGAGCTTGCGGCCCACGAAATTGTTGACGCCGGCATAGCGGATGTCCTGCTGGATGCTCGGATCGAGATCGCGCAGAAAGATAAAATCATCGGGCAGAGCTTGCGCCGATGTGGGCGCAGCAATAGCGAGGACGAATGCTATAGCGTGAGCCACGAAACTTGAACGAACAGATCGGGCGCGGTCACCTCTCCCCACCGGGGAGAGGTGGCAAAGCGTCGCTGCTGGCGCCCGCATCATCGGATACGCTCCGAATTCACCGTCAGCTTGCTCAACGCCGTGTCGCTATAGCGGCTGCCGGGATAGACGTCGTCGATCACGAATTTCAGCCACTGCGCCTCCACCGGCGTGGTCAGCGTCCAGGTCTGCACACCGGAGCGGTCGTCCAGTTCAAGCGGGATGCGCGCGCCATGGGAGGTCTGCAGTACCAGACGCTTCACGCGGCCGTTCTTGCGATAGATGTCGTCATCCTTCTGATAGCCATTGCGGAACACGAAAGAGCGCACGCGGCGCGGGCTGTCGAATTCCACGGTCACCCATTCGCCGACGCCCTGCCCTTGCCGTCCCTCGACCCAGGCGACACCTTGCGGGCCGCTGAAAAGATTGGCCGGGCCATGGGAATTATTGAACTGACCGGGCAGCACCGACGAGACGCAATAGGTCTCGGCGCCATTGCGCGCGCAGACTTCGTTCGGCGTTCCCGGCCGTGGCGCGATAGCAGCGCGTTCGGCTTCGACCTGTTTTGGCGGGATGGCGGCGACGTCGATACGCGGCGGCGGAGGAGCCACGGCGGCCTTCGGCGCGTCGATGGAGGCGCCGGCGAGATAGATGCGGCCGCCGAGCGTCTGGTCGTAATAGGCCGGCGTCTGTTCATGCGGTGCGGGATTGCCGGCCCGGTCCGTCGCACGCAGCGCCAAGGCAGCCACCCGCTCACGCGTTTCCACCGCGAGATCGCCGAGATGCAAACCGGGCTTTACCAGTTCCTCCGCAAAGATGCGGGTAAACACCGAATTCGGCTCGGGATCCCGGTCGGTCAGCCGATCCAGCGCGGTCTGGCCGATGCCGGCGGAATAGATGGTGAAGATGCCGCGTGCGGGCTTGGCATCCGCCAAGCCGCGCGAACTTCCGATGGAACGGCCGGCATTGCGCGGGAATGGATTGTCACGACAGGCATCGATCACCAGCAGCGCGACGCTCACCGACTTCGCCTGGATTTCAGCGATGATATCCGGCTCCGCCAGCGAGGCGCCGCGGACGCGCGCTTCGGCCCCCTCATTCACCGGCGGCACGTCGCTCGGGACGAGATAGTTGACGCCGCCGATGGCGACGCCATGGCCGGCGAAGAACAGCGCGGCGGTGTCGCCGGGGGCGAGTTTGGCGGTGAAATCGGACAAACGGTCCACCATGGCCTGCCGGCCGAGATTGGTGCCGATGGTGACGTCGAAACCGAGCGAGGTCAGCGCGCGTCCGATGGTACGGGCGTCATTGACGGCCTTCTGCAACTGCTGGGCGGCAGGCATGTTGGTATAGACGTCATTGCCGATCACCAGCGCCACGCGCTTGGCGTGGGCGGCGGAAGAAAACAGCAGCAGGCCGAGCAACAAGGACCATCGAGACATTTGCGTCATCATTGTCATCCCAACACGCAGGCCCGTAGCCCGGATGGAGCGCAGCGTAATCCGGGATTCAGCGCCTCGGCAATTCGCCGGTCCCCGGATTGCGCTCCGCTCCATCCGGGCTACGCCCAACCCTCGAATTATTGCAATTCTACCATGACACCCACATCCCGGGGGATAACCCGGAACCCGGCGATCCCCGCTTGCCCCCTGCGGCAACGAGCCCTATAGCATTTGGCTTTAATGACCAGCGCCCCCAAATCCAGTTTCGTCTTCGCGCACCGGCATCTGCTGGGGATCGAAGGCCTGAAAGCCGCCGAGATCACCGGCCTCCTCGACCTGTCCGAGGAATATGTCGAGCTGAACCGGCAAGTTGACAAAAAGCGCTCCTCGCTGCGCGGCCGCACCCAGATCAACCTGTTTTTCGAGAATTCGACGCGCACGCAGTCGTCCTTCGAACTCGCCGGCAAGCGGCTCGGTGCCGACGTCATGAACATGTCGGTCGCCTCCTCGTCCATCAAGAAGGGCGAGACGCTGATCGACACCGCGATGACGCTGAATGCGATGCATCCGGACATCTTGGTGATGCGCCATCACGCCTCCGGTGCCGTGGAACTGCTGGCGCGCAAGGTCGATGGCTCCGTGATCAATGCCGGCGACGGCGCCCATGAGCATCCGACCCAGGCGCTGCTCGATGCGCTCACCATCCGCCGCAACAAGGGCCGGCTCGAAGGCCTCGTGATCGCGATCTGCGGCGACGTGCTGCATTCGCGCGTGGCGCGCTCCAACATCATCCTGCTCAACACGATGGGCGCCCGCGTCCGCGTGGTCGGCCCCTCCACGCTGCTGCCGCCGGGCATCGAGCGCATGGGCGTCGAGGTCATGCGCGACATGCGCGAGGGCCTCAACGGCGCCGATATCGTCATGATGCTGCGCCTGCAGCGCGAGCGCATGAACGGCTCCTTCGTGCCGTCATCCGGCGAGTACTTTCAGTATTTCGGCCTCGACCAGAAGAAGCTGTCCTACGCCAAGCCGGATGCGCTGGTGATGCATCCCGGCCCGATGAATCGCGGCGTCGAGATCGACAGTCTGGTCGCCGACGGCGCGCAGTCGCTGATCCGCGAACAGGTGGAAATGGGTGTCGCCGTACGCATGGCGGTGCTGGAAGCGCTGGCGCGCAACCTGCCCAATGCGTGACGGCCATGGACACGCTGCTGTCATTCCTGATCGGACTGATGCAGCGGAAACTGAAATTTGTCGCGATCCTCGGCACGCTCTTCATCGGCGTGATGCTGTACGTGCAGGGTTTCACGATGCAGAACATCATCTTCACGATCATCTTCGTGGTGATCACCGGACTGTTCGCACTCACGGTCTGGTTCTGGACCACGATCTTCAAATCCATCATGACCAAACGGCGATGATTTCATGCTGACCAACCGCCGCCCTATCCTGCTGGCCAATGCACGGCTGATTGATCCGTCGCAGTCGCTCGACACCACCGGCGATGTCCTCATCGTCGATGGCGTGATCCGCGATGCCAAACGCGGCATTGGCACCGCCGGCGTGCCTGAGGGCACCGAGGTGATCAACTGCGCCGGCAAGGTCGTGGCCCCCGGCCTGATCGACATGCGCGCCTTTGTCGGCGAACCCGGCGCCAGCCATCGCGAGAGCTTTGCTTCGGCCAGCCATGCAGCGGCGGCCGGCGGCATCACCACCATCATCTGCCAGCCGGACACCTCGCCGGCGATCGACAATTCCGCCACCGTGGATTTCGTGCTGCGCCGCGCGCGCGATACGGCCATCGTCAACATCCATCCGATGGCGGCGCTGACCAAGGGGCTCGAAGGCAAGGAGATGACCGAATTCGGCCTGCTCCGCGCCGCCGGCGCCGTGGCCTTCACCGATGGCGACAAGAGCGTCACCAATGCGCAGGTGATGCGCCGCGCGCTCACTTACGCACGCGATTTCGATGCGTTGATCGTGCATTACACCGAAGATCCCGCGCTGGTCGGCGAAGGCGTGATGAATGAAGGCGAGCGCGCCTCGCGCCTCGGCCTCACCGGCATTCCCACCGCCGCCGAAGCCATCATGCTGGAGCGCGACATGCGCCTGGTGGCGCTGACCGGCGGGCGCTATCACGCGGCCTCGGTCAGCTGCGCGGAGTCCATCGAGATCCTGAAACGCGCACGTGATGCAGGCTTGCGCGTGAGCGCGTCGGCCTCGATCAATCACCTGACGCTGAACGAGAACGATATCGGGCCGTATCGCTCTTATCTCAAACTCTCCCCGCCACTACGCACCGAAGACGATCGCCGTGCGCTGGTGGATGCGGTGGCATCCGGCCTGATCGACGTCATCATGTCCGATCACAACCCGCAGGACGTCGAGACCAAGCGCCTCCCCTTCGCCGAAGCCGAGCCCGGCGCCATCGGCCTTGAAACCATGCTGTCCGCCGGCCTACGTCTGCTGCACAATGGCGAACTCAGCCTGACACAGCTGATTTCAGCGATGTCCACACGCCCGGCGGAGTTACTGGGACTTCCCGGCGGCACCCTGCGCGCGGGTTCGGTGGCCGATGTGATCGTCATCGATGCCGATGTGCCCTGGGTGCTCGATCCCGCCGATCTCAAGTCGCAATGCAAGAACACACCGTTCGACGAGGCCCGCTTCACGGGCCGCGTCATCCGCACGATCGTTGGCGGGCGCACCGTCTATGAGCACGTCTAAGGGACGATCATGAACCCGCTCTATATCCTCGCCGCCGCTTTCGGATATCTGCTCGGCTCGATCCCGTTCGGCCTGCTGATCACCAAAATGGCCGGCACCGAAGACATCCGCGGCATCGGCTCCGGCAATATCGGCGCCACCAATGTGCTGCGCACCGGCCGCAAGGGCCTCGCCGCCGCAACGCTGATCTGCGACGCGCTGAAGGGCACGATCCCGGTCGTCGTCATCGGCATGATGAGCGGCGACCTCGCACCCGTGCCGGCGATGATCGCCGCGTCCGCCGCGTTTCTCGGCCACCTGTTTCCGGTCTGGCTCGGCTTCAAGGGCGGCAAGGGTGTCGCGACCTATATCGGCGTGATGCTCGGCCTGTTCTGGCCGGCGGCGCTGATCTTCTGCATTGCGTGGCTCGCCACCGCGCTGACCTCACGCTACTCGTCCTTCGCGGCGCTGACCGCCAGCGCGCTGACGCCGATGTTCCTGTGGTACATGAAGGCCCCGCAGCTCGCGATCCTGGGCGCCGCGCTGACCGTGCTGCTCTGGTTCATGCACCGCGAAAACATCAAGCGGCTGCTGAACGGGACGGAAGGCAAGATCGGGAAGAAATAATTCGATCTAGAACACCCGCGCGCCCTGCTTCGCATCCAGATCGAATTCCCAGATCTCCACGCCCGGCCCCACCAGATGGCCGTGGCATTTTATGTAGTGCGAGATCAGACTGACGCGGGACTGCGGATGCAGGTGACGCAGCGCGAACAGAATTTTGCGATAGTCGCGCGGGGCCGCACTGAATTGCAGGATCGCCTCATTCAACCCTCGAATTTTCGCGCAGGGCACGTGACCGGACACCGTCCAGGTGTAGGATTTGCACTCCACGATAATGCGCGGACTGGCGCTGCCGAGATCGAAACGCTTCTTGCGGAACGAGCGGTGGCCGACCGGCAACGAATAGTTCGGCGCCAGCATGACGCCTTTGGAATGGAAGAACAGTTGCGCGGCTTCCTCGAACTCACGCCCGATAGCGACATTGCTCGATGCGCCCGGCCGCTGATAGTTGTTCACGTCCCACAGCATTGCCATCACTGAACACAAGCCAGACGGGCTTGCCCCTACTCTCGCACCTTAAATACGAAAGTCAATTGAATGCATCTATAAGTTGATTAATCTGTTGCCGGGGGATTGCAGGGTGATCGACACGGCCAGCACTCCGGTTCGCTTAACCGGCCAACAACGTCGCGACTGGCTGCGGCTGATCCGCAGCGAGCATGTGGGGCCACGGACGTTTCGCGCGCTGATCAATCAATTCGGCAGTGCACGCGCCGCGCTGGAGCGCCTGCCCGACCTCGCCCGTCGCGGCGGCGCCATGCGAACCGGCCGTATCTGCAGCGAAGACGAAGCAGACATTGAGATCGCGCGAGGCAGCCGGATCGGCGTGCTGCTGGTCTCGCCGGGCGAGGCCGGCTATCCGTCGCGCCTTGCCACCATCGATGACGCCCCGCCTTTGCTCGCCATACGTGGCAATCGCGAGGCCATGGCACGGCCGATGATCGCCATTGTCGGCTCGCGCAACGCCTCCGGTGCCGGGCTGAAATTTGCCGAGACGCTGGCGCGCGAACTCGCCGATGCCGAATTCGTCGTGATCTCCGGCCTCGCCCGCGGCATCGATCAGGCCGCGCATCGCGCGAGCGCCGCCGGCGGAAGCGTCGCGGTGCTGGCCGGCGGTCATGAGCGGATCTATCCGCCCGAGCATGAGCATCTGCTGCTGGATTTGCTGGCTTTCGGCGGCGCGATCTCCGAGATGCCGCTCGGCCATGTGCCACGTGCGCGAGACTTCCCGCGCCGCAACCGGCTGATTTCCGGCGCCGCGCTGGGCGTTGTCGTCATCGAGGCGGCGGAGCGATCGGGCTCGCTGATCACCGCACGCATGGCCGCCGAACAGGGGCGCGAGGTGTTCGCTGTGCCCGGCTCGCCGCTCGATCCGCGCGCGGCCGGCACCAACCGGCTGATCAAGCAAGGCGCAACGTTGGTGACCGAAGCGGCCGACATCATCAACGCCGTCGCGCCGATCATGGAGCGGCCGTTCGAACTGCCGAGCCGCGAGCCCGACGACGAGATGTCGTTCGATGAGCCCGACGACAGCGACCGCGCGCGCATCATCGGTCTCCTCGGTCCGAGCCCGATCGGCATCGACGACCTCATTCGGCTAGCGAAGGCGTCACCGACAACGGTGCGCGTGGTGTTGCTGGAGCTGGAGCTTGCGGGACGACTGGAACGTCACGGCGGCGGGCTGGTGTCGATAGTGTAACGGCATCGGAGCGAGGATTATGGCAGGAAAAACGCCCACAACGAAGCGCTGAAGTTGATCGCAAACTGGTTCAATGGTGCGTCGTTGACCATTGCCGGCGCTGGTGTCGCACTGCCCATCCTGTCGCGTTATCTCGATGTCGGCGCTACGATTTCGCGACCAGAGCTTTTCTGGAACACGATCATCATTTGCATCGGCTGCGCCTGATCCTACATCTGCTGGGCCAGTACATGGTGGGAGCGATCGATGACTGATCAGGACATCCAGATACTGTTGGCACCGGTCGTCGTGACCGCGGCTTTTGCCGTGACAGGCTTGCTTTTGCGTCGCCATATCCTCAGAAAATATCGAACTGCGAACGAGCCTAAACTAGAGGGGCAGTCTGCGCCGTCGTCCCGTCTCGCCGATACACCAAAGTCGCGGTAGCTCCCGGACCAGATCCTGGCGCTAGCCGCCCTCGCCGTCGAACTTCTCGCGCGCGTTCGTGATTTCCGGCAGATGATTGAGCGCCCAGGCGCCGAGCGCCTTCACGGGCTCTGACAAGCCTCGCCCTAGTTCTGTGAGTTCATAGTCCACCCGCGGGGGATGGTCGGATACACCGTGCGCGTGACGAGGCCGTCGCGCTCCAGGCCGCGCAGCGTCAGCGTCAACATGCGCTGCGAAACGCCGCCGATCATGCGCTTCAGCTCGTTGAAGCGTCGCGGACCATCGCCCAGCATCATGATCACCAGCACGCTCCATTTGTCGCCGACACGCGACAGCACTGACGCCACGCCGCGACAATCGCTGCCGGCGGGATCGTGCTGATGGGGTGCCGGGATGGGCACATCGGTGTGCGCGGGTTTCAAAATAGTGCCTTCTTGTGCGGGTTCAGACAGTCACTCATGTAGCGTTGGTTACAAACCAATACCATAGGTAACCGACCATGAACCTCCTTCACATCGACTCCAGCGTCCTTGGCCACCATTCCGTCAGCCGGCAGGTCTCCGCTGCCGTCGCCGAACGCCTCACCAAGGCCCAGCCCGGCCTTGCCGTGACCTATCGCGACCTTACCGCTGATCCGCTGTCCCACCTCTCCGGTTCGCATCTGGCGGCCGCCCAGGGCGGCGCAGCCGATACCGCCTTGCAGGCAGATCTCGCCGCCGGCCAGGCCGCGCTCGACGAGTTCCTGGCTGCCGATATCGTGGTCATCGGCGCGCCGATGTATAATTTTACCATCCCGACCCAACTCAAAGCGTGGATCGACCGCATTCTCGTGGCGGGCAAGACGTTCAAATATGGCACCAATGGCCCTGAAGGCCTCGCCGGCGACAAGCGCGTCATCGTCGCGGTGTCGCGTGGCGGCTTCTATGGCGCCGATACGCCGGCTGCGGCCGGAGAGCATCTTGAAACCTATCTGCGCTGGGTATTCGGCTTCATCGGCGTGACCAATGTCGAGTTCATCGCAGCCGATGGCATCGCGGTCGGTCCGGAAATGCGCGAGAAGGCCGTGAACGGCGCTCTGCAGGCGGCGACGGATCTGCGCGCGGCTTAATTGCAGATGCTGTGACGGGCGCGGTCGCCTTTGGTCGATCGCGCCAGTCACCTTCCTCGCAGCCTGAGCCGTTCCTCGGCCTCCAGATGCGCCATGTCCAGCAGGTAGGCGAGCATATCCAGACGATGCCGCCGAGCCAGGCGGGCAAGCTCATGGACCGCACCCTTTATGTAATGCGCGGCCTCTACCGGCCCGCCGTCGCCCGGAGGCTGGTCGTCGTCGCCATTGACTGTCATGGACCCGTCCGGTCTCGATTCAACCATAATGAGAGCTTGAGAATAACACTCATAGGTTGAAATATACAACCAAAAGTCACTACCGGCGTGCATGCCCGGCCCGTTTGTCACAATCCCCGATTTGACACGGGCCCCCTTCGCACCCATGTTCGCCGCGAAACGGACGGCGCGACTCCCGCGCGCAGCCGCCGATTTCCCCCTGTAAGTTATTGGAAAATCATGAATCTCGTCATCGTGGAGTCGCCTTCCAAGGCCAAGACGATCAACAAGTATCTGGGCAAGGACTACGAAGTCCTGGCGTCCTTTGGCCATGTCCGCGACCTCCCGGCGAAGAACGGCTCCGTCGATCCCGACGCCGATTTCCAGATGATCTGGGAAGTGGACCCGAAGGCGAACAGCCGCCTCAATGACATCGCCAAGGCCGTCAAGGGCGCCGACAAGCTCATTCTGGCGACCGACCCCGATCGCGAGGGCGAAGCGATCTCCTGGCACGTGCTTGAAGTGCTGAAGCAGAAGCGCGCGCTGAAGGACCAGAAGATCGAGCGCGTGGTGTTCAACGCGATCACCAAGCAGGCCGTCTCCGACGCGATGAAGAATCCGCGCGAGATCGATGGCGCGCTGGTCGACGCCTATATGGCGCGCCGCGCTCTCGATTATCTCGTCGGCTTCACACTCTCCCCCGTATTGTGGCGCAAGCTACCCGGCGCGCGTTCGGCCGGCCGCGTGCAGTCGGTGGCGCTACGCCTCGTCTGCGACCGCGAGCAGGAAATCGAAAAGTTCGTCCCGCGCGAATACTGGTCGCTGGTGACCACGCTGGCGACACCGCGTGGCGACAGTTTCGAAGCCCGCCTGGTCGGCGCCGATGGCAAGAAGATCCAGCGCCTCGACATCGGCGCCGGCGAGGAAGCCGAAGATTTCAAGAAGGCGATCGACGCCGCGTCGTTCTCGGTCACCACCGTTGATGCAAAACCGGCACGCCGCAACCCGCAGGCGCCGTTCACCACCTCGACGCTGCAGCAGGAAGCCAGCCGCAAGCTCGGCTTTGCGCCGGCGCATACGATGCGCATCGCGCAGCGTCTCTATGAAGGCATCGATATTGGCGGCGAGACCACCGGCCTCATCACCTATATGCGAACCGATGGCGTCACCATCGATGCGTCCGCGATCACGCAGGCGCGCTCGGTGATCGGCGAGGACTACGGCAAGGAGTATGTGCCGGAGACCGCGCGCCAATATACGAGCAAGGCGAAGAATGCGCAGGAAGCGCATGAAGCGATCCGCCCCACCGACATGTCGCGTCGCCCCGCCAGCCTGAAGGCGCGGCTCGATCAAGATCAGTATCGTCTCTACGAACTCGTCTGGATGCGCACCGTGGCCAGCCAGATGGAATCCGCGGAGATGGAACGCACCACGGTGGACATCAACGCCAAGGCCGGCGCCCGCGTGCTGGAGCTGCGCGCTACTGGCCAGGTGGTGAAGTTCGACGGTTTCCTGGCCGTCTATCAGGAAGGCAAGGACGACGACGCCGACGACGAGGATTCACGCCGCCTGCCCGCCATGAGTGTGGGCGAAGCGCTGAAGAAAGAGAACCTCGCAGTTACCCAGCATTTCACCGAACCGCCGCCGCGCTTCTCTGAAGCGTCACTGGTGAAGCGCATGGAAGAGCTCGGCATCGGCCGGCCTTCGACCTACGCATCGATCCTCGATGTGCTGAAGGCGCGCGGCTATGTGAAGCTGGAGAAGAAGCGTCTCTATGGCGAGGACAAGGGCCGCGTCGTCGTCGCGTTCCTTGAGAACTTCTTCGCGCGTTATGTCGAATATGATTTCACAGCATCGTTGGAGGAAAACCTCGACAAGATCTCGAACAACGAGATCTCGTGGAAAGAGGTGCTGCGCGATTTCTGGACCGGCTTTATCGGCGCTGTCGATGACATCAAGGAACTGCGCGTCGCGCAGGTGCTGGATGTGCTCGACGACATGCTCGGGCCGCACATCTATCCCGCACGCGAGGATGGCGGCGACCCGCGCCAGTGTCCGACCTGCGGCACCGGCCGTCTCAACCTGAAGGCCGGCAAGTTCGGCGCCTTCGTCGGTTGCTCGAACTATCCGGAATGCCGCCACACGCGCCCTCTCGCTGCCGATAGCGCTGCGACGGCGGATCGCGTGCTGGGCGAAGATCCGAATACGAAGTTTGAAGTCGCCGTGAAGGCCGGACGTTTCGGGCCTTACATTCAGCTTGGCGATGCCAAGAACTATGAAGAAGGCGAGAAGCCGAAGCGCGCCGGCATTCCGAAGAACACATCGCCCAGCGATGTCGATCTCGAAATGGCGCTGAAGCTCCTCTCGCTGCCGCGCGAAATCGGCAAGCACCCGGAGACGGGCGAGCCGATCACCGCGGGCCTCGGACGTTTCGGGCCTTTCGTGAAGCACGAGAAGACATATGCCAGCCTGGAGTCCGGCGACGAGGTGTTCGACATCGGACTCAATCGTGCGGTCACGCTGATCGCCGAGAAGATTGCCAAGGGCCCCTCGGGCCGCCGCTTCGGCGCCGATCCCGGCAAGCCGCTCGGTGAGCATCCCGCTCTTGGCGGCATCGCCGTGAAGAACGGTCGTTATGGCGCTTATGTCACCGCGGGCGGCGTTAATGCGACGATCCCGAACGACAAGACGCCGGACACTATCACGGTTGCCGAAGCCATCGCGCTGCTCGACGAGCGCGCGGCCAAGGGCGGCGGCAAGGTGAAGAAGGTCGCCAAGAAAAAGGCTGCGCCAAAGAAGGCTGTGAAGAAAGCTGCCGATGGCGAGGACAAGCCGGCGAAGAAGGCTGTCGCCAAGAAGGCCGCCAAGCCTAAATCCGACAGCGCCGCCGCCAGCAAGGCGCGCGCACCGGTGACCAAGAAGACTGTGGCGAAGAAGGCCGCACCTAAGAAAACTGCCGCCAAGAAGAGCGCGAGCAAGAACGGGTAGTTGTGGCCAAAATACGCGACAAATCACGCGACACCGGCTTTCCGTCGAGGGACGCCATTATCGCGTTCATTCGCGCTTATCCCGGCAAGATCGGCACCCGCGAGATCGCGCGGGAATTCGGCCTGAAGAATGCAGCACGCGTCGAACTGAAGCGCGTGCTGCGCGAGCTCGTGGCCGAAGGCGCCATTGCCAAGAAGGGCAAGGAAGTCCGCGAGCCCAAGGGCCTGCCCTCCACCGTGCTCGTCGATATCGCCACCCGCGATGCCGATGGCGAATTGATTGCCACGCCCGTCGAATGGGACGAAGGCGACGGCCGCCCGCCGCGCATCCGCATTCACACCCCACGCCGGCCCCTGCCCGGCACCGCTGCCGGTGTCGGCGATCGCGCGCTGGTACGCATCGAGAAAATCGAGGACGACGAGGCTTCGTTCTATCGCGGCCGCGTCATCAAGGTGCTCGACAATGCGCGCACGCGCCTGCTCGGCATCTATCGCACGCTGCCGAGTGGCGGCGGGCGCATGATCCCTGTGGACAAGAAGCAGGCCGGGCGCGAACTCAACATCGCCGCCTCCGATGCCAATGGCGCCGAAGATGGCGACCTCATCAGCGTCGATCTCATTCGCACGCGCGGCTACGGCCTCGCTTCGGGCAAGGTGAAGGAGCGGCTCGGCTCGCTGTCGTCGGAAAAGGCGATCAGCCTGATCGCGATCCATTCCCACGACATCCCGCAAAACTTTTCACGCAGCGCCTTGCAGGAAGCGGAAGCTGCAAAACCTGCGGCATTGAAGGGCCGCGAGGACTGGCGCGAGGTGCCGCTGGTCACCATCGATCCGCCCGATGCGAAGGACCACGACGACGCCGTCTATGCGGAAGTCGATCCCGACAATGACGACGGCGTGATCGTGACGGTCGCCATCGCCGATGTCGCCTTCTATGTGCGGCCGGGCTCGGCGCTCGACAGCGACGCGCTCCAGCGCGGCAACTCCGTCTATTTCCCCGACCGCGTCGTGCCGATGCTGCCGGAGCGGATCTCCAACGATCTCTGTTCGCTCGTCCCCGGCGAACCGCGCGGCGCGCTGGCCGTGCGCATGGTGTTCGACGAGGACGGGCGAAAAGTCTCTCACTCGTTCCATCGCATCCTGATGCGCTCGGCAGCGAAGCTGAGCTACGCGCAGGCGCAGGCTGCGATCGATGGCAAGCCGGATGACATCACCGGCCCCATTCTCGATCCGATCCTCAAGCCGCTCTGGGCCGCCTACAAGCTCGTGAAGCAGGCGCGCGACGAGCGCAGCCCGCTCGAGCTCGAACTGCCCGAGCGAAAAATCCTCCTCAAAAAGGACGGCACCGTCGATCGCGTCATCGTGCCGGAGCGGCTCGATGCGCATAAGCTGATCGAAGAGTTCATGATCCTCGCCAATGTCGCGGCGGCGGAGATGCTTGAAAAGAAGGGCCTGCCACTTATCTATCGGGTGCATGACGAGCCGACCGTCGAGAAGGTTCACAATCTCGCGGAATTCCTCAAGACCCTCGATATGCCTTTCACCAAAGCCGGCGCGCTGCGGCCCTCGGTATTCAACCGTATCCTCACCCAGGTGAAGGGCCACGATTCAGAGCCGCTGGTGAATGAAGTGGTGCTGCGCTCGCAAGCTCAGGCAGAATATGCCTCCGAGAATTACGGGCACTTCGGCCTGAACCTGCGGCGCTACGCGCATTTCACCTCACCTATCAGACGATACGCAGATCTGATCGTGCATCGCGCCCTGATCCGGGCGCTCGGCCTCGGCGAAGGCGCCCTGCCCGAGACCGAAACGCCGGAAACGCTGGCGGAAATTTCGGCCCAGATCTCGGCCACCGAGCGCCGCGCCATGAAGGCGGAGCGCGAAACCACCGACCGGCTGATCGCGCATTTCCTGGCCGACAAGATCGGCGCCAGCTTCCAGGGCCGGATTTCGGGGGTCACCAAGGTTGGACTCTTTGTCAAATTGACCGAGACCGGCGCCGATGGCTTGGTGCCCATCAGGACGTTGGGCAGCGAGTATTTCAACTATGACGAAGCTCGCCATGCCCTGATCGGCACCCGCTCCGGCGCCATGTACCGGCTCGGGGATGTCGTCGATGTCCGTCTGGTCGAGGCTGCTCCGGTTGCTGGTGCGCTGCGATTTGAAATGCTCTCCGAGGGCAACGAAGCACCTCGGAGCCGGCGACGTGAGCACGGTCGCAGCAAGGGCGCTGACGACCGCGAGCGTCACCCGAATACGACGAAGTTCAAGTCGTCGAAGAAATCGAAGCCCGGCAAGAATGCGCGGGTGAAGGACAAAGCGAAGAAAGCACTGGCCAAAGCAGGCCGCGCCTCCCGCTCGACGGGTGGCAAGCCGAAGCGAGGCAAAACGTAACGAAGCGAATCCGAGCGAGACAAAGCCATGATGACGCTGACCACGCCGAAGACTTTTACCAAGACCTGGACCAACTCCGCCGATCCCGCCGCCAAGCGGGATATGTGGAACGCCATGAAGCGCGGCTTCTTCTGCCGCTGTCCGAACTGCGGTGAAGGCAAGATGTTTCGCGCCTTCCTGAAGACCGCCGATCATTGCGATCGCTGCGGCCAGGAATTCACGGGCCACCGCGCCGACGACCTGCCCGCCTATCTCGTCATCGTCATCGTCGGCCATATCGTGGTGCCGATCGCGTTGTGGATCGAGACCAACTATTCGCCGTCAGTGGCGTTGCAGCTTGCGATCTACCTGCCGATTTCGTTGATCATGTCGCTCTGGCTGCTACAGCCGGTCAAGGGAGCTGTTGTCGGATTGCAATGGGCTCTGCGCATGCACGGGTTTGGCGACGGACACGAGCACTGATACGGTTGCCGTCCCCAAACAAACTCGAAGAAAAGATTTCTAGGAGACGGAATGAGCGACGCAGTCGAAGTCGGCAAGGAAGCCGACCACCATCCCTATAAGCGCCCGCGCGATGCTGCGACGCTGATGTTGGTCGATCGCTCCGGCCCGGTACCGAAAGTGCTGGTGGGCAAGCGCCACGACAAGGTGGTGTTCATGCCGGGCAAGTTCGTCTTCCCCGGCGGCAGCGTCGACAAGACCGACAACAAGATTCCGGTGGCCGCTCCGCTGCCGCCGGAGCTTGAAGCCAATCTCATGAAAGGTAGTCCGAAGACGCCGCCGTCGCGCGCGCGGTCGCTCGCTATCGCCGCCATCCGCGAAGCCTGCGAAGAGACTGGTCTCTGCCTCGGCTGCAAGACCGACGCTCCGATCAAGAAGGCGCTTCCGGGCCCTTGGCAGGCCTTCAGCGACGCAGGCTTGCTACCCGATCCATCCGGCCTCTTCCTGATCGCACGCGCGATTACGCCACCCGGCCGCATCAAGCGGTTCGACACCCGCTTCTTCACCGCCGATGCATCGTCGATCGCCCATCGCGTCGAAGGCGTCATTCATGCCGATGCAGAACTCGTTGAGCTCGTCTGGGTCGAACTCGGTTCAGCGCATCTTGCCGACGCCCATGCCATGACAAAAAACGTGCTCAATCAGCTGCAGAAGCGGCTGGAGACGGGCCCGCTGCGACACGATGCCCCGCTGCCTTTCTTTCATTGGTACAATGGTAAGATGCAACTGGATATGATTCCGGCGTAGTGTGGGAATCGACGGCATCCGATGCGTTTTCACTATTTTTTTAACGCATCAAACTACCTGAGCGACTACACGGTAGCGCCGAAGCGAGGAGCTATCTTCATGGGACAGATGCAAAGGTTTGAAGAGAGTGAACTCTCGACCTTCACAACTGTATCGCTGGAATACCGACAGACAGCATCCCTGCTCGCCAAGAGAGCGAGCGTCTCCAATGACGCTCGCGAAATTCGCGAATTGCTCGATATCGCGAAGTCATGGCTCCTGATGGCCGAGAATGAAGAATTGATGGCCAGCGAAGCGCGCAGCATCGGCTCGCCATTCTGATATTCATCAACGCGCGACGTTGTTCTTCGCCGCGCTGATAAATCGCAATAATCTTCTCGCGCGCGACTACTACCTGCTTACACCACCATACCTATCTGTTCCCCACAAACTTCACGGGGATCATCCAGATGACCAGGCGTCAGTTGAAGCTCGGGGCCTTTATGCGCCCGATCAGCATCCACACAGGCGCATGGCGCTATCCGGGCGCAGTGCCGGATGCGAATTTCAACTTCCCTTTCATCAAGCGCATGATCCAGAAGCTGGAAGCCGGCAAGTTCGACGCCTTCTTCATGGCCGATCATCTGGCTGTGCTGAACATGCCCGTCGAGGCGCTGAAGCGCAGTCATACGGTGACATCGTTCGAACCGTTCACGCTGCTCTCGGCGCTGGCTGCCGTGACCGACAACATCGGCCTTGTCGCCACCGGCTCGACGACCTTCGACGCGCCCTATCACGTCGCGCGCCGCTTCGCCTCGCTCGATCACATCTCGGGTGGCCGCGCCGGCTGGAATATCGTGACGACATCCAATCCCGATGCAGCGTTGAATTTCGGCCTCGACGATCACATGGAGCACGCCGAGCGCTATAAGCGCGCGCGGGAGTTCTACGATGTCGTCACCGGGCTGTGGGATTCCTTCGCTGACGACGCGTTCGTCCGCGACGTCGAGAGCGGCATCTTCATGGATCCCGAGAAGATGCATGTGCTCGACCACGACGGAGCCTATCTGAAAGTCCGCGGTCCCCTGAACATCGCGCGCCCCGTGCAGGGCTGGCCGGTGATCGTACAGGCCGGCGCTTCCGAGGACGGCAAGCAACTGGCCGCGGAAACTGCGGAGGCCGTCTTCACCGGCGGTGGGCCGATCGCCGATGCGCAAAAGCTCTATGCGGATATCAAAGGCCGGATGGCGAAGATCGGCCGCAATCCCGATCACCTCAAGATCCTGCCCGGCGCCTTTGTGGTGGTCGGCGACAGCGTCGAGGAAGCGAAGGAGAAGCGCGCCTTGCTCGACAGCAAGGTGCACTACGCCAACGCCATTGCATCGCTCTCGATCAATCTCGGCACTGACGCCTCCCAGTTCAATCCCGACGCACCCCTGCCCGATGATATCCCCGACACCAACGCCTCCAAGAGCGGCCGTGAGCGCGTCATTGCGCTTGCGAGGCGGGAGAATCTGACCGTGCGCCAGCTCGCCCAGCGGCTCGGCGGCTATGCCGGTTCGGCCTTTGTGGGAACGCCCCAGACCATCGCCGACCAGATGCAGGAATGGCTGGAAACCGAGGCATCCGACGGGTTCAACATCATGTTCCCGTATCTGCCGGAGGGGCTGGACGACTTCGTAGAGCGCGTGGTCCCCGAGCTGCAACGGCGCGGAATCTTCCGTACAGCCTATGAAGGACGCACCCTGCGCGAAAATCTCGGCCTGCCGCGGCCAGAAAATCGCTTCTTTCGGGGGTAAATAGGCCAAATCACCGATTTTACCGTCCCGGAAAACCTTGACTTTGGGGCGTTCGGGGCTAGGTTGCGCGCCAACACGGCCAGTTCTCTGGCTGTCACCCGATTCCTGACATTCAGAGGTTCACCATGGCCAAAGCGGTCACCATCAAGATCAAGCTCGTCTCCACCGCGGACACCGGCTTTTATTACACCGCCAAGAAGAACTCGCGCACCATGACCGACAAGATGGTCAAGAAGAAGTACGACCCGGTCGCGCGCAAGCACGTCGAGTTCAAGGAAGCCAAGATCAAGTAAGAGAGATCAAGTAAGCGCGCTGGTCGCTGCTGATGGATTTTGAACGGGCCCCTTTCGGGCCCTTTTTTTGTGCCCGTGAAGGAATTGGATTTTAGCGATCTCGTCAGCGCGGCGTTTACCTTGCCACAACTATGACGCGCACAACCCCACGTTTAAAACGTCCTGCAACCGATTTCGTGCAACAAGTAGGTATCATTCGACGCAATTCATTCCGATCGGGAGCCCCTCTTGTCGTTCCGGGACACAGACACTGCGAGCGCCAGCCAGTTCTCATCGGCCGTGTCGCTTGCCGGAAGTTTTGCGCGCTACGCGTTCTATTTCTTCGGCGCGATCGTGATGGCGATCATCGCGCTGTTCGCGATCTGGATGTGGAGCAACCGCGTCGTTACGGTCTCCGAGAAACCTGCGTTCAGGATCGCCGATGGCAGCGTTGCGCGCTTGCCGGTGAGCATGGACGTGGTCGTCGGCGGCTTCGGGCGCATCGAAGTGATGCAGTACGGGACATTGCAGAACCGCAGTACTGATCTCACTGTGGTGATGGCATTCCCGCCAAAGGATGCGCCAAACAGCGTCGTCCTCCGCGGCGACCTGCGTGAGACCCATCTGCTGCGCAATGCGCGATCCATTCGCCAGTCGACGAATTACGATCTCGAAACACGCTACGGTCCCGTTCACGCGGTCGATATGCGCATCGAGGCCGATGGCCGCTGGAAACAGTGCCTGTCCTTCAGCACCCGTTTCAATACCAATGCCGTCTCATTGATGGGCTGGGTGTGCGATGCGACCGGCACGAAGCCTGGCGCGGATGCGCTGGCCTGCGCGCTCGACAAGCTGGTGATCGAGAGACCGCTAGCGAGCAAGGAGGCCGACGCTTACATGCGCGAGCGCATGGCGCGGCCGGCGAATTGCTCGGCGAGCAACGTGTCGCAAACCATCGACGTGCGGTCGCGTTCGGTTTCGCCACCATCGCGCTGGTCACAGCCTTCGTCGCGAACGCGGCTGTATTAGCCACGACGATACAGCGATGCCGTTTTAACCTATCCCCGCTCTTTGCGGCGGAGAGCTTGACCTAAGCTGCCGCCGCGACCACGCGGTTGCGGCCGTCATGCTTGGCGCGATACAGCGCGACGTCGGCGCGCTTGAGGACGTCCGCGATCGGCTCGCCCTTTTTCTCCAGCGTTGCAAGACCGATGGAGATCGTCACTTCGATGCGCTTGTTGCCGCGGTCGATGGAGAATGGCTCGCCGGCAATCGAGCGGCGCAGGCGTTCGGCGACCATGCTTGCGACGTGCATATCGGTCTCGGGCATCACGATGACGAACTCCTCGCCACCATAGCGGCAGGCGAGATCGATGCCGCGGATCGACTTGCGGATACGCGTCGCAAATTCGCGCAGCACGTCGTCACCGCAATCGTGGCCGTAATTGTCGTTGATTGACTTGAAGTAGTCGATGTCGAGGATCATCAGCGCCAGCGGCTTGCTGCGCAGTGCCGCCTGCTCGGCCAGCGTTTCCAGATGGCTCTCCATGTAGCGGCGATTGTGCAGGCCCGTCAGGCCGTCGGTGATCGCAGCCTCGATGGAGTTCTGGACGTTGTCGCGCAGATGGTCGGTATAGCGGCGGCGGCGCACCTGCGTGCGTGCGCGCGCGAGCAGCTCGTTCTTGTCGACCGGCCGCGTCAAATAGTCGTTCACGCCGATCTCGAGACCGCGCAGCAGCCGCGCATTATTGTCGATATCTGCAATGGCGAGGATCGGGATCTGCCGCGTCCGCTCCAGCGAACGCGCCTGGCTGCACAGCCGCAACCCGTCGAAATTCTCCAGGCTGAGCGACACGATCAGGAGATCGTAATTGCCTTCGGCCGCATGGAACAGCGCCTCGGTCGGATTGGGTTCGACATCGACCGTATGTTCTGCGGCAAGGATCGGCGCCAGACGCTCATAGGACGACGGACGGTCATCGACCAGCAGGATGCGACCGCCGGTGCCGGCATCGGTCACCGCACTGCGTTCCGGCGCCTGTACGCCGATTTCCAGCGATGTCAGGGCGCGCATGCGCAGCTCGTCGGTCATCATCTTCAAACGCGTCAGCGAGCGCACGCGCGCCACCAGTACGGCGTCGGCAACGGGCTTGGTCAGAAAATCGTCGGCGCCGGCATCGAGGCCACGTACGCGATCGGACGGCGAATCCAGCGCCGTCACCATCACCACCGGAATGAAATGCGTCTTCGGATTGGCCTTGAGACGGCGGCAGACCTCGAAACCGTCCATGTCGGGCATCATGACGTCGAGCAGGATCAGGTCGCATTCCGAACGCGCGCAGATCTCCAGCGCCTGCGCACCATTGGACGCAGTGATGACATCGAAATACTCGGCCGAAAGCCGTGCTTCCAGGAGCTTGACGTTAGCGGGGATGTCATCGACGACGAGAATACGCGCTGACATGGAACGCTCCCTAACCGATAAATCGACGAACGGTCTCGATGAATTTTCCGACCGAAATAGGCTTTGACAAATAGGCCTCGCACCCGCCCTCGCGGATACGTTCTTCGTCGCCCTTCATGGCGAATGCTGTGACGGCAACGACGGGGATCATGCTGATCGATGGATCCTGTTTGATCCATCCGGTCACTTCGAGGCCGGAGACCTGCGGCAACTGGATGTCCATCAGAATCAGATCGGGGCGGAGCGAGCGGACAAGGTCGAGCGCTTCGTAGCCGTTGCTCGTGCCCACTGTCTGGTAGCCATGGGCTTCCAGCAGGTCACGGAACAGCTTCATATTGAGCTCGTTGTCCTCCACGATCAGGACGGTTTTAGCCATCCCGCCCTCCAATCCCGAAATAAACGGTGTTATCTGCGCCTGGCCTGAACCCGGCGCCGGCGATGCAATGCCGCCGAATGACCCTTCTCACCGCCGAAAAATCCCATCTCTGGAATCACTTAGGTGACTCGGGCATGATGATTCAAACTAGAGACGATAAGTTACGGAAAGGCAAACACGCGTGATGAAAAAGAGCCAGCGGCACCCCGGCGAAGTAGCTGAAATCGTTGCGATTCAGGCGCTTTCCTTTGTTGCGGGCGAGCCGGAACGGCTGGGGCTATTTCTGTCCGAGAGCGGCATCGGCCCGGAGACGCTACGCTCGGCTGCAAAGGACCCGCAATTCCTCGTGAGCGTGCTGGATTTCGTCCTGCGCGACGACGAGACCGTGCAGGCCTTCGCAAGCGCCTCGCAACTGCCGCCGACCACCGTCGCCGCCGCGCGCCAGGCGCTCGCAGGCCCGGGCAGCGATTTCTCGTGACCCCACTCCCGACAGATGTGAGCGGACCGCGCTGCTTCTGCCGGGATTGCCTTGCCGACCTCGATCTCCGCGCCAAGCGCTGCACCGCCTGCGGCTCGCCCCGGCTGGTGCGCCATCACGCGCTGCCGTCGCTGACCCTCGCCCATATCGATTGCGACGCGTTCTATGCGACCGTGGAAAAGCGGGACAATCCCGCGCTCAACGACCATCCCGTCATCATCGGCGGCGGCAAGCGTGGCGTGGTGTCGGCGGCCTGCTATATCGCACGCACTTATGGGGTCCGCTCCGCGATGCCCATGTTCAAGGCGCTCGATCTCTGCCCGGAAGCGAAGGTGATCAGGCCGGACATGGCGAAATATGTCCGCGTCGGACGCGAGGTGCGCCAAGCCATGCAGGCGCTGACGCCGCTGGTCGAGCCACTGTCCATCGATGAAGCATTCCTCGACCTCGCCGGCACGCAACGCCTTCACGGCATGATTACTGCCAAGGTGCTGGCGAAATTCGCCGCAGACGTCGAACGCGATATCGGCATCACCGTCTCTGTCGGCCTGTCCGTGAACAAGTTTCTCGCCAAGATCGCCAGCGATCTCGACAAGCCACGCGGCTTTGCCGTACTCGATCAGGCGGACGCCGTCGCCCTCCTCGCCGACAAGCCCGTGGGCTTCATCTATGGCGTCGGACCGGCAACGCAGGATCGCCTGTCGCAGCGGGGCTTTCGCAAGGTCGGCGACCTGCAGCGCGCCGATGAGACCGAACTGATGAAGCAGTTCGGCGGCGAAGGCCGACGATTGTGGCGCCTTGCGCGGGGCATCGATGACCGCCTCGTTGTCGCCGATCGCGGCGCCAAGACGATCTCGAACGAGACGACCTTCAACGAGGACATTCGCGATTTCGCCACGCTGGAGAAAATCCTGTGGCGGTTGTCAGAGAAAGTATCGGAGCGCCTGAAGAGCGGCGAGCTCTCTGGCACCACGATCACACTGAAACTGAAGACGGCTGACTTCCGCCAGCGGACCCGCTCGCAATCGATCCAGTCGCCGACGCAGCTTGCCAAACGCATTTTCGATATTAGCCGCGAGATGCTGTCGAAGGAGATCGACGGCACCGCCTTCCGCCTCATCGGCACCGGCGTCAGCGCGCTACGCCCTGGTGAAGAGGCCGGCGACGAGAACATGCTCGACCGCCGCTCGGCCCATGCCGAGCGCGCGATGGACGCACTGAAGAAGAAATTCGGCAGTGCCGCCGTGATCCGCGGGATCGCATATGACGGGCCAGAGAAGCCGCGGACGTGAGAGCAGAGCGCGGACCTAACCTCTCCCCGCATCTTGCGCGGGGAAAGGTCGGCGCGTTTTCGCGCCGGGTGAGGAGCATGCCCGTGCCCTCTCCGCCTACTCAACTCACAACAGATCGCGAAACGGGAGAAAGTCTGAGACGCAGGCCGCGTGCCCCGCCCCTCACCCGACGCCCACATGCTTCGCATGTGAACGTCGACCTCTCCCCGCGCAAAATGCGGGGAGAGGTTAAGGAAGTGCCTAACCGAACACGTCCTGAACCACACCGTCCCTGATGACGTCCACACCGTCCAGCGTGATGGTCGTCTTGAAGATCGGCAGGTCGAAATGCCCCGCCGTGTAGCGGCCGGCAAATTCATTGGCGCCGGTCGAGAACAGGAAGTTGCCGGCCACGGCGCGGATCTCGGTGCCGTTGGTGTCGCGCTGGTCATACATCTGCAACGCCTCGTAGCGCGCATTGGGATTCATGCCCCAGCCGACATGCGATACAGCATAGGCCTCGCGATCACCCCAGGCCGCGAGATAGCGCTTCATCATCTCGGCATCGGCGCCCTCTCCCGTCAGTTCGGTGAGATAGTCGTCCTTGAACAACATCTTCACCGGCGACGTCAGGTAGCGCTTGAAGGTCAGATTGATGTCGCCAGCATCCATCACCACCGTGCCATTGATGGTCTTGCTCTTCGGGAATGAGACAACGATACCGCCTGGCCAATGCGCCAGCGTGCCGGGCTTGTCGGTCCAGCCCCAGACACCGACGGTGGCGGCGCCTTCCATGTTGACGTCGAGATCGGTGCCCGCCTTGGACGTCACCTTCATATGCTTCGTGCCGCGCAGCATCTTCGCCGCCGCACGCACACGCTTCTCCAATGCACTATCCGGCACCATGCGCTCCAGCGCTTCCGGATGCTCATTGGAGATCACGAGAATGCGCGAGCCGGCCTTGAGAATGTCCGGCGTCTCCTTCGCATGCATCAGGCCTTCGATGGTGCAATCAACCACGAAGCCTGCCTGCTGCAGCGCCGACACGACGGGGCCGAGTTGCTGGATCGCTTCGGACGCGCCGGTCGAACGGATCGGGACCACCTGCTTGTTGCGGGGTGTCGGCACCACGACATGGAACGGCTTTGCGCCCATGCGCAGCAAAGCGAGCTCAGCGATGTGAACGTTCAGCGCACGCGATTGGGTCTCGGATAGGATGGCAGCGGTATCGCCCGGCTTCACCGCGCAGCGCTCGAAGATCTCGCAGAATGCGTCGATCCATTTCGCCTCGATGCGATCCGCCAGCATGCCGTTTCTCCATCCATGTTTTGTCGTGATTATCGTTGGATGATAGGCGTCGTCATGTTATATGAAAAGGAATATTTTTAGAGTTAAAAGATAGCGCGGCGCCCGTTTTCAAGGCAGTCGCGGCCATACTGGAGCGGCACCATCCATGGCGCATGACAAGCCGACCGATATAACCCTGCCCCTAAGGTCGCGAACTCCGCGCTGCCGGTCAACCCCGCAACATTCAGACAAGCCCTTGGCCAGTTCCCCACTGGCGTCACTGTCGTCACGGCGCATGCGGGCGACCATCCTGTCGGCATGACTGCAAACTCGTTCTCATCGGTGTCTCTCGATCCGCCGCTGGTGCTGTGGAGCGTCGCCAAGTCGTCACCAAGCCACGATCCGTTCGTCGAGGCCGACGCTTTCGCGATCCATTTTCTCGGCGCAGATCATGGCGAACTGGCGATGCGTTTCGGTCGACGCGGGTCCGACAAATTCGCCGACATCGCACATGCGCCGGGGATCACGGGCGCGCCATTGATCGAAGGCCTCGCGCCGATTTTCGAGTGCAAGACCTGGGCGCGCTATCCCGGCGGCGACCACACCATTTTGGTTGGAGAAGTCGTTCGCTTTGTCGAGCGCAATCACGATCCGCTGGTGTTTCACTCCGGCCAATTGGGCCGCATCGACAAGCGACAGCGACAGGCCGCGCCGCTGGCAAGCGACAGTTTTGCACGCAATTACCTGCCCTATCTGCTGGCACGCGCGAGCTTCAATGTCTCGGGCGAGTTTCATGCACGGCTGAAGGAGTGGGATCTCAGCGTGCCGGAATGGCGTGTGCTGGCCTGCCTCTCCGATGTCGAGGGACTTTCGGTTGGCGAACTCGCCGCCATGGCGCTGATGAAGCAACCCGGGCTCACCAAGGTCCTCGACAGGATGGAAAGCGACGACCTGCTCAAGCGCAAGAGTGCGTCGAGCGACCGTCGGCGAGTTACGCTCCACCTCACCGCCAAAGGCCGCGCACGCGTGAAGCCGGCACAGAAGGCAGCGCTCGAACACGAAGCGTCGCTACTGAGCCGCTTCAGCGAGGATGAGCGCGCGACCATCAAATATGCGCTGGATCTGTTGATCGACAGCGATCACGGCGACGACAGCGAGCAATGATCCTAAAAAAATGGCCGGGATTTCTCCCGGCCATTTTCGTGATGCGTCGATGTAGCGCTTTACTTGATAGGCGCGACGATCTTGCCCTTCAGGTCGGACACGTCGAGTTTCTTCGACAGCATGCCGGTCTCGACATAGACATCGAGCATCTTCTGGATGGCCGGGAAATTCGGCGCCGCGCCGGGATCACGCGCGAAGTCGTTTTCCTTCAACAGATAGGTCTCCAGCACCGGGATCGGCGCCTTCATGACCTCATTGACCACCTTCAGCGTCTCGTCGCGATTGGCGAGCGCCTTCTGCATACCAGCGGTCAGATCGCGCACATACATCTGGGCGAGTTCGGGATTCTTCTCGATGAACTCGGCACGGCAGGCTTCGAGGATATGCACGATCCCATCCTGCTGCTGCGACAACGAAAACAGCTTTCGCGTTCCGCCCTTCGCTTCCATGCGCGCTGCAAAAGGCTGGTTCATCACGGCAGAGTCGACACGGCCAGCACGCAGCGCGTCCTCGGACAGCGCAAAGCCCACCTCGACCAGCTTGACGTCCTTCGACGCGTCAAGACCGGCCTGCTTCAGCAGAATAGCCATCGGACCGTAGATGCCCGAGCCCAGCACGTTGATGGACATGGTCTTGCCCTTGAGGTCCGCGATCGTCTTGATCGGCGAGTCCTCCTTAACGGCCCAATAGACCGAGAAGCTGCCCGGCTTTTCAAACACGTGCTGCGCAACGATATTCGCCTTCAGAGCACCGCTCTGCACGCCTTGCGCGAGCGCCAAGACCGACTGTGTCGCGCAGTCGAGCGCGCCGGCTGCCAGCGCCTGGGTCATCGGCGCGGTGCCTTGAAACTGCACCCACTCGATCTTGTATTTTTTGCCAAGATCCTCGAATTCCTGCGGCCGCTTCATCATCCAGTACTTGGATTCCTCAGCCGGAATCGTCCAACCAACTTTGATGGTTTGCTGGGCAAATGCCGCGCCGCTGCTCAGCAGCGCGCCCAAAGTCAAAGCCGCCACAACGCCACGTCTCAGTGCAGTCTGCTTCATCGTGAATTTCCTCATTGCGCCAGCGAGGAATGCAAATCCCTTGCCGGAATTCAGCCACTCACAATTGTTTCATGCTTCAAATGACCGCGCAATATGCCTCGCGATGGCCTATATTGTCGCGTGTCTGGGTGACGCTGCCAGCCGGGAAATGATTCACCATGAGCAATGACTTCTTCTCTGATCTCCTCGCCTCCATTTCGGAGCGTGGCCGTAATCTCCTGAGGCTCGGTCCCGCAGCCGTCGATCCCAAACAGAATGCCATCGACCTAATCGACCTCTGCGCCGAGCTCCTGTCGGGACGCGGCGAAGCGTCGGGTACGGCGATCGCACGCGGCGTGCTCGATCGCTACAAGTCGCTCGACGATGCCGGTCGCGTCATGTTCTTCGAAACGCTGGCGCACAAATACGGCCCGGATCGCGAGCGTCTGGAAAAGGCCATCGAGGCCTGGCGCGCCAAGCCGACGGGTGAAGGCGCCGGCGCCTTGCACATCGCATCCGAGCCGCAACGGCAGGAGTTGTTCCGTCGCCTCAATCGCGCGCCCGGCGGCACGAGCGAACTGGTCAAGATGCGGGAGAACCTGCTCGACCTGAAGAACGGCAACAAGGAGCTCAACGCCGTCGACAACGACGTCGTCCATCTGTTCGCATCGTGGTTCAACAGGGGATTTCTCGTGCTGCGCAGGATCGACTGGTCGACCCCCGCCAACATCCTTGAAAAGGTCATCAAATACGAGGCCGTGCACGAGATCCACGACTGGGATGACCTGCGCCGACGCATCGACCCCGTCGATCGCCGCTGCTACGCATTCTTCCATCCGGCTCTCGTCGATGAGCCGCTGATCTTCGTGGAAGTCGCCCTCACCGAAACGATCCCCGGCGCGATTGCACCCTTGCTCGCCAAGGATCGCGAGCCGGAGCCGATCGAACGCGCGCGGACCGCCGTGTTCTATTCGATCTCGAATTGCCAGCGCGGACTCGGCGGCATTTCGTTTGGTAATTTCCTGATCAAGCAGGTGGTCGAGGAGTTGCGCCGCGAACTGCCCAAGCTCGACACTTTCGTCACACTGTCACCCGTCCCCGGCTTCATGAAGTGGCTGCAGAAGGCCGACGACCTCAACCTGTCCGATGAAGACAGCGCGCTGGTCGCGATGCTCGACGATCCGCTATGGGTGAACGACGCCGCGCTGCGCGAGCAACTCAAGCCGGTGATGGAAGGTCTTGCTGCGCACTATTTCCTGAAAGCGAAGAATGCGCGCGGCGGCCCGGTGGATTCGGTTGCCCGCTTCCATCTCGGCAATGGCGCAAGGCTGGAGAAGATCGACTGGCTCGGCGACGTCTCTGCCAAGGGCCTGCGTGAGTCGGCCAGCCTAATGGTGAACTATCTCTATCGTCTCGACGATATTGAGAAGAACCATGAGGCCTATGCCGATCACTACGAGATCGCAGCGTCCAGCGCGGTGAAGAAGCTGCTCAAGACCGAAAGCAGCGGGCTACGGCTGCTGGATAACATGCGGTTTTCGCGCGCGGAGTGAGGGCGCAAGCCCTCACTTGCAGGGCTTGCTGTCCTTGACCATGAGCTTGCTCATGGCACCGGCAATGACGAAGTCGTTGTAATCCAGCACCAGCGAGCGCGACACGCCGTTCTCGTACAGCTCGAACGACATGGCATAGACCGGCGTCTGCTCACCGCCGTCGGACTTTGCCGACTTGTCGTAATAGCTGACCGTCACCGGCCAGCGCGTCATCGTCTTCATCTTGTCATCGCTGGTCGAGGGATCCGGCGTCGCGACCTTGCGATCGCCGGGGATCCCCTGCCCGATCACCGTCAGCGTGCTGTAGACTTTCTCGCCGGTATCGGATCCGTCATAGACATTGAGTTCGAGCACCGACTTGCCATCCTTGGCCGCGGCAATGATGCGGTGAATCTGCTCCGTCGGAAACACGATGTTGCCGTCGAGCCTGAATTCCTTCGCCGCCGGCTGCTTCAGCTTGACGTTGATATGATCGCCGTCGCGCTCGGCCATGCCGTCGATGGCCGTGGCATCGTCGTTCATCTTGGTGTCGATCTTGAAGCGATAGCTCTTGCCGTCACCGGATTCCCAGCTCGTCGAACGCAGATCGCTCAGCGTGGTCTTGTCCTCTCCGGTGTTGAGCTCGGACACCTGACGGAAATCGGACGAATAGCCCTCGCACGCGCTGCCAGTGAAATTGTAGAGAATGCGGCCATTGGCAGCATTCACATTCGCATTGCCGCGCGACTTGGTGAGCTTGAGATCATATAGCGCCTGATGCGCCAGAAACGGCACACCAGCAGCTGGCGGCGCAGCATCGACGGACACCGGCGCCATCAACAAGGTCGCGCCCAGCACCGCCGAGAGAGCCTGGAAACGATGAGTCGAAGCGGTGCGGCGCATGGGTTCGTCCTGCATGTTGGAACTGCGAGCATAGAGAGCGCCCTATTGCGCCGCAACTAGGGCGCGGATGCAGGTCAGCCGCCGGCGATCCGCGGATTGCCATAATTGTCACCGATTGTGGCGTAACCCGCAGTCATCGGCGGTCTGCGAGCGCGTCGTCTGGACGTCACTTGCATGTGCGCAGTCGATAGGGGAAACAGGCCCGGCCCATCCCCGCCCCGCGGGGATCTGGTTGGGCAGAATGTCACTCTTGGGGATATCGCATGGCAGGTACGGTCGAACAGAAACTCGCGGATTTGGGGATTACCCTTCATGAGCCGGTCAGCCCGGTCGCCAATTACGTGGGCTTCGTGCGCACCGGCAATCTGTTGTTCGTCTCCGGCCAGATCTGCCTCGGCGCCGATGGCAAGCTGATCGCCAAGGGCAAACTCGGCGACAATGTCAGCCTGGAAGACGGCGTCGCCGCCGCCCGTGGCTGCGCCATCAACATCCTGGCCCAGGTCAAGGCCGCGCTCGGCGATCTCGACAAGGTCGCACGCGTCGTCCGTCTCGGCGGCTTCGTCAATGCGACGCCGGATTTCATCGACTCGCCGAAGGTCATCAACGGCGCCTCGGACCTGATGGTCGCCGCTTTCGGCGACAAGGGCCGCCACTCCCGCGCCGCCGTTGGTGTCGCCTCGCTGCCGGTCGATTGCGCCGTCGAGGTCGATGCGGTGTTCGAAGTCATCTGATCCAAGAATCGTCGCAAGGATCACCCGATGCGCGCACCTGACTGGCTGATTGCCCGCCCGGTCGCGCATCGCGGCCTGCACGACCGCGCCCCCGGCATCATCGAAAACATGCCGGGCGCGATGCACGCGGCCATTGCCGGCAATTTCTCCATCGAAGTGGACGTCCAGCTCACCGCCGATGGCGAGGCGATGGTCCACCACGATGATGAGCTCGGTCGCCTTACAGAGGGCACTGGGCTTCTCCTCACCAAGACCACCGCCGAGCTCAAAGCCGTCACTTTTAGGGACACGCCGGAGCGCATGATGTCGCTTGGCGACCTGCTCGCGCTGGTAGATGGCCGTGTCGGCCTCATCATCGAGATCAAGAGCCACTTTGACGGCGACCGTAAACTTGTTGGGCGCACAGCCGAATTGCTCAAGGCCTATCGCGGCCCAGCCGCCTGGATGTCGTTCGATCCGGATCAGGTGCTCGCCATGCGTGACATCGCGCCGGACATTCCGCGCGGCATCACTGCCCAGCGCACTTACGACGATGGCGAATGGCTGACGCTGACACAGGCCCAGCGCGACGGCATGCTCCATCTCCGCCATGCCTTCCGCACCCGGCCACATTTTGTCTCCTATTGGGTCAAGCAACTGCCCGCCCCGGCGCCCTGGATCGCCCGCAACCTGTTCGGCTGCGCGCTGATCACATGGACGGTGCGCACGCCCGAACAGGTTGCGATCACCAGGCGTCACGCGGACCAGATGACGTTTGAAGGTTTTGTCCCGGAGCCGTAAGCGTCCTCTGGGGGTCTTGAAGTGCGACACGAAGTGCCCACCTGAAGGAGCGGTCGCCGCGCTGATCGCACATGACCGGTTCAAGTGATTGATGACGTCATCGGACATTACCCTCGAAGCAGTCGGATCGATCAGCCAGGTGCCGCAAGCGGAATGGGACGCCTGCGCGACTGGCCGCGCCGTCGCCGGACAGACCCTGGCCGATGATCTGGCTGATCTCGACACGCTCTCAAGCGTCACCAGCTCAACTTCAGAAGCCCCTTATAACCCCTTCGTTTCGCACGCTTTTTTGAGCGCAGTTGAGACATCGAATTCAGCCTGCGCACGCACCGGCTGGGGTCCCCGGCACCTTCTGGCCAAGCAGGACGGCAAGATCGCCGGCATCGTGCCCTGCTACCTGAAATCCCACTCCCAGGGCGAATATGTCTTCGACCGCGGCTGGGCCGACGCGTATGAGCGCGCCGGCGGCGACTATTATCCGAAGCTGCAGGCCTCGGTTCCGTTTACCCCGGCCACCGGCCCCCGGCTGCTGATCCGCGACGGCTTCGATGTCGCGCGTGTCAGCGAGGCGCTGGCGGGCGGGCTGGTCGGGCTCTGTGAAGCGACCCAAGCCTCATCCGTGCATGTCACCTTTGCCCGCGAGGACGAATGGCGGTTTCTCGCCGAGCGCGGCTTTCTCCAGCGCACCGACCAGCAGTTTCATTTTCACAATCCCGGCTATGAAACGTTTGACGATTTCCTCGCCACGCTGAACTCCCGCCACCGCAAGGCCATCAAGCGCGAGCGCCGTGACGCGCTGGCGGCCGGCATCACGATCGAAGCGCTGTCAGGGCCTGACATCACCGAGGAGGCCTGGGACGCCTTTTTCGATTTCTACATGGAGACGGGATCGCGAAAGTGGGGCCGCCCCTACCTCACCCGCGAATTCTACACGCTGATCGGCGAAACCATGGCCGAGGACGTGGCGCTGATCATGGCGAAGCGCGACGGCAAGTTCATCGCCGGCGCCATCAATTTCATCGGCTCCGACACCCTGTTCGGCCGCCATTGGGGCGCCATCGAACATCACCCGTTCCTGCATTTCGAGGTCTGCTATTATCAGGCCATCGACTTTGCCATTCGCTGCAAACTGAAGACCGTCGAAGCCGGTGCCCAGGGCGAGCACAAGATCGCCCGCGGCTATCTCCCGCAGACCACCTACTCGGCCCATTACATCGCCGATCGCGGATTTCGCGCGGCGGTGGCGGATTATCTCAAGCGCGAGCGCAGCTATGTCGCGGAGGCCGGCCGTGAACTGGCCGAGCTCGGCCCGTTCCGCAAGGGTGATCCGGCGGCTTGACCCCGACGCCGCCGGCGGCGACATTCCCGGCGCAATTTTCGGAGGACTCCATGGTCGCGTATGACAACAACAATATCTTCGCCAAAATCCTGCGGGGCGAGCTGCCTTGTGTAAAGGTCTATGAGAACGATCACGTCCTCGCCTTCCTCGACATCATGCCGCGCTCGCCCGGCCACACGCTGGTGATCCCCAAAGCCGCTGCTCGCAACATCTTCGACATCCTGCCGGAAGATTACGCCCATGTGATCCGCGCCGCGCAGAAGATCGCAATCGCCACGAAACAGGCCTTCAACGCCGACGGCATGACCGTTGCGCAATATTCGGAGACGGCTGGTGGCCAGGTGGTGTTTCACCTGCACATGCATGTGATGCCGCGCTTCGAAGGCACGGCACTGCTGCCCGCCGCAAGCATCAAGGAAGATCCGAAGGTGCTGGAAGCGAACGCCGCCAAACTGATCGCCGCATTGAAGGCGCTGGGCTGAACACCTACTCCGTCTGAAAATCGCCGGGCTGCGGCGGCGCCAATGGCGTGAATTCGCAGCGGTCCGGCTTGATGTCGAGCAGCGGCGTCTCGTCGAGACAATCCAGCCCGCGCACCAGAACCACGGATCCCTCGATCCCCACGAGTTTCACCACCGAGGTGCCGATAGGGTTCGGCCGCACCGGCGTGCGCAGCGAGAAGATGCCGCGCGCCGTGCCGTCGTTCTTCGGACTCTGCAGCACGAGGTCGCGCCGCGACAGATGCAGCCAGTAGAGCACCTCGAGCGTGTTGTAGAGTTCGAGGTCTTTCAGACCAGCCACCCACGGCTCGAAGATTTCGAGCCGGCAGACAGGCCCGTCATGCCGGCCCTGCCGCGGCGTTTCCAGCCGCGACGTCCATGGGGTGCGGATGCGGCCGATATAGACGAGACCGGCATGGTTCGGTTTCGGTGCCTCGACGACGACTTCGCCGGCGCGGATTTCACTTTCACGAACCATGATGCATTCCTTGATCAATCCAGCGAGATATTCATCGCCTTGATCACCTTCGACCACCGCGCGCGGTCCTCGTCAACGAATTGATTGATCTCGGCGACGGTCTTCGGCTTCAGCACGGGAAAGCCGATCTTCTCCAGCGAAGCGCGGAAGGCAACGTCATTCAGCGCCTTGTCCATGCTGGCCATGACTTTTGTCACCACTTCGTCCGGCAGTTTCGACGAACCGGCCAGACCGAACCAGACGCCGACCTGATAGTCGGGGTAACCGCTCTCGATGACGGTCGGCACGTCGGGCAGATCCGGGCTGCGCTCCTTCGATGACACGCCGAGCGGCCGCAGCAGCCCGCCCTTGACCGGCGGCAGCGCCGTGGACAGCGTGTCGAACATCACCTGGATATTGCCGGACAGAAGATCGGTCAGCGCAGGTCCCGCGCCCTTATAGGGCACATGGGTCATCTCGACGCCGGCGATCTGCTTGAACATCTCACCCGCAAGATGGATCGTGCCGCCCGTTCCTGCCGAGCCGAAATTGAGCTTGCCCGGATTAGCCTTCGCATAGGCGACGAATTCCTTCACCGTCTTCGCCGGCACCGACGGATGCACTTCCATCACGACGGGCAGATCGGTGACCACCGTGAGCATGCGCAGATCCTTCTGCGGATCGTAGGGCAGCTTTTTATAGAGCAGCGGGTTGAGCACCATGATCGATGCTGCGGTCACAAACAGCGTGTAGCCATCGGGCTCCGCACGTGCGACCTGTTCGGCGGCGATGGCGCCTTGCGCGCCCGGCTTGTTCTCGACCACCGTGGTTTGCTTGAGATCCTTGCCGAGATAGTCCGCGACCAGACGTGCCAGCACATCGGTCGGTCCGCCCGCCGCATATGGCACGACGAGCTTGATGGCGCGGGACGGATATTCCGCTGCGCGGGCGAGCGGTGCAGCAATAGCTGTCGTCGCGATGATGACGGTCGATAGCAGAACGGAGCGCAGGCGCGAGGTCATTGTCTCTCCCGAAATATTCTTCTTTGATTGCGAGGAGAGTATCGGGTTCGCAGGCTTGCACAAGGCCATCCCGCGCGATGCAACAAGATGTCAGCCCAACCAGTATTTGCCGCCGACCATCATCAACTCGCCGCACAACACGCCAGCGAAGATCGAGCGTTTGAAGCCGAGAAAAACCAGCAGACCGAAAAGCACCGAGCCATAGCGCAGTGGCGCCGGAACCGTGGCAAGCGCGCCTGGCGGAGACACCAGAATCTGCGCGATCACGCCGGCTAGAATGGCGGTCGCCACCGCCCTCACCCAGACCAGGATGTCAGCTTCTTCATCAATGCCGCCGCCAAGCCACAGGCCAAGCATGCGCCAGACCTCATTGGGCATGAAACCTGCAAGCACAAGAATGACGAGCGCGTGCCAATCGCCGATGAAGGTCTGCAGCTCGCTCATCGCCGCCTCCAGCGATGCACGCCGTAAGCGATGGTGCCGGCCGAGATGCCGGAGATCAGGATATCCACGCCGGTATTGAAGAACGACACGATGGGAAAAAGCGCAAGGCCGAGCACTAGTGCGACGACATCAGGGAGCTGCTTGCAGTTGCGCGCGGTGGAGAGAAGAAAAGCGAGCGGCGTCAGCAGCAGGATTGCCGCGCCGAATAGCGGCGGCAGATTGGCGGCAAGATGATAGCCGATCCATGTCGCCGTCAGGCATGTGGTGACAAGGCCGGCACCGAGCCCGTTGACGAAGGCGATGCGCCGCTCGCGCGGCACCTGCGGCAACAAGCGGAAACACTCGACCCACAATGTCACGGCGATGAAATGCGATGGCAGGATCAAGTGCCGCTTCTTCGTCTCCGAGGTCCGCAGCATCGGCAGCACCGAAACCACCATGGGAAACAGGCGGATGCCGCTGACGCCGACAGCGATCGCGGCCTGGATCACCGTGGCGCCGGAGCCGAGCGCCGCCAGCAGGATGATCTGCGCGGGCCGGCCCAGATCAGCGCCGTACTCAGCAGCGCCCAGAACAGGCTGAAATGCGTGTCATGCGCGAGCGCGCCAATACCGACATAGGTGGCGAACAAGACAGCCGTGAGGATCGTTGAGCCGACCGACCGCAGGCCGTAGAGAAACGCCGACGTCGTCCCCTGCCATTGCGGTGAATCCAGTGCCGGTAGCGCCACGATGGTCCGTTTCTGTCCGATTGATCCCAATGCTCATTGGCTTGGGAACACCAGATTGGTCAAGAGCATGCCACGCATGGCGGCCTCACGCGCCCCGATTGCGCAGCACGAGACAAGCTTGGCCGGCCTTGTGGATCTGGCTGCATAGGCCATTCGCCTCCTCGCGCGTGTCGGCGCCGATCCGTACCTGATAGAACGGCCGGGTGCCCCGGCTGCGGAAGATCGACCTCACGAGGTTTGGATCGTGATCGCCCACCAGCGGGCGAAGCCGCGTCATCGCCCGCGCATATTGCATCAGCGCACGATCGCGATTGAAGCCGGCGGACAGCTGGACGCCCCATGGCTTCGCCTCGCCGAGCTTCACACGCACTTCCAGCTGCTCGACAAATGGATTAGGCGCTCGCCGCAGCAGCGCCATCAACTCGCGGCAGCTCGATGTCTGCGGACGCGCCGGCGCCTTGCCGTTGCGGCCAGTCACCTGCCAGTCCTCCACCGTTGCGCCGGTGATGGCCGAGACATAGTTGCGCGTCTCGCCGGGCATGTAGCCTTTGCCGTCGAGCCATTCCTGCACACGGCGCGGGCCGGCATTGTAGGCAGCGGCAGCCAGGCCGAGATTGCCGAACTGGTCGCGCAGCTCGCGCAAGAATTCCGCGGATTTCGGCAGCGCCTGCACGGGATCGAAGGGGTCGAGCAGCCGGCGCTCGGCGGCGGTGCCCGGCATGAATTGCGCGATGCCCTGCGCGCGTGCGCCACTGCGCGTCACCGGCCCCACCGCATTGGGCTGGAAGCGGCTCTCCTGCCAGATCACGCGGGCGAAAAATTCCAGCGGCAGATCATTGGCGCGCGCCGCGGACTCGATCATCAGGCACATCGCCTCGCGGGCATTCGAATCCTTGGCAAGATCGGAAGTCCCAGGCTGGATCGGCAACATGCGGTCGGCGCCGGGCTTTGCCAATTCGCTCAGCGGTAACTCGTCGGCACGCGCGGCTGGCACCAGCATCATCGCAATGCCCGTCATCGCTGCCGTGATCCATCGCGTCATGCAGGGCCCTGTGCGAGTTCCACGCCTTGAACAGTGGTTTCCAACGGGCTAGCTATGAATGAAATAAGGCGGATACGGGAGCGAAAACCATGAGCGACATGTCGAAAGAGGCTCCGGACCGCGCAGCACAGGACGATGTGCCGATCCAGTATATGGCGCGCACCCGCGCTTATTACCGCGCACTCGGCTATGACGCGCCCTATCGCTGGGCGCACAATATCGATGCGCCGTTCCAGTCGCTCAAGAAGCCGCTCGCGCAATCGCGGGTGGCCATCATCACCACCGCCGCGCCTTACAATCCCGACAAGGGCGATCAGGGCCCCGGCGCGATCTACAATGGCGGCGCAAAATTCTATCAGGTCTATGATGGCGATACGTCACAGAGCCATGACCTGCGCATCTCGCACATCGCCTATGACCGCGTGCACACCAAGGCCGACGACAGCGGCAGCTGGTTTCCCCTGCCCGCGCTCAAGCAGGCTGCCGCGCAAGGTCGCATCGGCGAAGTCGCCCCACGCTTCTTCGGCGCGCCCACCAATCGCAGCCACCGTGTCACCATCGAGACCGATGCGCCGGAGATCCTCGCCCGCGCGCAGGCCGATGGTATCGATGCCGCCATCCTCGTGCCGAACTGCCCGGTCTGCCATCAGACCGTCAGCATCGTCGCGCGCCATCTCGAAGCCAGCGGCATCCCCACCGTGGTGATGGGCTGCGCCAAGGACATCGTCGAACATGTCGGCGTGCCGCGCTTCCTGTTCAGCGATTTCCCGCTCGGCAATGCCGCCGGCAAGCCGCAGGACAAGGCCTCGCAGGCGCTGACGCTGGAACTGGCCCTTCGGCTGCTGGAATCCGCAGTCGGGCCACAGACGACCATGCAGTCTCCGCTGCGCTGGGCGCAGGATCCGGCCTGGAAGAACGACTACAACAATGTCGCTCTGCTCAGCGACGACGAGCTGGCGCGTCGCCGCGCTGAATTCGACAAGCAGAAAGACATCGCCAAAGGGCTGCGGGATACCGCAGCCTGAATTGTGGCCGGTTTTCGGCGGTCAGTCTTAAACTTGATTTACGTTAACTCCGCTTGGTCCGCTGGCACGCCTTCCGCCAATGGCGGAACTGCGTACAGTCCCGCCTGCAATCTAACGGGGACTTCGGGATATGGACGAGCGTCGCAAGCAGCCGCGCGACACGGAGAATTTTGACGCCGCCTCCGCCAGGGAGCAGAAGACGCTCACAATCGAACGTGGCAGCCGAACGTTGTCGGCCGACATTCTCTGGTCGCGCGACAATGTGATCGGAGTCTCCTTTCGCGAAGCGCGCAGTGATGACACCCGAGATTCCGACCTTGATGAGCGCGTCCGTAGAAGCGAGATGAAGAAGCGCGAGCTGCAAGAGGAAATTCAGCGATTGCTGGGGAAATAAAAACCCCGCCCTCCCCGTCGAGTTGCCGCAAGTCGCGTCTCGGAGGATGACCACTATTCCGCCCCCGGCAGAACAAACAAAAAAGGCCGGTGATCGCTCACCGGCCTTTTTCATTTTTACTGACGCGAAGCGCTTACGCCTTCACGAGGCCCTTGGCCGGGCCGGAGCCTTTGCCGGGCTTCGGTTTCTTGGCCGCGCCACGCTTGGCCGGGAGTTTCTCCGGCTTCGGCGTTACCGGGCCATCGACGAACTCGAAGCCGATGCTCTCCTGATCGACGCCGAGCACCGCTTCGTCCTTCTTGAGCACGACGCGGACATGGCCGCCATTCTTGAGCTCGCCGAACAGCAGCTCTTCGGCAAGCGGCTTCTTGATGTGCTCCTGGATCACGCGGCCCATTGGACGCGCACCCATCTGCTCGTCGTAGCCGTGCTGGATCAGCCAGGCCTTGGCGGGCTCGGACAGTTCGATGGTCACATCGCGGTCTGCCAGCTGGGCTTCCAGCTGCAGCACGAACTTCTCCACCACCATGCCGATGACATCGGAATTGAGGTGACCGAACGACACGACTGCATCCAGGCGGTTGCGGAATTCCGGCGCGAACTGCCGGTTGATCGCCTCGTGATCGTCGCCTTCCCGCTTGCTGCGGGTGAAGCCGAACGCCTGACGCGCCAGATCCGCGGCACCCGCATTGGTCGTCATGATCAGGATGACGTTGCGGAACGAGACCTGCTTGCCGTTGTGGTCGGTGAGCCGACCGTGATCCATCACCTGCAGGAGCACGTTGTAGAGATCCGGATGCGCCTTCTCGATTTCGTCGAGCAGCACCACGCAATGCGGATGCTGATCCACGCCATCGGTCAGCAAGCCACCCTGATCGAAGCCGACATAGCCGGGAGGCGCGCCGATCAGGCGCGACACCGTATGCCGCTCCATATATTCGGACATGTCGAAACGCAGCAGCTCGACGCCAAGCGACGCAGCCAACTGCTTCGCCACTTCGGTCTTGCCGACACCCGTCGGCCCGAGAACAGGTAGGAGCCGATCGGCTTCTCCGGTTCGCGCAGGCCGGCACGCGCCAGCTTGATCGATGCGGACAGCGCCTCGATGGCCTTGTCCTGCCCGAACACCACGCGCTTCAAGGTCGCTTCGAGATGCCGCAGCGTTTCGGCGTCGTCCTTCGACACGCTCTTCGGCGGGATGCGCGCCATCGTGGCGATAGTGGTCTCGATTTCCTTGATGCCGATGGTCTTCTTACGCTTGCTCTCGGTCACCAGCATCTGCGCCGCACCGGACTCGTCGATCACGTCGATCGCCTTGTCCGGCAGCTTGCGGTCATGGATGTAGCGCGACGACAGCTGTACCGCGGCCTCAATGGCTTCGTTCGTGTATTTCAGCTTGTGGTAATCCTCGAAGTAAGGCTTGAGGCCCTTGAGGATCAGGATCGCGTCATCGACGGTCGGTTCATTGACGTCGATCTTCTGGAAGCGCCGCACCAGTGCGCGGTCCTTCTCGAAGTGCTGGCGATACTCCTTGTACGTCGTCGAGCCCATGCAGCGGATGCCGCCCGAAGCCAGCGCCGGCTTCAGCAGGTTCGACGCGTCCATCGCGCCACCCGACGTCGCACCGGCACCGATCACCGTGTGGATTTCGTCAATGAACAAGATCGCATTCGGATGCGCTTCGAGCTCCTTGAGCACCTGCTTGAGGCGCTCTTCGAAATCGCCGCGATAACGCGTGCCCGCGAGCAGCGTGCCCATGTCCAGCGAGAACACGGTGGCAGCCGACAACACTTCCGGCACATCGCTGTCCACGATGCGCTTGGCCAGACCTTCGGCGATCGCCGTCTTGCCGACACCGGCTTCGCCGACAAACAGCGGATTGTTCTTCTGGCGGCGGCACAGCACCTGGATCGCGCGGTTGATCTCGGAATTACGCCCGATCACCGGATCGATCTTGCCGTCCTTCGCCTTCTTGTTGAGGTTCACGCAATAGGTGTCGAGCGCCTCGCCCTTCTTCTTGGACTCCTCGCCGTTCTTCGCCTCGGTCTCTTCATCGACGCCGCGCACCGGCCGCGCCTCGGAAACACCAGGACGCTTGGCGATGCCGTGGCTGATGTAATTGACCGCGTCGTAGCGCGTCATGTCCTGCTCCTGCAGGAAATAGGCGGCGTGGCTCTCGCGCTCGGCGAAGATCGCGATCAGCACATTGGCGCCGGTCACTTCCTCGCGACCTGATGACTGCACATGAATGACGGCGCGCTGGATGACGCGCTGAAAACCGGCCGTCGGCTTGGCATCGTCGCTGCCATCCGTCACCAGGTTTTCGAATTCGGTTTCGAGATAATTGACCAGGCTGCCGCGCAGCTTATCGAGATCAACACTACAGGCCCGCATCACCGCTGCGGCATCCGAGTCGTCCACCAGCGATAGCAGGAGGTGTTCCAGCGTCGCATATTGATGGTGGCGCTCATTCGCGATCGAGAGCGCCCGGTGCAGCGATTGTTCTAGGCTTTGAGAAAAAGTTGGCATTCCGCGTCCTCTTTGGCCCCCACCATCATGGCCATCGTTGCCCTCGCAGGCAACAAGAACCTTTCTGCATATAGTGTCGCCAGATCGTGGCGAAAGGCTGGTTCCGGCTTGATGGGAAATATGGTCGATTGTCGTCTTGACGCAGCGTTTTGCGGCGCGCGCGTCGATCTCGACCGTTCAGTTCGAGACATTCTCAAATGCGTCCGGATCCGATCAATGGCTTGCCCGACTCACCGCTCGGTACAGGCAGAAACATGTCTGTGCCGGACACGTATGTTGGGCTTTATTTCTTTTCCATCACACATTGCAGCGGGTGCTGGTGCTTCCGTGCGAAGTCCATCACCTGCGTCACCTTGGTCTCGGCGATCTCGTAGGTGTAAACACCACACTCGCCGATGCCGTGATGATGAACATGCAGCATGATCTGTGTCGCAGCCTCGGCGTCCTTCTGGAAGAACTTCTCCAGCACGTGGACGACGAATTCCATCGGCGTGTAGTCGTCGTTGAGAATGAGCACCCGATAGAGGTTCGGGCGCTTCGTCTTCGGTTTGGTCTTGGTGATGACCGACGTCGATGGACCGCCGGGGCCGCCAGACTGATTGTCGTCATCCGCCATGGCGCGGATCGTCCCACCACGGCGCCCCGACAAATGGGCGGTCGGCGCGAAAAGGCTGTTCTCGGTCATCAATGTCGAAACTGTCTGCACCATGGCGTCTGTATAAAAGTCCCCACCGGATATTGGCCAGCCCCGCCGGGCTGGCGTCCCCGAAAATCTCCGGCCAAAGGCCTTTCCGGGCCGGAATTCGCGCGGCTTGGCTAACGGGAAGGCTAAAGAACGCGCAGCCTGATCGCCGGTTGCGAAGCTGATGCGACCAATATGGGTTCCCGTAATTTTGCTGCAAGGCACGCAGGCACAGCAGAAACGGTGCTGTCTGACCATCGTGGGCGCCACTTGTCCCTCCTGGCCACAGGCCCAAGACTAAAGGTTAACAGCTCCTGTCAAACTAGATTGCCTATCCACCAGCGCCATTTAGCGGCCGTTGAGGATGATACCGAACACTTGCACCCCATCTTACCAATAGGCAGCCTTTTACCGATTTTCCGAGGACACCTTTACCACCCGTTTAGCCGTATCCCCCGAAATGATCGCCAGAAACCCATTTTGGCGGTCACCATGTCCATTCGCTCGATTTCAGACCAGGCAAGCCGTGCAGCAAAGCGCTTCCGCAGCGACGAGCGCGGCAACGTCGCGATGATCTTCGCGGTGTCGCTGGTGCCCCTCCTCGGCTTCGTCGGAGCCGCCGTCGACTATTCGCGCACCAACGCGGCGCGCACGACAATGCAGGTCGCGCTCGATTCCGCTGCGCTGATGGTGTCGAAAGATCTCGGCTCAAACCCGACCATGTCGGCAGCCGAAGTCTCGGCCAAGGCGGTGAAGTATTTCAACGCGCTCTATACGAACAGCAGCTCCAGCCCGATTGCAGTGACCGCAAGCTACACCACCAACACCAAGGATGGTTCGACCGTCACGCTGAACGGCTCGGGCAATGTGGCGACCGACTTCATGAAGATGGTCGGCTTCCCGCAAATGAACATTCTCGGCTCATCGACGACGACATGGGGATCGACCCGCATGCGCATCGCCGTGGCGCTCGACGTCACCGGCTCGATGAATTCGAGCGGCAAGCTCGCCGCCATGAAAACTGCGGCAAAGAACTTGATCGACACGTTGAGCGCTTCGTCCCGCATGACGGAAGATGTCTACATTTCGATCGTTCCATTTGCTCAGATGGTCAATGTCGGCAAAAGCAACAAGGACGCAAGCTGGCTCAAGTGGGATGACTGGGATTCGTCAAACGGCAGCTGGACGTGGAAGAACGGAAGCTGGAACTGGACTTCCTCCAGCCGCAACAACTGGAACGGTTGCGTAACGGATCGCGACCAGCCCTACGACACCACCAATGACGCGGCCACGTCATCAGCGACGCGTTACCCTGCCAATCAGTACAATGCGTGCCCGGAAGCCATTCTCGGAATGACATCTGCCTATGGCAGCAGCAACGTGCAGACGCTGAAAAACAAGATCGATGCGCTGGACGCCAACGGCGGCACCAACCAGCCCATCGGCATGGCATGGGCCTGGCAGACGCTGCAGATCGGCACCGATCCGTTCCCCGCGCCGGCCAAGGACTCAAACTACAAATACACGGATGCCATCATCCTGCTGTCGGACGGCATGAATACGATCGACCGCTGGTACGGCAACGGAAGCACGTGGTCGACACAAGTCGATGGCCGACAGAAGCTGCTGTGCGACAACATCAAGGCGCCAGTGAACGGCAAGCAGCAGACGATCATCTACACGATCCAGGTCAACACCGACGGCGACCCGGAATCGGCCATTCTCAAATATTGCGCAGACAGCGGCAACTTCTACCCGACCAGCACCGCCAGCGGCATCGCCACAGCCTTCACCGCTATCGGCAACTCGCTGAACAAGCTGCGCGTCTCCCGCTGACGCGACATGCCGCAAACAAAAAACGCCCGGCCGAAAGCCGGGCGTTTTGCTTTGAAGATCGTGTATGCGTCAGGCGCCCGGCGTCATCTTCGACATCAGGCCCTCGAACGGTTTGAACGCCTGCTTGGCGAGATCGGCATAGAGATCGCTGATCTTCTGGCCTTCCGCGACGAAATTATCGTAAGCCAGCTTCGCGTAATCCCCCTGAACTTCGAATGCCTTGTCCAGCGACTTGACCGTCGCGAGTTCGGACATCAGGGCATTGCCGTCCTCGAACGACTTTTTGGTGTAGTCGCCGACCGCCGTCGCGATCGCCTGGGCACCGGTTTGAAATTCACCGGCCGTCGCCAATGCGCTGGCAAAATGCTCCTGGCCGTAGGCCTGAATGTCCTCGATCTTGAACATGTGAAATCCCTTCCCGGATTGCTTGGGTGGGCCGCCAATGGTCATGGCCGGCCGATCTGAGTTGCGATTTATCGTGCGACGCACAAATTGGTCAACCTTATTGTGCATCGCACAATTATCGGCATTCGTGCGAAATCTGCGTGTCCGCGGCAAGATTTGCTTAACCCTTTGGCAACCCGGGCGACCTAACGTGATTCCTTGCATTGTTGCGTATTGGCCGTGAGGCCTAAAAACTGCGTGAGCACATGCTCTTAGCCAGAATGGCGAGATTCAATTGCCTTCCGTCGAGAGCCCGCTCAGGCCGACCACAACACCGAGACGAACCTCCGGTTGTCGGGCATAATTTAGCCTTACCGGTGGGGGAATGAGACCGATCTGACGGGGAAGTCCATGCTTCGCACAACTTTTGCTTCGTCGCGCACCTTCCGTGCGTGCGTCCTGGGGCTTGTCACCATCGGCATCGGCGTGGCTTTCACAGTCGATACCGCCGATGCCCGCCGGCGCCACAAAGGCAAGAGCAAGAGCCACGTCGCCCGGGTCTCCAGCTACAATCCCGCCTTCGCCACCATCATGATCGACGCCAATTCAGGCGCCGTGCTGCAGTCCACCAATCCGGACTCGCTGCGCCACCCGGCCTCTCTCACCAAGATCATGACGCTGTACATGCTGTTCGAGAAACTCGAACAGGGGAAGATTTCGCTCGACAGCGAAATGTCCGTCTCACAGCACGCTGCTTCGCAGTCGCCGACCAAGCTCGGCCTCCGCCCTGGTCAAACGCTGCGCGTCGAGGATGCGATCAAAGGCCTCGTCACCCGCTCGGCCAATGACGCCGCCGTCGTGATCGCCGAAGCGATTGCCGGCGACGAAGATGATTTCGCCAAGCTGATGACACGGAAAGCCCGCGCGCTCGGCATGAGCCGCACGGTCTATCGCAACGCCTCCGGCCTGCCCGACGATGCGCAGGTCACTACGGCCCGCGATCAGTCGGTCCTCGGCCGCGCGATCCAGGACCGTTTCCCGCGCTACTATCGCTACTTTGCCACGACCTCCTTCGTGTATCGCGGCCGCAGCATCCGCAATCACAACCGGCTGCTGGGATCCGTCGAAGGCATCGACGGCATCAAGACCGGCTATACCCGCGCCTCCGGCTTCAATCTTGTCTCCTCCATGAAGCGCGGCAACCGCTACCTCGTTGGCGTCGTGCTTGGCGGCCGCAGCGGCGGTTCGCGTGATGCCGCCATGCGGACCTTGTTGGCTGACAATCTGGACAAGGGCGCAACGCGCCGCACCGTGGCCGCCATCACCGAGCGCAGCCCGGCAGAGGCCGCCACCGAGGTCGCCGAAGTCCAGGCCCAGTCGCGTCCGACCGAAACCAAGCAGCTCAATGGCGCGATCCAGGTGGCGTCCGCCGCGCCGCCGTCGGCCGAACCGGTTGCTGCTCCAGAACCAGCACCGGCGCGCCCCGCAGCCGCCGCAGCGATCGCGCCGAACCGCTCCTTCCTGGCCGCTGCCACCGCAGCCGTGCCGCCCGCAGCAGTGCCCATGCACCAGGCCCGCAAGCCTGAGCCCGGCCCGCTCAACAGCGGCGTGATCCAGTCCGAGGCGATGCCGGCCATTCCGGGTTCGGCCGAACCCATGAAGCCCGTCCGCGTCCGTACCGTGCAGGTGAAGTCAGGGCAGTACCGTGTTGCTTCCGCCAATGCCGAGACCACGGCAGCCCCGGCAGCCACCAGCACGATCCCTGCACGCTCGGAAGCCATCGCTCGCTCGCCTGAGACCACCAATTCGCTCTATGCCCGCTCTGAAATGCCTCCCCAGCCTGCTGGCCACGGCACCGGCAACGGCATTCTCGGCGTCCTGCCGAGCTCCAGCGCCCAGCACGGCGGGACCACCATGGCCTATGCGGCGCCAGCACCGGCGCCTGCCCCACAGGCCGTGCAGCAGGCCGGTTCGATCAAACCCGCAGTGGCGCATTCCGGCTGGATCATCCAGGTCGGCGCGCTGGGTAGCGAGGGCGAAGCCAAGACCCGCCTCGACGCGGCCCGTGAGAATGCCCGCGGCGCACTCGGCAAGGCCGACCCGTTCACTGAGACCGTTGGAAACGGCAACAGGAAGCTGTACCGGGCCCGTTTCGCCGGGCTCGACCGCGATCAGGCGGAAGCCGCCTGCAAGACCCTCAAGCGTTCCGACATTCCTTGCATCACCATCAAGAACTGATCGCCGGAACTTCAGCAACAAACGACAAATGGCCGGGACGATGTCCCGGCCATTTTGCGTTTCAGGGTAAATAAATCCTGGCCCTGACAACCTCTCGTCAAGAAATCCACACTAAAAATTCAGGCAGGGAAATGATCGACCATGCCGGGCAACGGCAGGCGACGGGCGTCCTCAGAGAACAGAAGCAACTCGCAGTCAGTAGCGTAAAGCGTTCCGGAGTTAGCTACGATGCGTGCGAAGCAGAGTGTCCTTGGCCTCGTTGACCTGGGCCGCGAGATACGTCGAGCCCCCTGGTCGGGATGCAGTTTCTTCATGAGGGCTCGATGCGCGCGACTGATCTCGTCGCGCCCCGCCCCAGGCTGCACGCCAAGGATCTGATAGGCCTCCTCCTCCGTCATTTTACTGCGCGACGCCGGCCCTCTGTCGCCCCGCCCTGCCGCATTGCCCTGCGTGTGCTGACGCCAGCCGGGAAACCGGCGGTCAAGCTCAGCTTCGGCCAACCCACCGCCGAACGGCGCCCAGCCCAGCAGGCCGGCGCCAAATAGCCCGATCGGAATGGCGACCCAGAACTCGCCCCTCAGGCCTGTGAAGGCCGCTGCCGCCAGACACAGAATGCCGCCACCGATCTTGGTGGCGCGCGCCAGCATCGCCGGGTTCGCGGTGCGAAGCAGCTGCAGCAGCGTGTAAAGAACGAAAACGGCGACGGCGCCGGCAATCAGTGTGGCCATGCGCGATCAATAGTCGGTTGTGAGCGAGGGTGGAAGCTTTGCCGCCAAATCAGCGTATTCCCCGACGTCGCAGCCGTTCCAGAGGCTGACTGTCTATCCCCCCGTTACGCTCTCGAAATCCGACGCGTGGTGCCGCTCGCGCAGAAATTCGCCGGCCGCTCCACCGGTCCGGTTGACGATACGCCCCGTATCACCGCCGGACGCGCGGCAATCGACCGGTACCAGCGGAGCAGATGCGGATATTGCTCGACCGCAAGGAACTCGTGGGTGTTGTAGACGCCATAGAGGCTGCCGGGTTGCCATGGCCATACCGCGATGTCCGCGATGGTGTACTGACCGCCGACGAGGAATTCGTGCGACGCGAGATGCGTGTCCAGGACATGCAATTGGCGTTTGACTTCCATGGCGTAACGGTCGATCGCATATTCGATCTTGAACGGCGCATAGGCATAGAAGTGCCCGAGGCCACCGCCGACAAATGGCGCCGTCCCCATCTGCCACATCAGCCAGTTGAACGTTTCGGAGCGCGCACGTCGCTCGGTCGGCAGGAATGCTCCGAAGCGCTCGGCGAGATAGACGAGGATCGAGCCGCTTTCGAAAATCGGCAGAGCGGGGCTGGTCGAATGATCGACCAGTGCCGGGATTTTCGAATTCGGATTGATGCCGACAAACCCGCTGCCGAACTGATCACCTTTGAAGATATCGATCAGCCAGGCATCATATTCGGCGTCAGCATGTCCGGCCGCCAATAACTCTTCCAGAAGGATCGTGACTTTCTGCCCGTTAGGCGTCCCCTGCGAATAGAGTTGCAGCGGATGCTTTCCGACGGGCAACTCCTGTTGGAATGTCGCGCCGGACACCGGCCGGTTCGAACTGCCGAATGCACCGCCATAGACGGTCTTCTGGGTCCAGACTTGGGGCGGCACATAACCTGGAGGCTGGTTCAGCAACGGGTCGTTCATCGATCTCTCCTCAATGCTCGGGATATCGGGAATTGGTGAGCTCACATTGCACTGAGTCAGGCCTGCGGGCTCGGAAGGCCTTCCGCCTTCAGTGAGGCGCGCACGCTCGGGCGCTGCTCCATGCGATGCATGAAGTTCTGGATAGAGCCGTAACCGCTCACGTCGAGACCGACGCGAGAGGGCCATGACAGCACGTTGTAGAGATAGGCATCCGCAACGGAAAAATTCTGGCCAAGGAGATAGTCGCGCGTCGACAGATGCTGATCCACATAGTCGAACTTGCCGATGAGATTTTTCTCGGCGAACGCCACCTTCGATGCTGCATCGAAGACTGGCGAGAACATGACGGCAAAGCTCTTGTGCAGATCGGTGGCGATGAAGTTCAACCACTCCAACGCCTCATAGCGTTCCCGGCTGCCGAACTGAGGAAGCAGATGCGCGTCCGGATGCTTGTCAGCAATCCATTGCAACACCACCGCACTTTCCGTGATGACGTCGTCATCATCCAGTTTCAAGGCGGGCACGAAGCCTTTCGGCGTCACTTTGAGATAGTCACCCTCGACCGTCGTCTTGGTCTTGAAATCGACCGCAATCAGATCGAATTTCTGCTCCGCCTCCCGCAGCGCGATTTGCGACGCAAGCCCGCAAGAACCAGGCGAAAAATACAACTTCATAGAAGCCTCCAGACGGCTTGATTGAAACGTTTTCAAGCACCGTTCGCTGCATCGAACGCTTCGAGCGCACGCGTCGAGTAAACGAGCGCAGCACCGGCATTCATGGCGACCGCGACGCCAAGCGCTTCGGCAAGTTCTTCGCGACTGGCACCCGCCTTCGACGCTTCATTGCTGTGGATCGAGATGCAGCCGTCACAGCGCGTGGTGACGGCGACCGCGAGCGAGATGAGCTGGCGCGTCTTCTCGTCGAGCTGTGCGGTTTTGCGGCCTGCACCGGATGCGATGAGGTAGCCTTTCAATGTGTCTGGGGATAGCTGCTGCAGCTTGCCGACATTGGTCAGGAGGTGATCGCGATTGGCATTCCAGTCCATGACGGACTCCTTTGTTGCAATGGTGATGATGAGATCCGCGCGTCAGGCGACGGCTTTCGCGTTGGCTAGCGTCGGATAATCGGAATATCCTTCGACGCCTTGGCTGTAGAACGTGTCCTGATCCGCCTCGTTCAACGGCGCGCCTTCGCGCAAGCGCCGGACGAGATCGGGATTGGCCAGAAAAGCGCGGCCGAAGCTAACGCCATCGGCGAGACCGCTTTCAAGATTGGTCCGCGCGCGCGTCAGATCGTAATCGGCGTTGAGAATTAGCGGCCCGTTGAAATGCGGACGCATCATCGGCGACTGATGCGGCACGTCAGACGAAGCGAATGCGCCGTCGGGATTGGCTTCCTTCAGTTCGAGGAAGGCGATGCCGATGACATTCAGCACTTTCGCCGCAGCGACAAACAATGGCGTCGGATCGCTGTCGTCTACGCCCCAGGTCTCGCCATTCGGTGACAGACGGACGGAGGTTCGATCCGATCCGATTTCGCCGGCAACGGCACGCGTCACCTCGTTCAGCAGGCGCACGCGGTTGTCGATGCTTCCACCGTATTCGTCGGTGCGCAGATTGCTGCTGTTCCGCAGAAACTGATCGATCAGCATGCCATTCGCAGCATGGATCTGCACTCCGTCGAAGCCGGCAGTCATCGCATTCCGCGCCGCGCGTGCGAAATCGGCGACGATGCCGGCGATCTCGAGGACATCTAACGCCCGCGCGCGATGGGCAGGCTTGGGCCCCTCATAGGTCCACGCATCGACGGTGGAGATCGTCGCGCTGGCAGAGACAGGCCGCTCGCCGATCACGGTCGGGTGCCCTGCCCGGCCCGTGTGTCCCAACTGGGCGACGATCAAGCCGCCATTATCGTGCACGGCGTGCGTGATCGGCTTCCAGGCGCGCACCTGCTCCTCGGACCACAGCCCGGGCGTATAGGTGAAACCGTTACCCTGGCGCGAAACACCGATCGCCTCGCTGATGATGAGGCCGGCCGAGGCGCGCTGGGCGTAGTACCCGGCCATCATCTCGGTTGGGATGAAATCCCGAGTCGCACGGCTGCGGGTCAGCGGCGCCATGATGATGCGATTGGATGCGGTCAGCGCACCAAGCGCGATGGGGTCAAAAAGCGTGGGCATGTCACCATCCTTTTTCGTCTTGCTCCCCGCCATGCGCGGGTCTGCTTGCTTGACTAACGATGGCGCGACGGATGATAAATGGGCCGCATTTCCGAACATTACGGAATAAACGGACGCAATGACTGTCAGGATTGAAAGCGTTAGTGCGATGAGCGCCTTTGTGCAGGCCGCGGAACTACGCAGCTTCAAACTGGCCGGACAGCAATTCGGCCTGTCCTCCTCGGCCATCGGCAAGACCATCGCCAAACTTGAGGATCAACTCGGCGTCCGCCTCTTTCATCGCTCGACCCGCGCCATCGGGCTGACCCGCGAGGGCGAAGTGTTTCTGGACCGCTGCCGTCGCATCCTCAGCGAGTTGGAGGCCGCCGAAGCGGAATTGGCGCAGACAACATCATCTCCGCAGGGGCGGCTTCGCGTGAGCGTGCCATTTGCGGGTGACCTGCTCACGCCGCTGTTCGGCGAATTCCTCGCGCGCTATCCGGAGGTCGAACTCGACATCGATTACAATGATCGTCTGGTAGACGTGATCGAGGACGGGTTTGACGCCGTGATCCGTTCTGGCGAGGTCAGTGATAGCAGACTGATTCACGTGAAGCTGGGCGACTTCGTTTCGCGTCTGGTTGCTGCGCCCAGCTACGTCGCGCGGATGGGCGAGCCTCGTGAACCTGCCGACTTGTTGAATCATCGCCTGCTGCATCACCGGTTTTACGAAACCGGAAAGCTCGCCGACTGGGGACCGGCCATGCCGGAGAACGCGGCTTTGCCCGTGGCGCTTGCCACCACGTCTCTGGAGCCGCTGATACATCTTGCGGAAGCAGGAAGCGGGATTGCCTTGATCCCAGATTTTGCCGTGGCGGATCGCATCAGGGACGGCAGGCTTTGCGAGATACTCCCCGATATTCTGAAAACGCGCCGCGCACTCCGTCTGCTGTGGCCACGTAGCCAATATCCCTTGCCGAAGGTGTCCGCCTTCGTGAAGTTCATGACCGAGTGCCTCAAGACCTCACTGCAAAAAGGCAGCGATCCACGGTCATCCCGCCAAGTCGATTCCGGGTGAGGTCACGTCAGGCGGAGGCCACTCCGCCTGCTTCGCCCATCAATGCATTGAATGTCGGTCTGCCGAGCGACGTCAGATCAATTCACGCTCGGCGTATACTGCGCGAGCTTGGCTGGATCCGTCACCATGCTCTGCTGTGCCGGCGGCTTGGGGGCCGGTTTCTGCAGGATCTGCGGCTGGCCGCTGACGGGGGACAGCTTGTTGTCGTCGTCCAGGAACTTGGACAACATGCCCTGGATCTTCTCTTTAAGCGCAGCCGGACCACGATCGCTCATGTCGTTATGCTGCGCGCCAGTATCGACAACGGTGATGCCGGCCTTCTCGCAGACGTCATCATCCGGCACCACACCAGGGTCCGGCTTGAACATGTTGTCCTTCGAACGGAAGGACAGGATCTTGAACTTGCCATCGGTCATGAACGGGACCCGCAGATTGTCCAGCGTGACGACCTTCTTGACCTCGTTCGGATACTCCTTGGCGAAGAACACCGAGATGTCGCCGCCATTGGAATGGCCGACCAGCGTGAGATGATCGAAGTCCGAATTCGGCTGGATCTTCTTCAGCTGGGTGACCGCGAATTTAATGTTCTCGACACCGCGCTCATAGACCGGCAAGCGGCCGACATAGGGCTCGCCGACTTTGGTGACGAGCGGCGCGTCGCTGGCTAGATCGTGCTGGATGCTCACAGCCATGTAGCCGCGTGCGGCGAACACATTCGCAAGGAACGAGTATTCGGTGAATTTGACGGTGTTGCCGTGATTGAGGATCGCCACCGGCAGAGTGATCATGCCGGCATTGGCCTGCATTTCCTTGTCACGACGAACGGCGATATCGACCTGCACCGGACGGTTACGTTCCTTGTCGAAGAACGTCAGCGTCTCATGACGGATCGCCCACTTGCTCGCGGTGAAATACGCGACAGCGGTCAGTACGCAAACCGAAAGCAGGATAAGCAATCCGCGTTTCATGTTCGGTCCCTCGGCATGATCCCTCAAAGGGCGCTCGCCGGTCCAGGCTACGATGATTGTAATCGATCGATGACAATGATCGTGGCTTGAACAGCATATATGTCACAGCTCAGTGACAGGAAGACTAAATATTGTGAATTCAGAGCCGTAACATTGTGCGCCGCAGTCCTTTCTTGTGCACCCGCGAACGAAAACGATGACGAATTCTGCGAATTCGAGTGCCTTCCGGCAAGGGAACGACGTCCCAAATCCCGGTCTGTTACAAGGATAAATCAACTGCGCAGCGGCTCTCGCGTTCCGCGATTCCGTTTCATCCTACCAACGAAACTGGAACATCGAGGCAAGAACTTCGATAAAACTCGATATAATTCAAAACGTTATGGCAACGACCGGATCAGCTGCCGACGATGTCGTGCAGATCGAGCGGCTTGTCGGCCTGCAATGCCCATTCGGCCCGGTTGGCCGCCCGGCGGCGGCCGCGCTCGTCCAGAGGTAATTTGAGCTTGCGGAGCAGCTCAACGACCTCTTCCCGCGCGGTGACATGACCCATGCTGGGGCGACGGCCGAGGGTAGCTTCGTTGAGATCGTCCAGCGCCGTCAAGCCGCGTGGAAAAAACTCCCGATACATCACCCGCTCGGCGAGACCATCGACAGGTCGGAAGCCGAGTCGGAATGCGAGTTGGTCGAGCACGCCGGCGACCAGCATCTTGTTGCGGGAGCCGACCATGGACAGACGATTGCGGACGACGATCCAGTCTGTCGTCACGCCATCATGCTGTCGTCGCTTGCGTCGCGCCTCACGCGCCATTTGCGCGTAGTGACTCTCACCGATGACGGTGTAGTTCGCCGCATCGACCGAGCCGAGCACGTCGAAGTCCAGAAAACTGTCATTGATGGGTGTGACCAGCGTATCCGCCATCGAATGCGCGAGCCGCATCAGGAAAGTGTCGCTGCCAGGCGTATCGATGACGATGAAGTCATGCGTGCGCTCGACTGCGGCCATCGCTTGCGCAAATTGCTCAAGCTCGAAGGCTTCATTCTCGGCGACCTGCATGCTGTCGCCCAATTGCAGGCAATGATGATCAGGCACTTCGAGGCTCAGCCCAGCCTGCCCGGCCCACGCGCGACGATTATTGATGTAGCGGGTAAAACTTTGCTGGCGGCAATCGAGATCGATCGTGGCGACGCGCTGCCCGGCCTTGAGCAAAGCCACGGCGATATGGAGCGCGGTCGTGGACTTGCCCGACCCGCCCTTCTCGTTGCCCAGAACGATCACATGCGCCGTGCCGGACTGCTGCGCGCTTTGCATCAACATCGATTGCGATCCCTGGATCGCTCGCGATCCTTCGGATCATCTTCAAAGCACGGTCCTTCACGGGTCAAGCAAAATGGCCCGCAACGGACCGCCGATCGCGCCCCCCGCGTCCTTAATGATGAATCGCCCCGCCCGTTGCGGCATCGGGACACCACAGCGAAGGCTTGGCGCGGCCCCGCCGCCTTTGCTAAGCAAGCGCGCCTGCTTCGCCATGACGCCAAAGATAACGAGCCAACATGCCCCGTCGCGCCCCACAAATTGCCCGCACCTTGCCAGCCCTTCGCCGTGCCGTGGATGGCTTGCGCGCGCGCAAGGCGACGGTGGGGCTTGTTCCGACCATGGGCGCGCTGCATGACGGCCACATCGCGCTGGTGCGCCTCGCTTTGCGCCGCTGCGACAAGGTGGTGGTGTCGATCTTCGTGAACCCGACCCAGTTCGCCCCGACTGAGGACTTTGGCGCCTATCCGCGCACCTGGAAGAGCGATCTTGCGAAACTCACCGAGGCCGGCGCCGACCTCGTCTGGAACCCCGATGCCAAGGTCATGTATCCCGAAGGTTTTGCGACGAAGATTGTCACCGAAGGCCCAGCCACTGCCGATCTCGAAGATCGCTTCCGCCCGCATTTCTTCGGCGGTGTCGCCACCGTGGTCGGAAAACTGTTCACCCAGGTGCGCCCGGACATGGCCTTCTTCGGCGAGAAGGATTTCCAGCAGCTGAAAGTGGTGACGCGGATGGCGCGGGATCTCGATCTCGGCGTCAAGGTCATCGGCGCCACCACCGTGCGCGAACGCGACGGCCTCGCGATGTCGTCGCGCAATGTCTATCTGTCGCCGGAAGACCGCGCGACCGCGCCGGTGCTCTACAAGGCGATGAAGGAAACCGCGAAACGGCTGAAGGCCGGCGAAGATATGGAAACGGTGCTTGCTGGCGGCGCTGCGATGATCACGGCCGCAGGTTTCGTGCTCGATTATTTCGAAGCGCGGCACAGCGAGACGCTGGCGAAGGTGTCGTCGATGAAGGATGGACCGGTGAGGCTGATCCTGGCGGCGAAGTTGGGGAAGACAAGGTTGATCGATAATATTGGGGTGTAGTGCTCCGGCGCTGATGGCCTTCCCTCCCCCAAGCGAAGCGCAGTGGGGAGGGTCCGCCGATAGGCGGGGGTGGGGCTCTCCCCACGTAACGTCGGAGTTTGAGGAAGCACCCCACCCGTCACTCGCTACGCTCGTGCCACCCTCCCCACGGCGCGGCTACGCCGCTTGGGGGAGGGAACAGAGCGTCACTCCGCCGCTATCTGCCTCGGCACCGGCGGCGGGTTCACCAGATCCTGCGCAAGCTGCACATAACGCGCCTTCGCCGCTTCCACCGCCGCTTCCTTCACCGGGCCATAGCCGCGGATCGTATCCGGCAGCGACAGCAGCTCAACCGCGATGTCCACATTTGCCGGCGACAGCAGACTGACCACCGTCGCAATGTCCTTCTCGTAGCCCGCAATCAGATCGCGCTCGATCTTGCGGTCAGCGCTGTAGCCGAACACATCGAGCGGCGTGCCACGCAGCCCGCGTGCGCCGGCCAACAGCTTGAACAGCGGCATCATCCACGCACCAAAAGCACGCTTCTTCGGCCGGCCGGACGCATCCGTGCCCGGCAGCATTGGCGGCGCCAGATTGAAGTGGATCTTGAAGTCACCTTCGAACTGCTCGCGCAGCTGCTTCTCGAAGCGGCCATCGGTGTAGAGCCGCGCGACTTCGTATTCGTCCTTATAGGCAAGCAGCTTGGCGTAATTGATCGCCACCGCCCGTGGCAGCGCATCATCGTAACCACCGCGCATCGCGGCTTCACGTACCTGCCCCACCGTGGCGCGATAGGCGTCTGCCAGTTTCGCATTCTGGTAATCGGTCAACATGGCGCTGCGATGGGCGACAATTTCATCCAGCGTCATCTCGTCCTGCGTCTTCGGTGCGGCGACGCCGTCGCTGCCCTTCAGCATCGAGGCTAGACGCTCCGGATCGGCCGCGGCGAGACGTCCGAGCTGGAAGGCCAGCATGTTCATCTTGATCGAGACGCCATTGAGTTCGATCGCCTGCTCGATGGAGGCGCGTTGCACCGGCAGCAGGCCCTGCTGATAGGCATACCCCATCATCATCATATTGGTGGCGATGCTGTCGCCGAGCAGGCCTTCGGCCGCCTTGGTGAAATCGAGGAAGGTCGATGTCTTGCGCAGCGCCATCGACAGTACGTCATTAACGCGACCGCGCTGGAAGTTGAAATCGCGATTGCGGACGAAGTCGGCGATCGGAATGAGATGCGTGTTGACGATGCCGGTGGTGCGCTCACCCTCGCAGAGCGAGATCGTTTCCTTGGCGATCGCCACCACTTCATCGGCTGCGATGAGCAGATCGGCGCCGCCGGTGACGATGCGCGAACAGGTCACCTCGGCCGTATCATTGGCAAGCCGCACATGGCTCAGCACCGCGCCGCCCTTCTGTGCAAGGCCGGACATGTCGAGGATCATCGAGGCCTTGCCTTCGATATGCGCGGCCATGCCGAGCAGCGCGCCGATGGTCAGCACGCCGGTGCCACCAACGCCGCCCACCGCGATATTGTAGGGACGATCCAGCGTCGGCCGCGACGCCGGCTCCGGCAGCTCACCGATATTGCCGATCTCCACCGGCGCCTTGCGCTTCAGCTTGCCGCCATCGACGGTGACGAAGGACGGGCAAAAGCCCTTCAGGCAGGAATAGTCCTTGTTGCAGCTCGACTGGTTGATGGTGCGCTTGCGGCCGAGTTCGGTCTCCAGCGGCTCCACCGAGATACAGTTCGACTGCACCGAACAATCGCCGCAGCCTTCGCAGACGGCGGGATTGATGATCACACGGCGCTGCGGATCTTCCAGGATGCCCTTCTTGCGGCGACGGCGCTTTTCGGCTGCGCAGGTCTGCACGAAAACGATAGCCGAGCAGCCCGCGATCTCGCGGCATTCCTTCATCACGCGATCGAGTTCATCGCGATGCGCGAGCTTGGTGCCCGGCGCGATGCTGCTCGCCGGATAGGAATCCGGATTTTCGGAGACGAGATAGATCGCGCGGATGCCTTCGGAGTGAAGCTGGAAGGTGATCTGCTGCGGCGAGAGTTCGCCGTCATGTTTCTGGCCGCCGGTCATGGCGACGGCGTCGTTATAGAGGATCTTGTAGGTGATGTTCGCCTTGGAGGCGACCGACTGCCGGATCGCCAGCGAACCGGAATGGAAATAAGTGCCGTCGCCGAGATTGGCGAAGATGTGCTTCTCCTTGGTGAAGGGCGCAATGCCCGTCCATGGCACGCCCTCGCCGCCCATATGGGTGAAGGTCTCGGTGGAGCGATCCATCCACAGCGACATGAAGTGGCAGCCGATCCCGGCGAGCGCGCGTGAGCCTTCCGGCACCTTGGTCGAGGTGTTATGCGGGCAGCCCGAGCAGAAATACGGCGTGCGCGTAATCGGTACGACATTCTGTACCTGCGACGCTTCGCGGCCGTGAAACCAGTCGGCCTTGGCGCGCAGCAATGCGGCGATCTCCGGATCGATCTCCATCGCCAAGAGACGATCGACCATCGAGGTCGCGAGCTTGGCGACGCTCAGCTCTTCCGCGAAAGGCAGGAAGCGCTGGTCATGCGAATCCATCTTGCCGACGATACGCGGGCGCACATCGTCGCGCCAGTTGAACAGCTCCTGCTTGACCTGGTTTTCGACGATCTCGCGGCGTTCCTCGACAATGAGAATCTCTTCGAGACCCACCGCGAATTTGCGCACGCCTTCCGGCTCCAGCGGCCACGGCATGCCGATCTTGTACAGCCGCAAACCAATCTTCGCTGCAACCTGTTCGGTGATACCCAGTTCGCGCAGCGCCTGGCGGACGTCCTCATAGCTCTTGCCTGAGGCCATGATGCCGAAGCGCGCATTCGGACTGTCGATGGTGACGCGGTTGATGTTGTTGGCGCGCGCGAACGCGATCGCAGCAAAACCCTTGTAGTCCTGCAAACGGCGATCCTGCGCATAGCGATCATCGGGCCAGCGCAGATTGAGGCCACCGGGCGGCATCTCGAAATCAGTCGGGATCTTGAACGGCGTCATCTCGTCATTGAGATTGATCTCGGCCGTCGTTTCCACCGTCTCGGTGATCACCTTCATGCCGACCCAGCAGCCAGAATAGCGCGACATGGCAATGCCGAGCAGGCCCATGTCGATGATCTCGTGAATCGATGACGGATAGAGATATGGCATCAATGCGGAGACGAAGGCGTGGTCGGATTGATGCGGCACCGTCGATGATTTTGCGCCGTGATCATCGCCCGCAAGACATAGCACACCACCATGTTTGGCGGAGCCAGCCGCATTGCCGTGACGAAACACGTCGCCGCAACGATCGACGCCGGGACCCTTGCCGTACCAGATGCCGGTGATGCCATCGTAATTGGCGCCGGGCGAGAGATTGAGCTGCTGCGTGCCCCAGATCGCGGTGGCCGCGAGATCCTCATTCACACCGGGCTGAAACTTGATGCCGTATTGATCGAGATGTTTTCGCGCAGCCATCAGCTGCTGGTCGTAACCACCGAGTGGCGAGCCGCGATATCCGGTGACGAAGGCCGAGGTGTTGAGCCCGGCCGCACGGTCCCTACGGACCTGCGCCATCGGCAGCCGCACCAGCGCCTGGATGCCGGTGAGAAAGATATGACCGGAACCCTGGGTGTATTTCTGATCGAGACTGATCGGGCCTTGATTGATTCCCATTCCACCCTCATTGGCCGCCCGCATCGTTCCGGCGGGCGTGCTCGCGCAGCATTATGTGGGGTCGTTCGACTCCCTTAAAAATAGTCTATGTTGAATTGGAAACGGGGCGCACCACAAATGTGCACGGCGCGCGACAGCCATTCAAAAACGCAACTTCGTGATGCGAAGGGGCTATTTGCCCGCCACGTTATGTCGTGCGGGGCGGCTGCGGCGAAAGGACGTAACAGTGACAACAGCGCCTGTGCGCTGCAGCACAATGTTTACGGTGGTATTCGAGCGCTTAGTCCGGGAAAATTTCGCCGATGGCCTTCATCAGATCGGCTTCACGAAATGGCTTGCGAAGATAGGCCCTGAACCGCCCTGCGCGATCACGCACCACGTTCTCAAGCAGCGACGTCATCACAATGACCGGGATGTCGCGCATGCGTTTGTCGTCGCGCATGGCCGCGATCAGCCCTGCCCCGTCCACGAACGGCATCATGAAATCGGTCAGCACGAGATCGGGCGTCTCGCGATGCAGGATATCGAGTGCCTCCCGGCCATTGCCGGCGACCAGGACATTGAAGGCGCTCTCGCTCAACAGGACTTCGAGCCAGTCGGCGATCGCCCATTCGTCCTCGACAATCAGGACCGTGCGCACCGCTAATCTCCAGTCAATTTGAGATCCGCCGCTGGCGTCGGCTGCGGCCCCTGGCTGGAGATATCGCGAAGGATGCGTTCGGCCCTCTCATAATTGTCGTCGAGCACGATGCCGCCCTCATGAATTTCAAAACGGCGCATCCGCATGTCGGTCCGGCGGTCGCGCGATTTGAGGATCGTCAGCAGCCGATGGTTTTCCGAGCGCAGCGCCGCCAGATGCAGTGCAATGATGTTCTCGGCTACGGCAGACAGACCTGTCTGGTTGACGCCCTTGAGCGGCTGCCCAGGCGTCATCCCAGCGTGATCGGTTTCCGCCGTCGCCAAGGTCGTAACACCGAGCGCGCGCAACTCGTTGCACAGTGCCGACAAAAAAGAGCCCATGCGGTGCTTTTCGTCGGTCAGCTTCGAGAAGCCCTCGATGCCGTCGATGACGAGACGACGGATACCATTCTGGCGGATCGTCCCGAGCAGTTCGGTCGCGACCTCGTCGAGCACCGCCTCGGTCTGCGGCCGCCATATCAGGCTGATCTGGTCGGGCAATGCGAGCTTGAGGCTCTTGGCCTTCACGCGCAGCGCCATCGGATTTTCGTGGAAGCCGAAAAACAGCGCCGGCTCGCCGGCCGGACCGCCCGTCAGGAACTGCAGGCCCGCCGTCGTCTTGCCCGATCCCGACGGGCCGAGCACCACGGTCACCGAATGCGTATCGATACCGCCACCAAACATCTTGTCGATGCCGGGAATGCCCACTGGGACCATGGGCCCATCGGCGCTGTCCCATATGCTCGGGGTTTCCAGCAGCGCTTCGATGCGGGGATAAATCGCATGACCGTGGTCCGTGATGCGATAGGCATGCTTGCCGCCCATGAACCAGCCGCCGCGCAGCTTGTGGATCTGGATCGAGCGTTCCGAGCGGCGGCCGTGCAAGGAGGCCTGCAACTCGATCAGCCCATCCACCATCGTATGCTCAGGCGGATGCGCATCGGCATCGAAGGCGCTGGTCAGCAGGAACATGGTGCAGTTGCTGAAGCCCGCTTGAGTCTGCAGCTCGTGGATGAATTTCTTCAGCTCGAGCTCGGAGCGCGCTTTTTCATGGACCGTGATGAGGCCGTCCAGCACGAGGATGCTGGCATTCCGGGTCCGCACTTCACGCCGGACCACGTCGAGCAGCCCGCGCAAACCGTCGTCTTCCAGCGTCTTGAAGGCGCCGACATAGGACATGCGATCGGGAACTGCGTTCTCGTCGAAAAAGGTCATCCGCCGCATATGCCCGATCATCCGGGCATGGCTCTCCGCCAGCAGCGTGATGTAAAGCGCATTGCGGCCCTGGGCAGCCTGCGCGAAGCAGATCTGATTGCCGAGAATGGTCTTTCCGGCGCCGGGGGCGCCCTGAATGATATAGATGCCGCCGTCGAAAACACCCCCGCCCAGGATCGCATCCAGCCCAGGTATGCCGGTCGCAACCCGGCCACTATCACCACTCATCCCATTACTGCCCCTGACGTGTCACCTACGACGGTGAGATGCGAAAACGCGCCAGAAGACAATGAGTTCCACGGTTTTTACAGAAATATTTCGATACACCGCGACTACGGCAGGGCAGCCTCTCGCAAACGACGGTGCAAGACAGGAACATCAGTCTTTACCGTCGGTTATTGGACGGTCATCCCGATCGCATCAGGCAAGGAGCAAGGTAATGTCCCCGCTTCCCGCATCCCGGGTATCGCTGTCTGGAAAATATCATCCGCGTTGCGGCACGGAGCATCAGCACAAGCCAGCCAAGGCGCTGATCGGCGTGGCGCTTCTGATCGTCCTGAGCTTCCTGCTGTATGAGATCAACGGCAAGGCACACGGACAGACAGCGGTCTCGGCACCAGGCACGCACCATGCCATCGCCGCTGAGAGCAGGTAACCCACCTAGAGACTTCAGCTGCCGACGACGGCTGTCCCGACGTTCTGCCCCTCGTCTTCCGGCATCACGATGCGAAACTGGAAACCGTGAAGGTCGATCGACGGGACGATCCCGAAATGATCGGTCCCGAACACATGCAGGCGATGCTGGAGTTCATCCTGCGAAATCGTCAGCGGGATTTTGCAGATTTTTTCATAGGCAGCGCGTGAATTGCGATTGTTGCCCCATCGCACCGCGCGCTCGATCAGCGGATCGCTTTGCGTCGCCAACGTCCGCGCCATGCGCCAGAACATCTGGACCAGCTTCGTATAGGTCATCTCTTCAAGAGCATTGACGTTCATGCCGGGCGGAATCGAGAACACCTCGACTTCGACGATCGGACCGGCATCGACGCGCTCGACCATGCGGTGCATCGTGCAACCGAAATCGCTCGCGCGTTCGTAAAGCGCGAAATGCGATGGCGCCCAGCCGGGATAGGCCGGCGGCCCCGGATGAAAATTGTAGGCGCCGTAGCCGAGCTGGTCGAGCAGCGCACCGGGCACGATCACATTGGTCGTGAACGAGATGAGACGCGCGCGCCGCAGCCATTCCGGCTCGATGGCAGCAAGATCCGCCGCCGTGAACACCGGCAGCACCGTAAGCCCCGGATTGTGACCGCGCAGAAGCGTCGTGAAGACCGAATGCTCAGCGGGGCCAGTCAGAAGAATGATGGTGTCGAACATACGGGCGCCACTGCTGCGAATCGAAGTGCTGCAAGAGTCGCAGTCAGGTCTTAACAAGTGGTGATCGCCCATCCCGCCTCGCCGCGCCGCAGCACAATGGCGACACGTTATCGTCATCTCCGCAGGAACATGCACGATGCCATGTTGTTGTCTTTCGACACACGGGAGCAACAGGAGGACGCGACATGGCGAATACGCCTCAACAAAACGACCCGCATCGCCTGAACGACATCAATGACAGCTCCGGCGAACAAACGCGATTTGACCGAGAGCTGCAGGCCGATCCCGAGTTGCGGGAAGGCCCCGCATCCGGTGGGCGGATATTCATTTACGGCGTCGCCGCCGCGGTATTGCTTGGCGTTGTGTTCTACGGCCTTAACAGTGGATCGATGAACCCGAACGACGCGGCCAAGACGGCATCGCAATCGACACCGGCCACGCAGGACAGCGCACCGAAGGCGCCAGCGCCGACAAACAACATTGCGGACTCGAACAGCAGCACCAAGCCGCCGGTGGCACCGGGCGTTCGTGACGTCACACCGACGAAGGACAATCCTGGTGTGACCACGGGCTCTGCACCAGCGCGCCCGCAGGCGCCGCAATCCGCGCCCACCGGGACGGAGGTCGATAGCTCAAAGGGCGGCGCAGCGAATTGATCGCTGCGCACGGGCAGACGAAACAGCGGACATCATACGTGCCCGCTGTTTCGTCATGCGTGCGACCAAGCGACGTATAATCTGATATTATCAACATCGGCGAAACCCGCGAGTCTGACCGAATATTCATGCAGCGTTCAGCCAGAATCCGTCCAATTCGACGCGACGCGCGTCGATGTCCTGCAACGTTTTCGCCGCGTGCGCGTAACGTTCTCGAAGGCGCATCATTTTCGTCGTAGTGTCGCATTGCGGCACGCCCCAAGGGAGATCAGCCATGAAAAGAATCTTTGCCGCAGCACTGTTCGCCGCGACCGTCGGCGGCTTTAGCAGTGCGAATGCAGCCATGCCAATGGCGCCACTCAGCGCAGCCGATACGGCTGGGGTCATTCAGGTCGCACAGGGCTGCGGCCCAGGTTATGCACGCGGTCCACGCGGCTTCTGCCGTCCAATGTATCGTGCTGCCCCCGTCATTCGCTCGTGCCCGCGCGGCTGGTTCCGCAATCCCTATGGCCGCTGCATCCGCCGTTGGTGATCGCGGCCCATCGATATAAAAAGACCCCGCCTCGCCGGCGGGGTTTTTTGTTGGCTCGTGCTGCGCTTGCAATGATCGTCACAGAGACGTGCCAGAGTGGCTGTCCATCGCAGGGAGATCATCGTGTCGCGCATCTATCTTCGCTTCATCGTGGCAGGACTGTCGATTCTTCTCCATCTTTCGCCGGCGCTGGCGCAGATGCTGCCGCTACCGAGCGAACAGCAACTTGGACCACGACCGTTCTATCTCGTCGATACGATGAAGGACGGAGCACTGAAGACGCAACTCAGCGCCTGCACCGGGCCGTTTCGCAAGAGCAATTTTTCCATCGCCCATCGCGGGGCACCGCTGCAGCTTCCCGAGCACAGCCGGGAATCCTATCTCGCCGCGGCGCGCATGGGCGCCGGCGTGATCGAATGCGACGTGACCTTCACGAGGGATCGCCAACTCGTCTGCCGTCACTCGCAATGCGATCTGCACACCACCACCAACATTCTTTCGAAGCCGGACCTCGCAACGAAATGCACGCAGCCTTTCAGCCCTGCCGATCCGGCCACGGGCAAGAAAGCGTCCGCAAAATGCTGCACCAGCGACATCACACTGGCCGAGTTCAAGACGCTGACTGCCAAAATGGATGCCGCCGACACATCCGCCACCAATGTGGCCGACTATCAGAACGGCACGCCGCGCTGGCGCACCGATCTCTATGCCAGCCCGGGCACGTTGATGACCCACGCCGAGAGCATCGCGTTGATCAAGAGTCTCGGCGCAAAATTCACGCCGGAGCTAAAGGCGCCGGAAGTACCGATGCCGTTCGACGGCGACTACAGCCAGGAAAAGTACGCCACGCAGATGCTCGATGAATATCGCGCCGCCGGCATTCCGGCGGCCGACGTGTTTCCGCAGAGCTTCGACCTCAACGACATCAAGTTCTGGCTTCGCACAGCACCGGATTTTGGTGCACAGGCGGTCTATTTGGACGGCCGCTATGCAGCCCCCAGCTTCGATCACCTGCGCTCGGAAACATGGACGCCATCGATGCCCGAGCTGAAAGCCGCCGGACTACGGATCCTCGCGCCGCCGATCTATATGCTGCTGACGCTCGACAGCAGCGGCCGCATCGTGCCCTCTCACTATGCGCGCGCCGCACGCGAAGCCGGCCTCGATCTAATCACATGGTCGCTGGAGCGGGACGGGCCGCTGACCAAGGGCGGCGGCTTCTTCCATCGCTCGATCAAACCGGCCATCGACCGCGAAGGCGACACGATGACCGTGCTCGATGTGCTGGCGAAAGACGTGGGCGTGCGCGGCGTGTTTTCCGATTGGCCGGCGACGACGACATTCTATGCGAGCTGCACGGGATTGCGCTGACCGCAGGCGCTACTTCGTCTCGCTGTCATAGACGAATTTCGGCATTTCCCATTTCAACCGGATTGCCAGCAGGCGGAATGTCAGGCCGACCGCGAAGGCCGCAGCGATGACGATATCCGGGCTGAGCCCGTATGTGATGCCGCCGATATAAAGCAGCCCGGTCACGATCGACACGCTGGCGTAAAGCTCGGCGCGAAACAGCAGCGGCACGTCGTTGCACAGCACGTCGCGGATGACGCCACCGACGCAGCCGGTGATCATCCCCGCCACGACGACGATCAGCAGCGGCTGGTTCATGCTCATGGCGACATTGGCGCCCATGATCGTGAACACGACGAGGCCAATGGCGTCAAGGATGAGAAAGATGGTGTGGAAGCGATGCACGAATTGCGCGATCCCGATGGTGGCCAGCGCCGCCCCGCCCGTCAGCAGCAGCAGATACGGGCTTTGCACCCACCACAGCGGATAGTGCCCGAGCAGCATGTCGCGCACCGAGCCTCCGCCGAGCGCGGTGATGCAGCCGAGCATGGCCACGCCCAGCCAGTCCATGTTGCGCCGGCCAGCGGCCAGCGCCGCCGTCATCGCTTCGGCAACCAGCGCAACCATGGCAAGGGGAAACAGCAGGGCTTCGGTATGGGGCACGATTCGTTCATCCAGAGGACTCGCACGCTCTCTAGCATGAAATCAGCGCTCCGCCTGCCCTGCCGTATTCGCTCGCGCTACCAGTAGCGACGCCGGCGCCAATAACGGCGACGCACCACATAGCGGCGACGCCAGCCCCAATGGCGGCGTCGATAACCCCAGACCCTGCGACGCCGCCAGCGACGACGACGCCAGCCGACCTGCTCCGGCTGCAAGTGATCCACATCTTCCTTCGTCGCGACAGCAGGCTTCGGCGCATCCTCCGCTTTGCGATCATCAAGCGGAGTAAGCGGCGGCAAAGGCGCAGCGTTCACGGTTCCAAACATCTGCACGGTCGCCACAGCGCCCGCAGCGAAGCCGAGACCGAGTTTCAGAAAATGACGGCGCTCCATTCGCGATCCTCCCTGAGGTGTTGTCGCGGCAGCTTCCGACCCACGGGATGAACGAGCGCTGAATGCACGCACCGAAACGCATCTCAAAAGCAGAAGGCCGATAGCGGAAGCTACCGGCCTACCGAAAACACGAATTCAGAATGCGTCGTTACAACGGCATGTTGTCGTGCTTCTTCATCGGCACTTCCACATGCTTGTCCTTCAGCATCGCCAGAGCGCGGGCGATGCGCTTGCGGGTGGAGTGCGGCATGATCACGTCGTCGATATAGCCGCGCTCGGCGGCCACGAAAGGCGACAAGAAGCGGTCTTCATATTCCTTGGTGCGCGCGGCGATCTTCTCGGCATCGCCGATATCCCCGCGGAAGATGATTTCCACCGCGCCCTTCGCGCCCATCACCGCGATCTGCGCGGTCGGCCAGGCGTAGTTCATGTCGGCGCCGATTTCCTTCGAAGCCATCACGTCGAACGCGCCACCATAGGCCTTTCGCGTGATCACGGTGACCAGCGGCACGGTGCACTGGCTATAGGCGAACAGCAGTTTTGCGCCATGCTTGATGAGGCCGCCATATTCCTGCGCGGTGCCCGGCAGGAAGCCCGGCACGTCGACGAAGGTCACGATCGGAATATTGAAGGCGTCGCAGAAGCGCACGAAGCGCGCGGCCTTGCGCGATGCGTCGCTGTCCAGCACGCCGGCCAGCACCATCGGCTGGTTGGCGACGAAGCCCACCGTCTTGCCGGCAATGCGGCCGAAACCGGTGACGATGTTCTTCGCAAATGTGTCCGCGAGTTCGAAGAAGTCGCCCTCGTCCACGACCTTCAGGATCAGTTCCTTGATGTCATAGGGCTTGTTCGGATTGTCGGGGATCAGCGTATCGAGACTGTCATCGGTGCGCTCGATGTCGTCGAAGCTCGGCCATTCCGGCGTGCCTGCGGTGTTGTTGGACGGCAGGAAGTCGATCAGCCGGCGCATCTGCAGCAGCGTCTCGACATCGTTCTCGAAGGCGCCATCGGCGATCGAGGATTTCGTCGCATGCACGCTGGCGCCGCCGAGTTCTTCCGCGGTGACGACCTCGTTGGTGACGGTCTTCACCACATCCGGTCCGGTGACGAACATGTAACTGGTGTTCTTCACCATGAAGATGAAGTCGGTCATGGCTGGCGAATAGACGTCGCCGCCGGCGCATGGGCCCATGATAACGGAGATCTGCGGGATCACGCCCGAGGCCTGCACATTACGACGGAAGACGTAGGAGTAACCAGCGAGTGCGGCGACGCCCTCCTGGATGCGCGCGCCACCGGCGTCATAAAGGCCGATGATCGGCGCTCGCGCCTTCATGGCCATGTCCTGGATCTTGGTGATCTTCAGCGCATGGGTCTCCGACAGCGAGCCGCCGAACACGGTAAAGTCCTTGGCGAAGACGAAGATCTTGCGGCCATTGACGGTGCCCCAGCCGGTGACAACACCGTCACCCGGAATTTTGGACTTATCCATGCCAAATTCCACGGAGCGGTGTTCGACGAACATGTCGAACTCCTCGAAGGATCCCTTGTCCAGAAGCAGCTCGATGCGCTCGCGGGCGGTAAGCTTGCCCTTTGAGTGCTGCGACTCGATACGCTTCTCGCCGCCGCCGAGTTTTGCGCCGGCGCGGCGCGCTTCGAGGGTATCCAGGATCTCTTTCATGTGCTCCAGCCCGTCAAATTCGCGTGTTTTAGCCCGCTTTGGCGGCGGGGTTTGGCCGTCGTTCTAGCATGCGGTTTTCGGGTCTGGAAACGCCCATCCGCATGGCTGGAAAGTGTTGAAAACGCATGGCAACGGCCATCGGCATGCCTATATCCCGGTCAGTCAGGAGGCCGGCATGGCGAATATCGGGATCAACGAGAACAGCGGAGCCGCCACCGGCGGCGTGCGGGATTTGCTGCGCTGGGAGGGCGTCACCCTCTTCGTCGGCATGACACTGTTTTACTGGATTTCCGGCGCATCCTGGCTGCAATACGCGCTGGTGTTCTTCCTGCCTGATCTCGCTTTCCTGGCCTATCTTGCCGGTCCGCGGATCGGCGCCGGCGTCTATAATGCGACCCACGCCACCATCGGTCCATTGCTGCTGGTGCTGTTCGGGCTCGTGACGGCAGAGCCAGTCCCCGGCGCGTTGGCGATGATCTGGCTGGCCCATATCGGCTTCGACCGAATGCTTGGCTACGGCCTGAAATACGAGAGGGGTTTTCACTTCACCCATCTTGGCCGTATCGGCAAACACGCGGCCGCCGCCAAGCCGATTGCGAACAGTGAAACGACCACGAATGAAGTCAAGGCGGCCTGAGCAAGGCTCAGCGGCCGCGACCTGACAGGCGCAGCACGAAGACGAGAACTTCCGCCACCGCCTTGTAGAGCTCTTCCGGAATCTCGTCGCCGAGTTCGACATTGGAGAGCGCGCCGGCAAGCACCTCGTTTTCCTCGATCGGAATATCGTGCGCCTTGGCAACCTCGATGATCTTCTCGCCGACAGCCCCTCTGCCCTTGGCGGTGACACGCGGCGCACCGGTCTTGTCATAATGGAGCGCGACGGCGAGTGCGCGTTTCGGCTGGACGATCATAGCGCGCGATCCAGAAAATGACCGGCTGCGGCCGGCTGCGGCTGCACCGGCGCGCCTTCACGAATGACGATATCGCCGGGCTGCAGATTGGCATGGAGCAGCGCCTGGCTGAGCTGCGCTGCGCCGGCCTGCAATTGCAATGCTGTCGCCGGCCGCTCTGCCCACATCCGCACCGACGTCTTATCACCGGTGAGCGATACCAGCGCATGCACTGGCCCCGCTGGCTCGACATCGAGAGAGAACCGCGCGCGCCAGATCTTCTTCGCCGCTTCGACCTCGCTGCCCTGCCCGTCATCACGCGCGATCTCGAATTGCGCTACCGCCGTGCCATGCGGCATCGCGAATGGAATCTCGAAACTCCAGCGCTGGGCCACCTGATCGGCCCGCTGCGGATAAACGGCATCGACACGATCTGGCAGCGACGCCACCTGATGCAAAGTCTGGCGCGCGATCGCCGCATCGGTGTCGGACAGCAGATGTTCAATGGTGGGGCCGAGTTGTGCATTCGGCGGCAATGTCGGCTGCATCATCGGCTGCGCGCTCGGCAACGCACCGCGCAATGGCGGCGGGGGCACTTGGGGACGCTGGCCAAGGATCTCTGCCAGCGGAGCTCCGGATTGTCCCTTTGCCGCCGGAATGGCCTCCAGCAACGCAGCATCCTCAGACATCGCTTGAGCGAGGATATTCATACTGCGTGTTGCGAGCTGTTGCGGAGCCCCTTCGCGCGTGGCGACCGGCGCGGTCTTGGCAACGGCTCCCACCGGCTGTGTCTGTAGATCCGGCGTTGCAGTGTCGTCAGGCAAGGCCCCATCGGGCGTGACAGAGAGATCGCCCTTCATCGCCGACTTCGGCAGCATCGCGGGTACCAGCGTTGCCGCGGCAGCCTGTATCTGTGCAGGTGTGGTCGGAACGGCGGGCAGCGTTGCTGCACCTGGCTGGGCCTGCGCAGGCTGTTGTGCTGTAGGGGCCGTCGTGGCGCTGCCGTTACTGCCGAGCGCCGTCGTGAGCGCTTGCTTCAACACGATCAGCGCTGCCTTCATGTCCGGCATCGCGCCGGACGCCGGCAGGCCTTGCGCCAGCGAGGATTCGAGAAACAGGCCGGAATTCTGGAAAGCCGTCTTCACCTCGCCGCCCGTCAACTGCGTGTCTAGCTGCGGACGTTGCGCCAGCACCTGCGCCACCGCCTGCTGCAGCTTCGGCGGCAGGTTCGCGAGCGATGTCGCAGCACCGAGATTGGCGAACAGGTTGGCGAGACTGGTCTGCTGCGTCACCGCCGATTGCGTCGCCGTCGAAACGGCCACGGCTTCCTGCGGGGTCAGCGAGAGTTTTGAACTCGCAAGCGCATTGGCGAGAATGAGCTGCGCATTCTGCACCGGATTTGCGCTGCCAGCCGTCCCCCCGCACTGCCGCTGGCCGCCGCTTGCTGCGGCAGGATTGTGAGGCGCACATTGCCATCGTCCGTCTTTGAGACGGCGAATTGCAGAACCTGCCCGGCTTTCAACGGCACCTGCGACTGCACGTCGATGGTGCTGTGACCGATGGCAACGCGAACCTGATTGTCGGGCGAGACCGAGAGCACACGGCCGGCTATCGTGCTGCCGGGCTGAAACGCGACTTCACTCGCAACGCCCTGGGCATTGACGACTGGCAGGATCGAATTGACAGCATTCGGCATGGCATGCACCGGACAATGGTGCAGCCACCCTAGTTAACGAGCATTAACCTGTCGTTAAGACGCCGCGGCCTTCAGCGCGGCGACCACCGAAGCGGCGGCGCGGAAGTCCGTCTCGCGGGCGGCACGGCGCTGCGCGACCTCCTCATCGAGCCCCCATTTCTCGATATTCCAGTCCTCATCGACGAAGGCCGCAGACCAGACCTGATCGGCATCCAGCCGCCCCCGCAGCAGCGCCAATGCGAGCAGCGCCGAGCCGGTGATGGTGGTCACCATATGCAGCGCCGCCACCATCCAATTGTCAGTCGGCAGCGCGCCGCGCGCGATGGCGAGTGCCTGTTCGGGCTGGCTCACATGCATCACACCTTCGGCGAGGATAAAATGCGCGCCGAGGTCGTCCGCTGCCCAGCGCAGCACCGGGTCCCACGCCGCTGCCTCGCGCGCGATCAATGCTTCCGGATGCGAGGCGCGGTAGAACAGCAGATCCGAATTGAAATACTTGGCGATGTCGTCGCGCACGGCTGCGATCTGCTCATCGGTCGAAATCGCATCGAGCACACTGTTGGCAAGCCGGGTCACCGGCATGCTCAGGGGATCGATGAATTCCTGCTGTGCATTCCATTCGGCAACGATGATGTCCGCGATGGCGCGCGACGGCGCTGCAAGCAGATTGCGGGACGGCGTGCGCACGGTCTTGTCGTCGAGCGTGATGGCATGCCCGCCATCGCCCAAGCTGACATCCGCCTTCGTATAGAAGCGCTTGCGGCGCGCGCCCGTGGATTTCTCACGAGATTCCTGCACCGTGAATCCGGGCTTGCCATAGACGTCGTCGAACAGTTCACGCATCGGTCATCTCACTCGAATTTTCTGATCGCAATTTACGCGATGCCGGCGCCCTGTGCGAGGCCCTCAGCGATTGGCGCAGGATCGCGAATAGGCTGCGCGCTCGTTCGGGCCGAGCCCGGCCGCGGCACCCTGCTGCAAGCAATTGGTGACGCGGTCGCCGAAGGATGGCGGCGCCTGTTTGGGGACATAGTTCTGCGACGGCAGGTCGCCCATCTTCGGTACCACCGGCACCTCGATCTTCGGGGCGGCGGCGGAGGTGGTGGCGGCACGGTCAGCGCGCTGCTGCCCGGCGGCAGCATCTGCGCATGCGCGGAAGTCGCGGCAAGCGCGAGCGCGAGGACGGTAGCGTGCAGGCAATGGCGAAACATCTGGCTCATATCGTCACGATCTCCGGCGCGCTCAAGGGCGGACATATCAACGCCTGACGATGAGATCCGTTGCAGGCCGGCGCCGTTCCCAGCCGACACGCTCCAGTTCGGGGCGATCGTCCTCGGTCTCGGGATAGCCGATGCAGAAATAGCCGATCAGGCGCCAATGGGCAGGCACATTGAGCGTGGCCTTGATCGCATCAGGATCGAGGATCGACACCCAGCCGACGCCGATCCCCTCGGCACGCGCCGCAAGCCACAGGGTCATCACGGCCGACACGGCCGAATACTCCGCCATTTCCGGCATGGTGCGGCGGCCAACACCATGGCCCACATCGGTCTCGCGGTCGGCGAACACCGCCAGATGGCACGGCGCCTCGCGCAGGCCGGCCAGCTTGAGTGTCGCATAGAGTTGCGCCCGCTCGCCGTGGAAGGCGCCGAGCGCCTCCTCATTGCAGGCCGTGAAATTCTCCAGCACGGCCTGGCGCCGCGCGGGATCATCGACAATAACAAAACGCCAGGGCTGGCTGAGCCCCACCGATGGCGCGAGACACGCCGTATCGATCAGCCGTCCCAGCGCATCCTCCGGCAGCGGATCGCTGCGGAAGCGCCGGACGTCGCGGCGCCACGCAAACAGATCATGCAAACGCGCGCGAAACTGATCGTCGAATTCCGGCAAGGCTCAATCTTCCGGTGCGTTTTCGATCGGATCGAACCGGTCATGCTCGAGCCCGAGCAGATTCCACGACTGCAGCATATGCGGCGGCAGCGGCGCGGTGGCGTCGATCACGCCGCCACGCGGATGCGGAATGATGATGCGGCGCGCGAGCAGATGCAGTCGGTTCTGCAAACCGCCCGGCAATTGCCAGTTCTCGATGTTGAAATATTTGGGATCGCCGACAATGGCGTGGCCGATATGGGCCATATGCGCGCGCAGCTGATGCGTGCGTCCCGTCACCGGCTTTAGCGAGACCCAGGCAAGCTTCTGGCCGGAGGTCTCGACGACCGCATAGTAAGTCACCGCATGGCTCGCGCCTTCATCGCCATGCTTGGCGACACGCATGATCGTGTCTTCCTCGTTCTCTTCCTTCGCGAGATAGGTCGAGATGCGGCCCTGCTTCGGCTTCGGCACGCCGGCGACAAGCGCCCAATAGAATTTCCGCGCCGAGCGTTCACGAAACGCGCCGGTGAGAAACGAGGCGGCGAAGCGCGTCTTGGCGATCAGCAGACAGCCCGAGGTCTCGCGGTCGAGACGATGCACGAGCCGCGGCTTCTGTCCCTTGGAGTCGCGCATCACTTCAAGCATCATGTCCACATGACGCGTCATGCCCGAGCCGCCCTGCACGGCAAGGCCGGCCGGCTTGTTCAGCACCATCACGTCGGGATCCTCAAAGATCGTCATCGCCTTCAACGCGTCGAGCGTTTTTTGCGCGGCTTCGGAGAGCACGCCGACCGTCTTCGGCGCATCGAGCTTCAGCGGCGGAATGCGGACGGTCTGCCCGGCTTCCAGACGATCCTTGCTGTCGGCGCGCTTGCCGTTCACGCGCAGCTCGCCTTTGCGGACGATGCGCTGGATGTGCGAGAAGGACAGGCCCGGAAAACGGGCCTCGAGGAAGCGATCGACGCGCATGTCGTTCTCGTCGGGCGTGACGATCACGGTCTGCACGCTGGTCGGCATGATCGCCGGCTCGGCCTCTGCCTTGGCCGGCTTCTCGATCACAGGTTCAGGTTTTCGCGAACGCAACGGGCCACCGGCAAAGCGCGTCGGTGCCTTGCTTCCGGTCCGCGCAGCGGATGGCCGCTCGCTCCGTTCCGGGCGTTCCGATCGTTCAAACCGTTGCGGACGCTCGGATCGTTCGAAACGTTCCGGGCGCTCGGCGCGCTCAAACCGCTCCGGTCGCTCGGAGCGTTCAAATCGCTCGCCCCGCTCGGCAGCACGCGCGCGCGGCGGACGCGCGCTGGTGGGCCGCTCCGCATCGCCGCGCTCGGACCGGAAGCGTTCGTCCTTCTCCATCGCGCGCTTGGAAGGCGTTCTGGCAGGCCCTTGGCAGCCTTCTTCGCCGCCGCCTTGGCCATCGTGGCGCCCGGCTTGGCGCGGCCGGAACGGCCACCGCCTCCGGTGCCACGTTTGGCGGGGGATCTCGTATCGCGGCGGCTCATCTGTAACTCCAGGGGAAAGACCGTCCCTAGCGCATCTACCGACCGGGGTCACGGTCAAATCGCCCGTCAGCCCAAACCTTCAGGTTCCGCCCACCCGATTGCCCGCGTCAGCGACGGAAACCGCCATACGGGGACTGACCGGACAGCAGGCGCTGCGTCGGGGAGACCTCGTCGGCTTGATATTGGGTGACGCTGCCCTCAAGCGACAAAGTGAGGTTCGGAATCGGCTGAAACGCGATGCCTGCGCGCGCCGTGTATCCGGCTGCGATACTGGTATCGGAACTGAACGGTGCCAGTGCGGTGCCGATGCCCGGACGGTAGTTCAGGGTGTCAAAGCCGGCAAAGACCGTGACGGGCAGATCTCCGGCGCCCTTGAACGCGTAGCCGGCCACTGTGCTCTGGGCGGTAAGCCCACCGAAATCGCTGGTGGTGCCGGCCCAGCCGAGGCCCATGCGATCAAAACTGGCGGCCTCGCTGCGCACGAATGCACCGGTCCGGAAATTGGACTTCCAGTCGCCGTCAGCCGCAGTACCGGCGTCGAAACCAGGGAAATTGCCGTAACTCGTGACGCCGGCATCGGACCAGCCGCCGAGACCGAACGGCCCGTTCGGCACCCAATATCGCACCGGCGCCGCCTGCTGAGCCCAAGCGGCCTGGGCGATTAGGCAAAATGCTGCAGCGATGGTGGCGCGCAGCGGTTGAGATGTGACAATCGACATCAGGCCTCGTCCAACTGATGGGCGCATCGCGCCGTAACTTACCCTACGCTTATGTGCTTTTGGCGGCGCGCAGCTTCGCCCAATAGTCCAGCCGCTTGCGAATCTCGCGCTCAAAACCGCGCTCGGGCGGATCATAGAAGGTCTGGCGCCCGAGGGCTTCCGGGAAATAGTCTTGGCCAGAGAAGGCGTCCGGCGTGTCGTGGTCGTATTGATATCCCTCGCCGTAGCCTTCCGACTTCATCAGCTTGGTCGGCGAATTCAGGATGTGCTTCGGCGGCAGCAGCGAGCCGCCTTCCTTCGCCGTCCGCATTGCAGATTTGTAGGCCATATAGGCTGCATTCGATTTCGGCGCGGTCGCGATGTAGATCACCGCCTGCGCGATGGCGAGTTCGCCTTCCGGGTGGCCGAGAAAATCAAAGGCATCCTTGGCGGCATTGCAGATGACGAGCGCCTGCGGATCGGCGAGCCCGATATCCTCGACCGCCATCCGCACCACGCGGCGTGCAAGGAACAGCGGATCCTCGCCGGCATCCAGCATGCGGCACAGGTAATAAAGCGCAGCATCAGGATCGCTGCCGCGCACCGACTTATGCAGGGCCGAGATCAGATTGTAGTGACCGTCCGCCGACTTGTCATAGATCGGTGCGCGACGCTGCAGGATGTCCTGCAACTGCGTCGCGTTGAAGACCTCATCCGTGCGCGCTGCGCGCCAGACTTCCTCAGCCAGTGTCAGCGCCGCGCGGCCATCGCCGTCGGCCATGCGCACGAGCACAGCGCGCGCCTCGGCATCGAGCGGCAGTGGGCGGCCTTCGACCTTTTCGGCATTGGCAAACAGTTTTTCGATCGCCTCCGCGTCATGCGACTGGAACACCAGCACACGCGCGCGCGACAGAAGCGCCGCGTTGAGTTCAAAGGAAGGATTTTCCGTCGTGGCACCAACGAGCACCACGGTGCCGTCTTCCATCACCGGCAAGAACGAGTCCTGCTGCGCCTTGTTGAAGCGATGCACCTCGTCGACGAACAGCAGCGTGCCACGGCCCATCTGCCGGCGCGCACGTGCGGCGTCAAAGACCTTCTTCAGATCGGCAACGCCGGAGAACACGGCGGAGATCTGCTCAAACTGCAGGTCGGTGGCATCGGCAAGCAAACGCGCAACGGTCGTCTTGCCGGTGCCGGGCGGTCCCCAAAAAATGAGCGAACCGAGCGTACGGGTTTCCAGCATGCGCGTCAGCGCGCCATCGGGACCGAGGATGTGATCCTGCCCGACGACATCGGCCAGCACACGCGGCCGCAGCCGCTCCGGCAGCGGACGCGGCGCGTCCTGCTCCATCCCGGCTGCAGCGAAGAGGTTGGCCGATGGTTGCTTGACGCTCATCCGCCCAGCGTGACGTTGATCTGCTGGCCGCCGCGGACGACGACGATGCGCCACAGCCGTGCGCCTTCGCCCGTGATCTTTTCGAGATCGCTGGTCTTGCCGATCTTCACGCCATTGACCGCGAGGATGAGGTCACCCTTCTGGAAGCCGACACCGGCCGCAGTTGCCGTCTCGCTAAAGTCGGTGATGACGACGCCCTCGACACTGGAATCCAGCCGCATCTCGTCGGCGAGCGCCGGCGAGATGTTTGCGACCTTGGCGCCCTGGAACGGCGAGCGCCCCTTCAGCACGATTTCATCGCGGCCCGTATCCGGTGCGGCTTCCAGCGCGACGGTGAGTTTCACCGGCTTGCCGCCACGCTGCGCATCGAGCTGCGTGGTGCCGCCCAGCGGACGGGTAGCAAAGCGATACTCGAAGGCGTTGGGATCATCGATGGCCTGGCCATCGATGGCGGTAACGAGATCGGAGACCTTGAGCCCCGACTTCGCTGCCGGGCTGTTCGGCGTCACATTGACGACCAGCGCGCCCGACGGCGTCTTCAGGCCGAGCGTCTCGGCGATCTCCGGCGTAACGTTCTGCAGCCGCGCGCCAAGCCATGGGCGCTTCACTGCCTTGCCGCCTGATTTGGCCGAGGCAACGACGACGCGAACCATGTTCGCCGGAATGGCAAAGCCGATGCCCTGCGAGCCGCCGGAGCGCGAGAAGATTGCGGTGTTCACGCCAACCAGCTTGCCGTGCATGTCCACCAACGCGCCGCCCGAATTGCCGGGATTGATCGCGGCATCGGTCTGGATGAAGAACTGATAGTCGGTGATGCCGACCTGCGTCCGCGCCAGCGCCGAGATGATGCCGTGGGTCACCGTCTGTCCAACACCGAACGGATTGCCGATGGCGAGCACCACGTCGCCGACGAGAAGATCATCGGAATTCGCAAAGTCGAGCGTCGTGAACTTTTCCTTGGCATCCTTGATGCGCAGCACCGCGAGATCGGTGCGGCTATCCTTGAGCACGATTTCCGCCTCGAATTCGCGCTTGTCGGAGAGCGAAATCTTAACCTGGTCGGCGCCCTCGATGACGTGATTGTTGGTGACCACGAGGCCCGCCGCATCCACCATCACGCCCGAGCCGAGCGAGCGCTGCATCTGCTCCGGCTGCATGCCCTGCCCGCCGAAGAAACGGCGGAAGACGGGATCATCGAGCAACGGATTGCGGTTCTGCACCGTCTTCGCCGCATAGACATTCACCACTGCCGGCTGCACCCGCTGCACGATCGGCGCGTAAGACAGCTTCAGCTCGGTAGGCGATGTCGGGACCTGCCGATTCTGGGCCGAGGCCGGGCTCAGGGACAGGACGCTCTGGGACAGGACAATGGCGCACAAAGCCGAAACAGTCGCAGCACGGCGAAAAAATGGAATCATCGGGACCTCTTTGGCGGGAAATCGCCGGGAATATAGGCCCCTCAGCGGGGCAATAGAAGGGCAGGAACCGGCCTGTCACGGTCCTGTTGGCCTCCTCTCACCGATATCTGTGGAACCGGCGATCTTGCAATTCGGCGCCCGCCGCGACAGCTAGGGAGGGCGTTACGCCAATCCCAAGGAGAGCCCAATGAAGGCCGTCGGCTACACCAAATCCCTCCCCATCACCGATGAAAAGGCCCTGTTCGACTTCGAGGCCGACAAGCCCGAACCCAGAGGTCGCGACATCCGCGTGACCGTGAAGGCGATCTCGGTCAATCCGGTGGATTTCAAGGTCCGCAAGCGGGCGGAGCCGAAGGCCGGCGAGACCAAGATCCTGGGCTATGACGCCGCTGGCGTGGTCGATGCCGTCGGCCCCGACGTCGCCATGTTCAAGCCCGGCGACGAGGTGTTCTACGCCGGCTCGATCCTGCGCCAGGGCACCAATGCGGAATTCCACCTGGTCGATGAGCGCATCGTCGGCCGCAAGCCGGCTTCGCTCGGCTTCACGGAAGCGGCCGCCCTGCCCCTCACTGCCATCACGGCCTGGGAGCTGCTGTTCGACCGCCTGGGCGTTGCCCCGGGCAAGAGCCTCGATCAGCGTACGCTGCTCATCATCGGTGGCGCCGGTGGCGTCGGCTCGATCCTGATCCAGCTCGCCCGCCGCCTCACAGGCCTCACGGTGGTCGCGACCGCGTCGCGGCCCGAGACCGTGAAGTGGTGTCAGGATCTTGGCGCTCATGCGGTGGTGGATCATTCGAAGCCGATGAAAGAGCAGATCGAAGCATTGAAGCTGCCGCCGGTCGCGCTGGTCGCCAGCCTCACCGGCACCGAGCAGCATTACAAGGCGCTCGCCGATATCATCGCGCCGCAGGGCAAATTCGGCCTGATCGATGATCCCGCCGAATTCAGCATGGCCGCCTTCAAGGGCAAGGCCGTCTCGGTGCATTGGGAATCGATGTTCACGCGCTCGTCATTCCAGACGCCCGACATGATCGCGCAACATCATCTTCTCAACGATGTCGCCGACCTCATCGACAAGGGCGTGCTGCGTACGACACTCGACAAAACCTTCGGCACCATCAATGCCGCGAATCTCAAGCGCGCCCACACGCTGCTTGAATCCGGCAAGTCGCACGGCAAGATCGTGCTTGAAGGCTGGTAACGGCCAATTTGTCGCAGGCAAAATCCCGCGACGCGATACTCACTCGCGGAAAGCGCATCTGCGGATGCGCTTTAATCGCCTAATTAGCTATCTAAAATAGCTATTTTGAAAAACAACCTGTGCTCCAAAAGCGACACCGCCGCATAGTCGCCGGAATCCGCTGCGGGTTTTACAGAACTGTCACAAGGCGAAACTAGGTTGCCCCCGAGCTCAACAGTGGCTCGCTTGTAAAATTTGGAGAGCATCCCAACGACGGGATCACTCCTTTCACAAGTCCACAAACACAGATCAGCACGCATCACCACCTGCGAAGCAATTCGCGGGGCGTGTGGGATTTTGTCTTCTACAGGGGTCATCTATGTCTTTCACGACACACAAATTCTTGAGCACGGTCGCCGTGCTCGGCGCGCTGGCCGTATCGAGCCAGGCGCATGCACAAGCCACACAAGACGACGTCGCAGCTCTGAAGGCGCAGCTCCGCGCGCTGGAAAAGAAGCTCGACAGCGTTCAGAAGCAGGCCAACACCACGCAGAAGCAGCAGGCTGCCGCGCAGGCCAATTGGGCCAACGCCAACGCCGCCATGCACAAGAAGGCCGTGCCGTTCGTTGACGCACGCCTCACCATGCCCGGCAACCGTCCGACCTTCTGCACCGGCGACGGCATGAACTGCGTCGCCATCACCGGCCGCATTCACTTCGACGCCGGCGCCTATTCGTTCTCGCCGAAGTCCGGCGATACCCGTCCCACAAGCGTCAATGATGGCATCAATGCCCGTCGCGCCCGCCTCGGCCTGATCGGCACCTACAACAAGGATTGGGAATACGGCCTCATCATCGACGCCGGCGGCACCACCGACGGCGATGCCGTGCTCAACAACGCCTATGTCGCCTATAAGGGCGTCAAGGGCCTCGTGATCCAGGGCGGCTACATCAATGTGCCCTATACGCTCGATGAATCGATCAGCTCGAACAACACGCTGTTCATGGAGCGCTCGGCTTCGCAGGTGCTCGCCACCAGCATGGCCGCCGGTGACTTCCGCTCCGCCTTCGGTGGCCACGTGTTCGACAAGCATTACTGGGTCGGCGCCTATGTCACCGGTCCGACTACTGGCGCTGGTGTCAATCACTCGATCCCGCAGCCGCTCGGCGCCACCCTCCGCGCCGTCGCAGTTCCCGTGAACAACGACATCTCCACCGTTCTCGTTGGCTTTGACGCTCTTTATCTTGCTGAGACCGGCGCGACCGTCTCGAACAACGTCACGATCAACAACCAGCTGACGATGTCTGATCGTATCGAAGCTCGCATCGATCCCGCGACCAATGCACTGCTCAACACCAGCCGCATGATCAACGTCAACAGCGCGCATGTTCTGAGCGGTGAAGGCGCTGTTCGTTACGGCAGCTTCCTGGCGACGGGTGAATACTTCAACTACAGCGTCCAGCGCAGCGGCGGGTTCGGCGACCTCAACTTCGAAGGTGGCTATGGTCAGGCAGCCTACGTTCTCACCGGCGAATCCCGCAAATACAGCTCGTCGGCTGGCGCCTTCGGCGGTGTTGCTCCGGCCCGTCCGGTCAACTTCTCGACCGGCGATCTCGGCGCATGGGAACTGGCGGTTCGCTACAGCTACGCCAACCTCAACGATCTCGACATCCGCGGTGGCGAACTGAAGAGCACGACGGTCGGCCTCAACTGGTACGTCAACAACAACATGCGCTTCATGTTCAACTGGATCCACGGCACCGTGGACAAGTTCAACACGGCTGGCACCAACACCGGCGCCGATTACGACGTGTTCGCGATGCGCACCCAGGTTGCCTGGTAATATAGCGCGACGCGCTTCAGTAACCTTCCAGGCTAAGGGGCTGAATGCCCTCGGCCCCATAACGAATGAGGCAGCGCTCCGGCGCTGCCTTTTTGTCTGCGATGATGGCGGCCGAGCGCGTGAGCTAGCGCGGCGGCAATGTCCGCACGAATGCCACGATGGCATCCTGATCCTGCCGCGTCATCTTCGCATAGGACGCGTAACCCATCGGCGGCTTGAGCCTGCGTCCGTCGCGCGAGACGCCCTCGGTCATGGCACGCCGGATTTCATCGTCGCTCCACTGGCCAAGGCCTTCCGTCGGGTTCGATGTGATGTTGGCGGAGACGACCTGCCCCCACGGCCCTTTGAACAATTTACCGCCCTTACCCGCTGCATTCGCGTAGTCGTGCCCGCCTGAGCCGCGCGGCGTGTGACACTCCAGGCAATGTGCGATGGCCACGAGATACCGTCCGCGCCTGAGCGGGTCCGCCATCTCCGCATCCTTCATCTGCGTCCCAACGTAAGGCGGCTTCTCCCGTTCTAATTTCGCACGGTATTCTGGCGGCGGCATCTCCCTGCGCACCGCCGGGACAGATCTCAGATAGGCAACGAGCGCATCCAGATCACGCGCCGTCAGAACCGAATAGAACGCCGTCGGCATGATCGGCGCTGCATTCACGCCGTCAGGCTTCGTCCCGGTGACGAGGAATGTCCTGAGCTCGGCATCGGTCCAGTGGCCGAGGCCAGTCTCCTTGTCAGGCGTGAGATTCGCACCAGAGACCTTGAATGCCGGCTCATCGAATTGCTGCGATCCGCCCGACAGCAGGCGCGAGACATCGAACCCGTTCGGCCCACGCGGTGTGTGACAGTTATGGCAGGTCATGACGTCGGCGAGATAAGCGCCACGCTCGACCAGTGTCTCGGCCGTCGCAGCCGTCGTCCCGAGCGCCAGCAGCACTCCCGCTATCCATCTCCGCAAACCTGCCCCCAAAGGTCGAACGCCAGCCGATACACGACCAGAAATCATACCCTCTGCTGCGAGAGAAGCTGCGGAGATGGACTAACTGCGAATTTCAGAAAATGATCAGCACGCCTTTAGAAAGCGCGCTGATAGATCAGGCGATCGTCTGCACGATTCCGCCTTCTGCACGGAGCGCGGCGCCGTTCGTGACCGACGCTTCTTTCGACGAAACGAACACCACCATGTTTGCGATCTCATCGACGCTGGCGAAGCGCTGGATCAGCGACGTTGAGCGGTGCTGTTTGACGAAGTTTGATGCAGCCTCATCCAGCGACTGGCCATTCTGCTTGGCCAGATCCTTCACAAAGGTCTCGACGCCTTCCGACATGGTCGGCCCCGGCAGCACCGAGTTGACGGTCACGGCGGTGCCCTTTGTGAGTTCGGCGAGGCCGCGTGAGATCGCGAGCTGCGCGGTCTTCGACATGCCGTAATGGATCATCTCGCTCGGAATGTTGAGGCCCGACTCCGACGAGATGAAGACGATGCGGCCCCAGTTGCGCTTCAACATGCCCTGCATGTAAGCGCGCGACAGCCGGACGCCGGACATGACATTGACGTCAAAAAAACGCGTCCAGTCTTCATCCGGAATATCGAAAAAGCCCTTAGGCTCGAAGATGCCGGCATTGTTGATCAGGATATCGACATCCGGCAGTGCAGCGACCAATGCCTTGCAGCCATCTGCCGTCGAGACGTCCGCCGCGACGCCTGTCACCTTGGCGCCCGGGATCGCCTTGCCGATCGCAGCGATGGCGGCATCCACCTTCGCCTGGTTGCGGCCGTTGACGATGACCTCGGCGCCGGTGCCCGCAAGACCTTTGGCGATCGCGAGGCCGATGCCGGCAGTGGAGCCCGTGACGAGTGCAGTCTTGCCAGTCAGATCGATCTTCATTGGACGCTCCATGGGTAAGGAATGGAGCTGATATTGGAACTGGGATGTGGAGGCGCAATAACCCTCACGCGGCGGTGAAGCACTGCCGCGTAGCCCAGATGAAGCGCAGCGCAATCTGGGGGCTGCGTTTCAACAATCTCTGCTGTCCCCGGGTTACGCTGCGCTCCACCCGGGCTACGAACGAGCACAAACAAAAACGGCGCCCGAAGGCGCCGCTTTCAGAACTCAAATGCTTTGCAGCTTATGCCGCGTCGGCTTCAGCGCCCTGCACCGGGCCCGAATCCTTGCCCTTGGCGTCTTCGTCGCGATCGACGAATTCGATCACGGCCATCGGAGCGTTGTCGCCGTAGCGGAAGCCGGCTTTGATGATGCGGGTGTAGCCGCCCTGACGATCAGCATAGCGCTTGGCCAGCACGTCGAACAGCTTGCGAACCTGATCCAGGTCCTTCATCTCGCTGATGGCCTGGCGGCGCTTGTCGAGGCCACCCTTCTTGCCGAGGGTGACGAGCTTCTCGACGATCGGGCGGAGCTCCTTGGCCTTCGGCAGCGTGGTGACGATCTGCTCGTGCTTGATCAGCGACGCGCACATATTGGCGAACATCGCCTTGCGGTGCTCGGCGGTGCGGTTGAGTTTGCGATGAACCTTGCCGTGACGCATGGGAGTAGTCCTCTATTCAATTGCCGCGACGGTTCGTCGGGACATCATGTTGCAGGTGGGCCGCCTGCGTTCGCCCAGAACAAGGCCGGGTTACCGGCCTTGTTCGAAAGTTGCTCAGTAGTGGTCTTCGAAGCGCTTGGCCAGCTCGTCGATATTCTCCGGCGGCCAACCGGGCACTTCCATGCCGAGATGCAGACCCATCTGGGCCAGCACTTCCTTGATTTCGTTCAGCGACTTGCGGCCGAAGTTCGGGGTACGGAGCATTTCCGCTTCCGACTTCTGAACGAGGTCGCCGATGTAAACGATGTTGTCGTTCTTCAGGCAGTTTGCCGAACGCACAGAGAGCTCGAGCTCGTCGACCTTCTTGAGGAAGGCCGGGTTGAAAGCGAGATCCGGGATGACTTCCTGAGCGACTTCCTTGCGGGGCTCTTCGAAGTTCACGAACACATTGAGCTGGTCCTGCAGGATGCGGGCCGAATAGGCAACCGCGTCCTCGGGCGTCAGCGCGCCGTTGGTCTCGATGGTCATGGTAAGCTTGTCGTAGTCGAGGATCTGGCCCTCACGGGTGTTCTCGACCTTGTAGCTGACCTTGCGAACCGGCGAATACAGGCTATCGACCGGGATCAGGCCGATCGGCGCATCTTCCGGACGGTTGTGCTCGGCAGCGACATAGCCCTTGCCACCCGACACGGTGAATTCCATGCGGATTTCAGCGCCATCGTCGAGGGTGCAGAGCTGCAGGTCGGGATTGAGGACGACAACGTCGCCCACGGTCTGGATGTCACCAGCGGTGACGGCGCCCGGGCCCTGCTTCTTCACGACCATGCGCTTCGGGCCTTCGCCCTGCATCTTGATCGCGATGTCCTTCACGTTCAGCACGATGTCGGTGACGTCTTCACGCACGCCGGCGATCGAGGAGAACTCGTGCAGAACGCCATCGATGTGGACGGCCTGAACGGCAGCGCCCTGCAGCGACGACAAAAGGATACGGCGCAGCGCGTTGCCGAGGGTCTGACCGAAACCACGCTCGAGCGGCTCAGCGACGAGGGTCGCGAAACGCGAGGGATCGCTGCCAGGGGTTACCTGCAGCTTGTTGGGGCGGATAAGCTCTTGCCAATTTTTCTGGATCGTCACTGTGTCACCCATGGCCATCGAAATCTCTGGCTTGGAGATCGCGGAGAAAGTCCGCGTAAAACTACGTCGAACGCAATTGCGGGCGGCTGAGCCACCCGCAATCCAAATAGATAGCGATTAAACGCGACGGCGCTTGCGCGGGCGGCAGCCGTTATGCGGCACCGAGGTCACGTCGCGGATCGAGGTGACGGTGAAGCCGGCGGCCTGCAGCGCGCGGAGCGCCGATTCACGACCCGAACCCGGACCGCCAACCTCGACTTCGAGGGTGCGCATGCCGTGTTCCTGCGCCTTCTTGGACGCGTCTTCAGCAGCGACCTGCGCAGCATACGGGGTCGACTTGCGCGAGCCCTTGAAGCCCATCGTGCCAGCCGAGGACCAGGCAATCGTGTTGCCCTGCGCGTCGGTGATGGTGATGGTGGTGTTGTTGAACGACGAGTTCACGTGAGCGACGCCCGAAGCGATGTTTTTGCGTTCGCGACGACGGACGCGGCCGGCTTCCTTTGCCATTGTAGACCTTTCTAGAGATATCAACGCCGCCGTATTGCCAGCGGCTACACCGAAAAAATGCAAACGACGAACAGGGAGTAGCGAATGCTCGCCACTCCCTGCCCGCCTTAAGCAGCTAAATTACTTCTTCTTGCCTGCGATGGCCTTGGCCGGACCCTTGCGGGTGCGCGCATTGGTATGCGTGCGCTGGCCACGAACCGGCAGACCGCGACGATGACGCAGGCCACGATAGCAGCCGAGGTCCATCAGACGCTTGATGTTCATGCCCGTCTCACGACGGAGATCGCCCTCGACCAGATAGTCGCGGTCGATGACTTCGCGGATCTGGAGCACTTCGGCGTCGCTCAGCTGATTGACGCGGCGCTCCGGGGTGATCTTCACCTTCTCGATGATGTCGGCAGCGTTCTTCTGGCCGATGCCATGAATGTACTGCAGCGCGATCAGGACGCGCTTGTTGGTCGGGATGTTTACACCGGCGATACGGGCCACAACTTCTCTCCTGTCACCAGCCGATCATGAACTGGCATTATCTTCAATTTGTCGGGCGGGCATTCACAAAACGCGAATACGACGCCCGTCCCTCAACTCAGTGGGGCCCGGCATCGTCTGGAATCTTCCGACTGGATGAGGGCCGTATTTAGAGACACAACGCAGATACGTCAACCGCCCGCGCTTAGCGCTTGGCTCGCTTTTTCGCGAGCTTTCGCACCGACTTGGCGGCCTTCTTGACCGCCTTTTTCACCGTTTTGGCCGCCTTTTTGACGACTTTCTTGGTGGATTTCGTGGTTTTGGCCTTTTTGGCCACTTTGGAACCCGCTTTCGCGGCCTTCTTCGGCGCCTTCACGGCCTTTTTGGCAGCTTTCTTGACCACCTTCTTGGCGGTCTTTTTAGCGGTCTTGGCCTTCTTCGCCGGCGCCTTCGCAGCCTTCTTGGCTGGAGCCTTCGCCGATTTGGCCTTCGCGGCCTTCTTCGGCGCGGCCGACTTCTTGGCCGGCGCCTTCTTGGCAGCCCTACGAGAGGGCTTGGCCGAACCACTGTCTTCGCGAATCGCGGCAAGCACGCGGTCAATTTCCAGCGTCACTTCATCGATGGACATCATGCCATTGATGGTCACGAGCTTGCGCTTCTCAGAATAGTAATCGATCAGCGGCTCGGTGGAGGCACGATAGGCAGCCAGGCGCTTCGACAGCACTTCCGGCGTATCGTCTGCACGCACGGCTTCGCCGCGCGCCATCATCTCGGCGACACGGGTTTCCACGCGCTCGAGCAGCGCGCTCTCATTGACGCGCAGTTCGACAGCGGCGTCGAGATTGAGACCCTTGGACTTCAAGAGCACGTCCAGCGCTTCGGCCTGCGGCACGGTGCGCGGGAAGCCGTCGAGGATGAAGCCATTGGCGGCATCCGCCTGCTCGATGCGATCCGAAATGATTCCGATCACCACCTCGTCGGGCACCAGACCGCCAGCGGCCATGATGTCCTTCGCTTTGAGACCGATCTCGGTCTCGGCAGCCACTGCTGCACGGAGCATGTCGCCCGTGGAGAGCTGCACGATCCCGTGGCGCGCCACGAGACGCTGTGCCTGTGTTCCCTTGCCCGCCCCCGGCGGCCCGAGAAGAATCAGTCTCATTTACGCCGGCCCTTCAGCTTCGACTTGCGGATCAAACCTTCATACTGGTGCGCCAGCAGGTGGCCCTGCACCTGAGCGACCGTATCCATGGTCACGCTGACCACGATCAGCAGCGAGGTGCCGCCGAAATAGAATGGGACCGCCGCATAGGAGATCATGATTTCCGGGATCAAGCAGACCACTGCGAGATAAGCGGCGCCGACCACTGTGATACGCGACAGCACGTAGTCGATATATTCGGCTGTCCGCTCGCCCGGACGGATGCCCGGAATGAAGCCGCCATGCTTCTTCAGATTGTCGGCGGTCTCGGTCGGGTTGAACACGATCGCCGTATAGAAGAACGCGAAGAACACGATCAGCGACACATAGAGAACCAGGAACAGCGGACGACCATGGCTAAGCTGGGTCGTCAGCATCTGGAACCACTCGGGCCCCTTCCCTGCATTGAAGCTCGCAATGGTCGCCGGCAGCAGCAACAGCGACGATGCGAAGATCGGCGGGATCACGCCCGACGTATTCAGCTTCAGCGGCAGATGCGAGGACTGGCCCTCGAACATCTTGTTGCCGACCTGGCGCTTCGGATACTGGATCAGCAGGCGACGCTGGGCGCGCTCGACGAACACGATGAAGGCGATGACCACGACGGCCATCACGATCACGACCAGGATCAGGCCCGTCGACAGGGCGCCCTGACGGCCGAGTTCGAGCATGTTGGCGATCGCCGCCGGAAGCTCGGCCACGATGCCCGCCAGAATGATCAGCGAAATGCCGTTGCCGATGCCGCGCGAGGTGATCTGCTCACCCAGCCACATCAGGAACATGGTGCCGCCGGTCAGCGTCACCGACGCCGAGATCAGGAAGAACATGCCGGGCTCGCTGACCACATTGCCGGCGCTCTGCAGGCCCGCCGCAATGGCGTAGGACTGAAAAGCAGCCAGGATGACGGTCAGGTAGCGGGTATACTGGTTCAGCGTCTTGCGGCCGGCCTCACCCTCTTTCTTGAGGGCTTCGAGCTGCGGCGACACGGTGGTCAGAAGCTGGATGATGATAGATGCCGAGATATACGGCATGATGTTCAGCGCAAAAATCGCCATGCGATTGATGCCGCCGCCCGCGAACATGTTGAACATGCCGAGGATGCCGCCGGCCTGCTGGCGGAACACCTGCTCCCAAGCCGACGGATCGATGCCGGGCAGCGGAATATAGGTGCCGAGCCGATAAACAAGCAGCGCACCCAGGGTGAACCAGATGCGCTTCTTCAGTTCTTCGGCCTTGCCGAGCGCGGCAAAGTTGAGATTGGAGGCGAGTTGCTCTGCTGCGGAAGCCATGTCGGACTTTCTCCCGAACCTCCTGAACCGAGGTGTCTGCGTGATCGAGACACCCGGTGAGGCCGGACGTTACTTTGTGCTCGGTATTGATAGAATCCAGCGGAGATAAAATCTACCCGAACACCGCGCAAGGCCGCCTGCGGTCGCAGGCGGCGCGCAGGTCATCAGGCGGCTTCGCCGTCTTCCTTCTTGGCGGGCGCAAGGATGGTCACCTTGCCGCCGGCCTTCTCGATCGCCTCGACGGCAGCCTTGGAAGCACCGGCGACTTCGAGCTGGATCTTCGCCTTGATCTCGCCACGGCCGAGCACACGCACGCCGTCCTTGGCGCGGCGGATCACGCCGGCTTCGACGAGCGAAGCTGCGGTGATCGTGCCCTTCGACGCGTCGAGCTTCTTGCTGTCGATCGCATCCTGGAGACGGTCCAGGTTGATCTCGGCGAAGTCGAGACGAAAGATGTTGTTGAAGCCGCGCTTCGGCAGACGGCGATGCAACGGCATCTGACCGCCTTCGAAGCCCTTGATGCGCACGCCCGAACGTGCGGTCTGGCCCTTGCCGCCACGGCCGCCGGTCTTGCCCTTGCCAGAGCCAATGCCGCGGCCGATGCGCATACGCTTCTTACGGGAGCCGGCGTTATCGGCGATATCGCTGAGCTTCATCGTTCTGTTTCCTGTTTCGTCCTGCCCTTCCGGAGCGGCCAAATGGCCGTTTTGCCGTCAAAAGCAGTGTCATCCTCGCGGCACCGTGTGGCCAGCTCGAGACGACGTGAAAGTCCTTAGTCCTCGACCACGCGGACGAGGTGCTGCACCTTGGCGATCATGCCGCGAACTTCAGGAGTGTCCTGAAGTTCGGTCACGCGGCCGATCTTGTTGAGCTTCAGGCCGACCAGGGTCGAGCGCTGCGAGTGGTGACGGCGGATCGCGCTGGCGATCTGCTCCACCTTGAGGGTCTTTGCGGCCTTGGCCATCGTGATTACTCCGAAAGTCAGGCTTACTCGGCGACCACTTCCGCATCCGAGCCAACGCGGCGCGACTGCAGGGTGGAAACCTTGAGGTTACGACGAGCGGCGACCGAACGCGGCGAATCCTGATGCTTCAGCGCGTCGAAAGTGGCGCGAACCATGTTGTACGGATTCGACGAGCCGACCGACTTGGCGACAACGTCCTGGATGCCGAGCGTTTCGAACACGGCGCGCATCGGGCCACCAGCGATGATGCCAGTACCGGCCGGCGCTGCACGCAGATAGACGCGGCCCGCACCGTGGCGGCCAGCGATATCGTGATGCAGCGTGCGGCCTTCGCGCAGAGCGACGCGCGTCAGGTTGCGCTTGGCGCTGTCGGTTGCCTTGCGGATCGCTTCCGGAACTTCACGGGCCTTACCGTGACCGAAACCAACCCGCCCCTTCTGATCGCCGATGACGACCAGCGCGGCGAAGCCGAAACGCTTACCGCCCTTAACGACCTTCGCCACACGGTTGATGTGGACGAGCTTATCGACGAATTCGCTATCACGCTCTTCCCGGGGGCCCCGGTCGCGTCCGCCGCGTTCGCGTTCACCTGCCATGGTGTTTTCCAATCTTTGCGAAGCTTTCGCTTCTGTGTCCGTTCAATTCGATGAATGCCAAAGGCTTAGAAGCTCAGCCCGCCTTCGCGAGCGGCATCAGCCAGCGCTTTGACGCGACCGTGGTACAGGTACTGACCACGATCGAAGATCACTTCCTTGACGCCATTTTTGACGGCGCGCTCGGCGAGGAGCTTGCCGACGGCCTGCGCCGCATCGACGTCCGCACCGGTCTTGCCACCATCGCGGAGACCCTTCTCCAGCGACGAGGCCGAAGCGAGCGTCTCGCCCTTCAGGTCGTCGATGACCTGCGCGTAGATGTGCTTCGACGAACGGAACACCGAGAGACGCGGACGACCATTGGCATTGCGGCGAATGGCCAGACGAACGCGCTGCTTGCGCCGGGCATTCGTAATCTTGAGTTTCGACATGACCCGCTCCGTTACTTCTTCTTGCCTTCCTTGCGGAAGATAAATTCGTCGGAATAACGAACGCCCTTGCCCTTATAGGGCTCCGGCGGACGATAGCTGCGGATCTCAGCCGCAACCTGACCGACGCGCTGCGAGTCGATGCCAGCGACGTTGATCTCGGTCGGCTTCGGCACGGTGATCGTGATGCCTTCCGGGATCGTGTACACGACGTCGTGGCTGTAGCCGAGCGCGAGCTGCAGGTTCTTGCCCTGCAGCGCGGCGCGGTAACCGACGCCGGTGATTTCGAGCTTCTTCTCGAAGCCCTTGGTGACGCCTTCGAGCAGATTGTTGATCTGCGCGCGGGCGGTACCGTACAGCGAACGCGCGCGCTTGGTTTCCGCACGCGGAGCGACGGTGATCTTGCCGTCCTTCAATTCGACCGAGACGTCGTCGTGAACGACGAACTGAAGAGCGCCCTTCGGGCCCTTCATCTTGACGGTCTGCCCTTCGACATTCGCGGTGACGCCAGAGGCGATCGCGACGGGCTTCTTGCCTACACGGGACATGAACTATCCTTCCTCAGAACACCGTGAAGAGAACTTCGCCGCCCACATTCGCGTCGCGCGCGGCGTGGTCAGCCATAATTCCCTTCGGCGTCGACAGAACCGAGATACCGAGGCCATTGCGGACGCGCGGCAGGTTCTTCACCGAGACATAAACGCGGCGGCCAGGCTTCGACACGCGAGAGATCTCGCGGATGACCGGCTCGCCATCGAAATACTTGAGTTCGATCTCAAGCTCGGAGCGGCCATTGGCATGCTCGATCGAGGCGAAGTCACGGATGTAACCTTCGCTCTTGAGAACTTCGAGCACGTTGGCGCGCATCTTGGAGCCCGGGGTCGAAACCTTGGATTTCGTGCGCATCTGCGCGTTGCGGATGCGGGTGATGAGATCGCTGATCGGATCGTGCGTAGACATGTGCGACCCTCCCCTTACCAGCTCGACTTGACCAGGCCGGGAACCAGGCCATTCGACCCGAGTTCACGCAGCGCGATACGGCTGAGCTTATTGAGACGATAAACCGAGTGCGGACGACCGGTCACTTCACAACGGTTCTGGATACGAACCGCCGACGAGTTACGGGGCATCTCGGCCAGCTTCAGGGTGGCGGCGAACCGCTCTTCCATCGGCTTGTCCTTGTCGGCGATGATGGCCTTGAGACGGGCGCGCTTCGGCGCCGCGTTCGCGGACATCTTCTTCCGACGGTTGTTCTTTTCGATTGAACTCTTCTTTGCCATGCTTGGCTCCTGGGTTACCGCGTTTGAACAGCTCGGAAGCTGCTCACTGCCGGAACGGGAAATTGAAAGCGGTCAACAAAGCGCGGGCTTCGTCATCCGTGCGTGCGGTCGTGCACACCGTGATGTCCATGCCCAGCGGCGAATCCCCGGCTTTATCGAAATCGATTTCCGGGAAAATGATGTGCTCCTTGAGGCCGAGCGAGTAGTTGCCGCGGCCGTCGAAGCTCTTGCCGTTGAGGCCGCGGAAGTCGCGGACGCGCGGCAGTGCGACGTTCACCAGGCGATCGATGAACTCGTACATCTTGGTCTTGCGCAGGGTCACCTTGGCGCCAATCGGCTGGTTTTCACGCAGCTTGAAGGTCGCGATGGCAACGCGCGAATAGGTCACGACGGCCTTCTGGCCGGCGATCAGCGAGAGGTCAGCAGCAGCGGTTTCGGCCTTCTTGCGGTCGTTGACGGCTTCGCCAACGCCCATGTTCAGGACGACCTTGGTCAGCTGCGGAACCTGCATGACGTTCTCGTAGCCGAACTGTTCGATCAGCTTGGCACGAATGCTTTCGTCATACTGCGCGCGCAGGCGCGGAGTGTAAGCGGTCTCGGACATTAGATCTCAGCTCCCGAACGCTTGGCGACACGCACCTTGGTGCCGTCTGCCTGAATCTTGAAACCGACGCGAGTCGGCTTGCCGTCAGCACCGACGATGGCGATGTTCGACAGCTGGATCGGCGCCTCTTTCGAGATGATGCCGCCTTCCTGGCTCTGCGACTGCTTCTGGTGACGCTTGACCATGTTGACACCGCGCACCAGCGCCTTGCCTTCTGTCGGACGCACTTCGAACACCTCACCGGTGCGACCCTTGTCGCGGCCGGTCAGGACGATGACCTTGTCACCCTTGCGGATCTTGGCAGCCATTACAGCACCTCCGGCGCGAGCGAAATGATCTTCATGTGGTTCTTGGCACGCAGTTCACGCGGCACGGGCCCGAAAATACGGGTACCGACCGGCTCGGACTGATTGTTGATCAGCACGGCGGCGTTGCGATCGAAGCGGATGACGGATCCGTCCGGACGGCGGATGTCCTTGCGGACACGCACCACGACGGCCTTCATGACGTCGCCCTTCTTCACCTTCCCGCGCGGGATGGCTTCCTTGATCGAAACGACAATAACGTCGCCAACGGATGCATAACGGCGCTTGGATCCCCCAATCACCTTGATGCACATGACACGGCGTGCGCCAGAATTATCGGCCACGTCGAGGTTGGTCTGCATCTGAATCATTGATGCACCTCGTCCTCTGATTATGCGCTAAGCGCGGATTAAGCGGTAGTTTTCTGTTCGCCCCGGACCACGGTCCAGCGCTTCAGCTTCGAGATCGGCTTGCTCTCTTCGATCCACACGGTGTCGCCCGGCTTGAACTGGTTGTTCTCGTCGTGCGCGTGATAGTTCTTCGAGCGGCGAATGGTCTTCTTGTAGATCGGGTGGGTAAAGCGACGGTCAACGCGGACCACGATGGTCTTCGCCTGCTTGTCGCTGACGACCACGCCCTGCAGAGTACGTTTCGGCATGTGCGGCCCCTTACTTCGACTTGCCGTCGCGCTTCTGCGCGGCGATGGTCTTGATACGTGCGATGTCGCGCCGAGCTTCACGCAGGCGCGAGGTATTTTCCAGCTGCCCGGTGGCGCGCTGGAAACGCAGGTTGAAGCGCTCTTTCTTCAGGTTGAGGACGGCGTCGTCCATCTGGTCCTGGCTCATCGCGCGGATATCGCTGGTCTTCATTTCAGCCATGGCTCAATCCTTACTCGGCAATACGCGACACGAAGCGCGTCTTGATCGGCAGCTTGGCGGCGGCAAGGGTCATTGCTTCCTTCGCGATCTGCGGCGTCACGCCGTCGATCTCGAAAATCAGCTTGCCCGGCTTCACGCGCGCCACCCACAATTCCGGCGAACCCTTGCCGGAGCCCATGCGGACTTCGGCAGGCTTCTTCGACACCGGCAGATCCGGGAAAATCCGGATCCAAACGCGACCGGCGCGCTTCATGTGACGGGTCAGTGCACGACGAGCAGCTTCGATCTGACGGGCGGTGATCCGCTCAGGGGCCATCGCCTTCAGGCCGAACTGGCCGTAAGCCAGTGTCGCGCCAGACGACGCAACGCCGTGGATACGGCCTTTGTGCGCCTTGCGGAACTTGGTCTTCTTTGGTTGCATCATGGCTGTAACGCCTCAATCCCTAAATTTGTACGCTCAGGCAGCGTCGCGGCGCGGGCGCGAATTGTCGCCTTCAGCCATACGCTTGTCCTGGGCCATCGGATCGTGCTCGAGGATCTCACCCTTGAAGATCCAGACCTTGACGCCGCAGGTGCCAAAGGTCGTGAACGCGGTACCCACACCGTAATCGATGTCGGCGCGCAGCGTGTGCAACGGCACGCGACCTTCGCGATACCATTCCATACGTGCGATTTCTGCACCGCCCAGACGACCCGAGCAGTTGATACGGATGCCCTCGGCGCCGAGACGCATCGCCGACTGAACGGCGCGCTTCATGGCACGGCGGAACGCAACGCGGCGCTCCAGCTGCTGCGCGATCGACTCTGCAACCAGGGTCGCGTCGAGTTCCGGCTTGCGGATTTCGACGATGTTGATCACGACGTCCGACGAGGTGATGTCGGCAACCTTCTTGCGAAGCTTGTCGATGTCAGCGCCCTTCTTGCCGATCACGACACCCGGACGAGCCGACTGGATCGTGACGCGGCACTTCTTGTGCGGGCGCTCGATGATGATCTTGGCGACAGCAGCCTGCTTGAGCTCCTTGTGCAGGATCTCACGGATCTTGATGTCTTCGTGCAGCAGCTTGCCGTACTCGTTCTTGCCGGCATACCAGCGCGAATCCCAGGTACGGTTGATGCCGAGGCGCAGACCGATTGGATTGATCTTTTGACCCATCTTACTCTCCTGCCCTTACGCTGCTTCAGCTTCGACCTGACGAACGACGATCGTCAGCTGAGCGAAAGGCTTAAAGATACGACCCGAGCGACCACGGCCGCGCGGTGAGAAACGCTTCATAACAATGCCCTTGCCAACATGAGCCTCGGAGACGATCAGAGCGTCAACATCGAGGTCATGATTGTTCTCGGCGTTTGCAATCGCCGATTCGAGGCACTTCTTTACATCAACTGCGATCCGCTTGCGCGAAAATTGCAGATCAGCAAGTGCGGCCGAGGCCTTTCGACCACGGATCATCTGCGCCACCAAGTTCAACTTCTGCGGGCTGACGCGCAGCATGCGGGCGATTGCCTTGGCTTCGTTATCCGGGAGGGCCCGTTCGCGCTTTGGTTTGCTCATAGCTGTGCGCCTTACTTCTTGGACTTCTTGTCGCCGGCGTGGCCATGGAAGGTACGAGTCGGCGAGAACTCGCCGAACTTGTGACCCACCATTTCCTCGCTGACAGCGACAGGAACGTGCTTCTGACCATTGTAGACGCCGAAGGTCAGTCCGACGAACTGCGGCAGGATCGTCGAGCGACGGCTCCAGATCTTGATCACTTCATGACGGCCAGACGAACGAGCGGTATCTGCCTTCTTGAGCAGAGAACCCTCAACGAACGGGCCTTTCCAGACTGAACGAACCATGTCCGGCGATCCTTACTTCTTCCGCTTGTGGCGGCTGATGAGAATGAACTTGTCTGTCGACTTGTTCGAACGGGTCTTCTTGCCCTTGGTCGGCTTGCCCCAGGGCGTAACCGGGTGACGACCACCCGAGGTACGACCTTCACCACCACCATGCGGATGGTCGATCGGGTTCATGACGACGCCGCGGTTATGCGGGCGCCAGCCGAGCCAGCGGGTACGACCGGCCTTGCCGATCGAGGTGTTCATGTGATCCGGGTTCGACACAGCGCCGATGGTGGCGGTGCAACGACCGTGAACCAGGCGCTGTTCGCCCGAGTTCAGACGGATGATCACGTAGTCATGGTCACGGCCGACCAGCTGGGCATAGGTGCCAGCCGAACGGGCGATCTGACCGCCCTTGCCGATCTTCATCTCGACGTTATGCACGATCGTGCCGATCGGCATGTTGCCCAGCGGCATGACATTGCCCGGCTTCACGTCGACATAGTTGCCGGCGATCACGGTGTCGCCGACGGCCAGACGCTGCGGAGCCAGGATGTAGGACAGCTCGCCGTCCTCATACTTGATCAGCGCGATGAACGCGGTGCGGTTCGGATCGTATTCGAGACGCTCCACCTTCGCCGGGACATCAAACTTGGTGCGCTTGAAGTCGACGAGACGGTAGGACTTCTTGTGACCACCGCCGCGGAAGCGAACGGTGATACGACCGGTGTTGTTACGACCGCCAGCCGAGTGCTTGCCTTCGGTCAGAGTCTTGACCGGCTTGCCCTTGTACAGCGCCGAACGATCGACCATGACCAGCTGGCGCTGGCCGGGCGTCGTGGGATTGAATGTCTTAAGTGCCATTGCTCGTCGCCCTTATAGACCGGTCGTGACGTCGATGCGGTGGCCCTCTTCGAGGGTGACAACCGCACGCTTGACATCAGACTGCGAACCGAAAGTGCCGCGGAAGGCTTTGGTCTTGCCCTTGCGCACCAGCGTGTTCACGCTCTTCACCTTGACGTCGAACAGCTTTTCGACGGCCTCTTTGATCTGCGGCTTGGTAGCCTTGCCGTCGACCTTGAACACGACCTTGTTGAACTCGGACGCGGTGGTCGCCTTTTCGGTGATCACCGGGGCCACGATCACGTCGTAATGGCGCGGATCGATATTCTTCATTTGAAGCGCGCCTCCAACGCATCAAGCGCCGCCTTGGTCAGAACCAGCTTCTGACGACGCAGAATGTCATAGACGTTGATGCCCTGGATCGGGAGCACGTCGATGTTCGGAATGTTACGGGCCGCCTGAGCGAAACCGACATGAACCTCGGCGCCATCGATGATCAGCGCATTGGTCAGGCCGAGACCCGAGAAGTGACCGAGAAGAGCCTTGGTCTTGGCTGCCTCGAGGGTCGCATTCTCGATCACGATCAGCGAGCCGTCCTTGGCCTTGGCCGAGAGAGCATGCTTCAGCGCGAGAGCACGAACCTTCTTCGGCAGATCGGTCGCATGCGAGCGAACGACCGGACCGAAGGCGCGGCCACCGCCACGGAACTGCGGCACGCGGGCCGAGCCGTGACGAGCACCGCCGGTGCCCTTCTGCTTGTACATTTTCTTGCCGGTGCGGTTGATTTCCGCACGGCCCTTGGCCTTGTGAGTGCCGGCCTGGCGCTTGGCCAGCTGCCAGTTGACGCAGCGCTGGATCAGATCGGTGCGAACATCGAGGCCGAAAATGGCTTCGTTCAGCTCGACCGAACCGGCTTCCTTGCCCTCAAGCGTGGTGACGTTCAGTTTCATCTCACGCTCCTTCCTGCTCAGCGGCCGGCGCTTCAACAGCACCCTCACCTGCCAGCTTGAACTTGCCGGGCTTCGGCGCGTCCTTCGGCAGTTCCTTCTTCACGGCGTCGCGGACCGAGATCCAGCCGCCCTTGGAGCCGGGAACGGCGCCTTCGACGAGGATCAGGCCACGCTCGACATCGAGCTGCACAACACGCAGGTTCAGCGTGGTGATGCGATCAACGCCCATGTGACCGGGCATCTTCTTGTTCTTGAAGGTCTTGCCTGGGTCCTGGCGGCCACCGGTCGAACCGATCGAACGATGCGAAACCGACACACCGTGCGTGGCGCGAAGACCACCGAAGTTCCAGCGCTTCATACCGCCGGCGAAACCCTTACCGACCGAGGTGCCGGTGACGTCGACGAACTGGCCGACGACGAAGTGGTCAGCCTGGATCTCGGCGCCAACCGGGAGCAGCGCGTCTTCCGACACGCGGAACTCGGCGACCTTGCGCTTCGGTTCGACATTGGCGACCGCGAACTGTCCGCGTTCGGCCTTGGGCATATAGACGGTCTTACGCGAACCCGAACCGAGCTGCAGAGCGACATAGCCGTTCTTCTCGGTGGTGCGATGACCCAGCACCTGGCAATTGCCAAGCTTCAGAACGGTCACGGGGATATGTTCGCCGGCCTCTGTAAAGACCCGCGTCATTCCGACCTTCTGTGCGATCACTCCGGAGCGCATCGGCGTGCTTCCTGTTCTTTCTGTCCGTTTGACCGGACGGGACTAATAAATCTTAGAGCTTGATTTCGACGTCGACGCCGGCGGCCAGATCGAGCTTCATCAAAGCATCGACGGTCTGCGGGGTCGGATCGACGATGTCGAGGAGACGCTTGTGGGTGCGCATCTCGAACTGCTCGCGGCTCTTCTTGTCGACGTGCGGCGAACGGTTGACCGTGAACTTCTCGATGCGCGTGGGCAGCGGGATCGGTCCGCGGACCTGTGCACCCGTGCGCTTCGCCGTGCTCACGATCTCGCGGGTCGACGCATCGAGGATGCGATGGTCGAACGCCTTGAGTCGAATGCGGATATTCTGGCCGTTCATTGCCGTGTCTTCCTTAGAATGCGATTGGTGAGTGGCGAGTAGCGAATGAACTCCATTCGCCACCCCCTATTCGCTATTCGCTATTACTCGATGATCGAAGCGACGACGCCTGCACCGACGGTGCGGCCGCCTTCACGGATGGCGAAGCGCAGCTTCTCTTCCATCGCGATCGGCACGATCAGGTGCACTTCCATGGCGATGTTGTCGCCCGGCATCACCATTTCGGTGCCTTCCGGCAGATGCACGACACCGGTCACATCGGTGGTGCGGAAGTAGAACTGCGGACGGTAGTTGGTGAAGAACGGGGTGTGACGGCCACCTTCGTCCTTGGTGAGGATGTAAGCCTCAGCCTTGAACTTGGTGTGCGGCTTCACCGAACCCGGCTTGCACAGCACCTGGCCGCGCTCGACGTCTTCACGCTTGGTGCCGCGCAGCAGCGCGCCGATGTTGTCGCCGGCCTGGCCCTGGTCGAGCAGCTTGCGGAACATTTCAACGCCGGTGCAGATCGTCTTCTGGGTGGCGCGGATACCGACGATTTCGATTTCCTCGCCGACCTTGACGATGCCGCGCTCGACGCGACCGGTCACAACCGTACCACGACCCGAGATCGAGAACACGTCTTCGACCGGCATCAGGAACGGCTGGTCAACCGGACGCTCCGGCTGCGGGATGTAGCTGTCGACGTTTTCCATCAGCTTCAGGATCGCGTCGTGGCCGAGCTCCTTCGAGGAGTCCTCGAGAGCGGCCAGAGCCGAACCCTTGACGATCGGAATGTCATCGCCCGGGAAGTCGTACTTCGAGAGCAGTTCGCGGACTTCCATTTCCACGAGCTCGAGCAGTTCCGGATCATCGACCATGTCGCACTTGTTCAGGAACACGACGAGCGCCGGCACGCCGACCTGACGGGCGAGCAGGATGTGCTCGCGGGTCTGCGGCATCGGGCCGTCGGCAGCCGACACGACCAGGATCGCGCCGTCCATCTGGGCTGCGCCGGTGATCATGTTCTTCACATAGTCGGCGTGGCCGGGGCAGTCGACGTGGGCGTAGTGGCGGTTCGCGGTCTCGTATTCGACGTGTGCAGTCGAGATGGTGATGCCGCGGGCCTTCTCTTCCGGCGCCTTGTCGATCTGGTCGTAAGCGGTGAACGACGCACCGCCGGACTCAGCCAGCACCTTCGTGATCGCGGCGGTCAGCGACGTCTTGCCGTGGTCAACGTGACCGATCGTGCCGATATTGCAGTGCGGTTTGTTACGTTCAAATTTTGCTTTGGCCATGATTCTCTCCTCTGGGTCGTAAGCTCGCGCCTACGACGATCAGGCAAACTTCTTCTGGACTTCGGCCGACACGTTTGCCGGCGCTTCAGCGTAGTGATCGAATGACATCGAGAACGTTGCACGACCCTGGCTCATCGAGCGCAGCGTGTTCACGTAACCGAACATGTTCATGAGCGGCACCATCGCGTTGATGACGTTGGCATTGCCGCGCATGTCCTGGCCCTGGATCTGGCCACGGCGGGAGTTCAAGTCGCCGATGACCGAACCGGTGTAGTCTTCCGGCGTCACGCACTCGACCTTCATGATCGGCTCGAGCAGAACGGACTTGCCCTTCTGCAGAGCGTCACGGAGAGCCGCACGCGAGGCGATTTCGAAGGCGAGAGCCGACGAGTCGACGTCGTGGTAAGCGCCGTCCACCAGCTGGACATGAACGTCGACAACCGGGAAGCCGGCGACGACGCCCGAGGTCATGACGCTGTTCAGGCCCTTTTCAACGCCCGGGATGTATTCCTTCGGAACAGCACCGCCGACGATCTTGGACTCGAACACGAAGCCCGAACCCGGCTCGCCCGGCTCGACCACGAACTTCACGCGGGCGAACTGGCCGGTACCACCGGTCTGCTTCTTGTGGGTGTAATCGACTTCAGCGCGCTTCGTGATCTTCTCACGGAACGCCACCTGCGGAGCGCCGATGTTGGCATCGACCTTGTAGGTGCGCTTCAGGATGTCGACCTTGATGTCGAGATGGAGTTCGCCCATGCCCTTCAGGATGGTCTGGCCAGACTCGTGGTCGGTCGACACGCGGAACGACGGATCTTCCGCAGCGAGCTTCGCCAACGCCACGCCCAGCTTTTCCTGGTCGGCCTTCGACTTCGGCTCGATTGCGATTTCGATCACCGGCTCCGGGAATTCCATGCGCTCGAGGATGACCTGCTGGTCCGGATCGCAAAGCGTGTCACCGGTGCGGGCTTCCTTGAGGCCAGCCAGAGCGACGATGTCACCGGCATAGGCTTCCTTGATGTCTTCACGGTTGTTCGCATGCATCAGCAGCATGCGGCCGATACGTTCTTTCTTCTCGCGGGTCGAGTTCACGACGCCGGTACCGCTCATCAGCACGCCCGAATAGATGCGGCAGAAGGTGATGGTGCCGACGAACGGGTCGTCCATGATCTTGAATGCGAGCAGAGCCAGCGGCTCCTTGTCGTCGGCCTTGCGGACGATCTCGTTGCCGTCTTCGTCCGTGCCCTTGATGGCAGGAACATCAACCGGCGACGGCAGATAGTCGACAACGGCGTCGAGCAGCGGCTGCACGCCCTTGTTCTTGAAGGCCGAGCCACAGAGCACCGGATAGAACGCGCCAGTCAGCACGGCCTTGCGGAGCAGACGCTTGAGCGTCGCTTCGTCCGGCTCGTTGCCGTCGAGGTAAGCGGCCATTGCGTCGTCGTCGAGTTCGACGGCGGCTTCGAGCATCTTCTCGCGATACTCCTTGGCCTTCTCGACCATGTCTGCCGGAATATCGACGATGTCATACTTCGCACCGAGGGATTCATCGTTCCAGATGATGCCCTTCATGGTGACGAGATCGACGAGGCCCTTGAAGTTGTTCTCAGCGCCGATCGGCAGCTGAATCGCAACCGGCTTCGCACCGAGACGATCGATGATGTCCTGCAGGCACTTGTAGAAGTCAGCGCCGGTCTTATCCATCTTGTTCGCGAAAACGATCCGCGGAACCTTGTACTTGTCGCCCTGGCGCCAGACGGTTTCGGTCTGCGGCTCGACGCCCTGGTTGGAGTCGAGAACGCACACGGCGCCGTCGAGCACGCGCAGCGAACGCTCGACTTCAATGGTGAAGTCGACGTGGCCGGGGGTGTCGATGATGTTCAGGCGCTTGCCATTCCAGAATGCCGTGGTGGCAGCGGACGTGATGGTGATGCCACGCTCCTGCTCCTGCGTCATCCAATCCATCGTCGCGGCACCTTCGTGCACTTCGCCGATCTTATGGCTCTTGCCGGTGTAGAAAAGGATGCGCTCGGTCGTTGTCGTCTTACCGGCATCGATATGCGCCATGATACCGAAGTTACGGTAGTCCTCAATGGCATGTACGCGAGGCATGGGATGTTCCTTAAATTCCGGAGTTTCGCCGTTACCAGCGATAATGCGAGAATGCGCGGTTGGCTTCGGCCATCTTGTGCACGTCTTCGCGCTTCTTCACGGCGTTGCCACGGCTGTTCGATGCATCGAGAAGCTCAGCCGAGAGGCGCTCGGTCATGGTCTTTTCGTTGCGGGCGCGGGCAGCAGTGATCAGCCAGCGAATGCCGAGAGCCTGGCGACGCACGCTACGCACTTCGACCGGCACCTGATACGTTGCACCACCGACGCGGCGCGAACGGACCTCGATGGTCGGCATGACGTTTTCGAGCGCCTGCTCGAACACGGCCAGCGGGCCCTGCTTGGTCTTGGCTTCGATCAGATCGAAGGCACCGTAGACGATCTGTTCGGCGGCAGACTTCTTGCCGTCATACATGATCGAGTTCATGAACTTGGTGACGATGATGTTCCCGAACTTCGGATCCGGGTTCACAACGCGCTTTTCAGCTGAATGGCGACGAGACATCGATAATCCCCGACTTACTTCGGACGCTTCGCGCCGTACTTCGAACGACGCTGCTTACGGTTCTTGACGCCCTGGGTATCCAGCACGCCGCGGAGGATGTGGTAACGAACGCCGGGCAAATCCTTGACGCGGCCGCCGCGGATCATGACCACGGAATGCTCTTGCAGGTTATGACCTTCGCCCGGGATGTAACCGATGACTTCGAAGCCATTGGTCAGACGCACCTTGGCGACCTTACGAAGCGCCGAGTTCGGCTTCTTCGGGGTCGTGGTGTAGACGCGCGTGCAAACACCACGCTTCTGCGGCGACTGCTGCAGAGCCGGCACCTTCTTGCGCGCCTTCTGAATGACCCGCGGATTTGCGATCAGCTGGTTGATCGTCGGCATGTCAGCCTTCACCCTTTATTCGCGCGAAACCTCATGGCTTCGCAAAAATTGCTCGGAGCTTCCGGCCCCACCGGTCTCGCCGCACACGAATTTCTTCGCGCAAAACGAAATAACGCCAACCACTCATCGCTGAGTGGATAGCGCTAACGCCGCAGAGGACCACGATGGTGACATCGGGCTGTCGCCGTCAGTCGTTACCTTGGTCATGCACTGAATTCGATTTCCCGGATTTTTCCGTAAAATCAAACGTCGTTTGGCATTGCCTAGATTTAAACGGCAGCGTTTGAGCGTCTTGGTCGAGGTTGGTGCCCGCGTGGCAAAGCCACTTGGGTGATCCGTACCGACACTGGCGATGCTCACCGCCTGTCGTTAAGTGGCCGGGTTGTATCCGCAGGGGTTAGGCAAGTCAACACCTATCCGCGTGCAAAATACGCTTGTGGCACAGCATTTTCTAGCATGCCAAGCCCCCGAAAATCACGCGGAATCCGTATGGATTCAAGGTCATCCACTACTCACTGGGCAGAGTCGAAAACTGCAGTTTGATGACGGCTGGATGGAGGCTTGATGAGATTTGTGGACCTCGAAACAGACGATTCTTGCCCCTCCTCCCGATTCCCGAGTCATCGCGCAGTCAGAATCGGGAGAATCGCGGTTCAGGCCATTACCTGTTCGTTAAGGCAGGCGGGCGATGACCTTGATCTCGAAATCGAAGCCCGCGAGCCAGTTGACGCCCACGGCGGTCCAGTTCGGATAGGGCTTTTCCGGGAAGATCCTAGAACGGACAGCATTCACCGTCTCAAACTGGACCTTGGGGTCGGTGTGGAAGGTCGTGACATCGACGATGTCGTCGAACGAGGCCCCCGCCGCCTTCAGGACGTTGCCGAGGTTGTCGAAGGCCAGTTGCACCTGTTTGGCGAAGTCGGGCTCCGGTGAGCCGTCCTCGCGGCTGCCGACCTGTCCGGAGACAAAGAGAAGGTCTCCCGAGCGGATGGCCGCCGAATAGCTATTGATTTCGTAAAGCGCCTGCCGGCCGGCAGGGAAGATTGCGTCGCGTTTGGCCATGATGTCTCTCCTGTTCCCAATCGACGCGCCAGTTGATATACGCGCCGTATGTGATTAGCTGGGAGCATACGGATCGTATGTCAATACTGACATACGTAATGTATGTAATTTTGGAGAATGGACGTGGCCACCGGTAAGCGTGCGCAGATGGTCGAGGAGACGCGGGGCAAGCTGATCGCGGCTGCTCGCAAGGCTTTTGCTGACAAGGGATATGCCGCCTCCTCCATGGATGACCTCACCGCGGCCGCCGGCCTGACGCGCGGCGCGCTCTACCACAACTTCGGCGACAAAAAGGGCCTACTGCAGGCGGTGATCGACCAGATCGATGCCGAGATGCTGGCGCGCATGCGCGTGGCGTCCAGTCAGGCCGAAACGCCGTGGCTCGGCTTCATGACCGAAGGTGTCGCTTATATCGAAATGGCGCTCGAGCCCGAAATCCAGCGCATCATGCTGTTGGACGGCCCCTCCGTGCTCGGCGATCCCTCGCAATGGCCGAACCAGACGGCGTGTTTGCGAACGACCACGCAGGCGATCGAGCAGCTGATCGCAGATGGGGTGGTGAAGGACATGGATCCCGAGGCTGCGGCACGGCTGATCAATGGCGCCGCGCTGAATGCCGCGCTGTGGGTGGCGGCGGCGAAGGAGCCAGCGGCGGTGTTACCGAAGGCCGTGGAGGCGTTTCGGGAATTGGCGTCGGGATTGTTGCGGGCGGAGCGATGATCCGCACTCGCCTGTCATCCCCGCCTAGCACGCCGAAGGCGTGCGCGGAGCGGGGATCCAGTAGACGCTGTCAGTGCAACTCCATCACGACCGCCGGTGTCTACTGGATCGCCCGGTCCTAGCGCGCAATTGCGCGCACGGCCGGGCGACGACAATCGGAGAGGATGCGACAGTCGAGGACGACGCTCACTCCTCGTCGTCTTCATCCTCGTCGTCCTCGTCCTCGTCATCCTCTTCGTCGTCATCATCCTCGTCAGCGGTGTGACGACCTTGGTTGTCCCAGAGTTCGCGATAGGTGCCGCCGAGCGCGAGCAGCTCGGCATGCGAGCCGCGCTCGATCACCTGCCCGCCACTGATGACGATGATCTCATCCATCTCCACCACCGATGTCAGCCGGTGCGTCGATGAAATCATGGTGCGGCCTTCGGCAAGCTTGAACAAAGTCGCGTTCAGCGCCGCTTCCGTCGTCTGGTCGAGCGCCGATGTCGCCTCGTCCAGCAACAGCACCGAGGGATTGCGGACGATGGCGCGCGCAATGGCGATGCGCTGGCGCTGGCCGCCGGACAGCGTGTCGCCCCGCTCTCCCACTTGCGTGTCGTATTTGTCTGGCAGGCCCATGATGTAGCGATGGATCTCGGCCTTCTTGGCCGCCTCCACCACCTCCTCGTCGGTCGCGCCTTCCTTGCCGAGCCGGATATTTTCGCGGATCGACATGTTGAACAGCATGTTCTCCTGGAACACGACGGCCATATGGCTGCGCAGCGACTCGCGCGTCACCTTGCGGATATCGACGCCGTCGATGGTCACCTTGCCTTCGTCCGGCATATAGAGCCGCAGGATCAGATTGAGCAGCGTGCTCTTGCCCGAGCCGGACGGGCCGACAATGGCGATCTTCTTGCCGACATCGAGCTTGAGACTGAGATTGTCGAGAACCGGCGCGCGGCTGTTCTCATACTGAAACGTCACGCGGTCGAAACTGATGTTGTTCTCGACGCGCGGCAGTTCCGGCGCATTGGGCTTGTCGGAGCCACGGGTCGGCTCATCCAGCATCTCGTTCATATGCTGCACGGCGGCCGCGGTCTGGATCGACACCGGGATGAAATGCATCACATGGGCGATGTTATAGGACACCTCCCAGAACGCGCTTTCGAAGGTCACGAAGGTGCCGACGGTGATCTGGCCCTTGGTGGCAAGATAGGCGCCGATGGCCAGCACCACGAGATGCAGCATCAACACCGAAATCGTGACCGAGCGCTCGACCATGGTGGACAGGAAGGTCGCCGCCGCGATGCGCTTGCCGGTGTCGTCGTTGCGAAGGCGAAACCAGCCCATGGTGCGGCGCTGCAGGCTGAAAGCCTTGATCACCGCCTGTGCGGCGATGTTTTCCTGGATCGTGCCGAGGATCGAGGCTTCGCTCTGCTTCTGCTCGTAATTGGCCTGCACCGCCTTCGGCGTCAGGATGCGCGGGCCGATCAGCGTGATTGGGAAGATCAGCAGCGCCACAAGCGCCAACTGCCAGTTCAGATAGAACATCAGCAGGATGCCGGCGATCAGTTCCAGGAACGGCAGCAAGGCGCTATTGGCAAAGCTCTTGATGCAAGTCTCGAAGGAAGCCATGTCCACGGAAAAGCGCGACAGCGTCTCCCCGCGCTTGGTCCGCGCGAAATAGGCCGATGGCAGTTCCTGCACGTGGCCGAACAGGCGTTCGCGCGCACTGGAGATGATGGATGATGCCAGCCGCGCATCCCAGCGTTCATACCAGATTGCCACGATCGAGGTGATGATACCGGCCACAGCCAGCACAGAAAGGATCTTGATCAGCGCGTCAAAATCCTCTTCGCCGAGCGCGTCGTCGATGAGGAATTTGAGGCTGAGCGGCATGATGACGTTGAACAACGTCTCGACAAGCACGCCGAATCCGACGAAAGCCAGCATCTTGCGGCGGTTGGCGAGGAACGGACGTGTGAAGGCGTAGATGGTGCCAAAGGCGCCGGCCGCTTCGCGCGCCGTGAATACGACGAGTTCCTCGTCGTCATCATCATCGTCGTCTTCGTCCTCATCCTCGTCGTCATCGACGGGTTTGGCCTTGGCGTTCTTGTCGGCAACGAGCTTTTCCGGTGCCGGCGGCTTCGTGCTGGGCACCTGCGCAGCAGCGGCGCCGACAGGCAGCGCGAACTTGTCGTCCAGCGGATCGGTCGCTTTGTTGTCGTCGGAGATGGGTTTCTCAGGAGGCTTCGACGCCATGAACCGGACCGTTGCTGGAGGCCCGGAATCCGGGCCGAAAGAATCATGCCGTGGCTTATTAGCGCCACGGCATGAAGTCTATGCGATCAGGATAGGTTCCGCAAAAGGGCTGCCACTGTCGTCACCCGGCTTGACCGGGTGACCCAGTAGGCACTGGCGGATGTGATTGAGCCGGAACGTCGCCGCTTACTGGATCCCCCGCTTTCGCGGGGGATGACAATCAGAGCGAAATGTCAATCCTCGTCGTCCGCCTCGACCTTGTCGAAGAACGAATAGCGCAGGCTGTCCGCGTCGGCATACCAGTGGCCGGGGCCCTTCCCGGCTGCGAGGGTCGCTTCCCACACCTGCTCGGTGCAATCGCGGCGGTGCATCGAGAGGTCGAAACCGTTGCCAAAGAACAATTCCGACCACTCCCACCAGGTGCCGAGCTTCTTGACGCCGCGCAGCAGGTCGTAGCGGTCGATCACCGCCGGCGCCATGTCGGAAGTCACCGAACCGAAAATGAGGCCGGTCTTGATGACGCGGTTGAGCTCTTCGATGGCCGTGGTCACCTGCTTGTCGGCGACGTGGCACAGGCTGGTTTCGAAAACGAAATCGAACTGCTCGTCCTTGAACGGCAGATCGGTGATGGAGCCGAGCTTGTTGAACTTCTGCAGCGCCTTCGGCGTCTTGGCGTGGATCGCTTTGTTGTTCTCGACGCCCCAGGCATCGATGCCCTTGGCACGCAGCGCGCCGACCAACTCGCCCGATGCCGAGCCCGCCACCAGCAGCTTGTAGCCCTTGGCGCGGCCCCAGACGATCTTGATCAGCTTGGTCAGATAATCGGGATCGGTGAACTGGCTCCAGACTTCGCTGTAAGGCCCGACATTGCGATAGTTCTTGAAATACGCGTTGTCGATCTTGTCGGACGCGACGATGCCATTCACGCCCTGCGCACGGCGCAGCTTCATCATCTCGGTGACGATGATGTCGGTGGCTGCGTCCGAAGAATCGAGCAGTCCGTTCAGCGTGGAGTCGAACAGATAATCGCCGACCACGACGATGCCCGGATGCCCCTTCGGCTCCGGACGATGATTTGTCATCACGTCACGCACCGGCATGCCGCCGGGGATGGAGTTCACCGACGACAACCAGCGATGGATCTTGCCCTCGACGAGATGCGACTGCGCATCGCCGAACGAAGCCGGCAGCGACTTGATCGCAGCATCGATCAGCTCTTCATCGGAGAGATTGGCGAAGGCCAGCGCATCGGAGCCAGCAATCAGCCAGTTCAGCACACCGTGCTTGCCGACATCGTGGCGCGCACCTTCATTATAGACGCAGCAGCCGCCAAAGGCTTCTGACATGAACCACGCGCCGGGGATCTGGTCGCCCCAGAACGGGGTGTCGAACAGCAGCGAGACGCGCAGGTAATGCGCGGGACGATCGAAATAAGCGATATGCTTGACCATCGAGCTGCGCAGGTCCTCGCCGTCCCAGCGCATGGTGGCGAGCCAGGAATGCGGCAGGCACATCACGACCAGATCGAAGTCGCGCGTCTCCGGGCCCTTGCCGTTCATCATGTCGAGGCGGTAGCGCCCCTCTCCGGTCTTGCCGACCTTGAGGACGCGATGATTGAGCTCGATATCGGCAGCGACTTCGGAACGCAGGCATTCGATCAGCTGTTCATTGCCGTTCTGGATCGAATACAGGCCGATATAGCCATCGACATCCATCACGAAGTTTTTCAGCGCATTGAGGCCATTGGTATTGTGCGCCTCGGTCGCGATATCCGAGCGTGCCATCGCCTTGAAGAAGCGCTTCGCCGTGGGATCGCTGACTTCCCGGTCGAGCAGTTCTTCGGCCGTGATCCATGCCCAGGGATTCTCGTTGTCGTGGGCGCCGACGCCTTCATAATATTCCAGCGGCGAGATCATCTTCGCGCATTTCTTGCGGAACGCCTCGATGGCCGCCGCGGTCTTGGCGCCATACTTCTTGCGCATGCCCGGAACGTCATCGAGCAATTCACCATCGAGCATCACCTGCTCGGCATCCATCGGAATTGTCTGCAGGCCGAAATGCTGGATCAGTTCGCGCAGCGGGTCCGGGCCGATCATCGAGTAGTCATAGATCTCGGCGACGCCGGCCTCGTACATCGCCGGGGACGAGTCGAATTTGCGGGTGACGATCTTGCCGCCGAGACGATCGGAAGCCTCATAGATGGTGACACGGCAGAGATCGCCGAGTTTCTTCTTGAGATACCAGGCGCTCATCAGGCCGCCCGGACCACCACCAACAATCGCAAGATCAAGCATCTAAATTCTTTCGCGCCTTGAATGCCTGCCGGCCGCGCCCGGCAAAAATCGCTGTAGCGCATTCACCGCTACGGCGGAATCCGGACCGCTGCAGAACTGCCCCTGCCTACGTCGGATCGCACTAAACCATTCCAACTAAGACCATTTTCGACCTGAAGGAAAGATGAACGGAGGTCGCAAGCGCCATGCGATGAGTCAAAATGGGCTAACCCGCAACAAAAAAGGGCCGGCGTGAAGCCGGCCCTTTTGATTCTTGTCAGGCGTGATCGATTTACTCGGCCGGCGGCAGAGCCAGCGGCTCGGCTTCCGGGGCCGACGGAACAACAGCTGCCTGCCGCTCGCGCTCGTCCTGGATCATCGTGTCGCGCTTCATGGCGACCTCGCGGATCTTGGCCATGGAGGCGCCCGTACCGGCCGGGATCAGGCGGCCGACAATGACATTCTCCTTGAGACCCTCGAGCGGATCGACCTTGCCGTTGACCGCCGCCTCGGTGAGGACGCGGGTGGTCTCCTGGAACGATGCCGCCGAGAAGAACGAACGCGTCTGCAGCGAGGCCTTGGTGATGCCGAGCAGCACCGGATTTCCGGTCGCCGGCTTCTTGCCTTCCTCTTCCGCCTTCGCATTGAGCGCGTTGAACTCGATCTTGTCGACCTGCTCACCCGAGATCATGTCGGTGTCGCCCTGATCGGTGACCTCGATCTTCTGCAGCATCTGACGGACAATCACTTCGATGTGCTTGTCGTTGATGAGCACGCCCTGCAACCGGTAAACTTCCTGGATTTCGTTGACCAGATAGGCAGCGAGTTCCTCGATGCCCTTGATCGCCAGAATGTCGTGCGGCGCCGGATTGCCTTCGACGATGAAGTCGCCCTTTTCGACGATATCACCATCCTGCAGATGGATGTGCTTGCCCTTCGGAATGAGGTACTCGCGAGTCTCCTCAAGCTTGTCGAGCGGTTCGATCGAGATGCGACGCTTGTTCTTGTAGTCGCGTCCGAAGCGGATGGTGCCGCCGATCTCTGCGATGATCGCCGCGTCCTTCGGCTTGCGGGCCTCGAACAGTTCGGCAACGCGCGGCAGACCGCCGGTGATGTCACGCGTCTTCGCGCTTTCGGTCGAGACACGGGCGAGAATGTCGCCAGCCTGAACCTTGGCACCGACGTCGACCGAGAGGATCGCATCAGGCGAGAGCATGTAACGAGCATCGCCACCGCGAGCCAGCTTTAGCACCTTGCCATCCGAACCCTTGACGACGATGGCCGGACGCAGGTCTGCACCTGCGCGCGACGAGCGCCAATCGATGATGACGCGCTTGGCGATACCAGTCGATTCGTCGAGGGTTTCGGTGACGGACTGGCCGTCGATGAGATCCTCGAACGCGATCGTGCCGTCGACTTCGGTCAGCAGCGGACGGGAATACGGATCCCATTCCGTGATGCGCTGGCCGCGCTTGACGGTGTCGCCATTGGCCACGTGAACGCGGGCACCGTACTGAATACGATACGTCGCGCGCTCGGTGCCATCGGCATCGCTGATCGCGATCACCATGTTGCGGACCATTGCCACCGTGTGACCTTCGCCGTTCTTGGCGAGAGCCTCGTTGCGGATGGTGACCTTACCGTCGAAGTTCGACTCGATGACCGACTGCTCGTTGAGCTGAGCAGCGCCGCCGATGTGGAACGTACGCATGGTCAGCTGAGTGCCGGGTTCACCGATCGACTGCGCGGCGATAACGCCGACAGCTTCACCGTGGTTGACCGGCGTACCGCGCGCGAGATCGCGGCCGTAGCAGGTGGCGCAGATACCAGCGACCAGCTCGCAGGTCAGTGCCGAGCGGATCTTCACTTCCTGGATGCCGGCCTTCTGCAGACGATCCACATCGCGCTCTTCCATCAGCGTGTTGCGCTTGATGAGCACTTCACCGCTGTTCGGATCGACGATGTCTTCGCAAGCCGAGCGACCGAGGATGCGCGACGCCAGCGACGCGACCACCGAGCCCGCATCGACGATGGCGCGCATCTTGATGCCGAGATTGGTGCCGCAATCGGTCTGCGTGATGATGCAGTCCTGCGCGACGTCAACCAGACGACGGGTGAGATAACCCGAGTTCGCGGTCTTCAACGCGGTGTCCGCGAGGCCCTTACGAGCGCCGTGGGTCGAGTTGAAGTATTCGAGAACCGACAGGCCTTCCTTGAAGTTCGAGATGATCGGCGTTTCGATGATCTCGCCCGACGGCTTGGCCATCAGGCCGCGCATACCACCGAGCTGACGCATCTGGGCCGGCGAACCACGAGCACCGGAATGCGCCATCATGTAGATCGAGTTGATCTGGGCTTCTTCACCCTGCGCATTGGTCTTCACCGAGGAGATTTCCTTCATCATCTCCTTGGCGACTTCTTCCGAAGCCTTCGACCAGGCATCCACGACCTTGTTGTACTTCTCACCGTGGGTGATCAGACCGTCGTTATACTGCTGCTCGAAGTCCTTCGCGAACGCGCGGGTGGCATCGACGACCTTCCACTTCGTGGCGGGCACGACCATGTCGTCCTTGCCGAACGAGATGCCGGCCTTGAACGCGTTGTAGAAGCCGAGCGCCATGATGCGATCGCAGAAGATCACGGTCTCTTTCTGACCGCAGTGACGATAGACCTGATCGATGACGCCGGAGATTTCCTTCTTCGTCATCAACTTGTTGATGGTCTCGTAAGGCACCTTCGGCGACTTCGGCAGAACCTGACCGAGCATCGCGCGACCCGGGGTGGTTTCGATCAGACGCGTGACGGTTTTGCCGTCGGCGTCGAGGCCGGTCCACGAATACTTGATCTTGGTGTGGAGGTGGATGACCTTCGCATGCAGCGCATGCTCGATCTCCGACATCTCGCGATACACCTTGCCCTCGCCCGGCAGGCCGGCGCGCATGGTGGACAGGTAGTACAGACCAAGCACGATGTCCTGCGACGGCACGATGATCGGCTGGCCGTTCGCGGGATGCAGGATGTTGTTGGTCGACATCATCAGGACGCGCGCTTCCAGCTGCGCTTCAAGCGACAGCGGAACGTGCACGGCCATCTGGTCGCCGTCGAAGTCGGCGTTGAAGGCCGAGCAGACCAGCGGATGCAGCTGGATCGCCTTGCCTTCGATCAGCACCGGCTCGAACGCCTGGATGCCCAGACGATGCAGCGTCGGCGCGCGGTTCAGCAGCACGGGATGCTCGCGAATGACCTCGTCGAGGATGTCCCAAACCTCGGGACGTTCCTTCTCCACGAGCTTCTTCGCCTGCTTCACCGTGGTGGACAGACCCTTGGCGTCGAGACGCGAATAGATGAACGGCTTGAACAGTTCGAGCGCCATCTTCTTCGGCAGGCCGCACTGATGCAGGCGCAGCTCGGGGCCGACCACGATAACCGAACGGCCGGAGTAGTCGACGCGCTTGCCGAGCAGATTCTGACGGAAGCGGCCCTGCTTGCCCTTCAGCATGTCGGCGAGCGACTTCAGCGGACGCTTGTTGGCGCCGGTGATGACGCGGCCGCGGCGGCCGTTGTCGAACAGCGCGTCAACGGCTTCCTGCAACATACGCTTTTCATTGCGGATGATGATGTCCGGCGCGCGGAGCTCCATCAGACGCTTCAAGCGGTTGTTACGGTTGATGACGCGGCGATACAGGTCGTTCAGGTCCGACGTCGCGAAGCGGCCGCCATCGAGCGGCACCAGCGGACGCAGATCCGGCGGGATCACCGGCACGACGGTAAGGATCATCCATTCCGGCTTGTTGCCGGAGAAGCGGAAGGCTTCGACGATCTTCAAGCGCTTGGCGAGCTTCTTGTGCTTGATGTCGGATTCCGTCTCCTTCATCTCGGCACGCAGTTCGACGTCGAGCTTCTCGAGGTCGAGGCCACGCAGCAGCTCGCGGATCGCTTCCGCGCCGATCATGGCGGTGAACGAGTCCTGGCCGTATTCGTCCTGGGCCTTCAGATACTCGTCTTCAGACAGCAGCTGACGGTCCTTGAGCGCGGTGAGACCCGGCTCGAGAACGACGTAATATTCGAAGTACAGGATGCGCTCGAGATCCTTGAGCGTCATGTCCAGCAGCTGGCCGATGCGCGACGGCAGCGACTTCAGGAACCAGATATGAGCGACCGGCGCAGCCAGCTCGATGTGACCCATGCGCTCGCGACGGACGCGCGACAGGGTCACTTCGACCGAGCACTTCTCGCAGATGATGCCCTTGTACTTCATGCGCTTGTACTTGCCGCACAAGCACTCGTAATCCTTGATCGGCCCGAAGATGCGGGCGCAGAACAGGCCGTCGCGCTCGGGCTTGAAGGTACGATAGTTGATGGTTTCCGGCTTCTTGATCTCGCCGTAGGACCAGGACAGAATCTTCTCGGGGCTCGCGATCGAGATCCGGATCTGGTCGAAGACCTGAGCCGGTGTCGTCGGGTTGAAGAGATTCATAATTTCTTGGTTCATGGTCTTCTCCTCGCGTGCCGATCGCCATCAGCAGCAAATTCGAAATTCTTTAGTCACGCGCGCTGCCATACGTCCGGGCTGCGGCGCAGACGCCCGGCCGCGAGGCCGGGCGTGACGCATTGAATTACTCGGCAGCCTCGGAGGTCGGGCCCGGCAGCTTGGAATTGTGCAGATCGACGTTGAGGCCGAGCGAGCGCATTTCCTTCACGAGCACGTTGAACGATTCCGGGATACCGGCCTCGAACGTGTCGTCGCCGCGTACGATCGCCTCGTAGACCTTGGTACGGCCCGCGACGTCGTCCGACTTCACTGTCAGCATTTCCTGCAGCGTGTAAGCCGCGCCGTATGCTTCCAGTGCCCACACTTCCATTTCACCGAAGCGCTGACCGCCGAACTGCGCCTTACCACCCAGCGGCTGCTGCGTGACGAGCGAGTACGGACCGATCGAACGCGCGTGGATCTTGTCGTCCACGAGATGGTGAAGCTTGAGCATATAGATGTAGCCCACGGTCACCTTGCGATCGAACTGGTCGCCGGTGCGGCCGTCATAGACGGTCGACTGGCCCGACTTGTCGAAGCCTGCCAGCTTCAGCATGTCTTCGATGTCGGCTTCCTTCGCACCGTCGAACACCGGCGTTGCGATCGGCACGCCCGGCTTGAGGTTGCGCGCAAGCTCGATCAGTTCGTTGTCGTTCAGCGACTTGATGACTTCATCATCGCCATAGACGTTCTTGAGGGTCTCGCGCAGCGGCTTGAGATCCTGACGCTGGTAGAAGGCGTCGATGGTTTCGCCGATCTTCTTGCCCATGCCGGCGCAGGCCCAACCGAGATGCGTCTCGAGGATCTGACCGACATTCATGCGCGACGGCACGCCCAGCGGATTGAGCACGATGTCCGCATGGGTACCGTCTTCGAGGAACGGCATGTCTTCGATCGGAACGATCTTCGACACGACGCCCTTGTTACCGTGACGGCCGGCCATCTTGTCGCCCGGCTGGATCTTGCGCTTCACAGCGACGAAGACCTTGACCATCTTCATCACGCCCGGGGGCAGTTCGTCGCCACGCTGCAGCTTCTCGACCTTGTCGAGGAAGCGCTGTTCAAGGCCCTTCTTCGATTCGTCGTACTGCTTACGCATCGCTTCGATTTCGGTCATCAGCTTGTCGTTCGCGGTGGCAAACATCCACCACTGCGACCGCGGATTCTCGTCTAGCACGGCGCGCGTGATCTTGCTGTCCTTCTTGAAGCCCTTCGGACCGGCGATGCCGACCTTGTTCTCCAGAAGATCAGCCAGACGGCCATAGACGTTACGATCCAGGATGGCCTGTTCGTCGTCACGGTCCTTGGCGAGACGTTCGATCTCTTCGCGCTCGATCGCCAGCGCGCGCTCGTCCTTGTCGACGCCGTGGCGGTTGAACACGCGGACTTCCACGATGGTGCCCTGCACGCCCGGAGGCACGCGGAGCGAGGTATCGCGAACGTCCGACGCCTTTTCACCGAAGATGGCGCGCAGGAGCTTTTCTTCCGGCGTCATCGGGCTCTCGCCCTTCGGGGTGATCTTGCCGACCAGGATGTCGCCGGCGCGGACTTCTGCGCCGATATACACGATGCCAGCTTCGTCGAGGTTCTTCAGCGCTTCTTCCGACACGTTCGGAATGTCGCGGGTGATTTCCTCAGGACCGAGCTTGGTGTCGCGGGCCATCACTTCGAATTCCTCGATGTGGATCGAGGTGAAGACGTCTTCCTTCACGATCCGCTCGGAGAGCAGGATCGAGTCTTCGAAGTTGTAGCCATTCCACGGCATGAACGCGACAAGCACGTTACGGCCGAGCGCGAGTTCACCGAGATCGGTCGACGGACCGTCGGCGATGATGTCGCCCTTGCGCACGACGTCACCAACCTTCACCAGCGGACGCTGGTTGATGCAGGTCGACTGGTTCGAGCGCTGATACTTCATGAGACGATAGATATCGACGCCCGACTTCGTCGGATCGAGATCTTCGGTCGCACGGATAACCACGCGGGTTGCGTCGATCTGGTCGATGACACCCGAGCGGCGGGCGGCGATCGCAGCACCGGAGTCGCGGGCCACGACAGCTTCCATGCCGGTGCCCACGAACGGCGCTTCAGCACGCACCAGCGGCACGGCCTGACGCTGCATGTTCGAGCCCATCAGCGCGCGGTTGGCGTCGTCGTTCTCGAGGAACGGGATCAGTGCCGCGGCGACCGAAACGAGCTGCTTCGGCGACACGTCCATGTAATCGACCTTGTCGGCCGGCAGCGGCATCACGTCGCCGGCGTGACGGCAGATCACCATTTCATCGGTGAAGTGGCCCTTGGCATCCAGCGGAACGTTGGCCTGCGCCACCGAGTAACGGCCCTCTTCCATCGCCGACAGGTACACGACCTCGTCGGTGACGCGGCCTTCCTTGACCTTGCGATACGGGGTCTCGACGAAGCCGTACTTGTTCACGCGCGCGAAGGTGGCGAGCGAGTTGATCAGACCGATGTTCGGGCCTTCCGGCGTCTCGATCGGGCAGATACGGCCATAGTGGGTCGGATGCACGTCGCGGACTTCAAAGCCGGCGCGCTCGCGGGTCAGACCGCCCGGTCCAAGCGCCGAGAGACGACGCTTGTGGGTGATTTCCGACAGCGGGTTGGTCTGGTCCATGAACTGCGACAGCTGCGACGAGCCGAAGAATTCACGCACGGCTGCGGCGGCAGGCTTCGCGTTGATGAGGTCCTGCGGCATCACGGTGTCGATATCCACCGACGACATGCGCTCCTTGATGGCGCGCTCCATGCGCAGCAGACCGACGCGATACTGATTCTCCATCAGCTCGCCGACCGAACGCACACGGCGGTTGCCGAGATGGTCGATGTCGTCGATTTCGCCCTTGCCGTCACGTAGGTCCACCAGGGTCTTGATGACCGAGAGGATGTCTTCCTTGCGCAGCGTGCGATGGGTGTCCGGCGCATCGAGTTCGAGGCGCATGTTCATCTTCACGCGGCCCACGGCCGAGAGGTCGTAGCGCTCGGCGTCGAAGAACAGCGACTGGAACATGTTCTGCGCGGACTCGAGGGTCGGCGGCTCGCCCGGACGCATCACGCGATAGATGTCGAACAGCGCGTCTTCACGCGTCACGTTCTTGTCGGCCGCGAGCGTGTTGCGGATGTAGGCGCCGATATTGACATGGTCGATGTCGAGCAGCGGCAGCTCCTTGTAGCCCTCTTCGTCGAGCGCCTTGAGCAGCTTCTCGGTGATTTCTTCGCCGGCTTCGGCGTAGATTTCACCGGTCTTCGCATTGACCAGGTCGTCGGCAAGATAGCTGCCGATCAGATCTTCATCGGTGAGCTGCAGCGCTTTGAGGCCCTTCTCGGCGAGCTGACGGGCAGCGCGCACGGTGAGCTTCTTGCCGGCTTCGAGCGCAACCTTTCCGGTGTCGGCGTCGATCAGGTCGTTGACGGTCGAATAGCCGCGGAACCGCGACGGATCGAACGGAACGCGCCAGCCGCCTTCCTTGATCTGCTTGTAGATGATCTTCTGGTAGAACGTGGACAGGATCTCTTCGCCGTCCAGGCCCAGCGCATACATCAGCGACGTCACCGGAATCTTGCGGCGACGGTCGATACGCGCGAACACGATGTCCTTGGCGTCGAACTCGATGTCCAGCCACGAACCGCGATACGGGATGACACGCGCAGCGAACAGCAGCTTGCCCGACGAATGGGTCTTGCCCTTGTCGTGATCGAAGAACACGCCCGGCGAACGATGCATCTGCGAGACGATGACGCGCTCGGTGCCGTTCACCACGAAGGTGCCATTCATCGTCATGAGCGGGATGTCGCCCATGTAGACGTCCTGCTCCTTGATGTCCTTGACGGACTTGGCGCCGGTTTCTTCGTCGATATCGAACACGATCAGGCGCAGCGTCACCTTCAGCGGCGCAGCATAGGTCATGCCGCGCTGGCGGCACTCGTCCACGTCATATTTCGGCGGCTCGAATTCGTAGCGGACGAATTCGAGCATCGAGGTGCCGGCGAAATCCGAGATCGGGAACACCGAACGGAAAACAGCCTGCAGGCCCTCATCCAGGCGGCCGCCCGTGGGCTCGTCAACCATCAGGAACTGGTCGTAGGACGCCTTCTGAACCTCGATGAGGTTCGGCATCTCGGCGACTTCCTTGATGTGACCGAAGAACTTACGAACGCGCTTGCGACCGGTGAACGTCTGCTGACCCATCGTGGCCTCTCATTGCGTCGCCCGGGAGGGGCGAACCTTCCAGAGCACAGCTGCCGCCGCCTCCGGGTTGAATTTTTCCGACACCGCCCCGAAATCCGCGCCCAGATTCAGGAACAAAATCCCTAAATCGAGCGTTCAAACCCCAGAACGCAAAACGACGTGCGCGATGCCTGACAGCACCTCGCCCGTCCAAAACCATCTAGCTGCGGACCGAAAAGCCCGAAATTGGCCAATCTCCCAACGGCTTAGGATAGAACGTTACCGCTCTCGCCGTCAAACCGCGCTTATCTGCCGCCGACCCGATATGGGGCGGCAATCATGGAGATTCGAGGGTCGTTCCCTCAGCTTCCCCACACTTTCTTGTGTGCAGCCATCGCTGGATACACGTAAGCCCCGTAGGAAGAGCGGCCCGAAGGCCGCCCTTCCCGGGAACTCAAAGGTCTTACTTGAGCTCGACCTTGGCGCCAGCCTTCTCGAGCTGAGCCTTGATCTTTTCGGCTTCGTCCTTGGCAACGCCTTCCTTGAGGGGCTTCGGCGCGCCTTCGACCAGGTCCTTGGCTTCCTTGAGGCCGAGACCGGTGATCGCACGGACTTCCTTAATGACTTCGATCTTCTTGTCGCCAGCCGAAGCCAGGACGATCGTGAAGTCGGTCTTTTCTTCAGCAGCAGCAGCACCGCCACCAGCGCCCGGAGCAGCGGCAACAGCCACGGCAGCGGCAGCCGAAACGCCCCACTTCTCTTCGAGCAGCTTGGCGAGTTCGGCGGCTTCGAGCACGGTCAGGCTCGAGAGGTCGTCAACGATCTTATTGAGGTCAGCCATTGTCTATATCCTTAAGCGTATTTGGTTCGAACCAGTTTGATTGCGAAGGGCGTCAGGCCGCTTCGCTCTTTGAGGCATAGGCCTGAACAACGCGCGCGACCTTTGCCGCGGGTGCTGTCGACAGCTGAGCGATCTTGGTCGCCGGCGCCACAAGGAGGCCAACGAGTTTGCCGCGCAGTTCGTCGAGCGAGGGCAGCGCGGCCAGGGCCTTGACGCTGTCGACGTTCAGGACTGTCTTGCCCATCGAGCCGCCAAGAATGACGAACTTGTCGTTCGCCTTGGCAAATTCGACGGCAATCTTCGGTGCAGCTACCGGATCGTCCGAAGTGGCGATCACAGTCGGGCCCTTCAGCAGGGAACCGATGGCAACAACATCCGTGCCTTCAAGAGCAATTTTGGCGAGACGGTTTTTCGAGACCTTCACCGAGGCACCCGCCTGCTTCATCTGCTTACGCAGGGTCTGCATCTGGGCAACGGTGAGGCCGGAATAATGGGCGACGACCGCAACGCCGGTGGTCTTGAAGACCCCGTTCAGCGCTTCGACCGCGTCCTTTTTAGCCGCTCTTTCCACAGCAAGCTCTCTCCGGTTGGCAGTCTCGATCGAGATGAGACCGCCGGTTTGCACCCAACCGCCCCACCGACATGACCTCGAGACACACAGCCTCCAGACATCTCGGGCGAGACGATCATGATAGCCTGCCCTCCCGAACCCAGGCTGCAAGCAGCCAAAGCGCGGGGTGTCGAGGTTCGAACCAAATACGCTGTCAGCCGCATGGCGGCATTGGCGAAATCAGTCTTCACCCATCTATGCTGGCTTGAGGATTAAGCCGTTGATCGAACTCACGTTCAGCACGTGAATTTGTCGCGGGCGCCAGCAGTCTTGGACAGGATTCGAGATCATCGATCGGCCATGATTGACCTCTCAAAGACCCCTGCTCGCTTTCGTCAAAACCGGGTCGTAGATCCCGCGCCCTTCGAGCGATCCATGCGGATAGCCTGAAAGGAAAGGTCTCCTAGATACCGGGTTGTCGGAATACGAACACAGACGTGCCAGCATAGGCCAGCAAGTCCAGAGGCGGCTGTTTAACGAGTCTTTATCGGCTTGCCAAGTGGGAAGTGCCGAACTGGCATCGTTTTTGCCGGGGAACTCTAATCCCCGACGGGCCCAGCCCGTGCTAGACTGCGCTGCGAGACAGGGATGAGCGACGATGGTAGCGAAAGCATTGCAGGTCGAACTGACCCTTGAACAGCAAGAACTGCTGCAGCGTCACCTCGATAATGGCGAATATGAAAGCCCGAGCGATGTGATCGGCGACGCCTTACACGCTCTGGACGAGCGGAACAAAGCTTTCGACCACTTTCTACGCCGCGAGGTCGAAGCGGCGTTCGCCAGCAAGGCGCCATCCGTGCCGATCGATGAGGCCTTCAGGCGCGCACGCGCCGCGATAGCGAGCCAAGCAAAGGCCGCGAAGCGTGACACATGACGTCATATTTCTCGACAAAGCGAGCAATGACCTGACGTCATTGTCAGTCTACATCGGTAGCCAAGCTGGCGAAGCGATCGCCAGCCGCTATCTCGACCGACTTTACGCAGCCTGCATGGCCTTGGCCCATTTTCCCGAGCGCGGCACGAGGCGCGACGATATTCGTCCCAACCTTCGCACGATTGGCTTCGAACGGCGGGCAACGATCATTTTTCAAGTCACAGACACGCAGGTGCAGATTGTCACGATCGCCTATGGTGGACGAGACTTCGAGACCGAGCTACGCGAACAAGAATAGTAAGGGGCGCGCTTGCGCGGCGCCCCTTGACAGATTGGTCACCCCTTCGGACAAGCTGCCCCCGCATCCGCCCACGCCTTGATCAGTTCACCGAACTGTTTTTGCGTGCCCGGCGCCGGGGTGCGGTTGCCGCCGGGCTTCCAGCCCCAGCCGACCAGCTCATCCTCGGCCATGTGGTGCACGAGCGCAGCCATGTCCTTGCCGCCGTTGCGCTCCTTGTCCTTGATCTGCGCGCAGATCTGACCAAGCGTCTTGCCCTGCCAGGCCATCTCGATCGGCGCCAGCGACCACTTCGCATTGCCCGGCACATTAGCGGCGTCAAAATTTTCTTCGTGGTGACAGGTCGTGCAGGCGAGACCGCCAGCCGCGCCCATGCCGCCCTCGCCGCGCACCACCAGCGGGATGTGCGGACGCATGCGATCGGTCTGGGTTGGACGATCGCCGGCCGGATGGCAGTTCAAACAGCGCGGCGACTGGATCACCTTGCCGGCCTCATTGAACAGCGCGACCGCGCGCTCGTTCTTGTTCTTGATCTTGGCAAAAGCCGAGACCGGCTGCAGCGTTTTCGGATTGCTGACCGCAGCATCGGCTTCGTTTGTGCCGAACTGCGCAACGGACAGCGCGCCAGCCGACAGCCCACCGGCGACCAGCGCCAGCATTGCATACTTCACCAGTTTGTTCATGCCGAGGCTCCGGGTACGATGGGCAGTTGTCGCGGTCGTCCGAGGCCGAGCTTGGCCATGGCATTGGCAACGGCCGGCCCGAGCGGCGGCACGCCGGGCTCACCGACGCCCGAAGGTTTTTCGGTCGACTTCACGATCACCACCTCGACCTCCGGCATCTCGTTAATTCGCAGCGAGCGGTAGGTGTCGAAATTGCCGGACACTGGCGCGCCGGCATCGAGCGTCTGCTCGGCATAGAGGATGTGGCCGAGGCCAAACCCGATGCCGCCTTCCATCTGCGCACGGATGATGTCAGGATTGACGGCGACACCACAATCCACGGCACACCAGACCTTGTGTACTTTTGGCCCATCCTCGGTCATCGACAGTTCGACCACCTGCGCGACAAAAGTTTTAAAACTCTCGACCACGGCAACGCCGCGGGCGCGGCCTTCCGGCACCTTGTAGTTCTTCCAGTCGGCAAGTTCGGCGACGGCTTTCAGCACGCCGGCATGACGCGGCTTCTTGCCGAGCAGTTCGAGCCGGCCTTCCACCGGATCCTTGCCGGCAGCTTCCAGCAACTCATCGACAAAGGCCTCGACCACGTAGCCGGTATGGGTGTGGCCCACCGAGCGCCACCACAACACCGGAACGCCAACATCGACCTGATGCATGTCGCAACGGAAATTCGCGACTTCGTAGGGGATCTCGTTCGAGCCTTCATAGGAGGTCGGATCGAGGCCGTCCTTGAACATGATCTGTTCGAAGAACGAGCCCTTCATGATCGACTGTGAAACGATGGTGTCACTCCAGGCCTCGATCTTTCCGTCGCGCACCGCGCCACGCATGCGGTGAATGGCATAGGGCCGATAATAGCCACCACGCATATCGTCTTCGCGAGTCCAGACCAGCTTGATGCCCTTGCCCGGCCCGATCGCCTTGGCGACTTCAGCCAGTTCGGCAGCCTGATGCGTGGTCTGTTGCGCGCGGCGACCGAAGCTGCCGCCGGCAAGGATCACATCGATCTTCACTTTCTCGATGGGCAGACCGAGCACCTTCGAGATCGCCTGATGGTCCGGCGTTGGGAACTGGCAGCCATATTTCGCGTAAGCCGTGTCACCGTCCCATTTGAGGTACGCGTTCAGCGGCTCCATCGCGGCGTGGGCGAGATAGGGGAAGACATATTCGACTTCGACGACACGGCCGCCCTTGGCCATGGATTCCTCGAACTTGCCTTCAGCCTTGACCAGCTTGCCCTGCGTTTTCGACAGCGTGCGGAATTGTTGCAGCAATTCCGCGCTGCCACGTTTCTCGGCCTTGCTGTCATCCCAGGTGATCTTCAGCGCCTCGCGGCCCGTCTTCGCCGCCCAGAAGCCTTTGGCGTAGACTGCCACGCCGGTCGGCACCTGCTTGACATCGACCACACCCGCAACAGCTTTCGCTGCCGTCGCATCGAACGACTTCACCTTGCCGCCGAATTTCGGCGAGCGCGCCACGACCACCGTGAGCATGTCGGGCTCGTTGATATCGAGCGTGAAGAATGCCTTGCCATTGCTCTTGTCGGCACTGTCGAGGCGCTTTACCACGCCTTCCTTGCCAATGAGCTTGAAGTTCGCCGGGTCCTTCAGCTTCGGATCGGCCGGCACCGGCATGGCCATCGCCTTTTCGGCGAACTCACCGAACCGACCTTCCTTGTCCGATCCATGTTTGATCACGCCCTTCTCGACGGTGATCTCCCCAGCGGGCACCTGCCACGCCTCGGCAGCGGCAGCGACCAGCATTTCCCGAGCGGCCGCCCCGACCTGGCGCATCTGGACGTAGGAATTCGCAATAGCGGTGGAGCCGCCAGTGCCCTGCATGCCGAAAGCGAGATTCTTGTAGAGGACCGGATTCGACGGCGCATGGTCGGCGCGCATCTGCGACCAGTCGGCATCGAGCTCTTCGGCGACAAGCGTCGCCATGCCGGTGAACGGCCCCTGCCCGAACTCAATGCCCTTGCACAGCACCGTGACGGTGTTGTCAGGCTTGATGATCAAAAACGTATTCGGCGCGATATTGACCTTCGGCGGTGCTGCGGCCTGCGCAAACAGTTTGTCGCCGCGCGCCACATAGGCGCCGATGACGAGGCCTGCACCGGCCTTGAGCAGCGTGCGACGCGAGAGCTTGGTGTCGTGAACAGTCATGGCTCAGCCCTCCAGCGTTTTCGCGGCGCTATGGATCGCGGCGCGGATGCGGACATAGGTGGCACAGCGGCAGATATTGCCGTTCATCGCCAAGTCGATGTCTTCATCAGTGGGCTTGGGATTGAGGCCGAGCAGCGCAGCTGCGCTCATGACCTGGCCGGACTGGCAGTAGCCGCATTGCGGCACATCGTGGGCGACCCATGCGGCCTGCACTGCCTTGGCTTCCTTGCTGGTCACCCCTTCGATGGTTGTGACCTCGCTTGAGCCGACAGCCGAGACCGGCATCGAGCAGGAGCGCACGGGTTGGCCATCGAGATAGACCGTGCAGGCACCGCATTGCGCGACGCCGCAGCCATATTTGGTGCCGGTCAGCCCGGCGCCGTCTCGGATAGCCCAAAGGAGCGGGGTATCGGGGGCGACGTCGATCTGACGCGACTCCCCATTGATCTTGAGGGTGAACGCAGCCATCGCTGTTGTCCTTGTCGTCGAATGTACGCCTACATTCGATTGCTTCTAAAACGCATTCGACAATTACAGCCGCAGTGCGGGATGGCCTACTCAATTATTTTTGTACCGCGCGGGAACGAAAGTCTGTTGCCAACGTTTAGCGGGGCTTTTCTGACCTTCCCGGCGATCTAGGGACGGATTGCCGGCGTCTCGACCGCCAGACCATTGGCGCGAGACGCGAGATAGAGTTGCAGATTGATCAACTCCTCTGAGTCGTTGGCATAAGGCTGCGCGCGCACGCCGGTCATGCAATTGCGGAGACGGCGCTTGAGCGATCCGAGACTTTGCCACTCGAGCCGATAGAGCGGATAACCCGTGGGATGCGCCTGGGTGATGGACGAACCGGCCAGCTGCCGATCCCAGTTATCGTCATGGCAGTTGCTGCAGGCGAGATTAAGTTGCCCCTGCCGGCGCGTGAACAGGTCGCGCCCCTTGGCGACGAAGTCCGCAACCCGCGGATCATTGCCCGCTTCGATCGGCAGCCCGCGAGACTGGCGTCCGATCAAGGCCGTCAACGCCAGCAGTTCACGGCTGTCATCGGCAAGCGGCGCCTCATCCTGGTGACGTGTGCGGCAAAGATTGATTCGCTGTTCGAGATCGACCGGCTGCTTCAACACCTCGTCGAAGGCCGGATATTTTGCGCTGACGCCGCGCATGGCACCGATGTCGCCATGGCAATCCGTGCAGGACTTCTCTGACGGACTGCTCTTGGCCTTCCACAGTGCATAGCCATCCAGCACCCACAACATGCCGGGATTGGACGTGTCGTCGTCCTGCATGGCCCGTGTTTCCGGCGCCATGAAAGACGATCCGGATCTGCGCTGGTCAGGCGCGATCTCGGCAGCGTCACTGGATAGCGGCATCGCCAGCCACACCAGCAGAAAAGCAATGATCGCACGCGCGGAGATCATGAAACAGTGATGTTCGCCGAAGCGGTTTCCTGGAAACCACGATCGCCGATCCATTTGAATTCGAACGTGCCACTCTCGGTGGCCATGGTGAAGAACGAAATGAACGGATTGGCCGACGAGGCAGGAAACAGATCGGCGCGAAACACCTCGACACCATCATAGCGGCAGGTGAAGCTGGTGATGATGTTGCGCGGAATGATTTCGCCGGTCTCGGTGTGGCGGTAGCCCGTCTCCATGACGTGCGACATCAGCGCCTTGATCTCGATGACGTCTCCGCGCTTCGCGGTCGCCGGCACATTGACCAATGCGGCCGCCATCAGCTCGCCTCCTCGGTGCAAGCCGCGAGCGTCACCACGACATCCGCAGTGGCCGACCAGAACGAACCGTCCGACAGTTTCGCGATAGCCGTCAACGTCTGCGTATCGGCGAGCCGGATACGCGTCGAGACCTGAGCGCGCCCCGCGCGCGGACCGATATAGAAGTTGCCGACATTCGGCTGCGGATTCTTCTCATTGAAAACATGGATGCTGACCACATGCTCGGCCTCGGTCATCGGGCTCGCCACCGATACCGTGAGCGGAACGGTGTTGCCGTTCTCCACGAGCGGCGGCACGTCGAGCTTCACCTTTCCGCTGCGAACAACCGCACCTTTGACGACATCGCGGATGGCCGCCTTCATCATGTCGGGCGTCGCCTGCGCCGGGCGGTGACCGACTAGGGCCACCACGGCGCCGGCACCAAGGGCCAACAGCCGACGGCGATCCGCATCGTCGAGTTTCTGTATCGCTGCTGTCTGCGTCATGGGTCTTTCAGTGTCTCGAGATAGGCCACCACATCCTCGATCTGCTCTGCCGACAGGATCGGCTTGTCACGCCAGTTCGCACCGACGCGCTCAAGACCTTCGGTCCGGTAATAAGACGGCATGATCGTCGCCGTATTGAGGCGCGAAGCATCGACCAGTCGCAGCCGCAACTGCCCCTGCGACCACCGCATGCCGGTGCCGGTCAGATCCGGAGCCAGATTTCCTTGGAATTTCTGCTCGGCGAAAGGGCCACTATGGCACAGCAGGCAGGTGTTCTGCCGGGCGACAACGATCGCACGCCCACGCGCAACGTCGCCCGAACGTCCCGTCAGCGACGCTGGAATGGCATCGTCGATGACATCGTATGGACGCAACGCCTCGCTCATCGCCGTACCGGCCAGCAAGAAAGTGACAGCACCCACTCCCATTGCGATGTCACGCTTGCGCCTAGCCAAAAACTTCGCCTGTGATGGTGTCGAACCAGGAGCGCGCATAGACGGCTTCCTGATTGCGGAACGTGAGCGTCGCTTCGAGCGGGCTGGTGCCGCCCGCGCCCTCGACATCGGTCAGTAAGCCGTTTTTCGGCTGATAGACGCCGGCGATGGAAATCCCGTAATCCGGCGCAACAAGACTGTAGCAGGTGTTGATCAACTTGGGTGCAGCCGGCGCGGCACCCGCCAGCAATGACACCACCGCGCTCGCGCAAGCCTTTGCCTGTGCATTGGCGGAGAAAGCCGATTTCGGCATGCCGCCGGCGATACAGGCGTCGCCAATGACATGGATGTTCGGAACTTGCTTCGACTCGAACGTGACGGGATCAATCGGGCACCAGCCGGAGCGATCGGTCACGCCCGCAATGGCGGCGATCTGCCCTGCCCGCTGTGGCGGCAGCACATTGGCGACAGCCGCCTTGTGCTTGTCGAATTCGGTGACGAGCGTATTGGTCGCGGCATCCACCGACGTGACCTTGCCGCCATGCGACAGCCCGACCCATTCGACGAGGCCGGGATAAAGCTCCTGCCATGCCTGCAGGAACAGCCGCTGCTTCGAGAAGGCATCCTTGGAATCGAGAATGATCAGCTTGGAGCGCGGCTTCTTCGTCTTCAGATAGTGCCCGATCAGGCTGGCGCGCTCATAGGGTCCGGGCGGGCAGCGATAGGGATTGGCCGGCACCGAGATCACGACCAGTCCGCCATCGTCCATAGCTTCCAACTGGCGTCGCAGCAGCAGCGTCTGCTCTCCAGCCTTCCAGGCATGCGGCATGCGCGCGGCCGCCGCTTCGTCATAGCCCTGCAAGGCGTCGAAGCGCAGGTCGATCCCCGGCGACAGAACCAGACGGTCATATGCGAGCGTTGTACCGTCCGCGAGCCCGACGCTGCGTGCCGCAGCGTCGATCTTGGTGGCCGCCTTTGTCGCCATCTTCACGCCGCCGGCCACGACCTTGTCATAGCCGAACTGCTGCGCCTCGATGGCACGATCCCCGGCAATGACTTCATTGCTCATCGGGCATGCCGTGAACGTGCGATTGGGCTCGACCAATGTGACGTCGAGTTTGCCATCGAGAGCATGCAGCGTCCGTGCACAGCTGACGCCACCGAAGCCGCCGCCGATCACCACCACACGAGGGCGCGTCTGTGCGATCGCCGGCCCTGTCACCATCAACGCCGCCGCGGCAGCGGCCGTCTGACCAAGGAACGTCCGTCGGGATGTCAGATGAGGTTGGGTCATCGGCGCACGCTACTTCTGTTCCGCGAGCCAGGCCGCGATCGGACGAAGCTCATCATCGGAAAAACCCTTGGCGATCCGGCCCATCACTGTGGCAGGCCTTGTACCGTTACGGAAGCCAGTCATTGCCTCCGTGATCTCGCCGGCATCGCGCCCATGGATGGGTGGGATTGCCGACGATGCCGCGCCTTGCACCGCATGGCAGCCTGAGCATGAAGCCGCGCCGGGCGGTGGCGCGGAAGCCGCCATCGCCGGGCCAATAGAAATGACGGCCAGCGTGGCAGCCAGCGCTCTCACATCAAGATATCCAGCCCGATCTGCGAAACGCCTTGTCATAGCATCCCTATGCGAAAGTGATGTCGTGGCTCTTGAGCGGCACAGAACGGATCCGCTTGCCCGTCGCTGCGAAGAACGCATTGAGCACCGCCGGCGCCGCGACGCAGATCGTGGGTTCGCCGACACCGCCCCAGAAACCGCCTGACGGCATCAGGATCGATTCCACTTTCGGCATCTCCTTCAGCGTCATCGACTGATAGGTGTCAAAATTCTCCTGCTCGATACGGCCGCCCTGCACCGTGCATTCGCCGTAGAACAGCGCCGACAGGCCATAGACGAAGGAGCCTGCGATCTGGCGATCAATCTGCCATGGATTCACCGCATGGCCGGGATCGGTGGCGGCGACGATGCGATGGATCTTGATCTTGTTGCCATCGGTCACCGAGATTTCGGTCGCTGCCGCCACATAGCTGCCAAAGCCCATATGCTGGCAGATGCCGCGGAACACGCCCTGCGGCGCCGGCGTCGTCCAGCCGATTTTGTCGGCCACCGCATTCAGCACCGCGAGATGCTTGGGATGCTTCGACATAAGCTTGCGGCGGAATTCCACTGGGTCCTGTCCGACCGAATGCGCCAGCTCATCCATGAAGCATTCGAGATAGATCGCATTCTGATTTACATTGACGCCGCGCCAGAAGCCGGGCGGCACATGCGGGTTGCGCATCGAATGGTCGATCAGGAGATTGGGGATCGTGTAGCCGATTGCCGCTTCGCCTGACGTGTTGAGCCCCTGGAACACCACAGGGTCCATGCCGTTCTGCATGCCCTCGGGCCGCACGCTGGCCAGGATCGACTGGCCCGAGATGCGCAGATGCAGGCCTATCAGGTTGTTGTCGGCATCGAAGGCGCCGACCAGTTTGCTCTGCGTGATCGGGTGATAGCGACCATGCAACATGTCCTCTTCGCGCGTCCACATCAGCTTGATCGGGACGCCGGGCATCTGCTTGGCGATGGCCACGGCCTGCCGGACATAATCGGTCATGCCGCGACGGCCGAAGCCGCCACCGGGCATGATCTTGTAGACCTCGCATTTGTCGCTCGGCAGGCCCGACGCTTCGACAACTGCAGCGAACACCGCCTCGCCGTTCTGCGTGCCGGTCCAGACCTCGCATTTGTCCGCTGTATAAAGCGCCGTGGCGTTCATCGGCTCCATGGTGGCGTGGTTCTGGAACGGATATGCGTAGACCGCCTCCACCTTCTTCGCCGCACCGGCAATCGCCGCTTTCGCGTCGCCGTTTTTGTTGGCGATGAAGGCGGGCTGTGCGGGATCGAGCCCCTCTTCCAGCCATTTGGCGATGGAGGCGCTGGTGACATTGGCGTTCGGGCCCTCGTCCCACACCACCGGCAGCGCCTCGAGCGCCGTCTTGGCGCGCCACCAGGTATCGGCCACGACGGCCACCGCCGTATCGCCAACCCGGACAACCTTCTTGACGCCCTTCATGCCGGTGATCTTGCTGTCGTCAAAGCTCTTCAGCTTGCCGCCGAATACGGGACAATCCTTGATCGCGGCATTCAGCATGCCGGGCATCGTGACATCGGCGCCGTAGATCATCTTGCCATTGACCTTCTCGACGGTGTCGAGACGTCGCAGCGGCTTGCCGGCAATCTTCCAGTCCTTCGGGTCCTTGAGCGGAACGTCTTTCGGAGGCTCAAGCTTGCCCGCAGCGTCAGCTACCTTGCCGAAGGTCACTGTCCGGCCTGACGGCGTATGGGTGATCACGCTGTTCGCGGCCGTGCATTCCGCCGCCGGCACGGCCCACTCGTTGGCCGCTGCCTGGATCAGCATCATCCGCGCTGCGGCGCCGCCCTTGCGGACATAGTCATGCGAGGTGCGGATGCCGCGGCTGCCGCCGGTGGAGAAGTCGCCCCATACGCGCTTGCGCGCAATGCTCTGGCCCGGCGTCGGATATTCGGTCGTGACTTTCGACCAATCGCATTCGAGTTCTTCGGCCACGAGCTGCGCGAGACCGGTCAACGTGCCCTGCCCCATCTCCGAGCGCGCGATACGCACCACCACCGTATCGTCGGGCTTGATCACCACCCAGGCATTCACCTCGGGCGGAATATCCGCGGCGTGAGCTGCCACGGGGCCGCCGAGGTGAAGATCGAAACCGAGCGCCAGCCCGCTGCCGACGGCGGCGGTGCCCAGCACGAAAGCGCGACGGTTAAGGACCGGAGACTTCGAGAGAGAACCATGAGCCATGATCGCCTCCCTCAAACGCCGGCTGCGGAGTGGATGGCTTCACGCACCTGCTGGAACGTGCCGCAACGGCAGATATTGGTCACCGCATGATCGATGTCCTCATCGGTGGGCTGCGGGATCATCTCCAACAGCGCTGCGACGGCCATGATCATGCCGCTCTGGCAATAACCGCATTGCGGCACGTCGTGGTCGATCCAGGCCTGCTGCACCTTGTGCATCACACCATTGGCAGCGAGCCCTTCAATGGTGGTGATCTGCTTCCCCACCGCTTCGCTGAGCGGCATGCTGCAGGAGCGAACTTGCTGGCCATCCACGTGAACGGTACAGGCGCCGCATTGCGCAACACCGCAGCCATATTTGGTCCCGGTCAGGCCGGCATTTTCGCGGATCGCCCACAGCAGCGGCGTATCCGGCTCGGCATCGATATCGTAGGTCCGGCCGTTGATCGTGAGGTTCGCCATCGCATTGCCTCGAGGTAGCGGCGCATATCGCCTTTCCCCGAGCATCGCCGACATTTGGAATTGCTCCAAATCAATTTTGCTTTGGCAACAAAAACAGCGTCCGGCGGGAACCCGTCAGCGCCCCCACCTGCTCCGCATGCTAGCTGTCGCCAGAAACTAGGCTTTCACCGCGTAAGGCAACGTGTTCCCCGCGTAAAACGCATCGAGATTGGCGATGACGCAGTCCTGCATGCCGATATGCGAGTCCAGCGTGTGCCCGCCGATATGCGGCGTCAGCACGACATTCGGGAACGCCGTCAGCGCGTCCGGCGCATGCGGCTCCGTCTCGAACACGTCGAGGCCAGCACCCGCAATCGTCTTGTCGGCCAGTGCCTGCGTGAGCGCCGCCTGATCGATCACCGAGCCGCGCGAGATATTCACCACATAACCATTCGGGCCGAGCTTCTTCAGCATCTTGGCATCGATGATGTGATGCGTTTCCGCGCCGGCGCGCACGGCGATCATCAGCACGTCGCACCATTCGACCAGCGCAGCGAGATCCGGCTCGTAGCGATACGGCAGCTCGTCATATTTCGTGCGGTTGGTATAGGCGACGTCGCATTCGAAAGCGGCGACGCGCGAAGCGATCTTGCGGCCGATCTCGCCCATGCCATAGACGCCCACTTTTCGCCCGGGATTGCCCGGCTGCGGCGCCATCAGCGGCGACGGCTTGCGATCCGACCAGCCGCCTTCGCGCACATACTGATCCGCAGGAATGAGGCGCCGCGTCGCCGCCAGCATCAGCGTCAGTGCAAGATCGGCCACAGAGGCGGCATTGGCGCCGGGGCTGTTGCCGACCACGACCTTCCGCTCGGCGGCCGCCTTGAAATCCACGCCATCATAGCCGGTGCCGTAACAGATGATGGCGCCGAGCGCCGGCATCATGTCCATCACCTCAGCCGGCAGCACGTGCCCGCCTGCAGTGATCATGGTGCGCACGTCTTTCAGTTCGTCTGCCGAGAAAACACTCAGCGGCGGCTTGCCGCCGGCATCGAGGAGATCGAAGCGCTCGCCGATACGCACCATCTGGGCCTTCGGGAAACGCGAATAGATCAGAACCTTCTCGGCCATATGCTCATTCCTGCTGCGGTAAAGACGCGAAAACAAAAGGGCGGAACCGGTTGCCCGATTCCACCCTGGATCCTTGCAAGCCGCGTACCGGCTTAGCCGAGCATGCTGCCCGGCTCAACCTCGATGCCCGCCCCTCCGGTGAAGGCCCCGGTTACCACGCGTAGCGGACGACGCCCCTGCCGGCATAGCTGCGGGTGGTGTCGGAGAATTCCCCGTCAAAGGTCGCAGCGACCGCCCAGCCATTGCCCCATTTCACTTCCGCCGACGCCGAGGTGAGCGCAGCGTTGCGCGAGGCCTGTGCGCCATTCACGGTGAAGCCGGCACCGGGCAGCGACTGGAAGGTCGCTGCGATCGACCGATCGGTGTTGAAGTCATGCACCCATGCCGCGCGTCCGCGCAGCGTCAGCAGCGCATCATTCACCGCGAAGGATTTATCGGTGCGGAGACCAAGCTCGGTGCGCGTATCCGTCACCGTCTTGCCTGCATAGGTCAGGCCGAAGGTCGTGGCGCCTGTCGCCGAAGTCTCGGCGTAAGCGGGCAGATCGAATGCCGTCACCTGAACAGCTGCATAGGGTGTGATGCCGACGCCACCGAGCGTTGGCAACAGCCAGCGATTGCCGACCTCAACGCGCCCGGAATACGCATTGGCGTTGAACGCAGCTTGCAGACGATCCGTCACGCCGGCCGACACAAGACGGTCCGTCGTGATGCTCTGCCAGCCATAGGCTGCAGCCGCAGTGACATAGGCCGAACCTTCGCTGTGACGCACGAAAGCGCCAGCCTGCATCAGGTCCGAGCGACCGGAGCCGCCATTCGCCACCGAGAAGTTGGTGCCGCCGCCCGCCATCGCGAAACCGGCAACAGTCGCTGGCGAGAACCAGTAGTCAGCACCCACAGCCGCGCCGTAGATATTCGACGTCGTGTAGTTCGATCCGAGCGCAGCATTGCCATCCGTCGTGCGCGATCCGCCGAAGCCCGCGGCCCATACGTTCCAGCGCTCTTCGAACGCCTTCGGCGGCGCCTTAGTGAACATCGCAAATGCGTCAATCGGCTTCGATGGCGCGGCATAGCCCATCGCATTCGCTGTATCGCCTCGCCCCGCCGTGAACGGATCGGTCATGACGCCGATGAACTGGTTCATCGCGTCGAACGTCACCTGCTGCGATCCCGTCGCCGTCTCGCCGGAGACTTGCGTCAGGCCATTCGGGCCAAGCGTGGTGAACGCCGTCGGAATGCCTCCGGTGGTGTTGAAATAGTTCGTCAGCGCATTGCCGACATTCTGCTGGTTGGTGTTGAGGCCGCCGGGAGCGACGAAACTGAGCGTCAGGTTCAGATAGACATTGTTCGCATCGTAGCTCAGCGCTGAACTGATGGAGGCCGGCATCCCGATATTGACCAGTGCGTCAAAGGTGCCCGAGCGCCCGCCCGCCGCATTCAGGATCGTATATTGCCGCGCCGTATAGGTCCCTGCAGCGTAGCTGGCACGGACCGTACCGGCGAGCGTCGCGGTGCCGCTGACATCGGTGCGATCGGCCTGCGTCGGCGAGACCTCGACACTGTAATTCGCGCCCGCGCCGAAAAGGAGATCGCCGGTCACTGCGAGCGTGCCGATGGAGTTGCCCGGCGCCAACGTGCCGCCCGCCGCGATCGTGGTGTTGCCGAGCGTACCGGTTCCGCCGAGCGTGCCACCATTGTTGACGGTCGTCGCCGAGACGATCGCGCCGTTCACCGCCAGCGTGCCGCCATTCACGATCGTCGCGCCGCTATAGGTGTTGTTGCCTGTCAGCGTCATCGTGCCGGTGCCGGTCTTGGTCAGGGCCAGAGTGGCGCCGCCATTCGACAGCAGGCCGGAAAACGTCGTCGATGAATTGTCGCCGCCCGTGATCAGCGTGCCGGTGGCGCCGATGCCGCTCGCATTGACCGTCCCCGCCCCAGCCAGCGAGCCGATCGTCTGGCTGACATTGCCGACATCGAGAAACGAGTTCGCGGTGACGGTCACTGCTGAATTGGCGCTGAAGGCATTGCTCTGCCGGCCGAGCAGCGCGGCGGCACCGCCGGTCGTCCCGTCACCGATGATGGTCGCCCCGCTATAGGTGTTCACGCCCGACGAATCGAAAGCGACGGAACCGACGACACCGTTGCGGAGGATCGTCAGCGCACCGCCCGGACCATTTCCGTCGGTGATCGCCCCCGTCAGGATCACTTCTCCGCCCGCAGCATCGATGCTGCCGCCAGCGGTGTTGATGCGGAACGTGTTCGTCAGCGTCAGGGGGGTGATGCCGCTGCCCTGCTGCAATGTGCCACCATTGAGCGTCACCGCGCCGGAGCCGAGCGCGCTGGCGTTCCCGGCGCTGATCGCTCCAAGAGTGATCGTCGTGCCGCCGCTATAGTTGTTGGCCCCGTCAATGTCAGCGTGCCGGTGCCGTTCTGGATCACTGCGCCGTTGCCGGTGATGGCACTGCCCAGCGTCTGCGCCGTCGATTGATTGAAGGTCAGACTCCCATCTACAGCGATATTGCCGTTGATCACCGAGCCGGTCTGCAGCGTCAGCGTATTGGCGCCACCGGTGAAGGTGATCGCATTGGCCTGGGTCAGGCCGTCACCACCCATCCCGCCGGTGATCGTGCCGGAATTGATGACCGTCAGACCCGCGCCGACGACACCAGCGCCGCCGACACCATTCGCGCCGGCGCGGCCGGGAATACCACCTGTTCCGGCAGCGCCCGCAGCGCCGCCACTGCCGCCTTCGATGGTACCTTGATTGTTGAGAACCATACCAGCTGACATCGACAGACCGATGCCGCCATCGCCACCATTACCGCCCATACCGGCCCATCTGGCTCCGGCTCCAAATCCGGAGTTTCCACCTCGACCGCCCGCGCCACCTGCCCCGCCAACCAACCCTCCGGTGTTCGTAACCAGTCCGCCGCCGGAGGCAATAGCGCCATATCCGCCAGCACCGCCGCCACCGCCGCCACCGGATGTTTCACCGTTGGCATCGCCGCCGTGCCCGCCAGCACCACCTGAGCCGCCCTGCAAGACACCTGCATTGGTGCCGATCGGGCTGCCTGCTCCATTTCCGTTATATCCGCCGCCGCCGCCGCCGCCGCCGGCACCTGCTACGAGGCTGGTGTCTCCCCCCGGATTGCCGGCCGCTCCGTTCGGCGTCCCGGCAGTTCCTCCTGCCCCCCGGTCCCAACAACAGCGCCAGCGTCTTCACCAAGGCCACCATCAGCGCCATGGCCGCCGCCCGCACCGCCGCCACCGCCGCCGCCGCCGCCGCTAGGCGTAAAAAGACCATCGCCCGGCGTCGTGCCGTCGGCACCGTCACCTCCGCCGATGCCACCAGAATTGCCGCGTCCTGACGCGCCGCCATTGCCGCCATTGGCCAGTGCCGGACTGGACAGCGCCGTCGCTGCCAGAAGCAAAGCAAGCAGAGCTGAAATGCCTCGGGACGAGAATCTTCCAGTTTTCAAAATCGACGGAGAGAAAGTCGTTGCGATAAAATTGGCCGTCTTGCCATCCCGAACACGCCGCTTGCGCATGACGATTGCCTATTCCCAACCAAGCGGTGCAGGAAATTCCCATTCACTGACAGCCGCTTCAAAATTCCTGTTTCGACTGTTTCCGCAGGAGGCCCGCTTCTTTCAAGGCGAATATGGCCGTTGGGACGCTGGGTTAAGCAAATGGGACGGCAGGTAAAGCCGGCGGCGTGGTGGACACGGATCAAGCAGCGATTTGAAGTTCATCCGGCGATATGACAGCGTGTTTCGCGACAAGCCCGAGAATCCGCATGCCCCCGCCTGACGACCAGCCTGTAACCTTCATCGATTGCTACACAGCGGAGTTTCCGGAAGGCGATCCCGAGAGCGCAGCGTCCTACGGGCAGATGCTGTCAGCGGTGTTCGACTTCGATGTGCCGGCCTTCGCACAGTCCACACCATTCTCCGCCCGCTCGGACGTCTATATCCTGCCTGATGTGACACTCTCGCGTGCGCGCAGCGCCGCCGCCCGCTTCACGCGCACGGCAAGGACCATCGCCGAACGCGGCACCGACCAGATCCTGGTCGTTTGCTACACCAGCGGCTCCTTCACGATGACGACAGCCAGCGACACCAAACAGGTTCAGGCCGGCGAACTGGCCTTCATCGACCTGTCGCAGGAAATCACCATCGAGGCGACTGCCGTCGCAAATATCAGCCTCGCTCTGTCACGGCGCAAGCTGGAGACGATGGTGCCCTTCATCGATGACGCACACGGCTTCATCCGCGAACCCGGCCCGCTGTCGCGGCTGCTGCTGGACACGATGGAGAATATCATGGCCATGGGCCCTGCCATCCCGGTGGTCGATGCGCGCGCCATGGCGAGCGCAACCATCGATCTCGCAGCCGCCTGCCTCGAACCGCTGTCGCGCCAGCAGGTGGAGACCAAATCCGGCCGCAGCACCGTTTCGCTGGTCGCCATCAAGTCGTTTATCGAACGGCACCTGTCGGATGCCGATCTCAAACCGCAAACGCTGATCGACGAGTTCGGCGTCACGCGCTCGACGCTGTACCGGCTATTCGAACCGCTCGGCGGCGTCAGCGCCTATATCACCCAGCGCAAGCTGCACCGCGCCTTCCGCCTCATCACCGACACGCTGCAGCCAAGGCAGCGCATCTCGCAACTCGCCTTCGATGTCGGCTTCAGCCACCCCTCGGCCTTCACCCGCGCCTTCAAGGAGTTTTTCGGCCTGTCACCGACGGACGTCCAGATGCTGGCGGGGCAATCGAAGGAACGCGACGTGCAACTATTGGTCTCACCCGATCTGATGAAATATCTCAGCCCGATCGCCGGCCCGTCCGTCGCCGCTTAACGCACTGCGCCAAGAAAGCGGGACCGATTGCCCGGTCCCGCCCTCGATGCCTGCAAGCCCCTGCATCACCACGCGTAACGGACGACGCCCTTGCCGGCATAGCTGCGGGTGGTGTCCGAGAACTCGCCGTCAAACGTTGCGGCGACTGCCCAGCCATTGCTCCACTTCATTTCAGCCGACGCCGAGGTCAGCGCCGCATCGCGCGAGGCCTGCGCGCCGTTCACGGTGAAGCTTGCGCCAGGCAGCGAATGGAAGGTGGCGGCAATCGCGCGATCGGTGTTGAAGTCATGCACCCAGGCCGCACGCCCGCGCAGCGTCAGCAGCGCATCGTTGACGGCAAAGGACTTGTCGGTGCGCAGACCAAGCTCGGTGCGCGTATCCGTCACCGTCTTGCCCGCATAGGTCAGACCGAAGGTCGTGGCGCCGTTAGCCGAGGTCTCGGCATATGTCGGCAGATCGAATGCCGTCACCTGCACGGCCGCATAGGGCGTGACGCCGATGCCACCCAGCGTCGGCAGCAGCCAGCGATTGCCGGCTTCAACACGCCCGGAATAGGCATTGGCGTTGAACGCGGCCTGCAGACGATCGGTCACACCTGCAAGCACGAGCCGATCCGTCGTGATGCTTTGCCAGCCATAGGCTGCCGCTGCGGCGACATAGGCCGAGCCCTGGCTATGACGAACGAACGCACCGACCTGCACCAGATCGGAGCGACCCGATCCACCATTTGCCACCGAGAAGTTCGTGCCGCCGCCTGCCATCGAGAAGCCGGCGACAGTCGCCGGCGAGAACCAGTAGTCTGCGCCTACGGCGCTGCCGTAGATGTTCGATGTCGTGTTACTCGATCCGAGCGCAACATTGCCATCGGTTGATCGCGATCCGCCGAAGCCCGCCGCCCACACGTTCCAGCGTTCTGCGAACGCCTTCGGCGGCGCTTTTGCGAACATCGCAAACGCATTCGTCGGGTTCGATGGCGCTGCATAGCTCATCGCGCTCGCTGAATCCCCCCGCCCCGCCGTGAACGGATCGGTCATGATGCCCAGGAACTGGTTCATCGCATCGAAGGCCACCTGCTGCGATCCCGTTGCCGTCTCGCCGGAGACTTGCGTCAGGCCTGCCGCGGTAAGCGATCCGAATGCTGCGGGAATGCCGCCCGTCGTGTTGAAGTAGTTGGTCAGCGCGTTGCCGACATTCCGCTGGTTGGTGTTCAGCGTTCCGCCGGAAATGCCGAAATCGAGCGCGAGATTGAGATAGGCATTGGTCGCATCATAGCTCAGCGCGTTGCTGAAATTTGCCGGCAGGTTGGTGTTGGCGAGCGCCGCGAATGTCCCCTGCACGGCACCGGCCGTCAGGATCGTGTACTGCTTCTTGATGTTGCTGCCGGATGCGAAGTTCGCACTGACCGTCGCACCGCCAATATTTGCGGGGCCGGTGACGGTGGCGAAGCTTGCGGTCGCGGGACTGACCTGGACGAGATAGGTCGCGCCAGCTTGCAGCGTGAGCGCACCATTCACCGTCATCGACGTGCCCGCAAGGCCTGATCCCGGCGCAAAGGTGCCACCGGCATTGACCGTGGTGTCACCGACCGAACCGATGCCGGTCAGCGTGCCGCCGGCAATGATTGCGGGATCTGTGAGCGAACCATTGACCACCAGCGTGCCGCCATTGACCGTGGTCGGACCTACAAACGTATTGATGCCCGTGATCGTCGTGATGCCACTGGTCGTCGTCAGCGTCGCCCCGCCGGAGATGCTATTGATCGTGCCGCCTGTCGATGTAACGAAGCCGGTGAGTTGACCATTGGTCAGCGTGCCACCTGCCAGTGCAACCGCAAAGATCGTCTGCGCGACGCCGCCGAGATCGAGTGTGCCGCCGGTGTTCACCGTGGTGGCACTTGCTGCGCTGAATGCATTTGCAGCGCCGCCCGTCAGCGTGCCGCCATCGATGGTGGTCGTGCCCGTATAGCTGTTGCCCCCGGACAATGTGAGTGTGCCGGCGCCCAGTTTGGTCAGGTTTCCGCCCGCGGAAGCGAGACCGCTGGCGAAGCTGACATTCTGGCCGTTGGTGTCGATGCTGTAAGCTTGATTGGCTGCGCTAGAGAAACGGCTCGAATAGTCGATTTGGTTGGCAGCGCTATATCGCAGCGTGCCGCCAGTGAAGGACAGCGTGCCGGCCGTTCCGAGCGCATCGGCACTGCCGACATTGAGCGTGCCCTGCTGAAACGTCGTGCCGCCCGTATAGGTGTTGGTCCCGGTCAGCGTCAGCGTGCCCGCACCGTGCTTGGTCAGCCCGCCGTCGATCGCGGCATCGCCGCCGATCGTCGAGTGAAGCAAGGATTGCGCGATGGTGACGTCAAATCCGCTGGTGTCGATCACCGCGCCGCCGTCACGGACATTGGCGACATTCAGTCCTTGCATGAACGTCGTCGATGAGGCTGCTGCTTGCAGCGTTCCCCCATTCAGATTGATCGTCGATAGCCCGGCATTCGTCGTGACACGTTCGGCAGAGATCGTGCCTCCATCGAGATTGACGGTACCGGTCGCACCGGCGCCGATCTGAAGCGTCGTCGATTCAACCAATCCGGTACCGCCGACTGTCAGCGTGGCGCTGCCGCTCTTGCCCAGATAAAAATCTCCCCTAACGGTGCCCCTGAAATCGTATAACTGCCACTCGCAACCGTTCCGATATTTATCCCGCCAGTGGAAATGAATGTGCCACCGGTTTGGTTGACACTACCGTTGGCGAGTAAGGCGATGACCACCCGCCCTGCCGAGAAGGTGCCGCCCGACAGGTTCAGGGTGCCTGCTCCAGTGTTGCTGCCGATATAGACGTTCCCACTGGCATTGGCAGCGTCCAGAGTGCCGCCGGACTGGTTCACCGTCCCACTGATATTCATACTTGAGAAGCTGTTGATGCCGCTGGTCACGGCGTATGGGGAGTTGCTTCCATTGACGATCAGCTCCTGCGCGCCGACCCGACCAGCGCCCAAAATGGCGATAACCGGCACAGCGACCAGCGCCGTCGAAGCCAGCAGCACGCGTCGCAACAGATCCGTCGCCGCGCCATCCATGCGAAGATATCGACTACCCCACCGCGCCGCTGAAGCAACGCGCTTGCCTTGACGTCCCAACGTGAACACTCCACCGATCCCGCACCGATTTTGAAGCACTCCTTCACCAAGGCGCTGCGGCGTTCAAGATGGATGCGCTCTGCTGGGACGCTCGGATAAGAGAATGGGACGACAGGTATAGTCCGCGATGTTCGCAGACTGACGCGCAGAGCACCAATTTGAGATTTGTCAGACGACAACACACGCCCTGACAACCTCACCGATGATTCCACTGTAATGACGACAGACACGGCCCCCGGTCATCACAGCCCAAAAGAAAAGGGCGAGATCAGTTGCCTGATCCCGCCCTGATATTTGCAAGCCGTGTTGCGGCTTAGCTGAGCACGGTGTTCGGCTCGACCTTGATGCCGACGCCCATGGACGAGGACACGGCCACGCGCTGCACATAGGTGCCCTTGGCGCCAGCCGGCTTCGCCTTCACGACGGCGTCGGCGAGAGCCTTGATGTTCTGCACCAGCTTGGCTTCGTCGAACGATGCCTTGCCGACGCCAGCCTGAATGATGCCGGCCTTCTCGACACGGAATTCGACCGAACCGCCCTTGGCGCCCTTCACGGCACCGACGACGTCCATGGTCACCGTACCGATCTTCGGGTTCGGCATCATGCCGCGCGGACCGAGCACCTTACCGAGACGGCCGACCAGCGGCATCATGTCGGGGGTCGCGATGCAGCGGTCGAAATTGATTTCGCCGTTCTGCACCTTCTCGGCCAGGTCTTCCGCACCGACGACGTCGGCACCGGCAGCCTTGGCTTCCTCAGCCTTCGCACCACGGGCGAACACGCCGACGCGGAGCGTACGGCCAGTGCCGTTCGGCAGCGAGACGACGCCGCGGACCATCTGGTCGGCGTGGCGCGGATCGACACCGAGATTCATCGAGATTTCGATGGTCTCGTCGAACTTCGCCTTGGCGCGTTCCTTGACCATCTTGATCGCTTCATCGATCGTGTAGAGCTTCTCGCGATCAACGCCTTCGCGAATAGCCTTCAAACGCTTTCCGATTGCCATGATCGATTACCCCTGAACCTGGAGACCCATCGAACGGGCAGAGCCCTCGACCATGCGCATGGCCGATTCGACGGAATCGCAATTGAGATCGTTCATCTTCTTCTCGGCGATCTCGCGGATCTGCGCAGAGGTCACCTTGCCCGCGACATCGCGGCCAGGAAGCTTCGATCCGGACTGGATCTTGGCGGCCTGCTTGAGGAAGTGAGACATCGGGGGGTCTTGAGCACGAAGGTGAACGAACGATCGGCATAGATCGTGATCACCACCGGAATCGGGGTGTTCTTTTCTTCCTTCTGCGTCTGCGCGTTGAACGCTTTGCAGAATTCCATGATGTTCAAACCGCGCTGACCAAGCGCTGGACCGATCGGGGGCGAAGGGTTCGCCGCACCGGCCGGCACCTGAAGCTTCAGGTATCCGGTCACTTTCTTTGCCATACTAAACTCCTGTTGTGCCGGCGGCTGCCGGCGGTTTCAGGTTTCGTGGTGCGGTTCAAGTGCGGTTGGCAACCGCCCTCTCCTCCCACGACCTTCATCAACGCGAAGCAGTGCTTCGCGCTATTGCGATCAGACCTTCTCGACCTGACCGAATTCCAGTTCGACCGGCGTTGCGCGGCCGAAGATCGACACGGCGACCTTCACGCGCGAACGCGCTTCGTCGACTTCTTCCACCACGCCGGAGAACGATGCGAACGGGCCATCGGCCACCTTCACGTTCTCGCCGATCTCGAACGAGATCGAGGTCTTCGGGCGCTCCACGCCTTCCTGCACCTGATGCAGGATGCGCATCGCTTCCGATTCCGAGATCGGCATCGGCTTGTTCTCGGCGCCGAGGAAGCCCGTAACCTTCGGGGTGTTCTTGATGAGGTGGAAGGCCTCGTCGGTGAGCTGCATCTTCACCAGAACGTAGCCGGGGAAGAACTTGCGCTCGGCTTCCATCTTGCGGCCGCGGCGCACTTCCGTGACCTTCTCGGTCGGGACCAGAACCTGTTCGAACAGGTCTTCGACGCCACGCTGCTTCGCCTGCTCCTTGATGGATTCGGCGACCTTCTTTTCGAAGTTCGAATAGGCGTGAACGATGTACCAGCGCATGCTCATAATTCAGGTCCGTTTAGCGAATGCCGAGCAAGAAAGTCACAAGCAGGCGAATGATCTGATCTGCGGCGAAGAAGAACACCGACGACAGCGCCACCATGATGAAGACCATGATGGTGGTGATGGTCGTCTCGCGACGCGAAGGCCACGTGACCTTGTTGGTCTCGGTGCGCACTTCCTGCAGGAATTTGAACGGGCTGAATGCCATCGTTAAGTGATCCGCATCCGTCGTGAGACGATTGAATAGTTTCAGGAATCCAGACAGCCCTCTTGCGCCCGATCCATCACCGAAGGAAATCTTCGCCGTGGATGAGCCGCCAAGCGAGCTCGTTTGTCTGGAGATCGAAGCCGCGTCGGAAGTCCGTCAAAACGGGCCGACAGCGAGTGGTGCTTTGTAGGGGCGCGGCGCGAAAAGGTCAAGAACGCCAATGGGGATGGCTGGAACCGGCGCCACCCGGCGCGCCGTCACCGCCGGGCGGGCCCCCGCCATCCGTGCCCATTGATATCATTGATCTATTTCCGCACAAGGGAGCGCACGTGCCGCACCACATGATCGGCCACGATGGCGTGCCCTTCCGCCGTCGGATGCACCGCCCCGCTATACATCGCCGCATAGACCGGCTGCAGGATGTCGAACTGGGTGAAGCCGGTTGCATGGACATTGGCCGTCAGGAACGCGTCGTTCGGGGTCCGGAACAGGCGCCATTTCGAAGCATAGGGCAGATAGGCCGCCGGCGAGTAAGGCGTGAACTCCTCCTTGCCGAACCAGCGCCGCGGCATCGCCATGGCCTCACCGTCGGCCTGCGGCCGCTTCGGATCCCGCGCGCAAAGACCACGCTTGGTGAACTCGGCCTGATGATCGGTGATCAGCCGGAAACCCGTCCCTGCCCCCGTTGCCAGCGCCGGGCACCCTGCCCCGCGCCCATTGGTGATGCAGGCGGTGCGCGCGAAGAAATCGTTGAGGAAGTTGACGGTCTCCCCCAATCGCTCGCGCGACAGCGACAGCTTCTTGTGGACGTCGAGGCCAAGCGTCGGCTGCGTGCCGCACAAGGCACCGGTCTCGTCGAACTGGATCGGCTCATAGGCCGTCTGCAACACATTCGCCGGCTGCACGCCGAACCCGTCACGCAGGGCATCGCGCAGCGCCACCATGCGCTCGTCGAGTTGCTCCATATAGGCACGCGACACCTGCGGCGAGAACCGGATCTGCTTGCCGAGCAAATTCGCGATCGGCGCAAGATCACCGGCAGAGTCCGTCATCGCATAGACCATCAGCGGCGAGAAGCCGACATCGTTGCCGCCGATCGACAGCAACAGCGTATCGATCGGCCGCTTGCGCTCCGACGGCGCACACCACGCTTTCGACACCGGCATATTGGCCACCTGCACGCTGCCGCTCGCATAGGTCGGCAGATTATAGGTCGCGCGTTGGGTGCGGCCTTGCGGAGTCTTGCAGATGAGATCGGCAAGCTGATCGAGCTGCGAGCGCACCATCGTGTTGCCAGCGCCTTCACGCGCCTTCTTTTCGAGGAAGAGGCCTTCGGTCACTTCCGAACCCGTGCATGCCAGGCTGACCAGCGTGATCGAGCGATGCGGATTCTCCAGCGCCATCTGCAGGCCGACGCGGAACGGATAGCCATATTGCGAGCGATGGCAGTCGGGACTCAGCCAGCGCGGATTGGCGGCGTTGAAGGCCTTGTCGAACTGCGCCGACGCAAGCGGGAAATACAGCTCCTGCTCTTCGTCGGAGAGTTTTCGCCGCGGCAAATTCTTGTAGTCGAAACTTCCCGCAGGCGCGGCGGGCGTCAGCTTCTGCAGCGACTTGGATGTGCTGCGCGTCGCCATTTCCTCGCGCATCAGCGTGGGATCATAGACCATCTCACGCACGGCGCTGAACGTCACCGGCACATCGGGATTGCTTTCGCCGGAGGCAAAGGAATCCCCGAGCGCGACGATGAACAGATCCTCGACGGCAACCTGCGGCTCGCTGAGCGTACGACCATCCGGCAGTTTCACCTGCACCGATGCGCCCGACACGTTGCGATCGACGGCGTAAGGCAGCCGATTGATCTTCAGCGGCGTCGCGCAGGACTGCGTCTTGGTTTCGGTCTTGCTGCCCGGCCGCCGCGGCGTCCAGCTCCAGACGCAATCATAGGCGCCTGTTTCGGCGATGCGCTCAGGCGCCAGTCGGATCGCAACGGTGTGCGCATCCGGCAGTACATAATCTTCCTTGGCCGTGCCCCATGAATAGCGCCGGTCGCAGGTCTGGAGATAACGACCCTGCCGGCTGTCGTAGCAGACGGCGTCGATGGTCTGCGATGCCCAGCCCAGCCGCGAGCGATTGTAGCCTGCGCGCGCAGTCGCGGCGCAGCTGGTCAAGCTGGTCTTGTCGGTGCAATCGGGATCGTTGAGACGACGCTCCGTGCGCCAGACCACATCGGCGGGCGGCAGCACGGTTTCGTTGCGCGCAGCGGGATATCCGCGCTCATACATCGCGAAGGATGCAGCATTCTTGAAAAACCGGAACGGGCTTTCGACCTGCCAGAGCAGATCAGCGGCATGAGTTCCGAAGGACGACCCGAGTAACGTCGTGGTCCCCACGACGAACGTTACAAGCAATTTCATTCGCGATTTCCGGCTGAACAGACAGCCGTCTGTCGCGCTGGCGGTAAAAGAGGTTCACCGCCGCGACCCCGCGCCACAGGGCCGATCACGCAAACAAACGCATGCGCTAGCCTCACCATTGATTAACCGAACAGCCAAACAAAGCCGAACAAAGCTACCTAATTACCTGACGTCGTTGGCGAATTACCATGCCTCAAGGTTTTTACCCGCAGGAGTACTGACCAACTCAGGTATCGGGTCCATCATGCAACCTGCCGCCAGCGTCAGAGCAATATCCGGCCGAAGCGATGCCGGCGAAGACGCGCGCAGGGAACTGGCGCGCCGCGCCGCGCAGCGCCGGCCAGCCTATGTCGCCCAGGCAGCGAGCTACGGGCTCGATGCTGCATTGTTGCTGCTCTATCACTTCGCTGGCGTTGTCTCGGCGACCGCAAGCGGTCTCTATCTGGCTGCCGGTCTGATCGTCACCGGCATCGCGCTCTACGCGTCCGAGCTGCATCTCAACGATCGCTTCCGCGACCACTACCTCACTGTCCCACTCTGCGTATCCAGCATCACGATCCAGCTCTTCGCGATCTATCTCGCTCCGCAGGTCGGCATCTATTTTATTCTGCTGATCTTCGTGGTGCTCGGCTTCGGCGCATTGCGGATGAGCGCGCGTCAGACGGCATTGGTCTGGACCTTTGCGACGCTTGGACTTGCGGCCTTGTTCCTGATGACCGACCGCACCATCACCCTCCCCGTGGGCAGCACCACCGAACGCCTGCTCGCCGTCGCAGTCTTCGTCACCGCGCTCGGCCGCTGTGCCAGCACCGGCCTCTACGGTTCGTCGATGCGCGAGATGCTGTATCGCCGCAGCAACGATCTGCGCGAAGCCAATGCGCGGATCGAGGAACTGGCGCAGCTCGACGAACTCACCGGCGCCTTCAATCGCCGCTACATCATGAAATGCCTGAACGACGAAATCGCCAAGGTGCAGCAGCAGGGCACGATCTGCAGCGTCGCCATCATCGATCTCGATCACTTCAAGCGCATCAATGACCGCTACGGTCATCCGGTCGGCGACGAGGTACTGCGCAGCTTCGCCATCTCGATCTTCGCCAATATCCGCATGGTGGACAAACTCGGTCGCTATGGCGGCGAGGAATTCCTGCTGGTGTTGCCGGACAATACGGTCGAGCAGTCACTGCAGATCGTCGAGCGCCTGCGTGGCATCATCGCCGATCTCGACTGGGCGTCCGTCGCGCCGGACCTGTCGCTCACGATGTCTGCCGGCATCAGCGGCATTGCACCGAACGACACCGCCGAGGATGTTCTCGCCCGCGCTGACCGCGCGCTCTACAGCGCCAAAGATGCCGGCCGCAACCGTGTGCTGGCGGTGCCACAGCGACGCCGCTTCATCTGATCGTCGCCATCGATAGCAACCGCGTGGTGCTTCGCTACGCGCATCATGGTGCATGCTTACGCAAATTCACCGACACGCGCCCCTACTAACGTTAAACTTTTCATCTCATTGAAGGCATCGCATTGCGTCGCTCTCATGTGTCTGTGCGCAGCAAGCGCACGCATAAAATGGAGTGAACGCATGAAGAAGATTGCAACCATCGTCGTGGTGGCCGCCTCGCTCGCGAGTCCGCCTGTCTTCGCCAAGGGGCTGAACCTCGGACTTGGAGCCGGCGTCGGCGTCGCGACCTCCGGCCTGCTCAACAGCACCATCGCCGTGAACCCATCCGTTGCCGTCAATGTCGCCGGCACTGGCGGGGTGCTTGGCAAGAACGGCCTGGTCGGCGGCCTGCTGAGCAAGGGCCTCAATCTGGGCGTGGGTGTCGGCGCGAGTGCCGCTGCCTGCGGCTGCTAGGCCCACAATAAGCGTCCACTGTTGAAAACCGGTGTGGGCGGGGCAACCTGCCCACACCACGCGACTGGGATCGCTCTAGTGATAATCACGCGGATCGCGCACCGTCGCCGCAACGGCGGTCAACAGCGACGCGCCGATGAGCGGCACCAGGCAGAGGCCGAGAAAAGTCCATACGACAATGAGCAACGTGTTCATGGTCTTCGCACTCCGAAACCAAGTCTTGATTCGGAGTATGGAGAAGGCCAATCCCGATGGGTTAACGCCGTTTACCATCGTACCGACCCAAAAATCGTCGTCACGGAGCCGGTTGTCGGCGTTGCGCGACAACAGCACGCACAAGGGACTTTCGCCTCACGTCCCTGATCCGTTGATCTGATGCGCCAGCTGCGGCACCGTCGCGCCCGGGATTCGACGACGGCTGGGGCGTGGCATGGGACGATCACTGAGCATTACGGGAACGCTTCGCTATCTCGGCGGCCTCCTCACACCATGGCGGTCAGCCTACAAGGTGTTCGCTGTTCCATCGAACCATGCGTTCTTCGTGACGCCTCATGATGTCGTGGGACGGCATATCTCCAAATACGGATCCCACGAGCCGGTTCTGACCGCCTGGATCCGCACGCATCTGTCCGGCTTCGCCCCCGGCGCGGGCATCGTGATCGATGTCGGTGCCAATCTGGGCTGGCATGCCGTCCATGCGGCCAAACTCGCATCCGTCACGCGCGTGGTCGCCTACGAGCCCGACGCGTTCAATGCCTGGCTGCTGGATCGCAACATCGCGCAGAACGACGCAACGAATGTCATCGTGACGGCAGCGGCCGTCGGCGGCACGTCGGGCGTCGCCGAGCTTCACAGCTACAAGTCCTCGAACAAGGGACGTCATTCGCTGGCGTTCCAGCACGGCCTGCGATCCCGCAGCGTCCCGCTCGTCACGCTTGACGACTCGCTGCAAACACTCGGCATCGAGGATGCACCTGTCCTGCTCATCAAGATCGATGTCGAAGGCTATGAGCCCGAAGTGCTGGCAGGCGCCACGGCGACGCTCAACCGGACGCGGGCCGTCATCACCGAATTCGATCCATCGTCCGGCCTGCGCGATCAACTGGCACCGCAACGTGTCATCGACCTGCTCATGGCCGCGCAGTTCGATCCGCATCTGTTGTCCGCGTCAGGCTCTCTCGAACCAGCGGATATTGCGGCCATCACGGCTGCCGGCAAACAGGTCGATCTGATCTGGCTGAAGCGCGGTGGATAACGCGCCTTTCGGCGCACTACATCACCATGCGTATCGCACCACGCCTTTGCCAGCGTAGCTGCGCGAGACATCCGAGAACTCCCCCTCGAACGTCCCGGCCACAGACCAGCCATTCATCCACTTCAACTCCGCCGATGCCGAGGTGAGTGCGGCATTGCGGGCCGGTGCCGCGCCGTTCACGACGAAACTCGCACCCGGCAGTGCCTGGAATGTCGCCGAGGCCGAGCGATCGGTATCGAAGTCATGCGCCCAGGCCGTGCGACCGCGCAGCGTCAGCATCGCATCATTGAGCGCGAACGATTTGTCGCTGCGCAGGCCGAGTTCGGTGCGCGTGGCCGTGACGCTCTTGCCGGCATAAGCCAGCGCAAACGTCGCCGCGCCACCTGCGCCCGTCTCCGCATAGGCCGGCAGATCGAACGCCGTCACCTGTGCCGCCGCATAGGGCGTGAGACCGACGCCGCCCATCCATGGCGTGATGACGCGATGACCCGCCTCGATGCGCCCGGAATAGGAATTCGCGTTGAACTGCGCGTGCAGGCGCTCGAAGCCAGCCGCAGCGATGGTGCGCTCGGTCGAGATGTCCTGCCAGCCATAGGCGGCGGCAGCGGTGACATAGGTCGCGCCCACGCTATGCCGCACGAAGACGCCGGCCTGGAACAGATCGGAATGGCCGGAGCCGCCGCCATTCACGGAGAAGTTGCTGCCGCCGCCAGCCATCGAGAAACCGGCAATGGTGTTCGGCGAGAACCAGTAGTCCGCACCGATCGCGGTGCCGTAGATGTTTGATGAGGTGTTGTTCGATCCAGCGAGGGCATTGCCGTCGGTCCGCTGCGTTCCGCCGAAGCCGGCCACCCAGACATTCCAGCGCTCTTCAAAGGCCGGCGCCATCGGCGGCGCCTTGCGATGCATTGCGGCGAAGGCATCGGTCGCATGGCGCTTGCCGGTTGGGACCGTCGCCTCAAAGGCATAAGCGGATGCGCTGGCCGCGCCTTCGCCACGTCCTGCTGCGAACGGGTCGGTCATCACGCCCATGAACATGTTCATCGCGTCGAACGTGGTCTGCTGGCTGCCGCTGCCGAGTTCGCCTGATGCCTGTGTGAGGCCCGCCGGACTCAGTTCGCCGAACACCAGCGGAATGCCGCCGGTGCGGTTGAAGAAATCCGTCAGCGTCTTGGCAACGCCCTGCTGGTTACGATTGAGACCGTTGCCGAACGTCGGATCGAAAGCCAGCGCCAGGTTGAGATACGCGTTGTTGCCATCGTAGCTCAGGGTCGAGTTGAAGGTCGCCGGCAGGTCGGTGTTGACCTGCGTGCCGAAGGTGCCGCTCACCCCGCCGGCCGCATTCAGGATCGTGTACTGCCTGGCGACATAGCTTCCGGGGGCAAAATGCGCATGCACCGTCGCATTGCCGAGTGTCGCCGTGCCGGTGACATTGACGCGGTCCGAATTGGTCGGCGACACCTCGACCATGTAGCTCGACGCAGCCGTCAGCGAGAGATTGCCCTGCACCGTGAGCAAGCCGATGGAATTGCCCGGCGCCAGCGTGCCGCCATTGATGGTGAGGTTGCCGACCGTGCCGTTGCCGGCGATGGTGCCTGACGCATTCACGGTCGTGAGCGAGGACGTCGCGATCGAGCCGTTGAGACCCAGGCTCAACGTGCCGCCATCGACGCTAGTTGCGCCGGTATAAGCGTTGATGCCCTCAAGCGTCAGTTGTCCCGCACCGGCTTTGATTACACCGCCGGAGCCGGTGATGGCGCCGGCATAGGTCGTGCTGCTGTTGTCACCGCCCACAGTCAACGCGGCCGAGCCCAGCGCGACTGTTGCACCGGCAGCCCCGGTCAGGGAGCCGATGGTCTGATTGTAGCCATTCAGATCCAGCGTCGCAGCGGTCGCGACCTCATAAGCCCGTTGGCGGCAAAGGCGCGCTGGCCGCCCGCCTGCAATATGCCTTCGGCGACCGACCAGTTGCCTCCCACTGCCGTCGTGCCGGTCAGCGTCCATGTGCTGCTTCCGATCTTCGCGTAGGTCGCGAAGCCGCGATACTGCGCAGCGCCCCCGATGTCCGACATGTCGAAACTGGCATTGCTGCTGCCGCCAAATGCAAGCGTCGCATTGCTGCCTGTGGCGACGACGTTGCCGATGAATGCGTAGCCAGTCCGAAGCTCGAGCGTATTGTTCGTGCCGGCCAAAGTGACGGCATTTCCGTGGCTCACCCCATCGCCCGCGAGACCTCCGGCGATCGTTCCGTTGTTGATCACGCGCGATGACGATGCATTGACCTGGACGCCGGTGCCGCCATCGGTGCTGGAGCCCGCATTCGTCCCGGCCCCGCCCGTAATCGTCCCCGCATTGTCGATGCTGGCGCTCGCGCCGCTGCGCAGGGTCACACCCGCCGCGCTGCCGTCCCCGTCGTCCCGCCGGTGATCTGCCCACCGACGATATTGGAGATCGAGCCGCCCCAGATCTCCACCGCGGTCGCCCCGCTGCCGCCGGTGATCCGGTTGGCATTGGTGATCGTCGCCCCGTTTGCGAGAAGGCCCGCACCACCCAGTGCGCCGCCGATGATCGCCCCATTGTTGTTGATCGTGCCGCCGGACACCGCAAACAGCCCGGCACCGCCGGTGCCATTCCAGCCAGCCGTGCCGCCGGCGCCGCCGGAAATCGTGGACATGGCATCCACCGTCACCACACCGCCATCGCCGAGGACGAGCCCGGCACCGCCGCCACCAGCGCCCCCACCGGTCCCGAACTGGCTGGAGCCGCCAGCACCGCCGGTCACGTTGAAGCCTGCGGTATCAAATGTAACCCCGGTCCCCGTCAGGATCAGGCCGGCGCCACCGCCACCGCCGCCGCCCCTGATATTCGGTATTTGACCACCATCAGTGCCGGCCACGTTCTGGCTCAGTGTCACCGAGGCATCGTCGACCACACGGCCACCTGCACCTCCAGCACCCCCATCTGCGCCCCCGCCACCTCCGCCGGCACTGGCGTCGTTGGGCGATCCAGCCGGCTGGCCGGCCCCCCAGCTGCCGCCTCCGGCAGCCGCGGTCCCGTCCAGCGAGGTCGCCGCGCCTCCGCCGGCATCCCCGTAATTGCCACCGCCGCCGCTACCGCTGCCGATCCCGCCTGATACGGTCGGCATCATGAATCCGCCGCCGCCGCTGCCACCTCCGCTGGTGATCTGCTGGGCGGTGGCATCACGGATATCCATGAGAGATGAGGCCAGCAGCGCAGCCGAGACAGCCAGCGCTGCTATCGGGCCTCCGCATGCGGTTGACGCGAGCAGACCGCTGCGGCTCGTCGGTTTCACGAATGGTCCGGCGCACGCGTTGATGACGACGCGACATTTCGGCGGCTGCGCAGGCATAGGCATTCCCAACAACTCGGCCGGCATCCAGCGGCGCTGACGCAAGGACATGCGCCTCCGGATGTCGGCAATTCAAGATCGACGGGATCGATCATATCAGAGGTATAGGGAAACCATCACCCTTAAGACAGAAAAATCATGCCGAGAGGCTGTTTCCTGCGACCGGCGCATGCGGCCACTGGCCACGGACAAGCAGCGGCACCGTTGCTGAAGGCAACCCGATCCGATCGGAACATGAACTGCTGGGAAAAATGGCAGGGGCGGTAGGGCTCGAACCTACGACAACCGGTTTTGGAGACCGGTACTCTACCAACTGAGCTACACCCCTACAGAACCGCGCCATGGCGCCGGTTCGGGCCGTTTGAAGCACAAGCGGCCCCTGATTTGCAAGAGCCGAACTGCACACGGGAACGAAAACATCCCCGGAATCAAAACGGCGGGCAAGGGAACTCCCCTGCCCGCCGTCTTTAGTCGATTACTCGATGATCGAAGCGACGACGCCTGCACCGGACACAAGTGCGGTTTACCGCACTTGTGCAAAAGATGAGGCGGTTGGCGTTATCGGGGTTTTGCGCCGATCACTCGATGATCGACGCAACAACACCCGCGCCAACCGTGCGGCCGCCTTCACGGATGGCGAAGCGCAGCTTCTCTTCCATCGCGATCGGCACGATCAGGTGCACTTCCATGGCGATGTTGTCGCCCGGCATCACCATTTCGGTGCCTTCCGGCAGATGCACGACACCGGTCACATCGGTGGTGCGGAAGTAGAACTGCGGACGGTAGTTGGTGAAGAACGGGGTGTGACGGCCACCTTCGTCCTTGGTGAGGATGTAAGCCTCAGCCTTGAACTTGGTGTGCGGCTTCACCGAACCCGGCTTGCACAGCACCTGGCCGCGCTCGACGTCTTCACGCTTGGTGCCGCGCAGCAGCGCGCCGATATTGTCGCCGGCCTGGCCCTGGTCGAGCAGCTTGCGGAACATTTCAACGCCGGTGCAGATCGTCTTCTGGGTGGCGCGGATACCGACGATTTCGATTTCCTCGCCGACCTTGACGATGCCGCGCTCGACGCGACCGGTCACGACCGTACCACGACCCGAGATCGAGAACACGTCTTCGACCGGCATCAGGAACGGCTGGTCAACCGGACGCTCCGGCTGCGGGATGTAGCTGTCGACATTTTCCATCAGCTTCAGGATCGCGTCGTGGCCGAGCTCCTTCGAGCTATCTTCCAGCGCGGCCAGCGCCGAACCCTTGACGATCGGAATGTCATCGCCCGGGAAGTCGTACTTCGAGAGCAGTTCGCGGACTTCCATTTCCACGAGCTCGAGCAGTTCCGGATCATCGACCATGTCGCACTTGTTCAGGAACACGACGAGCGCCGGCACGCCGACCTGACGGGCGAGCAGGATGTGCTCGCGGGTCTGCGGCATCGGGCCGTCGGCAGCCGACACGACCAGGATCGCGCCGTCCATCTGGGCTGCGCCGGTGATCATGTTCTTCACATAGTCGGCGTGGCCGGGGCAGTCGACGTGGGCGTAGTGGCGGTTCGCGGTCTCGTATTCGACGTGTGCAGTCGAGATGGTGATGCCGCGGGCCTTCTCTTCCGGCGCCTTGTCGATCTGGTCGTAAGCGGTGAACGACGCACCGCCGGACTCAGCCAGCACCTTCGTGATCGCGGCGGTCAGCGACGTCTTGCCGTGGTCAACGTGACCGATCGTGCCGATATTGCAGTGCGGTTTGTTACGTTCAAATTTTGCTTTGGCCATTGATCCACCTGTTTTGCCGACGCCCATGCGTGGCACACCAAACCGGCGGCTGGTTACTAAGGAAAACGCCCCTATTCAAGCCCGAACTTATGGGCCAAGCTCCTCAGACATGCCGGCTAAGCCCCTTATTTAGTCTGGCAAAAGACAAGATCAATCGGGAGCCCCCAAGGAGCGCCTATGAACGCCCAGACTGCCGCCAAAACCGCGACTCAGCCGCAGACCCTCCCTCGGACCCCCGCCCTTCCCGAGGCCCGACCGGAATCGCTGGGATTGTCATCAAACCGTCTTCAAAAGATCTCCGACGCCTTCAAGCGGGAGATTGACAAGGGCACAACCCCGGGTGTGACCACCCTGATCGCCCGCCGCGGCCAGATCGGCTATTTCGAGGCTTTTGGCCGCCAGGCGCCGGACGCCGCAGCCCCGATGGCCCGGGACAGCCTGTTCCGCATCTTCTCCATGACCAAGCCCATCGTCTCGCTGGGGATCATGCAGCTGGTCGAGGACGGGCATATCCTGCTGATGGATCCGCTCGCCAAATACATCCCGGAATTCGCCGACACCAAAGTGGGCATCGAGCGCAACGGCCAGCTGGAGCTGGCCCTGCCGCTCCGCCCCATCACGATCCAGGACCTGCTCCGCCATACTTCGGGCATCTCCTATGAGATCACCGGCAACGGCATGGTGCAGCGGATGTACCAGAAATCGAATCTGCGCAGCCGCGACCTCACCAATGAGGAACATGCCAGGATCGTCGCGAAACTGCCGCTGATCTGCCAGCCTGGCGCCGAGTGGAATTACAGCCGCTCCACCGACATTCTCGGCCGCGTCATCGAGGTCGTGTCAGGCAAGTCGCTGGGTGCCTATCTCACCGAGAATATCCTGGCGCCGCTGCAGATGACCGAGACCGGTTTTCACACCGCGGCAGAGAACAAGAGCCGCATTGCGCATCCCTTCCCCGCCGATCCCTGGACCGGCGACAAGGTGGCGCTGTTCGATCCGCTGGAGATCCCGAAGATGGAATCCGGTGGCGGCGGTCTCGTCTCCACGACGATGGATTATGCGCGCTTCTGCCAGATGCTTCTCAATGGTGGTAAGCTCGACGGCGCCCGCGTGATCGGCAGCCGCACCCTGCATTTCATGGCGTCGAACCATCTCACGCCAAACGTGAAGCTGGAGACGCATCTCGTCCCGCCCGGCCACGGTTTTGGCCTCGGCTTCGCCGTGCGCACCGATGACGGGCTGGCGCCCTATGCGGGCTCGACCGGCCAGTTCTTCTGGAGCGGCGTCGCCGGCACCTTCTTCTGGATCGATCCGAAGGAAGAGCTGTTCACGGTGTTCATGTCGCAGGGGCCCGGCCAGCGGGAGTATTTCCGCACGCTGATCCGGAGCCTGGTTTACGCGGCGGTGGAGTGACTGACTTGTAGCCTGCATGGAGCGCAGCGTAATGCAGGGACCGGCGATATGTTGAAACGCCGGTCCCCGGATTGCGCTGCGCTCCATCCGGGCTACGGCTGCGGCGCTTGCCTCAACTGATCGTCGCACCACCATCGATCACCACCGTCTGCCCGGTCATGAAATTCCCGGCGGCCGAGCCCATGAACACCGCAGCGCCCGCGATCTCGTCCGGAATGCCGATGCGCAGCAGCGGCGAGCGCGCGGTGGATTTCTTCAGCGTGTCCGGATCATCCCACAGCGCTTTCGCAAAATCGGTCTTGATCAGGCCCGGCGCGATGCAGTTCACGCGGATATTGTGCGGGCCATATTCGCAAGCGAGATTTCGCGCGAGCTGCATGTCTGCAGCTTTTGAAACGCAGTAAGCGCCGATGGTCGTCGAGCCCTTTAATCCGCCGATCGACGACACGATGATCACCGAACCATCCTTGCGTTCGATCATCTCCGGCACCACCATCGAGATCAGCCAGTTATTGGCGACGATGTTATTGCTGAGGATCTTGTTGAACTGATCGTCAGAGATGCCGGCGAGCGGCCCGTAATACGGATTCGACGCAGCATTGCAGACCAGCACGTCGATCTTTCCGAATGCCTTGCGGCTTTCATCGACGAGGTTCTGCAGGTTCTCCTTGCTGGAGATGTTGGCGGCGATGGCCACGGCCGTGCCCTTGCCGAATTTCTCGTTCACGTCCCTGGCGACCTCGTCGCAGACATCCTGCTTGCGCGAGGAGATCACGACCTTCGCCCCATGCTCCGCCATCCGCTCGGCAATGGCGCGGCCGATGCCCCGCGTCGAACCGGTGATGACGGCAACTTTGCCTTTCATGTCGAACAAGGTCATGTGCGAGTCTCCCTGATGATTGTTATGATTGTCGTGTAGCCCGGATGAAGCGAAGCGCAATCCGGGGATGTCGAGCCTGCTGAAACACCGTCCCCCGGGTTACGCTGCGCTTCACCCGGGCTACGATCTAGGCCAACTTCACTTCCGGCCCCGCCGGCTGATGCATCGCTGCATGTGCAGCATCCGCAATCCATGGCTGCTGATTCACCATCGGAATGCGCCAGCCCGAATGGCCGTCGCTGCCGAGATGATCGAGCCGCGTGATCGAGCAGTTATCGATGGTGAAAGCGAGGCCGCGATCCGGCTGATCATTGAGCGCCAACCCAATCGCCGACTTGATGGTGCCGCCATGGGCGACCACCACCACATCCCTGCCCGCATATTCGCGGTTGATGCGATCGATGCCGCGCCGGGTGCGGTTGTAGAGATCCATAAAACTTTCGCCGTTCGGCGAGCGCTCGTCGATCGGCGCGAACCAGTAGCTTCCGACGCCGATGGGGCGGCTGGCGAAAAACGCCGCGCGGTTCATGCCCTGCCAATCGCCGAGATGCTGCTCGTTGAAATCTGCCTCATGAGGCATCGCATCGGGCTTCGGAAAACCGGCGGCCCAGATCGCATCGGCGGTCTGATGCGTGCGCTTCAGCTTGCTGGCGAACCACACCGCATTGCGTGGAAGAATTTTGCTCACGGCATTGAACACGACGCGATCGCTGCAATCGCAATCCATGTCCTTCTGGCCATAGATGTTGCCACCATCGCCATTCACCGGTGCGTGCCGCACCCACCACCACCTTGTCGCGGTCACCCCTTGCGGAACACTGTGCTGCGCCACGAACGGTTTTTCGGTGTTGGACATCGGACCCACCCTTCAATATCGTTTCGTTTGTCGTACGTCAGCGCGCGCGATGCCTCAAGCATCTTCGCGTCAACGAAAACGTTGCGCACGATGATGAATTCCATGTGGCGGCAGTCCGCTCAAGAAATAGACAACGAACAACAACTCGGGAGAAAGCCATGGGCCGCCTTGCAGGCAAATCCGTCGTCATCACCGGTGCAGGCAGCGGCATCGGCCGCGCCGCAGCGCAGCTGTTCGCCAGCGAAGGCGCCAGCCTGATCATCGTCGATCGCAGCGACAGCATTCATGACACCGCCAAGCTCGTCAGCGATGCCGGCGGCACCGTGCAGGCCGTCAGCGCCGATGCCGGCTCCGAAAACGACGTAAAAGCCTTCATCGACAAGGCTGTCTCCACCTATGGCAAGCTCGATGCGATCTGGGCCAATGCCGGCGTCTCCGGCGGCCTCGTGCCGCTGCTCGAACAGACCGTCGAACAATGGCAGGAAATCCTGCGCATCAACCTGATCGGACCATTCCTGGCCATCAAGCATGCGATGCCGCATATGGTGCAGCAGGGCCATGGCTCCATCGTGCTCACCGCCTCGGTCGCGGGCCTGAAGTCCGGCGCATCCGGCCATCCTTATGCGTCCAGCAAAGCCGGCGTCATCAGCCTGGTGCAGACCACTGCCTATTCCCTCTCCGGCACCGGCGTGCGCATCAATGCGGTGTGCCCCGGCCTGATCGAAACCGGCATGACCAAGCCGATCTTCGACAACGCCAAGGAGCGCGGCACGCAGGGCAAGATCGGCCAGCTCAATCCGCTCAAGCGCGCCGGCCAGCCGCATGAGCTGGCGGCGATGGGCCTGTTCCTCGCCAGCGACGAAGCGTCCTATGTGAACGGCCAGGCGATCCCCGTGGATGGCGGCCTCACCGCGTCGATGCCCTATGCGGGCAAGCCGATCTAGGCGTCGCCCGGCCTGCGATGGCCCACCAATACGGCCATCGCCGCGACAGACTGCACCGCGACGCCGATCAAGATCGGCGTCGCATAGCCGCCGGTCAGATCGCGCAACAGGCCCATCGCCACCGGCCCGAATGAATTGACGATGCCGGCGATCCCCATGACCAGACCCAGTGCCACGCCGAAATCACGCGGCACAAACTCGCGCTGGGTGATCAGCACCGGCAGCGTGACCAGATTTCCGATCGAGAAACCGAACACGGCGCAGGCGACCAACAGCGCATCGAGGTTGGTCGATGATGCGATCACCGACAGCGCCACCGCCTGACTGACGATGGACACCGCAGCAGCCCAGCGTGGCCGAATGCGATCGGCGATGAAACTGAGCGCGATACGACCGGTCAATGCCATCGCGGTGGTCACCGACACCGCGCCACCCGCCGATTGAAAACCAATCAGCGGCGTCATGATCGAGACCTGATGCACGATGAAGCCGACCTGTACCACCAGCGCCATGGACATCGGCGCGGTGATCGACCAGAAGCCCTCATCGCGCAGCAGCGTTGCGCGCGTGATCGTCGCAGATGCCGAAACGTCATCTGTCGCAGCATTTTCGCTCGCGGGTGGAAAGCGGATCACGGCGACGACGATCGGCGCCAGCACGATGGCCGCCACGACGGCCGCCATGACGAGCGCCTGACGAAACCCAAAGGCTTCGATCAGCAGCACCAGCCCCGGCGTGAGCAGGATCCCGCTGACCGAAGCGCCGGTGAATGTCAGACTGATCGCCAGCCCGCGCTTGCGATCGAACCACGCGCCGACGATAGCCGCGGCACTGATGGTGCCCAGCCCCACCCATGCCAGTGGAAAGACGATGAACCCGACATAGAGCTGGAGGATGGAATCCGCCGTGGCCAACAATGCCAGACTGACGGCAAGTGCAGCGATGCCTGTCAGCACCAGCGCGCGCGGCCCGATCCAGCGCAGCAATTCACTGACGAACATGGACAGGATGTTGCCCAGCACCAGGCAGAGCGTGCTGCCCGCACCGATCACGCTGACCGGCCAGCCATTCAGCCGATGAAGCTGGGCGATATAGATGCCCTGCCCGTACAGACCGAAGCCGAAGATCGTGATCTGCAGCAGAAACACGACGGCGACAATGCGCCATCCCTCATAGCGCAACGATCGCTCATCGACCGCTGCCGCGTCCCCCACATCATGCGCCTGCATGCCCGCCCCAGCGTTCAGCACGCACGCAGAACTACTTTTGGTGGTGCAGAAAAGCCAGCCCCGCAGCGGTCAAGAATTAACGCAGATCGTTACACCCCGTCTGGCGGCGATGTGGGCGTGTTGGTCACCAGCAGGCGATTGCGCACGCGCTCGCGGTGGAATGTGTAGATGCCCGACAGCACGATGATCGTCGCGCCGACGATCATCGCTGCATCGGGCACGTCGCCGAAGATGAAATAGCCCAGCAGCATGGCATAGAGCATCTGCGAATAGCGCATCGGCGCCACCGAGGAGACATCGCCGACGCGCAGCGCAAGGATGCCGCACTGGAAGCCGATCAGCGTCATCACCGCCGCCAGCGCCAGCAACATCAGCAGTTGCGGCGATGGCACGCTCCAATCGCCATGCACCGCCGTGAAGAACGCACCGGCCAGGGCCACGGCGATGGTGGTGAGGAATGTCACGAACAGCGTCGGGATGCCGGCCGGGATTTGCTTGGTGACGAGATCGCGCATCGCATAGAAGCCGACCGAGAGCAGCGCCACCAGGGTGAACTGGCTGAAACCATCGGCGCCCGGCCTCACGATGATCAGCACGCCGATGAAACCCGCGGCAATCGCCAGCCAGCGACGCCAGCCCACGGGCTCGCCAAGCAGCAGCACGGCGCCGCAGGTAATGATCAGCGGCATCGACTGCACGATCGCCGTGACATTGGCGAGCGGCAGCGAACTGACCGCCACCAGAAACAGCGCGGAGCCGCCGATCTCGCCGCCGATGCGCAGCGACACCGGCCATGCCAGCAGCACACGCAGCGACCGCAGCGCGCCCTGATGCACCACCAGCGCGCCGATCAGCACGCTGGCGAACAGTCCGCGCAGCATCATCACCTGGCTGAAATGGAGATGGGCCGTCAGGAATTTGGCGAGGGCATCATTGATGCTGAAACTGGCCATGGAAACCGCCATCAGCAGGATTCCACGCAGATTGGGAGAGAGAGGCAAAACGTCGTCCGGAACATATCGAAATGCCGCAGCGGAAAATCGCTGCAGCGCAGCATGCTCTGTGCGCGACGCCGCTTGTGAGGTCAAGACAAAGCCATGCGCATGCCCCGCTTACATTCTGGGCATAGGTAACGCGGCACGTGTCAGACGCCTTCGGTCGGCGGCGCAGATGCTTTGGCTGCCACCAGCAATTCACGATTGCGGACGCGCTCGCGGTGAAAGGCATAGAGGCCGGAGCCCACGATCACCGATGCGCCGATGATCATCCAGCGATCCGGAACATCGCCGAAGATGAGATAGCCGAGTCCCATGGCCCATAGCAGTTGCGTGTAGCGGAACGGCGCCACGGCCGAGATCTCCCCTGCCCGCAACGCAATGATGATGCACTGATAGCCGATCAGCACCAGGACGGCGGCAAGCAACAGGAAGCCCATGCTGCTGTTCGACATCGGCGTCCAGCCGCCGAGCGGCACGATCAGGCAGCCACCGACAATGGTGACGACGAAGGTCGTCAGCAGGGTCACGAAGACCGAGGGAATGTCCTTCGGAATGCGGCTGGTGGCGAGATCGCGGATGACGCAGAAGCACACCGAGATCATCGCCAGCACCGAGAACTGATTGAAATTGTCGGCGCCCGGCCGCACCACGATCAGCACGCCAATGAAGCCGGCAACAATGGCCAGCCAGCGCCGCCATCCCACCGGCTCGCCGAAGATCAATGCCGCGCCCAGCGTGATGGCCAGCGACAGCGACTGGAAGATCGCCGATGTATTGGCCAGCGGCATATGGGTGATCGAGGCGAGGAATGTCGCCGTGCCGCCGATTTCGCCGAGCACGCGCAGCGCCACCGGCAACCTGAACAGCACGCTGACCGGCCGCAGCGCCTGTTGATACCAGGCCAGCGCAAACACCAGCACGATGGAGATCGCGCCGCGCACCAGCATGACCTGACCGAAATTCATCTCCGCGGTGAGATATTTCGTAAGGGCGTCGTTCATGCTGAAACCCGCCATGGCCACGGCCATCATCAGGCTTCCGCGCATATTGGGAGAGAGAGGCAAGGTTTCCGCCGGGATGTTTCTTGGAGCGCCGCTGGATGGCGGCCGGTATCAGCGCGAGAGGATCACTTTCATCTGCACCAAAAGCACGACTCGAACCAGACCGCGTGCGCGCCGGTGACCTGCGCAGATCTGCATGGCGCGCACTACGGCCCGTCGGTCGGTGTGCTGCCCGTCTTCGCGGCCAGTAGCATTTCGCGGTTGCGAACATGCTCGCGATGGAAGGTGTAGAGACCGGACGCCACGATAATCGATGCGCCCAAAATCATCGCACTATCGGGCACATCACCGAAAATGAAATAGCCGAGCAGCATGGCCCACAGCAGCTGCGTGTAGCGAAACGGCGCCACGGCGGAAATGTCGCCAACGCGGAGCGCCATGATCACGCATTGATAGCCGATCAGCACGAGCACGGCGGCGACCACCAGTAGCGCAAGCGCCGGAACGGATGGCGTCGACCAGCCGCCGAGCGGCATCATCAGCAGGCCGCCGACCGCGGTCATGGAAATTGTCGTCAACAACGTTACGAACAGTGCCGGGACTTCTGCGGGAATCTGCTTGGTGGCGAGATCGCGCAACGCATAGAACGCCACCGAACAGAGCGCCAGCAATGTGAACTGATTAAATCCGGCCGCGCCGGGCTTGACGATAATCAGCACGCCAATGAAGCCCGCAGCAATCGCCAGCCAGCGCCGCCAGCCCACCCGTTCGCCGAATAGCAGGACCGCGCCGAGCGTGATCGCCAGCGGCTGCGACAGGATGATGGCCGACACGTTGGCCAGCGGCAGATGCGTGATCGCCTGCAGAAAGAAGATCGTGCCGACGACCTCGCCGATGATGCGCAGCGCCACCGGCCGCACCAACAGCACACGCAATGGCCGCAGCGCGCCGCGCTGGGCGGCCAATGCTGTGATCAACGTCCCCGCGACGATGCCGCGGATCAGCACCAGCTGCCCGAAATTCATCTGCGGCAGCAGGAATTTCGAGATCGCATCGGTGGCGCAGAACGTCGCCATGGCACCAGCCATGAACAAACTTCCGGTGAGATTGGGAGACAGCGCCAAGATGACCGCCGGGACAAGATGCGTCAATGCGTAGCCCGGATGGAGCGAAGCGCAATCCGGGGAAAGGCACATCAAAAGATCGCCGGTCCCCGGGTTACGCTTCGCTCCACCCGGGCTACAATTTCGCGCTATTTCGCGCCGGCGAGCTGCGCGTATTTCCACGACGCCTGCGCCAGCGGCACGGTGCGCTTGGCGGATTCCATCGCCTTGGCCGACGACGCGGTGCCGTCGCGGACACGGCCCGCGATGCCCTGCAGAATGCCCGTAAGCCGGAACAGGTTGTAGCAATAGTACCAGTTCAGGTCCGGTACGTCCTTGCGACCGGCATAGTCGCAATAGATTTTTGCGGCTTCATCCATGGTCGGAATGTCGAGCGCCTTGTAATCGAGGTTTTCAAGGCCCGGCATGATCCACTGCATCAAAAGATAGGTGAAGTCGGCCATGGGATCGCCGAGGGTCGACAGCTCCCAGTCGAGCACAGCCTGCACCTTCGGCTGCGTCGCATTGAACACCATATTGTCGATGCGGTAGTCGCCATGCACCACTGACACCCGCTCCTGCTCCGGCACGGAGGTCGGCAGCCATTCGATCAGCCGCTCCATTTCCGGAATGAGCTGCGTCTCGGAGGCGCGATACTGCTTGGTCCAGCGATCGACCTGCCGCGCAAAATAATTGCCGGGACGGCCGAAGTCGCCGAGCCCGATCTTTTCGGGATCGTAGCTGTGCAATTGCGCCAGCGTTTCGATCTTCGAGGTGAAGATCGCGCGGCGCTCGCTCTTGTCGACATTCGGCAGCGCGGGATCCCAGAAGATGCGGCCGTCTTCCATCGACATGACGTAGAAGGCCGAGCCGATCACATCGTCATCGGTGCAAAGCGCATAGGCCTTGGCGACAGGGAAACCCTGCTTGCCCAGTGCGGCAATCACCTTGTATTCGCGATCCACCGCATGCGCTGAGGGCAGCAGCTTGCCGAACGGCTTGCGCCGCATCACATAGGAGCGCTTCGGCGTGTTCAGCCGATAGGTCGGGTTGGACTGGCCGCCCTTGAATTGCAGCACGGTGAGCGGGCCCTCATAGCCCTCCACATTCTCGCGCATCCAGGCTTCGAGACGAATCTCATCGAAGCGATGCCGGTCTTCGACCGGCCGCGTGCCGTTATACTCGTCGTCGCGCTTCACACCATCGGTCACGTTGCTTCCTCGTTTCTTCTTATCCAGGCTGGCGACGCAAGACGCTTGAAAGCGTGTCGCGTCGCGCCCGGAACACCGTTTCTTAGTGCTTCGCCTCGTTGGCGTATTTCTTCAGTTCGAGCCGGGCGATGGCACGATTATGCACCTCATCCGGGCCGTCGGCCAGACGCATGGTGCGCATGGACGCATAGTCGCGGGCGAGGCCTGCATCGTCGGACACACCGGCACCGCCGAACGCCTGGATCGCATTGTCGATGATCTTCAGCGCCATGTTCGGACCTGAAACCTTGATCATGGCGATTTCGAGCTGCGCGGTCTTGTTGCCCACCTTGTCCATCATGTCGGCGGCCTTGAGGCAGAGCAGACGGTTCATCTCGATATCGGTGCGGGCCTGCGCGATGCGCTCCTCCCAGACCGAAAATTCGATGACCTTGCGGCCGAAGGCCGTGCGCGACTGCAGGCGACGCACCATCTTCTCCAGCGCTTCCTCGGCCTTGCCGATGGTGCGCATGCAGTGATGGATGCGGCCCGGACCGAGGCGGCCCTGTGCGATCTCGAAGCCGCGGCCTTCGCCGAGCAGGATATTCTCCTTCGGCACGCGCACGTTTTCGAGCAGCACCTGGGCATGGCCGTGCGGCGCATCATCATAGCCGAACACGGGCAGCATCTTCTCGACAGTGATGCCGGGCGTATCGAGCGGCACCAGGATCTGCGACTGCGCCTGATGCTTGGCGGCCGACGGATCGGTCTTGCCCATCAGGATCGCGATCTTGCAGCGGGGATCGCCGACACCCGACGACCACCACTTGCGGCCGTTGATCACATAGTGATCGCCGTCGCGCTCGATGCGGGTCTCGATATTGGTCGCGTCCGACGATGCGACCGCCGGCTCGGTCATCAGGAAGGCGGAGCGGATCTCGCCGTTCATCAGCGGCTTCAGCCACTTCTGCTTCTGCTCCTTCGAGCCGTAGCGCATGAACACTTCCATATTGCCGGTGTCAGGCGCCGAGCAGTTGAACACTTCCGATGCCCAGCCGATATGGCCCATCTGTTCGGCCAGCAGCGCATATTCGAGATTGCTCAGTCCCGCGCCGTGGAATTCGTCGTCTTCATGCGACGACGGCGGCATGAACATGTTCCAGAGGCCTTCGGCCTTCGCCTTCTGCTTCAGTTCCTCGACGATCGGAATGACCTTCCAGCGCTCGCCAGCTTCGTCCTGCTGACGATAGATCGGCACCGCGGGGCGGACATGCTTGGTCATGAAGGAGGACACGCGCTCGAGCCATTCGCGCTGGCGGTCCGACATCGTGAAATCCATGGGGCGTTCCTCTTTGTTCTTCAAAATCTTTGGCAGCACTGTTGTCCCGTCGATGCACCTCCGCAAGCGAAAAATACGAGCGGATTGTCGCTCGCAACTCGCAGCGGCCGCGCGTCGCGGGGGCGACGGCGTGACGCGGAGATGACGACAATGCAGCGACATCGCGCTGCAGATTGACATTCCGCCCACTCAAACGATAGTTTCATACACGTGTTTGAAAAGCAATCACCCTGCTCCGCGCCATCTGCATGAGGCCATGTCTCGCCAGAGCGGATTGCACGGGAAGGAATTTGCCTGGGATCGACGCATGGCCGCAGACCGCACGCGCACTGCCATCATCACCGCCGCCGAACGGCTTTACGCCGAGCGCGGCTTTGCGGATGTGACGATGCGCGACATCGTCGCTGCCGCCGACGTCAATCTCGCCGCGGTGAACTATCACTTCGGCTCGAAGGACGAGTTGATCGCCGAACTGTTCGTGACGCGCAGCATCGCCACCAATCGCGAACGCCTGCGCGAATTGAAGGCGGCGGAAGAAGCCGGCAATGGCCGCGCCACCGCGCAGGAGATTTTCGCCGCTCTGGTCGGCCCGACGCTGCGCGGCTGTCTCGGCGAGGCGAAACAGCGCTCCGATGCGGCGCGCTTCATGATCCGCGCCTCGATCGAGAGCGTGCCGCCGATCCGCAAGATCAAGAATCGCGAGGTCGATCACCTCAAGCGCTTCGCCGCTGCCCTGCGCCGCACGTTGCCCGATCACGATCCCGCGGACATCTTCTGGGCGCTGCATTTCGCCCTCGCCATGGCCCACCAGACCATCCGCGACACCGAACGCCTCACGCGCATGTCGGACGGGCTATGCGATCTCGATAACGTACAGGCGATCATCGACCGCGTGGTGAGCGTCGCGCTGATGGCCCTGACGGGGAAGCCGGCACGGGCGAAGGCGCGGGCGTAGGCACGCTCCACCTGTCATTACCCGCGAAAGCGGGTAATCTAGTAAACACCGGTTTATGTGCGGCACATGTCCGTCAGTGTCTACTGGATTGCCCGGTCAAGCCGGGCAACGACAGATGTTCCACACCTTCCCTCTTACAACCACGCGATTCGCAGCGTATGCCGCCCTCATGAGCGCACAGGACGCCATCGACTTCGTATCGGACAATATCGCTGAAGTCGGCGAGCTGATGCGCTCGCTGTCCGGTCGTTATGAAGCCATCTTCGGCAACTTTCGTTCGGCTTGCGGCGTCGTCTGCGACCGCGCCGCGGACCTCTCCGAAGCCGCGCGCGACATCGCCGATCTGGCCACCGCGGCCAGCGCCAGCGTCTATGCGCATATCCCGAACCAGCCCGCCCTCGCCTGCAGCAGCGGCTGCGCGGCCTGCTGCCATCTCTATGTTCAGGTGCCACCCGGCATCGCAGGGATGATGGCAGATCACATCGCCACTCACTTCTCGCCATCCGAGCGGGAAACCTTGCACGGCCGGCTGGAGCTTGCCGCCGCCGCTGCCCGCGATGCCGCCGAACTGACGAAACTTCGCCACCGCTGCCCCCTGCTCGGCGACGACAATCGCTGCACGGTCTATGACGTCCGCCCGCTGACCTGCCGCGCCTTTACCTCACGCTCGGTGGCGCGCTGCAACGACCTCGTTTTCGGCGACATCGCGGACGGCTCAGGCGTCGAGCAGAACGCAGCCCATTATCGCATCCACATGGAAGCCACCTTTGCGCTCGAACAGGCAGCGCGAGACCGCGGATTGCCGGCGGAGCAGAAGGGACTAGCCGAGGCGCTGCTGGCGGAGATGGGCTCGCGCTAGAACGTCCCTCAAAACGTCGGCGGCGTACACGCGCTGATGACGTCACATGCCTTCGTCCCGACACAGCGAAACCGGTGCGGCCGTCGGCTCTCGAAGTAATAGGCATCGCCGGGATCGAGGATACGGCGCTCGTCATCGACGATGACTTCCAGCCGGCCCGCAATCACGATGCCGCCCTCCTCGCCGTCATGCACCAGCGGCACGCGGCCGGTGTCGCTGCCGGGCTCGTAACGCTCCTTCAAAATCTGCAGGCTGCGCCCAAATAGATTGTCGCCGATCTGCCGATAGGAAATCGGCCCCTTGCCGATCTCGGTCAGTTCATCCGCCCGATAGAACGCCTTGCGCGGCCGGTCCGGCTCGATGGCGAAGAACTCCGCGAGCCCCATCGGGATGCCGTCCAGGATGCGCTTCAGCGCGCCGACCGACGGGTTCATCTGGTTGGACTCGATCAGCGAGATGGTCGAGTTGGTGACGCCGGCGCGCTTGGCCAGTTCACGCTGGGACAGCTTGTGGCGCCCGCGCACGAAGCGCAGCCGTTCGCCGAGATCGATACTCACGCCATATTCCTGTTGCGGACGTTGCGGATCGAACAAATATGGCTTGGCGTATCCAGCAAAATCAAGAGGTTGAGCAGCTCAAGAAAAGGACTTGTTGCAATGTTACGAACATGATCCAGATGCGAAAATCAGCCGGGTTACACCCCAAGGGAGCGCGCCGTGACCGTCCATCAGATTCCGAACAGCCTGCAACTCGATACTTTCTGGATGCCATTCACGGCCAATCGCCAGTTCAAGGCGGCGCCGCGCATGTTCTCGTCGGCCAAGGGCATGTATTACACCACCGAAGACGGCCGCCAGGTGATCGATGGCTCCGCCGGTCTTTGGTGCACCAATGCCGGCCACGGCCGCCGCGAGATCTCCAGCGCCGTGGAGAAGCAGCTCTCCACCCTCGATTTCGCGCCCGCCTTCCAGATGGGCCATCCGCTGGCTTTCGAATTCGCCAATCGTCTCGCCGAGATCGCCCCTGAAGGCCTCGACCGCATCTTCTTCACCAATTCCGGTTCGGAGTCTGGCGACACCGCGCTGAAGATCGCCATCGCCTATCAGCGCGCCATCGGCCAGGCCACGCGCACGCGCCTGATCGGCCGCGAGCGCGGCTATCATGGCGTCGGCTTCGGCGGCACTTCGGTGGGCGGCATGGTCAACAACCGCCGCGCCTTCGTTTCGGCGCAGCTGCCGGGCATCGACCACATCCGCCACACCCACGATCTCGCGCGTAACGCGTTCTCGAAGGACCTGCCGGAATACGGCGCGGAATTCGCCGATGACGTCGAGCGTCTGGTCGCGCTGCACGGCGCCGACACCATCGCCGCCGTCATCGTCGAGCCCGTCCCCGGTTCGACGGGCGTGTTGCCGCCGCCGAAGGGCTATCTCGAGCGGCTGCGCGAGCTCTGCACCAAGCACGGCATCCTGTTGATTTTCGACGAAGTCATCACCGGCTTCGGCCGCCTCGGCGCGCCCTTCGCATCGCAGTTCTTCGGCGTCACGCCGGATATCATGACCACCGCCAAGGGCATCACCAACGGCACCGTGCCGTGCGGCGCCGTGTTCGCCAGCCGCAAGGTCTATGATGGCCTGATGACCGGCCCGGAAGGCCAGATCGAGCTGTTCCACGGCTATACCTATTCGGCCCATCCGGTCGCCTGCGCCGCCGGCATCGCCACGCTCGACATCTACAAGAACGAAGGCCTGCTCACCCGCGCCGCCAAGATGGCGGACTACTGGCGCGACAGCTTGCATGCGCTGAAGGGCCTGCCCAATGTCATCGACATCCGCAATTGCGGCCTGATGGGCGCCGTCGAACTCGCGCCCCGCAAGGATGCGCCGGGCGCGCGCGGCTATGAAGTGATGGTGGATTGCTTCAACACCGGCCTCTATCTGCGCCAGAGCGGCGACGCCTTCGCGATGTCGCCTCCGCTCACCGTCGAGAAGAACCATATCGACGACATGATGGAAATCCTCAGCGCCGCCATCAAGCGCGTCGCGTAAGCGACAGCAGAACGCACCAAGCAAAACCCCGACGGAGCGAAAGCGCCGTCGGGGTTTTCGTTTTAAGAACCGATTCTGCCGTTCTATACACCGTCATGCCCGGCGAATGCCGGGTACCCACGTCTTTGCAACGGATGAAGACGTGGATGGCCGGGACAAGCCCGGCCATGACGGTGCTTCAATTGACGATGGTCCCTAGCCCCGCGCCGCGATCAGCTGCCGGATGAATTCCGGCGCCTTTGCGCTCGGCAGCCAGCGCGTCACGGCGATCATGTCCGCCTCACGATCGATCCAGATCATGTTGCCGCCGGCGCCCAGCGCATAGACAGCGGTCTCCGGCGCGGCCTTGTTGGCATGCGGGCCGCGGTTCAGCCACCACAGGAAACCGTAATTCGGCTGGTTCGCCGACTGCGCCCACATGGCATCGATCCAGCCCTGCGACAGCAGCCGCTTGCCATTCCAATCGCCGCCGCGCGCCATCAACAGGCCGAAGCGCGCATGGTCGTCGGCGCCGATGAACATGCCACCGCCCCAATGCCCGCCGCCTGGCACCGACTGCATCCGCTGGCCGTCGATCTCGACCCATGAATTGTCGTAACCGGCCCAGCTCCAGTTTTTCGACGCGCCGATCGGATCCATGATGCGTTCACGCACCACATCCGGCAGTGGCCGCTTGAACAGGTTGAGCAGCGAGAACGACAGCAGGTTCACGCGCACATCGTTATATTCGTAGAATGTGCCCGGCGCCTGCAGCTCGCGCAGCTCGCCCTTGCGGCTGTTGTCGGCATTCGGCGCGACCAGACGGTTGTGGTCGATCTGATCCGGCTTGCCGAACATCTCGCCGCGCCATTCGCTGGTCTGCTCCAGCAGGTGCCGCCAGGTGACCTTGCCGTTATGCGCATCGGCAAACAGCGGCCCTGGCACGCGCTGGCCCACGGGCTCGTCGATATCGCCGATCAACCCGTCATCCACCGCGAGACCCGTGAGGACTGCGAGATAGCTCTTGGCAATGGAGAAGGTCATATCCGCGCGCGCGATGTCGCCCCACGACGCCAGCAGGTGGCCGCCTTGCAGCACCATGCCCGCGGGCCACCGCGCTCCTTCACCGGCCCCAGCACCGCGCTCCATGGCCCGGTTTCATTCCAGTCCACGTTCGGCGCATAGCGGCCGTCATCGTAATAGAAGCCGCGCGGCCACGGCGTCTCGTTGTCCTGCGCAAAACCCACGGCTGCCGCCAGCTTGTCCGGCGCATAGCCGGCCTGTTGTGGATCGATCTTGTCCCAGGCGTTTCCGCTGGCCGGGAAATAAGGTTGGTCAGTCATGGAGAATTCAAGCTCACTCTGGACAACACGCCACGTTTATTGACCGGATAGGCAGCGGCGGCAACCTATCAACACGTGAGCTGTTGCAGAGAACACGGCGGGAGCGGAAGACGGGACCTACAAGGTCCCGCCCTCTCCGGCAGTTGCCTAGACTTCCAGCTTATCGCCGCCCTTCAGGTCGAGCATCGCACGCGCCTCATCCGGCGTTGCGATTTCGAGGCCGAGACCTTCGACGATCTTGCGCGCCAGCGTGACCTGCTCGGCATTGGACGACGCCATCCGTCCCGGCGCGGCCCATAGCGAATCCTCCAGGCCGACCCGGATATTGCCGCCCATGGCTGCAGCCATCGCCGCGATCGGCAGCTGATTGCGGCCGGCGCCAAGCACCGACCACACATATTTGTCGCCGAACAGGCGATCCGCCGTGCGCTTCATGTGCAGCACGTCTTCGGGATGCGCACCGGTGCCGCCCTGCAGGCCGAACACGGTCTGGATGAACAGTGGCGGCTTCACCAGGCCCTGATCGAGGAAGTAAGCGAGGTTGTAGAGATGCGCGGTGTCGTAGCATTCGAATTCGAAGCGCGTGCCGGTCTCGGCCAGCGTCTTCAGTACATATTCGATGTCCTGGAACGTGTTGCGAAACACGATATCCTTGTTCTGCAGATGCTTCAGCTCCCAGTCATGCTCGAACGTCTTGAAGCGGTTCAGCATGCCGAAAAAGCCGAAATTCATCGAGCCCATGTTGAGCGATGCCACTTCCGGCTTGTACACGGCCGCGGGCCGCACGCGTTCATCCACCGTCATCGTCGGCGCGCCGCCGGTGGTGAGGTTGATCACCGCATTGGAGCGCTGCTTGATGATCTTCAGGAATGGCGCGAAGGCCTCGGGGCTCTGGTCGGGCTGCCCGGTCTTCGGATTGCGCGCATGGAGATGCACGATGGCGGCGCCGGCTTCCGCCGCATCGACGGCCGCATCGGCGATTTCCTGCGGCGTCACCGGCAGCGCCTTGGACATCGAGGGCGTGTGGATCGCCCCCGTTACGGCACAGGTGATAATGACTTTGCGGCTCATGTCAGTCTCCGTCTTGCTGTTGAGAGATCATGCGGTTCAGGATGTGCGTTGCGCAGCCTTGTGGGCTGCCAATGCTGCCAGGCGTTCGTTGCGCTGCTGTGTCAGCGCAGCAATCCGCTCCGGTGACGGCTGATGCGGCCATGCCGCGATCACCCGATCGACATTCGGGCTCTGATAGACCTCGGGGCCGGCCGCGGCCGCAGCGAGTTCCTTGTAGAAGCCGGTATAGCGCGCGCAGTAGTCCGGAATGCCACCGGGCGCATTGAGCTCGATGGTTTCCAGCGGGCCGAGAAACGACCAGCGCAAGCCCAGGCCATCCTTGACGGTGTGATCGAGATCCTCGGCCGACACATAACCCTCGCCCACGAGCCGGAACGCCTCGGCCAGCAAGGCGCCCTGCAGCCGGTTGAGGATGAAACCATTGATCTCGCGATTGACCGTGACCGGCACCTGCCCGATCTCGCGATAGATGGCGCGGGCGCGATCGATGGTCTGCTGCGACGTCCACGGTGCACCGCAGAGTTCGACCAGCGGCACCAGATGCGGTGGATTGACGGGATGACCGACCAGGCATCGCGCACGCCCCGGCAGCATTTCCGTGAAACGCGAGGCGACGATGGCCGATGTGGATGAGGCCAGCAGCGCATCGGCGGGCGCGAGCCGATCCAGTTCCGCGAAAATCGCGATCTTCTGATCGACATTTTCGGGACCGTTCTCCTGCACGAAGGCGACATCCTTCACAGCATCTGCCAGATCGGCCGCGATCGATATCCGTGCAGCCGCGCCATCGGGATCACTGGCAAGACCGTGACGCGCCAGCGCATGCAACTCATCACGAATGAGTTTTGGCGCTGCCTCCAGCGTCGGGCGATGCGGATCGGTCAATCGCACGGTCCATCCGGCACGCGCAAAGATGGCAGCCCATGCGCGCCCGATCAGTCCAACGCCCACGATCCCGACATGTCGATCTTTCATTGTCATCGTTGTTCTCACAGCCACAGCACCTTGCGGCGCAAATCGAGATCGTCGCGCAGGGCCTTGGACGGCCCCTGATGAATCACCTTGCCGCGCTCCAGCGCAACCGTCGAATCCGACAAAGCCAAGGCCAGATCCAGATTGTGATCGACAATGACAATGGCGATGTCCTTGCGGAGGCGGTCGAATGTTTCGAACAGCTGTTCCACCACCGCAGGCGCCAGTCCTTCGAACGGTTCGTCCAGCAGCAACACCCGCACGTCACCCGACAATGCGCGCGCCACGGCCACCATTTGCTGCTCGCCGCCCGACAGATAGTCGGCAGGACTGTCCAGGCGTTCGCGAATGCGCGGGAAGTAATCGTAGATCCGTTCCCGCGTCCAATGCACGCCGTTGCCGGTCTGACGTTTGAGCCCACCGAGTTCGAGGTTCTGTTCGACCGTCATGCCCGCGAACAGCGCCCGCCCCTGCGGCACATAGCCGATGCCGAGCCGCCCGGCTTCTGCGGACGACAGACCGACCAACTCATTGCCGGCCAGCTGGATGGAGCCGTTGGATGCCGGAGAAATGCCGATCAACGTTTTCAGCAGCGTCGATTTTCCGGCGCCATTGCGGCCCAGCAGCGCGACGATCTCGTTTTCATGCAGCGTGAAATTCACGTCGTTGAGAATGTGGCTCTTGCCGTAAAACGTATCGACATTCTTCACCGTCAGCAGCGGCTGCGCACCGGCAGCCGTTTCGCGCGGCTTGGCCGCCACCGCCGTGGCGCCCGAACCGATATAGACCTCCTGCACGCGCGCGCTGGACCGCGCCTCTTCCACGGTGCCGTCCAGCAGCACCCGCCCCTCATTCATCACGGTCACATGGTCGGCCAGCTGGAATACACGATCGATGTCGTGTTCGACGAGCAGCACCGGCAGGTCCGCGGAGATGCGCTTGATGATGGCGCCGATCCGCTCGCGCTCGGCCGCAGCTAGGCCGGCCAGCGGTTCGTCGAGCAGCAGCACGCGCGGCGCGGTCGCCAGCGCAACGCCCATGTCGAGCAGACGCTGGCCGCCATATGACAGCATGCCGGCCTCGGCCGTCTCGATTCCCGCGAGACCGAGATAGCGGATCACCGCATCGGTCTCCGTGTTGATCGGCGCGATCGACAGCGCATTGGTGAGCGGATCGAAACGCCGGGGATGCCGCGCCTGCACGGCCAGCCGGATATTCTCGCCGACGCTGAGCGCCGGAAACAGATTTGTGATCTGGAACGAGCGCCCGATGCCGGCGGTCGCGATATCCTCCGGCGTGTGTCCGGCGATCGGCGCGCCCATCAGCGTCACCGTGCCCTGGTCCGGCTTGTACATGCCCGACAGCAGATTGAACGCTGTGGTTTTTCCTGCGCCGTTCGGGCCGATCAGCGCATGCAGCGTGCGATCGGCGATGGCGATATCGACGCCCTGCACGGCCTTGATGCCACCAAAACTCTTCACGATGTGGCTGGCCGCCAGCACCGGTCCATCGACCGTCGATGTCGGCCGCAGGAATTCCGGCAATGGCAGCACCTCGATGCGCCGCGCCGACATCGCAGCATCTTCTTCCACCTTCTTGCGGAACGGCGCGATCAACCGTTCGCCGATGCCAACGAGCCCCGTCGGTGAGAAAATGATGAAGCCGACAAAGACGAGACCGAACCAGAACAGCCAGTTCTCGGAATAGATGCCAAGGAATTCGCGGAACAGGATGAAGAACAGGGCGCCGAGCGCAGGCCCGAGAAAGCTGCGCATGCCGCCGATCACGACCATTGCCAGCAACTCGCCGGAGAACGCCACCGAGATCGGATCGGCCGATGTCATGCGGTTCTTGTAGAGCAGCAACACGCCGGCAAGGCCGGTGATCGTGGCCGAGAGCACGAAAGCCGTCAGCTTGTAGCGGTTGGTGGGATAGCCGAGGAAGCGCGCCCGCTGCTCGTTCTCGCGGATCGCCACCAGCACGGAGCCGACGGTGGAATTGTGGAAACGCCAGAGCAGGATCATCACCAGAAATGCGATCAGTGCGACGAACCAGTAGTAGTTCGTTGCTGCATCGAGGTCGAAGCCGAGCAAAGGCGGCCGCTTGATTCCGCCGAGGCCATTCTCGCCGCCGGTCACATCGGTCCAGCGGAACGACACGCTATAGAGCATGGCCGCCAGCGCCAGTGTGAGCAGCGAGAAATACACGCCGCGACGGCGCAGGATCAGGAAGCCGAACGCCGCCGCCACCAGGGCGACGATGACCAGCGCCAGCAGCGTCGGCCCGACGAAGGAATTGGGCATCCAGTTGAGCTGGATCAGCGCCGCCGCATAGGCCGCGAGGCCGAACCAAGCGCCATGGCCGAACGAGACCAGCCCGGTATGCCCGACCAGAATATTCAGCGCCATGCAGGCCAGTGCAAAGACGACGATTTCCGTCGCCGAGGTCATGGTGAGGCCGAGCGCCAGCAGGATCGGCGGCAGGATCAGCAGCGAGACGCCGGCGATCAGCAAGGGAACAGGGAGACGTTTCAACATAAGCCTCGCCTCACTCGAACCGCGTGATGCGTTCGCCGAACAGACCGCGAGGCCTGAACAGCAGCACCAGAAGCATCAGCAGATAGATCGCCGCCGTGGACGCGGCCGAATAGCCGATGCCGACCATGACACCCTTGACGAGCCCGACGAGCAGCGCCGCGATCACCACGCCCCAGAACGAGCCGAGGCCGCCGATCACCACCACGACGAAAGCCGGCGTGATGATCTCTTGCCCCATCGCCGGATGGATCGAATAGATCGGCGCCAGCAACACGCCGGCGAGGCCCGCAAGCCCGATACCAAGGGCGGCGACCACCGCCATGTAAGGCTGCAGCGAGATGCCGAGCGCACCCACCATGTCGGGATTCTGCACGCCCGCCCGCACCACGCGGCCGAACGACGTCTTCTGCAGCAACACCCATAGCCCGACCACGCAGGCCACGGCGATGCCGAGCAGCACCACGCGGTAGAACGAATAGATGAAGCTCCCGATCGCGACCTGCCCGCGCAAGGCCGGCGGAATCGAATAGGATAATGGCGGCGCACCGAAGATCATGCGCAAAGCCTGCTCCGCCACCATCGCAAGGCCGAATGTCAGCAGCAGCGACAGGATCGGGTCGGAGCGATAGAACCGCCGGAACAGCGTCCGCTCGATCAATACGCCGAACAGCGCAACCGCCGCAGGCGCGACCACGAACGCGCCCCCGAATCCCAGATAGGGCGAGATCACGAGCGTCAGATACGCGCCGATCGCATAGAAAGCGCCATGCGCAAGATTCACGATCCCGCCCAGCGAGAAGATCAGCGACAGGCCGAGCGCGATGAGAAGATAATAGACGCCGTCGAGCAGCCCGTTGAGGATCTGCTGGGTGAGCAACATGGCAGACATGGAATGAGCTCCGTGGCCGTGCGCTCACGCGCATCAGACAGAGGCCGGAAGGACAGGACGAACAACGTCACGAGCACGACACCGGCGTGCCGCCCGAAGGCGACACGCCGACGCGATCGCTAGCTCGGGAATTTGCAGGTGTTCTCTTCCGCCGTGGAGGCAATCACCTCGAGCGGTTCATCCGGTCCGGGGACGGCCGGGCTCGAGGAGAAGATGTCCCACTGGTTCTTGATCTTGTCGGCCGGCAACGCCGTCACCGCATACATCTCGTGCATCAGCTGGTGATCCGACGCACGGAAGTAGCCGGGCCGCGTCTTCAGCAGGTCGAACTTCGCGCCCTTTTCGAAATGCTCGATGATCTTGGGCGACTCCGCCGACTTCAGTTCATTGATGCTCTGCGCCACGATCTTGGTGGCGATGTAATCGCCCCAGGCCTGGTTTTCCGGCGGCTTCTTGTACTTGTTGGTGAAGGCCGTGACGAAGGCCTTGCTACCGGGCGTGTCGAGCAGATGATGCCAGACCACAGGCCAGGTGCCGACGAAATTGCCCTTGCCTGCAGCCCAGGCCAGCGCCGTGTCGAAGCCGAACCCGCCGACCGGGAATGTCAGTCCGAACTCCGCATACTGCTTCAGGAAGTTGGTGATCTGGTTGCCGGCCAGATTGATCACCACGAGATCGGGCTTGGCCTCGCGGATCTTGAGCAGATAGGCGGAGAAGTCGGTGGCGTCGGTCGGCACCAGATCGTCGCCGGCGAAGTTGCCGCCATTGGCCTGCATGAAGCGCTTCGACACGCTGAGCAGGTCATGGCCGAAGGCATAGTCAGCCGTGAGCGAGTACCACTTCTTGCCCTTGACGAGGCCGTCGCGCAGGAACGAGCGGCCGACCGTCTTCACATACATCGAGTTCTGCGACTCCACATGGAACATGTAGCGCTGGCAATCCTTGCCGCGCAGCGCGTCCGAATTGCCGCCAGTGTTGATGAACAGCGTCTTGTTGCGGGTGGCGACCTGCGCGATGGTCAGGCACGACGCCGACGAAATCTCGCCGATGATACAAGCGACCTTGTCGCGCTCGATCATGCGCTCCGCCTTGGTCGAGGCCGTCTGCGGATTGATCGAGTCTTCCTTGAGCAGTTCGACCTTGCGCCCCATCACGCCGCCGGCGGCGTTGATCTCTTCCACCGCGAGATCGATGGCCATCACGCCATATTCACCGAGCGGGCCGAGGAAGCCGGTGCGCGGCGTGAGATGGCCGATGCGAATGACGTCTGAGCTCTGGGCGCTCAGGATCGACGGTGCCGACAGGCCGGAAACAAGCGCGAGACCGCCCGCCGTCTTGAGCAGACTGCGGCGCGTGAATTGATTGGTGTTCGACATCAGATTCATCTCCCTGATACGGCCGCGCAGCGCGGCTGTTTCCCCTCCGGCAGGCGGTGCCCTCTTCTGACGAGATGGCTTTGTGCGCTTGCCGTGATCTGTGATCACAGTTAGAGTTGCAAAAGAAACGGAATTTGTCGAGTCCCTCGCCCGCACTTTCGCGACGTTACCCGGAGACCACGTTGAAACGACCGACTGCGCTGAAGCTCGTGGAGCCGCTCGACCGCCAGACGCTGGGCGATCGCGCATATGCGCAACTGGCGGATCTGCTGATCTCGGGACGGCTCGCGCCCGGCGACAAACTGTCGCTTCGCACCGCGGCCGAAGTGCTCGGCGTGTCCATCATGCCGGTGCGTGAAGCGGTGTCGCGCCTCGTCGCCGACAAGGCGCTCGAAGTCGCGGCGAACCGCGCCGTGCGCGTCCCCGTGATGTCGGCCACGCAGTTTCGCGACCTCACCAAGGTGCGCATCGCCATCGAAGGCCATGCTGCAGCGGAAGCCGCGCGCATGCGTGGCGACGACAATCTCGTTGCCATCGGCACCGCCGAAGCGGCGATGCGCGCAGAAAGCCTGCTGAAATTTCCCGACCTGCCGCGCGCCGTCGAGCTCAACAAGACGTTTCACTTCGCCGTCTATGACGCCGCGCAGTCGCCCATTCTGGTGGAAATCATTCGCGCGCTCTGGCTCAAGGCCGGCCCCGTCATCAATCTCGATCTGCGCGGCAATCCTGATCGTCTCGCCAAAGGCGAAGCCGTCCGCTTTCACGCCGATGTCCGCAAGGCGATCGAGCAAGGGGACGCCGAAGCCGCCAGAGCCGGAATCGCAGCCGACATTAGCGGCGCCGCCAATTTCATCCTGTCACGCGGCGGCCTGACGATCTGACCTTCACCGAACGACCGGAGACATCATGGATCTCACCATCAAGGGTTTGCGCGTCATCGTCACCGCCGGCGCCAATGGCATCGGCCTCGCCATCGCCCGCGCCTTTGCGAATGAAGGCGCCCGCGTTCATATCTGCGATGTGGATCGCACAGCACTCGACGCGTTGTCCTCCAGCGATCCGCAGATCACGCAGTCGCATTGCGACGTGTCGGATCGTGCGTCCGTCCAACGCCTGTTCGACGACGCCACCGCAGCACTCGGCGGCCTCGATGTCCTCGTCAACAATGCCGGCATTGCAGGTCCGACCGCCAAGGTCGAGGAGATGCATCCGGATGACTGGGATCGCTGCCTGAACATCTGCCTGACCGGGCAGTTCAACTGCACCCGCCTCGCCGTGCCGCTGCTGCGCCAGAGCAGCAATGGCTCCATCGTCAATCTGTCATCGGCAGCGGGGCGCGTCGGCTTTGCGATGCGCTCGCCTTATGCCGCGGCGAAATGGGGCGTCATCGGCTTCACGAAGTCGCTGTCCATCGAACTCGGCCCCGACAATATCCGCGTCAACGCGATCCTGCCCGGCCTCGTCGCCGGCGATCGCCAGCGCCGCGTGCTGGAAGCCAAGGCGCAGCAGCGCGGCATTTCCTTTGCCGAGATGGAGAAGACGGCGTTCTCCTACACCTCGATCAAGGACTACGTCACGCCGGAGCAGATCGCGGACCAGATCCTGTTTCTCGCCAGTCCGCGCGGACGCACCATCTCCGGCCAGGCGATCTCGATCTGCGGCGACACCCAGATGCTGGGCTGACCGCAGATACGACGGATCATTGCTTCCGCCCGTCCTTCGCGGCGGGCTGGGAGAGTGCCGCGAGCCGATCGAGCGCCGCTGGCAATCCGTTGAGCGAGACCGCGAACGGAACGGCCTTGCCGTCTTCATTTGCCGCCGCCGTCACCTTCAGCGCCTTCGCACTCCGCAGGCGAGTGATGGCGGCCTTGTCGAAGGTGAGCGGAACCACACATCCCACAGGCAGGCAGGTCGAGAACGCGATTGGCTGCGACACCGGCAGGTCGTCGATCTGCAGCACCGCTCCGCTGGCGAGCCGCAGCCCGAATGGCAGCACGAATGCACCGCTCACCGCACCATTCGCACCCGTAGCCAGTTCGACGGCGAGCACGAGCTGCTTGCTCTCGCGGTGACGCTGCTGCTGCTGCACGTTGCAGGCGCGCCCAGCTTCCGTTGCCGCGCATTGCAGCGTCCAGCCTTCGAACGTCTCCTGCAGCGACGACGAGCCGCCGGGAAGTGCCATTGCTTTCGTCGCGTCGCTTGACTGGGCGCCAGCCATGGCCGGCGCCGCGAGGATCGCGGCCGCGACTGCGGCCGCCGTGATCATATGCTTCGTCATCAGAACTGTACCCTCAGGCGTGCATTGACGCCATTCTCGCTGCCGCGCGCGCCATACTGGCCGTTATAGGAAATGCCCAGCGTGCCGGACGGAAGCATGCGGAAATCCAGGCCGGCTTCGATGACGGCCACGTTCTGGTCGATCGGCAAGCCCGACACCGTGAAGGAGCTGCTGTTCGCGAAGGCCACCGTGGACACCGGAACGATGTCACCGAAGGCATGTCGCCAGCCGATTCCACCACGCGCCGTGGTCTGGAAACCTGCGAGTTCAAACATCGTCGAGGCGCGCGAACCCAGCGTGGTGTAGGTGGTGCTGGCGTTCTGTTCCTGCACGGTCAGTGCCGCGATGCTGCCGGTTTCCTGGAACGCATCGGTGTTCAGGCGGACATGCGAGGCATTGACATAGGGCTCGAGCGCAATCGCGGACGACACGTCGATCCTGTAACCGAGTTCGCCGAAGGCCTGGAACGAGCCGGCCTTGTAGTGTCCATCGGCACGCTGGCCGAGGAACGTGATGCTGCGCTGGCTGCGGTTGTCATACCACGTGTAGGACATGCCCGACCGCAGGGCCAGCGAACCGATCGACGTGCCTGCATAACCACCGACATGGTAGCTGTCGCTCGTTCCGCGCGAATTGCTGGTGTTGAACTTCGAGTGGCTGTAGCCGCCGAACAGGCCGAGCCGCCAGTTGTTCAGCACCAGGGTATCGACACCTGCCAGAAGGCCGCCGGTCTCGGTGTCCACGCGGGCGGCATTGCCGTCCGAATTCACCTTGCCCCACGATCCGAATGCGCTGCCCCACACGGCGAAGCTCTCTCGCTCGCGCTGCGCAGGCTGCGGCGCGATCTTGTTGAACTGACCGGCATAGGCATAGGCGTCACGCTCGGGAGCGTAGGACATCACCGCCATGTTCGGTGCCGCAACACTGTCGAAGGCGCCGCGGATACGATCGTTGACCGCGCTACGGACCGCCTGGCTGTCATTGACCATCGCAGCCTGACTCGATGCGATCGGAGCACCCGACAGCTGGTTATAGGCTTCACGCGCCGCCTCATAGGTCGGCACATTGGCCACGGCCCACCACAACGCACTGCCCTGCGACAGCGAGTCCAGTGCGCGTGCGGTGGCGATCTGGTTGCCCGTATTGGCCACCGGCGTGAACACGCTCGGATTGGTCGGGTTGGTCGGGTTCGCCTTCAGCGCAGCGGTGAGATACGCATTGTTCGCATCAGACGTCGATGTGTAGTTCAGGAACGCGGAGTCCTGCACATCGGTGAACTTTCCGGTCAACGCGCCCGTCGAGGTAAGGATCGTGTAGCGATGACCCGAGCCGGAATAGTCCGTCCCGTAGTCGCCCTGCCCACCAAGTGCCGACACAAGCACTTTGGCACCATCGGCAATCGTAGTGGTGCCGCCGACAAGCGTCAGGTCCGAGGTCTTGTTGCCGGCGATATTCACCGCATAGGTGGAGTTTGCACCGAAGACCAGATCACCGGCGACATTGAGCGTTCCGATCGCACCGACCAGGCCCGGCGCCAGAGTGCCCGACGAGATGGTGGTGGCCTTCCCGGCCGTGCCGATGGTGCCGATGCCACCAAGGATGCCGGTGCCGGACACATCGAAGACGCCGCCGAGCTTGCCGGCGGTATCGACCAGCAGCGTGCCGCCGCTGACATTGGTGGTGCCATCGAAGGCGGAGCTATCCGCCGTCAGGCGCGTGGTTCCAGCGAGATGACGAATGGTGGCGCTGCCGTCGCTGCTGGTGAGAACCGGCGCGAAAGCATAATTCGTGTCGGTGTGATTGAACACCAGCGTGCCGGTGCCGCTGCCGAAATTCACCTTGTCGCTGTTCAGCGTACCGGCAGCAACAGCAGCCTCGCCTGCGGCCGCGCCGATATTCAAGGTGCCGGTGCCACCCTGCTGAGCCGCGATGGCAGTCCCGTTCTCGATCGCAGTCGTCGTCACCGTCGCACCATTCGCGATGGTGAGCGTACCTGTGCCGCCGTAGTAACCGAGGCGCAGGAAACGGCCTGTCAGTGACGAGTTCTGGCCGGTCACCACGATATTGCCCGTCGCGCCACTGGAATAGCCCGCGCCAACGATCTGCGTTGTCGTAGCGGTCGCGCCATTCTGAATGGTCACCGTGCCGTTGCTGCCCGCGCCGTTGCCGGCGAGGATGTTGCCGGTGGCGTTCAGTGCTGCGGTCGCGCCGCTCACCGTGAGGCCGGCTGTGCCCGCGCCGCCCACCACGACAGTGCTCGACTGCAGCGTGCCGTTGCCGGTGATGGCGAGATTGGCCTGATCGCCGGCATTCTCCGCGAGATACAGGTTATTGCCGAGCGTCGTGCCGGCCTCGCGGATGACCGCATTGCCGCTGTTGATCGCGACCGTGACGGCCGTGCCGTTGATCGGCGCGACATAGGTGGGCGGAGGCGAGTAAGGTGTCCAATTCGCGGATTCCGACCAGTCATTGTCGTTCGTGCCGCCCGCCCATTCATACTTCGTGGGGGTCGGCGCCGGATCGCCTTTGAGCGCCACCGTCAAATAGACATTGTTGGCATCCGACGATGTTGTGTAGTTGAGGAATGCGGAGTTCTGCACGGCGCTGAACTGGCCGGTCACCGCGCCAAGCGCGGTCAGGATGGTGTAGCGATAGCCCGCTCCCGCATAGTTGACACCATAGTCGCCCTGGCCACCCAATGCAGTCGCCCGCACGCGCGCGCCATCCGCGATCGTCACCGAACCGCCGACCAGCGTCAGATCGGAGGTCTCGTTGCCGGCGAACTTGACCGCATAGATCGAGTTGGCGCCGAAGGCGAGATCGCCTGCCACATTCAGCGTGCCGATCGTATTGCCGAGACCGGGCGACAGCGTGCCCGCGGTCAGGTTGATGCTGGTGCCGGCCGTACCGAGCGCACCGATACCACCGAGAACCCCGCCGGTGACATTGAAGGCGCCGCCAAGCTTGCCATTGGTGTCTACCAACAGCGATCCGCCACTGACATCGACATTGCCGTTAAACGCGGAGCCGTCGGCGGTGATCCGCGTCACGCCGGCGATCTGCTTGATGGTGCGGTCGCCCTCCATGGTCGGCTGCACCTGAATCTGCGGAGCGAACGCGTAATCGGTACCGGTGTGGTTGAAGACCAGGGTGCCGTTGCCAGAGCCGAAGAAGAAGGTCGGCGCATTCAGGATGCCCGCGCCCGCAGCCGACTGCCCCTCGGCCGCACCGATATTGAGTGTACCGGTAGCGGTCGTGCTCGATGCGACGACAACGCCGTTCTGACCTGATGTGGTCGCAGTCAGCGTGCCGCCATCGGTAAGGGTCAATGTACCGGTGCCGGTGCTGGACCCGATGCGGACTGCGTTTCGCGCCGTCAGCGACGAACCGCTGCCGGTCACCAAGGCATTCGCCTGCGCGCCGGGGGCGGCGCTGACCGATATCAGCTGTCCATCGGCCTGCGCGCCGTTCTCGACGGTCAGCGTGCCGTTGGCCACGATGAGGTTGGAATCGGCCGACAGCGATGCGGCGCTGCCACTCACCTTGACGGCAGCCGTCCCCGTGCCGCCGATGGTGACCAAGCCGGCCGACGTCACCGGTGTTGTCACGCTCTTCACCGCCAGTTTGCCGGTTCCGGATATGGTGAGCGTCGTATGGTCTCCCGCATCGACGCCGAGACGAAGCGCGCCGTTGTGAGTCGCCTCACCGCTGGCGATAGCGACATTGACGGCCTCGCCGGCACCAGTGGTGACGGGAGCGCTGCCCTGATCCCAGTTTGCTGCCGTGTCCCATGTACCGGTCGTACCGGTCCACTGGCGATCCGGCGCCGGCGTGCCGCGCAGCGCCACGGTGAGATAGGCGTGGTTCGCGTCAGAAGTCGAGGTGTAGGTCAGGAACGCCGAGTTCTGCACCGTGAACGTGCCGCTCAGGGTGCCGGTGGACGTGATGATCGAGAACTGCTGCGGCGTGGCATAGTTGACGCTGTAGTCGCCCTGACCGCCAAGCGCCGTCACCTCGAGCTTCGCGCCGGACGCGATGGTCACATTGCCACTAACGTTCGTGGCATCATGGTTCTTGTTGCCATCAATCTTCACTGCGTAGATCGAATTGGCGTCGAATGCGAGATCGCCGCGGACGGTGAGCGTTCCCGTCGTGCCGGTCAGACCCGGCGCCAGCGTGCCGCCGGCGCCGATGATCGTCTGCGTCGCTGCGTTATGACGGGTAGAGACATCGATCGTCTCCTCCCAGGCCGGTGTACCGATGGTGCCGATACCACCCAGAACGCCTGATCCGGAGACATTGAAGTTGCCGCCGAGCGCAGATCCGCTTGTCGCAAGCAGCAACTTTCCACCGGTGACGTTGGTCGTGCCGCTGAAGCCGAGGCTGGTGCCAGTGACATGCGTCACACCGGCCATCTGATTGATCTCACCGTTCCCTTTGAGCGCCGTGTAATAGTCGTTCCCCGAAGACGACGTGATCTGATAGAAGCCGCCCCCTGTCAGCACCGGCGACAGCACGAATGGCGAGGCTTCGGTCGCGGTGTGGTTGAGCACCAGCTTGCTGTCATAGGCGGTGCCGAACGTGATCCCGCTCGCGGCGGACAGAATACCCGCCCCCGCTGCAGCTTGCCCCGCCGCTGCACCGATGTTCAGCGTGCCACTGCCGTCGCCGGAGCCTGGCATGAACCCGAGACCGAACTCGCCACTGACGCTGAGGGCACCGCCGTTTGATAGCGTCAGGGTGGCGATGTTTGAATCGTCGCCCCTGAGCCCAAATCGTCCCGTCAAGGCCAGCAACGAGCCGCTTCCGGTCACGAGGCTGCTGCCGAGGTTGATCGCATGAGCGTTGGTGCTGATCGTCTGTGCGGTCAGCGTGCCCCCGTTTTCGATCGTCAGACCACCATTGATATTGATCCTGCCGTAGTGTGAATCGGGTTCACCGAGTACGATTTTGGAATTGGCACCCGACACGGTGACGGCGCTGGTCGCACCGACGGACAAGCTAGCCAGCAGGTTCAACGTGCCGCCATTGTTGACGGTCAGCGTCGCGGTGTTCGTCGTATTGCCCACGCTGAGGCCCGATCCGATCGTGCCGCCTGCACTTCCGACGACGGCATTCCCGCTGGAAATCAGCGCGCCGTTATAGCTGAAACCGGTCGGTGGCGCACCCGGCGCCCAGTTCTGCGCATTGAAGAGCGAACCATCTCCTGCCGTGTTGTTCCAGACATAGGACGGCGCCTGCGCGTGGGCCTGGCTCATCCCGCAGATCGTGACGGCTGCGCCGGCCATCAGCACATGGCGCAGATGCGCGAGACGGGACTCGCGAACAAGCGGTCCGCAAAATGTCGTCGCCGACGGCGTATACGAGGTCGCACGATCAAAGTGCTGCATGATGTATTCCCCTGGTCATTAAATCTGGCGGGAGCGATCCCGACGTTGAGCTGTTCGCGAAACGGGTCTGTGATTGTTGCGGTCAGAATCTGTAGTTGAGGCCGACCTTCACCGAATGCAGGTCGAGCGAGCTCGATGCGCGGCGCCCGTTAGCGACGCTGTAGCCGGGATGGTTTGTGTATCTGTAGATCGGGCCGCCTTGCGGATTGACGCCGATGACCTCGCGCGTTTGATACGGCGCGACGCGGTTCGTGGGGGCACTGTCGAAGTCGTAATCCGTGTTGCCGAAGCGGCTATAGGTGTATTCGGACTTCAGCGACCAATGGTCGTTGATGGCGTATTCACCGCCGCCGCCGAAGGTGGCACCGATACGCGTTGCCGCGGAGTAATCGACCCAACCCACGCGGTAATCGAGATCCGCGAAGCGCAGGAAACTATCCTGATCGCGCGACACCATCTCGCGCATGATCGCGGCACCCGCTGTGCCATACAGCATCAGCCCGTTGGTGAAGGCATATCCAAGCCGACCGCGCACGGATGCCGTCCAGTCGATCTTGTGATAGGTGCGCGACTGCACCACGCCATTGGCCTGGAACGTCTGATTGATATCGGGGATCATGTGATCCTGACGCCCTTCAGCCCAGGACTTGCCGACATCCGCTTCGACGCCGAGCACGAAACGGTTCTCGAACTGCCAGTTGTAACCGGCCTGCACGCCGGCCTGTCCGCCGGAGAAACCGAGATTGGCGGATTCCGCCGCGGCATTCGCTTCGTTGATCGCGACGTGGCTGGCCGAGGTTTCGCCGCGCGGATCGAGAACGCTGGTGGCGCCTTCGGTATGCGCCTTGCCGAAACCGAGATAGGCGCCCGCATAGGGGCCGCTCCAGTCCGTCGGAGACCTTGCGGCATTCGTGGCGGTGCGCAGCGTCGGCGACCAGCGCGGGATCGGCTGGTTGCCACCGAATTTTCCGGTCAGGCTGGCATAGAAAGTGCGGCCCGGCCCTGGCTGCGGCAGCAGGCCCAGCGGATCGACATAGAACTGATCGGTGAGATTCTCGACACGCAGCGCCGCGGTGTAGTTGTCGTCGATCTTGTATTCGGCGAACACATCCACCAGCGTGTAGGGATTCCAGCGGATCTGCGAGATGAACGCCGAATAGCCCTGCGAGGTGATGTCGCCATGCGCGGCCGAACGCGGGCCGACGTAATAGGCGCGGCCGCCGAGCGTCAGCCGGTCGTCGAACAGCTTCTGCGACAATTTGAGATCGACCGTGTATTTCGGCGGCACATGGTTGGTGGCGTAGTCGCCATAGAGCGACATGTTCCCGCAGGTCTCTTCGGTGACGCAATACTCCACCCGCGTGTAGTAATTGGCGCCGAGATCGGCGGTGAAACCGTTGTTTTCGTAGCGAGCGGACAGTTCATAGCCGTTGAAACGCGCGCCGAAGATGTTGTGGATGCGCAGCGCTGTGCCCTGCTTCACCTCCTGGGTGGCGCGCGAGATGTAATCCTTCACCTGCCAGTCGAACCAGCCGAACTTCAGCCGCGCGATGTCGGTCTGCGCCAGAAGGCCCTCACGATTGATGTTGATGCCGGCATCCCAGCTATTGAGGCGCTCTGGCTTCAGGCCCTTCTCGACAATGGTGAAGGTGCCGATGGTTTCCATCAGGCTCGGCAGGCGCAGCGCGCTGGAATAGTTGGTGTAGAACTGAAGGTTCTTGACAGGCTCGATCACGATGCCGGCCGATGGGCTATAGCCGCCTGCGCCGCGCGGCGGGCCGCTTTCGATCGGCGTCGCCGTGGAGTCGTTGCCATAGATCCGCTGCGTGGCGCCGTCCGCCGAAAAGCTCGCATAACGCAAGCCGCCATTGAGCGTCAGCCATTGCACCGGCTTGTAGGACGCCTTGGTGAAGGCCCCCCACTCGTCGCGCGTGCCGGCCGACGGCATGACGATGTTGTAGTATTCGGCATAGCGCCCGAGACCGACCTGCTGGCCGAGATAGGACACGCCGTAAGTGAGATCGAGGCTGCCATAGCGATCGAGCGAGAATTTCGATGTATTGGCGAGATCCGTCCCCACATGAATGTCTTGGTGCCGGTGCGGTAATTCTCCGCCAGGCCGATTTCCGACGGCCATGGTTGCAAGGCGATATTCTGCGAGTTCGGCGTCGAGACCAGCCGGCCGTCATTGAACAGCTGGAAATAGGTCATCCAGGCCGTGGCCTTGAGATCGACGAGATCATTGTCGTCCGGATTCCAGCGATAGCGCAGGCTGGTGCTGTCGATCTTGGTGCCGGTGGTCGCGCCATATTTGGTTTGCGACATGTTGGCCATGGCGCCGAACACGGGCAGCCAGTAGCCGCCCTCGCCGCGGTAATTGTTGTAGGTGATGTTGAGGCTCTGGCCGTCGTCGGAGCGCACGCTCGCTTTGGCCAGGATCGTTTCGGTGCGCAGCTGGGTGTTCAGCACCTCCTCGCCGGGCCGGTAGTTGGTGAAACCGTTATTGACGTAGACGCCCTGGGCATTCAGCACGGGATCGGCGACCACGCCCTCGCCGCCATTCTTGCCGGCGAAATAGTTGCCCTGATTGCGATAGGCGTAGCCGACCAGGAAATCCCAATTGTCCTGCTTCACCGCGCCGGCGAAGCTACCCGAGCCACTCGTCGGCGACAGAAAACCGGGACGGTCCAGCCCCGTCGACGACACGGCAGGAAACGACGCGCTGGCGGTGTTCGGCCAGTCGTAGCCGCCCTTCGCTTCGGGAGTCGGCGTCGCGGTGTTGGTGCCGAAGCCGCCCTTGACCTGAATGCCCCAGCTGTCGCCGGGTTTGACGATGTCATTAGCACCGATGGTGCGCATGTTGACCGAGCCCGCCGCACCGCGCGACGCAACATCGAGGCCCTTGTTGATGTCGATCCCGGCAATGAAATCCGGATCGATATAGGTGCGGTTCGATTGGCCCTGATAGCCGTGATAGACGGTGACGGCGTTCTCCGCGTCATCCACCGACACCTTCACGCGCCCCTGCCCCTGCAGGCCGCGAATATTCACGTCGATGCCGCCCGCGCTGTTGCGCGAGTCTCCCGACATCACGCCGGGCGTGCCGCGAAAAATATCCGACGGACTCGATCCCCTGTAGCGCTCGATATCGGTGCCGGTGATGTGGCTCGTTGCGGCCGGCGTCTCATAGGGCGTGCTGGCCGATGTCTCGCTGCGCTTGCCCGAGACTTCGATCGTATCGAGCACGATGGAGCCATCCACCGGCGCCTGATTGAAGCTCGTCGCCATCGGATCGACCAGCGCCGCGCTGGACGGCCCGGTGATGCGCACATCGATGCCGGCCCCTGCGAGCATGGACATCAGCGCCTGGCGCGGCTCCATCACACCGGATACGGCACGTGTCGTGGTCGCGCGGCCGATCTGCGAGGAGTAACCGACCTGCCATCCGGAGGCGCGGCTGAATGCATCGATCGCCGGCGCCAGCGGCTGCGCTGGAATGAAGAAGTTGACCTTGCGATCGTCCTGCGCTTGCGCAAACGCGGGCGGAGCCGACTGGATCACACTTGTTGCGGCCGCGACAGCCAACAACACTCTCACGGTTACGCCCGTCTTCGCCCGCACCAGCAATTCCCCCAAAGCAACAGAGAGAAGACCTGCGAACCGCACTGCGCAGCACACGGGCCTTCAAAGGGGAGACGCGGAGCTCATCTCGCCGTCACAAAAAAATTGACGGAGATCAGACAGATTCCAAACTGGATGATTGTGATGCGATGAAAAAACTGACGATGCGCGCGTCAGCGAAGGATGATGAAGCCGCCGGGAAGGCTTGTCACCGTCGCGCCGACGGTCTCTGCGAGCGTGCGGATCGCATCTTCGGCATTGCCGACACGATAATTGCCGCTCACCGCATTATTCGTAAAACGATCCGTGGCAAGGATGACCCTGCCGCCATAGTAGCGGCGCAGTTCGTTCAGCGCCTTGCCGAAGGGCTGCTCGCGAAAAATGATGCGGCCGTCCAGCCAGGCGAAGGACACGCTGGTATCGACGGCCGAGATCGCCGAGATCCGGCTGTCGCTGGCGGTGACCATCTCGCCCGGCTTGAGCACGACGCGATCGCCACGATCCGCCTGTCGGCGAACATCGACGACGCCGCGCTCCAGCATCACGGTATCCTGCCTGTCGCCGATCTGGACATCGAACGCCGTGCCCTTCACCTCGACCTCGCTGACAGGTCCCGCCACGATGAAGGGCTGTCCCGCCATCTTGCGCACGTCGAAATAAGCTTCGCCGGCGAGCAACCTGACGATCCGCTTGCCGTCGCTGAAATCGAGCGCGACGGCCGACGACGTGTTGAGCACCATGTCGGAGCCGTCAGGCAACTGGACGCGACGCAATTCGCCGGCCAGCGTGAGATGGTCCGATTGCAGGCGCAGCAGCAGTGACGGCTCAGGCAAGAGCGCAACCGCCAGCAAGGCGGCCACAGCGGCGACGCCGATCATCCACCGCCGAGCTGTCGGCTTTCGACGCAGGCGCACCACCGACGTGCGGCGATCGAGGCTCTGGCGATCCTGCACCGTCGCCGATCGCAAAGCGGGCGCGGCCTGAACGCGCTGCAGGCGGGAGAACGCAGCCTGACGGGCGGGATCGCCGGCTAGCCATCGCTGGAAGTCTGCCTGCAGAGCCGGGTCGTCGCCCTCCTCCTGCAGACGCAGAAACCAGTCGAGCGCCTCATCCGTCGCCGGATCCGGATGGTGGTAGCCACCGTCCGGCGTCAGCCCTCTGTTATCGTCCTTTGCCACTCACGCCATCATGGATTGCAGGTGAAGGATGCTCATATGAATAGAGACGTTTCAAAAGCCCGGACGTCACAGCAAAAAACGCAGCGCCAATGGCGATTCGCTGATCGCAGGCATTTAGAACGATTCGGAAAGTCACACACGCGGTCACGGGCCGCAAGAGGCGCCTATTTTTGCTCGAGGCGCCTCAGCACGTCATGGCAATGGCCCATGACGAGCTTCACATCGTTGAAGATCGTATTCCGCGAGACGCCCAGATGATCGGCGATCTGCGCATAGGACCAGCCTTCGAGCTGCGACAAGGCCCAGGCCTTTCGTGCCCGTTCGGGAAGCTGCTCAAGCGCCTGCTGGAAGCATCGGATCGACTCACGCTCAATGATCACCGCTTCCGTGGTCGGAACATCGGCGGCGACCTTCGCCATGTCCCCGTCATCGGCATCGAAGTCTTCGTAGCGCGCCCGCATCTTGCGGCGGCGCTGATAGTCCAGCGCGAGATTGCGCGCGGTCTGGTGCAGGAAGGCTTCGATATGCTCGATCGGCCCGACTTCGATCGCCTTGCGCGTTCGCAGATAGGTCTCCTGCGCGACATCTTCCGCGATCTGGCGGTCGCGGACGATGCGAAAGGCAATTCCCATCAGCGACTGACGGCGCGACATGAACACATCGTTCAACAACACGGACATCGACATGACACTACGCAACTAACTCAACGCGAACGCTAACAAGCACTCGCGACAATACGGGCACGAACGTAGTGAAGTCTTAATTCACCCAAAAAAGCACACAATTAGATATGCTCCAGATGAAGCAACGCGCCGAACATCAAAATGCGGGAGATGAATCGCAATTGCGCGCAACATGATCGCGATGCATGAAGACTAGGGCATCGCCTGATCGTCGCGATCAGCTGCCGAACCTGACTGGCACGGACAGCAGGATACTGCCACCGCTGCCGACATTCGCGGGTGGTGCCGGCACCGGGCTCGCACGCCGCGCGATGGCGACGGCCTCCTGGTCGAGGCCCGCATCGCCCGACGATCCCGCGAGCCGCGCCGACAGCACGCGGCCGCTGCGATCGATCGTGAACGCCACCACCGCCGTCCCGCGCGCACCGCCATTCGTCGCGCGCTTGTGGCGATTGAGATGCGCCATGATCATGCTGCGCCAGGTTGACGGCGACACCGACGACGAGGTCCCCGCCATCGCCGCCGCATTGATCGCGGCGCGCTGAACATCCGCGGCCTGCGGCGCCGATGTGTTCGGCGCGTTCTGCGTGCTGCGTTTCTGCGGCGGCTTGCTTGGCTTCTTCGGCTTCTCGGGCTTGCGCTTCTCGTACTTCGGCTTTTTCGCTTCCGTCGGCCTCGCCTGTTCGAGCACGGCCGTCGCCTGCGCGTTGTCCGGCAATGGCGCGACGTCGTTCTTCACCTCCTGCTCGGCCTCCGCTTCCGCGGGGTCCAGCGGCTTTTCCTGCTCCGATGGCGTCGAGGCCTGCGACATCACCATCTGCGGACCCACCGCCACATTTTCCTGCGGCACATCAGGTGCCGCAGGCACCGGCGCGAGTTCGATCATGATCGCCGCCGGCAGATCGGCAGGAGGCACCGCCGGGCTCGGCCAGTGCAGCGCCGCATAGACGACGCTGCCTTGCAGAGTGAGGACGCAGATCCCGGCCAGCGACCAGCGCAGCAGCGTGCGATGCACGGCCTCCTTGTCGGAGTGATGAACCGGACGCGTCGAGCTCATGATGCGTTACTGCGCGTTCTGCAGCGGCATGGCGCCACCGGTCGTCGCCGGCGCTTCGAGACCGACCAGCGCGATCTTCAGATAGCCGGTGTTGCGCAGCAGGTTCATCACCTCCATCAGGTCGCCGTAATCCACCGTCTTGTCCGCGCGCAGGAAGATGCGCTCGTCGGTGTTGCCCCCGGTCTTGCCGTCGAGCGTGGATTTGAGCATGTCGCGCGGCACCGGATCGTTGCCGAGCGCCAGCGTCAGATCGCCTTTGACCGTGAGAAACACCGGCTCGTTCGGGCGCGGCTGCACCTGCGCATTCGACGCCGGCAGATCCACCGCGACATCCACCGTCGACAGCGGCGCCGCCACCATGAAGATGATCAGCAGCACCAGCATCACGTCGATGAACGGCGTGACATTGATCTCGTGGTTCTCGGGGAGATCGTCGCTCTCGGTGCTCGCTTTCAGGCTTCCCGCCATGATGCTATTCCGCCGCGCGCGACAGCGCGACCGGAACGCGCCGGAAGTCGAGTTCGCGGCTGACCAGCCGCTCGACGCCAGCGGAGGCATCGGCGAGCAGCTGCCGATAGCCGGCGATCGAGCGCGCGAACACGTTGTAGATGATGACCGCGGGAATGGCGGCGACGAGACCGATCGCGGTGGCCAGCAGCGCTTCGGCGATGCCGGGCGCGACCACGGCGAGATTGGTGGTCTGCGACTCGCTGATGCCGATAAAGGCATTCATGATGCCCCACACGGTGCCGAACAGCCCGACGAAAGGCGCGGTTGCACCGACCGTGGCGAGCATGCCGGTGCCGATGGTCATGCGCCGGCCCGCCGCCGCCTCGATCCGCGACAGCCGCGACGTCACGCGCTCGTTCACGCCATTGCCGTCCGTATGCGCGATGATGCCGGACGACACCCGCACCTCGTCGGCGGCTTCCAGCACCATGACCGCCGCGGTGTCGCGCGCATCACCGACCGTCGCCGCCGCATCGGCAAGGTCCTCCGCCGCGAGGATGCCCGCGATGCCGCGCCGCAGCCGCCGACGCGCCAGCGTCAGTTCGACGGATTTCGCCAGCCAGATGATCCAGGTCCCCAGCGAGGCCGCGGCAAGGCCGACCATTACCGCCTTCACGACGATGTCGGCAGCCATGAACATGCCCCAGGGCGACAGATTGTGCGGCAGCTTGTTCGCGGCAGCAGGCGCTGCCGGTGCGGGAGCTGTCTGCATCGGTGGCGTCGGCGCAGGCGTTGTCTGCACCGGAGTGGGTGCTGCCTCTGCAGTGCCAACAGCAGGTGTCTCGCTCGCGGCCGGCGCCGGCGCGACGGCCGGCGGCGCGGGCTGCTCGGATGGTGCAGGCGTTTGCGCATGTCCGGGGGACAGGCAGAACATCGACATCAACACGACCGCCAGAAAGCGTCGCAGGGCCCTGTGGCCAACGGTCTGCACCGGCGGATCAACCGACATCATGAGTCTTCTTCTTGTTAGGAGTGGTCCTGGATCTGGTCGGACGGCATCGCCCATGACCCATGCGCAGGCTTCACGCTTCGCTGTGCGCGACACCGGTCGAAACGGGCCGGTGTCGGCAGCAGGCAAATCAGGAAGCCGAAGATCGCCGCGACGCAGAAGACGGCATTCGCGAGAAAGCTGAGAGCCGTCGGCGTCATGGCAGTCTCCTTATGCCGCGCGGATCGGCGCGTTGTCGTCCGTGCGCGGCAGCAGTGCCTCGACCAGTTCGCGCACGCGGATAAAGGCCGCGCGGCCGCCGGCAATGACGTTCTGCTCTTCGGCGGCATCGAGGCTCAACGAGTCCAGTGCAGCCGTAAACGTCTTCCACTGCTTGCCCCGCCCCTCCGGCGCCGCCGCGAGATGACGCGCGCCGCATGTTTCGGTGAAGCCGAGCTTGGCGGCATCCTTGAGCAGGAACGCAGCGCCGAGATTGGACCCCTCGGCGGCATAGAGCCAGCCGAGCGCCGTCGGAAGGTCCGCGTTCGCATCGAATTCCGGTGCAGCGCTTGCGGCTGGAATAGCGATGCCGAGATCGGCCAGATCCTGCGCGACCAGGCCGAGGCGACGGCGGCCCGGCAGATCGGGCAGCAAGCGATCCAGCGCGGGATTGTCATAGAGCGCGTCGATGTCGCGATGGAATTGATACTGCACCTGCAGGAACGCACCATAGCGCTCGCGATCGGCAAACGGCGCACCCGCCATGATCCGCTCGTCCAGCGCCTCATGGGCGTCATGGGTGGCGGCGCGCAACTGTCCGGCACGGCCGGGCGCGGCAGCGGAAGAATGATCGGGTGTGCTCATATCCTATGCTTTCTTGGCTGGACGCGTCCGCGATCGCACATCGCGACCGGGCGCGCTGGGCTGGTCTCTAAAGATAAGACGAACGAGGGAGCGCGATTTCCCAATCAGTCTGGAACGATTCTACGTTCGTGCCGCTGATGCCTTGCGCCACAGCAAAACGCCCGCATCTGCGCAAACAGATGCGGGCGTTTGCTCGAAAGCTGATCTGAATCAGGCGGGCGGAAAGCCGTAGAGCCGCTGCGCGTTGTCCGCGAGGATGCGATTGCGCAGCGCTGCATCGGGAATCCATTCGCCGAACAAATCGAGCAGTTCGCCCACATTCGGCATGTGATCCCAGTTGGCCACATGCGGCCAGTCCGAGCCCCACAGGCAACGATCCCGTCCCGCCGCAGCCAGGGCCTGTGCCAGCGCCGTCGTCTCGCGATAAGGCGGCGCACTCAGCCGATAGGCGCCGGACAGCTTGACCCAGGCGCCATCCGACACCAGCCGCAGCAGCTCCTGGAAGCCCGGCGACGCGACCCCCTCCGCAGCCGGAAAGTGCCCCATGTGATCGACGACCACAGGCACGCGCAACTTCCTGATCCGCGGCGCCAAATCAGGAAGGTTGCGCGCATCGAGCAGGAACTGCAGGTGCCAGCCCATCTCGGCGCAAAGGTCGCCATATTTTTCCAGCAGATCGATGCTGACGCCGCCACCATAGAGCACATTGATGCGAAGGCCGGTGACCCCGCCTCTTTCAACTCCGCGTAATAGCCGTCGCTCTTGCCGAGATCGACCACCGCCACGCCGCGCAGGCGTGTCGGGTTCGCCCGCAGCGTTTCCAGCATCAGCCGGTTGTCGGTGCCATGCACGCTGACCTGGATCAGCACGCCGTAAGTCATGCCGGTGCCGTCGAGCATCGCCAGATATTTTTCGGCCGGCGCCGCTGGCGCCGTGTAGCTGCGCTGTGGCACCAGCGGAAAATCCGGCGGCACGCCGATCACATGCGCATGCGTGTCCACCGCGCCCTTCGGCACCTTGAACGCGGCGGGGCCACGGGGATTTGCCGCCGGACCCGGACAGTCCGGCGGAGTCGTCGTTGCAGTCACATGGTCAGTCATTGGCTTGCAATTCCTTGCCGCGCGTTTCCGGCAGCAGCAGCGCGCCGATCAGCAACAGGCTATAGGCGATCACCGCAAAGATCGCGATCGCTTTCGACAGTGGCATGGCGGATGAGAGATAGCCGACCAGCGCTGGAAACAGCGCACCGATGCCGCGCCCGAAATTATAGGCAAAGCCCTGGCCGGAGCCACGCAGCCGTGTCGGAAACAGTTCGGTGAGGAACGCGCCGATGCCGGAGAAATAGGCGGAAGCGCAGATGCCGAGCGGGAAGCCGAGGAACAGCATCCACTGGTTCGAGATCGGCAGCTGCGTATAGGCGACCACCAGCAGCGAGGCGAGCACGGCGAACAGCATGAACAGCTTGCGGCGGCCGATGCGGTCGGCGAGATAGGCGCCCCAGACATAGCCGATGAAGCTGCCGACGATGAGCAGCGCGAGATAGCCGGTGGAGCCGACCACGGTGAGCCCGCGCTCGGTGCGCAGGAAGGTCGGCAGCCAGGTGGTGATGGCATAGTAGCCGCCCTGCGCGCCCGTGCAGAGCAGCGAGGTGAACAGCGTGATGCGCAGCACGTCCGGCGAGAAGATCTCGAACATGCTCGGACGATCCTGCTTCTTCGCATCCGCCCGGCGCACGGCCGAGGAAATCTCCGGCTCCTCCACATAGCGGCGCAGGAAGAACAGCAGCAGCGCCGGCAAGGCCCCGAGCGCGAACATCCAGCGCCACGCCTGTTCCGGCGGAATGTAGGAATAGCAGATCGCCTGCAGCAGCACCGCAGCGCCCCAGCCGACGGCCCAGCCCGACTGCACCGTGCCCACCGCCCGGCCGCGATATTTGGCGCGGATGGTCTCGCCGATCAGCACCGCGCCGGCCGCCCATTCGCCGCCGAAGCCGAGACCGAGAAAGGCGCGCAACACCATCAGCTGTTCGAAATTCTGCGCGAAGGCACAGAGCAGCGTGAAGAACGAGAACCAAAGGATGGTGATCTGCAGCGTCCGCACACGGCCGATGCGGTCCGACAGATAGCCCGCCAGCCAGCCGCCGAGCGCCGAGACGATCAGCGTGACGGTGACCGCGAGACCGGCCGTGCCGCGCTCCACCTGCCACATGGCGATGATCGTGCCGATCACCAGCGGATAGATCATGAAATCCATGGCATCGAGGGCCCAGCCGAGGAAGCAGGCCCAGAAGGTCCGCCGCTCGCGCGGATTCATGTCCCGGAAGAAGCCGGTCAGCGAAGTATCATCCGTCTCCGGCGCAGACGCCGTCTGTGTGGTCGACATGGTCCCCTCCCCCAAAAGCATTCGCTTGGCGCGATGCCGATCATGTCTGCGGAGCTTGGTGCTGCGCAGCGATGCGTTGTTTGGGTCGGGATCGTGCGCCATTTCGCCGCGATGGCGCAATCGAGTTCTGCGACTGGCACCAATGATGATTTCGCGTGATCGCGACGCATGAAGCACGTGCGTCAAGTGAAGTTCGTGACCGCGCAGAATGCGCTCAATGTGGCGGCCGTTCAGCGCCCTACCCGCCAGGCGAACGCCCTGCTGCGCCGCACACACCGGTCCGGTATCGTCCGCCGATGTCGCGGAAATCCCGCACGCAAACTTTTTTTTGCGCCGCGGGCTGAACTTTTCCCCGGCTGGAACGTCTACAATATGTGGGTGGTCCCCCAAGCGCCCACATCCCCAGACTGGAAGCCCCGTTCCCCGACGGGGCTTTCGTTCGTTTGGGCTACCCGATGCCGCCGCACAACGGACATGTTTGCCCGGACGACTGATCGCAACATCAGGAGCCCGCATGCATCAGGAACCGATCACCCCGCCGACACCACCCACCCCCAACATGCACGACACCGCCGCCGCCTGGGGTCCACGGCCATCGCTGCGATGGCTGGTGTTCACGGTGGTGGTGGTTGCGGTTGTTATTGTGGTGGTGCGCTGGATGAAGTGATGGCCGGCGCGTTTGCAATACCGACGCAGCCCGGATGAGCGCAGCGACATCCGGGACTTGGACGAAGTGCTGCCCCGCATATCGCAAACGCTCATCGGGCTACACTTCTGGACAAAATAAAAGCCGCCTTTCGGCGGCCTGTTCATGCGTAGGAGTGAGCCCGTATTTCAAGCGCGCTTGCGCTGCTCGTGATGCACGGGCGCAGAACTATTTACGGCGGTGTCACGCTCAGTCTTCAGTTCAGCCAAACGCGCGATGAGCTTTGGGTTCGCGGGCACGCCGAGTTTCGGCTTCGCCACCCGTTGCGCCGCCTGCTTGCTGACTTTCATGATCTGGTCGCGTGTCATGACCAACTCCTATCCCGATTAAATATAGCATGTTTCAGGAGAAATTAAACCAGCTTCGTAAAAAGCCAGTAGTCCTTCTCCGAGCCCGGATCTCGGAATTGGTCAGTTATCCGATACCCGCATGCACAGACCGCTCTACCTATAAATTCATATTTCTGGAGGGCCTTTGTTCAAGACCGGCGTAAAAGGTCTCCATCGTGATCAAGTCCGGCATAGTAGTCCCGACGAGGCGGCCAATAGCGCGATTGATTTGTATCCTAACAAAGGCCCGCCATTCCTTTGGGAATACTTATCGACTGACTCCTTCGAGTAGTCGGGCGCCGTCACTTTCCAATCGCTGACCAAACTCTGCTCCCTGATGCCAAATCTCAAGTCGTGAGCTTTCGGTTCATCCACGGGCACCAGCATCACCGACATCACGATAGCGGTGTCGGCTTCCAGATCGAAGCTCAGCGCGAACTCCACAATCTCCACGCCGAGATTGTCCGTGAAAGGCGGATCATGATCGGTTGCAATGTCGATCTGGTATGCCATGCACCGGACATAGCCAATTTCGCCCAAAAAGAGAAATATTTACCCAAACAACTACAGAGGCATGTTGCGGCAGGTGCCTTGTTTCCTTTTCACTTGAGAACGCGGCTTTCATCGCGCGCGAATCCATGCGGAGCATCCGCAATATCTACTCAATGGTGTTCAGGAGCGGGCTGGAGCGGGTAGAGGGAATCGAACCCTCGTATTCAGCTTGGAAGTCGCTTAGATCCAAGTTCTCTATAAACGCAGATAAGGCATGATAGCGCACTAAACATCACGATTACAACACGTTATCGGCCTTATCCTCCGCACGGAAAATCCCGCCAAATCCCCCAACTACACGGACTTCTGCGCCCGACCTGCGCCCGAAAATCCGGTCAAATTTCCGAAACGGCGTCCATTTTCCGACAGCGAAGTCAAGCGATCGTCGAGCGAGCAGGCAAAAGAAAAGCGGCGCATGGATTGCTCCACACGCCGCTTAATATTCGAACTCTGCCAGCTTCACTTCAGACCGAGCTTGGCCTCCAGCTTCGCCAAATCCCGCACCGCCTCTTCCCTCAAATCCTCGGTCTCGGCGTCCTTCACCCGCGCCCGGAAGATCATCAGCAGCTTCTGTGGCAGAGGGATTTTCCGGGCCTCTTCCTCGGCGGCCCGGACGGGTTTGACGAATAGGATTTTCATGCTGCCAGTTTGGCATCACGACGCTGCCGATCCGCGCACATTTGAGTTGCACCACCGCGGGAATCAACCGATCGTAGACAGTGATTGGGGAGCAACTCATGGACGGCTATCAGTTCACAGCGGCACTTGTCGGGAGCCTTGCATGGCCGGCAGTTGTGGTCGTTTTGCTCTACCTTCTCCGAAAACAAATCACAGGTCTCGCAGAGCGTCTAAAGGAATTATCCCTTCCTGGAGGAATGAAAGCGACTTTTGAAAAAGAGCTTCAGGTCGGCCGCGAGATTGTAGAACAAATTCCCGTTGCCCCTGCCCCGCAGTTAGCCCCGCCTGCGCCAGAGGAAGATAACAAACTTCACCGACTGGCCATTGAAGCCCCAGACGGAGCAATCGTACTGGCATACATTGAACTTGAAAAAACGTTGCGAGACGTAGCAATAAAGCTTGGAATGGGATCGAAGGTCACCAATCAACGCTCTGTAATGGAAGAGTTGGTGAAGCGGAATCTGATTTCGCGAGATGCGTCCCGCCTCTTCGACTCATTGAGGCGAGCACGTAACAGCGCAGCGCACTCTGTTAGCGACCAACAGGTGACCACTCAGGAAGCCTTGGAGTACATTCGTCAGGTAGACTTGTTCGTGCAATTATTGAATTTGGCACAAACGCAGCTTTAAGCAGCCACGAATAAATCAGATTGCTTCGGCGGAGCAGGTTTGACCTGCGCAGCGCGAATACTGTCACTGGCCGTTGCGTGTTTGCTACGCTTTCTCGTCCTTTGGGCCGTTTGGCAATTTTCCCATCAACTCAGACCCAAACAGAAACGCAGAAAAAGCGATTTCATTAAAGTCCGTCGCAGTTATCTTAAGCCTCTCATTGAGCTTGAATGAGCGCTCCCTCAATGCAATTCGCATGAGCAGCGTAACTTCATCGCTTCCGTCTTCAGCGTTCACAGGGATACCCGTCTCTATGTCAACTTCCTCGCCACCACGCTCATAGAAAATGCGCACGTAGGGGAACATCAGACGCATAGTTCCTGACCCGTCCACGTCTCGCGCGCCCACTATCCCGCCCCGATGTTCAAGGCAGTTTCTAGCATTCTGAAGTGATCGGTATGCATCTGAAAAGTTAAGTGGCTCGGTGAGGCTCTCGTTCACATATTTCAGGAGGTCAGGGAATTTCAAATCCGACGCACGCTTCTTGAACGGTGCAATAAACTCAGCGAGTGTCGATCCGGATTTTACGCGGTGCGGTTTCCAAGCAATCTCCAGCAAGAGATAAGCTCGCTCCAGCGACTCCCGAACACCTCGGAGGAGGTCTTGGAATGCTCTGGCTAGTATCCAGCTTTCGTGACGAAGCCGCCGCTCCGTTGCATCAATATTGATGCCAGCAATCTTGTGCCTGATCGACGTGGAGGTGGTTGCCGGTGACGGCGGCTTCGACAGATCCGCCACAGCTAACGCACCGAAATACAGATCGACTACTTCCTGACATTGAATTGCAGCAGCATGCGCAGGCACAGCAACGGACTCTCTACGGAGTTCAAGTGCCACGCGCGGCGTCTCTTCGACTGTCGTCATAGATCACAACTTCTCTCGCAGATTCACGCCAATCCGGTCCACTACTTGAAAGAGAGTGCTGCGAACATTCGTCGCGGAGCTGTGTATTCAGCTTAGAAATCTAGCGTCTTAAAGCGCGATCCCGAAAATGGAATCAGGATCAAATACTTACGTGAAAAGTGCGCCCGACCTGCGCCCGAAATGCCCTAAAACGCTGTGCACAGGGCCAAAACGTCTGCTTGACCGACCCGGCCACCCGTCTATAAGCCTTTGAATTGTCGGGATTTATGGGGGTCGGGACACGTGGAGCGGGTAGAGGGAATCGAACCCTCGTATTCAGCTTGGAAGGCTGCTGCTCTACCATTGAGCTATACCCGCATGCCGCGTCAGGTAACACGTTGCGCCGGGGGCTCAACCTCCCTGGATCAGGCAATCCCCAGACGGGCGCCTACAGTTTGTGGAGACACCCCACCCGTCTCAAAGCTCGCTGGACGCTCGCTTCTCACCACCCTCCCCGCTGCGGGCGGCTACGCCGCGCTTGTGGAAGGGAGAAGACCGCGCGAAATTGTTCCTATTTTGTTCTTGACTTAATTCCCTCATTGACTATGTTCCCTCTCGTCCCGCCTCACTGAGAGGGGTGGTTCGCGATCGTCACGATCTGCGAGGTGGGATGCGGTGACGTTCTCGGGCGTCAGGCGCGACGGGAGGGCGACAGGGCGGCTGCCACAAGCGCCGTGAGTCATCTTTCCAAGGCGCTGGCGACGATGCCTCGGAGCGCCGGCCAAGTCGTGCCGTCCCGTGCCTAGAGGCACGCAAGGTCGAGGGTTTTCAGGTCAACCGGCTTGAAAAACAAACTCAACCCTAGGGTGACCAATCAGCACCCGGGAGAGTACGAAGCAACCGGAAGCACCATCGCGCACGGAACGCAGGGCACTTGCCTTGTGTCTCCGGACTCCTGGGCGCACTTCCCATGCGGAGTACCGCATCGAAGCGCTTGGGCCATGGGTGCATCGGGCACCCGGCGTTCCGTGCGCCCTCTTTTCAGAAGAGGGTGAAGGGAATGCGCAAAACTCGGGCGCGCAAGCGCCGCGAGAACGGGATCGCGTGAGTTCGGGAAATGGCGGGGCTGTTTGACAGTTGAATATGGAAACGACGCGCCGCGGCGCGTGGACTCCCTCCCCTTGCGGGGAGGGTCCCGCCATAGGCGGGGGTGGGGTGCCCCACGTGACGTAGAGCCTGTGGAAGCACCCCACCCGTCTTGAAGCTCGCTGAACGCTCGCTTCAATCCACCCTCCCCTGTCGCTTCGCTCCGGGGAGGGAAAAGAAAGATCTTACCAGGTGGCAAGCACCGAGCCCTTGAACTTCTCTTCGATAAAGGCCTTCACCTCGGGCGACTGATAGCTCTCCACCAGCGTCTTCACCCAGGGCTTGTCCTTGTCGGCGGTGCGCACCACGATGATGTTGGCATAAGGCCCCTTCGGATCCTCGCGCAGGATCGCATCCTTCACGGGATCGAGACCGGCCTGCGAGGCGTAGTTGGTGTTGATCCCTGCGACATCCACGTCAGGCAGCGTGCGCGGCAACTGCGCGGCATCGACCTCGACGATCTTCAGCTTCTCCGGATTGTCGGTGATGTCGAGCAGCGTCGGCTTGAAGCCCACGCCGTCCTTCAGCTTGATGATGCCCTTGTCGCGCAGCAGGATCAGCACGCGGCCGCCATTGGTCGGATCGTTCGGGATCGCCAGCGAGGCGCCGGACTTCACCTCGTCCCAGGTCTTCACCTTCTTCGAATAGATGCCCATCGGGAAATTGATGGTGGTGCCCACCGAGACCAGCTTGAACTTGCGATCGGCCACCTGGTTGTCGAGGTAAGGCTGATGCTGGAACGAATTGGCCTGCAGGTCACCGGCATCCAGCGCCGCATTCGGCACCACATAGTCGGAGAATTCGACGATCTGGATGTCGAGGCCCTTCTTGGCGGCAACGGCTTTTGCAGCTTCCAGCACCTGCGCATGCGGGCCCGGCGTGACGCCGATCTTGATGGTCTCAGCCGAGGCGGCAGAGGTGAAGGCCGCAAGGGCGACGGCGGAGAGAAGGAGACGACGGAGTGACATGGTGTTTTCCATTGTGAAGAAACGAATGAGCCAGCGCGCGGACGCGCCTGCACGGATCTAAGGTGTCAGGATTTTCGCGTGCGCTTGTCGAGGCGGCGCGAGATGAAATCGCCAAGGCTCTGCACGCCCTGCACGAGGCAGATCAGCACGGCGACCACCGTCGCCATCACTTCCGGCATGAAGCGCTGATAGCCATAGCGGATGCCGAGATCGCCAAGCCCGCCGCCGCCGACAGCGCCGACCATGGCGGAATAACCAATGAGGCTGACGGTGGCGAGCGTCAGCGCCAGCGTCACCGCCGGCATGGCTTCGGGCAACAGCACCTTCCACACGATTTGCAGCGGCGAGGCGCCGAAGGCACGCGCGGCTTCAACGAGACCCTGATCCACTTCGCGGATCGCGCCTTCGATGACGCGGGCAATGAACGGCGTCGCCGCGATGGTCAGCGGCACCACGGCGGCGCTGGTGCCGATGGAGGTGCCAGCGATCAGGCGCGTCAGCGGCACGATGGCGACGACGAGAATGATGAAGGGCGTCGAGCGCGTGGCATTGACCACGAGGCCGAGCAGACGATTGACGTTTGGCGCCGGGAACAACTCACCTGCCCGGCTGGTGGCGAGGAAGATGCCGAGCGGCAATCCAGCCAGCGTGCCGAAGATGCCGGCCAGCGCCACCATCACCAGCGTGTCCAGCGTGGACGACGCGATCATGTTGATGAGTTCAGGCGACATAGCCGAGATGCTCCACGGTGTTGCGGGTCGATGTGAGATCGGCGATCAGCTTCGCCTGCAGCTCCGGCTCGGCGGTAACGGAAGCGATCAGCGTACCGAACGGATGATCGGCGACATATTCGATCTGGCCATGCATGATGTTGAAATCCACGCCATAAGCGCGCGTGAGGCGCGACAGCACGGGCTCATCGGCATCGGCGCCGGTGAAGGCGATGCGGATGACGGCCTGGCGGCCGGGCGCATAATCGGCCAGCAATTTTGATTGCAGCCATTCCGGCACATTGCCGCCGGTCACTTCGCCGACAAAACGCTTGGTTGTCGCATGCTGCGGCTTGGAGAAGATCTCGTAGGTCGTCCCCTGCTCGATGATACGGCCGCCTTCCATCACGGCGACGCGATCGGCGAGCTTCTTCACCACGCTCATTTCATGGGTAATGAAGAGAATGGTGAGATTGAGCTCCGCATTGATCTGCTTGAGCAGCGCGATGATCGAAGCTGTGGTCTCGGGATCGAGCGCCGAGGTCGCCTCGTCCGACAGCAGCACCTTTGGCTTCGTCGCCAGCGCGCGCGCAATGCCGACGCGCTGCTTCTGGCCACCGGAGAGTTCGGCCGGATAACGGTCGCGTTTGTCGGCGAGGCCGACCATGTCCAGCAGCGGCGTCACGATGCCGGGGATGTCCTTGCGCGGCGTGCCGGCAATTTCCAGCGGCAGCGCGATATTGTCGAAGGCGGTGCGCGACGACAGAAGATTGAAGTGCTGGAAGATCATGCCGATGGAGCGGCGCGCCTGGCGCAGCGCACGCTCGTCGAGCGCGCCGATATCGAGGCCATCGACGGTGACCTTGCCCTTGCTCGGCTGTTCCAGCCCGTTGATCAGGCGAATGAGCGTGGACTTGCCGGCGCCACTCTTGCCGATCACGCCGACAATGGCGCCTTCGGGCACGGTGAGATCGATATCATCGACCGCCTTCACCTCGGCGGAGTCTTTCCGCGGCGGAAAGATCTTGCTGACGCCATCGAAGGAGATGATGGCACGCCCGCCTTGATCGAGATCTGGCTGATCTGCAATTGGCACGGGCGCTCCGACCGGTTTGGACAAGGGAGCGTTCATTGGATGAGTTTTCTGCGCAGATGTGAAGCACGGGGCCGGCCTGCGTTTTGCGGGCGCCGTTTGGCGGCAAACTACTGATTTCTCGCCACATTTCAACCGCACCGCACAAAAATGGAATATTCAGCGCGTGCAGAGGCTTGGCGGAGCAAAACCATACCGGGAGACGTCGCCACACAGCGAAAATCGTCTCCCGGCGGAACTGGCAGAGATCAGGAGCCCGGCGTCCAGGTCCAGACGATATCGCGGACATTGATCGCCTTCGGGATCAGCCCGAGCTTGTGAAAGCGATCCGCCGTCTCCTGCTGGGTCGCGATGACCTTGTCGCTGATCGGCACGACCGTGTAGTTCGAGCGCTCGACAGCGCGCGTGGTCGCAGCCTTATCGACGCCGGTTGCCTCCTGCAGCTTCGACGCGACCTCCGGCCGATTGGCCTCGGCCCACTTGCCCTCATCTGCAAAAGTCTTGTTCAGCAGCGCAACGATATCGCCATGCGCGTTCGTAAATTCCTTGTTGGCGAGGAAGAAGGAATTCGACTCCTGCACATCCTTCGCGAAAGCGATCACCCGCGCCTTGCCGTTTTCGGCGAGCGACAGATAGGGATCCCAGATCGACCATGCATCGATATTGCCGCTCGCAAACGCCGCCGCCGCATCGGCGGGATTGAGATAGACCGGCGTGATATCCGACCATGCGAGCTTGGCCTTCTCCAGCGTGGCGACGAGCGTGTTGTGCGCACTCGAACCTTTGCCGAATCCGATCTTCTTGCCCTTGAGATCGGCGAGCGTCTTGATCGGTGAATTCTCGGGAACGACAATGCCCTGATTGTAACCGATCGACGGAACGGCCGCGACATAGAGCAGATTGGCGCGCGCGACCTGTGCAAAGATCGGCGGCGTATCGCCGGCATAGCCGAAGTCCACATTGCCGGTATTGATCGCTTCGAGGATCGGCGGGCCGAACTGGAATTCAACCCATTTGATGGTGATGCCTTTTTCCTTGAAGATTTTTTCCAGCGTACCGCGCTGCTTCACCGCAGGAAAGATACCGGCCTTCTGGAAGCCGATGCGGATTTCCTTCGGCTGCTCCGCCGCCGGCGCCTTGCTGGTGAATTGCGACAACAACAGCGTTGCCGCCATGACTGCCAGGACAGCGCGTCTCGACTTCGACATGAGGTTTCTTGCTCCGTATGCGTCCGCGCCCGATGCACCGACGTGATGACGAAACGCTAGGCGAGATCGCGAAGATTGTGCTTTCAAAGGTGAACGGCGATCGGCAAGATTTACGATCTGCGCTGCCGCATCCGGAGCAGCTTTTATCTCGGAGGCGCAGAAAATTATTTCGTCGCAAACCGCGACTGCGCAGTGTTCGGAGAAGGTTCGGCTCTGCACTGCACGTCTCGCAGAACACCTGTATCGCACCGCCGATAACTACAGTTTCCCATTTCATTGACTGGAACCGGCTGCTCTCCCACCTTTGCGCATCGTCATTTGATACTTGCAAAGCGGCATCACCATGCTCCCGATCCTTCTCTCGCATTTCCTCAATCGCTATGTTCGCCGCCGCACCCGCGCGCTGCAGATGGCGGCACTCGCGACCATGCTGTCTACCTCCTTCGCCTGCGCGCAGACGCCGGACACCGTGCGCATCGGCTATCAGAAGTCCTCGACACTGATCGCGGTGTTGAAAACGAACGGCGAACTGGAGAAGGCACTGGCGCCGCTCGGCGTCAAAATCTCGTGGCATGAATTCACCAGCGGCTTGCCGCTGCTCGAAGCCATCAATACCGGCAATGTGGATTTCGGCGCCGATGTCGCCGACACCGTGCCGCTCTTCGCGCAGGCTGCCGGCGCCAAGCTTGCTTATGTCGCGGAAGAAGCCGCATCGCCCGCGGCGCAGGCAATCGTGGTGCCCGCGGAGTCGCCGCTCAAGAGCGTCGCCGATCTCAAGGACAAGAAGGTCGCGGTGACCAAGGGCGCCGGCAGCCACTTCCTCCTGCTGTCGGCGCTGAGCAAAGCCGGCCTCAGCTTCAAGGATATCACGCCGGCCTATCTGCCACCTGCCGATGGCCGCATCGCTTTCGTCGGCGGCAATGTCGATGCCTGGGTGGCGTGGGACCCGTTCCTCACCAGCGCCCAGCGCCAGAGCAACGCCCGCGTGCTTTCTGACGGCAGCAATGGTCTCGCCAGCTACAAGCGCTACTACCTCGCTTCCGCCGCTTATGCCGCAAAGCGCGGCGACGTGCTGAACGTCATCTTCAAGAAGCTGGACGAGACCGGCAAATGGGCGAAAGCCGAGCCGAAGGAAGCCGCAAAACTGCTCTCCGGCCTCTGGGGCATCGACGCCGCCACCGTTGAGGAAGCCAACAGCCATCGCTCCTACAAGGTCGGCGCCGTCACCAAAGCCGGCCTGTCCGAACAGCAGACCATCGCCGACGCCTTCTTCGCCGAGAAACTGATCCCGGTGAAGGTCAATGCCGCCGACGTCGCCATCTGGTCGCCGAAGTAACACCCTCTTTTATCGAAAGTGCATCACATGAAACTGCTCGTCTCGGCGCTCACTGCGGCCGCGCTCTCACTCACGTCTATCGTCAGCGCAGGCGCACAGGCTGCGCCCAAAACAGAACTCAAAGTCGGCTTCGTGCCCGGCCCCTATATCGACGGCTTCAAGGCGGGCGTGGAGCCGGAGCTGAAGAAGAAAGGCTACACGGTCAAATACTACGAATTCTCGACCGGCCTGGAGGCCAACACCGCGGTGTTCAAGAACGACATCGACGCCAATGTGATGCAGCACACGGTGTTCCTGACCTCCTACAACGAGCGCCAGAAGACCGACCTCACCGGCATCATCACCGTTCCGACACCGCCAATGGGGCTTTATTCGACGAAGCACAAGAAGGCGGAGGATGTGAAGGCCGGCGCCACGGTCGTGGTGCCTAACGACCCGGTGAACCTGCAGCGCGCGCTGTGGATCCTGCGCGATCTCGGCTGGATCGAGATCAGGGACAGCAAGCCGGTGGATGTGACCGAGCTCGATGTCATCAAGAACCCGAAAGGCATCAAGATCGTGCCGCTGGAAAACGCGCAGGCGCCACGCGCCCTCGGCGATGCCGACTTCGCCGCTGTGCAGGGCAACTTCGCCATCTATAGCGGGCTGAAGCTGACCGAAGCCTTTGCGCTGGAGAAGATGACCAAGCCGTACACCAACGTCGTAGCGGTTCGTACGGGCAATGCCGAAGCACCGTGGGCAAAGGACATCGTCGCCGCCTATCAGTCGGACACGTTCAAGACCGCCATCCGCAACGATAAGTTCTACGCCGGCTTCACGCTACCTGAGTACTTCAACTAAGCGATGACCGTAGGGCGGATGAGCGTAGCGTCATCCGCCGCGGAGTTTCCATCGAGAGTTCGGCTGGCGGATGACGGCTTCGCCTCATCCGCCCTACGGCCCGACCATTTGACTCTCCGCGCCGCTCGGATACGCTTTCCGGAGGCGCGCTGAAGCGCCTTTGGCTGAGGGGCATGAGAGGTCGGATCGTCGTCGCATTGCTGGCCTTGTGCGCGTTCGCCACCCCGGCGACTGCCCAGACGTCTTCAACTTCGCCCCCACAAGCTTCGAGATCGCCGCCCGTTCCCGCGGCACGCCGGATATTCCCGGCCTCAACATGATCTGGCTGCGGCCCTGGACCGAGCTGCGCCTCGCCCGCGAATGGCGCTACATCGTCGTGCATCAATCGGAAGGCGCGGTCGGCTCGGCATGGCGCAATGCCGTCGCGCAAATGGAAAAGCCGGACCGCCGCGGCGTCGCCATCTGGGTCGAGACCGATGGCACGGTCTACTGGTCGACGCCGGAATGGGCGGTGCCGAACCATCTCAACAAGGGCAACCGCAACGACAACAAGTATATCGACAATTCATCGACCTATCAGCAGATCGATAATGAAAGTTCGATCGGCGTCGAATTCGTCGGCAACTATCCCAATGTCCGCAAGCCGCCGACCGAAGCCCAGATCGCCGCATGGCGCGTGTTGGTCCGCGTCCTGCAGGCCCGCTACGACATCCCGAACGAGCGCGTCTTCGCGCATAACTGGATCGACTACAAGGATCGGCGTTATTGCGAAGGCTGTGAACTGGCGCGGATTGCAAGGACGCAGGGGGTGGAGACCGCGCAGCAGGTGGAAAAGGGACAGTAGGTTAGCGACCAGAAGAGCCCCCTCACCCGCCGCGAAAACGCGGCGACCTCTCCCCGGTGGGGAGAGGTGAAGCGGAGCGCCGTCACCTTTACCTCTCCCCACCGGGGAGAGGTCGGATCGCCCTTGCGATCCGGGTGAGGGGAACGCTCCGTAGTGTTGTTAAGTCCCCACCCGCAAAGCCGCACCGCGCTTGCGCAAGAGCGCAATCACTGACAGCGCGGTAATGCGGCCCGTCTTCGGATTCTCCGATGGAATGTTCTCGATCTGCATCGAGAACCGCGCGGAATCCGCATCCACCTCGACGCGATGGACATTGCGGGTCAGCGCGGGATCGGCCCAGATCTGCAACGTGGTCGCGTCCGGTCCGACACCGGCCAGTGACAACGCAACGGCGACATTGAGATTGGCCGGAAACCCCTTCGCGGCTTCACGTGCGGTCCCCTCAAAGATCTTCAGCGGCTCGGTGATGCTGTCGATGTCGATCTTGTTCTCGACAATGTAGGGCGCTCCCGCGAGCCCCTTCACTGGCTTGCGCGTCACCATCTTCACCGAGTGGATTTTACCCTCGGCCGCGGCGGTCACCGCATCGAGGCCGATCAAGGCACCCGTCGGCACCACGATCTGGCCGCCATGGGTCTTGGCGAGTGCGACCAGATCGTCATTGAACAGTAGCGCGCCGACGCTCAGCACGATGGCGGTCTTGCCCTTGGTCACGAAGGGACGAACGATCTCCGGCAGCAAGGGCGCCGGCGCACATTCGATGACGATATCGGCAACGGCTTCGAGGTCGGCGATCGGCAATACCGGCGGCGTCTTGCCGAGCTCGGCCAGGAAGGCCGCATGCTTGTCCGGGTTCTGCACGGAGATCGCCGCGAGCGTGAGGCCGGCAATTCCCTGATCGAGCGCCTCGACCACTTTCTGGCCGATTCCGCCCAGACCAACCACGGCGACGCGCGCCACCGACATCGTTTCCCTGCTCATCTCTGCCACCCGCTTCACGCCGACGTTATTGCCGTTCACGTTTCTTTTTGTCGCAGCCGCGGCCGAATGTCCAATGCAGCCACGCTGAGGCCTCATGCCCCCTGTCATTGCGGCGGGCCTGACGCTATCTCTCGGCCAGTCGCAGATACAGGAGTTGCAGTGTCCCATCGTTTCACGCGCCGTCATCTCGTCGGAGGCGCCGGCGCCCTCGCCGCTGGTCTCGCGATCTCGCCGGCCGAGGCGCAGCAGTCGGCAACTGCACAATCAAACGGCAACGCGCGCGCCTTCCCAAAAGACTTCGTCTGGGGCACGGCAACCTCGTCATATCAGATTGAGGGCGCGGTGGATGTCGATGGCCGCGGCCGCTCGATCTGGGACACCTATACGCGCCTGCCTGACAAGATCCGCGACCGCAGCAATGGCGACCGCGCCGTCGAGCATTTCCAGCGCTACAAGGAAGACGTCGCGCTGATGAAGGAATTGGGCACCACCGCCTATCGCTTCTCCATCGCCTGGCCGCGCGTGTTTCCCGATGGCACCGGTGCGCCCAATCCCAAAGGCCTCGACTTCTACAATCGCCTGATCGACGAACTGCTCGCCAATGGCATCACGCCCTATGCGACGCTGTATCACTGGGACATGCCGCAGGCGCTACAGGATCGTTTCGGCGGCTGGGCCTCGCGCGAGACAGCAAAGGCATTCGGCGACTATGCGGGCCATGTGGCCAAACACATCACCGATCGCGTGAAGAACGTCTTCACCATCAATGAATGCGCGACCTTCGTCGATTTCGGCTACGGCATCGCGCCGATCGAAATGGCGCCGGGCATCAAGTCGACGCAGAAGGAGTTGAACCAGATCCGCCATCACGTGGCGCTCGGCCATGGCCTCGCGGTGCAGGCAGTCCGCGCCCATGGCCACGCCGGCACGGAAGTCGGCGTGGCGGAGAATCTCGCCTCATGCATTCCGGTGATCGAGACGCCAGAGCATATCCGCGCCTCGGAGATCGCCACGCGCGAGATGAATGGCGGCTATCTCACCGTGATCATGGAAGGACGCTACACGGACGCCTTCCTTGCCTATGCCGGCGCCAACGCGCCCGTCTTCACCGACGAAGACCTGAAGATCATCGGCTCGCCCATCGATTTCCTTGGGCTCAACATTTACATGCCGCAGCACTATGTGGCCGCGCCCGCGGATGCCGCGGGCTTCGCGCTGGTGCCGACACCAGCCTCGTTCCCGCGCATGGACTCCGACTGGCTGCGCGTCGGGCCGGAAGCGATGTATTGGGCGCCGCGCAATGTCGCAAAGCTCTGGAACGTGAAGAAGATCTTCATCACGGAAAATGGTGCATCAGCCGCCGACAAACCGGCGCCGGATGGCCGGATCTTCGACCTCGATCGCATCATGTATCTGCGCGCCTATCTCGGGCAGCTACAGCGCGCGACCTCCGAAGGCGTGCCCGTGCAGGGCTATTTCCACTGGAGCCTGATGGATAATTTCGAGTGGATCGACGGCTACGAAAAACGCTTCGGGCTGTTTCACGTCGATTTCAACACGCAGAAGCGCACGCCGAAACTCAGCGCAGAGTTTTATCGGAAGCTGATCGCGGGGAATGCGCTGGTGTAGGCTCCGTCATTGCGAGGGGCGTAGCGACGAAGCAATCCAGTCCTTGGCTTTCTGGATTGCTTCGCCCAAACGAATTGCTTCGCAATTCGTCAGGGCTCGCAATGACGGCTGAGAGTCACAGCAGCTTCCCATCCGCGCCGAAGAACGGATGCGGGCCGTCGAACTCGCCGATCGGCACCTGATGGGTGATGAGATGACCGCCCTCGCCGTCCGGAAACCAGACATGCAGGTGAAACGCCGGCGGCTCCACCCGGAATGATGGCGGGCGGATTTCCGCGAGATCGAGATCGACCGCATGGTTCGGCGCCGGGCAGATCGTCGCCGCGGTGCCTGCGAAAGTCGTCAGCGTGGCGCGATGCACATGGCCGGCCGCGACGATGCGCACGCGCGGATGCTTGCGAACGATAGCGGCGAGATCGGCCGCATTGTGCAGGTTCTGCACGTCCATGTGCGTGATGCCGGTGCGGAATGGGGGGTGATGCAGAAATAGCAGCGCCGGCCGCTCTTTCGACGAACCCAGCGTGGCATCAAGCCAGTCAAGTGTCGCCGTCTCCAGCGTGCCATAGGGTTTGCCCGGCACGTGGGAGTCCAGCAGGATCACATCCAGCGGCCCTACCGTGCGCGCTTGGTCGAGCGGGCCTGATGCATGGGCGTAAGCCCAATCGGGAAAAGCCGCGCGCATCATGTCGCGGGCATCGTGATTGCCGGGCACGCCGATGAACGGGATTTTGAGCGGCGCCAGCAGGCGCCACAGATGTTCGTATTCGCCCGGCGTCGGCGTATCGACGAGATCCCCAGAGATCACCACCAGATCAGGCCGCGGTTCGAGTGCATTCAGTTCGGCGACGCAGCGCTCAAGCGCTTTCGCAGTATCGACCTTGTTATAGGCGAGTTTGCCGGGCGCCTTGATGTGCAGGTCGGAAATCTGGGCAATGATGGTCGGTTTCGACATCAGTCTTCTTTCGGCAACACGCGGATGGCGTCGGGAGCAATCGACAGACCGACGCGCTCCCCTGCTTGCACATTGATCCTGTTTGGCGCGTCCACCGTCAAGGACCGGTTCGCCGCACCGGTCACGATGACGCGCTGGCGGTCGCCGATGAAGCTCACGCTTTCGACGATACCGCGCAGGAAGGCGTCTCCCTCGGAAACGATGCCGATGGTCTCGGGCCGGATCATCGCCACCGCGGCGGCGTTGTCGGGCGCATCGTTCAGCCCCAGCCAGCCGCCGGGCAATGTCAGACGCCCGCCTGCAATCGGCCCCTCGACGATGTTGGCGGCGCCGACGAACTCCGCGACAAAACGGTTCTGCGGCTCGAAATAGACCTCGCGCGGCGTGCCGATCTGGGCGATGGCGCCCTTGCGCATCACCACGATGCGATCGCCGAGCTCCATGGCTTCGGCTTGATCATGCGTCACATAGATCGCGGTGATGCCGAGCTCACGCAGCAGCCGGTTGAGCTCGCTGCGCAGCCGGTCGCGCAACGAGGCATCGAGTGCCGTCAGCGGCTCGTCCAGCAGCAGCACCCGCGGACGCACAGCCACCGCACGCGCAAGCGCGACACGCTGGCGCTGGCCGCCGGAGAGCTGGTCGATGCGACGGTTTTCGAGTCCACCGATATTGGTGAGCGCCACCATCTCGGCGACCCGCGCCGCGCGCTCGGCCTTGCCGACGCCGCGGATCTTGAGGCCATAGCCGATGTTGTCGGCCACCGTCATGTTGGGAAACAGCGCATAGGACTGGAACACCATGCCCACATGGCGCTGCTCGATGGGCGTTGCGGTGACGTCGTTGTTGTCGAACAGGATGCGGCCGCCAGCATCGGGTGTCTCGAGCCCCGCAATGATGCGCAGCATGGTTGTCTTGCCACAGCCGGAAGGGCCGAGCAGCACCAGCGTCTCGCCGGCCACGATATCGAGCGAAGCCGGTGACAGCGCCTGCGTGCCGTCCGGAAAGGTCTTGCCGCAATTGACGACATGCACGGCGGCGCCGTGCGAAGCGATGGCGTTCATTTGTTCTGGCTCTTGTCGGCAAACATCTGCATCGCCACCAGCAAGGGCACGATCATGATGAAGAAGATCAGCGTATAGGCGGAAGCGACTTCCAGCCGCATCGACGCGTAGCTGTCGGCGAGGCCAACAGGCAACGTCTTGGTGAGCGGCGTGTGCAGCATCCAGGTCAGATTGAATTCACCAAGCGACAGCGTGATCACCATCAGCGATCCAGCGAGAATGCCCGGCATCGCATTGGGCACGATGACATTGCGAAAACGCGTCCAGGGCGAGGCGCCGAGCGAGGCGGCGCCCTCGTCCAGCGTCTTGATATCCACCGAAGCGAACACGGCCATCACCGAGCGCACCATGAAGGGCATGGTGAAGACCACATGGCCGGCAAGGATGAACAGCCACGACTGCCGGAAACTGCCGACGCCGCCATAGGTCAACAGCAGCGCCAGCGCGATGGCGAGGCCGGGGATCGCCAGCGGCAGCGTGATGATTTCCTCGATCACGCGAGAGAGGCGCCCGCCCCGCACATGCAGCGCATAGGCCGAGGGTACGCCAACGACCAGCGTCACCGCGAGCGTCGCGAAGGCGATCAGGAACGAGAGACCGATCTCGCCGGCATAAAGGCCCAGACCTGCTGGACCCATTGCAGCGTGACGCCGGACTGGATGCCGCGGAAATAATTGACAGTGACACCGGCGGAGATGGAGAGCATCACAGGCACGACAAGGAATGCCGCGACCAGCAACGTAAAGCCGAGTTGTGCGGCAAAGATCAGGCGATCGCGCATGCGCTCACCCCGCCGCGGCGACAGTGACGCCGGTCATTGAGCGCGCCAGCGCAAGGATCGCCCAGGCGATGACGCCGAGGCCGATGGAGAGCGCTGCCGAAATTGCAAAGTTCGCGGCGAGCGTGAACTCGGTATAGATCAGCATCGGCAGCACATCGATATTGGTGGCGAGCGTAAAGGCCGTACCGAACGCGCCCATGGCCGTCGCAAAGGCGATCGCGCCGGAAGCGACAAAGGCCGGCACCAGCGCCGGCAGCACAACATCGCGCTGCACCTCCCACGGCGAGGCACCGAGCGAGCGCGCAGCCTCTTCGAGTCCGCGGTCGAGCTTCTGCACCGCCGCCATGATGGTGAGGATCACGCGCGGGATCGAGAAATAGAGATAGCCGAGAAACAGGCCGAAGATGGAATAGGCGAACACGACCTTTTCGCCCGACAGCGCCAGCGTGATCGAACCGATGACGCCCTGGCGGCCGGCCAGCAGGATGATGAGGAAGCCGATGACCACGCCGGGAAATGCCAGCGGAAAGGTCAGCATCGCGATCAGCACGGTGCGGCCGGGAAAGCGATGGCGCTGCAGGAACAGGCCGGCAATCGTCGCGATCACCAGCGTGGCGATCGTCGTCGCCGCAGCCAGCACCACCGTGTTGATCAGCGTGGCGCGATAGCGCGGCTCGGTCAGGATCGCGACATAGGCGCTGATACCGCGCTCGCCGCCTGCACCGACGGCCAGCAACTGCGCCATCGGCAGAACGAAGAAAGCCGCGGTGACGACCACCAGCGGCAACAGGCAGAGCCAGATGAAATTGCGGTGTGACATCGGAAGTGGTGGCGCCCCTTGGTCAGGGGCACCATTCTGCATCAACGGACTTCGGCGAGATAGCGGTCGCTAAAACCTTTCTGCGCCAATTCCATCTTGCCCCAGTCCACGCTCTTGGCGCGGGCATATTCCGAGTCCGGCAGGAACTTGGCCTTCACCGCTTCCGGCAGGTCGATCTTGCGGGCCGGACGGAGATAGGCATTGGTCCAGATCGCCTGCCCCTTGTCGGACAGCAGGTAGTCCATGACCTTCTTGGCTTTGTCCTTATGCGGTGCGTTCTTCACGAGGCCGACCACATACGGAAACACGACAGTGCCTTCGCAGGGAATGACGAATTCGAAATTGCCCTTTTCCGAGTACTTCGCGCGATAGGCGTTGAAGTCGTAGTCGAACAGGATCGGCATTTCGCCGGAGACGACTCGGGCATAGGACGTCTGCTTCGGCACCATGGCGTCGTTCTTCTTCAGATCCTTGAAGAAGGCGATGGCCGGGCCGAAGTCCTGGTCCGAACCGCCGAGCGCGAGATTGGCAGCAACGGCGCCGACATAGCCGACGGCAGCCGAGGTGGGATCGAGATAGCCGACCATGCCCTTGTAGTCGGGCTTGGTCAGGTCCTTCCAGCATTTCGGCACCGGCTTGCCGCCGAGCGCATCCTTGTTGACGAAGAAGCCGAGCGTGCCGGAATGGATCGTGGTCCAGTAGCCGTCTGCATCCTTCAGGCCGGCATCGACCTGATCGAAACCTGCGGGCTTGTAGGGCTCGAGCGCATCCTGCGCCTTGGCCTTCATGCCGAAGGTGACGCCGAAATAGCCGATATCGCCGACCGGATTGGCCTTCTCCGCCAGGATCTGCGCCAGCGCCTGGCCGGAATTCTTGTTGTCATGCGGCATGTCGATGGCGAGGTCGGCTTTGACAGCCTTGATCATCGAGGCCCAATCGGCCCATTCCGGCGGGCAGTTGTAGCAGATCACGTCGGCAGCGCGGGCTGGCTGCGCAATGGCGGTGAGCGCCAGGGCGGAGATGGCGAACAGCAAGCGGGAGGGTTTCACGGCGATCGGCTCCATCCAGGCGCGGCTTACGGCCGGCGCGTCGAGATTTGAGGGGAAATGCGTGCCGCCCCACTATAGGCCGCCCGTGAAACTTTTGCGACAAAGCCAACCCGCAGCGCTTTTATACTCCGCTTGGCGGCATTTACGGAAATACCGGCAGCCCTCGCCTATCGACAATCTCGTGCTTTGAGTGATGATGGCGCCTGCACTTTGACTGGAATCGAGCGTGAACAACACACCAGAACGCGATCGAGGGCTGCTCGGCCTGGTCGAACGCCTGATCAAGAGGCCGGAATCGGGGGCAGCCGCAAAAGCCGCTCAGTCAACCGATGACGGTGCGCGCGAGGGGCTCGATCCCGTCGTCCCAGAGGACAAAGCCCCGGTATCGCTTGAGCCGGAACTGGCGATCGAGAGCACGCGTATCCTGAGCCGCGCCGAACTCGCGGATACGATGCTACGCGGGCTAAAGGCTGTTGATGGATGCCCGCGCGACGGATTGGAAATCACGATCTATGGCGCACGACCGTGGAACGCGCTGCTGCGCATTACTCCTGCGGCAGGTTCGATCGACGCTGCCGCATGGCGGGCGCGAGTACAAAACATGGTGCTGCTGTTTCGCGACCAATACCAGATCGCGGAAGACGGCAACTAGCTGCTAATTCGCACCAGAACGACTTCGAACGGAATATTAGGCCGCTGCTTGACCGTTCCTCGGCAGGAGGCAGTTCGCGCCTTTGACGTCCCGACAACCTGGATGTCGAGTTCATCAATTCCAAAAATACTCGGCGGCCCGTCGGCGTGTCGCGAGGTCTGGATGTCGGCCGTGAAAGCATCTCCTTCCTGGATGTAGGATCCACGATAGGAAATGCTGGCGTCGCTTCCCGTCAGCCTGCCGCCGTCAAGGGTGATGACACCCATCCCTTCTCGCTCGGGAATGCGAAACCATGCGGAATACTGACCATCGGGAAGCATAGCGAACCTGAACTGCAAGTTGCGATGCGCGCAACTACCACCCAATACATCTGTGATCTCTTAACGGACCACTTGCATTTGTCGCGATCTGCAAAAAAGCCGGCTTGCGCCGGCTTTGAGCTTACTTCCCACCGCCGATATTGCCGCCCTGGATATGTCCAAGGGAATTCGAGCCATAGGCAGAGTTGCCGTGATTGCCGCTCATCGCCGCATTGCCTCGGAAGATGGCGGGTCCGCGGGTCGAGCCATACGAGCCGCGATAATAGTTCTGAGCACCGTAGGGGTGATGATGGTGAGTTTTATAACCGCGCTGGAGCTTCTTGGCGGATGCCGCCGTCACAGTAAAACTCGTGGCCATCACGGCCACGGCAGCCATAGCAACTAGCTTTTTCATAGGGACGATCCTTCTCTGATATAAAATAACTCAGATCGATACGTCCTGTTCCGGGACACACTTGGTGTGCGCCAATTCAGCTCGCGGCTTCGCGTTCCAATGTCCGCAACCGGACAAAGGCAGCCCAGGCCCGTGCGAAATCTGGGCTTTTGGGATCGATGGCAAGCAAGGCCCGCTCGGCAGCGCGAATATCTTCGACCGACGGGCGCCCAGCCGTTGCTGTGGACTTGTTCCGCGCCCAACGCTCCTCTACGTCCCTGGCAAGCGCTAGCGCTTCGCCCGCCGTGCGACTTTCGGACCGCCTGGACAACGGATGATCCGACGGGAAGATCGGCCACGCCGCAGGAGGCTTGTCTGCGCGCCACGAAGCTTCGTCATCCGCGGCCTTTGCTGCTGCGGCTTTGAACGAACCACTATCTTGCTGCCCCGTGGATCCCGCCGAAGGCTGGCCCGTGAAGTTCTGCAATTGCTGCTGCATCGTGCCGCCTGCGCCCGCAGGGACACCGGACGATCCGCCGGTAAGGCCCGACAGCGTTGCCGTATCCGCGGCTGGAAGCGCTTTCTGGATGGTCTTCACCGCCTGAAGAGCGGACGGCGAGATCGTCATCTTCTTCTGAGCCGTCCGTTCTTCGTCGATGGACACCGGACAAGCGCGATACGCATCGTGCCGCTGAGCGATGCTGCCATCGTCATCGATCCGCGCGAAATCGATCGACACCGTATAAACGAAGGCGCGGTGGCCGACATCGGCACCTGTACGGTCCCTGGCCCTGACACTGCCACAGACATATTTCGCACCATCTGCTTCAACTGACCGCAGTCCGTCGAATTCTGCCGAGGATGGATTGATGAGGAGACGCGTGACCGCCGCGCGCGCCTTCGACTGATTGGTCGTCAGGACCGCGTCCATCACCTTTTCGGGCTTGATGAAGGATGGCTGATAGTAAAACACTGATGCGGCAGCAAAAAATAGCCCGCCGACCCCGCTCGCGATTGCTGCTGCAGCCATGTTCATATCGAACACCCATCCCATGACGGAAGCTGCGCTTCTCGCCCGCCGCCAAGTTTATTCTTGCCGGGTTACAATCCCCGTCACTCCTATAAATCGAGCTCATCTAGACTTCATTACCGAGACGACAAAAACTTCGGGCTGAGCGACGTTCGACTGATCAATGTTCGGGCAAGCACATTCTGTTTTCCACATGGCAAGGTAACCTTTCGCTTACCAAACAAACCAGATGGCTCACGCATCACGAGCTGCTAAAGATACCTCTCCTGTCACTGCAGACAGGTCTCAAGCGTTGCGATTGTCATGTTGCTCGATCCACATTCGCTCTTCATCGCCATTGGCGTGTCTTGTACGGCGCTCGCATTGACCCTGCTCGCGACGTGGATTGTCGCCCGTTCCGAGACCTATTTGCTCACATGGTCGACCGGATTGGCGCTGACAGTCGCCTCACTCCTGTTCTATCTGGGCGTTGAGCGATACGAGCCGGATCTGCAACTGATCACGTTTCTGCTGCTGATCATCGGGTTCGGGCTGATTTATCGCGGCACAATCCAGTTCTGCGCCCACCGCTCCAGCTGGATTCATGTCGTCATTGTTACGGCATCGGGCGTGGTACCGACCGTCGCCGCTTTCGCCCTGGGTTACACCGGCATCGGAACGGCGACAGCCAATATAGCTGTCGGCGTGTTGACGACGCTCGCTGCCTACCAATATTGGAAAGCGCGGAGGGAAGCCCCTCTGTTGATGGTGACCAACGCGCTGCTCTATTTTGTCACGGCAATGTCCTTCATGGCATGCGGAGCCGTGCTGATGGCCAATGGTCAATATATTTTGACCGAGCGCCCGATGAACTGGGCTGAAGAGTTCAATTCATTGATGGTGATCGTCGGCCTCACCGGGATCGGTGCGTTGTCGCTGACGATCAACCAGATCCGCACGACGAACCGCCATAAGTCGGATGCAATGACTGACCCGCTCACCGGCCTGCTCAATCGGCGCGCCTTGTTTAACGACAAACCGCTGGCGACCCCATCCAACACGGCGATCCTGGTGATGGATCTCGATCACTTCAAGAACATCAACGACGATTTTGGCCACGCAGCCGGTGATCGTGTGCTGCGTGCATTTGCCGAGATCATCTTCTCGAACATCCGCGCCATCGACCTCGCCGCACGTCTCGGTGGCGAAGAATTCTGCATCGTGTTGTCGTCATCGAGCCCGAAGGCAGCGTCGGTGGTGGCAGAGCGCATTCGCACCACGTTCGAGGCAAAGACATTCCAGACCCCAGCCGGGCCGATCAACGCCACGGTCAGCGTCGGCGTCGCCATCCAGTCGTCAGAACCCGAGACCTTGCAGGCGCTGCTCAGCCGCGCCGATGCAGCGCTCTACCAGGCCAAGGCCGCCGGCCGCAATCGCGTCCACATTTCGGATTTCCATCTCGCCGCGTGAGGTTCCGATCCAGTGCGGCATATGCGCCGCACTGGAAGGCCCATGACAACGAGCATCCCGAAACCGGTCTTCGGCAACAGGGCGCCGGTCGTAAGGCCAATCGCTGTTGCGATGACGCATGGTCACAGCGCCCCCTGCTCGATCAAACGACGCCGCTGTTCGTCGTTCATGGTGCCGGCGCCAACGACCTGCACAGCGCTGTCTGCGTTGTAGGTCTGCTGACCTGAACGGTTAAGCCGACGCCGACGATTGTCTTCGTCTTCTGCGTCGCCACCGCCGCCGCCATAGCCCAGCACTTCGACGATGATCACCGACGGCTGCGCGTTGGCTGATTGCGTCGGGGTCGCCGTCTGCTGGGTCGCTGCGGTGGCATTCGAGGTGGACAGCGCCGAAGAGATGCTCGGCGCCTGCACGGTTGGGATGCCCGTGGCGGTGCCCTGCACCTGGATATTCGCCGCGTTCAGCACCTGCAGCGCCGCGAGGTTGACGTTGCCCGACACGCGGATGCCCGCTTCACCAGCGTCGATCGTGCCCATCGGCGCGATCAGGTCGATATCGCCCGCTGGCACTTCCGGGATCGGATTGAGTGTGGCGATGCCCGCGCCCGACGACGGCACCACCGGCGACAGCGTGACATTGCCATACATATCCGTCGTGCGCTTCGGCGGCGTATACAGCACCGTCGTCTTGGCACCGCGGCCGGCATTGATATCGCCGGTGGCGGTCCAGGCCAGGATGTTGCCGCCGAAGGTCGTCATCACGCGCGACAGGCCGAGCGGAATGCTGCCCTTCGCATACATGCTGATATCGCCTGCGCCCTGGGTGACGACGCCTGCGCTGGCCGCAGGCACCTGCCCTTCGACGCCGATCACGATCTGGCCCGAAGGCGCGAGCAATTCGATGTTGCCGCCGAACTGCGTCCGCACGCCGGAGCCGCCAAACATTACGATATCGCCGCTGCGCGCGATCGCATTGCCGTGGGCATCGGTCTCGGGCAGGAATGCTGCGATCACGCGATTGCCGCGCAGATAGGAGCCGCCGCGCGGATCGTCCGCATCGTTGTATTCGCGACCTGCTTCCTTCAACTCGGCAAAGTATACTTGCCGCAGGAAGATGCCCTGCTGCTCCTGCGTCAATGATGCGAAGTAGCTACGGCGCTCGTCATCACTGCCGTCAAAGCCGTAGCGGGCCTTGAGCCACGCCGCGAGCTCTTTCTCATAGGTCTTGGCGACCTTGCCGGGCTGATCGGCCAATGGCGTCCCGGCCACGGCAAGATTGGCCGGATCGAGATAGAGCGCGGCGAGCTTCGCATAGTCCGGCGGCGTGTTGCCGATGCCAGCCTGCATGAAGATGCCGGCACCGGGTCGCGTGTCACCGCGCACGACACTGCCGAGGCTGGTCACCGAGCCCTTGTCGTCCTGACGGATGTTGCGTCCCGCCGAGATCACCAGCGTGCCCGGCCCGGCCACCTGCGCATTGGCATAGACCACGTCATTGCCCGCCTCGATCAGCGAGAGATCGGTGACGTTGTTGTGCATGGCGAGAACGTTCGGCGTCAGGATGTCCCGGCCGGCGCGCATCCAGACCGGGGTCGCGGCCTCGTACCATGTGCCGGCGCTGCGCGGGCCATAGGGGAGTTGCATGACGGGGGTGCGCGAGCTGCCGAAGGTCAGGCTGACGATATCCCCGCCAGCATAGACGCGTGCCGGCTCGCCGCTGCCGGTGTGCAGGCCGCTGAGCTGCGGCGTATTCGGCCCGAAGGCGAACAGCGGCGGCATCGCCCCGTCGCTGGTGTAGAACATCGTCCCGTCGCTGGAGAGATTGTTGTAAGGACGCGTCGTGCCGTTCTCGCCGCGGAAAGCGGGATGGAACGGAGACGGCAACGCCGTATCCGCGCCGGACATTGCGAGCCCGTAGCCCGCGGCAAAGATACTCCCGCCCGCCAGCATTTCGAGCTGGCCGTTCTTCGACGGCGCCAGCATCAGCACACGGTCGGTCCCACGCGCGCTGCCATAGCTGAAATTGATATGGCCGCTTGCCGCGACGGCACGAAGGATCGACGGCATGACCATGTAGTGGACGGCGTCGATCCCCTCCGTGCCGACATTCTCACTGTATTTGACAGTGCTGGAAACCAGCGTCGGCACCAGGTCGCCGCCGGCTGCGAACAGGTTGACTGCCGTGCGGTCGGTCCACAGCGAGAACCAGGCATTGCCGCCGCTGCCATAGCTCGTGCCGTTATAGCTGAACGGCGTCGTGTTGAGCGCATGGACGCGGCCGGGATCGCCAGTGCCGCCGAGAATGAGATTGCCGCGGGTATCGATACTGGCGACGGCATCGCCCAGCATCAGCACCATGCCGCCCATCACAGCGCCGCCGGTGGCGAGGAAGGGATCGGCGGGCCGCAGGCCTGCATTCTGGCTTGGCCCAGGCCATAGCTGTTTTGCATCGACCATTGATCGACCCCGCCGATCCCCGCAGTGTCGATATTCAACGCGCCGCGCAGATTGGTGAACGTGCCGTTGAGATCGAGAAGCTGCTTCTCGCCGCCCTGCATGGTCCCGTCGTTTACATTGGCCGTTGCCGCGACATTCGGATTGATCATGCCGCCGGTGCGCAAGGTGAGATCGCCGCCGCCGGTGAGAACGAGCTCGCCGTTCACCACGCGGCCGGTAGAGCCGATGGCGAGATTGAGCGCCTGGCTACGCGGGGCGTGATCGCCGTTGGAGCGCCACGCCGTGTCGCCACGGGTGTCGATCACGCCGGCATCGCGGCCGGCACGCACCGTGACATCGCCGCCGCCGAGCGCACCGATGCCGGTGAAACCGGCCAGGCGCGGAGTTTTGTCCGACGCATCAAAAACCGTGAAATAGGTGCCGAAATTGATCCACCAGCTGGTGGCGATGTCACCCACCCCTGCCGTGCCGCCACTGCCCTGCCGCCACAGCCAGTTGCTCACGCTCGCGCTACCGGTGACGGCCGCCGGCTGAACGCTTGTCGATTCGGGGAGGAGCGATCCGGCCCAGGCCGCCGCGCCCCATGTGTCGCCCTTCACATCGCGGCCGGCATCGACCAGCACATTGCCGCCCTGATCCGGATACCAGGCGCGATAGACGGAGAGCGCCGGATCATATTTGTCGGTCAGTTCTGATTTCAGGGGTGCGAGAATATGCTCGCCGGCCTTGCCACGCGCCAGATTATAGGGCGCATTGGCCGCCTCGCCGCCGGGCAACAGGCTGTTCGTTCCGGCGGTATAGACGCCGAACATCGACATCATGCTGACATCGCGCCCCGCCACCACCGCGAGATCGCCGGTGCCGGTGCGGATGACGCTATAGCCGGGCGTTCCGAACTTGTAGGTATAAGTGGTGGTCGTGGTGGTTTCCTCCCGCCCACCGCCCTCGCAATAGTTCGCTCCCAATGAACAGAACTGTGCCTCCGTCATCCCCGGATACCAAACGAGAAGATCCGCGACGGGCCTGCCAGCATAGGACGCGTCTCCCCAGCCGTCCATCGAGCCTGTCATCGTCAAGATGCGCGGCGCGGCACCACAAGAAAGCGGATCCAGGGCGCAGAACTCGTCCTGCGTCATGTTGAGCTGGTAGAGGTCGATGAGGTCGGTGACCGGCTTTCCAAGATATTCCGGCCCGAGGCCCCAATTTTCGAGGCCGACCGCGGTGATAACCATCTCACCGATGAACACCGTCGTCGTGGTCGTCTTCGACGTGCTGTGAATACCGTGATGCGTGTCGGCCAGAACGATATCGCCCTTGCCCTTCGCATTGCGCGTACGCGGATCGGCCGAGCCGAGATCGGCGCCCGCCGTCAGCGTCAGGTCCCAGGACGTGGAGCCCGCGCCCAGCATCGGCGATAGCGCCCAGTTGCGGCCGGAACCGCCCGGCCGCAAATCGACCGGTTGGCCGCCCAGCAATTTGACGCTGGTCATGGACGGGATCAGCGATCCCTGCGCCAGCGTGATCTGCGTGCTGGTGGTCAGCAGTGCGGGGATCTTCACGCCCTTCGGCCAGATGAAGGCGGCGACGGCGGCGGTGCTGCGCAGCGCGAAACCGGCACCGAGCTTGCTGCCGGCAGTCAGGGTCATCGCGGACGGCAACACCGTGCCGGCCGCATAGACGGTGCCGTCGGCAGCGATCACCTCTGCTCCCAGCACGGTACCGGCAGGCAGCGCCAACGATCCGGTCAGCGTGACCTGCGCCGGCAGTGTGGTGCCGACCGGAAGTGTCACGCCCTGCACGGGGATGTCATAGTTCAGCACCGCACCGATCGGGAATATGGTGCCGGCTTCCAGCTTCACACCATCGATCGGCACCACGATGTCGCCGCCGAACGGCGTCAGGCCATTGCCCATCGTGTCGCGCCCCTCGATCAGCTGCCAGCCCTTCTCATCATCCGGCGACACCGGCGGCGGCGCAAAGCCGTCATTGATACTGCCATGGATGTTGAGGTTGCCGGCGGCGCGGAACACCAGCGCGCCCGGTTCGCCGAAGCCGCGCTTGTCGGCGTCGATGCGGTTGGCGTTCGGCCCGTAGCGATAGTGCGACAGATCGATATCGCCGGACACGGTGAGATCGCCATTCGGATTGTCGGCGCTGACCTTGCCGACGATCTCGACGCCCGGACGCAGGTGATAGCTGCCGAGACCGGCGAGCCGCGCATTGAGCGTCGCATTCAGCAGGGCAGCATCGATGAAGGCGCTGCTGTGGCCGTCGATCACGTCGAGATAGGCCTGCGTGATCAGCTGCGGCCGACCGCCATTTACGTCAGGCACGGTGGCCAGCGGCGCATCGTCATAGGAGCGGAACGCATTGACCGCGATGCTCTTGGCCCCGGAGATGACAGGGCTGCCGTTGACATCGACTGCGACGTCATTGCTTCCGACGCGCGGCGCATTGAGCGTGAGCGTGCCGCGGGCGCGGCCGTCATTGCCGGCGGCCTCCGTGCCGTGACGCAGATCGATGCGCGCGCCTGTGGCGAGCGTGAGACGCCCTTCCCGCGTGGTGAGATCGATGATCGCCCGGTTCGGGCTGTCGATGATCTTGCTATAGCTGTCCACGCGCAGGCCGGTACCATGGGCATCCAGCGTGCCGTTGATGGTGAGATCGCCCTTCGCCGCCAAGCGGATATGGCCAACCGAGAAGCCCGCCGCATCGATGCGGCCATTGACCGTGAGATCGCCGTCATCGAGCACGATCTCGACCTGCCGGGCCTTCACCTCGTCGCCGATGGTGAGGCTGCCCTGCTTGATCTGGAAGCGGCGGGCACCGAACACCTGGCCGGCATTGAGACGCGTATTGAGGCCGGCGAAATCCGCCAGCGCCTGCGCCCGCACCGTGATCTCGGCCGCATCATACGGCACATAGGTGCCGCCGGCATCATGGACGCCGGTCGTGCCGCCGCGGATGCTGCCTGCGAGATCGACATGCCCCGCCGCATCACCCAGCGCAGTCACCTGCAGCGTCCCGGCGCGGTTATAGCGCGCGGACAGATCGATGCTGGCGCCTGCCCCCATGGCGATGTCGCCATTGGCGCTGCTGAGCACGATATCGCCGCCCCAGCTATACTTCTTCACATCGAACATGGTGATCTCGCGACCCGCCATGTCGATCCGCGCATTGTCCGTCAGCACGAGATCATTGACGGCGTCGAGCGTGAGACGCCCCGACGGCATCACCACGGCCGTGTCGAGCGTGATGGTCTGTCCGGATATCTTCAACTCGGCGCCGAGCACATCGCTGGTGGCCGTGGCGCTGCCGCCGTTGCCCGTGATCAGCACATTGCCGCCGGCCCTGATCGTGTTGGTCGATCCGGCCTCTCCGGTGACCATCGCCGTGCGGATGGTGAGATCGCCGCCGCTGAAGGCATAGCCGGTACCGGGCTGATAGGCGCCCTGCGTGTGATAGACGCTGAGCGAGCCCTTGCCGCTCGACGACACGCGTTCGGACGCGGTGAAGTTGACGCCGCTGAAGCCGAGCGCGAGGCGATCTGCCGAGACCAGCGTGTTCGGGCGCGAATTCGGCGCGTAGCCGAGCAGGATGCGCTCGGCAACGACATCGAAGGTGCCGCTGCCGAGGCGGGTCAGCACCGGCGCACCGGGAAGCTGCGACGATTCGGAGCCGGGGATGTAGGCGCCGTTGTTGCTGCTGGCACCGCCGTTGCCGATGGCGCCGGACCAGATGAATTCGCCGGTGGTGATGGTCGCCTTGTCGCCGGCCGCGCCGTAACCGTAAATCGCGGGCGCGCCGAAGACGAGACGCCCCAGCGACGACTTTCCGGTTGCGGGATCGAGCGTGTCGAGATTCACCGAGCCGTAGATATTCACGGACTCGCGCGCATTCAGCACCAGCGTTTCCAGCGCGGGCGCGCCGACGCTGGTATTGCCGCGCAGGAGATTGGCGAGAACCGTCTGGTTCAGCGCCATGCCCGGCGGCAATTGCCCGGCCGCGCCCGCTTGAGCGAGCGCCTCGGCCGTGCCGAGATTGACCGCGGAGACGCCTAAGACGAGATTGCGGGTGCCATAGCGCAGATTGTCGCGCAAAGTGAAGGCTGCAGTGGTGGCCGCGCCGATGGTTCCTTCGGAATACAACGCCGTCTCGCCGCGGCAGATGGAGCCGGCCACGCAACCGCCCACATCGATGGCGACCGGACCGCTGGTCAATGTCGATGGCGAGTCCGGTGCCAGCAGATTGACCCATCCGTTGGACACCACGAACACCGCTTGGGTGGACGGGATATAGACGAAGCCGTCGCTGGAATCGAACGGCACTGGACCGCGGCCGATCGTCGTGATGGTGGCGCCCTGCTCGATCGTGATAGTGCCGGTGCCCGACTTGCTTGGACCCTGGGTCGCGACGAGGAAAATCTCGGCGGCCGACAGAACCACGCCCGACCGCACCGTGATGCTGTTGGCCTGATGGGCCCCGAACCTCACGATGTTGGAGCCCTGCGAGCCCAGCGACATGCCACCGCCGATGGACATACGCGCCGCGCCGAAGGCATTGAGCTGGTCAGCATAGATGGCAATGCCATTCGCGCCCTTCACCGGCGCTTGCCCCGCAGCGAGAATCTCGATGTCCGATTGAATGGTGCCGCGCACCGTCAATGTGCCGGCATAGCCTTCACTGCCGGCCTCCGGCGCGAACAGCACCTTGCCGTCGAATGCCAGCGCCGGCGTGCTGCCCATGCCGGCGCCCGTCGACAGGAACAGTTCCAGCATCTTCGCATCCGACGTGATCATGCCGCGCGAGAAACCGCGCCTGATCGCATCCGCCAGAACGAAGGAATTGTAGTCCATCGCATTATAGGCGGAGTGCGTGCGCACCTTGTCGCCGGGCGTGATCAGCAGATGGTTCGGCAGCGCCGAGCGGACATCCGTGTTCGCGATGCCGAGATGGCCGGTGGCGACATAGGTGCCGATCTCGGTGGCGACGGGTGCGCGGCCCATGGTGACGCCCTGCCCGATCTCGACGCGGAACGCGCCCGGCAGCAGCGCATAGTTCGACGGCAGCAGCGTATAGGTGCCGGCCGGCAGGCCCGGCACGCCCGCAGGCACGGTCACCTGCTGGCCGATCACCGGCGTTCCCGCGGCGCTCTTGTCAGCCAGTGGCGCCGGGCCGGTGAAGCCCGGCACGATGGCGTAGACCTTGTTACCGGCGCTGCTATAGCCGAAGGCGGGATTGGCGTTGGCGAGCGCCGTGGTGAGGATGTCCACCGAACCGCCGCGGCCGCTGAAGAAACCGGCGCCAACCAGCGTGCCGCCGCCGCTGAGATCGATGACCGCGCCTTGAGCGACATCGATGGCGATACCGCGCAGCGAAATGCCACGGGTAGCAGCGCCGCTATTGTCGGTGCCGAGCGCGTCGTCCGGCGTGATATCGGTCCCGTTGAACTTGTAGGTCAGGCCATCGATGGTGCCGCCATAGGGCAGCACGAGACCAGCGGCGCTCACCGAGGTGACGCTGCCGGCAAGAAGGTTTGTCTGCGAAGGAGAGACGATGACGACATTGTTGCTGATGCTGATATCGCGGCCAACCGAGATCAGGCCGAGCGGCGCGCGCACCACGCCGCCCTGATTGACGACGGGCGCTTCGAGCCGCAGCGAACCGAATACCGAATACGGCACCGCCGGATCGGTGCCGGGCGTGCGCGCGATGGTCAGCGTGCCCGCGGATTCGATCAGCGCCTGCACGCGGGTGCCCGGATAGATCTGCGCCGCGGTGATGGTCAGGTCGCCGGGGCGGACAGGCGCGAGCCGACCGGCTGGCCGCTGAACGTCGGTTCTTCAAGCATGCGGATATCACCGCTGCTGGTCAGCGCCACCGCGCGGAAACCACCGCGACCAAAGGCTTGGCCGTCAATCCGCAATTTGCCCTGCAGGCCGCCGAACCCGCCGTAGCGCACATCGATGTGATCGGCGATGATACCGAGATACGCGCCGTCATAAGCGCGCGACGGCTGGGTTGACGGATCGTCTGAGCGGCTGGACGCAAGACCCGGCAAGATCGCGTTTTGGTCCGACCCCGCCGACAGCGGCGCCTGCCCGAACAGGATATGGGGCGCTTCCAGCGCAACGCGCGCATCGGCCGGGGCACCTGCGGCCAGGCCGATCGGGCTATAGATCTGCAGGCTCTGCGCGAGCTTCAGATTGACGCCGTCCGCGAATGTGGTGATGCCATTGGACAGCAACGTGAGATTTCCGAAGCCGCCGGCTTCGATCTGATCAACGCCCAGACGCGCCATTCCATACGCCAATCCGGCGTCTCCGGGCTGCATTTGGTCAGAAATCGTGTGGCCGCCTTGCGTCATCACGATGGCGATTTCGCGGGGCGTCAGAACCGCCGCATCGGGCAATGGGTCGCTGGGCACTGACTGGCCCTTGTACCTGGCGCCGCTCAGCCCCAGCTTCAGCGTTCCGCCCGCCGCCCCCGCACCGCCGGCCGCAGCGCGCATATCGCCATCGAGCACCATGCCGAGAGAGGACTGCAGACTGATCGTGCCACCATTGCTGGCGATAGTCAGTGGCGATGAGGACTTCCCGAACCCGCCGGCCGGAACATCGATAACCGCCTGCGTGCCTGATGCATCCAGAACCGCACCGGAGCGGATGACGACGAAGGAATCCGGCATCTCGGTCAGCGTGGAGGTCTCGAAATCGGCGCTGCCCCCGATCGCGATGGTGCCGCCATTGCGAACGATACCATATGAGCGCCCCTGCACATCGACGGCCGTGACGGCGCGTGCGGCCACATCCAGCACCGCGTTGTCGCCGATCCAGATCGAGCGGCTATGCACCTCCGGATTGTAAGCCTGTGAAATGCCGAAGACGATGTGATCGATCGCGATCTCGCCGCCGAAGGCATTCAGCCGGCCTTCGACTGTGATTTGTCCGAGCGCTGCAATGTCAATCTTCTGACCGGGATCGACAGTGATCACCGCGCCCTTTTCGACGATGACGCTCGCCGCATCGACATCGGCAGTCTGCGGCACCGTGGCATTGGCGCGCAGCGTCAGGCTCGCGCCCTTGCGCTGGGTCAACGCGGCATCGCGCGGATCCTCGAGATACAGCGGCTGCTCCCACAGGCCGAGCGCAGCAGCCGGCGATGCACCTGACGGCACCGCCATCGCATCGGCCTTGAGCGTCAATACCGGCATCGCCACATCGAGCTGCGTGCCGGCGACGACGGTGACGCCGCCATGGCCGTTGACGGCATAATTCGCAAAGCCCGTCTTGAACAGCGACGGATCAAGCCGCAACGCATCCGCGGCAGCGCCGCCGATCACAATCTTGCCCCCGGTCTCGATGTCGAGCTTGCCGCCCCCATTCACGCCGTGACCGCGGATCTCACCGTCCAATGTCAAACGTCCGCCGCGCGACGCACCAGCCGCTTCAGCCTTCATCGCGACATCGCCGCCTTGCCGCCCGTCAATTTGCCGGTACGCGACAGCATGGCGCCCGAAGACACATCGATCACGCTTCCGCGCGCGAGCTTGACGTCGCCCGACGAGACCAGCGACACCGTGCCGCCATGGATGAAGGCCTGGCCGCGTGCGTCGAGGTCCAGTGCCTGATTGACCCATGCGCCGCGCAGATCGATTGCCGCGCCGGAGGACAATGCCAGTTCCGACCGGCCGCTGCTCGTCAGGAAAATATCGTTCGTGGTATTCGCCGCGCGAAACACATTCGTCGTACTGAACAATCCGCTCTGCGCGGTGATAGCGGCATCGATCTCGATGACGGGCGCGATGAAGCGGATATCCGCTCCCTGCGCGAAACTCATATCCGCATCCACGGTGATCTTGCCGCGCGTGCCGAGATCGAGCCCGCCGAGATTCTGTTCGCTCAGATGCTTTGCATCGAACCATACCGTATTCGCTCCGCCGCCGCTGGCGTCATCGGTGATGCGCACATCGGAGTTGTAGAGATCAATCCGGCCATTTGCATCATAGCGCCCAAGCGCCAGCGTGCCGTTCTGTGCGACGATCGACTGCGTCGCCTTGTAGCCATCGGCAAGCCCGGTGGAACGTTTGGTCGTCTGTCGCTCACCGGTGATGGTGTCCGCGACGATATTTGCTGCAAACGATGCCGTCGGCGCCGACAGGATCAGCTTGCCCGCATCGCGGCCAACCGTATAGCCCTCCTCCCAGCGCCGCGACGTGCGGCCGCGGTCGAACACCGTGGTCCACACTTCGGTGAGACGCTCGTCATTCTTGCCCGCAACATTATGCGAGCGGACAAATCCGCCGGCAAAGCCGATCATGCGCAGGTCTGCCGGTGCATCGTCCACCGAATAGCGCCGGCCGTCGCTGCCGATCAGGTTGGTCGAGCGGATCCACCCGGCGGCATAATCCAGCGAGCCGCCCGACAGGTCGAACACCGCGCCGCGCTGCGCGATCACCTCATTGGCCGCCAGCGTGATGGTGCCGCCGACGGCGGTCCATTCACCGATCGTATGCGCGGTGTTGGCGAGATGGCCGCCGACCTCGATCAGGCCGCCGCCGGTGTAGTAGCGATCGCCGGCATAGCCGCCGGTGCCGGTCGGCAGCAGCGTCAGCGCACGCACGTCGATCCACACATCCTGGCTCTTCAGCACATCGGAATCGCGGTTCTGCGGGCTATCGCGCAGTTCGTTGCCCTGCAGGTTGATCTTGATATTGTTGCTCGCCATCGCCAGCGCGACATTGCGGACGCCGGAAACATCGAGCCGCGCACCGTCTTCCGCGACGATCTGCTTGCCCGCCGACGCGGCGATCTGGCCACCTTGCGCCGCGACGGTCGATCCGCCCTTGAAGGTGATGCTGCCGCCGGTGACGATCTCGATGCGCGACTGGTCCTGACGGTCGGCGAGTTTCGACAAATTGTCGAAATCGCCGGTGGCGCTCAAAGCGCGCAGAAGATTGGCGGCATCTGACGCCTTGATCAGCGCATCGCGCTGGCTGTCGAGCGCCGTTTCCTTGCTGTCGATCTCGGGCAGGACCGTGGTCAGGCTGCCGGCACCGAACACGACACTGCCAACTGCGTCCGATGCGCGGTTCAGCAGATGAATGGTGCCGCGGGTATTCACCGAGGTGGTGGAGATCAGCGCACCGTCCTGCAACAGCGTGCGGCCGGCCAGCGTGATGTCGCCCTGCTGCGCGAGGATGAGCCCGCTGTTGCGGACCAGTCCATTGACGCTGTTCGCCGCGATCACCGTCGAGATCTCGTGGCCGCGCGTGGTCGAACTCGTATTCGCATCGGTGCCGAGACCGCGGCGGATGATGAAGTCGTCGCCGGCAGCGAGCAGCACCTGCCCCTTCGGCGTCGCGATACTGCCGGCATTGCTGACCTCGCTGCCGATCATCAGCACATAGCCGCCGCCCGAGGTCACCGAACTCGGCGCGCGCGTTGCGATCGTCGCGCCGGCCTCGACCACCACCTTGCCGCCGGCCGCGGTGAAGCTTGGCGTGAAATTGCCGCCACTCTGGGTGCTGTAGATGCCGTTCGCCGTGAACTGCGCATCCTTGATATCGGCGGTGGACGCGATCAGCGATCCGACATTCACCTGGCTGTTGCCGCCGAAGATGATGCCGCTCTGGTTGATGACATAGACATGGCCATCGGCCTTGATGTTGCCGAGGATCTGGCTGGGCGCGGTGGCGTTGTTGACGCGGTTGAGCGCCACCCAGTTTGCATTGCCGCCCTGATCGAACGTCAGCGTGGTGCGCGCACCGATGTTGAAGCTCTGCCAGTTCAGGATCGCCTGCTGGGTGAGCTGGCGGATATTGACCTGGGTCTGTCCGTTGCCATCGACACTCTGGGTCGGCGTGCCCGCAGCGCCATTCCAGTTGTAGTTCCCTTGATCCAGCCCGCCTGCTCCGAGCCCGTTTGGAACCGCGATCGGCGCTGTTGCGGAGGCCTGCGCGGCAGCCGCTGCCGCGCGCGCTGCAGCCTGCACCGCCTGGATATCCTGCAAGGCCCGTGCGGCGCGCGTCAGCGAATCCTGCGTCTGCCGCGTTGCGCTGGCAGCTTGCCGCGCCGCTAGGGCCGCAGCATCCGACGCCAGGTTCGGCGCGGAGACCGCGCCACTGCCGTTACCACCGTTCAGTGCGCGGGCATGCGCGTCCCCCACCGCCATAAACGTGAGCGCGACGACGCTTGCACCGGTCAGAAAAGCTGCGTGGCGGCGGACAAGGGACTTCGACGAACGAGAATTGCGCATTTCAGACTTTCTGATCGGACACACCGGCACGGCTAGAGCTTCGGTCTGTCGCGGAATGCTCTGGACCGGCCTTACGACGTTTCAGAACCGCGAGGTGTGCAACGATTTCGAAAGATTCTTTTTGCAGATCGATTTATCGGCAGCATGAATGCTGCTCACGCCGCACCGTCAAACCGATGTCATACAGCTTAAGTAATGACGAGAATCGCGCCCGGCAATTTGGTCACGCGCGCGCCGAATGCCGCCTCCAACTGCGTGACGACTGTTTCGAGCCGATCGAGCTTGAAACGTGCAGTATAGCGACGGCGACCGAGCCTTTCATTCATCAGAACGATATGTCCGACGCGATATCGATTGACCTCATCGATTACGCGCGACAGCGGTTCGTTCTTGAAATACAGCTCGCCTTCTCGCCACCCGGTCACCACGGCGGCTTCGACGGGAACGAGCGGCCCCAATCTGTCGGTGGCGTAGGCAACCTGCTGGTTGTCTCGCAAAGTCACAGCCGCGCCGTGCAAGGTCACTGAAACCTCGCCTTCGACGCATGTAACTGTGACGTTCGGTCCATCACATCGCACGCTGAAATTTGCAGTATCAGTGGTGGTACGACCATTTCCTGCCATGACGGCCATGCCCTTGGCACGCGTCGCGAACGCCGCCTCCCCCGCAATCAAATCGATCCGATCGATCCCAGCGAGATCGATACTGAGATTCAAGCTCGTCCGCGTATTCATTTCGACGGTGCCGGTATCGGCCAATGCGATATGACGTTGCTCGCCGGTGGCCGTGCGATAATCCGCAGCCATCTCGGTGACCGATGGCCACAGCCCAAGCGGCGGGCGAACCGCCACCACTGCCGCTCCAGCCACCGATGCTGCCAGTGCCCCACCGAGAAAAGCTCGCCTGCCCATCAAAGGGCGAGTGGGCTTCTCGGCGATCAGCGCTGCTAGACTTTGTCCGATTGGCTGCCGTGCCATATTTTCGAGGGCGGGACCGAACGATTTCCATCGTTCATTTGCCTGCGCAAAAGCGTCGGCGTGCAATGGGCTACGCGCGCACCAGTTCTGAAGATCGGCCAGTTCAGCCCTGCTCGCTTCCCCCGACGTGAGGCGCAAGACCCAATCCCAGGCCTCCCGTCGTATCATATCGCCGCTGCCCTGCCCGTTGTCTGCATGTTCCATTGGTCAACAACATCCCGTCGCAACGATGCAAACCGGATACGACCCCGCGTTGCAGGTCGCCAAAACTCGCACGACAATTCTATGACGTTTCTCAGCCGCCATCAGTGCAATCCGAATACGAATTATTTTTAAGCATGACGTCGAGCAAGACGACGGCCTGTTTTAGTTCGTACAAAACCGTACGTTTGGAGATGCCGAGCTTGTCCGCAATAGCTTGGTGAGACATGCCATTCAGCCGCGATGCCATCAGGATGGCCTGCGTCCTCTTGGGCAGTTGCGCAATCGCCGCCTCGACCTTTTTGAGATCGAGCTTGGCCTCGACCGTTCTCGCCGGATCCGGCGCGGGGTCGGCAACATCCAGAGCCTCGTCCGCTTCATGCCGCTTTGTCTTGCGGCGCTCCGCACGCTGCTGATCTTTTGCAATATTGGCCGCAATTCGCATGAGAAATGCCGGAGGGCTACGCACTTGCCCGGCACTGCCAGGACGATCCAGCCGCAGCCACGTCTCGTGCAGAGTTTCGCTGGCGATTTCCTCCGATCCGAACTGTCGGATCAGACGTGTCCGAAAGTCGTCATAGCGAAGGGCCAGCAAATCCCGCAATGCCGTCCATGTCGTTCCCGTCATAGACCGACAGATCCTCGAGCCATCCGGCAAACACACAAGCAGCCGACGCCACCGGCAGGAAGAAGCCGCGCTCGACTATCACTCTTTTATGACAAGCCGACTAAACTGCGACCTAGCCGCTGCAGTCGCCGCTCTGATGCGGCCGTCGCGCGCCGACACTCAGGATGAATGGCTGGGGGCTATCGGGCGGCGGCGCCATTCGTAAAGAGACGCCGCTCAGCGCTTCGACCACCGCACGATCCCGCTCCGCATCTCCGGTCGAGCCCACCAGCGATGCCCGCTGAAACGCACCTGATGCTGCGATCCAGATCTCGATGGCCACCTTGTAGGATCCGGGTCGCGTTCGCTCGCTGCGACATAGCGCATCGACAACCCCTTTCTGAAGCGCTGTCATGAAGCGAAGACCTGTTGCTGCGACCAGCCCGGTCGATGCCGCCTTCTGTTGTGGTGCCGGCACGATAATGAAGGCATCGGAATCGGTGCGACGGGCGATCAATCCGGTGGCAGCTAGCAGCTCATTCAAGGCGGCGTCTGCCGTAAAACGGCCATTGACCGCCTTCGCGGTCAAACCAGCTGTCAGTGCGGTCTCATAAAAGACCTGTGTTCCGCTGGTCCTCATATAGACATCGAGAGCAGCATCGAGCGGCTGCGCCGCAATCTCATATATCCGAGAAGATGTTGTCTCGCCGGCGCCAGCGCCATGCGCGGTGGAAACGAGCGCAAGAAAAAGCGCAAGAACAAAACACACGGCTCGCCGGTCAATCCAGGTCAACTCAGGTCCCACATCCCGACTTGTTCAAAACTGCCAGAAGCCAGCTCATATCGAAACCGGTATAGCGAGGTCAAACCCAGTCTCCGCTCTGTGCCGATTTCAGCACCACGCGAGGCGCTCGAGATGAACGACGTTTCCAGCGCCGGCGACCAGGTAACTTAATGCGAGCATGTCACGTGTTCAGGAGCTAGCAGGCTTGGGATCGTCGCCAGGAAACCGGACGGAAAAAGCCGGCCCGAATTGAGGGTCACCGGCCTCGTCATTTCCGCAATGAAATCAGGATGGTGGGGAGGCAGTTGATGAACTGTCTCGCAAAACCAACGGCTTAGGGAAAAGTGAGGGCGAAAGCGCCTCGTTGATTTCAAACGAGAAATTTCTGCTCCCCCCTCACCGTTTCCACAGTGCTCGCCCTCTCCGGAGGGCCTCATGACCATCCGATTTGTACCTCCCCGCCGTCTCGCTCAACCCGCGGCAAAGTCTCGTCCGATCACGCGTGAGACGGAACGCGCCAAACGGTCGCTGTCCGCTCAGTCGGCGCTTGTTCAGCACAGGCGCCGTGGACACCGCAGGGGCGCCCGATGAGCGCGCGCCGCCTCGCCGTTCAGCGCCTCTATTGGCAGCACGGCCGGGAAGCCTTCCACGCGTTTTTTAAGCGTGGCGGCATTTGCCCGCCTCCCTATCCCGATCCCTACCCGGACCACTGGTGGAACTGGTGGAGGGCGGCACCATGACTTCCCATCAGCGCCCCGCTGGCTCCCGCGACCTGGCCGCACCAATGCGGGAGGGCTGCTGATATGGCCCTCCATGAGCAATGCGTCGGCGCGACAGACGAGTGGTACACGCCGCCTCATGTCTTCGAGGCGCTGGGCTGCCAGTTCGACTTGGACGTGGCTTCGCCCGGCCTCGACGTGACGCCATGGATTCCGGCGAAGGAATGCCTGCTGAAGGATCAGGATAGCCTGTCCTGGAATTGGCGCGGCTTCGTCTGGATGAACCCGCCCTTCGGCGGCCGCGGCGCCATCGAGCCATGGCTGGAGAAGTTCTTTCGCCACGGGAGCGGCGTCGCATTGACGCCAGACCGGACGTCCGCGCCGTGGTGGCAGCGGCAATCGACCAAGGCCGACGCCATCCTGTTCGTTGCGCCGAAATTGAAGTTCATCAGCGCCGACGGCAAGCCTGGCAATTCACCGGCCCAGGGCACCACCCTTTTTGCGGCCGGCAGCAAAGCCGCGCAGGCATTGCGCCTCGCCGCTTCTCGCGGGCTCGGCGTCCTCATGGCTCCCGCGCTCAGCTCCAAGGATGGAGGGCCTGCGTCATGAAGCTCTGCGTGGTCTGCGAAATGCCTATGGACGCGCGCCGGCAGAAGACGTGCGGCGAGCTGTGCTCGCGTGAATGGCAGCGCCGTTACTACCGCCAATATCATCAAGAGCACCTCGAGGAGCGGCGCGCGTCTTGTCGCGCAAGCTGGGCACGGCACAACGAAAAGCGCGGTCGTCCGCCACGGAAACCGCAGACGCCAGAGCAACACGCTGCCCGCCTTGAGCGGCAACGGAAGATCCGTGCCACGCCCGAGTGGAAAGCCAAGGAGCGGCAGAAGCGCCTCAACTGGACGCCTGAGCAAAAGGCCCGGCACCTGGAACAGAAACGTAAGGCGCACGGCAAGAAAAAGAAGGTGAACGCCATCAAACGTAGAGAGCGTCACATGCGCGACCCAGAGCACCGGAACGAATACCAGCGCAAATACGTGAAGCGGAACATCCTCGCGTATCAAGTCCTCAAGTCACTCGGCATCGAAATCGACATCGAAACCATGGAGCCAAGCAATGCTTAACACGACCGTTCGCACCGGCGCCGCCGCTGTTTCCCGGACCGCCCAGAAGAACCCCTTGGAAATCCTCATCCAACTCGTTGAGGGAGATCCGACTGCCGATGCCGACCGTCTGTTCGGTAAGTGGCAGGACATCGTGCGCGACGACGAAGACCTGCTGACACCCGTATTGCGCCACACGTTCACCAACCTCCTGACCTGCGTGGACAGAGATCGCCGCCGCGCATCTCCCCGCGCCACGACCCGAGCGGCACCCGCAGCAGCGCAACAGGAACAGCAAGTCGAACGCATCAAAGCGCAGGTTGTGTCAGTAATCCTGATGAACCTCACCCTCCCGAGCGGGAAGCTACTTCGCGACTCCAAGTTCAAAGACTGCGCGAAGGCCGGCGGCTGGTTCGCCAAAATCGCGAAGATGGGCAAGCCGGACCAGGTGGTCGGGCGCACCGTTTCTGAGGAGACACTTCGTGCGATCCCCTTCTGACCACTCACGCGCTCAACCCGCATCACCGTCCCCTTCCCAGCCCGATACCGCAGGAGAAGTAAAATGACGGACGAACAGCGCTCCCGCGAGATTCGAGAACGTGAGGCGCGCGAGAACCAGCAGGCTCACGCGCAGGCGAAAGCAACTGGCAAAGCCGTCAGCTTCATCGCATCCGACGGGTGCGAGGTCACGGTGACGCCCGCCGGTCACGTCTTCCACAACATTGATGATTGGTACTAGCGCCATGGTCGACGCCACTCGCACCTATCTGCCCTGGTTGCTTTCCGTCATCACCATCTGGATGACGCTGTTGGCTGGCAATAAGCACCCGCAGGCATGGCTTGTCGGGCTCGGCAATCAATTGCTCTGGCTGGTCTGGATTTGCGTCGCTGGCGCGTGGGGCCTACTGCCCATGAACCTCGCGCTCTGGATCGTCTATAGCCGCAATCACCTGAAGTGGAGTCGGGTATGAAATCGACACAAGCAACGCGTGACCGCGTTCGCGAGTTGATGTCCAAAGAAATGGACGACTACGATCGAGCTGTTGAATGCGTGCTCGACGATCTAGAGGGGTTACTCAGTGGTGCCCCAGCAGCGCCACCATGCGGCAGAATGCGCGAAGCCTTGGAGTTCATCCGCGATGGCTACGAGCGCGGCGACATCAACCATGTCGACTATCGCGTCGGCGCCTATAAGGCTGCCCTCGACGCGCTGGGCGATGGATCGAGTTCTGACGGGTCGGGAGTTCGGCTGGAAGAATCAGCGCGATCCCACGGCGAAAGCCTTCAGCAAGGGCCGGATACGCCCACCACGGCTAGCGATAGCTGGGATGGTGGCAACGTTGCAAAGCCGGTTGCTGCCCCCGACCGCGCATCGCGGGTGGTACCCGGCCCGTCAGAAGCCCAACACTCTGCTGCAAGCAGTGCCAATCCAGTTGTTGCAGATTATGCAACAACTGAAACCACCTCTCCGGAAATCCCGGATAACTCGCCCGAGCCGAAGCGCAAGCTGACGGCCGAAGAAGGCGAGATGCTGCGACAAGCTCTGCTGGATTCGACACTGCCGGCCTACGACATCTCGCCCGAGCCGGATGCGGTGAGGGAGGCGCTGGAAGCCGCGCGAACGGAGATCGTGTGCGCCATAGCTTTTCTTGGTCGCGATGCCGGAACAGATCGGATCGAAGGAACCATCGCCGGCCTGATCAAACGTCTCGTTGCGGCTGATCAAGCAGCACGCGCCGCCCTCTCCCGGCCAGCGCATGGGGGATGGGAGGAAGCGCTGCGACGCATCCGCGATTTCCCGCATAGCTGCAGCCCGTGCGAACAGGCGATGGCACAGATCGCCCGCGATGCCCTTGCTCGCAAAGAGTGCGCACCCGCGTTGGATGTCAGCCATTTCCTCTGCCCAGGGTGCGGCAATGACATGCGCAATCCGGCCGAGCCACATAAGGCGGACTGCGAGTTCATCGCATTCGTAAAAGCAAAGAAAACAAGCGCGGCACCCTCCGATGCCGTGTCGGGCAAGGAGAGTAGCAATGGGTAGTTCCTGCTGGCGCACCCGGTTCGAGCCGCTTCCCGACATCACGACCTATGAGCTGGCCATGGACGTGAAGCACGTCAACGCCTCGCAGGTTCTGATGGCGCATTGCTGCGACGAGATGGGATCAGCGCTGCGCCATCGCGTGCTCGATGACTATAACCACTCGATGAACAAGCAGCGCATGGATGTGGTCTGGAGCGCGGAAGCCACTCCCGCACGCATTGGGGATCAGGGACGATGAGAAGCGCCCTCTATTTTGCCCGACTATTCGTTCCGGCCTTCTTGGCCATCTGGCTTGCGAGCTGGATCATTTTCAGCGTGTGCCAGTCCATCGTGACCGGCGCTCCGCTGATCCAGTGCCTGACAACGCGAACAATCGATTGTTCGATTAAGGACCGCCCATGAACACCGAGGCCGATATCGTCGAGAGGCTGCGAAAGCACGTCAACGACCGCGGCGGCGCGTCGATCGACAACGGCGCCTGGCAGATGATGCTGGATGCGGCCAGCGAGATCGAAGGCCTGCGCATGGAGCATCAGTACGCATGCCAAGAGCTTGGCGTGGCGATCGCCGAACGCGACGCCGCCGCGCGGGACATGCGGGAGCGGTGCGCGAAGGTGGCGGAAGAAATGAGCGAAAATCCGAACTGGTCGCCAAGCGAGCAAGACGGTGCATTCTCGCTCGCAAAGATGTTGCGCCTCCTACCCGACACGCCAGCGATCCTTGCGACAAGCGGAAAGGATGCGACATGAGCGACCAGATCATCAAAGACCTGATGACCAAGATCGGTGATGATGTCGGCGCGACTATGCGGCGAACGCTGGCGATCTCCCCGGAGCCGCGCCTGCCTGTCGCCATGTCCGGCGGCGCCAGCGCGATCGCACTCATTGCCGCTTTTCTCGATACCGATCCCAAGCCGGAGCCCGATCCAGATTGCGTGCTGTTGGCCGGCCTGCTGCTCGGCCGCATCGGCCCGAACCAGGTTGAAGAAGCCTACAAGGATTTCGAAATCCTGAAGGCCGCCGGCAGGACCGCCGCGCTCACCTCTCACAAGGACGGGAGCTAGGCCCTCTTGGCCTTCTCGCGCCGCTTCAGCTCTTTCTCAATAGCGTCGCGGATCAGGTCGAGCCGGTCCTCCCCCTCCTCCAAGGCAGCGTCCATCCGCGCCTTGGCCCCTCAGGAAGGGTCAGGTTGACGTTCTCGGCCCAGAGTTTCTTTCGCCCCATCTTGCGGGGCATATCGCGTACATGAATTTGAGTCAAAGCGCACCTTTATCGTGTACATGTTATTGACAAGATATCATGTACACGATAAAACTCAACCATCAACTGATGGAGAGACACATGACCGCCACCGCAACCATCGCCTTCAAGGCCTGCGAAGAGATCACCATCGTCGGTGCCGAGACCGAATGCGAATGCTCGCACTGCGGACGCCCTCTCAAGGTTGGTGTTCGCCTGGCTGGATTTGGTGGTGTGTTCGGCTCTGACTGCCTCGCCCGCGCGTCGGAGAAGCAGAAGGTCGGCCCATACATCCAGAAGCTCTCCGGCCAGTCCATCAAGGAGCGCGGCATCATCGCACGCAAGGGCGCCGAATATGCGTCCCGCATGTACGGATGGCGGGTTGGTGACGCGAACTTCAAGCTCGTCCTCAAATCCGACCTCAGGAGCATCTGATGGCAGACCTCAAGCCGATTGCGAATGACTACCTCAAGGACCGGATAGTCCTTGAGCCGTGCAAGAGCCGACTCCATCGCTTAGTCGCCAGGCTTTTCGACACTTACATCGACGACCTTTCCGACGAGCGGATCATTGAGTTGGAGCAATTGGCTGACTCTTTTCGGATCACCCATGCTGATGGGAAAAGGTTCGATGCGTAATTGGCCTCCCGCGATCATTCCGCAGCAGCAGAACACCACCCAGGAGAAGACGTGATGACCGAGCAGGAGCGCGCTTATCGCAATCTCCATCCCCACGCGGAAGCCCAAATGGCGATGTGGCTGTGGGGTGACGAATACTCGCAACAGCGAGGCGGCTCGATGGATTTCTGGGATTCTCTTGGCGCTAGCCGCCGCAATCATTGCATCGATTGCGTCAGTTACATCCTGAAATCCCACCAGGAGAATGGCCGGGCGACCGGCGAGATGCCAGCCTGATCATCAGTAATCACGACACCAGCCACTCACACGCTCACAGGAGAACCCCATGACGATCAAGTCGACTTATCTGATCACCAACGATGATTTCTCGCCATACGATGACGATGGGGTCGTGCGAGAGCAGAAAACCGAGAGGGCGGCCATGAAGGCCGCAGCGCTTCGGCTCGCCGGCACAGACACGCAGGATGCCGAAGTGTGGATCTGGAAGCTCGTCAGCGTCGCCAGCAAGCCGCCGCTCGACCCAGAATTCGAGCCCGCCGCCTGATCCACTCCCCCACAACCACCGTTGGAGCCCGACATGCGCATCTGGTTTGATACCGAATTTATAGAAGACGGAAAGACGATCGATCTGCTTTCAATCGGCCTTGTGCGTGAAGATGGCGCGTCTCTGTACATTGAAAACGCTGATTGCGACCGGTCGAAGGCCAGTGATTGGGTGAAAGAGAATGTCATAGTTCATCTTCATCCGAGGCCTGTGTTTGGTCGGGATGACATTGCGAGGCAAATTGTCGAGTTCGTCGGCGATAAACCTCAGTTCTGGGCCTATTATGCCGACTATGATTGGGTCGCGCTGTGCCAGCTATTCGGCACCATGATGGACCTTCCCAAGGGCTGGCCTATGTATTGCCGGGATGTGAAGCAGCTCTGCGACGAGATCGGAAATCCCGAGCTTCCGAAGCAGTCATCGACCGAGCACCACGCGCTGGCTGATGCTATGTGGACAAAGCAGGCTTGGGAATTCCTGGCTCATCAGACCGTCCGGGTTGACCATTAGGCTCCCACGCTCTGCCCCCACAACCGCCACGCCTGTGCTAGGATGCAGGCAGATGGAGAGATCATTCGTGAATACTGGGCACTTCCAAGTCGTCGGTACCAACATCCATACCGGCAGGTCATGGGATGAGGTAATCTGCAACGACATGCGATCAGCCCTGATCTCCGCTTTCGAAGCCAGCGACACCAAGTCGATCAGAATGACAGTCTACGACCATTTGGGGGTGTGGTGCGGTGAGGTCGGGCCGAGCCGGAATAAGCCACCGCGCAACCCACGCCAGCTGTGATGGAGTAAGTAATGGCCGAGAGTGATGATCAGCACTACGACCGATTGAACGCTATTGAGCGTGTAAAGGCCGCCCTCGCGAAACATGTCGCGGGCCAGACGTTTGATGCAGACCCTGCCGACATTGCTATTCTGGCCGAAGAATATGACCGGCTCCGGTCGGGCCTACCCCGCTGATGGAGTGACAGCAAACTAGACGTTTCCTTTCGTCCCGCTTTCTAACAGCCACCGCATCGCATGCGCTCGGGTGGTGAACAGCCCCACGAGTTGCTCGACGGCACCGTAGGGCCAGTGAACATCGATGACGAATTGCCCATCATCCGTTTGCCGAACTTTGTACTCTGGGCCCGGAAAATTGTTGAAAGGTTCCACCTGCTCGTCCCTTGTATTGGGCGGGAGCAGTTGGCTCTCAGTCACCGGTAACAGCCACGAACAGGCCGGGGATGACCGACGCTATCTGATCGCTGAACGCTTGTATGCAAGGAACTTGCGAGCGCGGAAGTCGCTCTGACTCTCATGGAATAGGTGCGCCGGGGGTTATTCAGCCTCGGCGAAATGCGCGCGACTTCTGGATCTGCATTTCGGGAAAGCCTTCAGCCTCAACCTGGATGACATTGCCGATCAGGCGAACCAAATGCGCAACGTGCTTTCGGCACCCTTCGATGAAGACCGCCGCAAGAGCGCACAGCGCAACTATCGGAAAGCAAATGACAGCGAACGGCGATTTGAAGATCACCATCAAAATCATCGCTCGTTGCGAGCTCGATACTATGCGCCGAATCTTTGCGTGAACTTCCGGATTTTCGATCCGCCCGGTAGCTTCAGACATCTCACTCTGACGATCCAGATCAACACGGCGCGAGAGCATCATCGCCAGCAGCAATGGCCATGACAGATCGTGAGCAAATCTGATACTCGACTCGAGGGATGACCTGATTGCCTTGTACTCGCGCGAGTGGAAGCTGATTTCGCCGGCCCGCGCCATGTCAAAGAGCTTATCACGCTTTTCGAACACGATCTGACGCGCCCAGTCTGTGCAGATCCATTGCCAAGGGCCATAGATCAAAAAGACCAGCGCCGACAGAACACATACTGCGACCAAAGCATTTGATGCTTGTTCCATCATTTATCTCCCGGATGGGTTTTACCTTTAGGGGTAAGACCCGATGAGCTGCGCGACGGATCGATGCCAGTTTCCAACTCACGGATACGCTTTTGGAAGTATTCGACCTTTCTGTACCGCAAAGATCGCTCAACCACTGCCCACCCGGCCGCGCATCCTGCCAGAGTCAGGGTTATCGCGAACTTAAAATCAGCCAAAACCGCCAACTCAAAGGCGAGCTTGGTGGTTTCGCCAGCGAGGAAGAAAATCGAATCGTGAAGATAATGGAAGGCCACCCCGCCGAGACAGCAGCGAAGCAGAGTTCGAAGGGTCTTATAGCGCTGATCAACACGAAGGAGCTCGACCCGTTCCGCCGCGTTGGCGCTGAGGCCGCTCGGTGATTTACCCATTCCAATGGTCTCATCGCGAACAACAGACGCTACGTAGCCCGATTCCGCAACCATAGATAGGGGAGCGCTGCGATCCCACCAATAGACTTAACGCCTAGAGCGCGATTATAGGTGCCTGGATGGACGCCGAACAGCTCACCCTCCGCAAGATGACCTTCGACGGCATACCCTATGACGACGACTGGCTGGTGATCTGGCAGGGCCTAGCCGTGGGCCGGGTCCTGAAGCAGTCGGGCGTCGCCTATGGGAAGCCGAACTGGTTCTGGTCGATCACGTACAGCGGCACGGTGAAGCCCGCCCGAGGCAGCGGCGTGGCGACCGATCTGGAGGATGGCAAAGCCAGCTTCAAGGCGGCATGGGCCGAGCTGCGGAGCCGGCTTTCCGACGAGGAAATCGAGCGGTTTCGGCGCCACGAAGCGGACCTTGCGCGCCGGCGGTGACTCCCGGAACCGCAGCCGCGTCCCCATATTAAGCCGGTAGCGTAGCGTTGGAGTATGCGTATGTCGTGGGACACCCTATTGCCTGCCCCTATTCCTGTGCCCGGCTCGAAGCCACTGGTGACACTGAGAGACGCCGGCATGCTCATCCAGAAGCTGCCGAAATCCCAGGCCGACCTGCCGGCTTGGCGGACCGCCACCGAGGCTCTCATGCTGGCAGCCGAAGAGCGAGGGCCTCTGATGCACGCCGAGGTCGGGCTCCGGAAAGCCTTGCACCTCGGCGAGCCGGTCTACGATTCCAGCCGCAAAGATCCGCATTGGGGGCGCCGCAAGCTGGCGCGGGACCGATGACACCCCGCCGCCTCGCCGAGCGCATGCGGACCCGCCAGCAGGTCAGCGACGGCTTTGTGCGGGAGACGTTCACCCTGCCCCGCGACGCCGCCCGTGCGAAAGCCCGGGAGATACTTCAGCGGTATCCCGCAGGCGGTTACTCAACGACGGTAGAGTTCTGGCAGAAGTTGCCTGATGGCCGGATCGAATTTACGATGCGACGCTTACCGACGGCCGATTGAGAGCAGCAGTGGCATCTTCGAAACTACGCGTCGGCGACGTTTGCCGACTGAATGAACTTGGTCGATCGCGAAGCCCAAAGATAAAATGGCAGATGGCTCACGTCGTGAGCATTGTCGGAGACGGCCGCTCGTACAGGGTTCTACCTTTAGGCAGGAAAGATGCCGTCCGCATACATGGAACCTACCTTGAACTGGCGCTTGGCGTTGACCCTTAGTGGCTGACACTGAGACGCAGGAACGCTGCTCGGAACGAATCCTCGCCGCCTCGCTTGAATCCGCCGTTCTGTAACGGAGTTGCGTATCATGCGTTCGGATTGGAGCCCATCCGTAGTACCGGCAGGCGTTCACGACACCGTATATCTAGTGGTCGATTGCAGCTCATCCGGATGCGTCTGGCGCGAAGCTGACATCGCGGGTACCGATCTCGAAACCGTGATCAAGGACCTATTGGCCGGCGAGTATTCCGATCCGCTGTGCGTCATCGCTTTTAACGCAACCGAGAATTGGTCTCGCGACGTCACAGCCGATATCGCGCGCGAGATCCAAGAGCGTTCTGACCTTGCGTATGAAGACATCCCATCATGGCTCGAAGATTTCGTTCACCGTCACGTGAGCCCTGAAGTGCAACTTCCTCTGAGGCTGCGCTGATGGCGCATCTCAGTCCTTCAACCGCACCCATGGCCGACGACAATTCCAGCGCGCTTCTGGAACTGATCGGGCACCTAAGCGCCGCTCTCATTCAATCAGACAGAAATGTAAACCCAGGCGTTAGAGACCATATGCAATCGGCCCACAGGCTTGCGCTTGACCTCTACACGACGATGCCGGCAAGGAACGCCGATGCGTGACATCGACATCATGACCAATGCTATGGCTGAGGCTCACGCCGTGCTGTGCGATTACATCGAACCCGATCGGCGCGACCCGGCAGCAGTCCTTCAGCAGATGATCGAGATCTTAGATCGGGACGACGTTGTGGCCGCGCGTGAAAGGCTCTCGAAGGGCTATGGCCACCTGCGAGTCGTCAAATAAAAATGCCCGGTCGCCATCGCTGGCGCCGGGCAGTTTACAGAGTAAACGGACCGGTTCATCCGGTCGCCCTCTCGGGCCCGTGTGGGGCGGTGGCCCCTATTCCACCGTGACGCGCGCCAGCCCGCCCATGCCAATTGCCCGCGCGGCAGCGTGGCTGAGATCGATGCAGCGGCCCCGGACGAAGGGTCCGCGGTCATTGATGCGGACCGTGACAGATCGCCCGTTGGCAAGGTTCGTCACCGTCACGCGGCTGCCGAAGCGCCGGGTGCGGTGCGCGGCCGTCATGGCGTGGGTGTTGAACCGTTCGCCGGAGGCTGTCCGGCGGCCGTGGTAGCCATCCCCGACGCCGTAGTGGCTGGCGATGCAGGATTCGACTTTCGTCATAGTCACTTCAATCGAGCGCACACCGGCGAAGATGTCCTGTGAATAACCGGGTGCAGACGCAAAAATGCAGGCGCAAACGAGCGCCGCGGCAAAGCGGATCATTGATCTTTCCTATGGTGGTGATGCAGGGTTTCGGCGCTGAGGATTGACCTCAATCGCCCTTGGCGAGGCCCGGCGCGTGCCTTGATTCGATCACGCGCCGGGTCACTTCATTTCCGGCGAGGCGCCGGGTCAGCCCGGACCGCAAGCAAAGCGTCGACCTTGTCGGCCAATTCCTCAAGAGCGTTCGTGTGACGCACCTCGTGCTGCTTTTCGAGCGCCTCAGCATGACGATGCAGAGCGATTGCGAGCTTGTCGCCCACCTTCACATAGTCGCTGAACTGGTTCGCATCGACGATGCCGCCGGCAATGCCAACCATGGTGGCTTCTCGCACGGCCTTCTCTTTTGCCGCAGCCCCCGAATTCCCACCCTTAAGCATCGCCACCACGGCGATCAGCATCATGCCGAGGGCAATCGCGTCAGGCGTGGTGATACCGAACATCATGCGCCGCCCTATAAATTGAAACGAATTCGTATAGGGCCAGCAACGCGTAAACCAGCGGACCTGTGCCGAGCGGCGTATTGTTGATTTGCGCCGCATCGTAGAACGCGTAGGCGATCAATGCCCAAGCGACGGAGCCGAATATGCCGCGGACGACGCGGATGATGGCGTTCTTCGGCCACCGTCCGTTGATGTAAAGCGCCACCAAGCCTGCTGCGCCCATGATCGAGAAGACGCTGGCCAGCAACGCGTCAGACGACGTGTATCGATGGAAGCCCACAAAGTCGGGCTTTGTCAGCAGGTCCCCCGGCAGCGCGAATGTAATGCCCCACGCAAGCATCACGGACGCGGAGAACCACTCCATCGTCCGATCCTTGAGGCTCTCGATCGCGATCCTCACTTCGCGTACGCTCGGCACTGGTCGCGCAGCAGCTTGTAGTCTGCAATGTATCGCGGGGCAGCGGCAGCCGGGTCTGCGCCTTTAAGGGCAGCAAGCTCGTTTCCGAGCTTTTGACCAGTGGCCACATCATACTCTCGGAGCGGCGGGCATTTGGTCTGCACTACCACCTCCGGAGCATCCGAAGGAAATTTTCCGGCAGCCTTAGAACCGGTCGCCACGCTGGAGACCAGCAATGACATCGTCAACATCAGGCCGATTGACTGCCACTTCATTCGCACGACGCTCCGCATCGGCGCTCTCCTTATTGATGGTGGATGTGGTTTCGGCGCGGCCGAGATCATGGAGATTGTTCTCGGCACGCTTGCGGGCGAGCCAGTCATTGAAGCCGGTACCGAAGGCGTTGAACAACGCCTCCAGCACCTTCAGCAGCGCGGCTCCGGCGAGCCCCGTAAACATCAGCTGGCCTGACTGACGGCAGCGGGAACGGCCGCGTCACTGGCGGCGGGCTCTAGATTGAGCCGCGCCCAGATCTTCTTGGCCAGCCCTTCCGGACCACCTGCCCACGACTGCAGCCAGCCCGGGGCATTGTCGACGGCATACTGAAGCGCCTTGGCCAGCACCTCGTTGCCGACATCCACGGTCAGCGTCTTGTCCTTCACGGCGCCCTGCACGGCATTCAGGCCGTAGCCGACGGCGTTCTGGATGAGCAGTTCGACCCGGGCGTTTCCGAAGATGGCGACGATATTCGCCGGCAGCTGCCGGAGCGCCCAAGCGGCGGCCAGTCCGATGATATAGGCGAGCGCCTGAGCGACGGCGCCAGCTGCGCTACCCCAGCCCCAGACAACCTTCGTCGTCTCACCAGTGGCCTGCGCCACGGTCTCGGGCGCGGCATCCGCGGCGAACGCAATGATCGGCACAGCCAGCGCCAGGAGCAGAACCGGAAGGCCTGCATGCATCCACGGCGCACGCGGTCGCGCGGCCAGGTGGACGACGCCCCAGCCCAAGCCGAGCACAAGGAAAGCCACCGGCACCAGCGGGCCGAAAGCGAACGTCAGCAAGCCGATGCACACGAGCGCAATCGCGCTGCGAAGCAGCAAGAGTTTCATAGGTCACCTTTGATTTTGAGGATGTGCCCGGTGCCGCCGGGCGGCGGATGGATCAGACCGTCAGCGCGTAGGGAATCGTCTTCTGCCCCGCGCGCGCCAACTGGTCTTTGACGTTGGCGATGAATGCCGGCCACTGTGCAGGAACGATCGTTTGGCAGCCCAGCGAGCTTGTGGTGTTCACGCCGCCGCGATGGATGTTGATGCCGAAAAAGCCGGTTTCGGCCCCCTCCCCGTCGCGATCGACCGTCACTTTGTCAGCTTGCACCAGCGCCTGGTATTGCTGCGACTTCGGCTTGCTCAGCCCGTGGATGCCCAGCCGATACGACCAAAGACCGGGCCGCAGGCTCGCGATGTGCTTTCGAAATACACTCGGATCGGTGTTGGCATTGTAGGTGCTGAAGTGGTTCGGCCCGACAAGGATCATGGCATCGTCGTAGATGCCGCGATCGTTCACTTTCGGCTTTCCCATCGTGTCGAGGTAATAGCCCCGCATCCCGACCAGGAACACAGGCTGGCTGATCTTGAGCGCAGCGACTTTGGCGAGAAGGGCGTCGCGGGTGATCTGAGGCAGGCTTTTGGGAACGATGCTCATTGGTCTTGATCCTTGTTCGAAAGTGATCGGAACTGGCCAGAAGCGCTCGCGACTATCGGCGGATATGCCGGGGGTGGCCGCACGGGCTATCGCTGCGGCATGGAACGCCGCCACGACATCATCGCGATTGCTGCAATTTGGGTTCTGACGCTGGTCGGCGCCGCCGGGATATTCTGCGCCGCGAGCTCAGCCGGGCTTTTCCGGTAGGGCTCCCGCGGTCTTCAGCGGAAAGTGGCCGAACCCGACCCAGTGTGGTACGACACACCGGGACGGAAACGGATAATGCAGATTCATAAACTAGCCGGGCTGGACGCCTTGCGTGGCGTCGCGATCGCTCTCGTCATCGCGGCACACTTCATGCCGCCGCAATTGCCCTACGCAGTCGAGGCATCCGTGATGGTCGCGAATGCAGGCGTGATCCTTTTCTTTATTCTCTCCGGCTACCTGATGGACCGGAACCTCGCGGCAAACGACGCGATCGGCCAATACGCCATCCGCCGCGCCTTCCGCATTTTGCCGGTCTACTGGCTTTCCATCGCCCTTATCGCAGCCACGTCGTCTGCCTGGACCATTGGGCAGGCCGTGACGAACGCGACGTTTATTGCGCCTCTCTTTGGCGCAGAGCGGATGTCCGGCGTGTACTGGACGCTCTACATCGAGGTGGCATTCTATGCCGCTGCGCCAGTGCTGCGCTGGATGGGAGAGAAGGCGATTCGGATCGCGCCTTTCCTGTTTGCAATCGCCGTGCTGGCATTCTGGTCAATTCGCGGGCTGATAGTCATCGCCCCGATGTATCTCATCTTCTGCCTACTCGGAATGCTGATCGGATCACTGCACCGGGGCGGGCAATTCCGCTGGCTTGACGCGTTCATCGCACTGCGGGCGAGACCGCTGGAGGTCATCGGGCACGTGTCCTACTCCTGGTATTTGCTTCACACCATCGTCGGCTATCCCATCTTGCGCGCCGCATATGCCGCAACCGACCAATGGTGGATCGCTTCATCCATCGGCATCGCCGTCTCGTTTCTCGTCAGCCTCATTGTGCACCGCTACTTCGAGAAGCCGATAATCGAGCTGGGCAGACGTGCCGCGAACACCATGGATTCCGACCGCGGCAGGACACGCGCGTCCGGCTAGTGCACTGTCACACTGAGTCCATGTGTCGGGATCATCTTGCTGTTAAGCGTATCGATGCGGCCGACGAAGGTGGTCCCGGATTCCACGCACGCCTGATCGACACTCTCGGCCACCTTCCGGTTTGAGCTGGAGACGCCAGAGTAAGACGTCGGCGCCGAAAGCGACGCATTCGCCCATCTGAAATAGTTCGCCGTGTGCGTACCTGATCCCGCGCTGGAGGTGTTGATGGCCGATCCGCCGGGCGTTGCCGACAGCGTGTAGGAATTCGCATTCGGCACCGTCTTGACGAAGTAACCCACGCTCGGTGAGAGGCCTGTCGGCAATGTTCCGGAGGTTGTCAGGTAGACGGGATCGTTCACCGAAAGCCCGTGCGATGTCTGACTGATGACACCGGGCGAGGCGTTCGAGATCGTCACCGTCGTCGCATTGAGCTTGCACGACACCTTGCCAACTAGATCGGTGTTAAGAGTCGGAGCCGCCGAATTGTCGAATTGCACCAGCAGCCGGCCGTTGCTGATCGTGCTATCTGCGGTCTGCGGTGCGGTAACGAGCGTCATGGGATTGGTGATCCCAGCCGTATTCAACTCTAGCTCCATGAAGCCGAAAGTGTTTCCGTCAGGCCCATTGGCATTAGGTATCCACTGCCAGTAACGAGCGGAGATTGGGCCAAAATTGGCAAGAGGCGCCCAGGCGGATGCCGATGACGATGTATCAATCACGACCGCGTCCGTGTAACTGACGCCATCGTTCGAATACTGCAACTTCCACGAGGCGATCATGCGAATGGTCGTCTCGCCGAAGATTCGAGTGCTCGCTATCGAGACCGCCGCTCCTAGATCAACCTTTATTATCGCAGCGCTACCAACTGCGACGTTGCGCGCGATATTCCATTGGATCCCAGTCGAAGTATTTCCGTCGTTAGTGTTTGTGGCTGCACCAGAAAAAACAGTTCCTGCAGTCGTCGCTGTCTTTCCGCTTAGCTGGTTTACGCCCGCAGTGACTGTCGGCGCTACGTAGCCACTCGCGACAGCGGCAGAAACATCCACATTCGCCGAGGCGATCGTATTGATGCCGCGCTTCGTGTCGTCGCTTGCCTTGAAGCCGCTCGCCCACAGATTGACGTGGCGCGTGGCATCGCCGAGCGCTTTCGAGATGTTGATGCGATCGATCAGGCTGTTCTGGCGCTCGGCGTCGGTCGTGCCGCCTCCGCCGCCGCCACCTGCAGGGACAGCCCAAGTACCATCCGCCTTACAGAATTTCCCTGCGGCGGCATCACCAGCGCCAGGCGCCGGGCACAAGCCCTTCGTGCCACCCGATCCGCTGTCGCCGACCATAACGTCCACGATCGCGGTCAATTGAGCCGGCGTGAGATCTACGGGATCTCCGGTGCCGGCGCCACTGGCGCGACCCTTCACCCTCGCCTGCGCCATCTGATCGAGCTTGGCGTTGGTGACGCTGTTCGCCGCATAGGCCGCCGTTGCGAGCGTGCCGCAAGCGATCGTGTTACCGTTCTCGCGGAAGACGCAGCCCGAGCCAGGCGCTGCGGAGATATCCGCCGGAGTGCCGCCCGAATTCGCAGCGCGCCCCATCACAGACAGTGCGCCGCTGTCGCGGAACATTGCGTCCAGCACTTTTTTCGCGCCGATCGCCGTGACGGTAGAACCCGCCGAATTCGAGATGTCACCGGACAGCGCGGGCATCGAGGTGCCCTGCAGCACCCCAGTTGCAGCCGCTGCCTTGGACAGATCGATGGCGCCGAAACCGAGCGCGGTGCCGGCCCCGTTGACGCGCAACACCTGATCGGTCGCGCCCTGTATGTCATCGGGGTTGGCGGATGCATTGCCCGTCACGCCTATCACGCTGCGCGCGATGCCCTGCCGGATCTTCGCGTTGGTGACGGCATTGTTGGCGAGGCCCGCCGTCAGCAACTGGCCGCAATCGATGGTGTTGGCGTTCTCTCGGAAGACGCACGAGCTGCCGGCGACGGCCGAGATATCCGCCGGATCGCCAGTCGTATTCGCCGCGCGCCCCATAAGCGATAGCGCACCGCTGTTGCGCAGCTTCGCATTGGTCACAGCATCGTCGGCGATGCCGCCCGTGGCGATCGTTCCGAAGCCGATCGCCGCCCCGGAGCGGCGGAAGACCTCGTTGTCATTGGCCGCAACGCACCAGGCCGGCACACCCGCGGTGTTCGCCGATCGGCAAAGCACGCCGAGCCCGCTGCCATCAGCCAGCATCGACAGCACGACCTTCGCCGTACCGATGACGGTCACGCCATTCTGGTTGATCGTCACGTCGCCAGTGACTGTCTTCCAGGCCGGTGCCGCAGATGTCTGACCGATGAACAGCTGACCGCTGGTCCCCGCTGGCGTGACGCCGGCCGGCGCCGTGCCGTTGCCATAGACCACGCCCCATTGCGTGAGCGTGGCCAGGCCGGAACCGCCCTTCGGCACCGAGAGCGGCGACGTGCCGGGGCTTGTCTGGGCACCGGCCGACGTTGCCAGCAGCAAGGCAGCCGCGATCGTGATGAAGCCACGAAGCGTCATGATGTTCAATCCAGTGATGTGAGAAAGTTAGATCCAGCCGGAGCCGTCTTTGAGCGGCGTCAGCGTGATGCCGCCGCCGTTGGAGTCGATGATGTAGCTGGCACCGCCCATGATGGTTTCCGCCCCATTCGGCACCAGCGTGATGTTATTCGTCAGTGCGTCATACTTCCGATCGACGATGCGAACCGGCTTCGTGCGCGCTGCGGACGGCGGCAGGTTCACAGTCGTCGCAGCGCCAACATTTTTGTTGATCAAAATGATGTCGGCATCGTCGGCCGTGACGGCGACCGCGCCGGCTGCCGTGACAATGCGCTCGGCATTGTTGGCAATGACCGTGTCGGATTCCTGCGCCCTGCCGACCGCCACATAGTTGCGCGTCGCGTCAAGGGCGCCTAGCCAGACACGGATCTGATAGGCACCACCCAGGCAGTGGAAGAAAACGAACCCGTCAGCATCAGCGACGATCGGATTGCCGATCGGCGAAATACCGTCGCGATCGTCATAGAGCTGCACGAGCGGCAGCCCCGGAATCTCTGCGCGCACCTCGACGTTGGCGAACGGAACGATGTTGCCGGCTTCGTCGGTGACCGTGAATTGATGTCGTGCAAGGGCCATGCGAGCGTTCCGTTAGTTGATCTGGTTTCCGCGGATATCGCCGGCATTGCTGAGCGTGACGAAGCTGACGCCATCGATCGACCGGCCGGCTGCGCCGCCAGCCCCGGGGCCGCCGCCAAAAGAACTGCCGGTGCCCGACTGGCCGGGCAGTCCTGGATCACCGCCCGACCCGCCAGACCCGGAGATATAGCCAGACACGTTTCCGCCGACGCCCCCCACGCCGCCTACAGCGTCGCCGCCACCGAACCCGCCTGTGCCATAGCCGCCCGTGGCGCCACCGGCGCCACCGCCGCCGCCCAATCGACCCGCACCACCACCGCCGCCACCACCACCAGCCGTCGCGGAAAGGGGCGCTCCGCCGCCGCCACCACCACCCCCGCCCACAACTCACCGCCCGACAGAATCTGCAGGTTTATCGCCACGCGCGTGTAAAGCGCATCGCCGCCGGCTTGGCCGGGCGCACCGTTTTGAATCGTCACGCCGTCATTATGCCCCCCTTCCCGCCGACGCCGCCTGCGCCGCTGACGCGGCCGGCGATCACAACATTCAATGTGACGCCCACCGGCCAGCTGCCAATCACCAGCGCATACATGGCCGGGCCCGCCGAGCCCAGCACCACGCCCTCGTTGATCCGCAGCGTGATCACATTGCCGCTTTCCGGCGCCGGATAGATCGAGTCGTGCGCAGCGCGCATGTTGACGTTGAGATTGTCGGCGTCGATCAGCACCAGCCGGTTGTCGAGATCTTCCTCCGGCACGTTGAACAACGCTTCCTCCGCCTCCACCTTGAACCGATCGGGCGCAGGCTCCACGCGCGTCACCTGGACGGGGATATCGACCGCCGCACCCGTCGCGTCCTGCAGCGAGTGCGCAGCGACCCGATACCCGCCGCCCTGCTGCACGTCGGTGCCGGCATAGCGCATCAGGTCGAAATTCGAACGCCGCGGCGCGTCTCGGTATCGCCCCAGCTGGATCGAACTCAGCCGATCGGCGACCGTGCGTCCGAATTGCGGAATCCAGCGTGAAAAGATTTTCTTGATCACCGGCGCGCCATAGTCATCCTCGGCGGCCTGGTCGATCACGATTGCGGTCGATCGATAGTTCTCGGTCTCTGTCAAATTCTTCAGCGGATTGACCTGACCGAAATACACCCACACCTGCGACAGCCGCTTCTCTGGCTGTTCCTTGATCTTGAGCGTGTTCTCCAGCGTGTTGTCCGACGTGAAGCGCGCGACATCGGTCAACACCGAGCGCAGAACCTGCAGCTTGATCTTCAAGGCCCGGTCGTCCCACCACAGGCACAGGCAGGCCTGCTGCACCAGCTCGGACAGTAGCGTTTCGACGGACGTAGGCTCGCAGATCAGGGCCGTATAGACACGGCCGTTATAGGCTTCAGTCTCGGCCTGCCATTCGGCCAGCGGGATATAGCCGGCATCAATGTCGGTGTATTCGGTGATCAGATCGGCGACGATGTCAGCAGGATCTTCCGCGTCATAGCGCAGCGCGACCTGGAAGCGATCCTGTGCCTTATGGGCGACGGCCAGCGTGTTGTATTGCGCGCGGGTGATGGTCACCACATCGTTGACGCGCGTGAAGCTGACGACCTCCTTGCCTCCAATCGTCGCATAGCCCGACGCCGGATATTCCTCGTTACCGATGCCGGACGGCGACAACGAGAGCGACGTCGCCACATTGGTGACATCGCCGACCAGGAATCCACTGTTCATCACCGGCGCCTGCGAGCGGTCGCCCGCGGCCAGCTTCAGGATGTCCTTCGCGATCAGCGAGAATTTCCCATCCGGCGTCGGGCCGTCGAAGCTGTCGATGACGAAGCGCCGAGCCTCCATCTGATCGAGCGACTGGCCGAGCAAGCCGGTGTACCAGGTGATCGATCGGCCGCGCAGATATGGAAAGCGCGCGCGGAACTTGCCCCAGAAAGTGCCCTGCCGATACGGGTCATAGTCGCGATCGGCGAGGTATTTGTCGAAGCCCTCGCCCGCATCGGAATGCGGATGGTCGAGAAAGGTGACCTGCAGCGTCGCCCGTGTGCCGAGATTTTCGCCGAGAGAGATCGTGCTCGGCGTAAACGAAACTTCGGAGATCGACGCCGACACGATATCGATGTCATCCGGCCGGTACTCGGTCGGTTTGGCGAAGCGCAGCGTAACATCGGCTTCGTTGAGATGCGGCCTGTCCTGACAGGTCGCACGGCAATTGAAGCACTTGATGGCACCGGTCGCAGGGATCGATGCAATACACGGCGCGACGCCATAGGTGCGCGTGCAGACCGGCACCGAGATTTCGATAAAGGTCAGCGACTTGTTCGTCATGTGATGCCCGACAACGTCAAGTCAAAGGACAGAAGATTGCTCGGCGCAACCGGCACCGGAGCGACGTCGTTGATCACTTTGCAAAAGCCGACTTCAAGAGGATACATCTCCGGCCGCCAGGCGAAGAAGAACGGTGTATTCTTCGCGACCTTCAGGAACGGCCGCATATGAAGGCGGTGCCAGTCCGGCGAGATCAATGACAGTGGCAGCACCGACTCTCGCCATTCGCCGAGCACGATGTCGCCGAGAAACTCGCCCGACTGACTCCGCCCGTTGGCGACATTGGCCTTGATCCCATCCGGAAGCGGCGTGTGACCGACCCAGATCTTGCGTTCCAGGACGAGCAGCCGGCCGACATAGAGCACCGCTGCGCGCGGGGCCGCGTCGCCTTCCTGCAGGCGGACGCGAAGCGCGGACGGGACAGCCGGGTTGAAGCGAAACATCACCGGGCTGTCATCGGCAAGCATGCGTTCCTCGACGGCCTCGACCCAATTGCCGTCGATATTGATCTCGATCGAGACCGGGATGTTGCCGGAGCCGAAGTTATGGCGCGCGACGCCGACATAATCGATCGGCTCCGTCGTGCCGAGCGTCACGGTGATGTACTGCTCGCTGTCATTCGCCGCGCGCCAGCCCTGCGCTGTTGCGGGGTTGGCCAGATTCGAGACGGGATAGCCGGCCGCCGCGGTGTCCGCCGCAACATTCGTCGTGGTGACGATGTTGCGCCAGCCGACGAGCGGATGATCGGCGGTCACCGGCCATGGGTCAGGTGTCGGCGGCGTGATGACGAAATTGCGCGATACGACGAGCATCAGACGGGCACCACGTTGAGGCGGTGACCATCCGCCATGCCCTCATTCAGAGCCTCGAACATCGCACGCACCCAGTCGCGCGAAGCGATGAGCGGGACGCCGACATTGTATGTATTGCCAACCGAAGCGGTATCTCGCGATGGGTTGCCTCCGCGGTTGGGCGTGATGTCGATCTTTTCGCCGGGCTCCACCATCGCCTGGAACAGCCTACTGTCGCCGCCGCCGACACCGCCAGGCACGGTCATCGAGAGACCATCCTTGAAGCCGGTCGGAACCGTCGTGCCTTTGATCGACGCAACGAGGGACGCACCCTTAGCCATGACCGCAGCGACGGCCGCTATATTGGCCGGGAATGGAAGCTCCAGCGCTTTAGCCGCGCCAGTGAACATCGAGATCGTGCCCTGGATCACTCCAAACACCTTGGCTGCTGTGGCCATGGCGCTGCTTTCCTTGCCAAACGCATTTGCAATCGATGCGAAGCTACCCGCCATCGACTCGCCGGCTTGCGCCCATGTCGCCCCTGCCTGCTCAGCAATCTGCTTTTGCCGCTCTGCATAGGTCTCCATGCTGATCACGCCAGCATCGTAGAGCTGCGTCAGCTGCGTCATCTGGAGATTGAACTGCTCGGTCGGGTTCATAGCTTGCAGCGTGGCATTCGCACCCGCGACCTTCATCGCCGCCATTGCCGCTGCGTCACCGGCCTGCTGGATCATCGCGAGTTGCGCCGGTCCAAGAGCGATATTCTTCGACAGCGCGATCGCCTGCGCCTCATACTCGATGCGAAGCTTTGCCTGTTCTCCGACACTCTTTCCGATTGTCTGCGCTTCTGCCGTTTGCGCGGCCGTCCGCTTCGCCTGCGCATCCAGGAATGACACCAGGGCATTTTTGACGGCGCCCTCGCTGCTCACGATCGGCGCGGCCGTCTTGCCCCATTCGGCACCGAGGAGCGAGACCTCCTTCTGCATCGATTTGATATCGATGAGCTGGGTGGTCCAATCGGGGGCCGCCTCCTTCGGAGCGGACCACAGGTTGGCGATGGTCTTCGCCAATTCCTTTCCGGCCTCGTCGGTCTGCCGTTCGGCGGCAGCGAACGCTTCCATGCCAGCCTTAAAGCCCTGCCAGTCCCCCGAGGCGAGCGCTTTCACTGCTTGATAGACAGCGCCGAACTCGGCTCCCACGCTCTTGACCGCCGTAATTGCCGCCATGCTGACGGTGACCAGCGTCTTGAAGGTGTTGACGACAGCATCGACAGCGCCATTCATCAGCGTCGAATTCGACTTCACGTCGAGCATCACTTCGGAAAAGTGCTCGAAGGACGGAAGCAGCTGCGCGGTCAACGTCGCGACCAAGCCCTGCTTGATCTTGTCCATTCGCTTCAGATTGTCATTGAAGGCTTCGGCGGCCGCCGTTGTCTTCTTATCGAGAACGAGGCCGTATTTTTCGGCTTCCTCGCCTGCTTGCTCCAACCCTTCCTTGCCCAGATTGAGCAAAGGGATCATCGAGGCGCCAGCCTTGCCGAAGAGCGAAATGGCCAGCGCCGTCTTGTCGGCGCCATCGCGATAGCCGGAGAACTTGTCGGCAACATCAGTCAGCACTTCGCCGGAGGAGCGTAGAGTCCCGTCCGTGTTCTTGACACTGACGCCCATCTTAGAGAAGGCCTCGCCGGCAGCGCTTGCTCCATCAGTGGCCGCGGACACCATCGCCTTGGACAGCTTGCCTAGAGATTTCCCGAGCGACTCCTGACTGACGTCGGCCAGTTCCGCGGCATAGCTGAGTTTAGAAAGCGCCTCGACACCAACACCGGTCGACTGCGACATCTTGTTGAGGTTGTCAGCATTGTCGATTGCATGCTTGACCATGACGCCAAGCGCAGCGCCGGCCGCGAGCGCGGCGGCAGCAACAGCCGCCAGCCCCGTCTGCACAAGGCTTCCGAACGTCGCCAGGCTGGACTGAGAGTCCTTAAGGCCCTTGTCGAAGGAGGCAGTATCCGCCCCCAGCACGACCCGCAGCGCACCGATAACGGCGGCACCAGCCATATCAGGTTTCCTTGGATTTGATCGCACCACCCATCAGCTGCGTCCACTGCTTTGCGATGGCCAGCATCTGTTCAGGTGATTGCGGCTTACGTTCTCGGTCACGCGCCATCATTTGGCGCAACGGAACGGGACGCTTTGAGCGAGGGAAATAGGCGATCTGCCAAGCCATCAGCGCCCGCTCGTTATACTCACGGGTGAATAGCGCCTGCTTGCCCGCGCAGATCAGGGCGATCACGCGTGGGGTTTTGTTCCAGAAGCCGTCCGGGTCAAAGCCGAACGACACCCATTGCTTCAGGAGGCCCGGCCAGTCCCAGCCTTGCGCCGAGCCGCCCGATTGGGAGGGCGCGGCGTGCCGCTCGCCTCCGGAAAAGCTATCTGGATAGCTTCGACAACTTTGGCGAGCGACTGGAGCATGCCGCCATTCGCCTCCATGATCTCGCCAGCCTCTTTCAACGTCACCTCGGGGTGATGCTCAAAGAGCGCCGCGTGAACCATATGACGCGTCATCGTCAAGCTCATCTTCGACGCATCAGCCATTTCGGTCATGAGCGTCGTGAGATTCTTTCCCGTCGATTCCTCGAGGCGACAGATGGCATCAACCGAATACTTAAGCGTATAGGTCTCGCCCCCGGCCGTGAGCGACACTTCGCCCTTGTGCGGATTGCCCATGGGTTACGCCTGCTCCAACGTCGGCTTGCCGGATACTTTGAAAGTCGACGACGCCGTCATCTTGTCATCGAGCGGACTGTCGGGCTCGAAGCCCGTGAGAATGCCGGTGAAGCTGAACGTCGATCCGTCAGGGAATTCAATGACGCGCTGGATCGCCGCGTCCGGGCCGTCGAGGTCAAATTCGGCCATCATGCTGGCGGCAGCTGTGCCGCCCGGAACGAAGTTCAACTCGAGGCTCACCTCGCCACCGTCCTTCATGCCGGCAATAAACTCGCGCCATGCACCTGGGCTCTGCTCGTGGGATGCGTCGACAGAGTCGCGGGACATCCCTGGGGGCGTGATGCTGGTGACCTCCGCCAGCGTAACGAGCGGGCTGCCCGACTTGAACAGCGTGCCATAGCCAATGCGTGCTTCGGTAGCCATCGCGATGATCTCCGGTAAGTGATGGGGTGGTGTTAGGTTTGGGCTCGAATTTTTGCGGCGAGCCGCGCCGCCTTTTTGGCGAGGCGGACGCGCGCCTTCTCAATCTGGTCGGCCAACTCGGTCTTGATGCCGTCCAGCACCTTCATGACGTTGCCGTCGAAGGCGGGACGCAGATGCGGATGCGCGGCCTGATGCGCATTGCCGAACTCGGTCTGCACTGACTTCGGATGCGGGGTCGGGCCGATGTAGACCTCGACGTCGCTTTCCTTCTTGTTTTGGCTCTTCTGCCGGCGCGAGAGCTTGGTACCGATCGTGTAGGACTGCTTCAGGCCACCCGTCATGCGCGGCGCATTCAGCTCGCCAGCATCGCGGATCGGCGCGCCCTGCGCCTTCAGCGTCCGCTGCAGCACATTGCGCGCGGTCGCCTTCGGCAGTTCGGCCAGAGCCTCGTCCAACTCGGCGAGCCCCTCGATCTTGAAGGACTGCTTGGCCATCAGGATTCGTCGTGCCAGAAAATGAAGTCGCGGCCGACCCGATGGAGCTTGGTCGCGTTGTCATAGTCCTCGCGTTCGTCGACCTGAAACACGCCCTGCACTGTTACGGCGTCACCGCCGGAGCCCATCACGCCGCTGAAGCCATCGATCCGGTCCTTGATCAGGCCGGCAAGCGCCACAGACGCATCGCCGGTCAAAGCCCAAGCATCGATCTGGATGCGCGGCCGCGCCAGGTGTGACGGCCCCTGCATATGATAATCGCCGGGTCCGCCCATGCGCGTATAGACGATACTCGCCTGGTTGATCCCCTGCGGGATCTTGAGCGGATAGACGCGCGCACCAACGATGGCCGCAATGCCGATATCGGCCAGCAAGAACTGTCGCAGTGCTGGCCGGATGTCCTTCACGATCAGACCGCGACGCCGGACTCGATGATGTTCACATCAAGCACGGTCGTCGACTTGGCGATGCCGATGATTGTGGCATAGCCGCCAGAGGCAATGTCCGCGACTGGGCAGATGCCGCCGGCCGTTTTGGACAGGTAATAGGCCAGCCCGGCCGTCAGCGTAGCGCCCGGCGTGAGATCGCCCGACTTGTGGATAGTCAGGGGCTGGTTGAGCGATGCGCCATTCAGCGCGACGCCGCGCACCTTGCGGACTGCGGCCGTGGCGGAATCGCTGTCAGCCAGCAGGTATTTCTTGGTCGTCGGATCGAGATAGACGGCCTTTCCGGCGATGATCGTCTCACCGGCGAAACCCGACTCCTGCTTGGAGTCGCTGCCGGCGATGACGTTGGCTGCGGTGATGCTGAGATCTGCCATGGTCCTGGTCCTTCGGGGTTAGGTGGTGACGTCGGCGCGGCGGCTGGTGATGATCTTGAGACCTTCCCGCCGGTTGATTTCGTGAACTGCGAGCACGTCATGAATGCTACGCTCTGGAATGACATGACCGGGATCGAGGGCTTCCGCCTCGCTCAACGCCGGGTGAATGATCCGATCAAGCGGCGTCAGCACCGCCACGTCAGACGAATAGCGAATACGAAACTCGATCTGTTCGCCGGCCACCTTCTCCGGCGAGGAGAAGCGCTCGTCCCCGCGCACCGGCCACATCGAAGCGGCACGGCGCAACGCAACGTTTGACCACGCCTCGAGCGGCTCCCCCGACGGTGATTGCGTGAGGCTCTTGCGCTGGATGGAAATGCGACGGTCGAGACTACCTGCCTTCATCGGTCAAGCCAGGCTCTGGAAGGGGAAAAGCAGGCCGCGAACCGCAAGTGGCAGTTCCGCTACCGTCGAACCAACGACGACCGCCTCTCGGTTTGCGTACCAGTGCCCAACCAGAAGCAGGATAGCCTGCTTGATTGGTGCCGGCACGGAGGCGGCATCTGGGTAACCCGCGTTGTAGCGGACACGAACAGCCTCACTCTGCGACATCACCTGCGGCCACGAGGCACCGTATGTGAGCGCGACGCGCGGCATCCCAGGTTGCCCGACCAAGCGATAGTCGGTGCCGGGAACAATTTGCTCGGCACCATCCTCGTCGTCATATTTTACGCTGACGATGTTGACCACCGGCGGGAACGCTAGCCGGATATCGCAGAATCCGAAGCTGTCACCACGCCATTCGAGCACTTGAGGCATGATAGCCCGGCCGAGCGAGCCGGCCGGACCATCCATGTGGCCCGTCGCGGCAGCGATCAAGCCATCAATGTAGACATCGTCGTCCGCAAACTCTTCGGCATGCAGATGCTTCTTGGCATCAGCACGCGAAACCGGGAATACGGTCGGTGGAGTGACGACGACGATTGGCATGGATCAGTTCACCAGAACGTGGAAGGTGCCGATCTTGGCATTACCTCCCTGCGCCAGAACGATCTTCACGCGGTCATTTGCCAGCGCGACCTTGTCCTGAATCGCCGTTCCACCGGAAGCATACAGCGAGGCAGTGCCACCTGCGTCCGAGGTCGGCACGCGCGGACGGGCGTTGACGGCTGCCGTCACATTCGTTCGGGTGAGCAGGCTTTCGCCGGTCGCCTCCGACGTGACGGTGAAATCAACCGTGTTGTCGAAGGGCGTTACGCCGTGCGGCACGTACTGGATGGCGTGCAACTCGCCCGACAGGCGAGGCGTGTAAGCAGTCGCCGATCCATCGGCAGCAGTGGTGACCGTAACCTTGTAGCGCTTCATGATGCTTCTCCAAATGGCGCCGCAGCGCCGGGTTGGCGATGGCGCGGGCTACTTGCCCTTGCCCCGCGGCTTTTCGGCCTTGTTCGCCGGAGCGGGCTCGGCCTTGTTCATGCGTTCGGTTTCGGCCTTTTGAGCCGGCTCATCAGCAGGCTTTTCAGCCGGCGCAGCCTTCGCTTCGCGCGGGACCAAGACGCCCAACGCCACGAGATGCTGAGCATCCGCCTCGCTGATGGTCCGCACATCGCCCTCGACATAGATCTTGTCGCCCTCATGCAAGCGCATCACATCGTATTCACGTTCTGCCATGGCATCCTCCTGTGCAGCCGAGGCGGCGACGTTCGCCGCCCCTGACGCATGCTCGTTACGCGGCGAGCGCGACGTCGAGATCGCCGTAGATGAACGCTTCCGGCCGATAGACCGCGAGCGCGAGACGCTCTTCAGCCAGAACCGTGATCAGGTTCTTGATGAAGTCATCTTCGTTCTCGGTCGCGATCTCGACGCGGGCTGCCCAACGGTCGAACACCTGCGCGCCGAGCTTGAAGGCGCCGGTGAGGAACTTGCGAACAGTGATCGCCTGCGTCGCGACGACGGGCAGCCCCCACATGGTGGGCGTGGTTGCGCCCTGCGGGTTGCCGATGATGTAGCGACCGGTGGTGTCCTTCAGCGTCTCCATGCCAGCCCAATCGATCGGGTGAAGAACATGGCCGGTCGCAGGATACTCGGCGAGCGCCGCCTGCAGCATCGCCAGACGCAGAACGTCGAACATGTTGAGGTCCGCGATCGCGATCGGCGCCGAGTACGCGGTCGCCTGCGGAATGATGCCGAGCAGGTTCTGGCCCGTTCCGTCGCCATTCAGAAGCTGGCCCTCTTCCTTGTAAGCCAGGCCGTAGAGCAGACGATTGTTGATGATCGACTGCAGCTGCGGGATATCGCTCATCACCTGGCGCGAAGCCTTCATCCAGTGAGCGATGACCTTGGCCGAGGTCGAGACGAGATCGAGCTTGATGTCGGACGACGGCTTGGTGGTGCCTTCAGCCACCATGCCGGCGTTGTTCACGAAGCCAGTTTCCTTCACATACTCCAGCGTATTGCCGTCCATCTGCCCCTGCGAGAGCAAATCACGGACGGTCATGCGGCGCTGTGGCAGCGGCAGAATACCGGGAAGACGCGTATTCTGGATGGCATCACCGACCGATCCGGCGGCATCGGTGGTCAAAGAAGTGAGGGTTGCCTTGGTCTGGAAGTCGACGCGACCGCGCGGGTTCGGGTGCGCCAGGAACTGCTTCACCTTGTCGTCGCCGACGAACATCTCGCCCATCGACTTCGGCACTTCGATGTCCCCCTTGGTGCCCTCCAGAACCTTCTGCTCGAGCGTGGAGAGTTGCTCGTTCAAAGTATTCATCTTGGTGAGGACTTCGTCGGCCTTGTCCTTCTGTTCGCTGGACATGGTGACACCCTTCGCGGCCTCGGCGAGCGCCTTCTCGGCGATCTCCTTGACAGCATCGAAGGACTTCTGGAATTCGGCCTTCACTTCGCCCGCAAGTTCAGCGGCGGTCTTATCGGTCATGATGGTGCCCTTTTCGGCAGAGGAGGAGGAAAATCAACCGGCCTTCAGGAGCCCCTGAAGGAACGCGGCCGCGTCATTCGCCTTTGCGTCGGGCTCCCCCCGAAGATGCGGCGCTGCCTTGCCCGCGATTGCGGCGGCCAAGGACTTCGAGAAGCCTGCGTCCCGCAGGTGCTCCTCAAACTCACGGACGGTTGGCAGTGCCCCGCCGTCCAGAATGGCTTTAACGCCCAGGATGCGGGCAGATAGATTCATCGGCATTGTGACGAGCGAGATCTCGCGGAGATCAACCTTCTTGAGGCGCATCACACCGCGGCGCTTCTCATCAGGCTCTGCGCCACCGGCCGGTATGCCGTAGCCGATCGACATGCCGCCGATCGTCTTGTTCTTAAGGTGAGCATGGGCGCGACGAGCCAGCGGGTCGGCGTCGATCAAAAGGTGCCCCTTTACGTAGAGCCCTTTGGAATCTTCCGCGATATCCTTCCAACCGCCGATCGGCTCGCGCTGGTCGTGCTGCCACAGCATCGGAATGACACGGCCATCGGCTTTCGCTTTTACCACGCTCTCGATAAAAGCTCCCGGCTCGACGACGTCGCCGCCCTGGTCGACGTTCCCGAACGTCGAAGCATATCCCTCGAACTCGCCAGCCTCCGAGATGCTCTTGGTTTCGAATGTGAAATCGAAGTGCTTCATTTGTCGCTCCCGACGACGCGCAGCTTCGGATTTGCTGGCGCAGGTGATGGCTTAGGATCCGGATCTTCTTTGCCGGACTCGGTCAGCGGCACGTTCTGCATCTGAACGCGGTTCACGTCGCCACCATCGACGGGCGGCAGGTTTTCCATCGCACAGACCTGATTGATGTTGAGCCAGCCCTTGTCTAGCCCAGCGCCATAGTAGGCTGCTCGCGCGGCGCTATCGCCTCGCAGCAGCCCATCCATGTTCATTTCGATAATGATGCCTGCAGCGCGGTCCGCTGGCGTCAGCAGCCGCTTTTCCATCGCCTGCTCGATGCGCTTGCAACGACGGCGAAGATTGAACTTTTGGAAGCCCAGAACTTGCTCAGCAAGTCCGGAGCCCCAGCTCGTGGATTTCTCAGTGTGCCCGATCATGAACGGCGGGACGCCGAAAAATCGACACACCTCGTCAACCGAAAAACCGCGAGTCTCAAGCATCTGCGCATCTTCCGGGTTGATGGAGATGCTTTTGTATTCCAGACCGCCTTCAGCAATATACGGGCGACCAGCGTTCATAGCGCCCATGTATCTCTCAGCAAGCCGCTGCTCAACGAGATCACGCTGATCCTTCGTTAGCCATTCCTTGAAAACGAATTGGCCAGACGGGCGCATGCCATTCGAGAAGGTCTCGCGCGCGGCTCGGTCGGTGGCCTGAGCCAGCGCGAATGAGCTGCGCGCGAAAGTCAGAGTTGAGAGACCACCAAGAGGACCTCCGCCGAAACCACGAACGTGCAGCACCTGCTCGTCGCCAAGGTCGAAATATTGGCCATCTTCTGACCATCGGTACCGCAGACGTCCTCGATCGTCCCGGGTCACCGACACGATGTCAGGACGGATAGGCAGAAGCGACACAGGCTTTTCACCGGATCGGATGATCCGAGAATAAGAATTCCCCCAGAACTCCAGGCTCGACTGCATAAACTCCAGATAGTCGACGGCCGTTTGATCGTTATTGGGGCTGTCATGGAGGATGCGATAGAGCGGATGATCCTTTGCGACAGCTCGCGAGCCGTCCTTGTTGGTCCGATAGACCATCAACGGCAACGTCGCGATGGTGCCCGCTATCAGGTTCACGCACGCCCATGCCGCGGACAGCCCGAGCACGCTCGACGGCGTGACCGTCTCACCGGCCGGGGTCGAATCGCCCCCGTTCCAGCCGCGGGGATCTTTGATGTCGAGAGAGCGCCGCTGAAGCTTTGCCACCGCCTTCTGCCAGAGCTTCACGTCATTCCTCCGCCAAGCTTGCTAAGAAGCTGCTGATGTTGTTTTGGCTCACCGGATTCCAGCTCATCAAGATTGCGGCGCAACCGGTCGCTATAAGCGGGTCGATTTTCGCACTGCCAGCATGCTGTTTGGTGATCATGATGCCGTTGCCCTGGCGCACGACTTTCGCGTTACTCACAACCCAATTCATGAGCGTCGTGCCGCCGTGAAAAAACGTACGATCCGCCAGCTTGAATTCGATGCCCCACCAAGCCGGCGAAAGGGCTGGTCCCTGCCTGACCCGACGAAGCATGTCGTCTGTCATTCCACCGGCCATCAGATCTTCGATGATCGCAGCGACGTTGTTAGGATCGAGCCCAACCGCATCTTTTGCAGGCAGCAGTCCGCTGGCCATCACCCTGCGAAACACACCGCCAAATCCGAGGATCAAATCCTCAGGACGATCGCAGATCGTCAAAGTATTCTCGGCCTCGAAGTCTTGCAGAGCCGGCGCGATCTCCTTGCGCAAGGCTAGTACCGGCTTGTGAACCCAGGCATGGTTCCAACACAGCCAATGCCGCGTACCCTTTTCGCGCCCAATAACCGCTGCGCCCAGCAAATCGTCGAGCCCGCCACCATCCCCGCCGAAGGTCACGACTTCGGAGCGTCGCAACAATTCATCCAGGTCAGCGAGTTCGTTGACGGCACCTTGCTCCCAATAATCCGCCCCACGCCAGCTATCGTCACCGATGCCGACGCCGATCTCGATATTCAAATGCTGCGAGGTCCAGATCTTCTCGGCCTCGGCATTCACCTTGCCGTTGTTGTCGTAGTCAGCAGAGAGGCGCTCCGGGTCGATTGACCGTCCGAGGTTAGGCAGGATCGGTGCCCAATTGCGTTTATCGCGCCAGTAGTCCTGATCGCGCTGTTGCGCGAGCGGAAATTCGTAGAGCACGGGCAGCAGGATTGGCGCCGAACCACCGTTGCCATCACGGATGTCACGCGCCTTCTTAAGTTCTGTCTTCCAGATGCCGGCCGGCTGTTCATCCGACTGCGTGGTGATCATCAGGACCTGTCCGCCCTGCATCGTGATGCCACCACCGCGGATCTGTTGCATGACGGCCGAGGCTTTCGCCTTCTTACCCAGTTCGTGCAGCTCATCAATAATCGTGAGGATCGGGATTTCCCCGGTAACGATCGACGTGTCGAAGGTCTTGACGTTCAGTTGCGTGCCGGTCTTCCTGCGCTCGATACACTTCAGGTGATCCTGCACCTTAAAGATTGCATTGAGCCGCGCATCGATGCGGATCATCCCTTGCGCCTGATCGAAGCACCGCTCCGAGATGTTCTGGCTCGGCGCCACCAACAACATCTGCCGGTTTGGCGCTTCTTCCATGAACAAGGCTGTCAAGCCGAGCGCAGCGACATACGTGGTCTTTGAGTTCTTCTTCGGCACCATGCACAGCAACTCCCATACGAGTCGCTGCTTTGTGATCGGATCTTCACTCGCGAGGAACGCGACGAGGATGTCGCGAAACCAGTCACCGCATGCTTCCGACAATGCCGGATTCCCGGGCACATCTGGCAACCGCAGGCGATTGAAGAACGCCAGCGCTTTAGCGGCCCTCTGTTCATTAACCGGGATATCCGCCATCGGCGTCTGTCCGGCCTGAATGCGATCCCACCAGTCCGGACAGGCGAAGCGCGGCGCCGCTTCAATGGACAGCTGTTGCATTCTGCGCGGCTGCTTCTTGCTCCAGCTCGGCCATCAGATCGGCGTCGGCATCGATCGCGCGCTGGGCATCAACCTGTTTCTTCCCGACGCGCTCGGGCAGCGCGCCATCGGCATTGCTTGGCGCGCTCGCCATGGTGCGCTCGATCTCCATGCGGTCGTTCTTCTCAACGAAGGCCATGAAGACCTTGCCGGCCGCCGTACTGCCTTCGACGAACTGGCGCCACAGGGTGCTGGCCACAGCAGCGTCCATCCGATCGCGCTGCTGATCGCGAAACTTGATAACCGAAAAATAATGCTTGCGCAGAGTCGGCTCAGTGATGTGCAGCGCATTAGCGATCCGCCCGTTGCTCCATCCGAGAGCAAGCAACAGCGTGACTTTGTTGCGGTTTTCCGTCGTCGGCAAATGCTGTGGGCGACCACGCCCACCATGGTTGCTTGGCACCGGGTCACCGAACAGGTCAAAAACTCGGTCCATCTCAAAAAAAATCCGTAAATGTGAGCCCCACCGGTCCGGCGTCGGAGCCCTTTTGAAGTTTCGACACCCCCCCTATGGAACTATCGAACGAAATTTTATTTCAGAATTTTTTCGCGAGGCATTGCCTAGTCCCACACACCACGTTGATGCAGGGTCGACTGCTCTTCGCGCTGCTTGTCGCCGTCATGGCAAGGCTTGCAGAGTGTCTGCAGGTTGGCCTCATCCCAGAACAGACGTTCATCACCACGGTGAGGCTTGATGTGATCGCACACGAGCAGCGAGGTGTTGCCTTGCAGCCTGCCGCAGCCAGTCCGCTGGCATTGATACAAGTCGCGAAGGAAGACGGAGAGCCTGAGCTTCTGCCATCTCGCGGTCTTGTACCAAGAGCGCCATGGTGGCGAGGCAGGCCGGCTGTGCTTGGTGTTCGTTCTCACTATCCGCCTAAAGGGGGCCGCCTGCCGGCTAAGTAGCAAGCGGCCCAAGTCTAGGGAGGAAACGCCCAAGGAGGGCAACGGCAGCACGCAAGCACTACCGCACACCCTAGAACGACAAAGCCCGGCGCTAAGGCCGGGCTGATGTTGGGATACGCTTCGCGCGGACCCTTGCCTCTGAGGCACCAGGGTTACGCCGAAGGCTTGGCCTCCTCACGATCCGTTCCGGCATCCGTGGGATGCTAGACCGGCTCGATCTGCTCCGCGGTCAATGGCAGCGGCTGCAGGCGTCCGAATATAGACATGACAACACTGAGTCGGCCCTTTGAGTCCAGCCCATCGAAGGTGGCGCTGAAGCCTCGGAATGGACCGTCCACAATCTTGACCACGTCACCGGCTTTAAACAGAAGGGCGCGCTTGCTGCGAGGCGTGTTTGCCATCCTTACGGCGTCGATCAGTCTGTTAGACCACTCGTCATTCAACGTCGCGATCCAATCGCCAAACCGCAGCAAGCCGATAACACCATCTACAGACCGAAGCTGGCTTGCATGGTGCGCGACCCATTCCGGCACGAACAGGAGTCCGGGAAAGACCGGGACGATAAACCTGCGCTCAATGCGCCGCTCTGCGCTATTCCAGCGGGACCGCTGCGTCACCGCTCGGGTTTGCGGCATAGTCGGCAGATAGTAATCCACGCCGCGAAGTCGCAGCCCGCGCGTCACCTTCTGCTCGCAGCTCGGATGGACGCGAAGCGCATAGAGCATCTTACGCTCCATTTCGAACAGCCAAGCGGGCACCGCGATAGCGCCTTCCAGTTCATCAGCCATCAGCCCGCGCCCCATTGCACCCATCCTCCTGATTATCGGTATAGACCTTGCCATCCTTGCTTGGCGGCCACGGCCACGGCACTGCAGATCCCTCAGCCATCCTGCGCCGCGTCCCCAGCACGAGGTTTTCGTCAATGAACGTCTCCCAAGCCGCAGCCTGCTGCCGGCTTGCAACGACCCATTGCTCGCGAGGCGGTGCATGAGCCAATGCCAACAGCCGTGGCGTGACCGGCTTCAAATGCCGCACATTCCCGTCGACCGAACGCATGACCGTGCGCAGGAAATCGAGCGTCCCGACAAGCCCATGCAGCGCCGTCACCGCCGCCGCTTCGACCGTATCCGGGGCAAAACTCGCGTTCACCGGCCTTTCAGCCTCAGCCTTCGCGGCCAGCAGCGTCCAGCGCTTCTGCTCGAGGTATCGCCACCCAGCCGGCACGCGATCACGCTTCAGACGCTTCAGGTCCGCAAGGAACGGCCCGATCCCCTCCAGCGCAGCAGCGCGCTCATCGTCGCTAAGCGCTGCCGCTGCATACCCGGTTCGCTGCCGGTCATCGGACGCAGCGGTCGGCCAACGCTGCTCGAAAGCCGAAATGAACTTTGCCACTTCGTCATGCGCGCGCGCGTCTCTCTCTCGTTCAAGATGGGGACGTTGTAAGGGGACGTTCTTGGTGCCCACGTATGTATGGGCACCCCGTGCCCGCCCTGGGTGGGCACCCGGGTGCCCATCTGTGGGCAGGGGTGCCCGCTGGTGGGCACCCCCTCCCCGGATTCCGATAAGGATTCGCTATCGTCTGCCGAATCCTGAATCATGCTGTCGTCACGGTCCAAGATGACGCGATAGGCAAATGACTGACTGGGCTGCGTGCCTTCATCTGCATCAGCTTCACGTCTACGCATCTGGACCCAACCAGCTTCGTAAAGTCGCTCGAGTGAGCGCTGCAGCGTTGCGCGGCCGCACTTGATCTCGCGCGCCATCTTGACCTGGCTGCGCCTGCACCAACCCAAATCGTCGATGTGACGGCCGAGCAAGCACAGCACCTGCAGATCGCGAGGCTCTAGCGTGTCATCAGTGACAGCGCCGGCCGGAATGATTGAATAGCGAGGGCCGCTCATTGTGGTCTCGATGTGATGCTAGGAAACTGGACGCACACGCAACTAACAGTCCGGGTTAAGCTGGCTCGCAGGCCGGCGTGGCGTCGCAGACGATCTGCTCGCCGTCTCGATAGAATTCGGTCCAATGCCGAGCACGCGGCCCTTCGACCTCATGCCGCCCGACCTTGGTGACGCCGCAACCGTTGAGGCAGGTTCGCTCGCTCTTGTGTGGGAAGCGCGTGGGCTCACCCCAGCGATGACGCGGCCCGCTCATGCCGGCACCGGCGGCGAAAGAAGACGCTCAACGATGCGATCCTCTGGCATCCGTTCGAAGGCGCCGCGCTCGGCAGCAAGCACCAAACGATCAACCCAATGCTCTGGCATGATGGTGACTTTGCGCTCGACGCCATCGACCACAACGACATCTGACCTCACCTCACCCAGCTCATGCCCATCCTTCACGAGACGACAGACCACTCGCGAGATCGCAAGGCTACGCTCATCATCGCGCGCGATCATTTGAAGCAGCGCAATGGTCGGCCCATTCAGCATCAGATGCGCCCTCTCAAATCGAGCGCACTACGGCCCGGCAGAGGATCACCAAGCAAAGCGGCCGTCAGAGAGGACGGCGCAGTGGCCTCCCGCGCGGCGCGGTCTGCAAGCTGAGCCGCACTTGCCAAGCCATAGATCGGCAGCTGGAGGTTAGCGTCTCGCTCCAACCAAAGAGCCTTGCGTTGCGCGGTAGTCAGGGACGCGGCGTATTCCTTGAACTTCAATCGGACGCCTGAAACACTACGCCCCAGCTCGCCGCCTATAGCCGAGAACGGCATGCCATTGCGCGCAAAGGCCACCAATCGCTCGACTTCGTCATCGGTCCAAAGGGTGCCATTCGCCATCACGCGACCTCGACATAAGGCAATACGCGGAGGCTCAGCGCGCGGGCCGTGGCGACTTCGGCCTGAGCGCCCAAGCTTTTCTCCCACCCAGGCAGCACAACCACCGCGTCAGCGTGCAGGCACACGAATTCGAGATCATCTTTCAGGGCTTCGCGGAGGTTGAAGCCATGCTTGACCTCGGCGATGGAATTGTCGCCAGTCTCGTTTCCCTTCGATATATCCACCCCAGTCGCGATGATGTCGCGCTCTGCAGGGTTGAACACTTCGTGCCCCTTGCCGCGCAGATCAGCAGCGGCGGCATGGAATGCGGGGAAGTTGAATTCGGCGATGCCACGCATCGGTCCAGCGATGTAGATCTTCATGCGTCCTCGCTCGCAGCGCTCTTTGGAAGGAATTCAGGAATGTCGATTTCGGGGACAGCCTGCGCCTGATTGCCCCAAGCGTCCCACCCTTCTGGAAGCGGGTGCTCATCATCCACGCGCGCAAACAATTCCAGCACCGGCAGGCCGCCGGTCATGGTCTGGATCATTTCGCGGTAGTGATCAGGCTTGCGCGAATGCTCGCGCTTCCTCTCACGATGGTTGCTGTTGAAGATCTCATCCCGCGCAGGCTTCGGCAGACCACGGCCTCGCTTGAACAGCAGGAGCAGCTCGTCCTGATCGCGCACGATGATGCCGCCGCCAATATCGTCGGGATGCGCCTCGTCGTTCTTTGTCCAGACGAAGCAAGTCGAATAGCCGTCACAACCAGCGGCGCGCGCGACTGCCCAAGCCAAAGGCAGCTTGACCGCACGTTCGATCACCACTCCATCATCAGTACTGAATTCCATCAGCACAGAGTGCAGCGCCATCAGATGCGCTCGCGGAATCCACAGGAAGACCCAAGCGTCGGGCAGCAGCAGCTCGCTGACCTGCTTCATGAGGGCGAGGATGTCATCCCACGACATAGTCGGGTAATGGTTCTCATAGGATCGATTGGTGACGCCCTGCTTGCGGTGCCACGGCGGATCGATATAGGCGCAGGGGTAAAGCCGCCCCTTCGGCAATTCGGCAGCCTTATCGCTCAGCTCTCGTGCAAGCTGGCGCCGACTTTGACGCTGGGAATCCTCAGAATCGATTTTGAGGATATCGACCATCACCGGCCCGCCCTCGCGCGCACGGCCTTCCATCATGCGCAGCAAAGCTTCAAAGCGAATATCGCCGAGCGCGGCGACCTTTTGAGCATGCGACGACAATTTCCGATCGATGCCAGCCTCTTCAAGTGTCAGCGGGCGCTCTACCTGTTCGGACTCGGAACAGGTAGCATCCTGATACGGCTTACCACCCTTCGCTAGACCAACAGTCGCCTTCTGCTCGGCGATCATCTCTCCGAGCCGCTTTGTCGCTCGCACACGGATCTTCGCGGCGTCGATTTCAATATCGCGGTTTTTGGCCTGTCGCGCATATGCACGAAGCGCCTCAGCCTGGTTCAGAACTTCCTTCACCTCATCGACGGCGACCGCCGCAGCCAGCGCCCGACAGGCAGTTTCATATCGGATAAGAGCGCTCATCCCTCACCTCGCACAGTCGGAGGCGCAGCGACTGCATTGCCGATCGTGTCATCGAGGACCTGGGCGCGCAGAGATGGATTCAGACGTAGGCCCGCACGAATAAACGCGGCCCCGATGCGCATCGAGGCCTCCGGCGTCATACCCACGCGCACCGCATTGCCCTTTTTGTCGCTACCAAATACGCGGACGACTGCGAGATCGGCATTGACCGTCAGCAACATGTCTCGATCGAGCATGGTCACTCGCTCACGGCAGATTTCGACCTCGTCGGATCCCGGCTGATCCGAGATCGCCGGCAGCGCACCCTCGCTCATGCGCAGTCACCGCGGTCGTGGGACCCCGCCGGGAGCTTTGGCATGTCGCCGAACGGCGCCGCAAAGGGATCGCGCCGCCGTTCAAACGGCCAGCAGATGGTGACGATCAGCCCAGCCAAACCCAAGGCCACAATGGCCAAGCCTACAATCCATTCGGTCATCACATAGCCCTCGCCAGCCGCAGAAAGATTTCAATTTGTTCGGGGGATTTATCTGAGCCGGACGGGCACGACTTGGAGGGCACACGCCCGCCCGGCTGGCTTACCGGCGGCAGTTGCGCCGGAAGCGGTTCGCGTGCTGCTCGCAAGGGAGAAGACGTTTCGGACTTCACAGCATCGCCTCCTGCTTCGCAGGCGGTGGGCCTTGAACGAACAGGTCGGGAGCATCGAGAGCCGCCTGAATCCGCCGGCAGGCAATATCGAAGTATCGTTCTTCGATTTCTATGCCGGTGAACGATCGGGAAAGCTTGACCGCCGCAACGCCGGTTGATCCGCTTCCCATCAAAGGATCGACGATCCTCTTGGCCATCGGAATCTGCTGCAGACTCCACTCCATGACCGCAACAGGTTTCTCGGTCGGGTGCTGCTTGCCCTTGTAGTCACCCCGAGCTAGCGGGTCCCTTGTCAGAACCCGAGCATTGGTATCCTTGGAGAACCACGCCTGTTCGCATTCAGCAAAATCGCGGCCCTTGAATCCAGCGCCCTTATCCCACACCAAAAAACCGCGAGACGGCGGCAGCAAAAAATAGTTGCCGCCCCAGATAATTGCTTCATCTCCTGCAGCCAAAAGCAAACGGACGAGTTCGCCATCGATCGCGTGATCGTCCCATCTCAGATCGGTGTGCTGCCACTTTTCCCGACCGTACTTTCCAGTTCCAGAAGACGCCCCAATGCCATATGGCGGGTCGGTCACGACGGCATCGAATTGCCCAAGCGTTGGCAGGATCTCCCGACAGTCACCGAGATACAAACTCACACCCTCAGCAAGGTGCTCAACGCGTCCGAACGCTGATGTCGCAGGAGCGCGGGAGCCGGTCATTCTTCGACCCCCGCATCAAGCTTCTCGATTTCGATCTCGTGCTTGAGACGCTTCACCAGCTTGCGCAGCCGGACCGCGACTGGGTCTGTTGCATCCTCGACCAATCCGAGCACGACATCGACAGCGAGATGCGTGCGACACATCGACCGCAACATGTCGCCATTTTCAACAGCGTGGCCGGAGAGCAGTTTTTGACAGGTCGATAGCGATCCGTTCGTCAAGAATTCCAACGTTTCCGCAGAGTTAGGGCGCGGCAGTGAGCCCTTCACTTTTTGCATGACTGCAGAAATCTGAGGAGTTTGATTCCCCACACGGAAATTCTGATTCCGAGAGTCCGAAGGCGCTGGTTTGGCCTGTACGCGGGACTTGGCTACCAATCGCGTCATGAATTCACCTGTTCTGAAAACATCGGGTTTTGGGTCTCAGGAGCCGGCACATGCATCGCGACCAAGGTGTCAAACGTGATCCCGTCGATCGCACGCTCACGCGCCGCGTCGACCAGCTTCGGCCAGTACCGAACGGGGATGGATGATCGTCGACGCATCTCGGATGCGGTCGACAGATTGAGCCCCAAGGCCGCTGCGAAAGCGCTCGTGCCCGAGAACGCCGCGAAGACTTCATCGATCGTGTTCATCCACGATGACGTACATGATTCGTGTTCGCTAAACCAACATTATTTGTGTTTACACGTTGTGTGAAATAACGTTTATGAGCGAATTGGGCGATAGACTGAAAAAGGCACGGGAATCAGCGGGATACCCGTCTGCCCGGGCGGCAGCCGTTAAAAAAGGCTGGAAGATATCCACGTATTCTGCACACGAAAACGGTCAGAACGACTTCGGCCCCGACGACGCCCAAAAGTATGGACGCGCGTTTAAGGTGACGGCAGGCTATCTGCTTACTGGCGAAGGCGCAGTCCCACGTGGCGAACTGGCGCGCGTAGCGCCTGGCCAGGAATTCCCACCAGACGCCGATGGCGGAGACGGCCCGATCACCGAGCTTGACCGCCCATTTCCGGACGCCTTGCCGCAAATGGTGGGCAGGATTGGAGGCGGATCAACTGGCGCCGTGATCACGATTGACGTCGGCGACATGCAGTCTCGCGAAGAAGTCGGCGAATGGTGGCGCATCCCGCCAGGCGTCTTGCGAGGATTGGCGCGAGCTGATGTTGCCAGCACCGTAGGCTTCGCCATGGATGGCGACAGCATGGAGCCAACAATTCAGCGAACCGACATCGTCTTCATCGACACAGGCCGTCAGCGGATCGAACCCGATGGCATTTGGGCACTAGATTATGGGCTCGGTCGGACCTTGAAGCGCGTCTCCGTCGAACGGGCCGACGGGCAAACGCGTTACGTGCTGAAATCTGATAACAAGGCCTATCCCGACCAAGCGTTCGACCCGGAGGAAATCACAATTTTCGGGCGGTATGTCGGTCGCTTCTCGGTCTTCTAATGATACTTGGCAGGTGAAGTGATGCTGCGGAAAACATGCTACCTCGTTGTGACAGCGATCGCATTATCTGGATGCAACACAACCGGGTCCAGCCCTGCTCCATCGGCCGGCTCGGCAGATCTTCCGCCAGACTTCAAAGCGCAGATCGTTGCCCGAGCGAAGGTCGAGTATATCGACCCATCGAGCATTCGCGACGCAAGCATCTCTCAACCGATTTCAGGAACATCTTTCAGCGGCAGCGTGAGCACAATTTGCGTCCAAGCCAACGCGAAAAACCGGCTTGGAGTTTACGCTGGCCTGCGGACGACAGCATACACCTTTCGGGGTGGGGTTATTACCGTCGCAGATCAGCAGTACGTAAGCATGACCTGCTCGACTGCGGTGTTCGAGCCGTTTCCTGAGCTAGAACCACAAGCCGCCGCACCCCAAAGCCGACCAGGAACACGCCGTTCCAGCTAATCGGCGCTTGATGTACATATTTCGTGTTGACTAAACGAACACGATACGTGTACGTTTCACGTGAAATGATTCACGGGAGATGTACACAATGCCTCGCCGCAATACATGCAATCGCCTTCCGGGCGTAACTTCGACCCTTCCGCCCTCTATCACCATCAGCGCACTGATCGACAATTCGACGGTCAGCGCCCGCCCGGATCTCCGTGGCAAAGCTGCCGTCGAGCAGATGGCAGACGACATGCGCCAGTTTGGCCAGCGCGAGGGCGGCGTCAGCCGCGACGACCTCGAATTGCTGGGCTGGACGAGCCAGCAGGTGGACCTGCACAGCAGCGACGCACGCACGCTCGCGCTCCGCCTCTCGCGCGTGGCGGCCTGACATGACCGCGCAAGACTCCGCACTGGTCAACTTTTGGCAAAATAACCGGCATCTGGCGCCGGCACAGCGCATCCGCGCTTTTGACGCCGCAGCACTTGAGGCGGCAAACAAGAACAACATGCCGCATGCAGACGCGCTTTTTCTGGCGCAGCAGGCGGCAGTCGCTGAAATCGTAGCAGGCCGCTGATTTGCGGCCTGCGCTTCAGGACAGCCATGGCAAAGAAGCGCACCGACCCTCGCATTCTTGAGCGCGACGCTAAGATTCTCGCTTTGCGAGGAACGATGGGCGTCAAGGAGATTGCGCGAACGCTTGGCACGACGAAGGGCGTCGTGAGCGGCGTTTGCTTTCGCGCAGACCGGCCGACATATCGCGCCCCAAGGCGCACACGAATGCCGATGGTTCAGATCTCGACACCGCTCCCCCCGATTTGCATGCGGCCGCGCGCGAGCTGGCTGCGGAGCGCAACATCACTCTTTGCGATTTGAGCAGGTCATTGTTACGCGACGAGGTCGCGAGAGCGCGAGCACAGCGCCAGACTGAATCGGTGCCGTCATGAGCGGTCGCCCTGCACTCCTCACTCAGGCCGAGGTCGCCCGCGCCGTCAAAGGCGCGAAGAAAGCCGGCGCCTACGCGGTTGTCATCCGCCGGGACGGCACCATCGTCGTGGAACTGACCCCATCTGCCGACAGCAACGCCGCAAAACCGGTTGAGAAGCGTCGGGAGATCGTCCTTTAATGGAAACCATGCCCCGCCCTCGCCCGCCTCACCTGCACCATCAGCGCACCCGCCATGGCAAATGGGTCTGGTATGTTCGCGTCGGTAAGGGGCCGCGCGTCCGGATCAATGAGGCCTACGGCACCCCCGAATTCGATGCCGCCTATCGGGCCGCGCTGGACGGCGAGACCGCGAAGCCTGGCAAGCCGCAGAGCAACTCGCTTCGCTGGCTGTTTGAACTGTATCGGCAGTCGCCGGAGTGGCGCGGCTTGTCGAGCGCAACGCGCCGACAGCGAGAGAACATTTTCAAGCCGATCATGGAATCGGCTGGCAAAGAACCGTTTGCGGCGATCGACAAGAAGACGATCCGCGACGGCATCCAGCGCCGCTACGGGACGCCAGCGCAGGCTCGCCATTTCCTCGACAGCATGCGCGGCATGTTTCGCTGGGCCGTCGAGACCGAGATCGCAACAGCAGATCCGACAGCCGGTCTCAAGGTCCGCAAGCCGAAGACCGAGGGCTTTCCGGTCTGGACGGATGATGAGATTGCGAAGTTCGAGAAGCGATGGCCACTGGGCACGCGCGAACGCGTCATGTTCGACGTGTTTCTCTACACCGGCCTTCGCCGCGGCGACGCCGCAAGGCTGGGCCGGCAGCACATCCGCAATGGAGTGATCGAGATCACGACGGAGAAGACCGGCACACGCGTCTCCATTCCCGTCCTGCCGGAGTTGGCAGCCACGCTTGAAGCAGGCCCGGTTGGCGATCTCGCCATCATCGCCACGCGCGACGGCGCGCCAATGCGCAAAGAGTCGCTCGGCAACATGTTCGCCAATGCGTGCCGTGAAGCCGGCGTTACGAAGTCGGCGCACGGCCTGCGCAAGGCGGCCGCAACCGTCGCCGCCAACAACGGCGCCACGGTCGCTCAGCTCGAAGCCATCTTCGGATGGGAAGGCGGCCGGATGGCCTCGCTTTACACGCGTTCGGCCGACCGTCAGGGCCTCGCTGCAGCTGCGATCAGCAAGCTGTCAAGGACCAAGCCGTGAACATTCTATTCCCTCACCGTACGGGAGGTGAGGGACTGAAAGCGAAAAGCCAAGTAAAAACAGGAGGATGATATGTTGATGGTGGGGGAGGCAGGACTCGAACCTGCGAAGCCATAAGGCGGCTGATTTACAGACACATAGGGTCACGACAATCAGCTCCCGCTCGTTGAGGTTATGGGAAGGTAATTCAACGAAACACTTCAACTATTGCAGCATGTTAGGTCTATTTGCAGTAAATATCGAAGAGCAGCCTCATCCATTGACTTTGCACTCCGGCGACGCTCTTCTGTGACCTACCTGTGACCTATTTTCTGCATGACACATGACTGCTCAGATCACCGCCAAGACGTTAGCCAAGGCCTTTAAGGACTCCCAAAAGATGCGTGGGGGCAAACCAAGCGTGGGCGAAAGAGAGGCTCGCCCCTCCCCTTATGACGTGTCTGACAATCGGATCGCAGGGCTCCAGCTCCGCGTTAAGCCAACCAGCGTGCGTTGGTCGATGAGGACGCGTCTTCATGGCGACCAACGCCGTTATGACTTGGGGCCTGCTGTGGCAGGCAACGAGGACTTGAACGGCCTCACTATAGACGGAGCGCGCTCCCGGGCGGCTCGGATCGCGGAAATGGCGCGCCACGGTCAAAATCCAGCAGTATTCTTGGCTGCCCTTGCCACTGGCGTCTCGATTGAGACGCGGATGCGTGCCGATTCTCAGCGCGCTAAGCCGTCCTGGTCGTGGGAAAAGGCAAAGCACGAGTTCCTGACCGAGGTTAGACGCACAAACAGGCTCGATACCCACCGCGACTACCGCGGCAAATTACAACCTGTCGAGCTGGCCCGTTTCGAAGGGCGGCTGGTCAGCGACATCACCCGCAACGAAATGGCAGCGGCCATTTTCGCCGTTCACTCCCGCGGCGCGGAGGCAATGTCGGAAGGCATGGTCCGGGTCATTAAGAGATTTTGGAATTGGCTGTCTGAAGCAGTTCGTCAGGACGAAACGTCCGTAGCCGACGGGATAATGCTCAAGCTAGAGGCCCCGCCGAGGACCCGTGTCGAGATCGGCGAAGAAGCCTTCGACCCCGATGACGAGCACGGTGATACACCGCCTGAAATTGAGATTGGTCGGGCGCTGGCTATTGCTCGATTAGGTTGCCTTCCAGAAAGAATAGGTCTCGGTATACAGCTGCTAATTGGCACAGCCCAACGCCGCCGTGCGGTGACTGGCGCTAACCGCTGGCGATTTCGGAACTATACCGAAGCAATAAATGAGGTCGCTTGGTACGTGCCTCCATTTTTTAGAAAATCAGGAACAAAGCGGGGACGTCGCTCACATTTGGTCCCGTGCATAGGCTTTGCCGCTTCAGCTCAAGAACATCTCGACCGACTCGCCGACTTTGACAACTCGGAAGGTTGGCTTTTTCCAGCCGGTAAGACGAATAAATCGGAGCGCCCACATGCAGAAGCCGGGCTATTCAACGATTACCTTACCGCAATGCCAGGCGTTTCCTTTTCGCCGCACGGCGCACGTTATGCGTTCGCCTCCTACGGCGAACGCGACCTAGGCTTCAAACCAAGCGAAGGAAAGCTCATCTTGGATCATCTCGAAGGGACAGAGCCCAATGACGTTACGGGCTTATTTTACTCATCGGATCCGGGCATCGAGCGTAAAAGACGAATGATGAAAGATTGGACAGATTGGTGCGACGAATGGAGCGCAAAAGCCATTGCTCAAGATCGCGCACTGCTCGATCGAGACCTCATGACCATTGAGATCCGTCGATCTCGGTATAAGGCCAAGGCATCTGAGGCACGTAATAGCTCGATAGAGTGAAAAAATTGAAGAAGCAGGGTCAATACATTGTTTGCCCTGTCGAAATGTACTCAAACTAACTTTGAGCACACGATCCTGCGAGCGCGCCAATACTGAAGGCCAGCTGATACAACCGCGGCTCAGAGGCTCAACTTTGCGCGGCACTTCTCTAACACTGGTGACATACTTGAGTATCGTTAATTTACTAAGGCAGTTTTTTGGTACCAGCGAACCGTTGCTGCGCACTTTTTCGGCTGACACCGCTCTGTTTCGCGGAGTTGCCGTACCTGAGGATCATGAGCTCAGGACCAATGGCGACGAAGCAGCTTGGTTTTTTCATGACCGTCAATTGGCTCAAAAATATGCTCGCGCTCATCTTAGCGCGCGGGATAAATCCGCCTTACTCACCGCGCAGATGGTAGGGCCTTTGACACTAAGACAAATCCGTTTGGCCGAAATGACCGCGTATCTGCACGATCGCAACATAGCTTCTTATCCCATCCAAACTTGGCAAAAGGAAACGCTTTTACCTTCGCTTATCACGATCTGGCCTGCATCGGGCACGTATGATACTACAACGGGTGAAATATACTTAGTTCGGAACACGTACCGAATTATCAACTCCGAGATTTTGGAATAACTTTACGAGTAAATTTCCACTGAAATAATATATAGGGCAGGTGCAAGTCGCCAAGACGCGAGCTGAGCAGTTCTTCTATGGCCCACGAGATGTCAAAAGCTGCTTTGAGATTCTTTCATATCGTTCGAGTCCTTTAGCTAGTTGATGGCTGGAGGATCTTAGCATGACAAACTCTGTCCGGCTGGTCCTTATTCAGGACATATGCTTCACCCGTTCCGAGGCGCTTGATAAATGCAGGATGAAGCCTGAATTGGTGAACAGATCGCGACGAGGCGGAATCCGTCCGTTGACCATCGACGACCTGAGCTGTGTATTCGACAAGTTCCGTAGTCGAGTACAATCCTGCAACAACCTCTGCGTCCTCCGATCCGGTTAGCTCGTGGGTCCAGAAATTATTGACCGAGCCGATGACCTGACGTCGAAAGTCGTCGGAACCACTTGCCGAAAAGTCAGCCCAACTCTGAGTGGCCAAACAAACGCACGCCCCATACGATCGTCCCATATTGATCAAATTGAGGGTCGTCGTCGGATTCGAAAAGAACGAAAACTCATCCATGATTAGCAGAATTCTCTTTCTGCTCCTCACCAATGTTGACTTGAGGTCGCCGACGACAAGCGATGCAAGCACCGAGGCCGCATCGGGATATTGCAACGCCGGCAACCCCACATATGCAATTCCAGATTCTTCGCGAAGCTGCCCCAAGTTAAGAATGGGCCGCTGCTGCAGCCTCGCCTTGGCGATATTAAGCAAATCACCGAAGTCTGAAGCGGTGATGGTTTCGACCACAGCTTCAAGACTGTCCATCACCTGCTTCTCATTCGTGCGCCGCCGGATAATCTCCGCCTTAATCTGATCGTAGTCTTGTCGCCTGCCGGCGCCGCGCTTGGCGAGCCCGAGCATGTTCTTCACCGCGAGATTCCGCGAAAACGTGTGCAGGTCTTGGACGATCCGCCCATATTGAAGCGACTTGAATGTCGTCTGCGCGTGAGCCGAGGCGAGCCCCCTGAAATGGGCTTCGCTCCACTCGCGGAGTTGAATCACAAGCTCTTTCTGCTCGGTCGGTCGTTTGCCGCTAAAAGCGTCATAGGCACAGCTTCGGCTCGGATGACCTGCATCCAGCGGATAAAATCTCCGCTGATTCATTTCCGCGATCTTTGCCAGTTCTTTCCGGACCTCCAGATCACCCTTTCCATCCAGATAGACGATCGGGATGCCGAGACGCGCGCATTCCGAAGCGAGCCGCAAGACCGTTACGGTCTTTCCCCGACCGGACCGGCCAGTCACCACTACATGGCGCGAGAGTTGGTCTTGGCTGATCCGTACAGCCATGCCAGTCATGGCATCTACGCCAAGCAGAATGTGCAAGCCCGTGTAGCTCTGCGCTGCGCGCGTGATCAGATATCCCCTGATCCGCGCGTATGGCGGTGGCTTCCGCTGTTTCGATTTGCCAAAGACCTGAGAGGTGGGCGAATTCAGTTCGTCTTGCTGAAACAGCAACCAAGAACCGCCGATGATCGATCCGATCGCACCGGAAACTAGCCAAGTTGTCGGTTGCAACGAGAAGGTCAGCCATCGGATCCAAATCGGATGCGACTGCACGGACGTGTCCGTGGAGCCGCTAAAGAGCCCGAAGAATCCTGTCAGATAGACGATGATGTCGCCACTCAGCCCTCCCCATACGATTGCGAGAGCACCGAGGGCGAGCGCGACAATGCCCGTTCTAGTGAGGTTTCCGAAAAACCAAGCCGGCAGCCTGACTGCGAGAGCAGCAATGATACCCATCCATGAGAGGATGCCGAGACCGCAAATTGCCAATCCCAGGCCGATGAAAAACGTGGCGACGTCATGGGTCGCCGTAGACGTGTTCGACTGATCGTTTTTCACCTTAGGCATCCTGATTTTCGGGGGAAGAGATGAGGACGACGCGTACCTTGTCCTCGTGACGATCGATAAATCTGCGGACGTACCGGCCCATGCGCACATCCGGAACGAGGTAACAGACCTCTGCGTACAGCTTGCCGGTTCCATAGGCATCGATGATCGCCTGCAGCCGAGCCGGAGCCTTCATCGACAGCTCCAGTTCAATAGCGATCGGGCGCCCCTGCACGGGGACGAATTCGATATCCGGAATGTGGCTGCTTTCGATGCCCTGAACACGCAGGTTCTCGCGGATCCTGCGATCGGGATTCAGCGTCCCTTTGCCAAACATGGCGAAGACGCGCCGCTCCAGATCGACGGCCATCGAGTCATGCCGCCAAGTCGCCAGACGAATGCCGGGCAAAGGCCTCAGCGTATCACCCGCGATCGTACAGCCTTCCTGGGTAACTCCGATCGGCTGGATGCTCAGTCCATTGACATAATGGCGCTGCAGCAGACCGGCTTCGATGAGCTTCCGAACCCGCCTTGCAGCCGTACTAAAATCTACACCCCACCGCTTCGCTATCTGCTCAACCGTTACTCCGCCCCACCCGTTCACCCAGGGCAACACATCAATGTCACGCTTAGTCACGATCATGATGCTCTCGCCTGCAGAACAGTCTCTCCGACCTCTCTTCCTTCCCCAGGCGCCGCCCACCCCACCGGTCACCTCGAATAAAAGCCGTTCTGAGAACCCGACCCCATGCAATCAACAAACTCTCGTTGGTGGCGTGGGGTCGGGTTCTCAGAACGGCGCAAAGCGCCCGAAGGACGGGCCAAAAACAGACGTGACCTGCCCACCCGCGGTGGGCGGCGCCTGGGGCAGCTCCCACGCCAAGCGGCAGGGCAAGTGAAGCGCCGTTACGGTGCCGCAGAAGCGGCGACCGCAGGCTGATGACGGAGTTGATGCCGAGCATCAGGCAACCCCTCCGTCATCTGCACCGCGGCTGTGCTTGCCGAGCCACGCGAGAAGATCCGTCTCACGTTTGGATGCGCGCTCACGCTCGCCAGCCAACTCCCCCTCAAGGGCGCGACGGTCGCGCTCATGCCGGGCTTCGCAAGCCGCCAGGATCGCCTGCTGCTGAGCCACCTGCTCGGACAGCGTCGCCACCTTCTCCTGCAACACCGCGTTCTCGGCTCGGTGATCGGACAACTTCCCGGTCAAGGTGTTCGCGGAGGCCGTAAGCGTGACCACCTCGTTGGTGCGGAGCGCCACATCCCGCTCCAGCCGCTCAATCTCCGCAGCCGAGCGAACCCGATCAAGCTCGCGCGCGCGATTAACGTCATCGAGCGTTGCGATCGTGCTGTCGCGCTCGGCTTTGGCGGTCGTGGCCAAAGCGAGAGCGGCCTCCACCGCGATGCTGTTATCCCAGGCTTCATCGCCAGCCCCCGAGGCAGCAGCTTCGAGGTCGGCTTCCCGTTCGTCAGCCGCCAGCCTGTCAGCCGCAAATTCCGCCGCCTGCTGCGTGAGTAGAATCTGATAGTGCTCGGACATGGCCAAACGATCGATCGCCCGTCCGGCCTGGAAGGCCCTCGACAGATTGTCGAAGGCGATGCGGGCGGCTTCGATTGCCTTGTCGACCTCAGGAAGGTGCGGCAGACCATCCGTTGCAGCAGCTTCGCCCTTCTTCGTCCGGGAGCGACGAGGAGCCTGATCCCCCTCCATCGGTTCGATCAGCTTCATGGCCGCGCTGGCCATGCCTTGGGATTTGCTACCGTGTTCGGCGGCGACCATCTCCCGCGTGATGTACAGGTGGGACGCACCGGCGCGAAGCCGGCGATAGGCTGCGAGGTATTCTTCGAATGTCTTTCGCTTGGCGTACTGCATGGCCGCCACCGTTTCCAAGGCTTGGTCGCGTGTCATCGTCGTTCCTTCCGGTACTTCCGGTAGCTACCGGACGCCTCGGAAGGTCGCATCGCGCACGCTTCCGCGGCGCCGAGGCAGGGTTACGATGATATTCAGGATGAAAAGGCCGGGCGCCGCGCGGGTCCATCAAGGCAACACAACGCGGACGCCTGAGCGTCCGCTCGGTTGCTTGAGACCGAGGGGCCATTTTTGGGCCGCCCGACGCCACCGCGTTTTAATCAACCGCGTCCCAAACGGGTTAAGGCTTTTTGCGCCGTCCGCGTTCGCGTCCGGGGTACCCGGCGGATCGGCTATCCGCCTTGCTTGGCTACGGTACACTCTCATACGAATGTACAAACCATGGGTCTAACGGTTCACCTCAAGACCGGCGAATGCCGGATCAAATCAGCTAATTGCCCATACCGACACAGTACAACCAGCTTATCGCGGAAGCGGAGGATGTCTTATAGTATGCGCGCCGATCGAAGATGAGCAATCCCACCGCGCAGTAAAAAAGCCGTTATCACTAGTGATGCTCTCAGAACATCGACAGATTGCGTTCTCATATGACCTAAAAGGTATCCTTCGCCAGACGCGTCGGTAGTATTCGGCGGAAGAGAAGGTTCGCACCTGCACGGCGAGGAGAACACTTACGAGCTGTGCCGGCGTGAAAGCATTGCGGCCTCGATGTATTTTGGATGGTCGAAAGAGTTTCCGGAGGCGGGAAAGCGTCGTCTGGCCGGTGACACAGCCCGCGCCACACGTCCGGCGAGGTGAAGGATTTTCGCCAAGAGACCTCGGCGTCGCGTCCCCCGAACAGGCCGGTGGAGACTCCAGCGGTGTAGATCGAGCTTGAACACCGGCCGAACCGTTTCCACCGCGAATGTCCTAATTATAAGAGCTGCGTCCTGCCCCTACGGCGCTTCATCCAAAAATCCATCGCCGCCACCTGTGAGTGTTGTCGGAAGTGCGAGAGCATAAGCCATTTATGCCTCGTCGGATGATTTTCGACACCGTGTTGTGCGACCAGTTGATCGCATAATGCTGTCTGAAGCAACTGAGGACGAAAATTGATTTTGAGGGCACGCTCTGCGAACGAACCTATCCGGTGCGCACCGTCTCGAATGTATAGGCACCATTCCTGGCGGAGGTGCCGACTATGTATTCTTCCAGACACATCTCCGATGATAGGCCAAATATCCCTTATGTCCCATCCGAAGATCGATCGTCCGAACCTGAGGACCGCAGAGTGCATAACGCGCGGATTCGTCTAAATGCGGAGAGATCAGAACGTTGCCATGGTCGTCAAAAGAAATCAGACCTGCATCGAAAGCTGCGTCCCATAATGCTGACAATAAAAGGCCATTATGTACATCGAGTCGCTGCGCATCGTTCGAACAGGCAGACCAAGGCATAATATGCGAAGCTCTTAGCAAGGCGGGGCTCGAAATGCCACTCAGTGGGCATATTCCGTTCCAGTATTGCATTAGGGCATCTCGGAAAATGTGCTGACCAATTCTAAACTTTTCAGCACGCTCGCCCTCGGTTTCGCCAATCCTTGCGACCGCCCTTTCGTATCTCTCAAGAGGAAAATCGGGCAGGCTTACTGACAAGCGATACACAGCCTGGACTCCGAGACGTAGGTCGTCGAGCGTGGCAAAACGGAAGGCGCCAGCATGGCCCCTAGCGCACGGCGTTACGAGTTGGAAATTCAGAGTCCTAACCACGCTCGGCAACAGCAGTGATAGAAAGAACGGACCCGATGCACTACAGGCCGCCAGTCCAACTTCTCCGGGCGCGATGGCCGATCGGAAGAAGATCCAGCCGCCGGCCTCTTCCGGACCAATGCGATAGCCATGCTCATTCGCGGCATCTCGCAGCTCGGAAAGAAGGACGAATGGATAAGCAACGAGACGGCCTTCTGTACTGATCATAAGTCGACCCTGAGCAAGCGCCGCGCGGGCGGATCGCCGTGCAATTTAAGCTGCAGGTAGGGACGTGCCCTGAACTCGGTTGGAGGCGCCGTTGTTGTGGTGAGGACGTACTGAAACAGTGGCTTTCCGCCGACGCGTTCTAGATCCTGAACGATATCGAATAGCCGTCCATAAATCGATAAGCCAAGGTCGGCTTCACGTGGGCTGTCGTGAAGCACAAATGACGGCACACGCGTCGCGCCCTCGATACTCATGCACATCGCAGCGAGGTCGAACGCCAAAACCTTGAGAGATTCTATCGCGGCTGTCCTGCGATCGCCCCCATGTCTACCGACAGATCAAGCCCATTCCCGCGAAGGGTGATCCGCCCCTTTGCACCGTGGCCGACCAACCGTCGGACGATCGGGTCGAACTTCTCGCTCATGCGTCCGAAAACGCGGGCCTGTTTGTCGCGAAAGGCGCCCAGCCGCTCCTTCTCTTTATCAAGTTTTATGCCCAGTTCGCACAGTCGCTTGATGCCCGTCTCCTGCGTTTCGGAGAGTTCGGCAAGGCGCTCTATATCGTCCTGGAGCCTGCGCGCAACGTACCAAGTTGACTCTCGGCCATCGCGAGCCTGCTCGATTTTTGTAACGTAGTCGACGGATTGATCTAAGTGCTGCTTAGCCAGAGCAATCTGCGGCATGAGTCGTGTCTGATCTTGCCGCAAATTCTCAATTCGCTTCGCTTGGGCGTCGTGATCAGCTTGTCGTTGATTCCAACGCTGCAAGCAGGCGTCCGCGTCTGGAATTTTGTGTGAGAGCTTGCATCCCTCCGCCAAGGCTCTATCGATGGGGACTTCGCAGATCGGGCAGATCGGGCTATCGGCCTCTACTTTTGAATAGGAAAGTCCCGGTAATTCTCCGCGTATCATCGCCAACGCGCGTTCTTCAGCAGGAATAAGAGCCCCGATCCGGATACGCTCGCCTTCGAGGCGTACCCATTCATTTCTAGCAGCCTCTCGTTGCGTGCGTGCTGCGGCAAGTTCACCGCTGCCGGCAGTCGGGACGTTGCTCGCCGACGCCAAGAGTGCGGTGGCTGACCTTCGCATGAGGTCGATCAACAATGGTATTTCTGGAAGCGCTTGCCCCTCAAGGCCCAGGCTCACAACGAGCCGCGCTTGCGTGCGATCGATTTCCCACCGGCGATGGCCAATCTCCTGATCCAGGATTCGACGCTCCTCGCTGAGGCTACTAACTTCACCACGCGTGGTCTGTTCTTCGGGCGTGATCGCCATCAGAAACGAACGGAGCGCCTCAAGCCTTGGTCCCTTCTCCTGTCCGCTCGCGGGCATCGGTGTATCGGAGTCAGAGGATGGCGACCGCCAGTCAAGCACATCGTCAAAGCGACATTCTTGGTCCCGCGTGAGCCAAGCGAGCGCGATCGGCCAAATAAGGCCGTTTGCTTGCGGGCGAACCAATTGGGCAAGCGCGGTGGTGATGATTTGCTGATCAATCGCTTTGACGAACGGCTCCATTCCCGTTGAAGCCCCTCACCTGCGGCGATCTCGTCGAGATTTCCGCCTGGTACAGCCATATGTCGCCGACGCACGCCAAGTGGGCGAACGATCGCCCAGCAGATTCCGTCTAGCATGACCTCGGCACCCACGATTCCGTTCAGGAATGCCGTGCCAATCCGATCACGCTGCGGCTCCGTGGCGAAGCGATCTTCACCAAGACAATAGCGGATAAGCCGACAAAAGAGTGTTTTTCCACTACCGTGCCCAACAGCATTTGTTTGACCTACGGAAGCCGCATCGTCTGCTCCGTCGGGTGACCAGACAATGTTCAAGCCAGGACGAAGCTCAATGTCCCGCACCTTCTCTCCACCGGGCTGCTTCCATATGACAAGTCGTCGAACCCAAAGCCGCGGCCCTCCAACCCTTCAGCGGGTGTGACCGTCAGCGGCTGCGGGTCGAGAAGGTCAGGCTGCTGCGGCATTAATCACCCACTGCTGTATGTCAGCGGGCAGCGAATCCACCGCCGCATCCAGGTTGATGTCCTGCAGCGCACCGAATACGAACCCTGCGCGACCGTCAGGCCATCCGGAAGTATCGATAGCGTCCAAACCGGGGCCAGATGCCCATGTTCTACGCTGGGCATCCTCCACCAAACGTCCGTTACCGCGGTGGTTTCGAAGCGCAGCGCCCCACGCTGGGTTGTTCCTTGCGACGAATGTCGCGACATTGTTGGCAAGAGGATCGGCCTCTGCCCCTACCAGGCGGCTCCACTCGGCCGCTTTGATTGCGGGCAAGAGCGGAGTGAGCAGGCGCGGCTCGATGGCGAAAGCGACAACGAGACGTACATCACGGATTGGCTTAGGATCGTCCATCGTCTTAAGAATCGCAGCCAAGACGACGCCAACGTCCCCCGGCTGCGATTGCGCCGTCCGAGCCCAGACGTTGTCGGGAAAGGTATCTACAAGCAGCTTTGCACGAGATGTTCGAACCTCGATCGGGTTCGCCACTAAATGCGAGTTAGACAGCCGATCGTAGGCGTCAAGCACGAGACGCTGAGTGCGAAATTCGTTAAAGCGACGTTCTTCATTCGCTTTGAGCACACGAAAGGTCTCTGAGGGATAATCTCTGCCCTTCACGTCGCCTGGATCGAGCACATACCTCAGTTCGTCTCGGGATAGGCCGTATTTAAGCGCATAGAAGGCATCGAGCTCTGCTCGCAAGTCCATGCGGCGATCTTCGTGCCAACCGAACGCCGGTCCATCATACCCAAGATCCTCGGCCCAAGGACGCATCGCGTGACTTGTATATGTAAGTTCCAACACCCGCTCAGCTACAAAGTCTACGCCCTGGGAGGAGAAAGACGAGGGCGAAAGGACTGGAAACTGCTGAACGAAGTAGAAGCTCAGATTAGTTCCACCGACTTTCTGTCTTGCGGCGAAGTCCGCTGTTAAGGACGAGGCGCTGGCCAACAATACAGCGGCTGCCTTCGGATCTGGGACAACTGTGTCCCATAGGAAGATACTATCGCCTACGCCGACCTTGGGCAGGACACTCGGTATCCATGTTCTCTCGTCCGCAGTCCTGGCATTTCTACGCCACCCCATGAGCCAGCGTGGCTGCTTACGAGTAAGTAGCGCCGCGGCAAGAGCGAGAGGATCACGCGAACCGTAACTCAAGAACTCGATATCTTCAGCAGTCAGCGGCGTCTCTCGCTGCATCTCCCGCCCATTCCCAATGGTCTTTATTTCCATTGCGAAGCGATCGGCAGAGCTTCCCAAGATTGATCGCCAACTGTGGTGACCTAATATCCGCGCCAGCTCGGACTCCTGGAATCTTTCCCCACTTGCGGCCCAGTATCCCACCAACCATTCCGTAAGGCTCTTAAGGATTCGATCCGCATTACCCTCCCGAAAGCCTCGTTTGAGGCTCGCAGGAACCCGGGCCAGACCAACCTTCACATGCTCTTCTGGTACCCAATAGCGTGGCGTGGTCTCGAAGTTTGGATTCTGCTTCTCAGCTGACGTACAATCCCGGGCCCCCTCCTCGTCATCAACCGATCCGCCGGCATAGGTCGCCCAGCGGTGATCAAAAAGATGAGCCATCTTAGCTTCGTACAGCGGAACACGACGTTCGCTTGGAGGGTCGCCGCGGCGAATCCAATCTACTCCGTCGCGAATCCAACCTTCAGTTTCTAAGGCCTGCGCAGTCGCAAATAGATGAGAGTCGTTGGACATGTGGAATAGCGTTTGGAACGTGATCCCCATGGGTTCTCATCGCCGCCGCTCTCTTCGCTCCGTTGTTCGATTAGCACCGGCGCTCGAACATAGAGCTTTGCCGTGATGTCTGCATCCGCACGCGACCGAAATACAGGCGCCGTCCTTGTGTTCGGATTTATACGCGCGATCTGACTTGAGGTGAGTTTGAAACTCCGTCGGGGATCGTCGATATCTTCGATATTCTCGATATCAAAGCAAAAGTCGGCTGCTCCCCCAGCCTCACCGATCATCAAGATACAGAACGCCTTCCGATCGTCGGTGCCTTTGAACCAGCGCCGTATTTCGTAGAAGCTCAGAAGTTTCATCAAGCGTGAGCGCTCGATAAGCTCACCAAAGAAGGCGGAAGTCGAGAGATCGGTCGCAATGCCCGTGGGCACAATGACCCCGCGAATCCGCGTGGGTTGGTCAATTGAAAGAAAAGCTCAGCAAACAACGCATAAGTGTTGACATCGCCTTTACCCGTGAGGGGATACCTGCCGGCCGTCCGAACAAACTCGCTGCTTGCCTCCGCGTTACGCTTGGCAAACTGAAAGTCGGCCCAGAGTTGGCCGTCAGGCGAATCTCGTTCGGCCTTCTCCAACTTCTTGATGAGCTTTTCACGTTCAGCCTTATTGCGAGCACCGGCAATGTCTGGTGAACGGACCGCAAAGAACTCTTGCTCCTGTAGCTTTATGCGCTCCCAAGGCGGATTGCCGATAACTAGGTCAAACCCACAGCGGCTAGGGTCTGGGGCGTTGAAAATTCTTGGAAACTCAATGTGCCAGTGAAACGCCCGCACCACATCAGAGATCTTGCTCGCGCCATCCACTAGATGCTGCGGCACGTCCTGGCCTCCCGCTGCATTCCACACGTGTCCGGTAATTGGCAGATCATCGAAACTCGACGCAGCTGAGGATTTGCGAGCAAAGTACGCAGCTGTATGAAGATAAGCGGCCACATAGAGATCGCTCGCCGACTTCAGCCGCTGCCAGTCAGGCGATGCGCGCAACTCGTCAAATCCACGAATTTTAGCTTCTATCTGCCTCAGATCGTCTTCTGGTAATGCGTGAATTCTTTGGTCGGCGCGGGACAGGCTGTCCGGAGGCCGCAGTTCCGATAGCAAGCCGGTCGCGCCTTTGCCATCTCGCTGCTGCTTATTGTACCGTCCGTATGCTCTGGCGATTTCCTTGTCATCGCCCGTGAGTGGCTTGTATGCCTCGTCAGGGACCCCTCTCTTCAACATTTCGACGTCAAAGACGCCGATGAGGCTGTCTCCACAGCGGATATTACTGTCAAGGAAAGTAAGCGGCTTACCGGGCTCTACGCTTTCGATCCACATGGCAACCTTTGCCAACTCCACGGCCATTGGATTGCGATCCACCCCGTGGATGCAGTGGCTAGCGACGTCGCGCATGGCTGCTGGGTAATCTGGCGCTTCGGTGCTCCGCAGGAGCGCAACACGGCTTGCCATTCTGCGTGCCGCGCCAAGAAGAAAATGGCCGGAACCGCATGCTGGATCGATCACGGACAGAGCGAGGATAGCCTCTGCACCGCCTTCGGCCTCGGCGCGTTCGAGAGCCGGATTGAGCACGCCATCAAGTAGTGTCTGCACCAGGCCATCTGGTGTATAGTAGCTACCGCTCGTCTTTCGTGCGTTTCCGCGGGCCTCTGCACCGCCTAAAAAGGAAAAACGACGACCACTATCTTCCCGGGTAGGCACCAGTTCAAGAAGCCCCTCATAAACCGATCCCAACTCCTCCGTCGCCATATCGCGCCAGTTGATGCGGAGGCGCCGGCCGTCTTCAACCAGCCAGCTCAGCTGGAATATCGCGCGCAACAATGCTCGATTTGGCAGCTTCAAATTATCTAGGTCGGATGTTCGCCCTTGAGCAAAAAGCGCACCGAGAGGCGGCAAGCCCAAGAGTTGCTCCCCCGCTGCAATCCTCGGAAGACGATCTTCGCTGCTTCCCACGCGTCATGATGATGGTCGTGCGCCGATCGCCGAGTAGAACGTTCCCTCATGTGATTGAAGCTGTACGCAGAGGTGTAGAGTTCTCGTGATGAGACCGATGCGTCGGGCGAATGAAGCAGATCACGATCCTCCGCCACAGCGAGAAAGATCAGTCTATATACAATCCGCAAAAGCTGTTCGAACCAACCGTGGATGTCGAGAAGACCGTCATCCAATTTGCTGCGGAGCTCAGGGTTGGCATCGAGAAAGCCTTGCCCAAGGGCCAGCAACGCCTCCTCAACATTCTCTCTGAGCCTCTCACGCGCGGCGGTGCCCGCTTTAAGTCCGCTTTCACGCCACCTTTCTAATGCACAGTCTACAGAAGAAGCCCCCTCGGGTCCAAAACGCGTTGCGTGGACGAGCAGCCAAGCTGCTGTGAAATCCGAGAACATCTCATCGCGGAAAATCGCACCCAGGTCCGCTTCGACGTATGTTGGGCGGGTGAAGCTGGCGTTATCCCGCATGAGGCGGAGGCGGTCGCCAGCAAAAACCAGCCCCCATAAGAACTCGGCGTTTGCGTTGAGCCAATCCTGGAGCAACACGCTCGGCGAACGCCTTGGGATCGTGCCGCTATGATCGTCGCCAAGCTGAGCAAGCGATTTAGTGAACGCATCTGCTTCAGACAGAGGTGCGGCCACGACGATAGGCACCCTGCCGCCCTTTGCCTCGAGGGTGATACGATAAGTATGACCATTCTGCCGGTGAAGATTTGGGCCGCGTAGGCCTTCAAACCCGAATGCCTCTTCAAGTAGGCTCTTAACAAAGGCTGTAGTCTGAATCTCGGTCGGCGCAGTTAATCTGGCATATGCCTGCCAATGCGCTTGGCCGATCCTGAAGTAACGCGTGATCTCGTCACGCAGGTTCGTTCCTTTGGGGCAACCGTACTCCGCGGCTGCTTTCTGGTCTGGAGCGGTGGCGGCGATCACCGCGACCTGATCGGGGGAGATCAATCCTCCCTCGATTGAGACGGCAGTGAGCCCGATATTGGCAGCACGCTTGAGATGCCGGGCCATCACTCACCCTCCGGAAGTAGGACATAGAGACCTATGACGTCCGCTGGCAAAACAGGAACGACCTCGACCGTCACCCCGCCGCGCGCGGCTTCCGTCAGCCGGAGATGGTCGGCAGAAAGCACCGCTCCGCGTTCGGCGGCGAAGACCTCTATCGCCGATTGGTAGCTCACTAGTCGTTCGTGAGCTCTCTGGAGCTGACGCGCAGCCGCCAGTCCATCGAGATTTCCGGCCGCCTCTGCCTCGAGAAGCTCGAGGGCGGAGTGTCCTTCGAGAATCGGCGTCGGAACCAATCCGCCGAACGCGATCCCTGTCGCTTCCTCGGCCAGCAGCAAACGGTTTGTGCGGCCGCTGGTGATGAGCTTGAAACGAAGGCGCAACAGCATCAGTGTTGTCATCTGGGCAACGGCGCGGGTGCGCCAGGCTCCACACCTGCCAAGGGGACGGAATGCTGCCCCATCCGGATCTAGCGCCCCCTCCGCCAAGCTTTCTGCTAAACTTGCAACTATGGGATGGACACGCCCGAGGTGCGTAACACCCGGCGCCGGATTATCCTCAAATCCAATCGTTCGCGTCCCACGCAGACCACGCGCCTCCAAGCGCTCCCTGACGGCGTCAGGCATTGCATCCAGATGCACTTGATGATGTTGACCGGCCTTCTGCAGTGGCGCACCGGCGCGCTTCAAAGCACGTTCCGTGAAGCGCGCAACTTCGGTCGGGCCACCGTTCAGCGCGCGCATCTGTTGCCACTCCGGCAGCACGTCATCGGGTTTCAGCGCACCTTGCGCATAGCGCGCGCGGCTTGCTTTCGCGTTTTCTTCGGCGTCACGCCATTTGCTCTCAAGCCGCTCGCTTGAAAGGCCGAAGTCGAAAGCCAACTGCTGCCGATGTCCGCCCGCGCGAAGCATGAGTGCTTGCATGAGCGCGGATGTCACGCCTTCGCTGTCCTCGGGCATCGGGACCGAAATGCCCGTCGCCTTACGAATAGCGTCCGCTTTCCGCAGGATGACCTGCAAGACTGCGCCATCGATCGCACTGTTGTCACCGAAGATCGTCACGGAGCGGACCACCGGCGAACGCTGACCGAATCGGTCGACGCGCCCTTCGCGCTGCTGATGACGGGTTGGATTCCAGCTCAGGTCGTAGTGTACGACGGCATCGAACAGCGCTTGCAAATTGATCCCCTCGGACAGGCAGTCTGTCGCCACGAGGATTCGGCTCTCGGAATCTTCAAGCCGATCGATGCGAGACCGCCGCTCTTCAGGCGGCAGCCGTCCGGTCACTACTGCCACGTCTGCCTTTGGCCAGGTACGCTTGATCTCTTCGCCCAGCGCCTCCGCCGTTGCGATAAACCGGCAAAAGATGACCGGTTTGGCTCCTTCCTGAAGCAGCCCTTTTAGAGCCTTCAGCAGCCGTGCCACCTTAGGATCCTCGCGACGGCGGCGATCAAGGGTCTTTGCAATCGCGATCAGCTCGGCAAGATCACCACGCTCTTCAGCGCTCGCGCTGGCCGTGCCGGGCTCCACGTCGCCTTGGTCGAGCAGGCCTTCGTCTTCGTCAAAGACAACGGGCTGCATCGCCTCTTCGTCCGCCACTCCGGACAGCCGATTGCGCAGTGCATTCGCTGCAGCCGCCGGTGAGGAGCCGACGCATCGCATAAGCGCGAGCGTCCCCCAAAAAGCGAGCCGTCGACTGCGCTGGTCAGCGCCGGCGCGCTGCGTAACTGCAAGACAATAGTCCAGAACTCGATCATGGAAGGCGCCGAACTCGCCGCTGAGACTAAAAGGCTCATCCTTAACCTGGTGAACAGCGAAAGTCCGCTTCTCGTGCCAACCGGACTCAGTGAGATCGGGCCGGCGGCGCTGGACATAATGTTGAGCGAGGCGGCGTGCATACCGTGCGCGCGCATTCTCATCACCCTCGGGACCTCCCGCGAAGTCCGGGCTAATGAGGCCTAACAGACGATCGAACGCCGCTTCATCACCACTGTGCGGCGTGGCCGTCAGCAGCAGCATATGGCGTTGATCATCTGAGGCGAGGCGTTCGAGAAGCTCGAAACGCTGATGTCTTCCGCGATCTCCGCCGATGCAGGCATGCACTTCATCAACGATCACAAGGGATGGGCACGCCCGAGCAAATTCGTCGCGGCGACTGTCAGCCTTGATGTAGTCGAGGCTGACGACAGTGTGTGGATAAGCTTCAAATAGGCTTTGAGCGGCAGGAAGACCGCGCTCCAGGCTGCGCGCCCTGGCCGAGGTCACGGCCACAGCGTCAATGTCGAACTTCTCTGCAAGCTCACTCACCCATTGCTCGACGAGATGGGGCGGACACAGTACGGAGAAGCGGTCGATCAGGCCACGGTCGAGCATCTCGCGAACGATTAATCCCGCCTCGATCGTCTTGCCGATCCCCACATCGTCGGCAATCAGCAATCGCACCACCGGCAGCTTCAAAGCCATCATCAGCGGTACAAGTTGATAGGCGCGCGGCTCCACGCCGAGATGCGCAGCGCTTCGGAACGGGCCAGCGCCACGGCGGAGCGATAGGCGCAGCGCGTCTGCCAGCAAACGCGCACCATCCTGGGTGTCCCGCCGCTCGGGTGTTGGTGGAGCAAATCGCGCAGGCCTGACGGGATTGACTTCAAGCGCGAGCGCAATCCGTTGCGCATCGGCTTCTGAACCTGACAAGGGCCGCACATTGAGGATGTCGTCATTTGGAGACGGAAGGACGACCCATTCGCGTCCTCGCGCCTCGACAAGATCCCCCGGTGAAAATTTGACCGCTCCCACTACGCCGCCCCAACAACTCAACCAAATCCCTCGGCGCGGCTTCGCCAGGCACCTCGGGAAGCTTGACGATATCCACCCCAAGTCGGCGCATGCCGCAGCAAGCCTGTTCGTTACAAGGCCTGACACCGCCAACACCTGAAAGCTTGGCCAATAAAGTTCGTATAAAGTGCCGTCAACCGTGCGCGGGACGGGGCTGGCAATCCCCACCGGCTTATCGCACCAACCCAGCCACTTGCGGCCTCCGAAGGCTCTGCCTGCACAACCTCAGGCTCTGCAAGCTGGCAAAGAAAGGCCGTGACCTCCGCATCGCGACGATCAATCAGATTATGGTCGGGCTGGTTGAAGTAGGAGAGCAGGCAACGGTAACAGCCAGCGACACAGGCTTCCGGCCGCTCCTTGAGACCAGCCCCATCCGGCGCGAAATCATAGTGCATGAGATCTAGCGCCTGACGGGCGATCTCCGCCGTTCGACGCGGATCTGAGACAAGGCGGTTCAGAACACCTGCTCCGCCCTCGGTCGCCTCATAAAGCAGGATTGCCTTGCGGTCCTCGCGCGCAGGCAACGGCTCGCCCAAGAGTTCGCCTTCTTCAAGCTCGGCAACAATCTGGATACCTCGCAGAAGAGCGTGCTGCAGAGTTGCCATCTGCCGCTCGTCGAAATTTGCAAGCGGCCGTACCAGAAGCGCGTTCTTATGGTCCTCGACGATCGGCACGATCCGCTGCGACTTCGGGATCGAGACATCCATGTCATCATCATCCCCGCCGTTGAGCGTATCCTTCACCCATCGGCCTGACGTCGGATCGATGCAGAACCCGTTTATCGACTTGGACTTCCGACGACGAAGTCCCTTGTTGACGCGCGATAGCTTCGCGCGCGCGCCATAATCTAGAAGCAGCAACGGCCCTGCTTCCGAACGCAAGGTGAGCGTGCGGATATCAGGAACGCCCTTTTCGAATTGCCACTGAAAAACGGTCTGGATCTCAAAGCCGCGCCTTTGCCGGTCTTCATCATTCGCCGTGATCCGAGACGACGGCGCCGTTTCGACATTGTCGATCCGATAGACATTGTCGAGCCGATCCACACCGGCCAATGACGCGCCGCACGCGTGGCATCGCTCGAGCTTGTCATCAGTGTGAGCCGCTCCGCACTCGCTGCACAGGATGAGGCTCGTGGTTGCCAGTTTGCCGTCGTCGAGGCGACCGTGCGCCGGCAGCTTCGCACGGACAACCCGGTAGGCGCGCCCCTCGTGATAAATCAGGCTGTTGGGACCGAACTCGGAAATGGCGAGAAAGCGCGGCCTTTGCAGCACGGCCGCACGTTTGGTCGCAGGGATAAAAGCATAGAGCGGGAGACGCGGGAAGTTGTACCCCGGCAGAAATCCTTCGGTCGCCAGATATCGATAAGTGTAAAAATCGGAACCGTTCGAAGCCTGTCCTCGCTCGAGCATGTCAAGTTCTTCCGTCGCCCGGAAATGACGGCGCGCAGCCTCTTTGCGTTCGCCCGGTTTGAAGGACGTCTTCTGCTGGATTTGATGCGCCTCATCCTGTTCACGGCGTGCGCTTCGGTAGAGCTCTCTCCACCGACTGAAGCTGCTTGCGAAATTCTGCGCAGCTTCACGGTTTGTTTCATCAACGAAGGCGTCGATATCGGCGAGCCACGGCGCGTCGGCCAACTCGACCGCGCTGACGGTCTGATCAAGAAGGCGGCGCATCGTAGGCTTTGCGGCTCCGTTTGCAGCAAGCTTTTCGAACGCCGCTTGGATTGGATCGGAGATCGGCATCTCCGGTGTTGCCATGTTCAAGTTTTCAGGGATGGCTGGCTTCAGCGGCACTACGGCTGCCGCCAGCCATTCCGCATGGAGGTGGCTCCGCAGCAGGTCGCGATTGGCAAGATCGAGGGCCGGCGGCTTCACCACGCCCGCGACAAGCCCTTGTCGGTTGTTGAAGTAATATTGGTCGTGGGGGACTGCGCAGCACAATAGGTGACGACTAGCGCTGCTTGACCACTACGGCCAGCACGGCCGGCTCGCTGCACGTAATTTGCCGGTGTTGGCGGTGCATTCCGGAGAAAGACAGCGTTCAGCGCACTGATATCAACACCGAGTTCCATCGTCGGAGAACAGAAGAGCGCCGGAAGGAAACTGGCGGGTTCGCCCTCTTGGCGCATTTCGTCCCGATTCTGGGCGATCCTTTCGACATCTGACTTCCCGAACCGAAACCGATCTTCGCGCCAAGCACGAACTTTTTGATCGACTTGGGCGGTGTGCTCCCGAGCCTCGAAGGCGAAGGGCAAATTACCTTCCTGCCCGAGCATTTCGGCGACATCCTCGTAGAGCGTGCGGAAAAATGGATTTTCGCGTTTCCCGTCGGCCCTCTTGATGGCTGGAAAAAGGCGCAAGGCGGTCGATGACAGGCGCCACGCAGGAGCTTCTTCGCCGGTAACCACCCGCCGGACGACCTGGTGGTTTTCGGCCGCACGCAGGAGCGTGGCGATCACATCGTTATACTCCTTGACTGGAAGCGGCTCCCCCACAGATCCTTGCTTCGCAGGGCCTTACCTAAGGCTGTCCGCCAGCCGGCTCGTACAATCAGTACATCTTCTGCCGCGCTGATCTCCGCCTTGCTCGGCGGATCAATCATCAGGAATCCGGCCTGCCGCAGTTCCTGTTCTTCGTTTTGATCGATCAGCCAAGGATCGCGCAGGTGATTTCTGGACGTCTCGGCGATTTGCAATATCCGCTGGCGATCCAACGCTTCGGTGGCAATCGCAAGGCCGCGACGCATATAGTCGAAAAGCAGCGTGAAGAGTCGGGCCCGTAATTGGGGCGTGCTCGCCGCCAGTCGCGGATTGACGGAAAACTCCTCGTCATCGCTTGCGAGTTCACTCAGTCCCGGAAACCGCACCTCCACTAAGCCGGCTTCTTCGAGATTTGGATTGGTAAAGCGCCAGCCCTTCCGAAGATCCGCCCATACGCGATGTGCCAAGATCGACGTCAGCACTTCCTCGGCGGCCTGTCTGTTGTGGAATCCCTTTACGCGCGGATCGGCCATCCAATCGGAGAGCCGCCGAGATTCCTCCAGATCAAAGCCAAGCGCCCTGCGAACAGCTTCCCCGAATCGAACGTCTGCAAGGCCCTTATCGCCTGCGTCCCGCACGGCACGTAGTATACCGCCACGTAGCAAGCTGACGAAAATGAAGTCATTGAAATGCCCAGCCTGGAGGGCCGCGTCCTGCCGGTTGTCTGTGAATCCCAGAAGCTTCCGTGTGCTTTCCTCAAGCGTGCCGTCGGCCTCCATCCACGCCAGGATGGTCGAGACGATGAGCGTTGTCGCCGAACTGCGGCCTTCAGCCGACAGACCTGCCAGTTTGTTGATGTCACGTGCCTGTTGAGGCGGCTGATGGCGGCAGTGGGGGCAGAAGCGATATTTGCCGCCGAAGAACCATGCGGGCACCCCATCGTCGCCGAGCGACCCATCAGGCTTCACATGTAGGAGTTGCCCCTCGTGTTTGCCGCGATGGCCTCCTTTGAGGCGCTCTTTTCCGGCCGGTGTGGTCTCCTGCCAGTCGTCGGGATAGTCAGCGACAGCGCCCCCGAACTGGAAATCGGCATTGACCGCGGGAATTAAGAAGCCAGCAAGCGAGCCGTCGGGTTCTGGGCCTTCACTTGCTGGCTCATCGATGGCCCGCGCGAGAACGCGTGTACCATCGAGCGCGTTTTCAATGCGAACGCTGTGGTGCTCGTGACCGCATTCTCGGCAAAAGAAAACAGGATACAAGCGCGCGTTCGGGTCAAACGGATGAAAGACCTGCCCCTCTAGCACGACACGGCGGGCGTTAGCGGGCTCGATTGTCGCATACGCGTGCCCGGCACCCGAAATAAAACGATGAAGTTTGAACGCCAGAAAAGCACGATCGCCGGCACCACCGCGAAGATCCTCGCGACGCCCCATCAACGACAGCATCCCAGCAAGAGCAGTCCTGCATTCGCCAGAAGGAATCTTTGTCTGAGCCGCTAGTTTGCAGGTCGCATCGCTCAACGTCATGGGCGCGCGTCGGCGCAGCTTTTCGCCTTCAGCGAGCCCGATCTCGATCTCGATCCAGCAGGCCAGCGGATTGCCGTACAGCTCTTTGTCCGAGAGCTTGGCTGGGATTGGCATTCGGATCGCATCGACGAGTAATGCTCCGAGGCTTGTGCTGTTGATAAGAGGGTCCGTTGCACGGGCAAGATTCTCGTCGATGATCGAAGCCGAACTCAATTCTTCTCCAAAGATCAGCTTGCCAACGCGAGCGACAGCACTCGCTCGCTCGGTCTCGTCCGGCGCGCTTGACATCGTCGCGGACGTACCAATGCAGAGTAACTTGCGCTCTTTGACGAGGCGATCCTTGACGCGACGCACCAGCATGGCGACATCTGCTCCCTGGCGGCCGCGATACGTATGTAGTTCATCCAGGACCAAGAAATCCAAGCCGCATGCATTGGCGATGACAGCACGATCCAGCTCGTCCTGCCGCGTCATGAGCAATTCGAGCATCATGAAGTTTGTGAGCAAGATGTCGGGCTTGGCTTTGGCGATCGCGTGTCGCTCCGCATCGCTTTCCTGGCCTGTATAGCGACCAAAAGTCGGGCGAAACTCCTCTTCGACCCCCGAGCCACCTATGAATTTTTCAAGTTCCTCGAGTTGGCTGTTGGCCAACGCGTTCATGGGATAAATGATGATCGCGCGTGTCCGCTGGGCCTCGCCCGCGCGCCGCGCGCGCACGACCGCATCTACGATCGGCAAGAAGAAGCAAAGCGATTTTCCCGAGCCCGTACCGGTTGTCACGATGAAGCTTTCACCATTGCGCGCTTTCGCGACAGCGCGCTCTTGGTGGCGATGAAGCTTGATCGGCACCCGGTCTGGACCGCTTGCGAATATCTTGGTGAGGGCCGGATCGAGCACACCCTGGGCGACAAGCCCATCAACGGTGTGACCAGCTTCAAAATGCGGATTGATTGTGATGAGAGGCTCAGGCCAGAAACGCTGCTCCTCGTAAGCAGCGTCGACCTGAGCGCGAATTTCAGGCGCGCGGATTTCCGAGAAGGAGCGTGCAAATGACTCGTATCGCTCAATCAAAGCCTGATCGAGATTGAATATGTCCAAGACGCTCCCTCTTCAGGCTTAGTGCTTCAACTAATGTTTGAAGCGCGCTTTTATGGCATCCGGAAACAGAACGTTGCCGAAATCGCCTATCAGCATCAGATCCCCAGCTTTCAGATAGACTATCGCAAATAAATGCTTCCACTGCTCTCACTTCGACAATCTGTGCACCGTTTCCAGCAAATACGCTTCCTTCTTAAACGAGGGCCATCAGAAGTTGCATAAGGCAACGGACTCGTGATTAATATTCCCACGGTGGAAGGTCCGATTCGTCGGGATAACTCCCTTGGAAAACATACAAGTGTCCGCGCCCCGAACACACGACCTATGAGCTTGGCTGTTTGTCGCTTCTAATTCTCAAGTCGCCGCCCAAGGGCCTGTTCTGGGCAGCTCCCTCCGATGGAGATACCGACTTTACGCCGGAGGATCCACTCGCGCTGGATTACCTCGGGCAACAGGTCGGGCTCTGGCTTTTTAGGGACGTCACCACGCGCACCAGCCGCGCGCAGAACTACGCAGTCGTGCTTTACGGCCTAGATCTCGCCGACAAAGCCCTGAGTCAATATGGTTATCCCAGCGATGACGCGATGCGTATTCGTCTTTTCGAACGTTGGGAAAGATTCTGGGCTCTCGCGACGCTTCAGTACAGAGAGGGCGCCGTTCCCAGCGGGGACGCGGATGCGATGAGAGGCATCCTGGGTGTCAAACGGCATTGGACGCCGGGCAACAAGCCACTGCCTCTCGATTTTACTCTCATATCCCGCCAAAGCGAACTAGGTGGCCTTGGCGCGTACCTGTCATCACTGCGGAGATACGGTCTGGTCGTCGAGGGTTCTTTACGTGTCACCGATCGGGCGCGCGGGATCCTTGAAAGCTTCTGGTCTGAACCGGGCAAACGAGATTCAGCAAAGCTTTACGAAGCCTACGCGCTGGAAGCCTTGAATCTCGACGAGTCCGTCATTGCCCGCGAAAGCGGCGCAGTTACGCTTGGGGGATTGGGTCGTAGGTCTCGGTTGTCGGTTCTCGGCGAGCAAGGCCGCACGCAACAGCAAGACCGGTTGTGGGATGCGCTCTTCGAGCAAGCGAGGGACGGATCAACGCTTCCTCTTGCGCAACAGCTGATCAGGGCAAGCGCGCACGGCATCCTGGACACCGAGACGCTGATCGACGGGATGCTCGCTGAGCGGTGGGCACCTGTTCCCGCCGCAGTGTCTGCCAAGCTTCAGGCCGCACGCGCTTTCGGATGTCTGGCCAAAGAGGTCCTCGGGAGGTTCAACCGCGCCTATGGTTACGTGCACGATCATGGCTGGGCTGCCGACGCAGCGGACGTTGCCCATGAAGCCTTTCCGGCCGGAGAGATGGCGAGGCTGCGCTCGTTCTGCGCGGACATGCTATCGGTGGCCGATGTCGTCCGATTTAGGAAGCTGCAATTCCACGGACCGGACTTCGTCACCCTAGTCGGAAGATTGATCAGCGCTTCGGACGCGTCCGATGCTCTCAACCAGCTCCTCGCCTACCATAGGGCTGTGCAGCGCACCCGCAGGGGCGGCGGCGCTTGGCTGCGGGACCAGCAGGGGAAACTGGTCCTCCAGGTCGCCGACTACGGCGGCTATCGGTACCCGATCGCGTTCCCGGACCTGAAATTCGGCGTGGTCAGAAGGCTGCTTTCCGATCTGGGGAGGATCGCTTGAAGATCGAAACAGGTCGCGTGCTCGATCGGCTTCCGGCCGAAGAACGATGCCTGGGCGCAGTCTTCACCTCCTACAGCTTCGATCCGGCTTTCTTCGAGGAGAACGTGTTGCGCGCGGTGCTCCGGTTGACATCAGATCCAGTCGAGCAAGCCGAACGCTACCATAATGAGGCCCGTCGCGCGCTGCAGGAGACGCCTGTCGTAGTCGTCGTCGATGCGGGCGAACGTAGAGCCGGCCGCCGGCTGCCGTACGACCTTCTGGAGGTCTCGGAGGCCGTCTTCCATCCAAAATCTGTGCTGCTTCTCTACCGCGACTTCGCCCGGCTGCTCGTCGGATCGGGCAACTTGACGCGACCGGGTTTCGGCGAAAACACGGAGCTTTTTGTCAGCACTGACATGATCTATGTGAGCGGGCCCGACATCGCGCTTCTTGACAGCTTCGATGCGCACCTCGGGAGGATTGAAGCCCTCGTGCGCCGGACCGGAACGCAGCTTCGCCTCATCAGGGAGGAAATCCGGAGAAGGTTGCCCACCGCGCAGTCCCCTGCTCCATCGGCCGGACTGCCATTACTCGACTCGACCGCCGGGCCCATCCTGGATCAGTTCGCCGCACTCATTCCCGCTGGCGCCATCGTCACCTCCGTCGGAATGCTCGCTCCCTTCTACGAGACGGACGATATCGACGCGGTCGTTGCCGACGATACGTCGGTCTTCGGTCTGCTCGAGAAGCGCGTCGGTCCCGAGGCGACTCTCGATATCGGTCTTCGGTGGGAGAACCCGCAGATCCAGCCCACCGCGCCTATTGAACTGAGCGAAGGCTTGAACCGCATCTGGGCGATGAAGACGGCCGAAAAGGATGCGGATCTCACGTATCTCGTGCCGACTGACCTGACGCGGAACACAATGGCTTATCTCGACGGAGCCGGACAGCGCAGGCGGATGCCTCTCGATCAGGCGACCACGTCGGTGGAGGATCGGACGTTGTGGATTCAGCCCGATCCGCTCGCGTTCGCTCCCCGGCAGGCGATCGCGAACGCTTCGGATCGCTTCTCGAAAGTCCGCTACTGGCTCCATCCTGCCAGTCGCCTCGTCGACGGTCGAGCGACCCACCGTCCGCTGCATGCCAAGATGATGGCGATAGTATATCGCTCCGGCACGCGTGATACGACGCTGATCATGATGGGGTCCGCAAACATGTCCCGGCGCGCGCTCCTTCTGAAGTCCGGCAAGGGAGGCGGAAACGTCGAACTCGGACTTGCTTTCGCGATCGAGGGACATTTCGAACTGCGCGACTTCGTTCCCGACCTCGTCCATGCCCCACCATCTGCATGCAATCCCGCGGAACGGGAATTTCCCAAGAAGGATCCAAACTTCGCGCTTGCGATCGACCAGGCAAGCCACGATCCCGGCTCCAAGACGCTTCACGTGTCGTGGACGCCGATGGCGGCGGCCTTAGCTTCCTGGCGGCTGTCCTACGACGGCCGCGACATCGCCTCTTCCGTCGAAGCACCATCGCTGGCTGTATGCGTAAAGGATTTCACGCTCAATCCATCGACGGCCGAGGTCATCCTCCACGTCGACGGGAAGGATTATTCCGCGCCCATTCTCGTCACCGATCTCGTCGGATTGCCCGTCACGTCTTCCGGAGCCGGTGTCGGGCTCGAAGAACTCCTGCTGCTTCTTTCGCGTCGCATAGGCACTGAGCGGACCTTGCTGATCGCGGAGCGACGCAACTCCAAGAACGGCGACGGACTGACCTCCCTATTCGGGAGGGGTTCTCTCCAACGGACGTGTTCAAGGCCTGGTGGTGCGCGGCCGAAGACCTCGCGGATGTCGATCTCTCTGTGCAGGCTTTCCGTCTGCGGCTCGAGGGCGCGCTCGGGATCGAAGCTGCCTGGTCATGCATGCTAGAAGCGGTCGATCAATCGACGCTGTCACGCGAGGAGTGCTGGTTCTACGGAGCAGAGCTCCTCCGCACTCTGTCCGAATTCAAGTTGCCGCCTTCGCCGGAAATCGATGCGAAGCAGCGTATGATGACCGCCTTCAAAACCGGTGTCCGGTCGGACATAGAAGCTATCCGCCTGTCGGCGGGAACGCGGCCCTGGAAAGATCTCGTCCTCCGCTTTTACGGGGAGACTACGGCGTGAGCGCGATGACACGTGAGGATCTGCGCACATTCCTCCTGTTGGGAGCGCGGGCGGAGCGCGACGGGATCACGATGGCCGAAATCGAGCGCCAGGAAGACACGGTCATCCGTGCGCTTGCCATGCTCGATGACCACCCCGGGCTCCTGCTGGCCGACGAGGTAGGAATGGGAAAAACGTTCGAGGCGCTTGGCGTGATCGCGGCATTCAAGCACCGCGAACCGCGCAGCAAGATCGTGATTGTCACCCCGGGCCCTGATTTGAACAAGAAATGGTTCTCGGAGATCGAACGGTTCGGCGAAATGTACGACTTCACAGGCGCAGCGTGCAAAGCGGGCACGCTCACCGAACTCATTGAGGGCATCCGGAAGCATTCGATCGTGGTCGCGCCTGTGACAGTGTTCCAGAGCGGTCGGGGGACCGGCGACCAGACTTATCTCCTTTCACTTTACTTCTGGTGGAAAGAGCTCCATGGCCACACCGCTAATGCGATCCTCGCGCGCTTCAAGGACGGCGACCAAGATCGCGTGGATGTGACCGACGAGAAGTTCCTCGGTGTATTCGACCTGAAGCGTCTGGAACCGCATCTGCGCGCCGCCTTCCGCAGAGGCAAGTCGGCCGGCGTGGCCGGCCTCGACGACCTTTACGAGAGCGGGAAGCATTCGGCATTCGAAAACCGTTACGCCGTGCAACAAGCGCTGTACCGCGCCCGGTTCATACTTAGCGGAAAGCTGCTCCCGAAGATTGATCTCCTGATCGTCGATGAGGCGCACAAACTAAAGAATTCGGGATCTCTGCGGACCAGGGCGATGCGGAACGTTTTCGACCGGCGCTTCCGGAAGGCCGTGTTTCTGACGGCGACGCCTTTCCAGCTGGACGTCTCTGAACTCAGGGAAATCTTCTCCTTGTTTTCCGGCGCAAAGGACGCTCCGGAAGATCTAAGCGAGCGCATCGACACGCTGCTCGCGGCGGTCGGCGAGTATCAAAGGCTATACGACGAATTCCAGCGGAGCTGGTCTCTGCTTGATGCAGAAGCGGCTGCACGGTTCTGCACGGCCTACGATAGCGGTGCTGACGTCTTCGAGGCGACCGACGATCCCGCCCTCGAAATCGTTACCAAGCAGGTCGCGGCGCTGACGAAGCTGAAGACCGAAGCGATCGAACCCGGCTTCAGGGAATGGATGATACGCAGCCTTCGCGAAGACAAACGCGTTTACAGGCGGCACGAGCGGCTGTTTGTGGCACCGTCGGGCGCGAATGCCCTCCCGTTCCTGATCTACGAGCGCTACATCGCAGAACTCTTCCGCAGAGGTCGGACGACGCACAAGGCCGCCGTGGAGATCAATATGGTTTCGTCCTTCGCGGCTGCGCGCCAGGGAAGCCTCCTCGCGGAAGAATTGGAACGCGTGCCTGCGCAGGCAGTGCCCTACAAGACCCTTCTGAACGATATGCTCGGTGAAGTGGATGACGACGAGCACGAGCATCCCAAGCTCATGGCCACGGTCAAGGACGCGCTTGATGCTGCAGACAGAGGCGAGAAGACGCTGATCTTCTGCTCGAGGGTCGCAACGCTGGCGCAGCTACGCAAGGATCTCGACGCCATCTGGGAAGACCGGGTGCTGGAACGTTGGCGTCGCGTCTATCCGGGCGCCGCAGCCGCCGAGATATTCGACACGCGCGAGGCAGACGAGAAGCGGCACGTCGGCCGGCATTCACAGCTGCAGGCGCGATTCCGCCGGTCGCAGGATGCGCTCTATCTCGCTTTGCGCGAGTCTTACCTGGGAGATGAACCTCTAAACCGATTGACATCTCATGACCTTCGCCGCGTCGTGGAGGACGCCAACGCGATCCTGCGGACGCAGACGACGGGAAAGACCGTCGCGGACCGGGTCGATTATCAGCTGGCAAAATACTGCGTCGAACTCGCCGTGCTCCGGCTCCGCCATCCCAAGGATGGTCGGGAGGTCGCTCGGCGCGAGCACATAGAGACGCTCCTGAAGTCGGCGCAGACTCGCCGCGGAACGGACCCGGGCGAGGAGGCCGTCATGCAAGACGACGCAGGCGAACGGCCCCGCTGGGCCATATCGGAACGCATGGCCGAAACCGTCCTTGGCCGCGCCGGTTCGCTTTGGACTTCGATGTCCGAACTGCTCGACCCACTGAAGTTGCCTCTGAGGATCACTGTTGTCGAACAGCTCGCGAGGTACCTGACCTACAAGCAGGTCCCTTTCTTCGCTGATCTTCTGGAAGCAGCCCAAGCCGCCGGTGTCGCGACGGATAACGTGGAATCCGCGGCCCTACTCGAATTCCTTCCGCAATTCTGGGAGTCCGCCCCAGGCATACGCTGGTCGAGCCTCATCCGGAACTTCCTCGCATACTTCGTCGAGCGGACAGAACAACAGCAAGCGGACATCCTCGATGGACCGATCAGAAGCGCCGATTTCGCGCGTCACACCCGCGACGGAGAAAGCCGGGAGAGACTGCGCGAGGCGTTCAACACACCGCTCTATCCCATGATCCTCATCGCGAATGAAGTTATGCAGGAGGGTTTGGACCTGCACAAACACTGCAGAAGAGTCGTTCATCACGACTTGACGTGGAATCCCGCACAGATCGAGCAGCGGATCGGGCGAATTGACAGACTTGGTTCGCTTACGAGCCGGCTTCGGATGGGCGATCCGGAAACGAAACTCGACGTGATATATCCGGTGATCCGCGGCACGATTGATGAGCGGTTGTACCGGACCGTCAAGTCACGAGAAAAGTGGCTTGAGTTCCTGCTTGGTGCCTCGCCCGACTTTAGTGAATTTGCCTTCGGCGACGAAGACCCCACCCTCTCCCCGACCGATTGGGAAGAGAGTTGTCGATTAATTTAGCCCCTAAAGTGCCGCAAACAGATCACGAGAACGGAGGTTTCCCTCAGCTCTAGCTCTGTCCTAATATTTCGGGAGATTTCCTTTTCGCCACTGACGAGATGCCAAAACTGCCCGAAAAGCAACTGTCCACTTCGGCATGTCGACCGGACTTACATGCTAATGGCCCGACGTCGGCGCCCGTAAGATCACGTTGGCGGTCTTGAAGTTGATGATGAAGAATTCGAGCTCGCCTCCTGCGATGTCCGGCTCCTCAATGCCTCGATTCCCAACGCCTCGCTCCGAATACCCAAGAAGACGTATCCTCAGATCACTAATAACGAACGAGACCGACGCTTACCGCCATAGAGCAGACGGCCATAAGAACTTCATTTGCGTGCCGAAAGTTGTCAAGCTGGCCTTGCAAGCCGTACGACCATTTCAGGCCGTGAAAGAGATTGTTCCGGAGCCTAAAAATGATAACGAGCAGCCCCTTCAAAACGCTGCAAGCTTCGCTAGACGCACCTGACACGAACAGTTCGGCGATCCCCCTTTGGTCACCTCTCCGAAAGTGCAGATGTTGATCGAATGCCGCGGTGAAGGCGCCATTTGAATAATATCTCGTCCGAAAATGAGCGATCGCCGGCCGCAGAGGAGAGATTTTAATAGCGCCGAGGGAATCAAGTTTATCTACCAGCGAAAGAAGCATTTTCGTGCTGCCACGCGTGCCGAGCACCGTGCCCTCGAACAGACTCCATAGCATCGAAAAATCGCGAATGGCCGCGCGCTCGTCTTCGCACAGCGCTTCGAACCCGGGCACGTTCACGCGCAACCAATCAATCGGTTCCATCCAGCTCCCTCTTTTTGCTAAAGGCCAGCGTACGTATCGGATCGCGCGTTTTGGACCAACCAGTCACTGCACGCCGCAACTTTCAAAATAACACTAAGGTTGATTCCTGGATCGCTTGGTATCTAAGAGAATTTCTGTTAGATGGCTCCATGAGCTTTCCCGTCAGCCCGGCACCCGGTGACGACCCGTGTCGATTTCTCATTCAAGATGCGGTAGGCGTCCGTCATCCAATTATCCCGTTGTTAGCGATCGATGGCAGGACCGACCGCGCCTTTGGTCTTGGCACCGCGTTCCGAATCGATCCCTTTGGCGGATATCTGACCGCGCAGCACGTGCTCGAAGCATGGCTTACGCCGTCTCGGCCACAACAGACAGTTGTCGGACTTCTCAATCCCGGCCTTGTTTACGGGCGCGGTTTGGTCGGAAACGACAGCATGATTACCATTGCATCTGCCAAAGTGTTTCGCACTCAGCAGGACGATGTCGTTCGTGATCGGATACTCGGCCGTGATTCCAGCCGCATTGCGTTGGACTGCATGATGCTTTCCTTCGAGGGGAAAAATACACGTCTGCACCAAGTGCGCGATTTTTTGCCGCTGCGATTGACCGGAAAATGGCCGATGGTCGGCGATGAAGTTATGGCGATAGGATTTCCAGAGCTGGGTTCGATTGAGGACCATGCAATCGACGCCGAAGTCTTGACAGAGCGCATGTACGGCTCGATTGGACGAATAACGGCCGTGTTGCCTAACGGTCGTGAACATCGGCCGTGGCCGACGCTCGCGATCGATAGCCATTGGCCTAGCGGCATGAGCGGCGGTCCCGTGTTCAATAAGGACGGAGAGGTGATCGCCCTCGTCAGCTCAAGCGACGAGCCGGGAAGTGAAAACGCACAGTCTTATGCGTTTTGGTTCGCGCCGATCAGCGGTTTCGAACGGAATCTGCCCCATGTCGATCCTTCGAATCCGGGATGGGTTCGCGGTTGGGCAGTCGTGCGTGACGCTCCCTGGGATGTCGCAGCGATGACAAACGACCGGGCATTCGCCGACGAACTTTGTGCCGCGCTACCGTCCGATTATTCTGTTCGTTTGGGCTCTCTGAGAGCAGGCTCGGACGACTTTATAAACAACGAGTTGGGCGCTAACCAGGCATGAGCAAGCCATTTGATCTTTTGAATCTCTTTGCTCGTTTCAGCCGCGAGCGAAAGATTTCTGTCACGGAGCCTCAAAGTGCCCGAGAATTTCTCGCCGAGATTGGCACGCAACTAGACAAAGCCCTGACTGACAACACACTCATTCAGGGCCAGCGGACAGCTGCTATGTTCGAGGCCATGGTCGTCGCTTTAGGCGGTTATAAGCTGCTTAAGGCCGAGGATACTGGACGCGTCTATCCCTCCGGCATGTATCGCGCTCCTGATTTTCGGATCGTGCTTGAAGATGACGAGCAATGGCTGGTCGAGGTCAAAAATGTCTATGAGGAAGACCCGTTTCGACAGCAGCGCCAGATCATGACGCCGTCCTATCTAGCTTCTCTCGACAAATATGCACAGGCCACCCAAGCAAGTCTAAAGGTCGCCGTGTATTGGGCCAGATGGGCTATTTGGACGCTTGTCTCACCCCACGATCTTCTGGATGAAAACGGCTATCTCAAGCTCGATATGAAGCACGCTATCCGTTTCAACGAAATGGGCAGGCTTGGCGATTTGACCATCGGTACAACACCCCCACTGACGCTGCGGCTCAGCGCCAATCTGTCGAAGCCGAACACGATTGGTCCCGATGGGATTGCGCCTTTTACAGTCGGCGAAGTGACGATGCTCAGCGAGGAACGCATTCTTGCGCGGCCGGACGAACGGGAGGTCGCCTGGCTGCTCATCACTCTCGGCGAATGGGCAGAGCAGGATGGGAAACCCATTGTTATCGACGGAAAGCTGTCGGCGATCGAATTTGCCTGGTTGCCTAACGAACGGGCCAACGAGGGGGCCGAGAGATTCGAGATGATCGGTACACTCAGCCGAATGTTCTCTCGTTACTATACCCGACAGGCCTGTGAAGAATCAGGCGCGGTGCAGATCGAGCTCGAACACCGGCCGAATTGGTTCGCTCCGTTGATCTCGTCTCACCTCAAGAGCGACGCGTTGCCTTTGTGGCGCTTCATCCAGAAACCCGCCGAAGCCAAACGCGGCGACGCAAAAGAGGCCGCAGTCTGATAGGCATTTTTTAGCGGATTATAGCTCGTTCAACTCCGCTTGATGGCTTCCATGCAGATATCGGAGTGTAAGATGAACGTCCCGCCGGCTCAGGCCTCAGCTTTTTTTCGGAAACTGGCAAGAGCGCCGATAAGCGAAAGTGCGCAATAAGAAACGCACCATCCAATTATCGCAAATACAACACCTGCGAGCGTTGTCGGAAGTGCAGGAGCATAAGCATTCCAGGCTTGTGTCATGATCGGCTTGTCGTAGTCGAAAATCACAGCGACGACAGCCGCAGGCGTGACACCATTTGCTAAAGCCAATCGCTGTCCGTTTAGCCGATCGAGTCTTCTAACGTATCCCGCCATTCGCTCCGCCTGGCTGCGCACCAGTTGTTCCGGATTATTGGCCATCAATTCGAGGGCGCTTGACCGATCATATCCGGAGCGGCGAGAATCCTCGTCAAAATTCCTCACGACCACCGTTAACTCGTCGGCTGCGCCACCGAGCCGTTGATTATACTGCTGTAACACCTCGGGAATCTGAGCAAATAGCCCAGCGACGAGAAGCGACAGAACGGCGAAGATTTGCTGCATTGCACGTCCCTCCCGCGTCAGACCACTTCAACAGCTGATTCGACTCTTCCGGTCCAATCACAAAATGCAGCACTTAGTCGATCTGGATTCTCTCGCCCGCTATCGACGCTGAAGGGTTGCTGCTGGCTTTTTTCAGGAAGCGCTTGGCTCAGCATCAATGAGAAAACGAAAGAGATCCTGACGGTAAACGAGCTCGATACCCAGTTTGTACATAACCATTTTCGCTCACTGCGATCCGGAGCTCTCCGTGAACCAATTTTCTAAGCTCTCGCAGCAAAGGTGACCCAATGGTGACCTAGTCAAAAATTCACTGCGCAAGATGCAGCGAACAGAAAAGTCCAACAAACGTTTTCTGATTTTATTTCAAGGACTTGCCGCATTGGTGGGGGAGGCAGGACTCGAACCTGCGAAGCCATAAGGCGGCTGATTTACAGTCAGCTCCCTTTGCCACTCGGGACACTCCCCCGCTCAACGCCATCGGGCCATCATCCACCCCTCGGGGCGTCTGGACGGCTGGGGATGACGTGGAAAACGCGCGCCCGCTCAGCGGGCTCCCGGCGGCCGCTTTATCGGGAAGCGCGGCCCCAAAGTCAACCGATCATGACGGATTTATCCGCTCCTCCCTGCCTCATTGTTCCCAAAGGCAAATTGCCAATCTCCGGCCTCCATGAGACAAGCCGGCATGAGCGACAGAGACCGCAAGCAGCGATTCCAGCGAGGCCCGCAAAAGGGCCGCGATTCCGGCCGGGATCAGGGGCCAGCCCGGGACCAGGGGCAAGGCCGCTCCGGCCGCGACCAGGGCCGGCGGCCGCCGCGCCGGGGCCGCGATGGGGCGGTGGTGACGGGCCCGCCATTCTTTATGGCTGGCACCCGGTTACGCTCGCGCTGGCCAATCCAAACCGGACGATTCGCAAGCTATGGCTGACCGAGAACGCCGCCCGCCGCCTTGCCGAGGAGAATATCGCCACCCGCGTGACACCGGAACTGGTGCGCCCGGATGAGATCGACCGCCGGCTTGGCCCGGATGCCGTGCATCAGGGCATGCTGGCCGAGGTGGAGCCACTGGAAGGCCTCGATCTCGACGACCTCCCCCAGGACGGCATGGTGCTGGTGCTCGACCAGATCACCGACCCGCACAATGTCGGGGCCATCCTGCGCTCTGCGGCTGCCTTCAAGGTCAATGCCGTGATCACCACCAGCAGGCACAGCCCGGAAGCCACCGGCGTGCTGGCAAAGTCCGCCTCGGGCGCGCTGGAGCTCGTGCCGATCATCGCGGTGCCAAATCTCGCGCGTGCCCTGAACCAGCTCAACGACCAGGGCTTCATGACCGTCGGCCTCGACAGCGAGGGCGGCGAAAATATCAGCGCGGTGCCACTGAGCGCCCCCTCGCCCTTGTGCTCGGCGCCGAAGGCCAGGGCTTGCGGCGGCTGACGCGCGAAACCTGCAGTGTCGTGGCGCGGCTCGACATGCCGGGCGAGATCAAGAGCCTCAACGTGTCGAATGCCGCCGTGCTCGCGCTCTATATCGGCGCCAGCAAGCTCGGCCTGATGAACTGACAGCTTCTTGCGCATAATCTGTTCCGAAAGCTCGTTCTCTTTCGGGATCATGCGCACAACGCAAAACGTCCGCCTGCAGCACTGCAGGCGGACGTTGATGCGTGATGCGATCAGATCAATGCACGCGGCGCTGCGGGCGCTGCTGATACTGATGATGATAGCTCTGACGCTGGGTGTAACCGTGGCGCGGCGCATAGCCCTGACGCGGCGCATAGCCGTGATGCTGCCCATAACCGCGCGGTCCGTAGTGACGTGATCCGTAGATCACGCGCGGCTGGGTGTAGCGGTGCGACACGTGGCTGCGATAGGCATGGCCATAATGCGCGCGCGGACGCATGCCATATCCATAACGATAGCTCGGGCGGCTGTAATTGTTGAGGCGCGGCGTGAACACCACCGGGCCGCTCACGGCGGGGGCGTAGCCGGTGCCATAGCTGTAGTGGTTATATGGATTGGCGTAAGGACCGCCGTCATAGCGCGGATAACCACGCCAGCCGATGGCGGTTTCCTGATAGGTGGGGACCGGTGCGAACTGGCCGGGACCGCTATAGGTCGGGCCCTGATTGACGTAATAATACTGGCGGGTCACCGGCGTCGGATCCGCCAGCGTCTGATAGCCCGCATAGCCGTAGCCTGTACCGTAATAGTTGTAGCCGCCACAGGGCGAGCAGCCGCCGCTATAGTAGCCACCACCGGCCATCGCAGGCGATGCTGCCACACTGACGGCAGCGACGGCAAATGCCGCAGCCCATTTTGAAATCGTGATACGCATAACGCACTCCTGTAGGTGTTTTCTTTTTTGGTGATTGAAACTGATGTCAGCGTCGCTCGATCGGCGGAGCGACGAGAACCTCTGGGGGATTCATCGGCACGTCGTTGTGTCCCATTGGGGCCGATCTCGCCGACCAGTGCTCGTGGAAACTCGGCGCGGGCTCCGGCAGCTTGCGGTTGGCGGGTGGCTCGATTTCAAGACGCCCGTAGCCGGGTTTGTGGCCCAGGCTTGGATAATATCGACCGACATTCGGCACGGGGTCGATCGGTCGGCCCCCATAGATGGTCGGCTGGATATGGATACGGTTCTGCAGGCCCCAGTCGCCCTCGATGACGCGATAGGATGCATCGACGCCGTTGATGATGATTGGCACGCCTGGGCGGCCGGGAATTACGATATTGAATCCGTCCGCAGCCATGGCCGGCAGCGTCGTGGCGATCGTAAGCAGCAGTGCCGGGATGACCCGCATGATGGTGTCCTGCGTTGTTGGCGGTACGATAGTCAAAGGCTTGGCAGGATGGGTTAAAGGCGCGCGCCAAACTGCCGGTAAGCCTAACGCGTAAGCATTCGGGCAAGTTCAAATGCGATCCATCGGCGAAGCAGGCCGTTAACGCCTCTGGGGGACATGCCGGCGACATGGGAAATCGCCCGACGAAAGCCACCGCATCTTGCGGATCACCGGGTGGCCGGACATGATCTGGTCCGTCGCCGTCACCACGGCCATCCATCCGCTTCCGGAGATTTCCCGATGAAGATCCTCAGTGCCGCCATCATCCTCTCGACGCTGGTCGCCACCCCGGCGCTCGCAAAGCACTGGAAGCACCACCGTCATGGCGAGACCTTCGTCTTCGCCGCGCCCGGCCAGCCCTACAAGATCCGGTTCGACCACAATTACGGCCCAGGCCTCACGGCGGGGACATTCGCCTATTATGACGGCCCCCTCTCCCGCCGGTGCAAGCAGTCGGCCGCAGCCTATCGCGGCCAGGACGGCCGGGCGCATCCGTGCTTCTAAATGAGACGAATCGGGGGGCTGGTGCCGGCTGAGGGGATTGAACCCCCGACCTTCGGTTTACAAAACCGCTGCTCTACCGCTGAGCTAAGCCGGCTGCAGAATCAATAAGTTAGAGCCGCTCTGGAGCACGTCGGAGGTGCTGACGGGCGGCTGCATCCTGCTTCGCGCCGTCCATTATCAGAGTTGTCCGCGCACCGCTATGGGGACGGCGCCGTTATCGACGTTTACGGCCCGACCCATTGCATACGGCTCAGAGCCGCCCGCAGAGCAGCAGGACGTTGACCGCACACGCGCCCAACAGGGCGACCGCGAGCGCCATCTGCACCCCGTCGCACCAGATATGGTTGATCATCTTCATCGCCTGCAGACCATCTGGCGATTCTAGGCCGCGAGTCTCGCGGCTTATTTTTTTCGGGGTTTAGGACTCGTTTACCTTCGATTCCACCGGCGGGCGGTCCCTTTCGGGCAAACAAAAAGGCCGGCGTGATGCCGGCCTTTCCGCAGAACCGGAACCCCGGTTCGTATCTGCAAAGTGCTCAGTACTTGGCGACCATCGGGCCACCCCAGCCGAAGCGATAGTTCAGGCCGGCCTTGATGGTGTGCTCGTCGTTGTTGAAGCTCGTCACGCCGGCCGGGAAAGCCGTCGAGGTGAGCGTCGTGTTGCCGAAGTTGTAGTACTGGTACTCGATCTTGCCCGACCAGCTCGGCGTGAACATGTATTCGAGACCACCGCCGACGGTGTAGCCGCTCTTGTTGTTGCCATCGACGATAACGGGCGTCGAGCCCACGACATTCGACGCGACAGTTAGATCGTTATTGCCACGCCAGGCGTAACCGCCCTTGGCGTACAGCATGGTCGGACCCCAGGTGTAGCCGAGGCGACCGGTGACCGAGCCGAGCTCGCTATTGTTGCCGACCACGGTGGTGCCGTTGGAATACAGGAAGCCGGTATTGCTGCTGCCCATCCAGCTGTAATTGGCCTCGATGCCGAGCACCCAGTTGGTGGCGAACTGATAATCGTAGCCGCCCTGCACGCCGCCCATGAAGCGACCGCTGTCACCGATGATGCTGTTGCTGTCGCCGAAGGCGCCGCCGACGTGACCGCCGATGTAGAAGCCGGTCCAGTTATAGACAACGGCCGGAGCCGTGTAGGCCGGTGCCTTGGTGTAGGTGCGAGCCGGAAGATCGGCGGCGAAAGCGGAGCTGGATGCGGCAGCAACAGCGACGATGGCCGATGCGCTCAGCAGAAACTTTTTCATTTGAAATCCCCTGTGTTGCGTTGTGACGGTCAGAAAACAACGTGGCGGGAGTTTGGTTGCTTCGCGGCGTTCCCTGTCACATCGATCATTATCGAGTGCGACATAGTAGCAACACTTTCCGTTCCATTCATTTTCGTGCGGATCGGCACGTGATTTGGTTCAACGCTCACGGGAACTTGATGCCGATTTATGTGTTGTAACGGTACCCAGGCGTTTCGTGCGCTTTTTTGGCGCGCGATACGTTCAGTGGATTGAGGCTGCAACAGCCGCACGCCTCCCCGACTTAGCGGCTCATTTTCTCCAATTCCGGAAACGCGACATAGGTCGCGCCTGCGCATAGCTCGGCGCCGTTCTCGACCACGCGATCAAGCCGTCCATCGACGAAAGCAACACCACGTTCTTGCTGCGGGGTATAACGGCCGTTGAAGTCCTTCGCGCTGTAGCGAATGCAGGACACATAGCGCGGGCTGCCGCCGACCGTGCGCTGCACCGGCTCGGAGATACTCGCTCCTCGCACGCCGACGGGATCGTTCAGATAGGTGCGCATGAAAGCGAGAAGATCGGTCCGATAGTTCGTCGGAAATGGCTGATTGCCGCTGGCGCTTTCAATGAAGCTGATATTTCCGCTTGGCCCGCCACAGGCACAAAGGCCAATCGGCAATATGATCGCGATCACGCGCGCTGATTTCTTCAAGCTCATCCGTCCATGCCCGTCCATGTTCATTGACGGTCTAGACGGTTCATCGGCAGATGTGAATTACGATCTCTACGGCATCAGCAGCGGTCCGCCCCGCCCCTTCTGGGGACGCAGAAGGAACGGGGCAGCCGTTAGACTCCGTGATCACAGCTGGGCAATGTGACACTGCGACCACGGAGCTCCTCGACCGTGTTTGTGCACGGTTTTGGACTGAAAGACGTCGTGTGTTCGCGACTAATGCCGGCCCAGCTTCCTGTGAAAGTGGAAATGCGGACGGACATGGCGGTGATAGCGATCGAGGCGATGATCGTGATGGCGGTGGATCATCTGCGCCCGAGCATCCAGAGCATGATGATGTCGATGCGCATGTCTGGCAGGGCCGAAACCGCCTGCAAATGCCGGTGCGGCCAGAACGGACACGGCAATCAGGGCGGCTGAAAACGTTTTCAACATGGTCGTCTCCTGTCGATGCGATCTGGAGGTGACCGGTCGGTGGCCCGGGCTCGTCGATCAATACCCACAGACTAGGCAGGCCGTTCTGAACCGACGCTGACTTCGCCATGCAGCATCCGTTCATTTGGGTGAAATTGCCGTCATCGCCAATAACGAGACACCGTCTGCAGATCGATTGCGGGAATGTTCACCGCGTCACGGTGTTGCTCTCGGTGTTCACAACCGCTGGCTTCCGTGCCAGACTATTCCCGCTGTAAACAGGAGCGCTGCATGACCAAGTCTCTGATCCGGCTGACCACCCTCGCAATGCTTTCCGCGGCCATCGCCGCGCCTTCGCTTTCCACCGCTTTCGCCGCAGGAAGCGATACGCCATCCACGCCGCCTGCATCCGACTCCAAGAAGGGCAGCAAGGACAAGAAGCACAATGAGACCAGGCCCGACGAGCGCGCTTTCCTCGATGCCTATCGCACGGCCTATGTAACGATCTACGACAAGCACGATTACACATCCGCCATCGCGCAATTGAAGGCGCTCAAGCAGGATGATCGCGCCGACGTCGCCAACCTGATCGGCTACTCCTATCGCAAGCTCGGCGACTACAAGGTGTCACAGGCTTACTACGAGCGTGCGCTGAAGGCCGACCCGAACCATGCCCGCACCTGGCAATATTACGGCCTCTGGCAGATCGAACAGGGCAATCGCGATCAGGCCCAGTATCACCTGAGCAAGCTCGCCTCGCTCACCGGCAAGGATTCGGCCGAGTACAAGTCGCTGTCTGACGCTCTTGCGCAGACTCCGGGCACAGGGCTCACCTACTGATCCCGTTCGCGGATCAGTCCAGGCCGGCGCGGCCCCGCGGGTTGCGCCGGCCTTTGCATGGGCGGTAACCATCCAGCAGCTGCCCTCTCGACAGATCGCACCGAACTGCCGTTAACTGTGGCTCGACAACGACCCGAGCGGTCGATACAGACACGCGCGATGACGCATTCGACGTCATGGAGCGTTCGAGCTGAAGGCCTGCGACCCCTGCCATGACCCCGTCCAAGCGTTTCGACCGGATCGCCTTCGTCGCGAGCAACAGCGCCGACGCACAGGCCGCGCTCGAACAACTCACGCAGATCTACGGCAATGTCGACCCGACCGAGGCCGACGTCATCGTCGCGCTCGGTGGCGATGGCCTGATGTTGAAGACGCTGCACGATCACATGCGCACCGGCAAGCCGATCTACGGGATGCATCGCGGCACGGTCGGCTTCCTGATGAACGAGTTTTCGACCATCGACCTGCATGCCCGCCTCGCGGCTGCCAAGGACACGCTGATCAATCCGCTCCTGATGCGCGCGACCGACGTGGACGGAAACGTGCATATCCATCACGCCATCAACGAGGTCTCGCTGTTTCGCCAGACCCATCAAGCCGCACGCCTGCGCATCCTGATCGACGAACGCGAACGGATGGCCGAATTGGTCGCCGACGGGATCCTCGTCGCCACCCCTGCCGGCTCGACTGCGTATAACCTGTCGGCGCAAGGCCCGATCCTGCCGATCAATGCGCCGTTGCTGGCGCTCACGCCGATCAGCGCTTTCCGTCCGCGGCGCTGGCGCGGCGCCCTGCTGCCAAACACCGCCTTTGTGGTGTTCGAGGTGCTCGAAGGCGACAAGCGGCCGGTTGCCGCGGTCGCGGATCATGACGAAGCGCGCAACGTGCGCCGCGTCGAAATCATCTCCGACAAGACGATCTCGATGCGCATGATGTTCGACCCCGGCCATAGTCTGGAAGAACGGATCCTGAGCGAGCAATTCGGGTATTGAGGCGCCTGCGACGCCCCTCAACCCTTCATTAACTGCCCGCCGGCTATGGTTAACACGGAGTAACCGCCCGGACCGAGCCGTTCCATGTTCCGCATCGACTTCAACAAGCTTCGCTTTCTGGTTTGCGACGACAATCCGCATATGCGGCGCATTCTGCGCACGCTGCTGCATTCGTTCGGCGCCCGCGAAGTCTATGAAGCCGAAGACGGCGCCACCGCGCTGGAAATGTACAGCCATTATGTGCCGGACATCGTGATCGCAGACTGGGCGATGCCCATCTTCGACGGCCTCGAACTCACGCAGATGATCCGTCAGCCGGATTCGAAGGGCAATCCCTACGCGCCGATCATCATGCTCAGCGCACATTCCGAAAAACGCCGCGTCACCATGGCGCGCGATGCCGGCGTCACCGAATTCCTCGCCAAGCCGATTTCCGCGAAGGCGCTCTATCAGCGCATCATGAGCGTGGTGGCGCATCCCCGCCCCTTCATCAAGACGAAGAACTTCTTCGGACCGGATCGCCGTCGCAACACCACCGTTGCCTATATCGGCCCCGAACGCCGGAATGGCGGCGATGCCGAAGTGCTCCAGCAGCCGTCACTGCTGGATAAAGCCCGCGTCACAAGCTAGCCCGCCCAGTTCTGGAGAACGACAAATGGCTAAGGACAAGGTGCAGGCTCCGAAGATCGAGACTTTTGCCGATCATCATGTCATCACGCCGCCGAACACGTTGAAACACGCGGTCCGCCGCGTCATCGATCGCGAGCTCGACGACCCTGTCGCACGCGCCGAACAGGCGCTCGCCAATCTGTCCGGCGAGTTCAAGACGTGGATGCAGGCCGAATGCGACCGCCTCGCTGCTGCGCATGCAGCCATTGTCAAGAACGGCTTTTCTCCGCAAACCCGTGGCGAACTGTTCCGCGCAGCGCATGACATCAAGGGTGATGCCCCGACCTTCGGCTTCCCGGCCGCCGGCGCTGCCGCAGAGAGCCTGTGCCGCATCCTCGACCACGCCCCCGATCTCGACGCGATCCCGGCGGACCTGCTGCAGCATCATGTGGACGCCGTGCAGGCCATTGTGCGCGAGCACAACACCATCGAGAAGGCTGGCGTCGCGAACGAGCTCAGCAGCCGCCTGCGCGGGATTGCCGATGAGTTCCTGAAGGCAGTGAACCAGGACCGCCCCGATCATCTCGAAGCAATCCTGGCGCCCAGCATCGCCCCGGCGGAATAGGCGTCGCCTCTCTCAGCACCTGAAACAAAAAGTGCCCGGCACAAGGCCGGGCATCATGATTGTCGCATCATTGCACGCGTCGCTGCGTCGGACTACGCAGCGATCGCCTGGTCATCGTCGTAATATGCGGCGAGTTCGTCGCAGAATACCCGGGCTTCCTCGCGCGCGGATTCCACCGCGAAACGGCGCAGCAGAATGAGCAGTGGCTCCGATGCCGCCGGATCCGTCTCGCACATTGTCAGCACACGCTCGACCATGCGGCGACGCAGGCGCACGGCACCACCGACCGATCCGACGAAGCCGATTTCGTTGCGCGCTGCGAGTGCCGCACGGAATGCCGGGAAGACGCTCTCCGGCAATCCCGCGCGTACCAGCAGTGCATTGAGGCTGGTGTCGGCGCCGTCATAGACCAGGGCCGCCACACGGCTCTGCGGCAAGCCGGACAGTTCGACCAGCGCCTGATCGAACAGATCCAGATTGCCCGACAACAGCGCGCGCAGAACCAGCCCTGTGGTCAGTTGACCAGCTTCACGCAAATGGTGAACGAGGTCGCGCATCTCTTCATCCCGCGAACGCGAGGCGATGTTCACCGTGGAACGCGCCATAGCTTCATCGGCGATGCGTTCGGCACGATCCGGCGCCAGCCAGTTACGTGCGACAACGAAACGCGTCAGTGTGTCCGAGAGCTTCGCAACCAGCGCCAGGCGGGTCCGTGCCGGCAACCCATCAAGCGCGAGCATGGCCTCGCGGATGGCGGCAAGATGCCCGTGCCGCTCGACGATGCGATCCCATGAGAACGGGGCGAGTTCTGCGTAAGGATTTTCAATCAGCTCAAGCGCTGCCGCGGCCGATCCGACTTCAGCGATGGCGGCACAGATCGACGCCGGCAAAGTCATGCGGCGCGCCACAGCGCATTGCATATCGCTATTGCCGGCAGCGACGATGTCGACGAGATCAGCATCGACCAGGAGCGGCGAATGCTCGAGCACCGGAAGCGCGACGCAGGCCTGGTCCACGGCCAATGCCTGCACGATCGCGGGCGGCGCCGATGGCGCCCTGGCGAACACCTCTGCCATCGCCTGTCGCACCAGCGGCGACGGGTCGTCGAGCAGCATCAGAAGCGCGCCCTCCGCGGCCGCGCGGTCGTCGTCTGACAGATCGGAGAAGATCCAGGCCCGCGCCAGCGAGCGCGTTGCCTCTGCACGTTCGCTCGCGGGAGCGGTACGAACCCAACTAATGAAATGCCGAACGATCATGTTCTGCCGGCCTACGCAACAATACGACACCGGAACGCGATGCCACAGTCAGGGAAAATAAACCATGGCACTTAACAAAGGGTTCACCATAACTGGCTGGTGTTGTTGAGGTTTTGTTAAGGGAGCGGAGCCGGCATGAGCAACGCGATATGCGCGCTACAGAAGAGCCTAGCTACTAAACGTGCCGAAGCGATCGCTGAACAGATCGAGCGGTCGCGGCGTGCCGACTTCGGGTGACTTCGGTAGCGCGTTCGATGTGAGCGATGACGAGTTGCCCCACAGCTCCTGCACGGCCGGCGAGATCGGCTGACTGCGCTCGCCGCCCTGAAACAGCGAACGGAACATCGGTGGCTCCGGCGCAGCCTGTACGTTGCCGCCACTGGCAAAGCTGGCGACCTGCACATTGTTGAGATCCGGAAAGCGCGACAGGAATGTTGCGCCCGACGCCGATGACGATGTGGTTGGCGCAACAGCCTGCGCCGTGGTGACGCCGGCCGTCGCCATGGCATTCACCGTGGCGCTCGAATTGGCCGCAGACGTATAGCGCGACGACAGTACGCCGTAGACTTGCGAAACGCTGCGTGCGCTGCCGCTCTGATCGTAGAAGATCGAACGGTTGGCTGCGGCCGCATTTGGAAAGAGTGCGGCGCCCGACAGGTTCGGGTTCTGCGCGGCGTTGTTGATCAGCTTCGAGGCGCCGGCAACACCCATGAAGTGCGCCATGTAAAGTTCGGCATCGTTGGGACGACGGCCGATCTCGCCGCTGAGCTTGAAGCTGTTGGATTGCGTCAGCACGCCAGCCATCGCTGAGCTTGCAACGGGATCGTCGCGCAGCTTCAAAATCTCGGCCTTGGCTTTTGGATCGCTGACCGAATAGGAGCCGGACGGCGACTTGGTGATGGCGTCGGCATATTGGCCGTAGCCAAGCTGGCTACCAGCTTCCTTCACCGTACCGAGCCAGGTCTGTTCGATGAATTGGAAAAGCCCCTTGGCGGAAGACGTCGATGCCGTGGCTTTGGGATCGAAGTTCGATTCCATCTTCGCGGTGGCGAGCAGATATTCGAAGCTCGTACCGGTGATGCCTGCAGCATTCTTGATCGCACCAGCCACCTGGCTGCGCGTCGAATTTACTGCGAAGAGATTGGTCGCCTCGACCGCCATGCGCTGCCCCGCTTCCGCGCGACGAGCTGCCCGACATCCAGGCGCCGTCAGCCACGCCGAAGCTGCGGACACAGTGCAGCAATCATGGTTAATCGAATATTAAAGCACGTGGTCCGGACCGCCGCAGGACCACTTCGTTCGCCTGGTTTTGCGCAAGGCGGCCCCATCGATCTACTCTCGATTGAATAATTGATCCGACATTAACTCCTGACTGTTTTCATCGGTATCCGTACACCCGCCGATTCGGAGAGAGCCATGGTCGCGATCAGCAACGGGATGAACAGCGCCATCGCGCGTGACGCCGGCACCAGCGAGACAGGCATCGCGGCCAAGGGCTCAAAAATCCCAGCAGCCCCCTCGTCATCCGCACCTGCCGCATCGGCAACGGTGATTGATCTGTCCGATCGTGCGAAATCGATCATCGCCAAGGCGCAGGCCGACATGGATGCGACCCGCAACCTGACGAAGACATTTGACGAGATCCTGACCGAGCGCACGGACGCGCTGGGCAAGAAACTCTCCGATGCCTTTTCCGCCCTCAATGTGCCACCGGAATTTGCGACGCATCTGAAGGTGGACAAAGTCGGCAACGTGACCACCGAAGGCCCGTGGAAGGCGAAAATCGAGAAGCTGTTCGCCGACAACCCCGAGCTCGCCAAGGAGCTGAAGGAGGTCGCCGGCCTCAACGCCTTGAAAGCGGCGCAGGCCTCGCTCGACCTCTATACCGAGCAGAAGAAATCCACCAATGACGAGAAGAAGCAGGCCGAGGCCTGGACCAGCTATCATGTCCGCGCGCTCAACATCCAAACGCTGTCCGGTGTGATGACTGTCAAAGATGGCAAGCTGCGCTCGGCAGCGGTCGATTACATGGACATGATCGCCGACCCGACGGGCATCAATTCCGGCAAATCTCGGCAGGACGTGGCCGATCGGCTGGTTTAGCCGCACAGCCACGAGGGTTGCAGTACCGGCGATTTGTAATACATTGTAATACAAATCGGAGGTTCGTATGAGCAAAAACCCACTGTCCCCCCTTTGACGCTACGGCTCCCAACCGACGTTCTGCGAGACATCGAGAAAATCGCAACCGCCTCCGACAGGACCAGAAGCTGGGTGATCGTGCGCGCCTTGAAGGTTTATCTCGCCAACGAAGGCAGCGACATTCTCGCGATCGTCAAAGGGCGCGAAGAGATCGCGGCCGGCGACGCCCATGACATGGACGATGTGATCAAGGAAATCGAAGCGCTCGTTAACACGAAGGCTGCGTGATGAAAGTCCGGCTGTCCGGAGCGGCGCGCGCGTATATTTTGCGTGAAGCCAAGTATCTCACGGACAGAAGCCCGGCCGCAGGCACGGCATTTCTGAAGACGATGCAATCGGCCCGACAGCAACTCAGCCAATTTCCTGAAATCGGTTTTCAACCCTCGGCAGTGCGGGGCAGCCGCCGTCTCATCGCAGGCGATTATGTGATCGACTATGACGTCGGACGATATGCGATTGATATCAGTTCGATCCGCCACGGCCGTCAATCGGATGGTGACCTCCCGCTCGACGACAACTTCGATTATGAATGACGCGTTGTCTGCATAGGCGAAGCGACACGGCTTATTTATAAACCGCCGCCGGATCGAACACCTTCTCCGCATCGACGAACGCGACCTTCGCCGCGCCGTCGTCGCCTTTGGTGATCGCACGGTAGAAGCAGGAGCGACGACCGGTGTGGCAAGCGGCGCCACCGATCTGCTCGACGCGGATCCAGATCGCATCCTGATCGCAATCCATCCGCATCTCGGCCACGCGCTGGGTCTTGCCGGAGCTCTCGCCCTTGCGCCAGAGCGCTTTTCGCGAGCGGCTGTAATACCAGGCATCACCGGTCTCGATGGTCTTGCGCAGCGCCTCGTCATTCATATGCGCAACCATCAGCACATCGCCATTGGCGACGTCGGTGACGACGGCGGTGACGAGGCCGTTGGCATCGAATTTCGGGGTGAGCGTGAGGTCTTCTTCAAGCGCGTGATCGTGGGACACGGTCGTCTCTCAATGAAAATCGGGCGCATGATGCGCCCGATAGTTTAACACCAGATCGAGCACAGGCTGCGCTTAGCGCGACAGCGCCTGGATCATCGACATGAACCGCGCCTGCTCCGCAGGGTTGTCGCGGAAATTGCCGGTGAAGCGGGTCGTGAAGGTGCGCGAGCCTTCCTTGCGGATGCCACGGGCGGACATGCATGTGTGCTCGGCTTCCACCATCACCGCAACACCGCGCGGCTTCAGGACCTCGTCCACGGCAGCGGCGAGCTGCGCGGTGAGATGCTCCTGGGTCTGCAGGCGGTGACCGAAAATATCGACCAGGCGCGCCAGCTTCGAGAGGCCCACGACGCGCTCTACCGGCGTATAGGCAATATGCGCCTTGCCGTAGAACGGCATCATGTGATGCTCGCAGTGGGATACGAAGCCCATGTCGCGGATCAGCACGAAATCATCGTAGCCTGCGGTCTCGCCGAACGTCTTGTTAAGCACCTCGGCCGGGCACTGGTGATAGCCCTGAAACAGCTCGTCATAGGCCTCCACTACACGGCGCGGCGTATCGACGAGACCTTCGCGCTCGGTGTTCTCGCCGATATAGGCCAATAGCGTCTGCACGGCTTTTTCGGCCTCGGCACGCGAGGGGCGGTTCTGCTCGGGATCGATCGCCGCGGCGAGGAATTCGGTGGGATCCAGCTGCGCGGGGCGGAACTCTTTCTTGCCGTCAGCCGGGCTGGCGTCCGAATTACCGCGAATGGGTTTGATCACAGCGTCCATCTTCTCTCCGTTCGACCGGCCAAATATGAGACCGGAGGTGTCACCGGGCAGACGGGGCGGAAATCGCCAGACGCCTGAGTCCGTCAAAGGGATAACATCGCCAGCGCCGAATGGAATTCTCAAATTCCGGCGATCTGGGGAACAGCCGGCATTCTTTCGCCGAGCTGCATCCCTATATAAGGTTCCGAACCACCCCCGCCAAGGGCAGCGCCCGATGGCTGCAATGGAATTGGTGGCAGAGTTAAGGTCCGCACGCGATGCTGAACGATATCTACAACAAGCGCATCATCGAACTTGCCGGTAATATTCCCCGGCTGGGCCGCCTTACCGCCCCCGATGCGTCGGCCACCGCCCATTCTAAACTGTGCGGCTCCACAGTGAAAGTCGATCTCGCCATGGACGGCGACGTGGTCAGCGATTTCGCGCATGACGTGAAAGCGTGCGCGCTCGGTCAGGCCTCGTCCTCGATCATGGCCGCGCATGTGGTCGGGTCCACGGCAGACGAACTCCGCGCGTTGCGCGAGACCGTCCGCAAGATGCTGAAGGAAAACGGAGCCCCACCAACCGATGCGAAATGGGCGGATATCGCGGCGCTCGAGCCGGTGCGCGATTACAAGGCCCGGCACGCCTCGACACTGCTGACCTTCGACGCGGTGGTCGATGCCATCGGTCAGATCGAAGCCAAATCAGGAAAGACGGAAAGCGCACCGGCTTGAACGCCGGCGAGCTTACTTGGCTGGCGCAGTAGCCGCACCACCGGTGGGCGCTGCGACCTCAGCGGTCTTGGTGGTAGAAACAGTTGCCGCCACCGGCTTCTCGTCTTCGGCCGCACTGACGAACCGGTCCTGGATAGTCTTCGGCGCCAACGAGGCCATCGGGGTGCTGTCAGCCTCCCGCGGCTGCGGTAACACGTCATCCACCAGGTGAGTCGTCACCAGATTGGACAATTTCAGCTCGTCGAGTGTCAGGCGATGCAGATCTTCCCACGGCGGTATGCTGAGCGACAGCGACAACAGATCGCCGCTTCCCCCCATCTCGACCGTGTATTTTGCAAGGCGCCCCACATCGCGCTGAACGATCATCAGATCCTGCGCCGTATAGCTGGCGGCTTTCGGATCGTCGGCCCGATCACCCATCCAGATCTGGTGAACGCGCACGCGGGCTTCGTCCGGTACGTAACGGGTCTTGCCGGCAAGCAGCAGGAACACGCACATGGACTCGCAATAGGCCTGGGGCAGAACAGCGGGCCTCATCACGCCGGAGGACGACTGCAGATCCACCGAGACCCCAACCGTCGTGCGCAATCCAAGACTGCGCCAGCGCCGGCCGATAGCGATGGCATCATTGACCGAGCCACCGGATGAATCGAGCACGACGGTCGCGCCGTTGAGATCGCGCGTCTTGGCGAATTCGTCGAAATCCTTCGGGGTATCGCCAGTGACGACACCGACAGCGGTCACCCACCCCGGCAATCCGGCTCGCAAGCGATCCAGGTGAAGCGCATCGGCAGCTTGCGTTCTTCGAGAACCGCCGCAGAGACCGCAGAGGCGGAGAATGACGAGGCAATGCCCGTGACGGCGATGAAGAACAGTACGGCGCGCAAAAGCACCGAAGTTTCGGATTGAAGCGACTTCACTCGTCTCAACTCGGTTCCTTCCCCGCGCTCCGCATGAGCCATGGCAACGGCACCAACCAAACGCTCATGATTCTGTCACACGGGCGTTATCAAAAACTAGCCTGCGATTTTGCAGCGTCCAGTTACTTTTGCTGCAGTGCATGTGATAAGTTGGCGGGTGTGACCGCGTTGCATATGTCGGCCGGTTCCATGCAACGGAACCCGGCAATTCGCGATTGATCTGGTAGCAAAACGATGACGAAGCACTCTTTTGCTTGCCCCGATTGTGCAGGTAAAATCCTGCGAACGCCCCGGACCATCGGGCGTGGAGCGATCTGGATTTACCGTCACACCTTCTCCCCGCTCGTTGGCTACAACTGCCGTCACATTCCCACATGTTCGATCTATGGCGACGAGGCGATCGAACGCCACGGATTGTGGGCCGGCGGCTGGATGACACTGGCCCGGCTGCTGCGCTGCCAGCCCTGGGGCACATTGGGTATCGACAATGTCCCCGTGACGCGTCCACCTCGGGCGCGGTGGTTTTTGCCATGGCGCTACGCACGCTGGCGTGGCGTCAATGACCGGCACACCACGAACTGACAGGCGCGGGTCCGGCGTCATGCAGCTTACATCAACGTTGCACACCTGTTCGCCACAGCGCTGACGAAGTAGGCACTCATCCCGGCAATTGTTCGCGCGACGGCATACCGACCCAAGCTTTGCTCTTATTCACGTAACAAATGTTCGGTGAAAGTTGCTGAACGACATTGCCCGCTCGCGCTTGGTATCATAGGGTGCGTTCACAATATCTTTTAAGTTTCAACCATCGACCAGAATGTTCGGCGGGGGCGCAGGTGGAAGAAGGCCTGTACGAAGTTTTTTTTCATACCGTTCATGGCAAAGGCAGCGGCGTCATCTATGCCATCGCCGGCAAGCTGCGCGGCGGAAATTCTGCATTCACCTTCAGCGGCAATTACCAAAATAAGCCCGATGCGATTTCGGTGCGGGTGAGCAGCCGGCGCTTTAATCCCGATCCTGAAATCCCCTCCCTGTTCGGGCTCGAAGGCGTCACGCTGTCGCTGACGGGCCACGCGAGTGGCGATACCGTGAATTTCGAAGGTGCAGCCCTGCAGAAACCCGGCGTTCTGTTCACGGCTCAACTGACGCGCATCAGCGACTAGCTTCCGCGACTACCGAAGCTAAGGCTCCACAAGATGGCGGCAAGTGCCGTCGTCAGAAACGCCATGGCAACGAAGCCAGACGCCCGGAAATAACCGCCGGAAAACAGCAGTCCGCCAATGCCAGAACCAATGGCCTGGCCGACATAAAGCATCGACGTGTTCAACGAAACAGCAGCGGCCCCCGCTGCTGGAGCAGCCGTGATCAAGCGGACCTGTTGCATCGATGTAATCGCACCGAAGCCAAGACCCCAGATGGCCACGCCGAGCGCCATGACGGGGAGCTGTCCCGCACCGACGGACCAGACGGTCATCCCCGTCAAAACCAAGCTGGTCGATAGCAGCGAGGTCCTGAGAGCGCCCCATCGATCGACGATCCGCGTCGCCGTCATGATGCCAAGGAATCCGCAGACGCCATAGATGGCAAAAACAGACGCCGCAGCGTCATGCCCTGCTCCCGCCAGACGTTCGAGCAGCGGCGCCATGAAGGTAAAGATCGAGAATTGGCCGGCGATCTGCAGCGTGGTGATCGACAGCAGCAGAAGGACCAGCCGGTTGCTTGCAAGCGCCGACCATGTGGTGAGATCGACCGGCGCGCCATACAGCCCGCGCGGAATGCGCCAGACCAGCAGCGCGAAACTGATGCAGCTCATGACGCCAACGACGCCATAGACCTCGCGCCATCCATAGCGGCTGGCGATGAAGGTGACCATCGGCAGGCCCACCGCGGCCGCCAGCGTCCAACCGAGGAAGGCATAAGCGACGCTACTGGCGCGCTTCTCGGGCGGCACCAGCATCCCGACTACCCCCGCCGCTTGCGGCGTATAGGGCGCGGCGGCGATGCACATCACCAGTCGGATGCCGAGAAGAACGGTGTAATTAGGCGCGAAAGCAGAGGCGAGATTGCAAACCGCCACAACCGCGATCACCGAGATCAGCATGGTCCGTCGCTCGACCCGGCTGGTGAGCCACGACATCAATGGCGAGCAGATACACAGCATCACCGCGCCAAAGGTGATCAGCAATCCTGCTTCACGGATGGTGACTTCGAGACCAGCCGACAATTCACTCAGCATCGCCGTCGGACCGAGCAGGCCGACGCCGGTGACAAAGTTGCCGATCATGAGTGCGGTGGGAGCAAACGGGCGGGACACGTTGTTTGATAGCATGCAACAGGGAGCTGTACAGTGCAGATCATACGCATGGACCGGCACGACACGACATCATTGTGAAACTGCACGCACATTGGCCGTATGCAAAAATGGAGGCACTCGCCTCAGAACCCGTCACGCAGATTTGGCGACTACCAGGCACAGGCGCGCACAACACCGCGCCTGACACGCCTGTTTGTTGGAGCGACCTGAATCCCGCCACGCGGATTCAGCGGCAGCCGTTGCGAGGAATGCATGATTATCTGGGGTTCTTACGTCACCAAAAAAATCATTCAAAAGGGCGAGTTCTTCTGCCCCGGCTGTGCGCAGCATCGGCAATATAATCTGCGACGTCCGAAGAAATGGGGGCACCTCTACTGGATCCCGCTAATCCCGATGCAGGAGCTCGATCGCTATGTGCAATGCACCGCCTGCGACAAAGCGTGGAACGAAAGCGTGCTGGAGCACGACCCGATCCGCGAGCAACATCAGCGCGACGAGAATCTCGCAACCATGCTGGCGCAGCTGATGCTGCTGATGTCCGGTGAAGGCGGCTTGACGCCGAAGCTGAACGACCAGATCACCGAAGCCACGCAGCGACTGATCGGCGTGGATGCGACACCGGAGTCGATCGCAAAAGCTGTGATGTCCGGCTCCGATCGCAACAGCGCCCTTTCCAATACGGCGCGGCAGGCTGACGGCCTGAATGATCGCGGCAAGGAAGCGACGCTGCGGGCCGTGATTGCCATAGCCCCTGCCCGCCCGCTCGGCGAACGCGAATGGATGCTGGCATCAGACATCGGCAAGCATCTCGGCATGTCGCCGGCGCATGTGGGCGGCGTGCTGTCCGAGATGGCGGCGGCTTGATCGCGCTGCGATCCATAACACCATCATCCGCAGAGGTGGGGATCGTGCCAGACCTGGTACGATCCTGCCTCCACAACCTGCTTGATTGGACTCTCGCTCATCTGGCGGCTAAGGCGGCCCGATGATTCAAAGCCAAATCAAACCGCGCGTGTTCTTCGGCGCGTCCGCTGTCATCGCCACCCTGCTCATCGTTACCATCACCATGCCCGGCACCGCCGACAGCATGTTCAAGACGGCACAGAGCTGGGTTATCGACACCTTCGGGTGGTTCTATGTCGCGGCGGTCGCGACGTTTCTGGTCGTGGTACTGGTTCTCGGCTTCGGCCCCGCAGGCAAGCTGCGCCTGGGACCCGACGATGCTGAGCCGGAATTTCCCTATGTGTCCTGGCTCGCGATGCTGTTCGCGGCCGGCATGGGCATCGGCTTGATGTATTTCGCCGTGGCCGAACCGGTGCAGCATTACATCTCGCCGCCGGAAGCGAAGAGCGGCACGATCACCGCCGCGCGCGAGGCGATGGCTATCACCTTCCATCACTATGGCGTCCATGCCTGGGCGATCTACGCCATCGTCGGCCTCAGCCTCGGTTACTTCACCTATCGCAAGGGATTGCCACTCGCCTTCCGCTCCGGCCTGTCGCCCATTCTCGGCAAGCGCATCAATGGCCCGCTCGGCGATGCCATCGACATCTTTGCCGTCTGCGGCACCGTGTTCGGCGTCGCCACCTCGCTCGGCTTCGGCGTGTCGCAGATGACCGCCGGCCTCGCCTATAATTACGGGATCACCGACAGCGCGATCATGAAGGTGACCGTGATCGCCGCGGTCATGGGCGTAGCGACCCTGTCCGTACTCAGCGGCGCCGATCGCGGCATCCGGCGTCTGTCCGAGCTCAATCTCGTACTTGCCGTGCTGCTGATGGTGTTCGTGATGTGCAGCGGGCCAACGCTGTTCCTGCTGCGCGCGCTGGTGCAGAATTTCGGCCTCTATCTCGATCATTTCGTCGAGCGAACTTTCAAGCTCTATGCCTATGAACCGAAGGCATGGATGGCGGATTGGACGCTATTCTATTGGGCATGGTGGATCGCATGGTCGCCGTTTGTCGGCATGTTCATCGCCCGCATCTCGCGCGGACGCACCATCCGTGAATTCGTGATCGGCGTGCTGTTCGTGCCGACGGCCTTCACCTTTCTCTGGATGACGGTGTTCGGCAATACGGCGATTTCGCTCGATCTCGGCACCGCTCATGGCGGCATCGCGGCGGCCGTGCAGGCCAATCTGTCGACGGCGCTTTTCAAATTTCTCGAATATCTGCCGGCTGCAGGCTTCACCTCCGGCCTCACGATCCTGCTGGTCGGCGTGTTCTTCGTCACCTCGGCCGACTCTGGCGCCCTGGTGATCGACACGCTGGCGTCCGGCGGCAAGGAAGATACGCCGCGCTGGCAGCGCATCTATTGGTGCATCGTGCTCGGTACCACCGCGGCGCTGTTGCTGCTCGCGGGCGGCCTCGATGCGCTGCAGGCCGCGACACTGCTCGCGGCGCTGCCCTTCTGCTTCATCATGCTGATGCTGGCTTACGGCCTGGTGCGGCAGACCAGCGCCGATCTCGACGGTGAGACGATTTCGCAGGAAAGCCCCGACATCAGCGAGCGGCTGCGCAGACTGTTCGTGCCTGCGAGCCGCGCCGAGATCGAGCGCCAAATCATCGGGCATGGCGTGCCGGCGCTGCAATCGGTGTGTCAGGCCATGCTCGATGAAGGCTGGGCTGACAGCGAGGTGAAAATCGATAGCGAGGGCGCGTCGCTGACGATCGGTTTCGGCAACGGGCGCTCATTCGTCTATCGTTTGCTGCCACGATCCCGTCCGCTGGCCGCCTATACGGCATGGGAGACCCCGGCAGCGCATCGCAGCCGGACCTGGATGCTGGCTGCGCGAACCAACAGCGAGGCCCGTCATCGCGATCTCACCGGTTTCTCCGAGTTGCAGATCACAGGAGACCTGCTGGGGCAGCTGGAAAGCTCGCGCCTCGCATGGGGCGCCGTCAGCAGCGCTGCCGGGCGCCAGCCAGCCAGCTCGGCGTAGAGCAGCGCGACGGTCAAAACCTTGCCGGACTGCTGTTGCATCATCCGAATCGGCTGCTATACCGCTGTTCCCCGCTTACCTGCGCCCGTGTGCAGGAGTGAGCCACAGGAGAAAAGACATGACTGAGAATGAAGGCTCCGGATTCAAGTTCGGCCTCGCCAACCTCACCCCCGCCGACCAGAACAGCGCGAACGTCAACCTCACCTTCCCGGACGGCGCCGTGCGCCAGTATCCGCGGGGGACGACCGGTTTCGACATCGCCAAGGGCATCTCGCCCTCGCTCGCCAAGCGCACTGTCGCCATGGCGCTGGACGGCGTGGTCACCGACCTCAACGATTCCATCGAGGCGGATGCCAAGCTCGAACTGATCAATCGCGAAGACCCGCGCGCGCTGGAGCTGATCCGGCATGACGCCGCGCATGTGCTCGCCGAAGCCGTGCAGACGCTGTGGCCATCGACCCAGGTCACCATCGGCCCGGTGATCGAGAACGGCTTCTACTACGACTTCTATCGCGAAGAGCCCTTCACGCCGGAAGATTTTGCCGCCATCGAAAAGAAGATGCGCGAGCTGATCCAGCGCGACACGCCTTTCACCAAGCAGGTGTGGGACCGCGAAAAGACCAAGCAGGTGTTCCGCGACAAGGGCGAGGCCTTCAAGGTCGAGCTGGTCGATGCCATTCCCGGCAACGAGCCGATCAAGATCTATTACCAGGGCGACTGGTTCGATCTCTGCCGCGGCCCGCATATGACCTCGACGGGCAAGATCGGCAACGCCTTCAAGCTGATGAAGGTAGCCGGCGCCTATTGGCGCGGCGACAGCAACAATCCGATGCTGACGCGCATCTACGGCACCGCCTTCGCCAAGCAGGAAGACCTCGACGCTTACATGAAGCAGATCGAGGAAGCGGAGAAGCGTGACCATCGTAAATTGGGGCGCGAGCTCGACCTCTTCCACTTCCAGGAAGAAGGCCCGGGCGTCGTGTTCTGGCATCCGAAGGGCTGGACCATTTTCCAAGCCCTGATCGCCTATATGCGCCGCCGCCTCGACGGCGACTATCAGGAGGTCAATGCGCCCCAGATCCTCGACAAGGGACTGTGGGAGACGTCGGGCCATTGGGGCTGGTATCGCGAAAACATGTTCGCGGCACAGTCGGCCGGCGAAGAGGCCGAGGACAAGCGCTGGTTCGCGCTGAAGCCGATGAATTGCCCCGGCCATGTGCAGATCTTCAAGCATGGCCTGAAGAGCTATCGCGACCTGCCGCTGCGCCTCGCCGAATTCGGCGTGGTGCATCGCTATGAAGCCTCGGGCGCCATGCACGGGTTGATGCGCGTGCGCGGCTTCACCCAGGACGACGCACATGTGTTCTGCACCGAGAACCAGCTCGCGGATGAGTGCCTCAAGATCAACGACCTGATCCTATCGACCTATACCGACTTCGACTTCGGCGACATTGTGGTGAAACTCTCCACGCGGCCGGAGAAGCGCGTCGGAACCGACGAGATGTGGGATCACGCCGAGCGCGTGATGGCCACCGTGCTATCCGCCATCGAGGCGCAGTCGGGCGGCCGCATCAAGACCGAGATCTCGCCGGGCGAAGGCGCGTTCTACGGGCCGAAGTTCGAATATGTGCTGCGCGACGCCATCGGCCGCGACTGGCAGTGCGGCACCACGCAGGTTGACTTCAACCTGCCGGAGCGTTTTGGCGCGTTCTATATCGATGCCGATGGATCGAAGAAGGCGCCCGTGATGGTGCATCGTGCGATCTGCGGCTCGATGGAACGCTTCATCGGCATCCTGATCGAGCACTATGCCGGCAGCTTCCCGCTCTGGCTGGCGCCGACGCAGGTGATGGTCACCACCATCACGTCGGAAGGCGATGAATATGCCAAGGTCGTCGCCGCCGCCGCCCGAAAAGCCGGGCTGCGCGTCGAGATCGACCTGCGCAACGAGAAGATCAACTACAAGGTCCGCGAGCACTCGCTGGCCAAGATCCCAGCTCTTCTCGTGGTCGGCAAGAAGGAAGCCGAGAGCCACTCGGTGTCGGTCCGACGCCTCGGCAGCGAAGGCCAGAAGGTGATATCCACCGACGAAGCCATCGCGGCGCTGGTGGAAGAAGCGACGCCGCCCGACGTCAAGCGCGCCAAAGCGAGCTGAGCCATGAGCGACGACGAAATCGAGATCGAGGCCTATCCGCTGCGGTCGTATCAGCTGATCCCGGACCCCAACCGTCCGGACGTGGTGGCTTTGGCGCTCGAGACCGAGTTGGGCCATAGCCTCTATCTGGCATCGCGTGCGGTGCTTGAGGATCTCGGTCGGGATCTTCTCGACCGGGCGTCCAAGATGCCCGAGCACAAGACGGCCAGCTAGCGGCGACCGTTCTGCGATCACAATCCGTCTAAACCAGCAAGGCCCGCCTCGTGGCGGGCCGTTGCGCATGATATGCCATCAATCAAATCTGCATATCCTCATTTGTGAGACCTTGCCCGTGACCGACACGATCGAATTTCTGAAGACCCGCCGCTCCGTCAAGCCGCGCGAAATGTCCGGCAAGGGCCCCTCCTCCGCCGAGTTGGAAACCATCCTCACCATCGGCGCACGCGTACCGGATCACGGCAAGCTGGCACCGTGGCGCTTCATCGTGTTCGAAGGCGACGCGCGCAAGCGCGCAGGCAATGTGATTGCCACTGTCTTCGCCCGCAAGAATCCGGATGCGCCGCATGAGACCGTCGAAGCAGAGAAACAGCGCCTCACCGAAGCGCCGCTGGTCATCGCGGTGGTGTCCTCGCTCAAGCAGCACCCGAAGGTGCCCGCCTGGGAACAGGAACTATCGGCCGGTGCAAGCTGCATGAACATCGCCGCTGCAGCCACGGCGCTCGGCTATGGCGCCAACTGGCTCACGGGCTGGTACGCCTTCGATCGCGACGTGATGACCGGTCTCGGGCTCTCCGCCGAAGAAAAGCTCGCCGGCTTCATCCATATCGGCGGCAAGCCGGATCGCGTGATCGAGGATCGGCCTCGGCCGGAATTGAAGGATCTGGTGACGCGGTTCTAAAACGCTGTGCCGTAGCAACCATTAAAGCGCGGGACTTTTGATCCACGGAGTTCCGCGCTGGACGACGGTGTTAGCGTAGACGATGAGCTTCCTGGCACAGGCGATGAGTGCGGCCTGGTGGGCTTTCCCACGGGCCATCAATCGTCGGTAGAGGTCGATCAGAGCCGCATTCCACCGGAATGAAGCCGGCAAAGCGGCCGCGTACAGCGACCGGCGCAGCCGATCGCGCCCGCCGGCAATATGGCGTTGGCCACGGTGCTTGCCGCTGTCGTTATCAAACGGCGCAAGGCCAGCCAAAGCTGCAGCTTCCTCGCGGCTGATCTGGCCGAGCTCAGGCATGCGGATGACGATGGCAAGCGCGGTGCGTTCGCCGATACCGGGAATGCTAAGCACCAAGGCGAGGCGCCGCGCCAGATCATCATGCTGGCGCAGCAGAGCAGCAATCCGCTTGAGTTCGGCCCGGCGCCGCGCCTGCAAACGCGCAATGTCGCGAAGATAAAGACGTCGCTGCTGTGGCTCGCCAATATGCTCGAGGCGGATTTTGAGACGGGCGATGTCCTCCTCAGTCTGCTCAACAAAGGTGAGTTGGCCCGCTAATCCCGTCAGTCTGGCGTCCGGCGCAATATCGCGCGGCTCGGCCTGCGCGGTGTAAGCGGCGATCAGTTCGGCATCGAGAGCGTCATTTTTGGCGCGGCGTAGCCGTGACTTTGCAAAGTTTTTCACCTGTAGCGGTTGCAGCAGCAGAACCACAAAGCCGGCTCCCCGCAAATAGGCAACGACGCCGCTTTCGTAGCCGCCGGTGGCTTCGATTCCGACCTTGTTGACGCCAGCTCCGGCGAGGCGTGACGCCAGATCCCGCCATCCACTGACGCAATTCTCGATCTGCCATCGCTTTGACTGGCCGTGCAGCGCGATATCGAGCTTGTGCTTGGCCGTATCGATACCGGCCACCTGTGTGATAGTCTGTGTCATCTTCCTCGACCCTGCCTTGTGAAAGCGAACCTTGAGTTCCGGCAACCATCCGGGTCCGATGAAGGTGCTGGCGCGATCCCGCTACGAGACAGTCTCAGACGACTCAGGGCGGATACGATCCGATCGCCAGCGCTCTGCCGCGGATTGCACTCCGCGGCAGAGCATTCCTCTCGGAATGGCCTCACAATAACAGGTCGGGCTATTACAAGGGCGGATTAGGCGAAGCCGTAATCCGCCGCGGAGTTTCAGTCGTGAGCTCTGCCGGCGGATTACGCTGCGCTAATCCGCCCTACGGTTCACGCCGCTTGCGTCGCGCAGCAGCCGAATTTCTGCAGCAAAGCGTCGAGCTCGCCCGCTGGCTTCGCCGCGCTGAACAGATAGCCCTGCACTTCGTTGCAGCCCTCGGCGCGCAGCCGTTCCAGCTGCTCCATCGTCTCGACGCCTTCCGCCGTCGTGGTGATGTTCATGCTGCGTCCGAGCCCCGAGATCGCGCGCACGATGGCCATGCAGTCCGGACGCTCCACCAGATCCTTCACGAAAGAGCGGTCGATCTTGATCTTGTCGAACGGAAAGCTGCGCAGATAGCTCAGCGACGAATAGCCCGTCCCGAAGTCGTCCATGGAGATACGGACGCCGAGCGCGCGAAGCTGATGCAGGGTAGCGATGTTCGCTTCGGTTTCAGCGAGGAACACCGTCTCCGTGATCTCCAGTTCCAGGCGATGCGGCGGCAGGCCGGAATACGCCAGCGCGGCCACGACCACCTGAACCAGATTGCGGCTACGGAACTGCACTGGCGACAGATTGACGGCCACCTTGATATCGTCGGGCCACTTCGCAGCTTCCGCACAGGCGCTGCGCAACACCCATTCGCCGAGTGCCACGATCAGGCCGATGTCCTCAGCAACTGGAATGAAATCGGCAGGCGAAATCATGCCCTTTTCGGGATGCTTCCAGCGCAGCAGGGCTTCGAAGCCGACGATACGGTCAATTCCGATATCGACGAGAGGCTGATAGTGGAGTTCGAAGTCACCGTCGGCGAACGCACCACGCAGGTCGAGCTCCATATCGCGTCGCTTCTGCGCCTGCCGATCCATCTCGCGTTCGAAAAAGTGATGAACGCTCCCGCCTTCGGCCTTCGCGCGATACAGCGCCATATCCGCGTTTCGCATCAGCTCTTCGCTGGTCGTACCGTCTCCCGGTGATAGTGCGATGCCGATACTGGCGCCGATCACCACCTCGATGTCGTCGCCCATGTCATAGGGCATGCTGACGACCTGTATCAAACGCGCCGCGAATTCATTCACCTCGTTCAACGTGACCTCGGAGGTCAGAACGACCGCAAACTCGTCCCCGCCAAGGCGCGCAACGAGATTGTTTCCACGCACTTCGCCCCGCATGCGCTCGGCCACCTGCTTCAAAAGGCGATCGCCGGTCGGGTGACCGAAACTGTCATTGACGTTCTTGAACAGATCGAGATCGATGCACAACACCGCCACATGCCGTTCGGGTCGTGGTGGTCCAGCGCCTGCGCCAGGCGCTCCTGATAGAAAACGCGATTGGGCAGATCCGTCAGCGCATCATGATGCGCCATATGAGCGACACGCGCTTCGGCCTTACGACGCTCGGTGATGTCCACGATGGCGACGAGAAAACCATCCCGGCCGTCGAACACGACGCGACGGCCATAAGTGAGCACCTGTATCTCGGAGCCGTCAGCCTTGATGTGTCGCCAATTGCGGTCCGACTGATAGCTGTCGCCGAGCTGGGTCAGAGCGCGCGTATGCGCGTCCCATTCGTCGCGCGGCCAGATCTCTTTCAATTCCATGCGCAGCAGGGCTTCGCGCTCATAACCGTAATGGGAGACCGCGGCGTCGTTGACGCTCAGGAACCGCATGGTTTCGGCGTCGAATACCCACATCGGCATGGGGTTGCCGTCGAACAGCAAGCGGAACGAGGCATCACGCCGTTTGATCTCGGTGATATCGGACACGGTGAGCGACACCAGATCACCAAGCGCCGTCGCGGTCAGGCGCAAATGACGATCATCGCTATCGATTTCCAGCTTGCCGCTGGCTTCTTTCGCGATCATCGACAGCAGCCATCGCGTCACGTCCGGCAAGCAGAGTGCATGGCCGCCTTCGCTAAGCCTGCGCCATTGCAAATCGGTCAAAGCAACTTTCAGCAATCGCGCCGCACCCTGGTTGTGATGCACGATCTGGAAGTCGAACGCCTTGTTCGATGAGTCGCGAATGGCTGCGAGCGAGACGATACCTTCGTCGGTTGACGAGAAGATCGCATCCACCAGGTTGTAGCGGGGCCCTTGCTCGTTGATATAGGCGCCGACCAGCTTTACCCCCAACGCGAGGCAGTTGGCAGCGCCAGAATATCATAGGTCTGAACCAGGCCATCACGCACGCAATGCGCTACCGCGAGATGTGGCCGGTTGGTCTGGAGCGCGCAGTTCGCGGCATCGGTGAGCGCCCTTGCGCAATCCGGCAGCACGATGTCGAGCGGAATATCCCATCGATCGTCGGCAAGCCATTGCTGCGCATAACGGCCACTGCGCGATATCTCGAAACTATCACCGCGGGTCTTTAGCAGCACGATGTGATCCGCCATCCGCCCAAGGCTGCCGAGCATCACTTCTTCATAGCCGGGCAACACCTGGCCGGGCCGGACGGCAGCGCGCCACTTGCGCTGCAGCGCGGGGATGTCGTCAAAAACTTTGATGTCCGTGTTGACGGATAGTTTCTTGGCCGCGATCACGACGCATCCTTGCGCAAGCTTGTAGCGATGTCCGCTAATCAAGCCAGGCCGCTTAATGTCGTGTAAATGTTTTGCAGACAGATGCCGCTACGTCGTCATGCCACAGAACAAACTCATGCAATGGTTAGTTCGCGATTCACAACAATGACAGCCGGATGACGGTTAAGTCGCGTTTGATGCAAATGCAGACACACAAGCGCAGGCGCGACTGTCAGCGGGCGATGACTTCAATTTCGCCATCGACGCCATTGACGACATTGAAGGGCTTCTCGAACACCTTGCCTTCGTTTTTAGCGATGGCGCGATACTCGCCTTCGGCCAGCGTGACCTTCGGAAAGGCACCGATGGATTCCTTGATCACGTCGCCTGCGGGCGTGATCACCGACCAGGCGGTGTTCGCAAGCGCTTCACCGCCCTTGTCGCTCACCAGCTTCATGGTGATCACAGCGGCACGGTGCGTGATGGTGACGTCGGTCAGCTTGCTGGCTTGCACCCGGATATCGGAACGCACGACCGAATTGGCGTCGCCGTAATTGGAGATCAGGTAGTAGGTGCCCTCTTGCAGCAGCACGACATCGCCCGCGGCGACGTTCGGCAACAATGCTGCGCGTTCGCCACCGTCAAACTGGCTGCCCTTGTAGATGCTGAAAGAGATCTGGTTCGACGGGATCTTGCTGGTCCCGACACGCCCTTCGATACGCAGGCCGCCGGCAGGCAGCACGAAGGACTCGCGGTCGGTGTCCGACTTGATGGTGACCGGCCTGACTGCGCTTACGAGGCCGAGAGCGACATGCACGACATAGTTGCCGGGCGGCAGCACGATATTCGGCGTCGCCCCCCGGTCCTCGCGGATCATCTTGAAAGCCCCGGTCTCGTCGGGCCGGTCGGAATAGACACGCCAGATCAGCCCGCCATTCACCGGCGGCAGATCCTTGCCATAGCGCGCGCTGAGAGCCAGAGTACCCTGTACCGGGGCGGCCGGGCTGACCTGCACTGGCGATGACGCTGGCGGATTCACATTGGCGACGGGCGGCTGCAACAACGGCGCGGGCAGCAATGGGGCGGTGGACGGGCCGGACGGCGGTGCCAGACTTATGGCCGGCCCCGACGGGACATCCGGAATCGCGGCGGGTGGAACCGGCGCCGGACGGTCGCTGAAAAACTGAGCCGAGGCCAAGCTCGAAGTCATGACGACCTGCATCACGGCAAGGCCGAGCGTCAAAGCCAGCCGCCTGTTCCGGACGGATGTCTGCAAATCATGGCCCCGTGTGGTCATTGTCATGCTTTTCAACGAAAACGCGGCAAATTCAAGCCTTGACCGCTGTTAGCCCCCTGCTTTGGCAGCCCGGCGCCACCCGCGCCCCACCTTTCCGGGGGCTTTGAGCCCAGAGGTCGCCATCCAGTCACATTGGCCACTTAAGCCCTGGATATATTGCGTAAATGATGATCCATCGTCCGTCTGGCATGAAGGCGTTGCTGCGCTTAGATTGGCCGGCAAGCGTGAAAGGTCTTCTGTGCTGGAGATATTGATGGGGCGCGGCCAGAACGGCGCGAGTGGCCGTGAGAAACCCGGTCTGGGCAGTGTTCGACGCCCGGTCGTCGGCTTGGCTTTGGGCGGAGGCGCCGCCCGCGGTTTCGCACATATCGGCGTCCTGCGAACCCTGATTGCGAATGGCATCGTCCCGAATGTAGTCGTCGGCACTTCGATCGGCGCCGTGGTCGGTGGCTGTTATGCAGCCGGCTACCTGGATACCTTCGAGGAATGGGCCCGCAGCCTTCAGCCACGAAACATTTTCGGTTATCTCGACATTCGCCTGAATGGATCAGGCCTGATCGGCGGCAATAAGCTCGCCGCCCAGCTCGAGGCCTCGATCGGCAACCAGCTCATCGAAGACCTGCCGGTGAAATTCGCCACCGTGGCGACGGAAGTGCGTACAGGCCACGAGATCTGGCTGACCCATGGCCGGGTCGTCGATGCCATGCGCGCGTCCTACGCCCTGCCCGGCATCTTCTCGCCAATTCTGGTCGGCGACCGCTGGCTGGTGGATGGCGCACTGGTCAATCCGGTTCCGGTCTCCGCCGCCCGCGCGCTGGGCGCGGAAATCGTCATCGCCGTCAATCTCAGCAATGACGTGTTCGGCCATTCGATCACCATCTTCGACCATGGCAGCAGCGCCGAACCGGTCGAGCCGGTGGCCGAACCGGAAGAGCCGGCCAAGCCGAAGCGCAGCTTCACCAGCTTCTTTTCGGCCGAGCGCACCGTGAAGCGCGAATTCTTCGGGAGCAGCGAGCGGCCCGGAATCTCGACCGTGATGATCGACGCCTTCAACATCATGCAGGATCGTATCACCCGCGCCCGCCTCGCCGGCGATCCGCCGGACATGCATATCGCGCCGCGCGTGGGCCAATTCGGTCTGTTCGATTTCCATCGCGCCGACGACATGATCAAGCACGGCTCGCGCGCCACCGAACGCGCCATCGAAGGCATCCAGGAGGCCATCGAGATGCTGGTGCCGGAAGCGGCCAGATCTCCTGTGCCCGCTGTTGCGCAGAAGAAGGCCGCTTCGCAGGACCAGTAATGCAGATCGCGATGGCTTAAGCCGTCCCGATATATTCCTTCAGCGCTTCCTGCTCGTTCTCATATTCGCTGACGCGCGACTTCACGACGTCGCCGATCGAGATCAGGCCGACCACGCGACCGTCGTCGAGCACCGGCAGGTGCCTGAATTTGCCGTTGGTCATGCGCTCCATGATCCAGCCCACCGTGTCGGACGGCGAACAGGTCACGACCTTGCGCGTCATGACGGCACCGACATCCTCATCCAGCGCGCTGGCGCCGCGTTCGGCGATCACGCGCACGATGTCGCGCTCCGAAATAATGCCGTCGATCTGCTGCTTGGTCATCACCAGCACAACACCGATCTTTCGTTCGGCAAGCAATTTCACCACCGACGATACCTTGTCGCCCGGTGCGACGCTTTCCACGTGATGGCCCTTGCCGTCGAGAATTGCACTAACCAGCATTTTGTCGCCTCCTCACTGACCTGGCCCCTGCGATGAGCGCGGTCGTTCCTTCTTGTTCCAAACAAGCGGATACGGAGGCGAAGCCCGATGGTCTTGAGGTATGGGTGATCGAGCCTAACCACCGCTCACGCAGAACGGATTCGGCCTCGAGAGCCGAACCTGCCGGCGTGAGTCACCTGTCTGATTTGTAATGATGGGGATGTGCACTGCACCCGCAAGATGCGAGCACGTTCTCAGCGCAAGTCCGGCATGTCCGAAGAGGATGGCTCGGAATGCGTGCGCTGCGCCCGCGGAATCGGGTCGAACAGCGAAAACAGCAGCAGTCCAGCAGCAAAACCACCAATATGCGCCTGCCAGGCTACCGTCGCGCCTTCGCTGCCCACAGCGATCGAGCCCATGCCAAAGATAATATTGACGCCGAACCATACCGCGAGAAAACCGATCACCCGCGTATCGCGCAATGCGCGGAACAATGGTTGGGCCGGCACGCGGGCCGCTTCGTCGGCATCTCCGCGATTGAAAGACAGGAAACTGCCGCGCACGAAAGCAAAGCGGATCGCCGCTGCCATCGCGCCGGAAACCGAAGCAGAAGCACCAATCATCGGAGCGAGTTCGTGCGCATGGGTGACGAGATGCGCAGCAGCCCCACCGATCGCTGTCACCGCCATGAACAGGAAGAAACGCACCGCACCGAAGCGGCGCGCCAGCGCGCTGCCGAAGGGCAGCAGCCATAGAATATTGAAGCCGATATGGCTGAGATTGGCGTGCAGCAGCGAGTAAGTGACGAAGGTCCAGATCTCGGCACCCGTCCCGCCCGGGAACGGCATCGACAGCAGCGTCTGGTCGTAGCGCTTCGGGATGAAGCCGAACAGCTCGATTGTCCAGTATTCCAGGTCCACCGGCAGCAGCACGCGGATCAGATGAATGACCGCAAGCAGCCCGATATAGGCCGTCAGCGCGCCCGGCAGGGTCAATAGTGGTTCGCGCGGGGGATTTTCCGAAGGGTCCAAGGCGGCACGGTCTGTAACGGCTCTGGCGAGCGATGCCTCCAGATAGGCGGGTTTGGTGCCGCGATGCAAGATGGGTCCGCGAAGCGTCGAAGCGCGTACCACGAGCGCCAACCGTTGTCATGTTGACGACCGCAAACTGTATCTTATAAAATACAACCATGCTGCAAGTGATCCGAACGGAGCGCTACGCATCCTGGGCTCGGTCTCTTCGAGACGACCGTGCGGCAGCTAAAATCGCCATTCGCGTGGACCGTCTCGCTCACGGCAATGCTGGCGACGTCAAACCAGTCGGCGGCGGCGTCAGCGAGATGAGGATCGACTATGGGCCTGGCTACCGGGTCTATTTCGCGCGCCGCGGCAACACACTGATCCTCCTGTTATGTGGAGGAACGAAGAAATCGCAAACGGCAGACGTGGAAGACGCGAAGAGACTTCTTGCAGATTGGAAGACCGATGACCAAGACCGCTCCATATGACTCTGCGGAATTCCTGAAAACGCCGGAAGCCATTGAGTTTTACATGGCCGAGGCACTGGAGACCGGCGATCCCGCATTGATTGTTCATGCCCTTGGTGTTGTCGCACGTGCCAAAAGCATGTCCGGCATCGCAAACAAGACCGGCCTTGCGAGGGAGAACCTTTACAAGGCTCTGTCTGCCAGCGGGCGCCCGGAATTTGCGACCGTCATGCGCGTACTCAACGCGCTCGATCTGAAATTGACGCTCCAGCCGAAAGCCGGCCAGACTGCGAAAGGCGCTGGCCAAAAAAAGGCCCCAGCGCCTTGAGGCATTCGCGGGCTTAATCGGCTTTCCGCTTACCCGCCCGCCAATCGGCCGGTTTGACGATCTCACCGGATACGGGATCGATCCGAATTTCGACCTCGGCGCCATGGCTGTCGAAGCCTTCGACTTCCCAGCATCCTTTGCTGCGCTTGGCCTTCTTGACCGCATAGCCCAGCGTTTCGGCTTTCTCGATGGCCTTCTCGATCGGCATGCCCTGCCCGGCAGCTTCGGACTTGCAGACGATGTCATCGGCATGTGCGCCCCCGCGGCCAAAACAAGCGACGCGGCGATCAGGGCAATGGCTGGGTATTTCATGGTTCTTTCTCCAAATCGATGAATGACCCGGCTGATGCCATATCGTCGCCGCCGCTTTCCTGACACCGCCTGTCAGGGAGCCGTCAGCGAGGCTTCGCTAGGTTCGGGACAGCTCAACCGACCGGAGATGCCCCATGATGCCCGCCATGTTCCTGCTCGCCGTTACGCTGCCTCTGATGGCAGCGGTCGAATTGCACCTCGACACATTCGTGATCCTGATGATTCTGGTCTGTGCCGTGGCCGGCTTGACGGCACCGGCAGGCGGAGGCCACGCTGCAATGAGGACACGCCGGCCGATGGACGCGCCGAACGATCCTGCCAACGAGACCGATGACAAGCCACTCAACAAGCCGGCACCGCGCATGCGTGAATCCGCCCTCGCTGGATGAATGGCCAGACACCAAAACCCGGAGCTCGCGATGATCATCCGCGCCAGCGCAATCACCCGCACCGCGATGCTGATCGGCATCTTGCTGACTGCTCTGGTCGTCGGCAGCGCCGCGACGCATGTGGCGGTTGCCAAGGATGACAAGTCCGAATGCAAGCGCTCGCAAGACTGTGCCCTGCAGGCGCTCAATAGCGGGGATATTCGTCCGTTGACAGAAGTGCTGGCCGTGGCTCGTGACAAGCTGCCTGGCGAGGTCATCAAGGTCGAGCTTGATCGCGACGATGGAGTTTGGGTCTATGAGATCAAGGTGCTCACGGCATCCGGCAAACGGCGCGAGATCGAGATCAATGCGCAGACCCTCGCGGTCATCAAGATCGACTGACGCATGCGCATTCTGGTGGTAGAGGACGAACCGCGGATCGCCGCAGATATCCGCAGCGGACTAGAAGCTGCGAACTATGCCGTGGAAACAGTCGTCGATGGCAACGAGGCCTGGTTCAAGGGCGAGACCGAAGACTATGACGCCATCGTGCTCGATCTCGGCCTGCCCCGCCTCGATGGCCTCACGGTGCTGCGGCGCCTCCGCGAAGCCGGCATCGCGACGCCGGTTCTGGTGCTGACCGCACGCGACGGCTGGCGCGACAAGGTGGAAGGCATTGATGCCGGTGCCGATGACTATCTGGCAAAGCCGTTCCAGATGGAGGAGCTGCTGGCCCGCCTGCGCGCGATTACACGACGCGCCGCTGGACAGGCGTCAGCACTGATCAAGGCCGGCCCGCTCGAACTCGATACCCGCTCGCAGACCGCCACCATTGATGGCCGCTCGCTTGCGCTGACGGCCATGGAATATCGCCTGCTTGCTTATCTGCTTCTGCATCGCGGGCGCACGATGTCGCAGGGCGAATTGCTCGAACATATCCATTCCGGCGATGCCGACCGCGACATCAACGCCGTCGAGGCCATCGTCGCACGTTTGCGCAAGAAGCTCGGATTTCCGCTGATCGAGACCCATCGCGGCCGCGGCTACTGCATTCCGGCGGCGCCATCGTGAATACGCGTTCGCTCTCGTTCCGGCTCAGTTGTGCAGCGGCGCTGGCCATCGCCATCGCGCTCGGTCTCGCTGCGTTCGGCCTGAAGACCATCTTCAATCAGGAAATCGAGCGCCGTGCTGCGGCCGAACTCGGCCAGATCGTCGTCTCGATTGCGGCTCAGGTGAAGGTGGATGCGAGCGGCGCGCCCTCGCTCGAGACGCCGCTGTCCGATCCGCGCTTTGAGACGCCGTATAGTGGGCTGTATTGGCAGATCAGTCATGCCGACAATAGCGCGCGATCCCGCTCACTGTGGGACTTCTCGCTCACCGTACCGCATGACCAGCACGGTGACGCACGCTGGACGACCAATCTCGTCGGTCCCGACCGCGCAAAACTGCTGGCCGTCGTTCAAACGATTGCTGTCACGACTGCGTCGGGATCGGATGCGCGCCTGCAGATCGTCGCTGCATTGGACAGGTCGGATCTCGCAGCGTCCCAGCAATATCTGTTCAGATTGCTGGTGCTGTCGCTGAGCGCTCTCGGCATCATTCTCGTCATCGCGATGTCGATCTTCATCCGCCTCGCACTGCGCCCATTCGATGAATTGGGACGCGGGCTGCGGCGCATTCACGCCGGTAGCAGTCGTACGCTCGGCGGCGGCTTCCCGGACGAAGTGCAGCCGGTGGTCAACGATCTCAATCGCCTGATCGCATTTCAGGATGCAGCGCTGGAGCGAGCCAAAACCCATGCCGCGGATCTCGCCCATGGATTAAAGACGCCGCTGGCTGTTCTCGGAGCAGTCGCCCGACAAGCACGGCAAGATGATCGGAACGACATCGCCGATCCCATCGACGAGCAGACCTTGCTGATGAGCAAGCAGGTCGATCGCGTCCTTGCGCGCGCACGCGCTGGTGTCTCGGCCGCACTGAGCCGCGGCGCCATTCCCATAGCACCCGTCGCCGACAAGATCGTCCGTGCGCTGCGGCGATTGCCTGACGATCGCGGGCTGCAATGGGACTGCGATATCGCAGCCGATGCCAGCTTTCACGGCGATGACGGCGATCTCACCGAGATGCTGGCCAACTTGCTGGACAATGCGCGCAAATGGGCCACGACGCGCGTGTGTCTCATTGTGACGCAGAGCGACGGGGAAACCGTGTTGCGCGTCGAGGATGACGGCCCCGGCCTGCAGACCGAACAGATGCAGTCGATCGGGCGCGGTCAACGCTGGGACGAGACCCTGCCCGGTACCGGCTTCGGGCTCGCCATCACACGCGATCTCGCCGAGGCCTATCGGGGCGGATCGAGCTGGAGAGCTCAAAGCTTGGCGGGCTCAGCGTCGCCGTAATCCTGCCAAGGCCGGCCTGAGGACCACCCGGCAAAGAAAAAGGGAGAGCCTCTGAGAAAGGCTCTCCCTGGCCTGATCGATCTTCTCGCGCCGGGCGACGTGTATCGACCATATGGCCGACATCCCCACCCCTCCCCGCGCGGTGACCGTCTTGTTTGACGACAACCCTGTGTATCGAAGCGCGCGAAGCGAACCGCTGGAGACAGCCCGCTCCGCTCTGGAGTGCGAGAAGAATACCTGTTGTCCCCGCGATCTCAAGAACATGGTAAAAATAACCTTAACGACGGAAAGCCAAAGCGACTCAGTGGAAAACGACGTTTCGGCATGGACGCTGCAATGACCGGTCTGCACAACATGTAGCGGTCGGACATGGATGGATTCGGGACAGACTTGTCCCTGTCGCCAGCTGACCGGGTCAGGATCAGCGCGCATGAAACATCCATCGAGCCGGAAGTTCTTCGCCTATTGGGACGAAAAACGCGGTTTTGCGCGTGCGCCCGATCGCAGCGAGATCGAACCCGGCCCGGTTCGGGAACTGCTCGGCGACATTTTCGTGCTCGGTTATGACAAGCCGGCAGGCTTCCCGTTCCGGGTCGCCGGTACCAGAGTTTGCGCCATGTTCGGCCGCGACTTGAAGAGCGAGTCGTTCCCGCAGCTGTTCGGCGCTGCCGGTCGGAGCGACATCGAGGAGATGGTTACGGTCGTTTCCGAGGAGCTTTTGGTGGCCGTCGCCGGCGTGACCGCGCATACCGAAACCGGCGACAAGGCCCATCTCGAAATGATGCTGCTGCCTTTCGCCGCGCGGGCCCATACGCCGATCAGCCTGACCGGGCTGCTGGCGTCCATGACGCCGGTGATCGGCCGGCTCGGACCGCTTGAAATGACGTCTTTCCGGTATCTCGCCCATCAGCCGCAGCGCTTCGCGCCGCGTATTTTGCGCAAGCTGCAGGCGGCGCGCGGCCTGATGGTCTATGAAGGCCTGAGCTAAGCTCCCCCTGGCTGCCAGGCTTGAGAGCCACGCGACGTGGTTGCGCCGAAACGGTATTTGCTAACGCGCCATTAACCTTGCAGGCCTTACGGTCGGTGGCAATTGCTCCGCAGGACCGGCCTGACACCGATGGCGCTCGCCCAAACCAAATCGATTCTTCCTTCCGCAGAAGAACGGCGACGCTTCCAGCGCGTGAAAGTTCATCTTCTGGGCCGGTACATGCTGCCGGACCGTCGTGAATTCCCCTGCCAGGTCATCAACATGTCCCCAGGCGGCCTTGCACTGCTCGGCCCCGGCATCGGCAATATCGGCGACCGCGTCATCGCCTATCTTGACCATATTGGCCGCGTCGAAGGGAAAGTCACCCGCATCATCGACAACGGCTTCGCCATGACCGTCGGTGCCACGCCCCGGAAACGCGACAAGCTGGCGGCGCAACTGACCTGGCTGGCCAATCGCGACATCCTCAACCTGCCCGAGGATCGTCGGCACGATCGTATCGTTCCGCGGAACCCAATCGCGGTGCTGACCCTCGAGGACGGCGTCCAGATGAATGGCCGTATCATCGATCTGTCGCTGTCCGGCGCAGCCATCGCGGCCGAGAAGCGTCCGCCGCTGAACGCCCAGGTCATGCTCGGCCGCATCTCGTCTCGCGTGGTCCGTCATCTCGAAGAAGGCTTCGCGCTGGAGTTCGCGCATGAGCAGTCTCCGGATACGTTGGAAGACAGCGTCAACGCCCGGTAAACGGGAAAGCGCACCAAATCCCGATTTTGCAGCATTGTGAGTGCGCTATCTGCGTCAGCAGATACCGCACGCACATGATCGCCTTAACCGCAGCGGTTAACGCGCACGATGCGGGAGATGCACACGTCCCGATTTTCCAGCATTGCAACGATTAACGCGGCAAATTTTATGCGAACTCGATTGCATAAAATTTGAATCAAGTTCGCCGCGTGTTTGAATCGTAGTCGTCTCAATTGTCGTTCGCCGACTTAGCGGCGACGAAAATCCTTCCTGCCAATGATGGTCCCAACAAAAACGGGGGCCACAATGGCTGGTAACAAGGGGCGTATCACTGGATTTGTCGTTGCGGCAATCCTGTGCGGACTAACGGTTTCGGCACATGCTGCCGGCGAAAAACTCTATGCAAGCCTCGGCGACACCACGCGTGCGCCGATCGGTTGGGTCGAATTCTGTTCGGAGAATCCGGTCGAGTGCCGCGGTGGCGCCACGCAGCCACGTGACATCGTCATCACGCAGACTGCGTGGAAGGATCTGGTGCGCGTCAATCGTTGGGTCAACGAGACGATCAAGCCGCTCACCGACATGGATCATTGGGGCGTGATCGAGAAGTGGTCGCTGCCCGACGATGGCTACGGCGATTGCGAAGACTACGTGCTGCTGAAGCGCAAGATGCTGATCGAGGCTGGCTGGCCGCGTGAAGCACTGCTGATCACGGTGGTGCGCGACAAGAAGGGCGACGGCCATGCCGTGCTCACCGTGAAGACCAACAAGGGCGAATACGTTCTCGATAATCAGAACGAGAATGTGCTGGCCTGGACCGAGACTGGCTACCGCTTCGTCAAGCGTCAGTCGCAGAGCGATCCCAACCAGTGGGTCTCGCTCGGTGACAATCGCCCGGCAACCGCCACCGCCAGCGCTCGCTGATCACAACAGGAATTGGAGACACGCGACCCGGTCACATCCCCACCCCTCCCCGTCCCAGACCGGATCGCGCGCGCCCGAGCTTCCCCCAAAGCTCGGGCGCAACTTTTTTGACGGTTGAACTGATCTCTTCGAAGCCGCACGAAACGCGTCGCACGGAGACAGTCATGCATCAGTCGCGACGCGATCGATCGCGATCAGGCTTTCCATCGATTTGATGACCGAACCGTGCAAGCGCAGCGGCCGAGACGCGCCGACCAAACCGACGCTCAAATTCGCAAAACATCCATACGAATGCCATCGCCAATGCGCAGACGGTGGCCATGAAGAACAGCGTGAGATGAGAAATATCGAGGATCATGATCATGCGCTCGGTTTTGCAAATCGAAACTCGCAATTGACGAACCAGCCGACCTGACGTCCCCCTCGCGCCTATGAAGCCGCGCTGCCCCCGCAACGCGCGGATTAAACTACCGCTGCACCGCAGGTTGCGACTTTAGTAGCACGACTTCGGAATATTCATAACTGCAACGCGCGAAAAGCTCCTCTACGCTGAATGCATAGAGACGCGGATATGCGATCACTGCGTTATTCGCAGACTTCAACGCGGCGAACACGCCAGCCTTTTGCGGTACGGATGCGTTGATTGGCCAGACGACAGCCGCCCAGATCTTCATAACGGTAGATCGACGGATAGCCGAAACCATATCCGTAGCGACCATAGCCGTAATAGCCCGGATATCCCCAACCGAAACCGGGACCGCCAAAACCACGATAGAAGCCGTGTCTGTGAAAACCTCCGCCCGCCGAAGCACTCGTGGGGATCGACATTGCACAAGCAACAGTCACCAAAAATCCCAATATCGCCTTGCGGAACATTCGCTACTCTCCATCATGCGCAATCGCGCATTGATCATCAGTAGCTATCTATCCGCATTGCGACCATCGTGAAATTCGGCAACCGTCACTTATTCGCGAGCTTGCACGCAGCGGATCATATGCGACACGACTATGCCCGCGTCAGCATCCCTTGCAGATGTTCTTCACCTTGCGGTCGACGTCGCGATCCTGCTTATCGACGAGATCGTTGCCCGTGCTTGGCTTGCCATCATACGACGGCTGGCCTGTGCCGCTCGCACCGGTGGTAATGCCGGCCGGCGCCCGTCCGCCGCTGGCATTCGCCGTACCAGCGCTGTTGGTGCCAGCAGTGCCGCCGGCCGCGCCACCTCCAGCACCGCCGCTTTGTGCGAGAACCGCCCCTGGTGACAGCAGCAAAACAGCTGCGAGGCCGGCAACGAAACGCGATGTATGAGCCATGAGAAATCTCCCTTGGCGCATCAACGGCCGGTGATAGCTAGCGTTCCGTGCCCGGAACGAATTCGGTGCGTGGCGCTTGATTTCACGACAGATGGGCGCGCCATGCGGAAGCTAATCACGTTCGATGACGACACACTGGGTAGACTGACGCAGCTCGGTCGTGATCGGGGGACAACGATGCAGCAGCTTGCTGACGAAGCTTTTGCTGATCTGCTGCAGAAGCATGGCGTCCCGACCGACCTCGATGATGCGTTACGCAGAAGCGTGAATGAGGTTGGCCAATCCACATCGGATCGCAAAACGACAAGGCGCCGAAACAATACCCCCGCAACAAGGAAGCGACCACATGCCAAACGAGCCGCAAAGAGATCCGTTCATCGAGGGTGAAGGCGCAGCCAGCAAAAATATTCCCGCCGAAGGCAACCCGTATCAGGAGGGGACTGAAGATTATGCGCTCTGGAGCGCGGGCCACGAACGCGTTGCCAGTGCGATAGAAGCGCGGGAGTCGGAAGGCACGTGAGCCTTCCGACCGTAGCCGTGATCAGCCGATCTTCTTCATACCCTGCTTGAAGCGCGGGCCATTGGCGGCATAGAAGCGCGCCGCGCTGCCCATTGCCGCAACCTGCTCCGGCGAGAGCGTGCGAATGACACGTGCGGGCGAGCCGATGATCAGCGAGTTATCGGGAAATTCCTTGCCCTCGGTAATGACCGAGCCGGCACCGACAATGCTGTTTTTGCCGATGCGTGCACCGTTCATCACGATCGAGCCCATGCCAACAAGCGCGCCATCTTCGATGGTGCAGCCGTGCAGGATCACATTGTGCCCGACGGTGCAGTTCTTGCCGATGGTCAGCGGAAAGCCCTTGTCGGTGTGGCAGGTGCAGTTGTCCTGCACGTTTGAACCTTCACCGATCTCGATCCATTCATTGTCGCCACGAAGCACGGCGCCGAACCAGACGCTGGCCTGTGGTTTCAGACGGATCTTGCCGATCACGTCAGCCGTCTCAGCGATGAAGTAATTTCCGTCGGCCGGAAGGTCCGGACCCTGCCCGTCGAGTTCGTAGATTGCCATGAGTGCGTGGTCTCCCTGTGACGAGCACACTGCCATGAAGCGGCAGGCGGAGACCAGTCTGCACTTACGATGAGGCCTACGCGCCGGCCAGAATGCCGAGAGCCTGCAACGTCAAAACGATGAACGTGCCGGACATCAGACTCCAGAAGCCGGCAAGCACCGTCGCGATCATCACGAACTGGAAGCGATGCGGCTCCGGTGCGCCGGATCGCAACGTGTTGCGCATGATGACGAACGGCGCCGTGAAGACCAGCAGCGGGACGGCGGCAAAGCCTTCCGGCGTCGGTCCCTGCTGCAGCAACGCGAAGCTTGGCGGGCGGTTGACGAAAGCCTGATACGCGCTGGCGACAGCGCCTGCGATGGCAAAACCAATGGCGATCTGAATGAAACAGTTGAGAGCAATAGGTGACATAAGAAGTTTTTCTAGGGCAATTGAATGTTCTCGCTTGCAATGCACCATATTGCGACGGAACGCCACACTAACGTTAAAAAATCGTTAACGCGGGACCTGCGGTTGCACCTCCTGCATGGCTCGAATGGAATTGCGGCGCCGCGCAAGCAGGCCGTTAACCAATCAAGTGCATGTTCAACCAGTTGATTCGCCGTGGCATGCCGCGGAACTCTGTTGAGTGGTAGTTGCTTACGCGCGCATGTCCCTGCTGTTCCCGACACACCCGACGACGCGGCCACGCCGCCGCCAGCGCCGTCACAGCAATCTCGTACCGACATTGTTTGGTTTGGGTCTCGCCGCCCCTGCCGTCGCGGTCGTCGCCTATCTGCTATGGCCGACCTGGCACAGCCAGAAGCCCGGCGACCCCGATCGCATTCCGGTGAGCGTCGGCTCCACGCTGTTCAACGTCGAGGGCCATGCCTTCCGCCGCAAGGTGCAGAAGCATTCCGGCCCGCAGGAGCGCGTCGATCTCAGCTACACATACCCTGCGCTGGAGGCCAACGAAGCGCCGCGTCATGTGACAGTGGAGAATTTCGACGAGCACGTGCAGCCGATCGACCGCATTTTCCTGTCGATCTCGGCGCATCACAATGCGACGTCGCCGGATGCGCGCTTGCGCACGATCTATCCGCTCTATGCGGATCAGGCGTCACGCAGCGCCGACGGACTGACTATTCAGCCCTTCTACGACAGCACGCCATACGCGAAGGAAGATCTGTTTCTCGGCAGCGCGCCCACACTGGTTGCGCGCTGCACGCGGGATGGGGCCACGCCGGGCATGTGCATGAGTGAACGCCGCGTCGGCGGCGCCGATCTCGTCTTCCGTTTCCCGCGCGCCTGGCTCGATGACTGGCGCACGGTCGGTGATGCCATGGACCGGCTGACGGTCCGCCTTGGGGACGATAAGTCGCCTTACTCGCTATCGGCGAGATCTTCTTCCAGGATCGCCATCTGGAACTGAAACGAGCGATCATCGTCTTCGTCGTCGACGAACAACACCCCGACGAATTCCTCGCCGATATAGACTTCGGCCGAGTCATCCTTCTTCGGGCGCGGCACGACGCGGATCTTCTGGTTGCCGAATACACGCTTGAGATAGGCGTCGAGTTTTCTGACTTCCTGAACGTCCACAGGCGTCTCCAATGCAGGTGATGTGGGATGAGTTGATGGAGAAACGTTTAATCCCAGATGACGCGCGCGGCTAGGCCGTTTGTCGAAAATTCACATCATCCACTGCAGTGCGATACCGAAAAAATTCGATTGTCATCGCCCGCCCTGGCGCGCAATTGCGCGCTTGGAGCGGGCGATCCAGTAGACACAAGTTGCGAGAATTGAACCGGTCGGTCGCCGTATACTGGATCCCCGCTTTCGCGGGGATGACACAAGGAGCGTATTCGCGCGTTGCTTACAAGCCTAGCGCGTTGAGCATCTGGTTCATGGTGCGCGATGGCTCTGAACATCCCGCCTCGCCCACGATCTTCGCCGGCACGCCCGCCACAGTGACGTTGTGCGGCACAGGCTTCACAACGACAGAGCCCGCAGCGATGCGCGCGCAATGGCCGACTTCGATATTGCCGAGAATTTTTGCGCCCGCACCGATCAACACGCCGCGACGGATCTTCGGGTGACGATCTTCGTTTTCCTTGCCCGTGCCGCCAAGCGTCACACCATGCAGGATCGAGACATCGTCCTCGATCACAGCGGTTTCACCGACGACGAAGCCGGTGGCGTGATCCAGGAAAATGCCGCGGCCAATCTGTGCAGCCGGGTTGATATCAGTCTGGAATGCACCGGACGCGCGGCTCTGCATATACCACGCAAAATCCTTGCGGCCCTTGTTGTAGAGCCAATGCGCAAGGCGATGCGCCTGAATGGCGTGAAAGCCCTTGAAGTAGAGCAGCGGGTCGATGAAGCGCGAGGTCGCCGGGTCGCGGTCGAACACTGCAACGAGATCCGCGCGGAAGGCGTTGCCGATATCGGGATCGTCGCGCAGCGCTTCGCTATAGGTCTGACGGATCAGATCGCCGGACAGCGCCGCATGATCGAGACGCTCGGACACGCGATGCACCACCGAGTCCTCGAGGCGACTGTGGTGCAACACCGTTGAATAGATGAAGGACGCGAGCTCTGGCTCGCGATGGACGATGTCCTCAGCCTCGCTGCGGATACGATCCCAGATCGGGTCCAGGGTTGCGAGTTTCGCGGTGGTAGGATTGGTGCTCTGCACGGCCATGGCGGACTCGCAAATTCATCAAACAGGCGAAGATTATAGCACAGTGCCCCATGCTGTCGTGGCGGGCCTCATGCCATCGTGAATGCCGGCCTACCCGATACTTGCATGCTAACACCTTGAATTAGCACACGTTCCCGGCGACGGCCCGGCACGCCCAATAACCGGGCGTGCGGAAGAAGTGGGCGCTGATACGGTGAAAACAAGGCCTCGGCATCGTCGCCGCGGCTCACATGATCAGCTCTGGCGCGACAGGAAGTCGAGAACGCCTTCCTTGTAGACCCGGTCGCCGACCGCACGCATGTGGTCGCGGTTGGGAATGTCCAGCACTTGCGAGCCGGGGATCACCTTTTCAAGCTCATGCGCTGAACCCGCCACATCGTCGGTGGTACCGACCGCAATCAATACCGGCACCTTGATGGACGCGGCTTCCTCATTCGTCATCAGGCGACGCGAACCGCGCAAACACGCCGCGAGCGCGCGGCGGTCGGAGCGGGTTTGATCTGCGAAGGCCCGGAAGGTCCGCCCCATGGGATCGTTAACATCCTCGAGCGACGCTGCTTCGAGCGCGGACGCGACATTCTCGCCGGGGCCACCGCCCTTGATCAAGCCAATGCCGATGCCACCGAGGATCGCACAGCGCAGCAATTCCGGATGACTATAGGCGATATAGGCGGTGATACGTCCACCCATTGAATAGCCCATCATATCGGTGCGCGCGATGTTCAGATGCTTGAGCAGCGCGCGCACATCGGCGGCCATGATGCCGATGCCATATTGTTCGGAATCGTAGAGCTTGGTGGAATCGCCATGTCCGCGATTGTCGAGCGCGATCACGCGGCGATTGTGCTTCTTCAGCTCGGACACCCAGGTCGGGTACACCCAGTTGACATTCTTGCTCGATGCGAAACCGTGCACGAGCACGATCGGCTCGCCCTCGCCTTCATCGAGATAAGAGATTTCGACTGCGCCGTTGTGAAAGCTCGGCATCCAGGATTCCGTTGTAATTGAGACATGCGATGTGGGTGGGAAGTGGCGAATTTAGCCTTGCTAGGCAGCCTGCGCCAGTGCGGGAGCCGGCGAAGTCTGCTTTGCCGCCATGTTCTGGAGTAATACGTCCTGGCGCACCGCGAGTTCGCGCCTGATGCGGCGCGCCTTGGATCGCTGCAGCCAGGACCAGGTAATGCGCTCGGTGGTCGCCTTGATGGAGATGACGAGACCGATCAGCATCCACAGCGCCCAGAGCAGCCACATGCTGAGATGGAAAGCACCCGCTGCGAGAACGACGGCGCCACGTCCGAACAATTTGATGATCGCGCGGGTCTGCCCGCCTTTGGCGACCGCAAGCTTCGATGCGCGGGCCACATCCTTCGGCCCCTGCGCGATGCGGAGCGTATCCAGCGCGCCGCGCGTGCCGGCCTTTTCGCCGACGCGGCCGACATCCTTGGCAAATCGTACGATGTCGCCGGCCTTCTCGGCGCGAAAGGCGGTCTTCATGGCCGCCAAGGTCTGGCCGGGACGAAACACGGACACATTCATCATCGCCTCCTTGAGCACCGGCCCATCCACCATGCCACGGGCCGAACGCGCCGCCCAAGCAGTAAGCCCCTCGCCGATGCGTCCGGCCTTTCGCGCGTCCTTCACCAGCGTCAGTCCGGCCCGCACCGGCGTCATGCCGCCCGCACTGGCATAGGTGGCCGCGGTCACGGCGAGACCTGCCGCTGCGAGCCCCAGGATCAGGTGATCGGTATCCTCCCCCATCACCAAATGCTTGCCTTCGCGAACGGCGTCGCGGATATCACCGAAGACAAACAGGTCGCCGGCGACCGTGCCGGACAACGTGGCGAGATCGTCGGCATTGCCGGTCACGAAACCAGTGGCGAAACGCTTGGCAAAGTTAGCGGCCGAAGCATCCACCGCCACGGCCTCGTTCACCCGCTGCACGAGACCGTCCGGCAGCCTGACGTTGCGGGCCTCCGCGAGATCGACAAAGCTCTTGGCGAGATCGGCATCCTGGGCCGTCAATGCGTCCTCGGCCTGCTTCGCCAGCATGTCGGGGTCGCGACGCAGCGCGGCGGTGACCTGGGCATCCGCCAGCGCCACCGGATCGTCCTGCGCAATCAGCACAGCACCCGCATCCCGGGCATGCGGCCACAGCAACAGACCTGCGGTCATGCAGACCGCAATCCCTGTCAAAGCCGTACTAAGCCGAAACCGCATCCCAAATCCTTATTGGTGCACCTCCATTCAAGTGGTGCGTCACGGTTCGGACACAACCGCCCCGACGAAAGAAGGGCTATCGTGAGGCACCCAAACTGTGTCGAATTTGCAGGACTGAATGCCAGTTCCGCGGTCTAGGAATCAGCATCCGGGCCGGTATGGTGCGCCGCACTGAACGGTCGTGGACGCTGGGAGCGCGCGGCTGTTGCAAGCAAAGGTAGATACGATGTCCGACCACGTGGTTCCGCACTTTCACAATGACGCCGGCGTTCCGATCATCGAGATCGGCTCGAAGGAGTTCATGTGCGTGGGCGCCAACCCGCCGTTCGACCATCCGCATGTGTTTCTCGACCTCGGCGACGATAACGAGATCATCTGCCCCTATTGCTCGACCCTGTATCGCTACGCCAGCGACCTCGGCGCTGGCCAGGCTCGCCCGCCGGAATGCGTGGTGAAGGACAAGGCGGCCTGATTTTCCAGCTATGACGTCGTCGAGGACCATTGTCGTCGCCGGTGCAGGCATCGGCGGTCTGACAGCTGCACTGGCGCTTGCCGCCAAGGGTTTTCGTGTCACCGTTCTCGAAAAGGCCGCCCGGCTGGAAGAAGTCGGCGCCGGGTTGCAGCTGTCTCCCAATGCCAGCCGCATCCTGATTTCACTCGGACTTGCCGAACGTCTCGGACCCCATGTGGTCACACCACGTGCGGTGACCATCATGACGGCGCGCAGCGGCGGCGAGGTGACACGGCTGTCGCTCACGGCCAGCGCCCGGCCTGACGCCCCCTATTGGCTAGCTCACCGCGCCGACCTGCAGGCCGCGCTGCTGGCCGAAGCACAAAGCCGCCCGGAGATCGACCTTCGCCTCGGCATGCCGGTCGAGAACATCGAAGCCACGGCCTCAGGCGTGCGCATCGGCGGGGCCGAAGCCGGTTGCCTGATCGGCGCGGACGGCGCGTGGTCGGTGATACGGGGCAAGCTGTTCCCGCATTTGCAGCCGCAATTTTCGGGCCTGATCGCCTGGCGCGGCACCTGCGATGCCGCAAGCCTGCCGAAAGAGATCCGGCCGTCCGGCGTTCAATTGTGGATGGGCCCTCGCGCGCATCTGGTCGTCTATCCGATGTCGGCGGGTGAACGGATCAATATGGTGGCGATCGTCCCCGGCGCGCCGCTCGCCCCCGGCTGGCACACCCCTGGCGCCAGCGACGACATCAATGGACATTTCAGCCAGGCGCGCTGGCCGGCCAACGCACGCGCCATGATCGCGGCGATCGACAATTGGGGATGTTGGCCGCTCTATACGATGCCGGACGGCGGCGCCTGGCATGCGGGCCATGTTGCCCTGCTCGGTGATGCCGCGCATGCGATGGTGCCCTTTGCAGCCCAGGGCGCCGGCATGGCCATCGAGGACGCAGCCGTTCTGGCGGAGTGCCTCGGCGCGACCACGGACGATCGCGACGTCCCGGCCGCTCTGGCGCGCTACGCCACCCTCCGCAAGCCACGCGTCACCCGCGTGCAGCAGACCGCACGGCGATCTGGAGAAATTTATCACCTGCGCGGCCCGATGGCGCTCGCACGCGACGTCACGATGCGGCTGCTCGGCCCTCAACGCCTGCAGGCGCGACAAAACTGGATTTATAACTGGCAGCTCTAGCGCCTGACGATCCAGCCAAGCGATAGCCGGCTTTCGGATCAGCCGATGCTTCCATCAGAGGCGCATCATCAGCGCCTGGAAGAACGGTTGGCGGGCATCGCCGACGGGGGCGCTGGGGGCGGCGCCGATGCGATGCATCGGTTCTTCTGCCACTGCTCCTCGGCCAACTTTGCCTGAGCGCGCGCGGAAATATAATCGTTGCGATAGGCCACTTCACCGACCACGCTTCCGGCCGTGCCTGTTTGCGCTTTGTCGATCAGCCCCTGCAATTCGGCCGTGCGCCGCGCCAGGCGATTGCGTTCCGCCTCGAGCTGTGAGCAATCGCTCAGGTCATAGATCGACGGGTCAACAAACGCTCCGGACAACGGCCCATCACCCATGCCGGCACAGCCGCCAAGGTGAACGGCAAGCAGCAGCGCAGCCGCCGCAGCAATGCGGGACGGCAGACGGGAGCGAGAGATGTCAGCGATCATCGGGACTTTCTAGGCGGGCTTTATTGAGGTTGCGTAAAGCAGCCCCCGGTGGCCGGATTGAGGCCGAGCTGACAAGGCTCACTCCCGACAAGGCTTACTGGCGAACTTCCGATTTGGCGCGGCGCGCATTTACAGCTATGGAGACGCAGCCTGCCCCCTTGATGGAATTGGTAGACATACAAGACTTAAAATCTTGAGTCCTCTGGGCGTGCCGGTTCGAGTCCGGCAGGGGGCACCAGTGGTTGATCCGAGGTGGTTTTTCGGGCGCGGCGAATCGGCCAAAATCCATCGACAACCTTTTGATAATGTGCGATTTTAGCCAAACTACCGCGTCCACCGTCGTCCTCGGTTGTCCAGCGACATCCACGATTTTTGTTGGTCTTTGTGTTGGTCCGGGCGACCAATGTGTTGGTCCAGCGCTTTGGATTGCTTGAATGCTCACTGACGCCAAATGTAGAAACGCAAAGGCTAGGGAGTCGGCCTACAAACTCTCCGACAGCGAAGGTCTCCACCTACTTGTCCGTCCTAGTGGCACAAAGGCTTGGCGCCTTTCCTACCGTTTCCTTCGCAAACAGAAGTCCCTTGCACTGGGGACTTATCCCGCAGTCGGATTGAGCGCAGCGCGGACAGCCAAGGATGAAGCAAAGCAGTTGCTGGCGCGCGGCGTTGACCCATCCCACCAGCGCAAGCTTGATCGCAGTGCAACTGAACGATCATACGCGACTACTTTCAAAGCCGTGGCGGATGAGCTCATTGCCAAATTCGAGAAGGAGAACTACTCCGCAGTTACCCTGCAGAAAAAGCGATGGCTCGTTTCTTTGGCCGAACCAGAAATCGGCAGTCGCCCCGTAGCAAGCATCTCTCCACCCGAGTTGCTTGACGCTCTACGGAAAGTTGAGAAGCGAGGCACCTACGAAACTGCAAATCGCCTGCGATCATTTGCGGGATCGGTATTCCGGTTCGCGATTGCCACGGGACGAGCCGACCGCGATCCAGCTCAAGATCTCCGGGGCGCACTTATTACCCCTACCGTCAAACATCATGCCGCGATTACAGATCCTAAAAAGCTCGGTGCCCTGCTCCGCGCCATCGACGGAATCGATGGCTCATTCATTGTCAAACAAGCACTAAAATTTACACCGTTGGTGTTCGTTCGTCCTGGCGAACTCCGAGGTGCGAAGTGGACAGAATTCGACCACAAGAGCGCCGTTTGGAGAATTCCGGCCGAACGCATGAAGATGGACCGGGAGCACCGCGTTCCTCTCGCGCCCCAAGCGCTGCAAATACTTGCGGAGCTGCATCCGATCACTGGCAGCTCGCCGTTCGTGTTTCCCTCGGTCCGCTCTTGGCATCGACCGATGTCAGAAAATACGATCAATGCGGCGTTGCGTCGTCTTGGTTACACGGGCGAAGAAATGACGGCTCATGGTTTTAGGACAACGGCATCGACGCTACTGAACGAAATGCAAGAATGGTCCCCCGATGTAATAGAAAGGCAGCTCGCCCATCAAGAGCCGAACGAAGCTCGCCGCGCTTACATGCACGCCGCCGAATTTTGGAAGGAGCGAGTGAGCATGATGTCGGCTTGGGCGGACTATCTTGACGGAGCTAGACACTTCCCGGCCTGAGCCGTATTTTTCCGTTGACCTGTCTGGGTCAGGCTCTTCATTGGCAGATCGCCGATTTGCATGCGTTGCGATGTGGCCCGCTAGAGCCTTCACCTGACCATAAAGTTCAGCGCGACCTTTTGTCGAGGAACGAAGCAGACACCCCCCTGTTCTACCGCCACACAAGCCAAGGGAGGACAATCATGGGTGAACGTGAAACCGGCAATCTCATCGGCACCGACAAGGTCGACGGCACCGCGGTGTATGGCCCTGATCGCGAGAAGATCGGCTCCATCGAGCGCGTTATGCTCGAAAAGGTCAGCGGCAAAGCTTCATACGCCGTGCTCAGCTTCGGCGGCTTCTTCGGGATTGGCGATGACCACTACCCGCTTCCGTGGCAGACGCTGAAGTATGACACCGAGCTGGGTGGTTACCTGACCAATGTGACCAAGGATCAGCTCGAAGGTGCCCCTAAGTACAGCAACGAAGCGGATTGGGACTGGCAGGACACCGGTCGCTACCGCAAGGTGGACGACTATTACGGAACTCCATTCGTTTAATCTGGTTGGCCCCGGTTCGCCGGGGCCTTTTTCTTTGGAGGAAGCCATGGCGAAATCTGATCAGGACATAACCCTGGACGAGAAGAGCCAGGAGCAGCCGCAAACCAAGGAACGGGCACGTGACCCAAGTTCGAAGGATCAGCCCCAGCCTCCCACACGGGAGGAGGAGAAAACCGGCAAGGTGGCGCCGGGCCAGAAGCACCAAAGGCACCTGGGCGATAAGAGCTGAAGGAAAACACAATGCAATCAGCAGAGATGAAGAGCTGCATCGAAGCCTGTCTCGCCTGCTACAAGACCTGCACCAGCATGGCGATGAATCACTGCCTGGAGATGGGCGGCGAGCACACAGAGCCCGATCACTTTCGGCTGATGATGGCGTGCGCAGAGATGTGCCGGACGTCAGCCCACTTCATGCTGATCGGAACGCCCCATCATAAGCACACTTGCCGCGAGTGCGCGGAGATCTGTGCGGAGTGCGCAAAGGACTGCGAGCGCATCGGGGACATGGATGAATGCGTCGCTGCCTGCCGGGCTTGCGCCGAGTCCTGTCAGAAGATGGCCGCCTGAAACCTTTTCAGGTCAGCGCCATTGCCAAGGCAGCATACGCCGGGTGTCAACCGGCCCTAACGGGGATGATGGACGCGGCGGTTTTGCCGGTTTCTCGTCGCGACAGCAACGCATAGGTACGCGTGGCAATCTAACCTGTTCCCGGCGTATGCGCTCCCCACAACCTTCAGTAAACTGCCCGGCGTAAACACCTCGATTCGCGCTGGGCAGGGCATGCTATCCCGTTTCAATCGGCTACCATTCGAGCTACGCGTCGCGCTCCTCGCCAATATCGCCGTCCTGATCCCAAACCTCCTGTGGTTTGGATCGCAACTCGGCGCGAGGATCGACCCTGGACTGGCCACCCTTCTGGGCGCCGTCGTGGGTCTGGGCGTCGTAGGATGGCAGACCAACCGCGGCTTCAAGAACCTCATCCGGTCTCAAGAAAACCAATCGAAGATCGAGCAGGACGCCAGGCTGCACAGATACGAGCTGGAGCAAAAGGCAGCAAAAGACGCCGAAGACCGAGCACGACGTCAGTTACTGTCCGGCCTTCGAGCCGAAATCGTCTCTCTGCATTCGTCTGCATTTACAAGTGCGCAATCTCACAGGCAATTTGCGCTGCTTTACAAAGCATGCATGAACATAACTCTCCGGCGACAATCAAAGAATTCACCATCGCCGGCTTCAAGGCACCCTTCTACAAAGAAAATATCGGCAAGCTGGGGTTGCTCGATGTTCACATCGCCGCTGACATCATCAAGGTTCACTCGATGGTTCACGACGAGAAAAAGATTGTATGGGAGAATGCGGCGCCCAACTCTGTGGTTTGCATCGCGTACGCGACCAGCGCGGCCCTCGCTTACAAATTCAACGCAGACCTCTATCACGTGGCGATGCGCATACGCTCTTTCGAAGAGGGGACGGCTGACCCCGGTAGCCTGTCATCTACGGAGGCAGCTCGGCACGCCGACCTTCCCAAATTTGAAGATATGATACCGGAAAAGATTGTCTGAGTGAGAGCGAGAGAATGAATATCAACGAGGAGCAAGACCTATTTTACGCTAACCTTGGCAGATGCATCGCGCAGTGGTCTCATGTCGAAGACGCCTTGTACGGAGTCTTCAGTACGGCAATCGCCAAACCAAATGAGGAGCGACAGGCAAATCTCGCGGTGCAGGCCTCGTTCTACTCCGTCAATCTTTCGGAGGGGAAATTCAACATCACAAACGCTGCGGTACGGTTTCGCGTTATCGAGGGCATGACAAATGAACTGACTGACCCGCGGCGGCGTTTGCTCGGCATTTGGGAGCTGTTGATGAAAAAGGCTGATAAGCGACGAACGAAGAGAAATCAGATTGCCCACTTCCAGGTGCTCACCGATGTTCATGCAGCAGAAGGGAAGCGTTTGGCCCTTCGTCCTGCCATCTTTAACCCGAACGGCATCTTGAGGCCTTCACGCCCGTTCCACTGCGCCGAGCTGCACGCCATATGCAGATCATTCGGACGGCTCGGTCAAGACCTGAGCGCGTTCTCTTATGCGCTTGGCCTGACGTTCGGGCAACGCGCACGTGAAGACGACTACGAAGAGCAGTGGGCAGGCCTGACATCAAGACTGTCTGGCCGCGTCTATGAGGGCCAAGCATCAGCTTAGCTTAAAGGATTCGCAAGAGCGTCCTCCCTATCATCCTTCTAGCGGGAACGCGCCAGCTGAATGCTTCTAAGCGGTTCTGACTATCGGCGTCGTCGGCCGACGCCAAAGCCCCTGGATGCAGGCTGCGGTCTAACTGTTTCGCGCTGGGTGCTGCTCACAAGGACAAGTGTGCTGGAGCCAGAAGCGGACGACGAAGTCCGAGCTGGGGTAGGCGCAGATTTTGCCGGCGTCACCAGCGAAGAAAGCGGAAGCGGAGCCGGCATGTTGACCCGGATCGCCGGTTCGGCGGATACCTCTTTCCGGGAACGGGTCTCACCCCAACTGCTGGGTTTCCCGTCATTCAGGTCAAGGTAGGACGGAAACGGTCCTTGCTGCGGTGCCGACAAATCCACGACGGAGCCCGCATGAGCAGGACCACTCAACAGAACAACGGATGCAACAAGCGATGCACGGATCATCTGGGCTCCTCCTGCCCTCAACGAAGCATGTACCGCTTTCCGCCGCGTCAACGGACTGGATAAATCGACCGTAAATACAACCGGAAGAATTTTACGGCTTGGAGCCAGGTGCCACGCTCGCGGTATCCAGCGTAACACATGTCCGCTTCCGCAGGCGCCGATCCATCCCCGTCACCTTCATCACCTTCCCTGCCGAGCAATTGCCGCCCTGGACGTAGACCACGGCGAACGGATTCAGGGTGTGAGGTTCACGGGAAAGGATTGTTTGTGCCGAGGCCGACCCGGCAAGGGTCAGGAAGCCGACACACAGAACGATGGTACGCATAACTCATCTCCACAGCCGACGATGGCCTACAACATCGGCGTTGAGATTTGGTTGCTCAGCGCAAATGTCGCAGGCCTCGGCGGCGGGTTAGCGGGCGCCGCCACGCACCCGTTTGCGCCGTTCGTCGCGCAGGCGCTGGTCACGGCCCGCGAGCTGAGACACACGCCTCTGAGCCCGGCGCCGGGAAGCGAATGGGCCGCCCACCTCAATGAAGTCGGTCGGCTTGACCTTCTTATGCTGGTTGAACGAGGCGTATTGCTCGATGACGGTCAGCATCTCACCCGAGAGCGACTACGAAATCCATTGCCTGGCGAAGGCTTGGGACATTCCAGTTACGCAGGCACGCGAGCGCGCTTACCATTATGCCGCCTTCCATCAATTGAACAGCACGCCGGAGATGGAGCGGGCCGCGGCAATTCGCCAGGCGGAGGCGGCAGTGGAGATGTAAAAGCAGGCTTAGAGAGAATCAGGCACGCTGCCTGCGACACGGAGAGCAACGGAGCCCCCATGGCCAAGAAGGCAGCAGCCAAAGTCCCGAAGAAGGCGGTCAAAAAGGCGTCGAGAAAGCCCGTCGTTGGTGAGATTCTCGCGCCTTCGCCGAGAAAAGCTCCCCCTGGCAAAAAATCAGCCGTGAAGAAGTCTCATCGCTTTAAATAATCCGAGGATTGGCGGTTGCTGGAAGCCCGCTCTCGGAAATAGACCACGCCGTAAATCAAAGCCATCACCAAGAGTGCGATAGCCGACATCCATAGGGCGATTGGTACGCTCTGAATGCCCACGTCTTCGTCCGCGATTGCATCCCAGACGACGTAACCGAGCATTCCGCCGCCTACGACAAGGCACCCCGCCAGGATCATCAAGCCGACGTTTCGTTCGTATCGAGATTGAGCCATGCCGCTCTCCGTCGAGACGTTCGCCCTAAACGAACAGGTTGCTATCCATCGCGTATGCGGCGGCCCAGCTTGCATCCGCCTCATCTTCCTTCAACGAAACGCCCCAGCGCTCCTTAGCGGCAGCCTGCATCTCAGGCTTCTTGGCATTCCCCTTCCCGGTCGCGTGGATCTTCAGTCGAGAGAGATGGACTGCCGACCACGGGAGCCCCTCCAGCTCGCAGGCGAGGATGGCAGCTCCAAGCATAGGGAAGAGCGCTTTGACGCTGGAGAACTGTCCGGAGAATGGCTCTTCAATACAGACGCCGATGCAGTCAGGTCCGGCGAAGCGTTTGACGATCCCGGCGACGCCGACCGTGCGAGCGCCGATTGTTGCTTCAAGCCAAACTGTCTGGGCATCGATCTCTCCATCAGTGAATAGCCTAGCAACGCCGAGCGACGTCCCAAGATCCAGGCCGAGCACGTACTTACGCCCCACTCACGGGCGCATTCCATTGGTGCATATCGATGAGAGCAAGCTTGCGCGGGCCAAGCTCTAAGAGGCGGCGCACGGGAAGGATCAGGCTGATAGGAATCCGAACAGGAAGGGTAGGCTCACCGTAACGACCAGAAGCGCGAGGACGCCCAGCACCAGGCCGTCGCCCTCCTCTAGGCTTTTTGGCGGTGTTGGTCCGATCCATTCAAGAATGATGCGCCACATCTCTTAGCCTGACAACCCAGCTGCAACATCGACGTCACGGTTGAGCTTGTAGCGTTGATACCAGGAGATGGCCTTGTTCGAGAGCACAAGCCGGCTGGTCACGCCCTGACGCAGCATGCTCTCGACGGCGTGGAGCAATAGCTGGCTACAGGTGTCGGGATCATCGATCTCACCTGTACGTTCGAGATAATCCCACGCGATCTGGATCGCCTCTTCCATGAGGATCGCCGCGGGAGGAATGTGTACAGAATGAGAATTCATACGGGACAAGCAACGAGGAGACGCCTTCGTTCCTGCACCAAGCTGACCGCGACGGATAACCACGGCTCAGCCAAAACAGTATTTATGCAGCCATCGAAATCGGCTATTTTTCCAAGCTATGCCGCATACGAGAACACCGCCCTGTCCAGAATGTCAGTCGCCGACAACATCGGTTCGCTCTGCTCCGTCGAAACCGGGGTTTGTCGCGCACACTTACGATTGTGCGAAGTGTTTGCAGGTTCACACCATCATCGAGCCCGATCCAATGAAGAAGACCGAGGGCTGGTTGAAAAGCGAACTCAAGCCACCGGAATAAAGAGCTTAAATTCTGCGATGAGACGGGACGCCACGAATGGCCTTGCCGCTGGCATAGGTGTGCTGATCAGCCACCCTCGCCTCACCGGTCAGCCGATTGCGCTCGCCAATCAGTTCGTCGGTCTTGTTCTGCATGCGCTCCAGTAAGGCAATGGCCGATGAGGTCGGAATGCCTGCCCGCTGAAGGTCAAGGATGTCGCGTTGCTGCCGTTTGATCTGCACGCGCATGCGGGCGATCTCGGCCTTAATGTGGTCGAGCTTCATGAGCCAAATCCTGATGATGGCCCATAGAACAAAAACAGAACGATAGAGTCAAGCTAAACGGGATCCGTCGTTCCGGCGCGAGCCTTTTGGCAGGTCACGCTCAGCTTTCTCAACTTCCTGCCGGTAGTCAGCTTTGACCGCGCGGACGCCCCGAAGCTCCACACCAAGCTTGCTGGCTGTTTTGGTCACAGACGAAGACGACCGGTTCAGGGCGGCCGAGCAACGAAGCGCAGAGGCTCCTTGTGCGGCGAGCGCCTTGAGTTTTTCAATCTCTTCGTCAGTCCAACGGCGGACAACCGGCTTCATGCTGCCAACTGCTTGCGAACGGCTGCGGCAGAGTTTCCGACCTTATCGATGACCCTTTGAAGCTCATCCTTTGAGACGCCCAGCTCATGCGTCCAGTATCTGACTTCGTGGTCCTCGTTCATATTGATCTTGCTGCGATCCGGCTGGCCCCGGTTGGAGAGATTATCCACTGGCGTTCCCCTTTCGGTGCTGAAGCAGAAAGCATCGAGCATTCCTTCTGCTTTGCGAACGGCATCATTTGGATTGCGATGGGGCGTCATCACGCGCTCCTCTGCATCCGGAGGAACGCATGGAAGGAACAATTGTTCCGACTCTAAAATCAGCGGCGCGCGGCTACGTTGAGCGCGGTCAGGATATCCACTGACAGGTACGGCTTTGGCAGGAAAACCGCTTCCGAGGGCATTTCCCCCGCAACGGGCCGATGCTTGCCGCTGGCGACAATGATGTAGACGGGTGGCCAGCGGTCACGAACGACCGCGGCCAGCCTCAGCCCGTCCATCGACCCCGGCATATCAATGTCAGTGAATACGATGCGGACTTCCGTATCCCCCTCAAGGATGTCGATTGCCTCATCAGCGTTCGAGGCGGTGACGACAGAGTAGCCGGCATCTCGGAGGGCGTCCTCAACCCACATCATGATAAGGAATTCGTCTTCGACGACAAGAACTTTGGGCACGGAGCCCTCCGCGAGTGATGCTGCTCAGCGTCACAGAACTGTCAATTGTATGCTTCGTTCCCGCAGTGCGGGAAGTTTGAGCACGGGTGTCAAAAGCGCGCGTTGCGCGGTTCCCAAACGGCGGATACGGTCAACGCATTCGAACCTGATGAGAGTTCTCGCTTCGCCCTCATCCAATTGCGAAGAACCTCATGCTTCCGAATACGCCTCACATTGTTCGACCGGATTGCCCTGAGTGCAAAGGTCGGACTTCGCTCATGCGAATCACTCCGATTTCAGGCTCACGAGAGACGCGCCTGTTTGAGTGCGTAGACTGCGGACGTGTCATCGAGCAAACGGTCAAATCACCAAAGATTCCGCACTCTCCCTGGGTGAGCAGCGGCCTGCATCCGCCGGACTAATCGAACCGCATGTGCGGCGGCCAGGGATCAATCGGCTTTGGCTTCTGATACGGCACGAACGGCGGCGGGTAGCCCTGCTTCGCTTCTTTCTGAAGCTGTTTGATGTTCTCGGCAGTCTCGCCGTACTCACCGAGGAAGAGTTCAAGCTGCATCATCGGACAAGCCCACCAGTTGGCGTTTTCGCTCTAGCACACGGTAGCCCGTCGCCGTTCTCACACTTCCCACGAACTCGGCGATACTCGGCTCCTTTGCCTCCCCCATAAGCGACCATCGAACTGCCTTCTCCACAGCATACATCGGAAAATCTCCTACTGCTTCGCACCAGATCTTGAGGTTCATCTTCACGTTTTCCTCGCCGCCGAAGGTGCGCCACTTATGCCCGGTCAGCAGTGTCTGGATCAGGTCCAGCAACGCGGGCATGTCTTCCCGGCTCGGCTTGGTCACCTTGTCCAGAACCCATAGGGATTGCCTCAGCCCGTCTGACAATTCCGGCGTCAGGGCCGGCGGGGTAACTGGTGAAAGCAGCCTCCCCTCCCAATCCCTCGGGGCGCTGTCCAGTGAGTTCAGCCAGTGCTGCACGCTTTGCGGAAGCCATGACGTCACGGCTGCCATTGCCGCCTTGTCCGGCTGATCTCGGACGAGTGCCAGGGCCTCTTGCGGCGAACCGGGCCGAGTTACGGCACCAGGTGTCCCAGCAAAGATCAAGGCGAGTGTGCTTGGAGCGGACGCTGATGTGGTGATTGCGGAACCGCGCCCACTCGTCATCGATGACGGTTGGGTCAACGTGTCTGCTGGCTCGGTAACGGAGATCGTCGGGGATTGTAACAAGGTCTTCGAGAAGGACTGCAATACTTGTGAGAGGCGTTGATCCACGACGGGAGACTTTCGTTGGTTTTACATTCTCGCTTACAGATACTTCAGTATCTGTATTAGGGGTTGGGGTTGGGTTAGTTGGATTCTGGTTGGCGTCTGGTTGAACATCCGTTGAATGCCTTCCCTGTCTTTTCAAAGCACTAGACCTGCCAGCTTGCGCATTCTTCGCACGTCTATCTTCAGCATGATGGCGTTCGTCGGAGAGTTGGTTGCTGCCATTTGCCGTCAGGCATCACCTTCCAGAAGGCCATAACTACATCACGGTTGCGCAGCCAGGTGCGCAGATCCATGGAAGCCCAGCGGCTCAGTGTCTCGTCATTGTTCGGAAGCGCACAATCAGGCTGGCGCCAGGCCATCATCAGCAAATGGAGATATGCCCCGTGCTGCGCGGAGGTGAGATGTCGCGTGTCGGCTAGATACGCGTCGGTGTAGAGGGGGATGGCGGGAGACTTTGCCACATGACGAGCTTTCCTTCTTGTTTGTCCACCCACGGGTTTCTCAAATGGACGACGGCAACGAGGGAAAGACCGTGAGGTAAAGCTCGCTTTCAGGCTATTGCGTTCGCACGCCCTAGCCGTCACAGCCAAGGTGAGTCACGTCGGCTTATCGGTCAATCAGGATTGTTTGCCACACGCCGGTGCGGAATTGTCACAAGCGGTTGAGCCGTGCGCAAAACGCGCGATTTAACTTGCGAACATCCCGCGCCGGGATACCGTGCGCGCACTCCCGGCTGGCCAAGAGAAGCCATTGCAGGGCGCAGGGGTTGGACATGAGGAATATTGGCCGGGTGCCTGACGACGAGGCGTTACGCCTTGTTTCGGCTTTTCTCCAGATTCATGAGCCCGAGCGGCGCCAGAAGCTGCTGGACATAGCCGAGCGCATGGCCCGTCGCAGCATCAAGCCAGTCGGCACCTATCCTCTCGTCTCGCAAGACAACGAGATGTAATTCAAATCTGCTCCTGTCGTTGACGGAGCTGTTCGACCGCTGCCATACCGGCGGACACCATCCCGCCGAATGTCCGCTCACCGCCGCCCACACGGGCGAGGATGCTACGAGCGATGAAACAACGGTTCTCGTGGGTGTCGAGTTCGGGCTTTAGCACCTCGCAAGCCTTCTGGAGCGCCATCTCCATCTCGAAGACGGTTCGATTGCCGAACATCTCGGTTACGAGTGGCGGGGCTTCGGCGGACGGCAGTTCGACAGCAGCGGGCTCGGTTGACATTGCGATCCTCCCTGTTTTTCTGATTATTGCGGAGATTTTGTTTTTGTTCCGAGCCGCGTCTCACTGCGGACGCACCCCGTCGAAGCGGGGTGGAGTGGTCGTACGCGATACGTTCATCGCCGCTCCAGTTCGACGCGTAACCGATCTGCATTTCTGCCTCAGTGCGCCGACCGCAAATCGACCACGGCCTGGCGTCCTGCTTCCGTCAGTTTGGTCAAGGTACGGTGGCCATTGTGCGCAGCATCAAGGATCTGCTGCGCGATATAGGCCCTTGTCTCATGCGAGCTGGCCTTCTCGCCGGGCAGTAACGAGCATGCGCGGTCGAGCGCGATTTCGATATTGGCCTTGGTGTTATCACTGAAATCTTGGATCGACACTTTCTCCTCCTCTGTGGACCATCCATGCTAGGAGTGTCAGTGCATCGGCGTCTGACCGCTAGGCGACAAATAGAAGCTGCGGTATACGATTTATTGCGTCAGCATTGCTGTCTCACTCATCATCAGAGACATCATCATGCTTGAGCGCATCAGCTTTCAGCTTGCGAACAACCGTGGCCGTTACAGCCACTTCATCGAGGCCGGCGGTGCCGTCGCCAGTCTCTATCCGCAAGCGGTTCTTCCTCATCGCGCGCCGCGACGGCAAGGCGATTGTCTGGCCGAAGCCCACGCACGGCAAGAAGGGCTCCGGCCTCTCTCCGTACCGCACGGCGGCGGACATCATTGATTGGAGCATTCCTTGCCCCAGCATCTTTGAGCGTTCTCGCCCGCTGGCGGAGAACACCCTTCGTCGTATCGCCCGCGGAATTCAGCGTTATGTCATCGACAACGCCGAGCCTTTCATCGTGGAGATTGCCAACAGCAGCAATCCCAATGGCGTCAGCAGCGTGAGTGACCCGCTCCGCACCGTGACAGCTATGACCAAGGGCGGGACGTTTGCCCTTGCAAGCCCAACCCTGATTCAGACCGGATACGGCGAACGCGAAGGTCAGTCACCGCGCGTGCCGGGATTAGACAAGCCCCTTGGGACTGTGGTGGCTGGCGGCCAGAAGCATGCACTCGTGTCGGCATTCTTGGCGAAACACTACGGCGGCGTTGTTGGAATTACCGTTGACGTGCCCACCGGTACCGTGACCACCGCCGACCATCACAGCCTCGTCACCGCTCACATCACGAAATTCCGAACCGGCGCTACCGGCTCCGCGATTGACGAACCACTTCACACCATCACCGCAGGCGGCTTTCAGAAGCGCGAGGGCGGCAATGGTCATGCGATGGGTTTGGTGAGCGCCTGTCTCATGAATATGAAGGGAAAGAGCGTCGGTCAGAAAGCAGGGGAGCCAGCTCGAACAATCACTGCCGGAGCGCCCCATCTCGCAGAGGTGCGCGCCTTCCTCGTGAAGTATTTCGGGACTGACCAAGATCCACGTCTAGAAGAGCCCCTACACACCGTGACGACAAAGGATCGCTTCGGACTGGTGATGGTGAATGGGGTCGAATATCAGATCGTGGACATCGGCATGAGAATGCTTTCGCCGCGAGAGCTGTACCGCGCTCAGGGTTTCCCCGACTCCTACATCATCGACCGCACGAAGGACGGCAAGCAGCTTTCCAAGGCCGCGCAGGTGCGCATGTGTGGCAACTCGGTGAGCCCGGTGTTGGCGGAGGTGCTGGTGAAAGCAAACCTCTCTGAGAGCAGCCTTTTCGACATGCCCGCGAACGACGACCTCAAAGCAAGCGCAGCAGCATAGCAAAGAAAAAGCCCGGCATTGCCGGGCTTCTCTTTACCAACCGTGATAGTGGCGATGGCGCCAACCGCGACGCGGGCCGTAATAAGGACGGTCGTAGTAAGCATAGGGGCCGCCGCCATAGTAACCGTAGCGAGGGCCGTATCCGTAGCCGTACCCGCCATAGGCGCCGTTCGCGACTGCTGCCGCGCCGAGAACGCCCGCCGCTACACCGAAGCCGACCGCAGCATTTCTGCCGCCGCGTGCCTCGGCCGGAGTAACTGCCGCCGCCGTCGCAAGCGCTGCGACTGCTGAGAATGCAATTGCCATCTTACGCATGTGTGTCTCCTTGTTTGCGTGTGGCCAATACATGTGCAGCAGCATCGTTGCGACTAAACGCGCTCTATTATTTTCGAGAGAAGTGAAACGTTTCCGAGAAGACAGCCTTACCTTCCAAACTCCGGAGGCATGCATGCCATACGCTCTATTCGACGATGACAAGAAACTCAGCCGAGATTTTGACACCTACGAAGCCGCGTGGGCACACGCAGAAGAGGCAGGGCTGACGGACTCGACCGGAGGCAAGACCGTGCTGTTCGACGGCTACCGCATTGAGCACTGTGAGCCAGACGAGCCAGCCGCAAGTGACGAGACGGCCAAGGAGTGGACGCAGCCTGCGCGGATAAACTAGGCGATTATCAAAGCCCGTTCGCCTTTAGGCGGACCTCCCCACGTCCTCCCGCCCTTGCGGCTTAAAGGCCGCTTGGAGACACTGTGCTCATTGAGAGGTTTGAGTGCTGGACGGGTGCCTGCGCCATCCAGGGAACTTGGACGTAATTTTATCGATTGGTCATCGCTATCAATCGAGAGGAAGCCTCATGGCGAAGAAAGCGAAGAAGGCTAAGTCGGCGAAGAAGACCACCAAGAAGACGACGACGAAAAAGACGAAGAAGGCGGCCAAGCGCAAATACTCGAAGAGCGCCGGCAAGGAAGTCGAACGGGAGATGCACCGTACCAAGAAGGGGACGGCAAAGAGCGGCCCCGGCGGAAAAGGCGGCAAGGTGAAAAGCAAGAAGCAGGCTATCGCAATCGGCCTGTCCAAAGCCCGCAAAAAGGGCAAGAAAGTCCCGAAGAAAAAATCCTGACCGGAACGTGGTGTGATATGCGGGAGTTGGCTGTCCGGAGTGTCTTAGCCCTCCCGATATTCCCACCTGCCCCGCTTCGGCGGGGCTTTTCTTGCTTGCAAGGAACAGGTTGTGAAGGGCCGGATTGACCACGTGAGCAGTCGATCCCTCTGCTCAGTGGGAGTAGCTCCGTCGTTCTGGTTGGTGCTCGGGCGGCGGGGTCCACCTATCCATCGAGTTTCTTTCGGAAACCCATAGCCTGCCGGACATCGAGGATGGCCATGCGCAAGAGAGCTGAAGTGGTCTCCACCCCGGCCTCCACGGCCAGCACCTGAAGGTCACACAAGCTATCCTCCAGTTTCAGCAGCTTATCCCGCCTCTCCGCGTCCTCATCGCCCATGCCAGCCTCCGGTTTTCAGCGGATTACGCGTGACGAGGCCGCCGGTTTCAGGACTGGCGCATTTTGCCGCAATGCTCGCTATGCGGGAACGCCGTAGCAAGCGTCTGATTGATATTTGGGCGGGGTCGCTTCCGCCCCGGAAGCCCTGTCTGTCCGCAATTCCCCCGGGCGGCGGGGTTTCTGTTGAAACCATTCCGACGATTGTACGTCTCTTGGTTGAGCGGTCCCCAACCCGCTCAACCCTCAGCCTGGTTGAAAGCCCCGTTGCCCCAGCGGGGCTTTCGCTCGTTAGGACAAAGAAAAGGCCCCCTGGGGAAGGCGCCTTGCAACTTGGAGGGTTGAGCAGCGGGCATGCTGCGGAGGTTATAGGCTGCGCGCTTCTGCGAGCGCATCAGGAGTCGGAGGGCAACCGACAAAGGGGTTTAGCCGCCCGTTCTGGCGAACCTTGCCACCGCCGCCGCCCGCCGCTTCTACGGCGTTCTCAGATGCTGCGGAGGCAAGACACAGGGCTTGATGATACGGGTGCAACGAGACTGCAACGGCGCGTTAAATGACCGGGCTGATTTTTCAGCACTTTTAGCCATCGTTACGCACCGTTGCCCGGAGCGATTGTTGAGTGTTTTCAATCTCAAAGACGATAGAGAATTTGGTCGGTCCAGAAACTCTCGACTAGCGCAGCTATTTCACGCGGCTGATCGTGTTAGGCGATACATTGTAGGTGCGAGCAATCTCTCGAACGGACTCGCCCTGCGCCTTCCGATCGCGAACTTCGCGCTGCTGGTGAGCTGTAAGCTTATGTTTTCGCCCCATTCGCACACCACGTGCCTTCGCACGATCTCTTCCCTCGGTCGTGCGAGCTTTGATTAGCTCACGTTCGAATTCGGCGAGGCCGCCAATCACCGTTAACATTAGCCGGCCGGCTGGAGTGGTCGTGTCTGCCCATTGCTCAGCCAGGGACAGAAACGATGCGCCACGGTCGGCGATGGCTTTTAAAATGGTGAGTAAGTCGATTGTTGAGCGGGCTAGCCGGTCAAGGCGTGTGACGACGAGGACGTCGCCCTGCCCGAGCGATGACAAAAGCTTCGCCAGCGCTTGCCGGTCCGACTTAGCGCCACTTGCTGTTTCCTGAACAACCCGACCGCAACCCGCAGCCTTCAACTGAACGGCCTGATTATCCGATGATTGGCCTGTGGTGCTAACTCGCGCGTAACCGATTTTCATGTCGAATTATGACACGGATATATGACACAGTCAATCCTTTGAAATGTTTGTGGCTCGGCTGCGTGTCATTTTTGTTGATTTATGGAGCAGGCAGCGAGGCGCCTAATGCCCGCCCTCGCCCCCAAAAGGAGGCAAACGCGCGCCAAGGCCCACTTTGCACCATCAATGGACGTTTCGGGCTCCAGGTCTAATGAGCGCTTGGAGGCCTGGATCACGCGTCAAATGACAAGACGATCTTGCCGAAATGACTTCCGTTCTCCATTTCCTCGATCGCTCTTCTCGCCTCTGTCCACGGCATGACGCGATCGATCACGGGACGAATCTGATGAAGGGCCAAAGCGCGGCACATGGCCTCGAACATTTCCCGGGACCCGACAGAGAGGCCCTGCACTCGTGCGGAAGTTCCGATCATTACTGACGCCGATAACTTCGCGGGCGGTGCCGTCGCATCCGTCAGCACACCGATTACGGCAATGTGGCCGGCGAGACGGACCGACTTCAAGCTCTCGCTCAGTGTTCCCGCGCCGCCCACCTCCATGACAAAGTCCGCCCCGCGACCGTTTGTGAAATCGCGAACGGCCTTGTGCCATTCGGGCGTGCGTTTGTAGTTCACCACGTGGCTCGCGCCGAGTTGCTCTGCCCGAGCCAGCTTCTCGTCAGACGACGAGGTGACGATTGTGCGCAGCCCCGCCGCGCGAGCGAACTGCAGACCGAAGATCGAGACGCCTCCGGTTCCTTGAAGCACGACGGTATCCCCTGGCTCGAGGCGCGCATCGACAAACATTGCCCGCCATGCGGTGAGCGCTGCACATGGCAACGTGGCAACTTCCTGATCGGACAGATAATCAGGCACCTTGGATACAGCGATTTCCGGAAAGAGCGCTAAGTCGCGTCCCGCTCCTTCAGCGCCTGGAGACCCCAGTGGCCCCTCGCGCTTAGCGGGCGTCGGTGGGCCTCCGTCCCAGTTGGGAAAGAACAGGGTCGAGACGCGATCACCAACCGCGACCCGCGTCACGCCTGCGCCGACAGCCTCGACGATGCCGCAACCGTCGGAAAAAGGAACAACCGGCGGCGCATCCTTCCCGCCCGCCGAATAGCCACCCTTCGCGATGATGACCGTGTCTCGGAAGTTCAGCGAGATCGCCCGCATCCGGACAACGATTTCGCCATGAGCAGGCTTCGGGTCTGGCCGCTCGACTATGTTCAAGTTGTTCGATCCCCAAGGATACGAAAGCTCGATAGCGCGCATGCGATCTTCTCCAGTTCGTCGTTTGAAAGGCCATTTTGCCTCAGGTAGGTAGACCGCCTCAATGCCGCCCGGAGCTCATCCCAGTAAGTGGAATGATATATCAAGGAGCCGACTGCGGCGGTCTTTCCGGTTTCGCGTCGCGACAGCAACGCATCAGTACGCGCGGCCACTGCCCAGAACCTTCGAAAGCTGGCAAAACTGATCCCGCCAGCGGATCCGATGCACATCTGAACTGGGACAGATACCTGCACGCCGCTCACTTGCGCACGGGCCGATGGCCAACTGGCTGACTTCTTCCACACAATCCGCCAAGAGCGGCCCCACCTCATTCTTTAGGCGGCAAGTGCGGCTTTCGGTCGTTCAAAACCATTTCGGAAAGCCCGACGCGCCGCAGCGGGACTCTCAGGTAATGCCACAATGGATGATGGGACGCCTCCCGATTGAGCAATACTCAGCTAACCTGCCGCTTTCCCCAATCCGTTTGCTCGAATTCGTGAAGGGACGCTACTTTACCGGACCAAAGAACAGGTTCGGGAAATACAGCGCGATGTCTGGATACAAGATGATGATGAGGACGCCGAGCATCGTCACGAGCACATATGGAATGACCGACCAATAGATGTCGCTCATGGTGACTTCCGGCGGTGCAACGCTCTTTAGATAGAACAGGTTGAACCCGAATGGCGGCGTCATGTACCCGATTTCCATCATGATGATGAAAATCACGCCGAACCAGATCGCATCAAATCCATAGGACTGAACGACCGGGAGGAACACCGGCAGCGTGATCAGCATAATGCCGACCGGGTCGAGCACCATTCCGAGGATCAGCAGCACGACGAGCATGAATGCCAGCGCCCCCCATTTGCCGCCCGGCACCAGGGTCATCAGGTGGTTCATCAACTCATTGGCTCCGAGGGTCGTATAGGCCGTCGAAAAGGCATGCGCCGCGAACAGTATCCACATCACCAGGGCAGTGAGCCGCAGCGTCTGGATTGCGGCGTCGCTTAGCACGGCGACCGTCAGTTTGCGATGGACCGCAGAGGCTACCAGCGCACCGAACACGCCGAGCGCAGCCGCTTCGGTCGGCGTCGCGAACCCGCCGAAGATGGCGCCGAGTACAAGAAACACGATGAAGAGCGGCAGGAATACAGCCTTTAGCGACTCCAGCTTCAGGCGCCAGTCGCCCCGCTCCTCTACCGGCAGCGCCGGCGCAAGCGATGGCTGAAGCCAGGCGCGGACCCCGATATAAATCGACACCAGCGCGAACAGCAGAATTCCAGGGCCGATGCCTGATGCGAAGAGGCGCCCGACCGAGACCTCGGTGAGCATGGCATAGAGCACCATCAGGATCGACGGCGGAATGAGGATGCCCCAGCCACCGCCGCAATTGATCGCACCCACCGCAAGGCGCTTGTCATAGCCGCGCTCAAGCATTCGCGGCAGCGCGATTGTGCCCATGGTGACCACAGCGGCGCCGCTGATGCCGCTCATCGCGGCGAACACCGCGCAGATCGCGACGGTCCCGATGGCAAGGCCGCCGCGAAAGCCGCCGAACCAGACATGCATCATCCGGTACAGATTATTGGCGACGCCGGATTTCTCCAGCAGCATCGCCATGAAAACATACATCGGGATGGCGATGAGCGTGAAACTCATCATCGAGTCCCAGAACTTGGACGCTACGATATAGAAGCCGACCGGCCCCATCGTGAAATACAGGAAGATGCAGGAGATGCCGCCCAGGGTGAAGACGAGCGGAGTTCCGACAAAAAGGAAGAATAGCAGAGAGCCGAAGAACAGCAGTGTGAGAAGCTCGACTGACACGATGGGTCCGTTCGTTCAATGAGTGGGATCGTCGGAGGCCTGCTTGCCGAACGTGACCGGATCGTTCTCCACCCCTTTCACAGTGCGGATGTCCGATACTGTTCGCACGATCCCCTGCAGAAGCAGGAGGATGCCGGCGACCGGAATGATGATCTTTACAGGCCAGATATAAGGATCCCAGATACTCGACGACGTCTCTAGCTGCGCCGCCGATTCCCAGGCCATATCGATACCCTGATAGATCAGCACGCCCATGAAAATGTAGAACAGAAACGATGTCGCGAGATCGACGATAGCCTTCTTCACGCGATTAAAGCGGCCATAGATGATGTCGACATTGACATGCGCGCGTTCAACCAACAGATAGCCGCCCGCGATGACAGCATAGACGCCGAAAATGAGCTGGGCAAATTCCGCCGTCCAGATCGCGGCCCGACCCACCACATAGCGCATGACGACATCGGCGAGCAGAAGGACGAACATCGGCACGATCAGCCATGAGGCAACCCGTCCGATCACCGCATTCAGCGATGTCACAGCTCTGGCCAGTTTCAGCATCTCGTCATCCGAACCTCTTGAGCGGCAGCGGGGATGCGGATCGAACCCGCCTCCCCTGCGCGCAGCCATGTATGCTCGCGGTGATGTCATCGACAGGTCCGTCGTCAGACGTAGCCGAGGTCGCCCCTCAGCTTGTTCATCGCTTCGGCGCCTGCTGCCGCGATGGGCCCCTTGTCGATCTCTTTCTGCATGATGACCTTGGAGGCTTCGGAAAGTTTCTTCAGAACGTCATCGGGAAAACGGACGACCTCGACATTCATCTTTGCCCGGCCCGTGCTCAGGGCCACGGCTTCCTGCTGTAGGTATTCGATCGTCCGCCGGTAATAGCGCTCCTCAACGAGGGACGTCAGGATGAGCCGAAGATCGGCGGGAAGCTTGTTCAGCGCCGCCAGATTGAAGACATAGACGTCGTTCGTGAAGCCCAGTGCAGGCTTCATGTGAAATGGCGCGACTTCCCAGAACTTCATCGACAACGCACCAACCGCAGCGCCCCAATGGGCACCATCGACCACCCCCGTCGACATTGCCTGATAGATCTCGGGCCCGGCGACTTGCTGCGGCGCCATTCCTGCTGCGGCAAGATATTCAAGCATCGTCCCCGCGGAACGAACCTTTAACGAGCCAAGATCCGCGACCGACGTGATCTTTTTCTTCAACACGATCTCTGTCGGATAAGCCTTGTCCCCGAGCATCATCACACCTTTCGGCTGCAGCTCGTCATTCACCATCTTCTCGATGCCGAGATTTTTGGTGACATGCATCATTTCCCAGCTCTCGCGCAGCGCACCCGGGACGCCGTAATACAGGCCCATCGCCTGCGCCTCGCCGAGCACATAGCCGGGTGAGATCGTCCCCATCGGCACGACCCCGCGGCGCACGATATTGTAGATCTCGCGATCCTTGGCGATCTCGCCGGCACCGAACAATTCAAGCTTGAAGCGGCCGCCGGTTCGCTGCTCAAGCTCCTTCTGCAACACGACGAGACTGTCGTTGTAAGACCCCGACGCCTTTGGCCAATGCGCCTGTACCTTCCAGGACACTTTCTCCTGAGCGTTGGCCGAGCTTACAATCGCAGGCAATGTCAATGCCGCTGCCGCTGCCAGCGATCCCCCCACAAGGTTACGTCGGTTGATCGTCTTGCCATGTTCGGGCATCGAGGCGTCCTCCTGAATTTCTCGTCGAGCGAGACATGTTTATTTTTCGAAATCAGATCATGCGATCCAAGGCGAAGTCAACATACTGACCAATGAGATAACTTCTCTCTCGTTGGAAGGATCGGTGATTGCTGCGAGGTTTGGCATGCATGCGCTGATACATCGCACCGAACGTCGATCTATGTTGCTTCACCTCGGAAGGATGCGTCGGCTGCGAGTTCATGCTGCGTTGCTGGCAAAATCGCAGCAGGTCCGGTTCAGCCAGTCACAAATCAACTGAGCCTCTCCTCGCAGGATGGCATCGCCCTGCCCTTGGATAACCGGCACGATCGTGTCGCCTTCCTTGTCCCATATTTTCCAGCAATCAGCCTGACGACGCACCTCAAACCGATCGGGCGGCTGCAGAATGTGTTGATGGTCTACGAATCTATCCACTCGCCCCCTCGCTCTTGGAGTCAGGTTTTCCCGCCTGATGAAAGATCGCCTCGATCCGATCGAGGTCGCGCAGTCGGAGATCGCGCTGCGCTAACGGGATCTCGATGCCTTCGCGCCTGAATCGTCTCAGTATCTCCAACCGGACGTCATTGGCGACGCCCGCATCGGTGCTGATATTGCCGACATGGAAGAACACGGTGAATTCCAGCGCATCCGCGCCAAAATTGCCAAGAATTGCGAAAGGCTCGGGCGTCTTCAGTGCCCGCTCGTGTTGGCCGACGATATCGAGCAGGATGGCGATGACCTGATCGGGGTCCGTGTCATATGCGGTGCCAACCATGACCGACAGGCGGGCGGAATAGCTGCCGTGCATCCAGTTGACGACCTGGCCGCTGATGAGATCAGCATTTGGCACGATGACCGAAACATTGTCGTAGGTCGCGATCTCGGTGGCGCGGACATTAATGCGTTTGACGACGCCCATACGGGCACCAACCTCGATCCGGTCCCCAACCTTGATGGGTCGCTCGACCAACAAGATCAATCCCGAGACGAAGTTGTTGATGATGGACTGCAGACCGAAGCCGATGCCGACAGACAGCGCGCCCGCGACGATCGCGATGTTCTGCAGGTTGAGGCCGACATATGACAGCGCGACAATCACAGCCAGGATGATGCCGAGATAGCCGACGCCGGTGCGGATCGAACTGCGGACGCCGAGATCCAGATTGGTTTCGGGAAGGAAGCGGCCATCGAGCCATCGTTGCAACGCCCTTGTCGCTGCCATGCCAACGATCAGAACGACGATGGCGCCGAGAATGGCCGAAGGCGAGATGGTGAATTGCCCGATCGAGAAGCCGAAGAAAGCCGAAGAGACGGAGCCGAGAACATCATCGGAGTTGATGCCCCATGTGGCCAGCACCGCGAACGCGGCCATGCCGATCAGGGCCAGTTGCAGCAATCCGCTGATCAGCGTAGCGATTTGACGGACCGCCGCATTGCCCAGACCGGCAGTCTGCCGGAGAAACCGTCCTGTCCGCCCCTGGAAGGCGAAGGTTGCGCTGACGAGCGCGTCACTGAGCTGGCTCAGCAGGATCAGGCTCATCAGCACCGCGCAGATGATCGTCATTTCCCCGGTCACGAAGCGCGCAAAGGCCACATATCCGCTCATGGCGGCGAGGACCGTGGCCACGGCCGCCAGCCATCCGAGCGGAATGAGTAGCCGCCACGCCGAGCGACCGCGAAGATCCGCAGCGGCCGTTTCATCCTCATCGGTCGTGGCCGGCGCAAATGCACGCAACACCGCGATAAACAGGAAGGCCTTGATCAAAGCGATGCTGGCCTGACTAAAGGTCAACAGCGCGGTCGGTGCCGCGATCGTTCGATTGGTCGCGTCGATGAGCACGCCGGCGGCCGCGGCAAAACCGAGCAAGACGGCCAACGGCACGACTCCCTCGGCGACGGCATCTTCGATTTCGATCAATCGCCATGATGGACGTCCCGGTGCCAGCACAGCGGTCGCAAGGCTGGAGAAAAATGCCGCAAATGTCGTTCCCACGAAAAGTGCGCGGACGATTCCGGCAACATCGAGTGGCAGCACGCCGAGCGCGATCAAGGCGTGATAAAGCACAAGTAGCGCGACACCGGGGATCACAGTGCCAACGAAAACAATCGCCGCCGCACTGCCTGCCTTGCGCAATTCCGGCAGAGTGGCGACTTGCGGGTCGCGCGACGTCCAGCGCGACTGCCAACGGCGGCCGGGCGGAAGAAAGAATCCCAAGACAACAAGAGCCGCGATCGCAACGCCCGAGAAAGCACGCAACGGCTGCGACGCGAGACTGTTGACCCAGCGTGACACAAGCTCGCGCAGTTGCGAGACGGAGTCGGGAACGGTCGCGGCAAGGTCCAGCCAGAATGAAGGGTTCAGAACGCTGGGCGAGCGTTCTGTAACTGAGTCCGTGAAAATTGCGCGGCGACGGTCCGAGATGGCGTCAGAAACTTGCTGCGCGCGCACGTTCAGCAGTCTGGCCTGTTGAACGATTCCTTGTTGCGCCACTTTCTCCGCCAAAAGCTTGGCGCGCTCCAGCTTGATGTCATCGGACTGCGATGCCGTATCCGCTGCGCTCGGCGCCAGTTCCGCAGCGCGTTGCGTGACTTCGTCAAGTTTTGGCGTCATTTCACCGATGAGTTCGCGGACACCTGCTTGAACGAGACCAGCGCGATCGCGCAGGTCATCGAGCGTTGTCTCGGAAATCACGCGAAATCGGAGCGCCTGCTCCGCCGTGTCCAATGCCTCCTTCCAGGAATTCAACTTGCCTTGAGCATCGGGAAACACCGGCGCTGGAACTGTCGGAAGATCTTCGTCTCGTTTTGGAGAGACCGCTTCCTTAGCCGAGGTTGTAGGTGCGGCTTGGGATTCGCCCGGCGCGGCAGCGGCTGGAGAAACCCTGCCATCCAACCCAAAGGGCGATGGCGATACAAGCAGAAGGACCGCGATTACAACGAGCCGCGAAAGATTCATGGGTGATCCAAAGGCTTAGAGATTCTGAATGCGCGAGCCGGGATCAGCGGAGCATGGATTTTTGACGATTGATGGGTACTCGCCCCCGGCGCGAAGACGGTTGGCGACGCCTGTTGACGCATAATGTTCCGCCGGCTGCCTGCCTCGCTACTTGGCGGCATCGCTCAATCATCCTGAATGCAGCGCTTGCGGTCCGACGCGCCGCCTCCTCGACCATTGCGTCGATAGTTGCCCTGATCTTGGTGGCACTATCCCAAGTCCCTTCAGTCCGTTTCATACTCCCTCCTCATCGCTTCACGCTCAGATCAGCAAGAACGGTAACAATGTGATCAGTGTTAGAATTGCGAGCACCACTACGACTGCGTCGCGGTTGCTCTCCTGCCTGTTGCTCATTCGGAGATCATGTACGTTGATGCGATTGTCGTTACCCGCCTCGCGAGACGTTTCCATCGTCATCGAAGCGAGGGTCTTAGCGGCCGTGTTTCGCTTTGCATTACTCATGAGTGCAGCTGAGGAGGCTCGATCAGCAGGGACGACCTGCGCTTAACCTGCGAAGTTTCAACAGTACGAAGTGCATCACACCGACTTTGCGCCTGAGTAGAGCTAATTAAGTTTGAGCTTCCGGCTCTCAGCAGCCGATGGCAAGCGCAAGAGGTCGCTTCAAGTCCCTTGCGATTCTCAATAAGTATGGCGCCCCTACTTCGCCGAATGAGGCCGACCTGCTCCATACGACCCATCTCAGTGGTGACACCTGCGCGTCGGACTGCAATTGCTCGGCTTAATCCGTCATGAGTGATGTCGATACGATCTGCTCCCAATCGGGAGCTCGCGACGAGGAGCCAGCGGGCGAGACGCTGTCGCAGGTTATGCTTTGTATTGCATGCGATCAGTTGCGATGCATGCACGGCCACCTCATGTGAATAACGTAGCAGGAGCTTTTGAAACTCCGGCTGCGCCAAAAGAATTTCCCTAAATGTCCTTGCATCGATGCGAAGCGCCATTCCGGCAGCCCGCACAATACATCGGTGAGGAGACGCTTCGACACCGTGCAATAGTGGCAAGCCAACAAAATCGTGGACACCCAGAGTCTGGACCTCCACTGTCGAGCGCCCCTCATCGGCCTTGGCCACCATCGAAGCCATGCCGCTCTCGATCAGATAAACATTCTGCAACTGAACATTCCGCTCCTGAAGCATCTGACGTGTCTCCAGCGGTGTCGGTTCCGCGTGACGCAAGATGGCCGCCCGACAGGCCCCCGAAAGACGTGCGACGAGTTGGTTGTTACAGAACGCCGGCACGCTCTCGCGCGCGACATTCGGCTTGCGGTGACGTGCATCATCCAAAGCGAGCATCAGATTCCTTCGCTTCAAGGCAAAGATTCTGTTCTAAGCCTTCAAAACATGAACCTAAGCGCCGAAATGATGCCTACCAGTCAGGCGCAGCGTGCCTCCGGGTCGGGGAAATCCTGACAATCGCGTGCGGTGACACCGATCACAGCGCGAATTGATTATCCGAAGCGCATCGTTAACGTCGTCGGGCCGATCAAAGGGACATCATGGCCTCTCACTCACACGTTGCTCGCCACTCATTGATTCTACTCGTCATGGCGGCAGCAATTCCATTGCTGGTGTTTGGGGGCTGGGTGATATTTCTCAGCGCCCGTGAGGAGCGCACGGCGTCGCTGAACGCAGCCTTCGATACGCTCGATCGTGTTGTGACGCGGGTCTCTTCGGAACTCGTGACGCAGATCGAGGTCGCCGAAACACTCGCAGCATCCGCTTCACTCGACCAACCGGACCTTCCCATGTTCTACCGTGAGGCCAAGCGTCTCAAGGACGCTCGTCCGTTGTGGGAGACCATCGAGCTTGTGGACCGCGATGGCAGCCAGGTACTGAACCTCCTCAGACCCATGGGCTCGGAACTTGGTGCGACCGCCGATCGCGACAATTTCGACAAGGTCATGGAAACAAAAAAGGCTGCCATCGGTGGGATCGGGCCGCTGGGACCGATTTCAGGAAAGCGACTTATCGCGCTCCGTGCTCCTGTGGAGCGTGGTGGCAAGGTCAACTACGTTCTTACCGTTGCGCTCGTGCCGGACGCTGTCAGTCAGATCCTGCGCAGCGCGGGAGCGCCGAAGGGATGGGTTGGCGAAGTCGTGGACGCCAAAGGCAACATCGTCGCGCGCACAATGGCCAAGCATTTTGAACTCGGGAGCGCTGCGAGCCCTTCAGTCCGAGCCGCAATCGAGCGCGCCCCGGAAGGCTCATATGTAGGCCACTCGCTGGAGGGGATCGAGGTAGATACGATCTATCGCACCTTGCCCGGCACCGGTGGTTGGTCAGTCCATTTCGGTATCCCATCCGACGCGTTAAATGCGCCGGTGAAGCGATCAGGATACCTGCTTGCTGCAGGTGGAACCGTTAGTCTCTGTCTTGCCGTCATACTTGCCTGGCTAACAGGCCGTGATATCGCCCAAAGGAGACTTGATCAGGAGGCCAAAGCGGCGCTTGAGCTCGGTCTGAGCGAAGAGCGGCGACGACTGGCCATCGACACCGCCGCGATGGGCGTGTTCAATTGGAACACGCAAGGTAGTCACGTGGTGGCCTCCACGCGATCGCGAGATCTACTTAATCTGCCCGACGCTCCGCAGCTCGGTAGCGATCGACGCTACAGTCGGGAAGCATTTCTGAAAGGTGTTGCGCCCGCCGATCGAGCTATCGTCGCCGATGCATTTGACCAATGCTTTGCGGACGGATTGGTCGATGTCGAGTTTCGAACAGTCTCGGCTGGCGGCGAACTCCAATGGCGTCGCGCTACAGGGCGACCATCGCAGATCGACACCACGCGAACCGTCCTCGGCGTCATCATCGATATTGATGCGGGGAAAAGAGCTGAAGCTGAACGCCAGCAACTGCTGTTGAGGCTGGCCCAGGCAGAGGAAAACGAACGTCGCCGAATCGCGCGTGAACTACATGATCAGATCGGCCAGAGCGTGACAGGACTGCTTCTCGGGCTCAAGAACCTTGAGCAGTCGATCGAAACAGGTGACGGCAAGCCCGGATATGACCGCATCGCTTGGTTGCGGGAACTCGCCAACGACATTGGCCGCGACATCCATCGCGTTGCGGCAGATCTGAGACCAACTGCGCTCGATGATCTCGGCTTGTATGACGCCTTGCGTGCGCTTGCTGCGGAATGGAGCACACGTTTCGACATCGTGCTCGATCTACAGATCTCTGGTGAGGTCTCCAGAGTGCCATCCGACATCGAGATTGTCGTCTACCGGGTGGTTCAGGAGGCGTTGACCAATATCCTCAAGCATGCGAGGGCCAAGAACGTCAGCCTCTTGATCGACAGGCGGGCGACAGAACTGCGGATCATCGTCGAGGATGACGGGATTGGGTTCAATCCCATCCCCTCCGAGCCTGCAGGTCAACCTATGCCGGTGAGGCTCGGTCTTTCGGGAATGCACGAACGTTTGAGCCTGATTTCGGGGACCATGACCATCGAATCCGAGCCAAACGCGGGAACGACCATATTCATCGTAATTTCGCTTATCACTGCAGCAGGTCCGACATGAGCGTCATCCGAATCACTCTGGCCGATGATCATCCGGTGGTATTGGCAGGGATCAAGGCTCTCTTGGATAATGTCAGCGATATTGATGTCGTGGGCGAAGCGACAACAGGAACCGAAGCGATCCAGCTCATCAGCGACCGCAAGCCCGACATCGCGGTCATCGACATATCGTTGCCAGAGATCAACGGCCTTGAATTAGCAAAGCAAGTTGCGGAAAAAGTGCCGAGCGTCAAATTGCTCGCACTTACCGTTCACGAAGATCGTGCCTATGTCCAGCCGCTGCTCAAGGCCGGAGCTAAGGGATATCTCCTCAAGCGCTCTGCTGCAGACGAGCTGATCCGTGCCATCCGTGCCATCGACGGTGGCGGCGTCTATCTCGATCCAGCAATCGCAGGCAAAGCGATCCCTGATCTACCCGGCGACAGCGGCGGTCTTGGTAAGATTGCGGCGGCGGAGCTAAGCCAGCGCGAGACCGAAGTTCTTCAGTTGATATCTCAAGGACTTAGCAACAAGGAGATCGGAGGCCGTCTGGAGATCAGCGTCAAGACCGTAGAGACTCACAAGGCGCGCGCCCTGGAGAAACTTGGCTTGCGCACGCGGGCGGAAATCGTCCGATACGGGATTGCTCATAGATGGCTGGACAACCTGAGCGAATAGCCAACGCAACATAGTGTACGCCAGCGTACCGGCTTTATCTGAAACTCTTGATGTCTCCGGGGTTTGTCGTCGCGTCAATCGGCACACAGACAGGAGATAACGGCATGAGATTAACCTTGGTACTCGCAGCCACTTTGCTGGCCGCCTCAAGCGCCTTCCCAAGTGCCGGGCCAGCGTCAGCCGCGCCCCTTCTGGCACAGGCTGCACACGCGGACCGGAACGACAACGTCGTCGATATCCGCTGGAGGGGCGTGGATGGCATCATGGGCATCGTGGGTGGCGCCACGGTTATTATAATCGGGGCCCGGGATGGGGACCGGCTCTCGGCGGCCTTGCTGCAGGAGCGATCATTGGTGGAGCGATTGCAAACAGCAACGCGCGAGCGGCCAACGACGAGGCTTACTGCATGAACCGCTACAAGTCGTACGATCCGGGCTCTGGCACCTATCTGGGATACGATGGCAACCGGCATCCGTGCCCATAGCCAGTACTCACCTGAGCCGGCCGGGGATGTCAGGAAAATCCTGACATCCCCTCGCGCCGCCTGACTGGTGGTCAGCCTCTTGAAGCATCAACCTGGTCCCGAATGCTGAAGACGCCGATCGAGGGACAGATGCACAATCCGCTGTTGCTGGGACTACTACTCATGATGTCAGGCGCTGCGCTCGCCTATAGCGGCCTGCCGAACCGGTACGGACAAAGTCCTTTCTTCATGACGCGGAGCGGCCTTACCCTGATATATCCTGCCATCATTGCCTCGTTGCTGGCGATCGGGGCTGTCCAGATCGTGGCAGCCGTTGCTGCGCACTGACGCATCGTTCGCGCAAATATGGAAGGACCCGGACCTTTCAGCGCCGATTTCCGCTCAGCAAGAGATCGGCGTTCGGCCTTTGAGGAACCGTTTATGTCGATCAAATCTCTCATCGTATTTCTCGACGCAACCTCCGGAATGAATGCGCGGATGACATATGCGCTCAATCTGGCAGAGCAGCACGAAGCACATCTCATCGGCATTTCCGTATCGCCGCCGCTCTGGACGCGAACCAACGGAGCGATTGATTACACGCGAGGGACTTCTGCCGTTGAGGAGATGGTTGAGCGCCACAGCGCGCAGGAAGGCGCCACTCACGAAACGTCGAAACGCGCTTTCGATGAGTTGCTCAGGCCAACGGGCCTTAGTCATGAGTTTCGCGCTATTCGTGAGATGGAGGCGGATCAGATCGCGAGACTTCACGCATTACATGCCGATCTTGTCATTGTCGGCCACTCCCGACCGGACGGCTTGCCCCATGCGTCTTCGCCCGACGCAATGCTGGTCAAGACCGGCGTGCCCTTCTTAATCGTCCCAGACGACTGGCATCGGACCGCGCCGGTTGCACAGAACATCATGATCGCATGGAACGCCAGTCGAGAGGCACGCAGAGCTATCACAGACACGTTGCCGCTTCTCAAAGCGGCCAAGTCTGTCACCGTTACAGTTGTCGATGCTCATGACAATGCCTCATATGGTGAACAACCGGGGGCAGACGTCGCACAGTATCTCTGTCGTCATGGGGCCAATGTCAGTGTCGAGCAGAGACAATCAGCCGGCCTGCCTATCGCTACCGTATTACGAAAAACTGCGCATGACCTGCAATGTGACCTGATTGCGATCGGCGCTTACAGCCATAACCGGCTCAAGCAACTGGTTTTCGGCGGCGTGACACGCTCGATCTTATCCCACGTGGAGGTGCCAACAGTCATTGCACATTGATGGCTGCGTTCGCTCGATGGCGGACACGACCGCTGCCGCGAACCAACTCAAGATTTCCTGCTGAGCAGTCGAAGTTGCCGATATTCCACCCAGCCAATACTCCCACGCCATATGACCCTGCACCAGCGATTGCTGATGCAGTATCGTGTATCGACACGTGCTCCTCCCGGAATGACGTCGATCACTGCAAAGCTCGCGTCCGGTGCTGCGCGTAGCTTGACCGGTCCCCGGGAACGCGCCGGATCAGCTTCGGCTTCGACTATGAATACCGAACCAAACATCACGACAATTGCCGATCTAACTATCAAATTCTTCACATTCACCTGCGTCGGCTCGCTCTCTGCTTCTCACGGGGAGATGGTACAGGCTGATCTCGCTGATATGCAGCGCGGTCTGACGCTTCCCGGGCGTCGCTAATCGTCCTTGCCAAACGTCTGCATAGCACTGACGACGTCGGCACCTGAAAGAGCCTTCGTCGCGCTCGGCAAAAACCTGCCCAGCACCGCTGCTTGTCGTCGCACCGAGATCTGCGGTCTGTTGAGGATAGCTGCGGCTCGTATCAGGGTCGCCCCGCTATCGGCGAGTTCGATCAGCTTGGCAATTTCGTCCGGTGTCCACGGCGACTGAAACTTTCGCATGACGCCTCTATGCAATTCATTCCACCGTAACAGGGCTACATCGGCGAGAAAATCAATTGCGGAAAATCCTGACAAGGCCGCGAGGAACGATAAGCCAGGCGGTCGGTTGCCAAACCATCGATCCTACCTTCTGGATCGAAATGGAGAAGACTATGAATAAACTGCTTTTGACCGCTGCATCGCTGGCCCTGCTCGCATCTCCCGCTCTCGCACAGACTGCGACGACGACACCAGCCGCCCCGGCAGCTACTGCCGCCAAGTTTGCCACGGTCACAAAGGACGAGATGTTCACGTCGAAGCTCAAGGGGCTCAACGTCATGAACAATCAAAAGGAGACGATTGGCGAAATCAGCGACATTGCCTTTAAGGGCAAGGAGATCAGCGCCTTGATTCTGTCTGTTGGCGGCTTCCTTGGGTAGGAGAGCGCTATGTCGCCGTGGCTCCGGATTCGGTGAAGATGATGTACGATGCGAAGGCGGAGAAGTGGACCGCCACCATGGATACAAATAAGGACACCCTGAAGAACGCGCCTGAGTTCAAATATCCGAAGTAAGCCTATCGATCTACATGGCCGCCGGAATATCCGTCCGACGGCCATGTCGCCCTCGGTGATCAATCGTTGGCAAGATGCCGCTTTCAATTCCTTCCAGCACTCATGCAACCGCCCTTCTTTCAACAGTAAGCTTTGATGCGCGAACTATTGCGGTGCATGTATGTCCCTGATTCATCGCGACGTACGCGGAACCAATTGTGCCCTTGGCCAAAGAATGGCTTTGCGCCTACAGCGTTGATCTCCTGACTTCGAGACGATGGTGCCGTTACGTGTCCCTGGTCGAAGCGCTGCTCAACCTTTGGATGTCGGGAGCAAAGCTGAGGGCTTGTCTGGCACGAGCAAGAGCCAGTTCCGCATGCGCCGTCGCGGCTTCGGTCATCTCTGCGTTGCCAAGATTCGCCAATGCCTGCATCGCCTTCTGCAGACGCATACCCACCTCCACCAGTCCGGCACCATCCCTGGCAATCGGGGCGACAGCGTCGTCAAGCAAATCACGCGCTGCCACGGCTGGCACAAATATCCTCGGATACTTGATCTCATCGCGCGGACAATCAGCTCCATCCGTCCAGTTCGAAAGTACGCGCACCATCGTCCCTATGACGTCTATAGCAGTGCCGGGATCATTGACTGCCGGTGACAGCGCCCGCGACGCCACCTCCGACAGAACGATCAACCCGAAGCGTGGGTCCTGTTCGTATGATCGCTGGTCGCCAATCTGGAAACAATTGGCGACCTCCCGTGCGATCTCGTCGTCGTGACACGCGACCATGACCGCAAGCCTGCGGTCCAATGTCGCAAAGGTTCCTGGAAGCGCCGTGACGCAGATGTCGAATTGGCCGCGTTCTGCAATGCGTGAGAGCCCACCCATATCGATCCGCCGGACATATCCAATCTTCCGAGAGACGACGGGCGTTCCGGGCGGCTCCAGCAATGGAGCCCGCCTGCCGCCGAGACAAGGGTTTTGGCGACGATCATCAATCGCCTTGTTCACCGCTCGCTCGACCTGATCTATGGTTTCACCAAGCCGCCCGAGTCGCGACAAACGATGGATCCAGCGCAGCAGCATCACAACGATCAGTACAACGACGACGACAGTGGCTGCGAACAAGATCAATCGCCCGCTTGAGCCATAAGCGCCTGTAGACAGCGCGATCAATCCGACCAAACTGAATACAAAAGCGCCGATAAAGGTAGCAAGGGCGCGCTGAGCCGTCCTGTCTTCGACTACCAGTTGGGCCGCGCGCGGTGTCGCTCCCGTGGCCGCCGAAGCAAAGGCCTGAACCATCGTAGAGATGGAGAATGTCGCGACAGCGAGCATACTGGCTGCAATAATGCCGAGAATGCGATCGACGGCGTCGGCGCCCACGCGGCTCGACACGGCGTCAGGAATGAGGCGATCGAGAAAAAGCGCACTGAGGGCGGCTGTGACGCCGAGCAAGCAATAAAGTCCGACGGTGAACCAAAGCTGATTTGCAACGTCCCTGGCGATCCAATCCAGTTTCAGTCTCATTGAATACCCCGAGATCTAATCTGACAACCGGTGTGATGCGAAGCCAATCGCTGCAACTCCTATAGACCACGTATTGCGCCGAGGCGAACTCGTCATGCCAAATGTCACATTCTGAAAAGCAGGACTGCCAAGCTCATGAATGTCGGCTTTGCGCCTATTGCCTTCACGAAATGACGCAAACCCAAACGCGTGACCAGTGAATTCGCTGCACCTTGGCTATGCGCTCCCAAGGATCCAAAAGTCGTTCTCGCCAGGGATCGTTTGTGTTTCTCTGCATTACAAAATCACTGGAGGTAAAAATGACTCAAGGTTTCGTTGATCCGACTAAGGAAACATTTTCGCTCTTTCGCAAGAATGATCGGCCTGGCGCGATACAGATGTTGAACTTGGTGCGGCTGCTACCTGAAGCCAAGTATCCGGATTTACGCACAGCGACCGGCGCGGAAGCCTACGCGCGTTACGGCGAAGAAAGTGGCCCCGTCTTTCGGCGCCTGGGCGGGCGAATAATTTGGCAAGGTCGATTCGAGCTGATGCTCATCGGACCTGCGCATGAACGCTGGGACCACTGTTTCATTCCGAATACCCAAGCGTCGATGCCTTTGTTCAGATGCTTAGGGATCCGGTATACCGCGAAGCGGTGAAGCACCGCCAAGCTGCGGTTGAAGATTCTCGTTTGATCCGAACTGCACCCTTACCGATTGGCGAAAACTTCGGAGAAATTCCTGTTCAGTCGGAGACATAAGCCGCCCGACAACCACAGCCTCGCCCTCATGCGGATTGAACGCGCTACCTTTCTAGGCGGCCCCTCACTGAATTTGCGGGCGATGCGGGGCGCGCTTTCCAACGCTGGCTCACAGAAGCGGCCGATACCTGCGGCTTTGCGATCGCGTCATGCTGACGCGTTCGTCCAACAATTTACAGAGCATTAACCATAAACATGGAGGTAACAGCTTACAGAGGTGATGGCATGCAGCGTTTTTTTGGAATACTCAGCGTTGGCAGTTTCTTGCTGATCTTCGTCCAGATTGTCACGGGGATCAGCTTCCGCTGAAGTTGCAAAAGTGACAATGAGCCACACTGATTAGGGTTGTCCAAACAGCAGGTGCATGCGACCCAGCCGCATGACTTTACTCCGTTCCGGTCCGACCTCGGCGCTACGCGCTCTGCTTGCCAATGAGGCCGCTGGCGGCATCGTTTTGATGTTAGCCGCAGCCGTCGCCTTGCTTGTCGCCAACTCGCGGCTGGCGCCTCTGTATTTCGATGCTCTCCATGTGAAGATCGCGGGGCTATCCGCTCTGCACTGGATCAACGATGGGCTCATGGCAGTTTTTTTTCTGCTGGTAGGCCTGGAGATCAAGCGCGAGCTTTTGGAAGGCCAATTGGCGAAGTGGGAAGACCGGATCTTGCCGGGTGTCGCTGCGCTTGGCGGCATGCTTGTTCCAGCACTCGTCTATCTTTTCATCAACGGCATTTCTGCTCCTACCGCGAGAGGATGGGCGATACCCACGGCGACAGACATTGCATTCGCGCTCGGTGCGATTGCGATACTGGGCAAACGTGTCCCAGTCTCGCTCAAGATATTCCTTACAGCCCTTGCCATACTCGACGACTTGGGCGCGATTACGATTATTGCGCTGGTCTATACGGACAACTTGCAGATGAGCTGGCTGATGGCTGCCGGCGCTATTGTCGTAATGCTTTTCGCCTTTCAACTGATCGGGCGGCAGTCGCTCTGGCTCTATCTGATCCTAGGTGTCTTCTTGTGGTTCTTTACGCTCAAATCCGGCGTTCACGCGACCTTAGCCGGCGTGCTGCTCGCCTTTGCGATCCCGCTGCCGCGCAAGACAGAGGGCGGCGAAGATCACCGGCCGCTCATCGTTCTCGAACACGCCCTTCAACCATGGGTCGCTTACCTTGTGGTTCCGATCTTCGGTTTCGCAAACGCAGGTGTGTCTTTTGCAGGCATGACAGCATCGGTACTGATGGCGCCGGTCACGCTTGGCATTGCGGCGGGCTTGTTCTTCGGCAAGCAGATCGGTGTGTTCCTCGCAAGTTGGGGAGTGGTTGCGTTAAAGCTGGCACGGCCCCCGGCGGGCGCGAGCTGGCCTCAGGTCTATGGAGTTTCTTTGCTCTGCGGCATCGGTTTCACGATGAGCCTCTTCATCGGATTGCTGGCGTTCCCGGATGACGAGCTCCTACAGAACGAAGTCAAAGTCGGCGTCCTCCTCGGATCGCTCGCTGCAGGGATGGTCGGCGTAGCCGTGCTTGCCATCAGTAATACGCCAACGCGGCCGACGTGACTGCAACTCACATTTGAGGCAGGTCTACGGTCAAAATGACGCGCCGAAGGCCCTTTGTTTTCTAGGCGAACAGGGATAGCCAGTCGGCGATTGGAGCAACGATGTCCGGCAACAACAAGCCAAATACAATACACTGGCCGAGTATCCTCACCGTCATCTCCGCGGCGATCCTCATCGGCGCCGAGGTTTTCGGGGCGGCGTTCGCCGGCGGCTGGGCATTTGGCATCCTGCTCGGGCTGAGCGACAACGCGACATACATCTTGCAGGCGGTGTTGATGTGTCTGGGTGTTGTGGTGATGACAATATTCATCCGCAATGCGCAGCGCATCGAACCGTTTTGGAGCCGCAAACGGTGATCAACGATGGGACAGCACTGGCGTCACCAGCAAGATGATGGACGTGCGAGACGGGGAGCAGGCGCTGTGCTCGTGGCTCTTTGCATCGGCATAGCAGCGACTGTGGCCTCGACGACCGCGCTGGCCTTCTTGGTGCAACTTCTACGTTGATCGGAGGAGACACGATGCGCCTGCTCGCCGTATGCTCCATATCTGCACTGTCGGTGGCGACGGCCGCATATCCGCAAGGAACCGCCGAGCAAAGACGTGCATGCACTCGCGACGCAGTCACCTTGTGCTTCGATGCCATTCCGGACACCAGGCGTGTCTCGGAGTGTCTCCACGACAACCGGGAGCGCCTGAGCCGCAGCTGCGCTGCGTCCTTCCGCCGAGGGATACTGTGACCAAGGAAAAGACGCCGCAAGCCGGATGAAGTGCGAGTACGTCGTTGCCGCAACTGCTCGGCTCACACCGTATATCCGCATTTCAGAAGAATGTCGGCTTTGCCAGAAGCGGCAGCGCCTCGAATTCTGCTGCGTTTTTTTGTATGGCTAAAAGTGGCGCCCTGCTTGCGTTTAAATCTGGCTACCTGAGATCACAGCGAGATGCGCCAAACATCTCGCTCCATCTAAAAGCTTTTTATAAAAACTATTATCGCCTTAGCGGTATCATGGAACCATCCCGGCATTTGGCGACCTAGCGTATGCTCAAATGGCGGCCCTACAGTCGCGCCCCTGCTCGCACGTGGGGTAGTAGCCCTATAGCCCCCTCCCCTTGCCAGCGACTCGCCCTGTCGGTTTGCGGGCCTATCCAATGCCATCGGCAAGGCACCATTATTGCCCACCCCACCCTGGCTGTCGGCAACCATAGGAAATCATAAAATCCTACCTAATTACCGCCAGGGCCAGGGTGGAGGGCCACCCTGGCCGGTGACGGGGCTCATCGCAAGTTTTTGGCGCCCGGGAAGTCGAGTATCCGGACCGCTATACTTCCAGAGGCCGTTTCAGCGACTTGATAGGTCAAACGCTGTACCAACGGCTTTCCCGGTGATGTTGCAGCGGCCACCATCACGTTCGGCAGCATCGCCATGGCCCAAGTGTAAGTCTCCATTTCCGCTGGAGTAGTCGGAGCGCTTCCGATGACCTCTTCTGGGTTCCCCTTGGCTGCAGCCAACGCAAAGCTGACCGAGCAAATGAGGTCGTTACCCCGCTTGCCGTGGACTGCGAAGTCGTCGAGCAGCTTGCCTCCCAACCTAGATAGCTTGCTCGTGAACACTCGATGCAACTCCGCCACGGTTTTCGTTTTGGAGCACAGGTTCGAGGTTGTAGAACGACCTGCGATGACTGCGACGAGGCCAAGCGCGGCCAATCCGCCAATAATCCAATAGCGCTTTTTCATACCCGTTCCTCGTTCACCACTCATCGGCTCGTAAAATTGTCAAAACGCGCATCGTTACTGACGGGTCAAGCGGATCAGGTGAGCCAAACTCCATTTGGCGGTCGTAGGCGTCGATCTTCCAAAAGAAGCGCTCGCCATTCTGCTCGACTGCTCCGAAGTCGTGCTCACCATGCGGATCGTTGTCGGCCGTGAAATCGGAGAAATCGCGGATCGCCATAATCAATGCGGTCAACTCGTGCTCACGCAGTCGCTGCACACCAGCCGTGAGGAGCACGCGACTGCCGGGCTGAGCTAAAGGCAGCCGGCGCCGTAATTGATCGTTGAATTCTCGGATCGTTACTGGGCGGGATGTGTTCTCGCTGAATGGCTTTGCCATGGCTGTTACAACCTCCATCACGATTTCACCGATGGATGAAGGAGCGCGACTTGCTCAACCTTGCGCGTGAACTTGGCTGTGTCCTCGTCGTACTTGTGCCATCGCATGGTGAGCTTGCCATCGCTCATCGCAACGATCATGGCCGGAAAATATCCGGCACCTCGTTTATCGAACGCTGCCACGATGTGACCAATGGTTAGCTCGGACCATGGCTCCACAGAGATCGGCTTCGGTGGTTCGATGACTGGCATCGGACTGGTAGCCTCGACATCGGAAGCGGGGTCGGCCTCGATTTGATTGGCAATTGCCTTAACGGGCTTCGATTTTTTTGACGCGGCCTTATTCGCGGTAAGTTTGGATTTTGGCTTCGAGGGTTTCCCCTTGGCGTTGACTTTCTTCGCGGTCACCATGGGTTCAAGCCCTTCCAATAAATAAGACCCCGGAAGGGGCCTTTTGAAATCGATTGATCGGGCGTGCGGCACTGCGGTGGCGGAAAGCGCCTATAGGGCGCGGCCGTTGAGGACAGTTTCGACGGGACATTAGGGGCTCCTAGCGGGCGCGAAATGCGCCCTGTCGGGATTATATCAGTGGCCCAATGCCTTGTCAAGAATAAAATCCTATTATTCTGATGGGGAATTCAGATACTTCCGTCGATGTCCCCGTGCAACCACCGCAGCCACTACGGAGGACACCAGCGATTTACCCTGCGCTCAACTCAGCCCTTGCTTCAAACCGGGATGGTGCGGCTATGATCGAGGAAAGTACTGGGGGAGGCTTACGCATGGGCTTGGTTCTAATGCTCAACAGCCTAGCGGCTGTCGCAATGCTCACAGCACCTCTTGCAAACAGCCACGATGGCCGCTCGATTCCCCAAGCGATGCCGGAGGCGAGCAATGGCTGATTATGCGGCGGGAGAGCCCAGTGGCGACGTGCCTTGGTGGGGCGCACGCAAATACGCGCGGGCCTTGCTCGGTGAGGTGAGTAAACTCGCCCACGAGGTTGAAGCGGAAAAGGTGAAGACGCGACGGTTGGGTGAAATTGCGCAGAACCTACTCAACGACGCGAAGGAAATTCAGAAAGAGAACGAGCAACTGAAAGCTCAGATGGACAGACTCGGCTTCCTGTCGGCGATGGAGTTACAGGAAAGCCGATTAGTCCTGCAAGCCGAAACGGAGGCCTTGACCAAGCAGATCTCTGCACAGCGGTCGTTGATCGAAAGCGAACGTGAGCAGTTGAAGCAGCAAGTTTTGACCGCACGAACGAAAATCGTTGAGACCAACGAGATTGCGCTGCTGCAAGAAGCCGGGATCTATGAATATCGGCATCCGCTCCAAGATGTCGTCGCCTATCAAAGCGCGCTGAAGCGGCTTGATGATAGCATCAAGGCAGCTGTGAAACGTGATGGGCACGCCATTCAGGCAACGACCGACTGGACAGTCAACGGCTCGAAATCTGAGGGGCAGCGCATGGTGCGCGAAACCTCCAAACTGATGCTAAGAGCCTTCAATGCTGAAGCTGAGGCGATCATCCGTGGCTTGAAACCTTATAAGCGCGATAGTGCGGTTGATAGACTGCAGAAAGTTGAGGAGACGATCCGTCGCCTTGGCACCAGTATGAATATCCAAATATCGCGCGCGTATCTCCAGCTTCGTATCGACGAAATCGACCTCACGTCGGACTATTTGCAAAAGCAAGCCGAGCAGAAGGAAGCCGACCGGCAGGAACGCGAGCGGTTACGAGAGGAGCGGAAGGTTCTTCAGGAAATTGAACGTGAACGCGCCAAACTCGAAAAGGAACGTCAGCACTTCGCGAACGCCCTGCAAGTTCTGGAAGATAAAGGCGACGTCGAGGCTGCCGAGCGGGTCCGTGAACAGCTCAATGACGTCGCCAAGTCCATCGAGGACGTCGACTTCCGCGCGACGCACACTCGTGCAGGCTTTGTGTACGTCATCTCGAATGTGGGATCTTTTGGAGAGAGCGTCGTCAAAGTTGGCATGACCCGTCGTCTAGAACCCCGAGACCGCATCAAGGAGTTGGGCGACGCTTCCGTGCCGTTTGACTTCGATGTTCATGCTCTTTTCTTTTCAAAGGACGCTGTCGGCATCGAATCAGCCATGCACGACCGGCTAGCTGCCTTCCGGGTGAACGCTATTAACACAAGGCGCGAATTCTTTAGCGTATCTATCTCCGACGCCAAGGTGCATTTAAGCGAACTGGCTGGAGAGCTTCTTGAATTCAACGAGTTCGCTGAGGCTGACGAATATCGCCAAACACTTCGCCTTAGTGGATCGGTCTCGGAACAGCTCTCGATTTCGGTCATTGAGCCGCAGTTCGTCACAGCGACAGGATGACCAATGTTGCCCGAGGGACGCTACTCTGCATGGTTCCGAACTGATGATGCCGAAGGAATGGGTGTTATCGAGTTGAAGGCTGGCCGGATTACAGGTGGCGATACCGGCTTGAGCTATTTCGGCACGTATACGCAGGACCAGGACCAGTTCACGGCGACCATACGAACCGAACGACATTCGCCGGGTGGCATCGCGCTATTCGGTCTGGATGAAATCAACATTACCCTTGCCGGCAAGTTCAAAGATCGAACAGGTTCGGGCACCGGCCGCGTGAAGCAGGTGCCCGATGTAATATTCAACGTGACGCTAGTACGTATCGACTAAGCTACGTGATCTCTAAGGCAGTCTTGATGTCATCAAGCGTGACGTCGCCTATAACCCACCAGAAGTAAAGCGAGTCCTCATTCCAATCAATCAGCAGGCCGTCCATCGGATAGCGTCCGTCGGACATCTCGTCATATATGCCGTTCCAGACACCGCCGGTCGAAAGCACTGCCGCGCATGTAAAGAGCGAGGCCGAGCACAAATATGCTTTAGGGTCTTTCGGATCGCTGAGGGGCGCGGGCCCCTCGAAACGACCCACGATAGCCTTCATTAGATAATCGACAAACGTCGTAATTTGCGAGACGGCTTTTGCCGATAAGCGTTCGATTTCGACCCTTAGTAGTGCGTCGACTGCGACAAAGCACACCGATCCAAAGTTCGGTTCATCTCTATCTTCATCTAGATCTCCCCAACCGAGTGCGAGCATGGCTCGGCGTGATGATCGAAGTTTCTCTTTTAACTTCACCCGCGTGGCACGCTTCAGAAGCTTTTTCGGAGTTCGTTTATCGGACATATAGTTCTCCTTTTATGGTTAGACCCCGCCCACACTTCCTTTACGCGCGCCTCATTCGGAATCGCGCGATCTGGAAGCTCTGGCCATTCCTTCAATCGGAGAAGGAAAAGCGGAGCGCGATGGGTGAATAACCTTGGCCGCTTCCTGTCCGCTGGAAACCGATGACCGACATCAGATCATCGGTGCCAGCAGGTGCGCCGTACTTTGGTGCGCCCTGCTCGGTGACGGTGAACATTAGTTGGCCATCACGATTCCAGCGCTCGGCGATGAGCTCGCCGTTGCAGGCAGGCGCGATCATTCTGCGCGACAAATCGACAGCGCTATTCGGCCTGGATGCAGCCGAACATCGAGCTATCGGGAATCCAAAGAAACAAGCAGGCTCGGGCACCGGCCGTGTGAAGCAGGTGCCCGATGGGTTTCACACGCTGGCTAGTTCGCTTACGTCGTCATCACACAATTCCTCAACATCAGCTGCCGCATACGCCTCTTCATCAAAGTATTCGTATGCGGCCATGAGGTCATCCAGTTCGGCCGGTATCGGATCGTGGCCCCTGTAGAGTTCTGTTCCGAACTCTATCCACGTGGCGCCCGACAAGGTGATGATCATAAATTTCATAAGCTCTGTACCTGCGCACAGCAGCTCATATCGCTTGTCATTGAAGTAGTCGCGAACATCTCGAGCTTCCACCGATTGCACTAGGAAATTGAACGCAATCAATTCAGATCGAAGCCTTCGCAGTTTGCGGCCTCTTTGGGAAACGATGTTCTCAAACAAACGTACGTCGGCAGCGATCCACAATAGTCGGTTCGAAAAGAGTGCGAACGCCTTTAGCTCATTGCCAACTTCAAGATGCTCATTGATGCGTCGACCCGTGCTCAGATACTTTCTTCTCATCTCGTTTGTCTCCATTCAGGTTAAAAGCAGCCCACGAAGCTTTTACCTATCGCATCGACCCGAATGAGCTTAGCGCACGCCCTGTGATCGGCGACACCACAGCGAGCACCTGCCGATCCGATAGGTCAATGCGATGGAGCTTCACAGGGCTGGATTTCGAGCCATTTCTTTTTCGCGTTAGATATTTTCCGTACGCGCGAAATGACCGCTGAATGTGGATTGGCGCTTCGAGCCCTCCATGTTCTCTGACAAAATAGGCGGGCAATCATGCCCGCCCAGCCATTTTGCTCGAACTGATTTAGCTCAATTTAGAAAGATCAGGAATGAGCTTATGATTCGAAGAATTCGCAATGCACCATTAGGTCCTTGATATCTTGCGGTACAGCCTCCTCCCCTAACTCAAAATCGACAGCATCGATCGTCCATCGACCGCCAGACGACGTCGTCTGCAAGAAGTTTGCGAGTTGGCTTGCGCAGAAAAATAATCGACGCTGTCTCTCGATGTAGTGACGCTTGAGTGGCGCCTTCGGTAGAGATTTCGCGATGGTCAAGAATTCGGTGACTTCCTGCTGCATCTGCTCCAATTTGCGGCGATCAGCGGCATCAACTTTCTCCACAAGGCTATGCCGTGCCATGAGGCACAACACCTTGCTGCTGAATAAAAATAGCGCCTTCATTGAGTTGCCCTTACCTAATTGGTCGAGAAGTTCTTCATTGAAGGTCATCACGTCGATCATGTTTTCTCTCCTTGCGTGGTTGCGCGACCAAATTAGTTCGGTCGATATCCTTTACTTGCGTGTACATGCCCGGGGATGCGATCTGTCAGTCAACCATTCTTGCGGTTCACCACCTGAGCGGATCCAACGTGTTAAGAGTCTTCTTCAGGCGTGAAGTGATCGCGGAATGCTGACTGACGCTTGGAGCGCAAACGATGGGGCAACCGGCGCAACGCTTCCTCTTTGATTGCTTTCAGGATGGGTTTTCCTGCACCGCCAGCGAATACCCACTTGTCGAGGTGTGCATTCTGCATGAGCGCCCGAACCTTGATCGCCAGGCCGGGATTGGCAGGTTTATCTCGCTGACGGAACGCCCCGGTAGGCTCTTTCTGCACCATGCCATCCTCGTCGACACGCTCGCGCATGACGGGATAAGCACGATAGTTTTTGACAATGCCCTTCAACGGATACAGTAGGACCCACTTCAGGTCGCTCGCTGCGATTAGCTCTTTGTGAAAGGCTGGGCGGCTTGGAAGCAAGCTCGAATAGGCGCGATTGGCCTCCGCAAACCGCTGCTCCAGCGCGACAATATCAGGCGAAAACACGATCGCGTGGACGTGATAATGATAAGCGTGACCGCGAAGCAGCAGATATTGCCAATTCGTGTACGGAGCGATCTCCACGTTGGCGATGTAATCGAAGCCAGTCAGAACCCTCTTTGCCCAACGGTGGATGTGGCGAACGTCGAACTCCATCGCGTGATCGAAGGACATGGCGAAGTCGCTAGGTGTCAGCGTGACGAGGTAGCATTGCCGACGGTGGCCATACTTGAACCCTTCGCGCAGCCAAATTTTTGCAAAATTAACCCGCGCTTGAAGGTTATTGGCGGCCAGAAAAGGCGCATCGCGCTTCCGCAGCTCCCTCAGCAACGCCTTCTTCTCCTTCCGGGTTTTTCGGCAGTACCCTGATCGGATATGCTTCTTCAGCTTCTGGAATTGCTCATTATGCTTGGCCCAGAAAACGGGCCATGCGACATCGTTTCGTGGATGCATGAGGCACCTATCGATTGAGGATTGTGTACGGGGGTGTGGTCAACAGGGCCTAGCGGGCTTAATCGATAAGCTGGATAGGCCTATTGGTGAGGTGTCGGTGGGGGAAGTGGGGTTACAGGTAACCGCCCCACCAAAGGTCCTTTACCTGCCGATTAGCCGGGAGGAGCACGGCCGGGTACGCGCTGGATAACTTTCTCTGCGTCTAAATTGTAACCGTCATCAACACATCGGCGGCGTCGGCGATGAGGGCGGACGGGCGCGGTCACCGATATGAAAATGCGCGTTCGCTGGTCGGCTATAACTTCGAAATTCCGGCGCTCGCCGATCTCAAGAGTCTCCTCAAAACTCCGATGACCTGCCTCACCGCCGATGCGAACAACCGTCTGGGCCATTTCGACGACCTTCAGCGCCGCCCTAGTTTTGCGTTTCGACGTGTTAATCTGCGCAGAGGCTTCAAGAAAAGCCGGTATTTGTTCGGCCGGAATCCGCTTCTCAAATGCGGGCTCCAAGCGCTTCGCCCACTCGCTTGCCCATGCACGCTGAGCTTTGGAGTTTCCACGTATCGCGATTAGTGCAAACCGCAGAACGTTATCGCCATTCGCCTTTGGCCGTGGGTACCCTTCCCAAAACTGATCGTCTCGAAACTTAAGCAGCGCCTCAGTATCCTGCCGAAGCGTATTCGCCACTTCATAAGCTGACGCGATTAGATTGCGTCTAGCAACGGTCTCAGCTTGGTCGAGTGCACTCATTGCATTGTTCAACCTCCCCAACATTTGGAGGGGCCAACGCGAGCGATATCGGCATTAGCAATTATCCGCGTCTGCAGTTCAATTGCATCGGCGAAATCTTCCGGCTCGATAATCGGGAATCCGGAATTTTTCCCGAGCTTTTCGCCAATCTGCGCCGCGTGCGGCTCCGGATTGCCGCGACCAGCCGAGCTTTTGATGGACTCACTTGTCATCGCTGTGTCCTGACAATTATTTTACTGATGGTATTACGGAGGATCTCCGCTGACCGCCCACCTGTCAGTCCGAATCTAACTTCGTGCCGCTGCTCATATTGCTGGCTGGCGATGAGTTGCCGTCGTACAGAGCACGCACGTTGGCGTGTCGCGCTCGATCGCTCGCCGCCTTCAGGAAGGCGCGAACGCTCGCGACCTGTACTACAGTCACGCGCTCAGACAACTTGAGGGTCGCGAGCCTTCCTTCGGCGATCCATTTCCATACTGTCGATCGTGACACGCCATGGACAGGGCCACCAACAGCGTACAGCCGCTCGATACGCACGGTGCCAGTAGCTGGCAGCCCGTCATCAAGTATTTTCGGAATTTGAGATTCATCATCCATACCTGAACGATGAACCAATTCTGCAGAGAGTATTAGCTGTTTCTAATTCCGCGAATTCTGAGAATTTCCCAGATTTTTTCTGCGGATTATTCTGCCAGGAAAGGGGTATTGATAAATTTCCCAACCAATTCACGAAGTTCTTCGCGAGAATTATGGAAGCCAACCACAACGGATTTCTTTCTCCGTCCCCCGCCTCCCGTAGGCAATGCACAGCGCAGTTTCATGTAGATTGACGTATTGAACAGGTCACGGCCCATATGCCGACTAAGATGGGGGCGGAGCAAATCCCAAAGCGGTTCAAAGGGAATCAGGGTCCCATGTTCTTCGGCGAATTCCTCTATCAGTGTGACGAGGCCGTCGATTTCAAACTCGCACAGTTCTGTTCGTTTCTTCTTTGACTTCTTAGCCCGCAAAAGGCGGGCAATTTGGGCCTGCTTAAGTACCACGTACAGCATGGAGCGCTTCGGCCAGGTCTCGGGGTCACGAACAACTCCAGCGAACAGAACTAACCGCAGATCGTCGAGCCAATAAGGCAGCGACTTGATATCGAACGGTCGTGGAGGGCCCTTACCATCCCAGCCAAAGGCCGTTGCTTTTCCCGAATTGATTGCATCGAACAACACACGACAAGATGCAGCGAACGTCCTTCCGACCGTAAGATAGTGCCGCCCTCGATAAGCGACCTTCTTTGCAGTAAGATTTTTCGAAAGCGGCGAATACACGTCCCGCGCTAATGTCCGCTCTCCCATTACACGATATGGCAACAGCCTCCAGGCTCGCCCTGCCCCCAAGATCGCCCATGCATCCCCTCACCAATAATGTTCAACGCATCGTGTACTGCGACGAAGGTCTTGGGCGCCTGTTTGTTGATGTACTTCAGCAAATGGCGTGACTTTGCCTGGGCTGGCTGGGCTTTCATTAGGGCTCGACTTGCATGAATCAATTGGAGCCGTAATTCTAGCTGCTGCCCCGCTACCGTCGAGTGTTGGTCCAAATGTGGTTTTCCGCACTCTTCGACAGATTAAATGTGAGTATTCCCAGTATTTTAGCCGTCGAATGCGAGTCCGGCAGGGGCACCATCGATCTCACATCAGCCGGAACGACCATCGGAGCCGCCGGTAGCCTCACCGGTTCCGGCGCCATCCGAAGAATGTCTGCATCTGCGCATGTGACATGAGATCACCTGCAGGCGCGATGATCGTCGCGTCTGCAGGTTCAGCGACCGGTCGTCTTGCTACTTCTTCGCCGTCACCATCGGGCATGCGCTGGCCGAGAGCGGCGCGAAGGCTTCATCGGCTTTCACCGTGGAGAGGATCTTGAGCACGTCATAGGGGTCCTTGACCTCGCTCTGCTTCCTCACTTCGGCCAGATACATGTCATGGACCATCAGATTGTCCGGACGCAGCTTGCCGTTGCGCAGGAAGGCGTCGTCGAAAGTACGGCCCTGCAGATCCTTCACCACAGCTGCCGGATCCTTTGTGTTCGCCGCTTCCACCGACTTGATGTAGTTCAGCGTCGATGAATAGACACCGGCCTGCATCATGCTCGGCGGCTTGCCCATCTTGGCGGCGTAGCGCTTGGAGAATTCGCGGGTGCGATCATCCATGTTCCAGTAGAAGCCGGAGGTGACGAGCAGCCCCTGCGCGCTCTTGAGGCCGACGCTGCGGATGTCGTTCACATCGAGCAGCAGCGCGATCATCTTCTGATCGCCGCCCATCAGGCCGAATTCCTCCGCCTGCTTGATGACGTTCTGCGTGTCGCTGCCGGCATTGGCCACGGCGATCACCTTGGCGCCCGATGATTTCGCCGTCAGCAGTTGCGACGAGAAATCCGCCGTGTTGATCGGATGCGGTGCGCGGCCGAGTGCCTTGCCGCCGCCCTTCACCGCCACCTCGGTGACATCGCGCTCCAGCGCATGGCCGAACGCATAGTCCGCGACGATGAAGAAGAAGGTGTTGTCGCCGCGCTGGATCATCGCCTTGGCGGCGACATTGGCGAGCGCATAGGTGTTGTAGGTCCACTGGATGAAATTCGGCGAACAGAATTTTCCGCTCAGATCTGCCGAACCGCCGGCAGATGTAATGAACATCTTGTTGCGCTCTTTGGCGAAGGTCTGCACGGCGATGCAGACCGACGACACCGGCACGTCGAGAATGACATCGACGCCTTCTTGATCGTACCACTGGCGCGCGATATTGCCGCCGACATCGGGCTTGTTGAGATGGTCGGCCTGGATGATCTGGATCGGCTTGCCGAGCGCCTTGCCGCCGCATTCCTCGATGGCGAGTTGTGCGGCCGCCACCGAGCCTGCACCACCATTGTCGGCGAACAAACCGGTCATGTCGGTGAGTACGCCGAATTTGAGCGGGCTGTCGTTCGCTGCGCGGACGATGGCCGGTGATGCGATGAGACCGAGACCGGTGGCACCCACGCCAGCCAAAAACGTACGACGCTTCATATCAGTTTTCTCCCTGTTGATTTTGTATTTGCGGGGAGATTGCGTTGCGATGCGCGGTGACGCAAGACGCTGCGGCGTGTTTTCGGATCAAAGACGCGCGAATTGAGATGACCAAGCGCGATTGCCGCAACCATAAGTCAGCGAGCCATTCACATATGTGAATTGGACGAAGAATGTAGGGCGTGTCACCCGGCGATCACGACCCGCGCCCCGCTAGCCGCGAACATCACGCGCTGACTGTTGGCCGCATCGCCATCTGTCACGAGCGTCCAGTGCGGCGGCAACGGTGCCCAGGCATCCTGTTCGGCGCGTCCGAGCTTGGCTGCGTCGGCCAGCACGATCACATCTTTGGCCTGCTGCATCATCAGCGACTTCAGAGCGACCTGTTCGAGATCAGCTTCGCAAAGCCCGCGGCCATCGACCACGCCATCGGCGCTCATGATAGCGCGGTCAGCCGTCATGCGGCGAAGTGCTTCGGCCGCCAGCGGCCCCATGGTGCTCATGCTGGTGGCGCGAATGGTGCCGCCGAGCACGATCAGCTCGATCCCCGGCGCCTTGGCGAGGAAAGGCAACAGCGCGAGATTATTGGTGATGATGCGCAGCTTGCGTTGCAGCAGCATCCGACCAAAGGCTGCCACCGTGGAGCCGGCATCGAGGATCAGCGTCTCGCCATCCGTGATGAGATCGGCGGCTGCCTGGGCGATCGCCTGCTTGGCTTTGCCCTGCACGGCGATACGCTGGTCGAGCGTCGCCTCGGCCACATGGCCGGTGAGAATGGCGCCGCCATAGGTGCGGCGCACATGATTGTTCTTGGAAAGAAACTGCAGGTCGCGGCGGACGGTCGAGGCGGACACGTCGAAACGACGCGCGAGATCGTCGACATCGATCTCGCCGGCATTGAGCGCATCCAACAGGCGCGCCCGCCGTTCCTTGCTGCGCATCGACATTGTTTCCCGGCCCCTTCCCTGACGCTTCGTTACGTCATCGCGTCAGGAGCCGGGGACGTCAAGCCGACTTAAGCCGCCTTCGGCGCGAGATCGACCGCCTGGCGCAGCGCCTCGATCAGGCTGCGCTCGTCGGCAATGCCCTTGCCGGCGATGTCAAAGGCAGTGCCGTGGTCCACCGAAGTGCGGATCACAGGCAGGCCAACGGTGATGTTGACGCCGGATTCGAGGCCGAGCACCTTGATCGGACCATGGCCCTGATCGTGATACATGGCGACCACCATGTCGTAGTCGCCGCGACCAGCGAGGAAGAACAGCGTATCGGCCGGCAGCGGGCCACGCACGTCCCAGCCCTTGGCCTGGCACTTCTCGACGGCAGGCGTGATCTTCTCGGCTTCCTCGCCATATCCGAACAGGCCGTTCTCGCCGGCATGCGGATTGATGGCGCAGACGCCGATCTTCGGATTCTTGATGCCGGCCTTTACCAGCACCTCATGGCCGCGCGTGATGACGCGCTCGACCAGGCCCGGCTCGATCTTCTTGATGGCGTCGATCAGGCCGATATGCGTGGTCACGTGAATGACGCGCAGCTTCGGCGAGACCAGCATCATCGACACTTCCGGCGTGCCGGTGAGATGCGCGAGCAGCTCGGTATGGCCCGGATATTTGTGCCCGGCCGCATGCAGCGCTTCCTTCGAGAGCGGCGCGGTGCAGATGCCCTGGGCGAGCCCGGCCTGCACCACCTGCACGGCCTTTTCGATATAACGATAGGCGGCTTCACCAGCCACCGGCGAGTTCTGTCCGAACGGCAAATCGGCCGGCACGTTCTTCAGATCGACGCACTGCACATTCTTCGACGCGAAATTCGCATCTTTTGCATCCGCGAGCGCATCGACTTCGAGCGACGAGCCGACGATCTTGCCGGCCTGACGCAGGCGGCCAGCATCGCCGATCACCAACATGTTGCACAGCGCCTGCGCTTCCGGCTGGGCGAGCGCCTTCATGATCACTTCGGGGCCAATGCCGGCCGGATCGCCCATGGTGATCGCAATGGTCGGACGGGTCATGAGAAGCTTCCTTTGGTTCGGACGGCGCGAAGACGTTCGCTGATACGGATAAGGCTCATCTCGTCACCAAAGGCACCGGCCTTGGTGGCGATGGGCACGGAGAGTTGGCCAAGCGTAAGGCCGAGCGACACGCCCGGCTCGATTTCATCGGCAAGGCGGATGCCGTTGACGCCGAAGCGCGACAGCAGCGCTGCAGCGGTCTCGCCGCCAGTGGCCGCGAAGGCACCGATGGATGGCGCGACGCTTTCCAGCGTCACGGCGAGGCCTTCAGCGAGCTTGGGGCCGAGCGCCATATTGAGTTCGCCTTCCATCATGATCTCCACCAGCGCGTCGCCGCCGGAGCCAAGATGCTTCGAGACGCTCGCTGCGAGCGTTACGCGCTCTGGTGCATTGGCATCGAGCAGAGTCTCAGGCGCCACCGGGAAATGTTTCACGGTGCCGGTTGCTTCGAGCTTTCGCGCAGCCGAGCGCGAGGCGCCGGCGACCGAGCCCACCACGATCAAGGTGCCCTGCTCACTCACGGGAATCTTCAAAGGCTCGACTGCATTGCCGGCATCGAGGCCAGCCAGCGCATGGGCGAGACCGGCGCTGCCGATGAAGAAGGTCGCCTTCGACGCATGCAGGCTCGCTTCGGCAATCAAATGCAGATCGTGATCGGTCTCGGCGTCACAGGACGCGACGACATCGCCTTCGGCTGCGAGCTTGGCAAAGACGGATTTGAGATTGCCGCCACGGATGGTGGCGAGCGTCACCTTCTCGCCGCGGATGCCGGCGGTGGCCAGCACATCGACGAGATCGGCATTGGGATAGGTGTGGTCGCGCTGCCAGACTTCGGCGTCTTCAAGCGGCGCGCCCTTCACAAGGATACGGCCATCGATCGTGGTACGGCCGGTGGCCGGAAACGCCGGAGCGAACACACCAAAGCCGGCGCCGACATTGGTTTTGAGATAATCGAGCGCAGCCTTCGTCTCAGCTGCGGGTTGGCCCCGCAGCGTCGAGTCGATTTTCTTGAACAGCGTGCGGCCGGGCTCGCACAAACGAGCCAGGATATCCGCATGCCGCTTTGCTGCGTCCGCGGCACTCATGCCGCGGCTCGCCGCATCATAGGCCATGACCGGAAGCTGGTGATCCGACGCATCGGATATTTCGCCCCATGTCACCGCGGCTGCCTGTCCCCTTCGCCCAAAAGCGATGGCGCAGTCTGCAGCACCGGTGAGATCGTCCGCGAGGATCAGCCAGCGATCAGTCATGTTTAGTGTCCAGCTGCTGGAGCCGAGGATGCCGGCACTTCTGCAGGCGTGGCGGCTGCTTCTTCTGCCGGCTCGACTTCTCGGCCGACGATCTTTGCAGTCCAGGCGGTGGCGATCGGCACCAGGATGGCGGTGACGACGACGCAGGCTGCAACCAGGATGGTCGCAGGTGCGGCGGCTTCCGCATAGGCCGGGTTGGCGGCAGCGACGATGGCGGGCACGGCAGCCGCGTTCCCTGCGGTCGAAGCCGCTGCGACACCGGCGACGCCATTGCCGCCGATCAGGCGGTCAGCGAAGAACAGCGGAATGCCGGTGAACACGACGACGGCGACGCCCATGCCGAGGCCGAGCAGACCAGCCTGCCAGACCTTGCTGAGATCGAGACCTGCACCGAGCGCGAAGGCGAAGAACGGAATCATCACCGGGATCGCCTTGCTGAGGAATTCGCGCATCTCGCGATCGAGATTGCCGATGAGCATGCCGACGGCCAGCGGCAGGATCGCGCCGACCAGCGTCTGCACCGGGAATGCCGACAGACCGGCGACACCGAGCGTGATCATGGTGAGGAACGGGCCGCTTTCCAGCGACATGATGGTGTAGGCACCGACGTCACGCGGACGGCCATACTGGCCCATCAGCGCCATGTAGAGGCCGCCATTGGTGTCGTTCATCGAGGCGACGATGGCGAGGGTCGAGAGACCGGCGAACATGCCGGCGGTCACAGGGGCTTCAGCGAAGCCGAGGACGCGGCCGAAGATCAGGCCGAGCACCATGGCGGTGGCGACCTTTACGATCAGCAGCGTGCCGCCCTTTTTGACGATGTAGGGGGTCGCCTTGATGTCGATGCTGGCGCCCATGCAGACATAGAACACGGCGAGAATGGTCAGGGCGCCCGAGAACAGCGCGCCGGTGAAGGAGCCGAAATATTTCGGGGTGCCGGGGAAGAAGGTCGCGATAAGCGCGCCGGCCAGAAGCGGGACCACCATCATACCGCCCGGGACTTTTTCAATCGCCCGTTTAATTGGAATCTGCATTTTCGTATTCCTCTGCCTATTTTGCGCATTTTGCCCTAACGGCCCCAGCGCGGGCGGCGGTTTATGCGCATGACACGCAAATGACAACCCTGTTTTGCGCATTGTGCGCATCTTCTAAAAGTGTCTTAACGCCGGCTGGTTCCCGGCTCCCCTGCCACGGAAATCTCGCAATATTCCCGAAATCGACGTCGGATCGGTGCAAAACAGCGCTGAACAAAGGTGGCTGGAGACGTTTTACGCAAGGACGCTGCAAGCCCGTCGCAGCGGCCGCAGCCTTGCCGCAACAAAAAGCGCCGGCCTGAAGGTTCAGGCCGGCGCGCCGGTTCGTCAGGATGTGACGGCAATGAGGCGATCAGTCGCCTGCCGCGATCAGTCCTTCTTGTCGATGTTCCAGAACATCGGGATAGCCGCGCCCGAGGTGACGCCGGTCAGCGATTTCCGCCACACGCTTGGCACCTTGTATTCGCCGAGCGGGATGTAGATCACCTTGTCATAGACTTCCTTCTGCACTTCGGCGGCGAGCTTCTTCTGCTCGTCCGGCGAGGTCGCACGCGCATATTTGTCGCGCAGCTCTTCCAGCTTGGCGTCTTCGGTCCAGCCGAACCAGCCGCCATTGCTCTTGCCGCGACCCGAGGTCGAGACGTTGGCGATCGGATTCAGGATGTCGGCGACGACCCAGTTGGTGAAGAACATGTTCCAGCCGCCTTCCTTCACAGGCTTCTGGCTGGCGCGGCGGGTGACGACGGTCTGCCAGTCGGTGGCCTGCACCTCGACCTTGAAGCCGGCATCACGCAACTGCTGTGCGGCGACGATCGGCTGCGCCTTCAGCGTGGTGACGTCGGTCGGCGCCATGATGACGACGGGCGTGCCGTCGTAACCGGATTCCGCGAGCGCCTTCTTTGCGGCCTCCATGCCGTTGCCCTTGATCAGCGTTTCAGCGCCGGCATCGGTGGCATTTGGCGTGTTGCAGCCGAACACCGCGCCGCACACCGTGTAGTATTTGGGATCGCCGACCAACGCATCAAGCACAGGCTTCTGGCTCAGCGCCAAAAATGCCGCGCGCCGGACTTTCGGATTATCGAAGGGCGGATTGAGGAAGTTCATGCGACCCAGCGTCTGGAAGCCGAGTGTGTTGAGTACCTCGACCTGCAGATCCTTGTCCTTCGACAGGATCGGTAACAAGTCGAACGGACCGTTCTCCATGAAATCGATGTCGCCGGATTGCAGCGCATTCACTGCGGTCTGTGCGTCGGGCATGGTGATCCATTCGACGCGATCGACCTTCACCACCTTGCCACCGGCCTGCCAATCGATCGGCTCGGAGCGCGGCTTGTACTCCTTGAACTTCTCGTAAACGACCTTCACGCCCGGCTGGAATTCAGCCTGCACGAATTTGAACGGACCCGAACCGATCTGCTCAGGGATCGACTTGTCGGTCGGCGTTTCAGCAAGACGCTTCGGCATCATGAACGGCACGGCCGAGGACGGCTTGCCGATCGATTCCAGAACGAGGCCGTAGGGCTCCTTCAGCGTCAGCACGATGGTCTTGGCATCGGGTGCCTCGATGCTCTTGGTGAAGTCCATGAGCTTCTGGCCCATGCCGTCGCGGGCACCCCAGCGCTTCAGCGAGGCGACGCAATCTTCTGCCGTCACCGGTTTGCCGTCGTGCCACAACAGGCCGTCGCGGAGCGTGAACGTATAGACCAGCTTGTCGTCGGAGACCTTCCAGTCGGCCATCTGCGGCTTGATCTCGTATTTCGAGTTCATGCCGAGCAGCGTGTCGTACACCATGTAGCCGTGATCGCGGGTGATGTAGGCCGTGGTAATGATCGGATCGATCACGCGGAGATCCGAATGCATCACCGCGGTAATCGTCTTGCCGGCCGCATCCGCGGGCGACGACATCATCGGCAGCGCGAGCGCAGCAGCGAGTGCCAGGCCAGGCAGCGTGACTTTTGTGAAGGAAGTGGAGTGCCGCCAACGTGACATCATAGACATTCGATCTCTCCTGACTTGAATCTGGTCATAGGCCGATGATTGCTTATGCAATGCGATCCATTTTTGAGCGTTTCGCATTTGTCTTTATGATTTAGACTTCAAAGACTTGCATCAAGCAGGAGGCGCGTCAATCGCGATTTCGTCGCGTACCGAAACGTCGCAGCGCGCGACGGAATATGCGGAGTGCGAGCGAAGAGAGAGGGTCGGAAGCTGCGCGCACTTGTCCCTCATCCTGAGGAGCGCACTCTTGTGCGCGTCTCGAAGGATGGCGGCACGCTCGGAGCCGAGCCAGCTCATGGTTCGAGACGGCGCTGCGCGCCTCCTCACCATGAGGGCTGCGCTGTAGCGCTTGACTCCACGGCCCCAGCCGCCATCCTCACTCGGCTTAAAGCGGGGCGAGACGCGCATGCTGGAAGGGGCTTGTGTCTACATCTTGCGATGCGCCGACCGTAGCTACTATGTCGGCATCACGCGCGGCGATCCCGAACTGCGACTAGCGCAGCACAATGTCGGGAGCTTTCCCAGCTATACAATCACACGCCGTCCCGTTGAAATGGTGTTCGTCGAGTGGTTCGAGCGGATCACTGATGCCATTGAAAGCGAGCGCCAGATCAAGCGCTGGAGCCGCGCCAAGAAGGAAGCCCTGATCCGAGGCGATTTTGCCGCATTGCGGATGCTGGCGTCGCGGAAGGGGCGGAGCAAACCGTGCGTGTGACGACCGCTGGAGCTTTTCTGCACATGATTCGAGACGCGGGCCTTTGGCGCGCTCCTCACCACGAAGGTGGTGGGTGGGGCTGGATATGGACGAAGCGGCCGCAAGCTCTCCCCTTATCAAACTCCGCCCTCATCCTGAGGAGCGCGCTCTTGCGCGCGTCTCGAAGGATGGCGGCAAGCTCCGAGCCAAACCAACTCATGGTTCGAGACGGCGCCAAGTGGCGCCTCCTCACCATGAGGGACTGTGAGTGTGCGCTCCAAAAACAAAAAACGCCGGCCTGATTGCTCAGGTCGGCGTTCGGTTGCTTCACACGGACCGCCGAAGCAGAGGTGATCAGTCCTTCTTGTCGACGTTCCAGAACATCGGAATGGCCGCGCCCTGGGTCAGGCCGGTGATCGAAGTGCGCCAGATGCTGGGCACCTTGTATTCGCCGAGCGGAATGTAGATCACCTTGTCGTAGATCTCCTTCTGGATCTCGGCGGCAAGCTTCTTCTGCTCGTCAACGCTGGTCGCACGGGCATACTTGTCGCGCATCACTTCCAGCTCGGCATCTTCGCTCCAGCCGAACCAGCCGCCATTGCTCTTGCCGCGGCCGGAGGTCGCGACGTTGGCGATCGGGTTCAGGATGTCCGCACCGACCCAGTTGGAGAAGAACATGTTCCAGCCGCCTTCCTTCACAGGCTTCTGGCTGGAACGACGGCTGATGATGGTCTGCCAGTCGGTGGCCTGCACTTCGACCTTGAAGCCGGCATCGCGCAGCAGCTGAGCACCGACGATTGGCTGCGTCTTCAGCGTGGTCACGTCAGTCGGCGCCATGATGACCACCGGGGTGCCGTCATATCCAGCTTCGGCAAGCAGCTTCTTGGCCTCGGCGACGCCATTGCCCTTGATAAGGGTTTCGGCGCCGACATCGGTGGCATTCGGCGTATCGCAGCCGAACACCGCACCGCAGACCTTGAAGTATTTGGGATCGCCGACCAGCGCATCCAGCACCGGCTTCTGGTTCATCGCCAGGAAGGCCGCGCGGCGGATCTTCGGATTGTCGAAAGGCGGATTGAGGAAGTTCATGCGCGTGAAGGTCTGGAAGCCCAGCGGATTGAGCACCTCGATCTTCAGCTCCGGATCCTTCGACAGGATCGGCAGCAGGTCGTAGGGACCATTCTCCATGAAGTCGATGTCGCCGGACTGCAGCGCATTCACCGCGGTCTGCGCATCGGGCATGGTGATCCATTCGACGCGATCGACCTTGACCACCTTGCCGCCGGCCTGCCAGTCGGTCGGCTCGGAGCGCGGCTTGTACTCCTTGAACTTGTCGTAGACGGCCTTCACGCCCGGCTGGAATTCCGACTGCACGAATTTGAACGGACCGGAGCCGATCTGTTCGGGAATCGACTTGTCCGGCGCGGTCTCGGCGAGGCGCTTCGGCATCATGAACGGCACGGCCGAAGACGGCTTGCCGATCGACTCGAGCACAAGGCCGTAGGGCTCCTTCAGCGTCAGCACGATCGTCTTGGCATCGGGCGCCTCGATGCTCTTGGTGAAGTCCATGAGCTTCTGGCCCATGCCGTCGCGGGCGCCCCAGCGCTTCAGCGAGGCAACGCAGTCTTCCGCGGTCACCGGCTTGCCGTCATGCCACAGCAGGCCGTCGCGCAGGGTAAATGTATAGACGAGCTTGTCGTCGGAGACCTTCCAGTCGGCCATCTGCGGCTTGATCTCGTATTTCGAGTTCATGCCAAGCAAGGTGTCATACACCATATAGCCGTGGTCGCGGGTGATATAGGCGGTGGTGATGATCGGATCGAGCACGCGCAGATCGGAATGCATCACCGCGGTGATGGTCTTGCCGGCGGCGTCCGCGGGCGACGACATCATCGGCAGCGCGAGCGCGACGGCGACTGCCAAACCCGGCAACGTAAACTTCGTGATGGCCGCAGACTGCCGCCAACGTAACATATCAAACACTCAAGCTCTCCTGACTGGATTCTCACCATCGACCGACGATCGATTGTGCAACGCGATAGAATTTTAGGCTGCTTCGCGTATTGCCTTTGTTAATTAGGCATTCGAGCCTTGCATCATGCGCGATGCCGGTCAATCGTGTTTTCGACGCGATGCATCGACTCGCTCCAAACAACGCATTTGACAGAATCTGTGCGCAACGAAACGGGCGATGCACATCGTTAATTTGCAAAGGCAATCGCACTGCTGCAAAGTCGGGAATGAGAGCCCGCGACGTATCCCCAATGATCAACCTGTGTCGCGCGACCATCGACGACGAAATTCTCACCCAAGAGGAATGACTTGATGAATCCCGCCGAACTCCCCTTCGATCTCGATGACATGCTCAAAGGCCTGCGCGTCTGGGTCGAGTGCGAAAGCCCCACCTGGGATGCGAACGCTGTCAACAGCATGCTCGATCTCGCTGCGCGCGATATGCAGATCATGGGTGCGACCATCGAGCGCATCGCGGGACGTCAGGGTTTCGGCGGTTGCATTCGCGCCCGCTTCCCCCACCCGAAGTTTGGCGAGCCCGGCATTCTGATCGCCGGTCACATGGACACGGTGCATCCGGTCGGCACCATCGAGAAACTGAAATGGCGCCGTGATGGCGAGCTCTGCTACGGCCCTGCCATCTGCGACATGAAGGGCGGCAATTACCTGTCGGTCGAAGCGATCCGCCAACTGGCCAAAATTTCCTACACCACGCCGCTGCCCATCACCGTTCTGTTCACGCCGGATGAAGAAGTCGGCACCCCCTCCACCCGCGACGTGATCGAAGCCGAAGCTGCCCGTAACAAATATGTGCTGGTTCCGGAGCCCGGTAGCGCCAACAACGGCACGACCTCCGGTCGCTACGCCATCGCCCGTTTCAACCTCGAAGCGATCGGTCGCCCCAGCCATTCCGGCGCAACGTTGTCGAACGGTCGCTCGGCGATCCGCGAGATGGCCAAGAAGATCGTGCAGATCGACGAGATGACCGGCCCCGATTGCACCTTTAGCGTCGGCATCGTGCATGGCGGACAATGGGTCAACTGTGTTGCCTCATCCTGCACCGGCGAAGCACTCAGTATGGCGAAGCGTCAGGAGGATCTCGACAAGGGTGTCGAGCGCATGCTTGCTCTCTCAGGCACCGAGAATGACGTGCAGTTCAAGGTCACCCGCGGCGTTACCCGCCCGGTCTGGGAACCTTCCGCAGCAACGCTGGCACTATTCGAAAAAGCCAAGGCCATCAATGCAAGCCTCGGCCTGCCCGAACTCACCCATGGCAGCAAGGGCGGCGGTTCGGACGGCAATTTTACCGGCGCCATGGGTATCCCGACGCTCGACGGCCTTGGCGTGCATGGCGCCGACATGCACACGCTCAACGAATATATCATCGCGCAGAGCTTGGTCGATCGCGGTCGCCTGATGGCGGGATTGCTGGCGACACTCGATTGATGCAGTTTCGACCGGTCCGCGCATCGCATGGGATGCGCGGACCACAAAAAGTGGCACGCTACTTGCTACCTTTTTGATCACTGAATTTCGGGTTGAGGTGTATCGCCACTGTTCTCACTGATGAAGATCAATTGCTGTGCGCCCGTGACGTTTCCGGTTGACCGATACGGTCCAGTTACGTTCGATCAACACGACCAATAGGACAACGTTATGCTCGGATATCTCATTCGCCGAATTCTGGCGGCCATTCCCGTGATGGGCGTGGTGGCGCTGTTTGTGTTCCTGCTGTTGCGACTGACGCCAGGCGATCCCGCCGCGATCATCGCCGGCGACAATGCGACGCCCGAAACCCTGGAGCGCATTCGCACCCAGCTCGGTCTCAATGAGCCGCTCTATATCCAGTTCGTCACCTGGATCGGTCGTCTGCTGCATGGCGATCTCGGCACCTCGCTGATTTCCAATGTGCCGGTGCTGAAGATGATCTCCCAGCGCATGGAGCCTTCGATCTCGATCGCCGTCAGCGTGATGATTGTCTCGATCCTCGTTGCCGTGCCGCTCGGCGTGATCGCCGCATGGAAGCATGGCACTTGGATCGATCGTTTCGTGATGGCGCTGTCGGTGATCGGCTTCTCCGTCCCCGTCTTCGTGATCGGCTATGTGCTGATCCAGATCTTTGCGATCGAACTGCGCTGGGTGCCGGTGCAGGGCTTCCGCAGTATATTCAAGGGATTTGGCCCGTTCTTCGAACGCATGGTGCTGCCGACGATCGCGCTCTCCTTCATCTATGTCGCGCTGATCGCCCGCATGACGCGCGCGGCGATGCTCAACGTACTCGGCGAGGACTATGTCCGCACCGCACGCGCCAAGGGCATCACCGAGCGCGGCGTGCTGATGCGCCACGCGCTGCGTAACGCCGCGGTGCCCGTCATCACCGTGATCGGTACCGGTCTCGCGCTGCTGATCTCCGGCGTCGTCGTGACCGAGAGCGTGTTCAACCTGCCGGGCATCGGCCGTCTCACCGTGGATGCGGTGCTGGCGCGCGACTATCCGGTGATCCAGGCCATGATCCTGCTCACCTCCGGCATCTACGTGACCATCAACTTGCTGATCGACCTCGCCTACTCGCTGCTCGATCCCCGTATTCGTTACTAGGACTGAAGACAGATGGCGATCGATACACTCCCCAACGCAGCCGTACCGTCGCGACGCGGTCCGTCCTTCGGCTTCCTCACCTCCTCACCGATCATCGCAATCGCGACGATCTGCCTGGTGCTGGTCATCGCTTCGGCGATTTTCGCGCCGTGGCTCACCTCACATGATCCGCAGCAACTGGTGCCCGCCAACCGCCTGAAGCCGGCGGGCGGCGAATTCTTGCTCGGCACCGACGCTTACGGCCGCGATCTCTTGTCGCGTATTCTGTATGGCGGCCGTATCTCGCTGCTGATCGGCCTCGGCGCCGCCGTGACCTCGATTGCGATCGGCCTGTTCATCGGCCTCGTCTCCGGCTTCTTCCGTTATGTGGATGCCGTGATGATGCGCATCATGGACGGCCTGATGGCCATTCCGAGCATCCTGCTCGCCATCGCCGTCGTGTCGCTGTCCGGCGCCAGCCTCACCACGGTGCTGATCGCGATCACCATTCCGGAAATCCCGCGCGTCGCGCGTCTGGTCCGCTCGGTGGTGCTGTCGGCGCGTGAAGAGCCCTATGTGGAAGCGGCGATCTCGCTCGGCACCAGCATGCCGAAGATCATGTGGAAGCATCTGGTGCCGAACACCGTGGCGCCGCTGATCGTCCAGGGCACCTATGTGGCAGCCTCGGCGATCCTCACCGAAGCGATCCTCTCCTTCTTGGGCGCCGGCATCTCGCCGGAAACGCCGAGCTGGGGCAACATCATGGCCGAAGGCCGCCAGTTCTTCCAGATCAAGCCCTCGCTGATCTTCTGGCCGGGTCTCCTGCTCTCTATCGCCATCCTTTCGGTCAACCTGATCGGCGACGCCGCGCGCGACGCACTCGATCCCCGCATGAAGCAGCGGGAGGCCGGCAAATGAACGCATCAGTGAGCAACTCTGTGAACGCAAGTCCTAACGACCGTCCCATCGCACTCGAAATCGAAAACCTCGTTGTCGGCGTCGGCAAGGACGGCAAAGGCAAGAAGATCATCGACGGCATTTCGCTGCAGGTGCGCGAAGGCGAGACGCTCTGCGTGGTCGGCGAAAGCGGCTCCGGCAAATCGGTGACCTCGCTCGCCACCATGGGCCTGTTGCCAAAGGATTCGCTCAAAGCCATCGGCGGCACTATCAAGCTGGTAGGCGAGGACGTGCTGAAGGCCAGCGACGGCCGCCTGCGTGATCTGCGCGCCACCACCATGGCGATGATCTTTCAGGAGCCGATGACGGCGCTCAATCCGGTCATCCCCGTGGGCAAGCAGATCGACGAAGTGCTCCGCACGCATACCGACCTGTCGGCTTCGGCGCGTCGTGCAAAAATTCTCGACATGATGGAGCAGGTTCGCCTGCCCGACGTGAAGCGGATCTATTCGTCCTATCCGCATCGCCTCTCCGGCGGCCAGCGCCAGCGCATCATGATCGCGATGGCGCTCGTGCTCGAACCGAAGCTCCTGATCGCCGACGAACCCACGACGGCGCTCGACGTGACGACACAGGCGCAAATTCTAAAACTGATCCGCGACCTGCAGAAGGACCACGGCACCGCCGTGCTGTTCATCACCCATGACATGGGCGTGGTCGCGGACATCGCCGACCGCGTCGCTGTGATGCGCAGCGGTCGTCTGGTGGAGACGGGGCCGCTGAAGCAGATCCTGGCCAAGCCGGAGATGGATTACACCCGCAACCTGCTATCCTCGGTGCCGAGTCTGGTGCCGCGCGCGGCACGCGCGGAAGACGGTTTCCATCCGGTGGTGCTGGAAGCCAACGAGCTCGGCAAGGTCTATCGCGAGCGCTCGTTCTTCGGTAAAGCCCGCGAAGTGCATGCGGCGAAGGACGTGACGCTGACCCTGCGCAAGGGCCGCACCCTCGGCATCGTCGGAGAGAGTGGCTCAGGCAAATCCACTGTAGCCCGCTGCATCGTCCGTCTGATCGATCCGACCTCGGGCGGTATTCGTCTCGCCGGCCGCGAGATTTCCGGCCTGTCGCGTGGCGCATTGCAACCGCACCGCAAGAAGATCCAGATCGTATTCCAGGATCCGTATCGCTCGCTCAATCCGCGCATCACCGTTGGTGAATCCATCATCGAGGGGCCGATCAATTACGGCGTCAAGCGCTCGGTGGCGATGGCACGTGCGCGCGAATTGCTCGAACTGGTCGATCTGCCCGCGGACGCGGTGTCGCGTTATCCGCACCAGTTCTCCGGCGGCCAGCGCCAGCGTATCGCCATTGCGCGTGCGCTCGCCCTCGATCCGGAAGTTCTCGTGGCGGACGAAGCGGTGTCGGCACTCGACGTGTCGGTGCAGGCGCAGGTGCTGAAGCTGCTGGACGACATCCAGACCCGGCTTGGCATCGCGATCCTGTTCATCACCCACGATCTCCGCGTCGCCGCGCAGATCTGCGACGATGTCGCGGTGATGCAGCACGGCAAGGTTGTGGAACAGGGGCCGGCGGCGGAAGTCCTCGCAAATCCGCAGCAGGCCTATACGAAGCAGCTGCTTGACGCAGCGCCCGGACGAGGATGGGATTTCGCCAATTTCCGTCCGGTCGATCCCGCCGTGGTGGCTTCGGCCTAACCCATCCTCCCCGTCATTGCGAGGAGCGAAGCGACGAAGCAATCCAGTTCTTGGCTTTCTGGATTGCTTCGCTTCGCTCGCAACGACGACTGAAAGCATTGAGCACTTCATGACCCGTATCGCCGTCGGCGGCTTCCTGCACGAAACCAATACTTTTGCCCCTACCAAGGCCACCTATGAGGCCTTCGTGCATGGCGGCGGCTGGCCGTCGATGACCCATGGCGCCGATGTGCTGAAAGTGATGCGCGGCATCAATGTCGGCCTGGCCGGCTTTGTCGAGGAAGCGGAAGCCCGCGGCTGGGAGCTGATCCCCACCATCGCCTGTGGCGCCAGCCCGTCGGCGCATGTCACCGAAGACGCCTATGAGCGCATCGTCGGCGAGATGATCGACGGCATCAGGAAGGCGATGCCGCTGGATGCGGTCTATCTCGATTTGCACGGCGCCATGGTGACCGAACATCTCGACGATGGCGAAGGCGAGATCGCGCGTCGCGTGCGCGAGGTCATCGGGCCGGATATTCCCTTTGTCGTGAGTCTCGATCTGCACGGCAACATCTCGCCGGAGAGCGTCGAATACACCGATGCGCTGATCGCCTATCGCACCTATCCGCATGTGGACATGGCCGATACCGGCCGCGCCTGCGCCCGTCATATGGAGCTGCTGCTCGCCGGCAACCGCTTCGCAAAAGCGTTCCGGCAACTGCCGTTCCTGATCCCGATCTCCTGGCAGTGCACCAATGACGAGCCGACCAAGCGCATCTACCAGATGCTGGCGGCGATCGAGCATGACCAGGTGCCGACGCTCTCCTTCTGCCCCGGATTCCCCGCCGCGGATTTCGAGCATTGCTGCCCGAGCGTGTTCGCCTATGGCGTGACTCAGGCCGATGCCGATGCGGCGGCAGACACCGTGGTCAATCTGGTGCTCGGCCATGAGAACGATTTCGACGGCAAGATCTGGCAGCCCGATGAAGGCGTGCTGCATGCGATGGAGCTCGCGAAGACACTCGACAAGCCGGTCGTCATCGCCGACACGCAAGACAATCCCGGCGCCGGCGGCGACAGTGACACCACCGGTATGCTGCGCGCGCTGGTGAAGAACAAGGCGATCAAGGCCGCCCATGGCGTGATCTATGATCCCGCTGCCGCCAAGGCCGCGCATGAAGCCGGTGAAGGCGCAACCGTCAAACTCTCCATCGGCGGCAAGTCCGGCATTCCCGGCGATGCGCCTTATGAGAACACGTTCGTCGTCGAGAAACTCTCCGACGGCAAATTCGTCGCGCCCGGCCCCTATTACGGCGGCCGTGACATGGACATGGGCCCCTCCGCCTGCCTGCGCATCGACGATGTCCGCGTCGTCATCTCCTCTCACAAGGCGCAGCTCGCCGATCAGGCCATGTATCGCTATGTCGGCATCGAGCCAACCGAGCAGAACATTCTGGTCAACAAGAGCTCGGTGCATTTCCGTGCCGATTTCGAGCCGATCGCAGGCCAGCTGATGATCTGCGCGGCGCCCGGCGCGATGCCGGCGGATACATCCGTGCTGCCCTGGAAGCATTTGCGCCCCGGCATCAAGCTGAAGCCGAATGGGGCGCCGTTCACGCCTGATACTGCATCGCCGACCCTCGCTCCCTAGCGAGGGTTCTTGAACAAGCAAGATCGTTGAAACGCTCTTATCCGAGGAAACCCCATGCCCACACTCGAACGCATCGACGCTTTCGCCGACGAACTCACCGCCATCCGTCGTGATCTTCACGCGCATCCGGAAATCGGTTTTGAGGAAGTCCGCACCTCCGGCATCGTCGCCGACAAGCTCGCAAGCTGGGGCATCGACGTGCATCGCGGCCTCGGCGGCACCGGCGTTGTTGGCACGCTGAAGGGCAAGGGTTCGGGCACCAAGCGCATTGGTCTGCGCGCCGACATGGACGCGCTGCCGATGGAAGAGAACACCAATCTCGCCTGGCGCTCCACCATTCCCGGCCGCTTCCACGGTTGCGGCCATGACGGCCACACCACCATGCTGCTCGGCACCGCGCGCTATCTCGCCGAAACCCGCAATTTCGACGGCACCGTGCATTTCATCTTCCAGCCCGCCGAAGAAGGTCTCGGCGGAGCGCGCGCGATGATCAAGGACGGGCTGTTCAAGCAGTTTCCGTGTGACGAGATCTACGGCCTGCATAACGCGCCCGACATGAATCACGGCGAAGTCGGCATCTTCCCCGGCCCGGCCATGGCAGCAGCGGACTTCTTCGACATCCATATCAAGGGCTATGGCGCACACGGCGCGATGCCGGAGCGCTCGAAGGATCCGGTAGTCATCGCAATGACGCTCGGCCAGGCGATGCAGTCCATTGTGAGCCGCAATGTCGATCCGTTCCAATCGGCCGTGTTGTCGATCACCCAGATCCATTCGGGCTCGGCCTATAACGTCATTCCCGACGACGCGAAGCTCTGCGGCACCGTGCGCTGCTTCTCGGAAACCGTACGCCAGCAGATCCGCGATCGCATGCACAAGCTCGCCGCGGGCATCGCGACCGCTTTCGATGTCGAAATCAAGGTCGATATCCGCGACGGTTTCAGCGTGCTGGTGAATCAGGAAGAGCACAGCAAGGCCGTGGAAGACGTTGCGCGCACCATTGTCGGCGATGCCAATGTGATCACGCGCTCGAAGCCGAAGATGGGCTCGGAAGATTTCGCCGACATGCTTCATGCCGTGCCCGGCGCTTACTTCTGGGTCGGTCATGAAGGCTCGGTGCCGGTGCACAATCCCGGCTTCTATCTCGATGACAAGATCCTCCCGATCGGTGCCAGCATGTTTGCCCGCATCATCGAAACCCGGCTGCCGGCGTAACTCTCCGTCATTGCGAGCACAGCGAAGCAATCCAGCCTTTTTCCGTCAGGAAGAACTGGATTGCTTCGTCGCCCTAGCGAATTGGCTTTGCCAATTCGCCAAGGATCCTCGCAATGACGGCGTTGAACAACACGGCCGGACGTGCTTCAAAAACAATAATAATAACGGGAGAGAAACCGACATGGCCTATGAGACCATTCTTTACAGCGTCGAGGACCAGATCCTCACCATCACGCTAAATCGCCCCGACAAGCTCAACGCCTATAACGCCACCATGCAGGCGGAGATGATCGACGCCTTCGACAAGGCGGATGCCGACGACAATGTGCGCGCCATCATCATCACCGGCGCCGGCCGCGGGTTTTGCGCAGGCGCGGACCTATCCTCCGGCGGCAATACGTTCGACCGCGATGCGCGGCGCGGCCCGGTGCGCCGCAATGCCGATGGCAGCGTCGATTACAGCGACGAGATGGTGCGCGACGGCGGCGGACAGGTGACGCTGCGCATGTTCAAGTGCCTCAAGCCCGTCATCGGCGCCATCAATGGCCCCGCGGTCGGCATCGGCGCCACCATGCAACTCGCCATGGATATCCGCATCGCCTCGGAAAATGCGCGCTTCGGTTTCGTGTTCTCCCAGCGCGGCATTGTGCCAGAGGCCGCATCGAGCTGGTTCCTGCCGCGCATCGTCGGCATCTCCCAGGCGCTGGAATGGTGTTATTCCGGCCGCGTCTTCCCGGCGCAGGAAGCCCTCGCCGGCCGCCTCGTCAGCAAGGTGGTGCCGCATGACGAGCTGTTGCCCACCGCACGCGCGCTGGCCAAGTCGTTCATGGAGAAGACGGCGCCGGTCTCGGTCGCACTGATCCGGCAGATGATGTGGCGCCTCTCCGCCATGGACGATCCCATGGAAGCCCACAAGATCGACAGCCGCGGCATCTATGCCCGTGGCCGCTCGGACGATGTGAAAGAAGGCGTCGTCGCCTTCCTTGAAAAACGCCCGGCGGAGTTTAAGAACAAGGTCAGCGCCGACATGCCCGATTATTTTCCGTGGTGGGACGAGCGCGGTTACAAATAGGACCTTGCAAGCGAGATCATGACTTATTCGACGCCCTCCGATCGTCCATCCGAGGGCGTCGTTTTTCTGCACGGCATCAGCCGCTCCTTCCGTTCCCTCATCAAGCTGCAGCAGGCCGTGGACAAAGCCGGCTTTGCCACGCGGAACATCGGCTATCCCAGCCGCGAGAAGCCGCTGTCCGATCTGGTGGATGACATTCATCCAGCCATCGCGCCCTTTACCGAAGCGAATGACGGCGCCACGCATTTCGTCTGCCATTCCATGGGCGGCCTGCTGGCGCGCGCCTATATCGCGCGCTATCGCCCTGCTCGGCTGGGTCGCGTGGTGATGTTGGGCACGCCGAATGGCGGCAGCGAGATCGCGGACCGGCTGAAGGACAGGATGCTCTATCGGCTGTATTTTGGCCCGGCAGGACAGCAGCTGGTGACGAAGCGCGACGCGGACACCGAAGCGCTGCTGCCACCGGTGGATTATCCCGTCGGCATCATCGCCGGCAATCGCTCGCTCGACCCCATCGCCTCGCGTTTCATGCTGCCGGGTGCGGACGACGGGCGCGTCACCGTTGAACGCACGAAGCTCGATGGGATGGCGGATCACGTCGTGATCCCGGCGTCGCATGCGTTCATGATGAAGACCAAAGCGGCGATCGCACAGACGATCGCGTTTTTGCAGGATGGCCGGTTCAATTGCTGACTGTAGGGTGGGCAAAGCGCAGCGTGCCCACCGTCACGCGCACGACACTTGAAGGTGGGCACGGCGCAAGAGCGCCTTTGCCCACCCTACAAAAGATCAGGCCGTCTTGATCGCGGCGAGAAAACGCTCGACCTGATCGCGCATCTGGCCCGACTGGCGCGACAGATCGTCGGACGCCGCGAGCACATCGCCGGCCGATGATCCGGTGTCGCCCGCCATGTCGGTGACGCCGCTGATGGTGCGCGAGATTTCGTTGGCGCCCTGCGCAGCATGCTGGACGTTGCGCGCGATTTCCTGCGTCGCGGCGCCCTGCTCTTCCACAGCGCTGGCGATGGAAGATGCGATCTCGTTCATGGCGCCGATGGTGCCGGTAATGGCACGAATGGCATCCACGGCATCGCCGGATGACGACTGGATCGCCGCGATCTGGGTGCGGATTTCCTCGGTGGCCTTCGCTGTCTGGCCCGCAAGGCTCTTCACCTCGGACGCCACGACCGAGAAGCCGCGACCGGCCTCGCCGGCGCGCGCCGCTTCGATGGTGGCGTTGAGCGCCAGCAGATTGGTCTGGCTGGCGATTTCGGTGATGAGATTGACGACGTCGCCGATCCGCTCGGCGGCAGATGACAGCGCCATCACGGTGTCGTTGGTGCGGCCGGCCTCCTCCACCGCCTTCTGGGCGATGGCGGCGGAATGCGACACCTGACGACCGATCTCGACCACAGAACTCGATAGCTCTTCCGCAGCCGCGGCAACGGTCTGCACATTGGTGGACGTTTCGGTGGAGGCCGCCGTCACCACCGTAGCCTGACGGATGGTTTCGCCGGCCGTGGTAGAGAGCGACTCCGCGGTGCCGTGAAGCTGCGAGGACGCCGTGGTCAACGACGACAGCAAAGCTCCGATCTCGTCATCGAAGCGACCGGTGAGCTCGGTGACGCGCGCGGTGCGCTGGCTGCGGCGGTTGATCTCCTCGGCCTCGCGGGCGCTGAGTTCATTCGTCTTGATCATATTGTCCTTGAAGAAGGCGACCGCGCGCGCCATGCCGCCGATCTCGTCGCGGCGATCGGTGCCGCCAATGTCTGTGGTCACATCACCATTGGCGAGATCGGTCATCGATGCCGATAGGTCGCCGATCGGACGGGTGATGCTGCGTGCCATGGCCAGCACCGCAGCGCCGCTGATCAAGAGCGCCAACAGCATCAGCACCGAGGCGATTGTCAGCGTGCTGGCGGCATCGGCCTTCTTGCTTGTCACGGTCCTGGAGAGTTGATCGGCGAGACCGTCTTCGATGGCTTTCAGGAGGTCGATGCGCGCGGTGCTCGCGTCGAACCAGGTCTTGCTGTCCAGCCCCTTGAAGTCGCCGGTAAGGCCGCCCTGCTCGATGGTCTTGCGCATGGCATCGACGCGCTCGATGACGGGGCCAGCCAAGGTGCGCGTAAACAGTTCCAACGCCTGCGGCGTTGCCGATGCGCGGAAGGCAGCGAAGAAGCCTTCCTGCCCGGCCGCAAGGCCGATGCCGCGCGAAAAGGCCGGCAGTTCGAACTTGCCAGCGGCGATGGCGCCGGCATTGAGCGCCCGCTCCTGCCCTGCGCGTTCCTTGCCTTCGATCAGATTGGCATAGGCAGAGATCGCTTTGGAGATATCATCATCGCTGCTGAGCTTTGCGATGCCGGTGATGACCGCGATCTGGCGCGCAATGTTCTCGGTCATGCGGCCGACAGCGGCGGGTGGCGCGATGGAGAGTGCATCGACGTCACTGCGCAGCGCATCGAGTTTGCCGATGACGTCGGCGGCGCGATCCGCTGCCGCTGCGAGATCGCTTGCGGGTGCACGCTTCAATTCGCCAAGTGCCGGAAGCGCGACGGCGCGTTCGACATCCGTGCGCTTCCGCTGCTCCGGCAATTCGCTGCGCATCTGCGCGCCCTTGCTGCTGAGGAAGGCGGAGGTCATGCCGCGTTCCTTTTGCAGTTCATGCACGAGGCGGCTGAGTTTCGTGACACCTGCTGCGACCGGCTGCAGCCGATCCATCTCGCCATAGACGCGCGCCTTGCTGGCGACTTCATAGGCCGCCAGCGCGGCAACGATGATCAGAGGAAGAATGGCGGAGAGAGCAATGCGATAAAGAATCTTGGTGTGCTTCAACATGGTCACCTCGGGGATGACACACGTTTTACGCGTATAATGGTAAAGGAACCGGTGGATCGAAGTGACCAAAGTTTGGTCACTCCATCAGCAGTGCCACACGGCCAATTGCCTTTCGATCGGTCAACAAGCGCATCGCTTGAGCAACATCGGCAAGCGGTAACCGATCGGAAATGTTTGGACGGATCTTTCCAGCTTCGGCCCATGCGAGCAGAGTCTTGATGCGCTCTTCGCCGATCTTCGGATCGCGCCGCGCGGCTTCGCCGGCACGGACGCCGAGCACGCTGGCGCCCTTGATGAGGACGAGGTTCGTCTTCGCCACGCCAATGCCGCCGGTGAAGCCTATCACCAGCAGGCGGGCTCCCCAATTGATGCAGCGGAGGCTCTGCTCGAAAATATCACCGCCGACAGGATCGAACACGACATCGGCGCCCCGCCCGTCGGTGATGCGCTTGACAGCATCCTTGAACGGTCCGGCGCTATAGAGGATGCCGTGATCGGCACCGCGGGCTTTGGCGACATCGAGCTTCTGCTGCGAGGATGCTGCAGCGATGACCGTGGCGCCGAGGAGCTTGCCGATCTCGACTGCGGCGAGACCAACGCCACCGCCTGCACCATGCACCAGAAGCACTTCGCTTGCGCGCAACTGCCCGCGATCCACCAGCGCATGATGCGCGGTGCCGTGCGCGGCGAGGAAGGTGGCGCCTTCCGCATAGTCGAAGGTCGAGGGCAGCGGCGTGAGTTGCGACGGCGTCACCACGACTTCCTCCGCATAGCCGCCGAAGCGCAGCTTGACGATGACGCGATCGCCGACCTTGAATCCGGTCACATCACCTGCGACCTCACTGATATCGCCAGCGGCTTCCATGCCAGGCGTGAAGGGCAGTTCGGGCTTGAGCTGATACTCGCCGGCGGCCATCAGGATATCCGGAAAGTTGATCCCAGCGGCGCGGATGCGGACGCGGACCTGGCCGGGCTTCAGCACCTGCGAGGCAAACTCTTCAAGGCGCAACGTTTCGGGCGAACCAAGTTCACGGCAGACAATCGCTTTCGGCATCAGGCAGCACTCCGGCGCTGCAGCGCTTCGCGGATCAGCGGCATCCGATCATTGCCGAAATACATGTCGGTCTTGTCGAGATAGATGGTGGGCGAGCCGAAGCCGCCGCGCGCCATGACTTCGTCCGTGTTGCGTTTCAATTCATCCTTGATGGCCTGCTCACTGATCCCAGCGAAGAACGGCGCGGGATCGAGACCGGTGCGCTTGCAGACTTCCGTCAGGACGTCGTCCTTCGAGATGTCCTGATCCTCGCCCCAGTAGATCTCGAACACATGGCGCGCGAAAGGCACCATGTTTTCCGGCTGTTCATGCAACAGCCAGATGCAGCCGCGCATGGCCTTGACGCTGTTCACGGGAAACACGGTGGGCGGCATCTTGATGGCAAGGCCGGAGTGGCGTGCCCAGTCGCCGAGGTCCTTCTTCATGTAGCGCGCCTTGGCGGGCACCGGTGTTTCACGCGACGCATAGACCGACGGATTGATGGTGTTGAAAATGCCGCCTACCAGGATCGGGCGCCAGGAGATCTCGACATTGACCTCCTTCGCCAGCGGCTGGATGTTGTGGAAGGCGAGATAAGTCCAGGGGCTCGAGCAGTCGAAGAAGAATTCGATCATGGGGTGTTTCCTCGCTTTGTTTTCTTTGTCAACTCGCTCCCCATGTCATCACCCGCGAAAGCGGGTGATCCAGTACACTCCGAAGCAGCGGTGTTTACTGGATCGCCCGGTCCTAGCGCGCAATTGCGCGCACGGCCGGGCGATGACAAGGAAGTTTATTGCTGCTGCTGCGCCTGCGCGTGCGATGGCTGATCGACGCCGAACATGATCTTCCGCGCCTGTTCATCCATCGGCTTGCGCTCGGCCTTCCCCACCGCCAGACCCGCCTGCACCTGCGGCCGGGCACGGAGCAGTGCGTACCAGCGCTTCACATGCGGGAAATCATCCAGCGTAAGGCCCTGCGCCTTGTGGGTCATGATCCACGGAAAACAGGCCATGTCGGCGATGGAATAGTCGCCAGCGATATAGTCGCGGCCATCAGCGAGATGCGCATTGAGCACGCCATAGAGGCGCTTCGCCTCGCGGGTGTAGCGATCGATGGCATAGGGAATCTTTTCGGGGGCGTAGAGCAGGAAGTGCCCGTTCTGGCCGAGCATCGGGCCGAGGCCGCCCATCTGCCACATCACCCATTGCACCACATTGAACCGACCGCGCTGGTCGGATGGCATGAAGCGGCCGGACTTTTCGGCGAGATAGATCAGGATCGCACCACTCTCGAACATGGTGATGGGATCGCCACCATCGGCCGGCGCGTGATCGACAATGGCCGGCATGCGCCCATTAGGAGAAAGCTTAAGGAAATCCGGCTGGTGCTGGTCGCCGCGGCCGAGTTGCATCGGCACCACCGTGTAAGGCAGGCCGCATTCCTCCAGCATGATGGTGATCTTCCAGCCGTTCGGCGTCGGCGCGTAATGCAGGTCGATCATCGGGGTTTTTCCCTCTTGTTTCTCCGTCGTCATTGCGAGCGTAGCGAAGCAATCCAAAGGCAACAAGACTGGATTGCTTCGTCGCTCCGCTCCTCGCAATGACGGAGCATGTACAGCGGCCGTGGAACATGGCAGACAGGCGGCCAGAACGAACAATTCCGGGGAGCGAACAATGCTGTTTCCAACCACCATCGCCGGCTCATTGCCGAAGCCCGAATGGCTCGCCGAGCCCAATAAATTGTGGCCGACCTGGCGTGCCCAGGGCGAGGAGCTGCAACGCGCCAAGCGGGATGCCACGCTGCTGGCGGTCAAGGTGCAGGAAGATGCGGGCATCGACATCGTCACCGATGGTGAACTGGCGCGGCAGCACTTCGTTCACGGCTTCCTCGAAAAGGTCGAGGGCATCGACTTCAAGAACAAGGTCGAAATGGGCATCCGCAACGATCGCTACAAGGCGATGGTGCCGCAGGTGGTTGCGCCGCTGCAGCTCCGGGGCCGCGTGCATGATTTCGAAGCGCAGGTGGTGCGCGCGCATACCAGGAACAAGTTCAAGTTCACTTTGCCCGGCCCGATGACCATCATCGACACGCTCTCGAACAGCCATTATGGCGATCGCGTCGAGATGGCATTTGCCTTCGCCGAACTCCTCAATCAGGAAGCTCTCGCGCTGCAGGCCGATGGCGTCGACATGATCCAGTTCGACGAGCCCGCCTTCAATGTGTTCATGAAGGACGCCGCCGACTGGGGCGTCAAGGCGCTGGAGCGCGCAGCGCGCGGCCTCACTTGCGCCACCGCCGTTCACATCTGCTACGGCTACGGCATCAAGGCCAATACGGACTGGAAGGAAACGCTGGGCGGCGAATGGCGGCAGTACGAAGAGATCTTCCCGGCCATCGACGCGTCGCCGATCCAGCAGGTCGCCATCGAATGCCGCAATTCGCGCGTGCCGCTGGAATTGCTCGGCCTCTTGAAGAACAAGGTCGTACAGGCCGGCGTGATCGACGTCGCCAGCGATGAGGTGGAGACTCCGGAAGATGTGGTCGCCACCATCGAGGCGGTGATGAAGCACGTGCCGAAGGAGCGCATCGTCGCCACGACCAATTGCGGCATGGCGCCGATGCAGCGGAATATTTCGGAAGCAAAACTGCGGGCGCTGGGTGCGGGGGCGAAGCTGGCGCGGGAGAAGTTGGGGTAGCCTCCGTCCACTCCAAAGCCGTCATCCTGAGGTGCTCGCCGACTTCGGCGAGCCTCGAAGGACGACGGCGGGCACGCCGGTGCTTGCGGCCCATCCTTCGAGGCTCGCAAGTGCTCGCACCTCAAGATGACGGGGGAGTTTTTTTGGATGCCGTAGAATGCAGCACCGGCCTGTATCCAGCACGGAAGGCACGTAGCGTTGATGGCGGTGTCAGCAGTTGGGCATCGTGGAGACTATCATTGATCTCCGCATACCCCGCGAATGACCACCGCCACACACGCCCCTGCGCAATCAGATAGCTGTCACTATCAGCTTCCACCATCGCGCCATCCGGCAGCGCATCGACCGGCCCTTCAAGCGAATGCATCCGCTTCCCGCGCCTCTCCAGTCGCTCCGCATGCAGCACACGGTCGATCTCCGTCGCCTTCACGCCAGAGACACCATTGCCCTGCTCCCATGCCGCGCGAAACCGGTTGGCATCGTCTCTCCGGCAATAGAAACACGGGCGATGGCCAGCGGCGAAGGATGTCGCCTCGTCGAGGAAAAACAGTTCGGTCCAGCTCTGCCGCGCCATCACATCGCGGCGGCGGCCGCGGAATTCGCAGACGCAGGTGATCCAGGCCGGATTCGACCAACGGCGGTTCAGCAGTGTTTTGGTGGCGGGATCATGAATGATGCCGCGGTTGCCGGTGAACAGGCCGCGGTCGGGAACGGCGACGATATCGCCAAAGGGGGTGACACGGTTTTGGAGGGGCATGTCGCGCGTCTCCCTTGCTCTGTCTGTCATCGCCCGGCTCGACCGGGCGATCCAGTAAACACCGGCCTGTCGATCAAGCCGCGCCGCCTGTGTTTACTGGATCACCCGCTTTCGCGGGTGATGACAGTCAGTGCGTATGACAGTCGGCGCTACGCCGCCCCATCCCGCATCGGCGGCTGGAACGACAGACCGAGATCCCACGGGAAGAAGATCCACGTGTCCTGCGACACTTCGGTGATGAACGTATCCACCAGCGGGCGGCCCATCGGCTTCGCATAGACGGTGGCGAAATGTGCGTCGGGCAGCATGTCGCGCACCATGCGGGCGGTCTTGCCGGTATCGACGAGATCATCGACGATCAACAGGCCCTTGCCGGTGCCGTTGCCGAGCTTTGTCGTGGCATCGGAGACGCCCTTCAGTACCTGCAATTCGCCGCGCTTGTTGTGGTCGTAGCTTGCGATGCAGACCGTATCGATCACGCGGACACCGAGTTCGCGCGCCACGATCGCCGCCGGCACGAGGCCGCCGCGGGTGATCGCCACGATCGCATTGAAGGGGCCAGCGCTGTTGAGCCGCCAGGTCAATGCGCGGCAGTCGCGGTGAAATTGATCCCACGACACCGGAAATGCCTTGCCGGCGCGCTCCTGCGCGCTCAGTTCCGGATGTTCAGCCATATCTCACTCCTAGAAAAAACGTCTATTGCTTCGCGGCTGCAAGCGCCGCAAGCATCTCTTTCACCGCGTCCATGGCGGCATCGAGCTTGGCCTGGTCGCGCGAACGCACCACGAGATTGGTGTTCGGCTTGCCGGCGTCATCCATGAACGGATAGCTGCCAATGATCGTATCGGGATGCGCCGCGGCGATCTCGCGCAAGGGGCCGCCGACATCGCCCTCGCGGGCATTGGCCTTCACGGTGTCCGACAGCATGCGCACGCCCGATTTCAGCTTCGGCGCCACGATGTCCATCATCGCCTGCATGATGCTCGGCACGCCGGCCATGACGATCACATTCTCGATCTTGAAACCCGGCGCGAGGATGGTCGCGCTCTGGATCAGGTCGGCGCCATCGGGAATGCGCGCCATGCGGAGGCGGGCCTCGTTGAGGTCGGCGCCAAAGCGCTCCTGGAAACGCGCCACCACTTCCGGGTGATGATCGATGTTGACGCCAAACGCCTTGGCGACGGAATCCGCGGTAATGTCGTCATGGGTCGGCCCGATGCCGCCCGTGGTAAAAACGTAATCGTAGCGTTTGCGCAGGGCGTCGAGGGCCGCCACGATATCGGCCTCGTCATCGGAGACCACGCGGACCTCCTTGAGGTCGATGCCGATATTGGTGAGGTATTCGGCGATATAGCCGATGTTCTTGTCCTTGGTCCGGCCGGACAGGATTTCGTCGCCGATCACCAGAATGGACGCCGTCACGATCTCGGTCATGTGTCACTTCCTCGCCTAACCCAGAACCATGCGCAGGCATTGCCCTCGATGTCACCCGGTTATGCCGCCTAAACGTGCAGCGTCCAGCCGTTTTTTAGGGCAGCGCCTCCGCATCCCCACCCAATTGCTCGTCTTTGACGCATATCGCGCTGGCCCGACCCTTGCTACCGTCTCGTCTGGTCGTGCAATCTAGAACACGGGCTCGAGCACAGTTAGGGGTATATGGCAGTCGCGTTCGACGAAATGAATGGGCTCGATGGCGCTCTCCGCCCGGCCTATGAGGAACTCTCTCGCTGGCTTGCCGAGACGCCGCCGGACGCACTCGAACATCGCCGCGCCGAGGCCGAGTTGCTGTTTCGCCGGATCGGCATCACCTTCGCCGTCTATGGCGAGGCGGAATCCACCGAACGGTTGATCCCCTTCGACGTCATCCCCCGCATCATTTCCGGCAAGGAGTGGTCGCGGCTGGAAGCCGGCCTGAAACAGCGCACCCGCGCCATCAACATGTTTCTGAAGGACCTCTATCACGGCCGCGACATTTTGCGCGCCGGGGTGGTGCCGGATGATCTGGTGTTTCAGAACCCGGCATTCCGGCCGGAGATGAATGGCCAGGACGTGCCGCACGACGTCTATGTCCATATCGCGGGGATCGACATCGTCCGTACCGATCCCGACGAGTTCTATGTGCTGGAGGACAATGCCCGCACGCCTTCCGGCGTCTCCTACATGCTGGAGAACCGCGAGATCATGATGCGGCTGTTTCCCGACCTGTTCGCGCGCCACCGCGTGGCGCCCGTGGAGAAATATCCGGACGAGCTGTTGTCGTGTCTCCGTTCGGTAGCGCCGCGCTCGGCCTCCACCGAGCCGACCGTCGCGCTGCTCACGCCCGGCGTCTACAACTCCGCCTTCTACGAGCACTCGTTCCTGGCCGACAAGCTCGGCGTCGAACTGGTCGAGGGCCGCGACCTCATCGTCAAGAATGACGAGGTGTTCATGCGCACCACCGAAGGGCTGAAGCGCGTGGACGTGCTGTATCGTCGGCTCGACGACGACTACATCGACCCCCTCACCTTCCGGCCGGATTCCGCGCTCGGCGTGCCCGGCCTGATGTCCGCTTACATGGCCGGCAATATCACGCTGGCCAACGCCGTCGGCACCGGGATCGCCGACGACAAGGCGATGTACAGCTACATGCCGGACATCGTGAAATTCTATCTCGGCGAAGAGCCGATCCTGAAGAATGTGCCGACCTGGCGCTGCCGTGAGGCCGGCGACCTCGCTTACGTCCTCGACAATCTCGGCGACCTCGTCGTCAAGGAAGTGCATGGCTCCGGCGGCTACGGCATGCTGATCGGCCCGGCGGCGACGAAGGCGACCATCGAGGCCTTCCGCGACAAGCTGAAGCGCGAGCCGGAAGGCTTCATCGCCCAACCGACGCTGGCGCTCTCGACCTGCCCGACCTGCACGGCGTCGGGGCTTGCACCGCGCCATGTGGATCTCAGGCCGTTCGTGCTCACGGGCAGCAAGAACATCAATGTCGTCCCGGGCGGCCTCACGCGCGTGGCGCTGCAGGAGGGATCGCTGGTGGTGAATTCGAGCCAGGGCGGCGGGACCAAGGATACGTGGATTCTGGATGAGTAACTCCGTCATTGCGAGGAGCCGAAGGCGACGAAGCAATCCAGGGGCCGCGCAAAGGAAGAACTGGATTGCTTCGTCGCTCCGCTCCTCACAATGACGATTGAGAGTATTTGAGAAAGACCATTATCGCCCATGCTGTCGCGCACCGCTGAAAACCTGTACTGGCTGGCCCGCTATATCGAACGCGCAGAATATCTCGCGCGTACCATCGAGGCGACGCTGCGTGTCACCGCGCTGCCAAGCGCCTATGTCGGGCAGACCAATGAATGGGACTCGGCACTGCAGACCGCAGGGATGAATTTCGGCTTCCACGCCAAGCAAGAGATCGCCGATGAAGAGAGCGTCGTCGAATACATCGCGTTTGCGCCCGACAATCCATCATCGATCCGCAACTGCATCGAGGCCGCGCGCCTGAATGCACGCTCGGTGCGTACCGCCCTCACCGGCGAGATGTGGGACACCATTAACGGCGCCTGGCTGGAATTGCAGTCGGTCTGGAGCAACGGCACCAAATCGCGCGAGCAACTCGCGCGTTTCCTGCGCTTCGTGCAGGAGACCTCGCTGCGCTTCGACGGCTCGGCCTACCGCACCATGCTGCGCAACGATGCCTACTGGTTCTCGCGGCTCGGCCTGCATCTGGAGCGCGCCGACAACACCGCGCGCATTCTCGATGTGAAGTATCATCTGCTGCTGCCGCAGGACGAGCATGTCGGCGGGCCCCTCGATTACTATCAATGGACCTCGATCCTGCGCTCCGTCTCGGCGCTCACGGCCTATCACTGGGTCTATCGCGAGACGCTGAAACCGTGGCTGATTGCGGATCTGTTAATCCTCAACGACACGCTGCCGCGCTCGCTGGCGAGTTGCTATGGTAATCTCGTCCGCAATCTCGACCAGATCGGTGTCGCCTATGGCCGCCAGGGGGCCGCCCAGCGCCATGCCCGCGGTATCCGCAACCGACTTGAACACAGCCATATCGACGATATCTTCCAGCGCGGCCTGCATGAATTCATCCAGGAATTCATTGCCGACAACAATCGGCTGGGCGAAATCATCGGCAAGCAGTATCTGATCTGACATGCGCCTCCGTATCGCCCATTCCACCACCTATCGCTATGAGCCGCCGGCCTCCGGTGTCATCCAGATTCTGCGCATGACGCCCGGAAGCCATGACAGCCAATATGTCGCCGACTGGCAGATCGACGTCTCCACCGACTCGCGCCTCGACAGGCACGAGGATGCATTCGGCAACGTCACCCATGTGCTGACCCATGGGCCGCTGTCGGATCTCACCGTCACCGTGGAGGGACTGATCGAGACCCAGGACACTGGCGGGGTTCTGCGTGGCACCGACGAGCGCTTTCCGCCGAGCCTGTTCCTGCGCCCGACCGAGCTCACCGACATGACGCCCGCAATGGAGGCTTTCGTCCGCGAGCTGGCACCGACCGCGGACAGCGATGCGCTCGGCTATCTGCATGCGCTGATGCTCGGCATCAACACGCATATGACCTTCGACACCGACCCGACCAGCAGCGGCACCACCGCCAGTGAGGCCTTCTCGTTGAAGCGCGGCGTGTGCCAGGACTACGCGCATATTTTCATCGCCTGCGCGCGGATGGGCGGCATCCCGGCCCGTTTCGTCTCCGGCCATTTCTGGCGCGCCGACGGCGCGAATCAGCAGGAGGCTGGTCACGCCTGGGCCGAGGCGCATGTGCCCGGTCTCGGCTGGGTCGGCTTCGACCCGGCCAATGCCATCTGCACCACCGACGCCCATGCCCGCATCGCGATCGGCCTCGATTATCTCGGTGCTGCGCCGGTCCGCGGCACCCGCTATGGTGGCGGAATGGAGACACTGACCGTCGCGGTGCGGGTGGACAAGGTTTCGGATCGCGGGCAGTCGCAGTTCCAGAGCTAGGCTCCGCATCGTAGGGTGGGCAAAGCGTAGCGTGCCCACCTCCAAGTGCACGGCTGGGGATGGTGGGCACGCTACGCTTTGCCTACCCTACAGATGCCCATTTTTCAGCCGCGACCGGTTGCCCGGCCGGCCATCGGCGCGTAAGACGCTTGCAGGTTCAAGGGGCTTGCGATGACCTATTGCTGCGGAATTCTGGTGAAAGACGGCCTGGTGATGATCGCGGACACGCGCACCAATGCCGGCCTCGACAATGTCTCCACCTTTCGCAAGCTACACATCTTCAACCAGCCCGGCGATCGCATCATGGCGATCGCCTCCGCCGGCAATCTGGCCATCAGCCAGTCGGTGCTCTCGACCCTGAGCGAGGGGCTGGAGAATCCCGATACGGGCGAGATCGAGACGCTGCTGAATGCGCCGACCATGTTCCAGGCCGCCAAGCGGATCGGCCGGGCAATCCGCCATGTCTCCTCCACCGAAGGCAAGGCGCTGCAGGCCGAGGATATCAACTTCGACGTCTCGTTTCTGTTCGGCGGCCAGATCGCCGGCGCCAAGATGCGGCTGTTCATGATCTACCCGGCCGGCAATTTCATCGAATGCACGGTGGACACGCCTTACTTGCAGATCGGCGAGCATAAATACGGCAAGCCGGTGCTGGATCGCGCGATGCATTACGATGTCGAATTGTATGAAGCGCTGAAGACCGGCTTGATCTCGATGGATTCGACCATGCGCTCGAATATCGGCGTCGGCCTGCCCATCGATGTGCTGGTGGTGCGCACCGATGTCTGCGACGCCGATCTCAATCATCGCATCGAGGCCGGCGAACCCTATTTCCACGACCTGCGCTCGCGCTGGTCGGCGGCGCTGCGCGCGGCGCATCAGAACATTCCGCGCCCGCCGTATAAAAGTTGAGATCGTAGGACGTTTAGAGCGCAGGCGCGCAGCGCCGGCGCGAAACCCATCACCACACATTCCGGAGCTTGTTGTGATGGGTTTCGCTGCGCTCTACCCATCCTACATATGGCGCCCAATGACGGCCGCCGATCTCCCCATCGTCAAGTCACTCGCCGACATCATCCATCCCGCCTTCCCCGAAAGCGAGGCCGTGTTCGCTAATCGCCTCGCGCTGCATCCAGATGGCTGCGCGGTGCTGGACGGCGATGACGGGCTCAGGGGTATGTGCTGAGCCATCCCTGGATCGACCGTTCACCGCCGCCGCTTGATGCCGTGCTGGCGCCGGTCGCTGTGCCCACGACCTATTACATCCACGATCTTGCGCTGCTGCCCGAGACCCGTGGCAGCCGCGCCGGCACGGCGATTGTCAGCCTCCTCAAAGCCCGTGCACGCGAACACAACCTCCCCAATATGACCCTTGTTGCCGTCAACAATTCGGTCCACTTTTGGCAGCGGCAGGGCTTCAGCGTCACCGATGATCCCGCGCTGGACGCCAAGCTTAAAAGCTACGGCGATCAGGCGCGCTTCATGACGCGAGACCTCACCTAGAACACTGCAATTCAAAAACCAGGGAAGAAACCAATGACCGCCAAGATCGCCATCGTCACCGGAGCCGGCACCGGCGTCGGCCGCGCCGCCGCGCTCGCGCTGATGAATACGGGCTTCACCGTCGTGCTCGCCGGCCGCCGGCTGGAGATGCTGCAGGAGACGCAGAAGCTCGGCGCTGCGAGCGGCGGCAAGAGCCTGCCCGTGACTGCCGACATGCAGGACCCCGCCTCGATCGCGGCGCTGTTCGCCAAGACCGTGCAGGAATTCGGCCGCCTCGACGTGCTGTTCAACAATGCCGGCATGGGCGCGCCTGCGATCCCGTTCGAGGATCTCGGCCTCGAGCAATGGAAGGCCGTGGTGGACACCAATCTCACCGCGCCGTTCCTGTGCACCCAGCACGCCTTCCGCATCATGAAGGACCAGACCCCGCGCGGCGGCCGCATCATCAATAACGGCTCGATCTCGGCGCATGCGCCGCGCCCGTTCTCGGCCGCCTATACCTCCACCAAGCACGCCATCACCGGCCTGACAAAAGCCAGCAATCTCGACGGCCGCGCCTATGACATCGCTGTCGGCCAGGTCGATATCGGCAATGCCGCGACCCCGATGACCGACCGCATGGTCAACGGCCCCGGCGTGCTGCAGCCCGACGGCACCTCGAAGCAGGAGCCGCGCATGGATGCGAAGGCGGTTGGTGATGCCGTGGCTTACATGGCCGGCCTGCCGCTGGACGCGAATGTGCTGACGATGACCGTGATGGCGACGAAGATGCCGTTCGTGGGGCGCGGCTGAGGACACCAAAACACCGCTGCCCGCCGACACAAATCGACTTGTATCCTAAGGGATACTGGATATGATCGAGATTAAATCGAGTGTTGAATTCGACCAATGGATCGACACGCTTCGCGATCGACGGGCAGCGGCCAAGGTATTCGACCGCATCGAGCGACTACAGGACGGTAATCCGGGGGATGTTAAGCCCGTGGGTGACGGCGTCCTCGAAATGAGGATCAACTATGGTCCGGGCTATCGTGTCTACTATACACATCGAGGCGCAGTGATCGTCCTCCTTTTGTGCGGCGGAGATAAATCGACACAGGCCAAGGATATTCGGCGCGCGATCCAAATCGCTGGAAGATGGTGAGAAGCGTCATGACACATTTCAAGAAATTCGACGTTGCGGAACACCTCAATGATGCAGACACGATCGCGGCGTATCTGACCGAAGCCTTCGAGAGCGATGATGCTGCGATCATCGCACGATCAATCGGGACAGTAGCTCGCTCGAAGGGAATGGCAGCGGTCGCAGATCGCGCCGGCGTCTCGCGCGAAAGCCTCTACAAGTCTCTGAATGGGCAATCCAAGCCCGAGTTCGAGACGATCCGAAAGGTGCTTGCTGCTCTGGGCGTAAGGCTCGTTGCCGAAGCGGTTACAGAGACAGACGCAGTTGTCGATCCAGAAGCCGCCTGATCACGCTTGAGGCGCCGCCACCGACATTGCATGACCTCTCCCGCCGCGGCATCATTGCAGCGGTTTCGGGGGATTCATGCTTCAGCTTCAGTCGGCATTCGGCGTCATCGCATTGCTTGGCCTTGCCTGGCTGTGCGGTGAAAATCGCAGCAAGGTGTCGCTGCGCAAGGCAGCGATCGGACTAACCGTCACCATCGCAACGGCTGTTGTTCTCCTGAAGCTGCCGATCGTGGCGCACGCCTTCGGGGCGATCAATGACGCGGTCTCGACCATTGCGGCAGCATCCCGCGCCGGCACATCCTTCGTGTTCGGCTATCTCGGCGGCGGCGCGCTGCCGTTTGATCTGAAAGCGCCCGGCGCCGATTTCGTCCTGGCCCTGCAGGCCCTACCCGTGGTGCTGGTCATCAGCGTGCTGACGACGCTGCTGTTCTATTGGCGTATCCTGCCGCCCATCGTGCGCGGCATGGCGTGGCTGTTGGAGCGCACGCTCGGCATCGGCGGCGCAGTCGGCCTCTCCACGGCTGCGAACATCTTCCTTGGCATGGTGGAAGCGCCGCTCTTCATCCGTCCCTATATCGCGCAATTGACACGCAGCGAGCTGTTTCTGGTGATGACCGGCGGCATGGCGGGGATTGCCGGCACGGTGCTGGTGCTCTACGCGACCTTCATGGCGCCGCTGCTGCCGGATGCCTCGGCGCATTTCGTCATTGCCTCGGTTCTATCGGCACCGGCCGCGATCCTGGTCAGCCTGATCATGGTGCCGGAGACCGAAGACCGCCGCACCGACGGCCTGCTGGCCAAACCGGACTCACCCGCGAACAGCACGATGGACGCCATTGTCAGAGGCACGACGGCGGGCATCGAACTGCTCGTCAATATCGTGGCGCTTCTGCTGGTCTTCGTTGCACTGATGTATCTGATGAATGCGATCCTGATGTTGTTTCCGACCATGGGTGGCACGCCGCTGACGGGGCAACGCATCGTCGGCTATCTCATGGCGCCAATCTGCTGGCTGATGGGCCTGCCATGGGATCAGGCGCTCACCGCGGGATCGCTGATGGGCGTCAAGACGATCCTCAACGAGCTGATCGCCTATGTGCAGCTCAGCAAGCTTGCACCGGACGCACTTGATCCGCGCTCGCGCCTCATCATGCTCTATGCACTGTGCGGCTTCGCCAATTTCGCCAGCCTCGGCATCATGATCGGCGGCCTCGGCACCATGGCGCCCGAACGGCGTAATGAAATCAATGCGCTCGGATTGAAGTCGATCCTGTCAGGCACACTGACGACGTGCCTCATGGGCGCCATCGTCGGCGTACTCAACTGACGCGCGATTGTGCGTCCTAAAATCCGTCCAATTCCGAGTTGTTCGTTTCGTGCGACAACTTTTCTTTGCAAATATCGCCGTTTTCCGCGGGATTTTGCAGCTTCCATCAAACTGTAATCGCACTGTCAAATATCTCGCCTATCGGTGCCGCCATCGACGCACGCAATGTTGATGGAGCTGCACGATGGCGAAGATCGAACTCAGCGGTATCCGCAAGACGTTCGAAGGCAATGAGATCCTCAAGGGGATCGACCTTGCTATCGACGATGGCGAGTTCATCGCGCTTATCGGGCCCTCCGGTTGCGGCAAATCCACACTACTGCGGATTATTGCCGGTCTCGAAACACAAGACTCCGGCAATGTGCGTATCGACGGAGCTACCGTCGATGGTGTCAGGCCGAGCGCACGTAACCTCGCGATGGTGTTTCAATCCTACGCGCTGTATCCGCATCTGTCGGTGTTCGACAATATCGCCGTGCCGCTGCGCATGCGTCGGCTGTCGGCGCTGCAGCGTTTCCCCCTGCTCGGCCAACTATTTCCCGATCGCCATCGCATCGAACGCAGTATTCGCGACGATGTGGAGCGTGTCGCTGCGCAACTCGAAATCACCCCGCTCCTGAAGCGCAAGCCAGGACAGCTGTCCGGCGGCCAGCGCCAGCGCGTCGCGGTCGGTCGCTCCATCGTGCGCGATCCCGTCGGCTTCCTGTTCGATGAACCGCTCTCCAATCTCGATGCCAAACTGCGCGTGCATATGCGCGCCGAGATCGCGCAGCTGCATCGGCAGATGCAGAGCACCTTCATCTATGTGACGCATGACCAGGCCGAGGCCATGACCATGTCGAACCGCATCGCGGTCATGATCGCCGGCCATATCGTCCAGATCGGCGCACCCGCCGATGTCTATGAGAATCCGCGCGACCTGCGCGTCGCCGAATTTGTCGGTAGTCCGAAGATCAACGTCCTGCCCGGCTCGGTCGGCAGCGACGGTGCACTCGACGCACTCGGCCAACGGCTCGGCCTGACCACATCGGCATCCGCAGGCCGCTGCAGCATCGGCGTTCGTCCCGAGCGTATCCGGCTGGGTGACGGCAGCTTTGCCGGCACGGTCGTGCATCTTGAAAACCTCGGTGCAGAGGCTTTCGTCCATATCAAGCACGATGCGATCGATTTGCCCGTGGTCGCGCGCATCGATCACGATCGCCCGCTGCCCGTGATCGGCAGCAAGATTGCCTTTTCGTTCGCGCCCGACGCCGTGCGGGCCTTCGATGCGCAGGGCCGTCGCATCGACACACGGCAGCAGGCACAGCGGGAAAAGACGCTGGAGGCGGCCTTTGGTTGACCTCACCGCATCGTCCTCAACCATCCCCGACACCCGCGTCGCGATGGCACCAAAAGCGCGTCGCGTGAGTCGCACCGGCGCGGCTTTGGTGATGTCCACACCAGCCATCATACTGATGCTGCTGATGCTGATCGGCCCACTCTGTGCCGTCATCGCGCTGTCCTTCACCGATTATCAGCTCGGCGCCCCTTCGCTCGCCTGGATCGGCCTGGCCAACTACCAGGAGATGCTCGACGATCGCGTGTTCTGGATCGGGCTCACCAACACCATCGTCTACGTCGCCATCGTGGTGCCTCTTGCTGTGGGCCTCGGCCTCGGCGTCGCGCTGCTGATCGAGAGCGGCAGCAGCCTGCGCAGCTGGTATCGCACCATCTATTTCCTGCCGGTCATGGCCACGCTGATCGCCATGTCCATCGTCTGGGAGTTCATGCTGCATCCGCAGTTCGGTCTCATCAATGCGCTGCTCGCGAGTATCGGCCTCGAGGGCTATAGCTGGCTTCAGGATCGTCGCACCGCGCTCTACGCGCTCTGCGCCATCGGCATCTGGCAGGCCCTCGGCTTCAACATGGTGCTGTTCCTCGCCGGCCTGATGTCGATCCCGCGCCACCTCTACGACGCCGCCGAGATCGACGGCGCACGTAGCGGCTGGGATAAGTTCCGCCTCGTCACCTGGCCGATGCTCGGGCCAACCACTTTGTTCGTCGTGGTCATCACCAGCATCCGCGGCTTCCAGGTGTTCGACACCGTGCATGTGCTCACCAAAGGCGGCCCATCGAAATCCACGGAAGTGCTGATCCATCGCATGTATGTGGAAGGGTTCGAGTTCTTCCGCTCCGGCTATGGCGCGGCGCTCACGGTCGTGTTCCTCGCTTTCGTGCTGCTGCTCACCCTCATCAAGGCAAAACTCGCCGGTCGCCGGGTGCATTACACATGACAAAATCCCGCTCGCTCGCTTGGCCCGTCATCCGCCACACGCTGCTGCTGCTCGGCGCCGTGGTGATGCTGCTGCCCTTCATCTGGATGATCTCGACAGCGTCGAAGCCGCAGACCGAGATCTTCACCACCGATGTCCATCTGATCCCGCAAACCTTCGCGCTGTGGGACAACCTGCAGACGGCCTTCGGCAAGGCCGATCTCGCCCGCTTCCTGATCAATGGCGTGATCGTCACCGTCGCCATCTTCTTGCTGCAGGTGCTGGTCGCGCTGCCCGCCGCCTATGCGCTGGCCAAGCTGCGCTTCGTCGGTCGCGACGTGCTATTCGCGCTAGTGCTGTTCTGCATCCTGATCCCGCCGCAGGCCACCGCAATTCCGGTGTTCCTCCTGCTGCATCATCTCGGCATCCTCGACACCTATGCCGCGCTGGTGGTGCCGTTCACCATCTCCGCCTTCGGCATCTTCCTGATGCGCCAGTTCTTCAAGACCGTGCCCGACGATCTCATCGATGCCGCGCGCATGGATGGCATCAGCGAATTCGGCATCGTCTGGCGCGTGATGCTGCCGACCGCCATTCCCGCCCTCACCGCCTTCGGTATCTTTTCGGTCGTCGCGCACTGGAACGACTATTTCTGGCCGCTGATCGTGCTCACCAGCGAGCACCTGCGCACGCCGCCGCTCGGCGTCGCTGCTTTCCGGAACGAGGAAGCAGGCACCAACTACGGCCCGCTGATGGCCGCTGCCATCGTCATCATCGCGCCGCTCGTCGTCGCGTTCCTGCTCGCCCAGCGCCGCTTCATCGAAGGCATCACGCTGACGGGCATCAAGTAGTTCCTTACTGTCCAACCCCAACAGGAGACTTCCCATGCTGATGAGATCGACCCTCGCGGCTCTCGCCCTGCTGACCGGCGTTGCCGGTGCGCAAGCGCAGACCCAGACCGAAGTCGTGTTGCAATACCCCTTCCCCGAGCTCTTCGCTGACACGCACAAGAAGATCGCCGAGGAATTCGCCAAGGTGCGCCCGGACATCAAGGTGACCATGCGCGCGCCTTACGAATCCTATGAAGACGCGACCCAGCGCGTGCTGCGCGAAGCCGTCACCAATCAGGTGCCCGACGTCACCTTCCAGGGCCTGAACCGCATCCGCGTGCTGGTGGACAAGAACATCCCGGCGCCGCTCGATGGCTACATCGCTGCCGAAAAGGATTTCGACAAGCAGGGATTCCATCAGGCGATGTATGACATCGGCAACACGAATGGCAAAGTCTATGCGCTGCCCTTCGCGATCTCGCTGCCGGTCGTCTATGTGAACACCGATCTCGCCAAGAAGGCGGGCGCCGACATCGACAATCTGCCCACCACCTGGGACGGGCTGTTCGACCTCGCCAAGAAGATTCGCGCTACGACTCCGGGCGCCAATGGCATGACCTATGCCTGGGACATCACCGGCAACTGGCTGTGGCAGGCGCCGGTGTTTGCCCGTGGCGGCACCATGCTGAATGCGGATGAAACCAAGGTCGCCTTCAACGGTCCGGAAGGCCAGGCCGCGATCCGCACCATCGCCCGCGTCGTCACCGATGGCGGCATGCCGAATTTCGACCAGCCCGCCAGCCGCGCCGCTTTCGCCGCCGGCAAGACCGGCATTCACATCACCTCGACGTCTGATCTCAACAAGATCACCCAGATGATCGGCGACAAGTTTGTGCTGAAGACCCACACCTTCCCCGAGGTGATCGCGCCAAATGGTCGCCTGCCCGCCGGCGGCAATGTGGTGATGATCACGGCGAAGGACAAAGCCAAGCGCGATGCGTCCTGGGAAGTCGTCAAGTTCTGGACCGGTCCGAAGGGCGCGGCGATCATGGCCGAGACCACCGGATACATGCCGCCGAACAAGGTCGCCAACGACACCTATCTCAAGGATTTCTACGTTAAGAACCCGAACAACTACACCGCCGTGAAACAGCTGCCGCTGCTTACCAAGTGGTACGCTTTCCCCGGCGACAACGGCCTGAAGATCACCGACGTGCTGAAGGATCACCTCAACAGCATCATCTCCGGTGCCCGCACCAAGGAGCCGGATGCCGTCCTCGCCGACATGACCGCCGACGTGCAGAAGCTGCTGCCGAAGTCGGTCGGCGCTGCGAAGTAACACGCACGACATCGGCTGCGGAGCCACGCGCTCCGCAGCCCTTTCTTCCATGAGGGCGGCCATGAAACTGATCCATTTGAGCGACATCCATCTCACGACCCCTGGCAACACCATCGGCGGCCGCGATCCCCGCGCCAATTTCGAGCGTGCGCTGACACATATTCTGCGCGATCACGCCGACGCCGAACTGATGGTGATCACCGGTGACCTCTCCGATTGGGCCGACCGTTCTGACTACGAATGGCTGAAGGCCCGCCTGCAGGAGTTTCCGCTGCCCGTACGCCTATGCATCGGCAATCACGACGACCGCGCGACCTTTCTCAGCGTGTTCCCGGAATGCAATGAAGGCGGCTTCGCGCAAGGCGTGAAGGACATCGCCGCCGGCCGTTGCCTGTTCCTCGATACATGGGGGCCGGAAAGCCATGCGGGCTTCTATTGCGAGGCGCGCCAGCAATGGCTGGAACAGCAGCTTTCCGAAAGCGACGGCCCGTTCTTCCTGTTCATGCATCACAATCCGATCCCGACGCATCTCGCCCCGATGGATGCCATCGGCCTGCACGATGATGTCGCGTTCCGCCGCATCGTCGGCCGCCATCGCGACAAGATCCGTCACATCTTCTTCGGCCACTGTCATATCCCGATGGCCGGCTCCACCGCCGGCGTGCCGACCACCTCGCTGCGCGGCACCAACCATGCGAGCTATGTGAATTTCGCCGAAACCAAAATGCTGCTCGGCTCGGACCTGCCGGAATCCTACGGCGTCGCCTTTATCGGCGAGGACTACGTGACCGTGCACATGATCGAATTCGGCTACCAGGGCGAAATCCGCTCCGGCGGCTCGCCCGACTACACCGCATGGGACCGGGAGACCATGCAGCGATGAAGTTCGTCATCCTCACCGACACGCATTTCGTCCCGGCCGGCCGCAAGCTCTACGGGCTCGATCCCGCCGCGCGCCTGTCGATCGCGGTGGATAAGATCAACGCAACGCATCGCGACATCGCTTTCGTCATCGTCACCGGCGACCTCGCCCATTGGGGCGAGCAAGGTGCTTATGAAAGCCTCGCGGCGCAACTCGGTCGGCTGAATGCTCCAGTGATCACCATGCTCGGCAATCACGACAAGCGCGACGCCTTCCGCACGGTCTTCCCGAACGCCGATCGCGACGACAACGGCTTCGTGCAAAGCGTCCGCGTGACGGACGCCGCCACCATCATCACGCTGGACACGCTGAACGAGGACACGCCGGACCATGCCGGTCTGCTCTGCGACGCGCGCTTGAAATTCCTGGACGACGCCCTCGCCTCAGCGCCGAGCGATCGACCGTTGCTGCTGTTCCAGCACCATCCGCCCTTCGACAGCGGCCTGCGCTACATGGACACGATCAAGCTCGCCAATGGCGAAGCCGAGTGGGAGGTGATCGCCCGCACGCGAAAGCCGGACTATCTGTTCATGGGGCATCTGCATCGCCCGATCGCCGGGAGCTGGCGCGGCATTCCGTTCCACATCCAGCGCGCACTGACGCATCAGGTCGCGTTCGACTTCGAGGCAGAAGGTCACATTCCCGGCTCGCATGAAGCACCGGACTATGCGTTCGTCACCGTGGACGACGGCAATATCGTGATCCACCAGTGCTCGTTCCTGTATGACGGACCGCGCTTTTCGCTGCACGATGCGGAAGCGCAGGCGGCGCAGTCGGTGGAAGAACTCAGGCCTTCACTTCCACCGTCTTGAACTGCGCCGGCAGGATCACCTCGAGCAATTCGCAATTGTCGGAATAATCGCGGATCAGATGTTTGATGCGCGGCGGCTGGGTCCAGCACGAGCCCTGCCGCATGGTCTGTTCGCCGACGCCGTCCATATAGGTCTTCACCCAGCCGTTCAGCACATAGACGAGCTGAAACTCGGCGTCGTGATAGTGCAGCTTGGAGACTTCGTTCGGATCGCATGGCGCAATCAGCCGGATCACATGCGCTTGCGCCACGCCACCGCTCGCTTCGGCCACGCCGAGATCGCGGTATTTCGCGTAAGCGCGCAGGCCAGCTGCAAAGTCCTCTTCGCGATAATGGCTGATCGCTGGCCGCTGCTTGAGTCGCTTGGCCGACACAGGAGCGGCGACCGCTTTCTTGGCTAGGGCTTTCTTGGCTATGGCTTTCCCTGGCTTGGCGGAAGGTGCCTTCTTGGCAACCTTGGCTGCGACAGACTTACGTGAAGCAGCTTTGGCCGCGGCCTTTGCGACAGATTTCTTGGCAATAGTTTTCGACGTTCGCTTCTGCTTCGCCATGATGCACTTCCCATGCGCCTATCGAACAGCGATCGACGCGGCGCGCAAACTAACTGTAGTTCCTGGGTGCAGCAATTCGTCAAAACTGTTGAGGGATGAATGCCTGCAACCGGAAGACGCGAAATCACAATAATTATCCAACAATTCATAGCGCGATTTCGTCGGTGAAAGGTCAGTGTGAAGATACCGGCCACACGTCAATCGATGCGACATGGCGCGCTTTGTATAGACAAGACTATTAGCCTATCGCGCAATGAGCGGGTTACCGCGATCGTTCAACGCTGCCGCCGCGCACCGGTCTCCCCTTAACCAATCTGGCACCCGTCACATTTGAGTGCCAAATTATTTGGTAGACACCCTTGCCCGTCGGGAACGATCGGCCTATCTCCGCACCAGTCATGCTGGCACTTCCTGCCCATGACTGCTAATTTTGCAATTTTCTAGCGATTACAGAAACTTAGGAGGACTGCATGAAATTCCGTCCGCTTCACGACCGCGTCGTGGTCAAGCGTATCGACGCCGAAGAGAAGTCTGCTGGCGGCATCATCATCCCGGACAGCGCCAAAGAGAAGCCCTCCCAGGGCGAGATCGTCTCCGTCGGCCCCGGCGGCCGTGACGAAGCCGGCAAGCTGGTCCCGCTCGACGTCAAGGTCGGCGAGCGCGTGCTGTTCGGCAAGTGGTCTGGCACCGAAGTGAAGATCGACGGTCAGGACCTCCTGATCATGAAGGAAAGCGACATCATGGGCGTCCTCGAAGGCGCTGCCGCTCCTGCTGCCAAGAAGAAGGCCTAAGGGCCTCTCCTTCCTTTCCCTTCCCTCCTGATATTCAAGGACATCCAACATGGCTTCCAAAGAAGTTAAATTCGGCGTTGACGCGCGCGACAAGATGCTGCGCGGCGTGGACATCCTCGCCAACGCGGTGAAGGTCACCCTCGGTCCGAAGGGCCGCAATGTCGTGATCGAAAAGTCGTTCGGCGCACCGCGCATCACCAAGGACGGCGTCACCGTCGCCAAGGAAATCGAGCTCGAGGACAAGTTCGAGAACATGGGCGCCCAGATGGTGCGCGAAGTGGCTTCGAAGTCGGCTGACGCAGCTGGCGACGGCACCACCACCGCGACCGTGCTGGCCCAGGCCATCGTGAAGGAAGGCGCCAAGTCGGTCGCCGCCGGCATGAACCCGATGGATCTGAAGCGCGGCATCGACATGGCTGTGGAAGCCGTGGTCGCCGACCTCGTCAAGAACTCCAAGAAGGTCACCTCGAACGACGAAATCGCCCAGGTCGGCACCATCTCGGCCAACGGCGACTCGGAAATCGGCAAGTTCCTGGCTGACGCCATGAAGAAGGTCGGCAACGAAGGCGTCATCACGGTTGAAGAAGCCAAGTCGCTCGAAACCGAACTCGACGTCGTCGAAGGCATGCAGTTCGACCGCGGCTACATCTCGCCCTACTTCGTCACCAATGCTGACAAGATGCGCGTTGAATTCGACGACGCCTACATCCTGATCAACGAGAAAAAGCTCTCCTCGCTGAACGAGATGCTGCCGCTGCTCGAAGCCGTCGTGCAGACCGGCAAGCCACTCGTCATCGTCGCCGAGGACGTTGAAGGCGAAGCCCTCGCCACCCTCGTCGTCAACCGTCTGCGTGGCGGCCTCAAGGTTGCTGCCGTCAAGGCTCCGGGCTTCGGCGATCGCCGCAAGGCCATGCTGCAGGACATCGCGATCCTGACCGGCGGCCAGGCGATCTCGGAAGACCTCGGCATCAAGATGGAAAACGTGACCCTTCAGATGCTCGGCCGCGCCAAGAAGGTGATGATCGACAAGGAAAACTCCACCATCGTCAACGGCGCCGGCAAGAAGGCCGACATCGATGCACGCGTGGCGCAGATCAAGGCGCAGATCGAAGAGACCACTTCGGACTACGACCGTGAGAAGCTGCAGGAGCGTCTCGCCAAGCTGGCTGGCGGCGTTGCCGTCATCCGCGTCGGCGGCGCGACCGAAGTCGAAGTGAAGGAGCGCAAGGACCGCGTTGATGACGCGATGCATGCGACCCGCGCTGCGGTTGAAGAAGGCATCGTCCCCGGCGGCGGCGTCGCTCTGCTCCGCGCCTCCGAGCAGCTCAAGAACATCAAGACCAAGAACGACGACCAGAAGACCGGCGTCGAGATCGTCCGCAAGGCCCTGTCGGCTCCGGCCCGCCAGATCGCCGTCAATGCTGGCGAAGATGGTTCGGTGATCGTGGGCAAGGTTCTCGAGAACACCCCGTATGCCTACGGCTTCGACTCGCAGAGCGGCACCTATGGCGACATGCTCAAGAAGGGCATCATCGACCCGACCAAGGTTGTCCGTGCAGCGATCCAGAACGCCGCCTCGGTTGCCTCGCTGCTGATCACGACCGAAGCCATGGTCGCCGAACTGCCCAAGAAGGGCGGCGCAGCCGGCGGCGGCATGCCCCCGGGCGGCGGCATGGGCGGCATGGACTTCTAAGGGTCCGCGCTGTTCAAGCGAACAAGCAAATGCAGAACCCCGGCAGCGATGCCGGGGTTTTTGTTTGTGTAGTCGGTGGTCGAACGCTGTGTGTCAGGAGCCAGGTCGCGCAAAACGAAGCGCGTCAACTCCCAGCCCCCACCTCCGCCGCGCCATCGCTCATCGAATGCGCCAAGATCACCATCAGCAGCCCCGGAAACCGCGCCTCGATATCCGCCGCACGCACCGCGTTCTGATGCTCGACGCCCTTCTTGCTGGTCTGCACCAGCCCGGCCTCGCGCAGCACGCGAAAATGGTTCGACAATGTAGACTTGGCGATGGTCGGGCACGGCGAGGCCGCCGTGCAGGACAGGCAGCCGCTTTCCTGCAGCAGGCCGCGAACAATCTGCAGCCGGATGGGATCGGCCAGCGCCGAAAGCACGCCGGATAGCGTGATGTCCTTCGTCGCGGGGTGAACGAACTGTGCCATGAAAAAAGATATAGGCGCCCCCTTGCGCTCGTTCAATAGTCCCATACTTCCGAACTATTGAAACACCCAACGGGGGATCACGATCATGACCAAGACATTCGAAGGCAAAGTGGCACTCGTAACCGGCGCCTCCAAAGGAATCGGTGCTGAAATCGCCCTCCAGCTTGCCGCTGCCGGCGCCGCGGTCGGCGTCAATTACGCGTCCAGCAAGGAGGGAGCCGATAAGGTGGTGGCGGCGATCACGGCCAAGGGCGGCAAGGCGATTGCTGTGCATAGCGATCTCGCCTCATCCGGCGGCGCCACCGCGGCGGTTGCCGAGACAGTCAAAGCGTTCGGGCCGATCGACATCCTGGTCAACAATGCCGGCGTCTACGCCTTCGGTGGCCTCGATGACATCACGCCGGAGCATTTTCACAGCCAGTTCGATCTCAATGTGCTGGGGCTGTTGCTGACGTCGCAGGAAGCTGTCCGGCACTTCAATGCGAACGGCGGCAGCATCATCAATATTTCATCGGGTGTCTCGACCATGGCTCCGCCGAACAGTGCAGTCTACACCGCGACCAAGGCGTCGGTGGATGCCATCACCTCGGTTCTCTCGAAAGAACTTGCGCCGAAGAAAATCCGCGTCAACGCCGTCAATCCCGGCATGATTGTCACCGAAGGCGTAGTGTCCGCCGGTTTTCATGAAGGCGAGATGCGCAACTGGGTCGAGAGCGTGACGCCGCTTGGTCGCGTCGGCAAGGTCGAGGAGATCGCCTCAGTGGTCGCATTCCTTGCATCAGATGCGGCGTCCTACGTCACTGGCGAGACGCTTCATGTCACAGGCGGCGCGCGCTAATATTGCAACCACATTTTCGAAAGCGAAGCATAGCTCCGGCAGCAAAGCCGGGGCTTTTATTTTCAATGACGCCTGAGATCAGTGCTGTCACACACGCCCCCTTCCCGCCGCATTTTCTTCAGGTTCGGTTCACCCGCAGCACGTAATTCTTCTGCGCTGGCTGATGACATGCATCGGCCTCGAGTTTGGAGAATGCCCGTGAAGAAATTTGCTTTTGCTATTGCCGCTGCCGTCACGATTGGCCTGGCTTCGCTGGTCTCGCCCGCTTCGGCGACGACGATCACCATCGACAAGACCAATGTCGCTGCGCCGCTCACAGATTTCTCGTCGCAGCACCGTCATTATCATCGCGGCCCCCACCACGCCCGCCGCACGACCGTGATCCGTCGTGGTCCGGTCTGCACCGTGCGCACCGTCGTGAAGCGTGGCCCTTACGGCCGCCGCGTCGTGAACAAGGTTCGCGTCTGCCGCTAAGCGACAGCACCAGCCAAAAGATCAAGGCGGCGCAATCCTGCGCCGCCTTTTTTATTGGCGATCAACGGATCACTCATCGTCAGGTTCAGGCCCCGGCGGCATTTGTGGCATCGACGGGTTTTGCGGGCGCTGCGGCGCTGACGGCTGCGTGCGGTCACGGACCATCGGCCCCTGCCCGCGGGTGACCTGGTTCGGCGTGGCCGCTTGCGGCGGATAGAAGACGTCGTAGCAGGCGCGGCTCAAACGAGGGCTGGCATCTCGCAAGCAGTTCTCCACCCGCCTCTCATCCGGCATGGCCGTCGCGCATAAGCGAAACGCGTCGGGCATGCAGGCCTCGCGCTGCGCATCGGTGCCACCCTGCGCATGCACGGTGACGACGGTTCCAATCATCACCGCTGCTGCCATCATACCTGATGCAAGCTTTGAGACATTTTTATTCAAGGTCACACTGTTCGAGGCCATAGCCTGGTGTCCTCCGCGCTTGTGACAAATCAAATTCATCACTCCGCTCTCAGTTCCCCATATGCTCGCGCATCGCTGCTGAAAATGGCGGCTCGTTTGCGAATCAATTGGGGCGCAACGCGACGCCTTCATCGACTTCATCGGTCCATACCTTGAAGCTCAACAGCGTATTCGGCCCGAAGGTCTGCGTGATCGGGACATCGGCTGCATCGCGCCCCTGTGCGATCAGCACGCGGCCGATGCGCGGGATATTGTTGCGGGCATCGAATGTGTGCCAGGCCCCACCGAGATAGGCCTCGAACCAGCCGGCGAAGTCGCCATCGGCCCACGGCTTCGGCATGCCGATATCGCCGAGATAGCCGGTACAATAGCGCGCGGGGATATTCATGCAGCGACAGAAGGTGATCGCGAGATGCGCATAGTCGCGGCACACGCCTTTGCCCTCGTTGTAGACATCCCACGCGGTCATCGTCGCGCGGGCATGCAGATAATCGAACGCGATGTGATTGTGCACGAAATCGCAGATCGCCTGCACGCGCGCCCAACCCGGCAAGGTTTTCTCGAACAGCCGCCACGCTGTTTCCGACAGCCGATCGGTCTCGCAATAGCGGCTGCCGAGGAGATAGACGATGGTCTCCGCCGGCAGATCTTCCACGGCATGCTGAAACGCCGTCGGCACGATGGCGTCGGGTTTGCCGCTGTCATTGACGATGCCATCGGCGGTCAGCCGCATCCGGCCGGCGGGCGCCACAATGCGGCTGCACCAGTTGCCGAAGCCATCGCGATAGAGCGTGATCGGCACCGCCGGCTCCGTCACCAGAAAGTCCGGCACGATGACATCCGACGCGCGGGTGAAATGCGTGCCCATCACGATTAGCATCGGCGTGGCCTGCGGGAAATCGTAGACCATCTCGTAGCCGACGCGGATCTTCATGCAAATTACCTCACTGCTTCAACAGCATGCACAGTTCTCTCCGGCAATTGCGAGCACAAAGCGCGGCATTGCAGCGCGATCCACCCCAATGCGGAGAAATAGATAGCTAATCGCGGCGAATAGGCGCACCGTCATCCGATGCCAGATGTTCACAGCGACGCGCGCGTATGACCACCAGATCGCGGCGCGAAAGCATCACGTTCAAGCATCCTTTTCGGCTGGCCAGCATCGACAGGCTGCTTCCAGCCGGCACCTACGATGTCGTCACCGACGAAGAGATGATCGAAGGCTTGTCCTTTGCGAGCTATCGGCGCGTGGCGACCATGATCACCGTGCCCTGCGCGCCGCCGCATGGCAATTCCATGGAAATGATGTCCATTGGCTCGCTCGAATTGTCCGATGCCCAGCGCATCGATGCGAGCGCCCCTAATGACGGATGAGCCGGTCGAACTCGACAGCCGCCGCGGCATGGCCGCACAGAAGGCCACCGATCTTCGCCGCGCGCTCGCGGATGTCGAAGCGAATGCGAAAAACTTGCGCAATCGCCAGAGCGAGATCGAAGTGCAACTGCTCGCCACGCGCGCGACCACCTGGCCGGAAGTGGCCGCCAATGCGCGCTATGTTCTCAATCTCTATGCCGCATCGCTTGGCCCGCAAGACACCCGGCATCGCGACCTGATCGCCATGGTGCTCGATGACTTCACGCGCCTCGCCAGAAACGACTGATCTTCTGCGCGGCGAACGACAACAAAGGAGACCATCATGGCCCTGACACGCGGCGCCTATCAGAGTTTTGATGACGACCGCGGTGTCGTGCGTTTCTCGATGAAGAATGCCGAAGTGGAGGTTGCGTGCGCCATCTCGACATCGGCGATGGACGATCTGGAGAAATCGAGCCGGACCAAACCAGAGCAGCGCGAAGAGCAATTCATGCGGCTGCGCGATCGCATCGAGGACAGCGCGAACAAAAAGTTCGAGAAAAATGAGTTCGAAGGTACGCCGCGCGGAATCATCTTGCGCAGTGTCGATTTCCGCTGACCGAGATCAGAGAACTACGCGACCAAGGCCTGAGCTAAAGCTCAGTCCAGGCTGGCGACGACGACGACGCGGCGGACTTCACCGCGGCGATAGGCCTGCAGGAACTTGTCGTATTCCTTGAAGGAAATGCAGCCGTTGGAATCGCCGTTGGGGCCCAGCAGGTAGCTATGGGTGAGCAGGCCGTTGCGGCCGTAGATCGCGCTCTCGCCGCCGAGCGGCGTCATGCGCAGCGCGGCGACGCCATGGAACAGGGCTTCGCGCGGCTTGAGATCGTAGATGTGCGGCGGGGTCACGCCGCGCATGCGCTCATGCGCATAAGCGGGATTGTCCATCCGCGAACCCAGGCCCGAATGCGCCTCGAGCTTGGTACCGTCCGGCATGTAGACGCGCTTGGCGGTGATGTCATAGACCGCGGTGAGACGATCCATGTCGGTCGGCTCGGGCGACGCCGACGTCGCGTCCTGGCCGTTCGGCAACACGCCGCCGTCGGAGCCGGCATAAGCGAGCACCGGGCCGCTCTGCGGGGATTTGCCGCCGAACAGCTTGTCGAAAATATTGAGGCTGGCGTTCTTCGGCTGGGTGGCCAGCGCCATGCGGGCGCGCTGCACCAGCGCGTCATGACCGAAAGCGCCGCCCTTCGGCGTGGCGGCCTGCGCGGTCTGCTGATGGGTCTGCGATGCACCGGCATCGGTCGGGCGGGCATTGGGCGTCGGGATGCTGGCGACGAGCTGCTTGACCGTCGGCGCCGGCTGCATCAGCGCGACTTCCTGCGGCTTGGCCGGTGCCGGCACGGTCGGCTCCACAGCGCTCCAGCGCTGCGCGAAGCGATCCGGCGGTGCGCCCATCGAGGACGGCGCAAACCAGGCGACCTGCTGCTTCGCCTGCGGTGCTGCGACCGGTGCGGAGCCTGCAAGCGGCGCGCGGCGCGCGGGTTCAAAACGATCGGTGAAATCGGCGTTCTGTTCGGCGCGGGCGACGCGCTGACCGAAACGTTCGGCAAATGAGGAGGTCGATACGCCGGCATCGGGTGCGATGCTCGCGGTCACCATGGACGGCTCGACATCGCTGAAGAGCTTGCCAGCCAGTGTCCATCCACCCGTCAGAGCTACGGCAGCAAGGGCGCCACCGACGATGAACATGCGTGAGTTCGAGTTTGACTGTGTCACGTAACGACCTTGGCGCGAGGGCGCGGACTTCGTCTTCAACGCATGTTCACTATTACTCATACGCCTGACGCCCGACACAAAAGCTCTGTGTCCCCTGCCGCTGCGCCGGTGGATCGGACGATCCACGGCAGCATTCCGCAGGAGTGCGGAGCGCCATTAAGGCGAGTTTTAGTTAAATGCGAATTAATCGGAGGTCCCCCAACGAATGCCTGACTAAAGGCCTGCCAATCATGGCCTTTTTGAGTTTCGAGGCAAGCGTTTTGGCGGTTCCCGCGACGGTTTTTGACGTCCCGTTTCGGGACAGGATCCGTCGCGAAATGCGCTCCAGTGCACAGCCCCGGCCGTTGCTCAGGCAGATGCAGATCAGGCCGATGGATCTTGTCCGCAGCTACTCTGCGTGATGGAACACACCTGAAGAGTGCCCCATCCAGGCCCTAGGTGACTGAAAAGGTTAATAATTCAGCTTCGGATACCAGTCGGTTCCACGCCCTTCCGGCGTGCAGTCGAGGATGTTCCAGATCGGCATCAGGTCGGGCGCACCGCGCGGATCCTGGCCCGGATCGGCGGTCGCGGCGAACATCTCACCGGCCCAGAAGTGGCGGATGGAACCGTCCCGGCGAGTGAAAATGTTTAAGGCCGCATCGTCCCCGCCATCTTTGGTCATCCCGAAATAATCGCGGCTGAAGTCGCCGGACGGGTCCGAAAACAACGGCAGGTGGTGCCAGCCACGCGCACGCTTGAACGCGGTGAGTCGCGCAATCGGCGAGCGCGCGATCACGGCCAGTGCGACACGTTGGGTGATATCGGGCACCTCGCCATCCCAGGCCGACAGCAGCGAGGTACACATCGGGCACGGCTGCTCGCGCTGCGGGCCGAACATGTAGGAGTAAGTGACCAGCGTCTGCTTGTCGCCGAACAGGCCTTCCAGCGACACCGGACCGTTCTCGCCGATGAATTGATAGTTCGTGGTGACCGCGCCGCCATCGGGCAGCGCACGGCGCATCTCGGCGACACGCTCGATATGGCGGCGCAGCTCGATCTCCTCGATCAGCAATGCATTTCGCGCGGCACGGTAATCCGCACTCTCATTGGGGAAGCGCACGGTATTCGATTTCACGAGTTCGGCAGCGGGGATCAGGGACTCGGTCATGGCATCACCTCCGTGGAATGATTGAACGCCCGTGACTGGAAGACGTTGCGGAACCGGGGAAACCGACACGGACAATTCCGGAGATTGACGTCGCCGATGCGCCTGTCATTGAGTACCGGAATGCGCCTGTTTCATTTCAGCGAAGAGAACCATATCGAGGTCTTCATGCCGCGGCCTACGCCACGGCCGGTGCCGGGCTTCGACGCGCCATTGGTCTGGGCGATCGATGACTGGCATCAGGCGATGTATCTGTTTCCGCGCGACTGTCCGCGGATCTTCGTCTGGCCGGTGACGACGACGACACCGGAATACGTCACGGCCTACCACAAGATGACCTCCTGCCGGATGGTCGCGCATATCGAGCTCGGCTGGCTCGATCGGCTCGCGCAGACCACGATCTATCGCTACGAACTGGCGCCCGATGGCTTCGAGTCGCTTGGCGATGCCGGCATGTTTGTCTCGCCGGCGCCGACCATGCCGATCGCTGTCGAGCGCATCGACAACCTGGAAAAAGCGTTGAGCGATGCCGGCGTGGAGTTGCGCGTGCTGCCGTCGCTGAAAACGCTGGAGCCCTTGTGGGAGACCTCGCTTCACGTCAGCGGCATCCGCCTCAGCCAGGCCTCCGACGGACCGATCATGCCGCCGCGACTGGTGAATTGAGTGGCTCTTTCTTTTCCCTCCCCGGAGCGAAGCGACTGGGGAGGGTGGCGCGGCGCGAGCACTTGCGAGCGACGTGACGGGTGGGGTCTCTCCCCACGTGACGTCTGTTCGTGGGGAGTTACCCCACCCCCGCCTATCGGCGGACCCTCCCCATTCGTTTCGCTCCGGGGAGGGAGGCCATCGGCAGCGACGCGTTTCGCCTCACCTTGACACTCGAACTAATCACGGATAAACAGTATCCACGATTTGTTGGAGGCTGCCCCGATGAAGATGAGCGATGGTGTCGAGCAGGCCATTCACAGCGTGGCCATGATGGCGGGTCTCACCGCTGATGGCGTGCTGTCCGCCGCCGCGCTCGCTGATTTTCACGGTGTCTCCACCAGCTATCTTCTAAAACATCTGCAGGCGCTGTCCGGCGCCGGCATCGTGATGACAAAGCCCGGCCCGACCGGCGGCTATCGTCTGGCGCGCATGCCTGCAGACATCACGTTGCTCGACGTGGTGCTGGCGATCGAAGGCCCCGCCCCCGCGTTTCGCTGCGCCGAGATCCGCCAGCGCGGCCCCAATCCGTTGCCGGGCAAGCCGAAGATGCCCTGCGCCATCAATGCCGCGATGCTGCGCGCCGAACGCGTCTATCGCGACGAACTCGCCAAGGTCACTCTTGCCGACATCATCGGCGATCTCCGCAGCAAGGACACCGACGGCGCCATCGCCGCACGCGGCTGCGCGTTCCTTGCACACAACGAACGGCGCCGCAGCGCCAATTGAATTTCAAATCATCATCTCATCCCACATCCCAGGAGAACGACCATGACCGCCCGTCTCAATTTCGCCAAAGCCGCCCCGGATGCCTACAAGGCCGTCTCCGCCCTTGACAGCTACGTTGTCAAGGACAGCGGCCTTGAGCCTGCAATCGTCCACCTCATCAAGCTGCGCGCGTCGATCATCAATGGCTGCGCCTTTTGCGTCGATATGCATGTGAAGGAGTCGCGTCACGACGGGCTGAGCGAACAGTGGATCAACATGATGTCGGTCTGGCATGAAGCCACCGTCTACTCGCCGCGCGAGCGCGCGTTGCTCGGCTGGGTCGATGCCGTCACGCTGATCGCAGCGACGCGCGCGCCCGACGCCGATTACGAAGCACTGCGGGCCCACTTCTCCGATGAGGAGTGCTTCAAGATCACCACCGCAATCGCGGCGATCAATGTCTGGAATCGCCTCGCAGTCGCCTTCCGCCTTCCCCATCCGATCGACAAGCCGAAGGCTGCGGCCTGAATCATCCGACTGCGCAACGGAAAAGCCCGGCGGAGATGCCGGGCTTTTTTGTTGGTGCACGCGTGCACAGCAACATTTCCAGGGCGGCGAAGCTTTTTGTTGCCTCAGCAACTAATCCGTGAGAACATTTATCAATCGGGCGCATCGAGAGCAATTCAATTGCCGCGCCGCTGCAGGGAGAGAAACGATGACGGACCGCATGCGCGGGACCGAATGCGATGCTGCGCGCCCGCGCCTAGCCGGCCGGAGCCGTGACGGCATCGAGATTGCCGTGAATGCGCCGCAGCAGGTCGATCAGAACCTCGCGCTCGCTTTCCGCGAGGCAGGACAGCAGCCGCTGTTCGCGTTCCAACGCCGCCACGATGACCGCATCGTGAGTCTTGCGCCCCTTCGCCGTCAGCTTGATCGAATGCGTGCGCGCATCGCGCCGATCGGTGCCGATGGCCACCAGCCCCCTGCCCTCCAGCATCGACAGCGTGCGGCTGACCGGCCCCTTGTCGAAGCCGATGACCTGACAAATCCGCGAGGCTGGAATCCCGGGCTCGATCGCCAGCAAAGACATGATGCGCCATTCGGTGACGTTCACGCCGAAATGCGACTGATAGAAAACGGTCGCGCTGTTCGACAGTTTGTTGGCGATGAAGGTGATGAAGGCAGGAACATAGCGTTCGAGATCGAGCAACTGCGCATGGGCTTCATTGCGCACGGGCGCGTCGATCTTCGGCATGTGTTTGTCCGCCTGTTTTCTGCCCATCCGCCGCGGCCTCGTTTGTCTGTTCAAGCCAGCCCCGATCCGGGCCGCTCGTATCATTCGAGACATAGAGATACGCGACGACAATTGCCAAGAAGAAAACAGGGAGACGCCCCATGGTCGCATTGAGCTATTCCAATACGGCGCCATCAGTGCCGGTCCTCGCCTTCGATACACAAGCAGAGGACCAAGCGTTCCCGCGCATTCCGACACTCGACGTCGATCCATTCGCCATCGACTTCTTCGCCGATCCGCATCCGACCCATGAGGTGCTGCGCGAAGCCGGGCCTCTGGTCTATCTGCACAAATGGAACGTCTATGCGGTCGCCCGCTACGCGGAAGTCCATGCCGTGCTGAACGATCCCGCCACCTTCTGCTCCAGCCGCGGCGTCGGCCTCAGCGACTTTGCCAAGGAGACCCCGTGGCGGCCGCCGAGCCTGATCCTCGAAGCCGATCCACCCGCGCATACCCGCACCCGTGCGGTCCTGAGCAAGGTGCTGTCCCCCGCCGTGATGAAGACGCTACGCGACGGTTTCGTGGCCGCAGCAGATGCGAAAGTGGACGAGTTGCTGGAGCGCCGCAGCTTCGATGCGATCGCCGATCTCGCGGAAGCCTATCCGCTCTCGGTGTTTCCCGATGCGATGGGGCTGCAGAAGGAAGGGCGTGAAAACCTGCTGCCTTATGCCGGCCTCGTCTTCAATGCGTTCGGCCCGCCCAACGAATTGCGCCAGAACGCCATCGCCCGCTCGGCCCCGCATCAGGCCTATGTGCAGGCGCAGTGCCAGCGCGAGAATCTCGCGCCCGGCGGCTTCGGCGCCTGCATCCATGCACGCGCCGATACGGGCGACATCACGCCTGACGAAGCACCGCTGCTGGTGCGCTCGCTGCTCTCGGCGGGACTGGATACGACGGTCAACGGCATCGGCGCCGCGGTCTACTGCCTGGCGCGCTATCCCGAAGAGTTTGCAAGGCTGCGTGCGGACCTCTCCCTCGCCCGCAACGCTTTCGAGGAAGCCGTGCGCTACGAGAGCCCGGTGCAGACCTTCTTCCGCACCACGACGCGCGCTGTCGAGATCAGCGGCTATCGCATCGGCGAAGGCGAGAAGGTGCTGATGTTCCTCGGCGCCGCCAATCGCGATCCGCGCCGCTGGGACGATCCCGCGCGCTACGACATTACCCGCAAGACATCCGGCCATGTCGGTTTCGGCTCGGGCATCCATATGTGCGTCGGCCAGCTGGTCGCGCGGCTGGAGGGCGAAGCCATGCTGTCGGCCCTGGCGCGCAAGGTGAAGAGCATCGCGATCAGCGGCGAAATCACGCGCCGCTACAACAACACACTGCGCGGGCTCGAAAGCCTGCCCGTCACCTTCACACCTGCCTGAGGATACAATGCCGAATATCACGTTCATCCACCCCGATGGCCACGCGCAAAACGTCGATGCGGCGCTCGGCGACAGCGCCATGTCGGCGGCGACGCGGGCCGGGATCGACGAAATCGTCGCCGAATGCGGCGGCAGCGCTGTCTGCGCGACCTGCCATGTCTATGTGGACGACGACTGGCTGACGCGTGTCGGCGATGTCAGCGGCGACGAGAGCGAATTGCTGGAAGGCGTGGCCACCGACCGGCTGCCGAACAGCCGCCTCTCCTGCCAGATCAAGATCACCGAGGCGCTCGACGGCCTCGTATTGCGACTGCCGGAGCGGCAAATCTAGCTCCACCGCGACCGGCAACGTCCGGACCCGCGCAACAAATCACACAGGGGAATGGACCATGAAGAGCTACAAGACAGTTCTAGCCGCCGCGGCGTCCTGCTTGATGGCAAGCGCCGCACATGCGCAGGTGTCGGACGATGTCGTCCGCATCGGCGTGTTGAACGATATTTCCGGAGTGTTTCAGGACACCAACGGCATGGGCTCGGTAGAAGCCGCGCGCATGGCCGCCGAGGATTTCAACGGCGGCGGCAAGAATATCAAGGTGGAGATCGTCTATGCCGATCACCAGAACAAGGCCGATGTCGGCTCCGCCATCGCTAAAAAATGGCTGGATGTGGACAAGGTCGATGCCATCGTCGACGTGCCGAATTCGTCGGTCGGCCTCGCCATCAACAATATCGCCCGCAACACCAAGATGACGTTCCTCGCCTCGTCCACGGCGACCTCCGACCTCACCGGCGCGCAATGTTCGCCGAACACCATCCAGTGGGTCAACGATGCCTGGGCCACCGGCAACACCACGGCGCAGGCGATGATGCAGCGCGGCGGCAACGACTGGTATTTCATCACGGTGAATTACGCGCTGGGCCAAGGCATCGAGGCCGAAGCCACGAACTACATTACCAAGAACGGCGGCAAGGTGCTGGGGTCGTCGAAGCACCCGCTCGGCACTTCGGACTTCGCCTCGCTGCTGCTGCAAGCTCAAAATTCGAAAGCGAAAGTGATCGGCCTCGCCAATGCCGGCGCCGACACCATCAACCTCGTCAAGCAGGCCAACGAATTCGGCATGCAGGACGGCCCGCAGAAGCTCGTTGCGTTCCTGATCTTCATCAACGACGTCCACGGCATGGGGCTGAAGACCGCGCAGGGCCTGCTGCTGACGGAAGCCTTCTACTGGGACATGGATGACGACACCCGCGCCTTCGCCAAGCGTTTCGCACAACGGCCGGGCATGAACGGCAAGATGCCGAGCGGCAACCAGGCCGGCGTCTATGCCTCGACGCTGGCCTATCTCAACGCGGTCGCCGCCAAAGGCAGCGACGATGCCGGCGTGGTGGTGCCGCAGATGAAGACGTTCAAGGGCAAGGACAAGCTGTTCGGCGACGTCACGATCCGCGCCGACGGCCGCGTCATCCATCCGATCTATCTGTTCGAGATCAAGAAGCCCGCGGAATCGAAATATCCGTATGACTATTACAAGCTGCTCGCGACCGTTCCGGCCGAGAAAGCGTTCCGTCCGATGAACGAAGGCGGCTGCGCGCTGGTGAAGTGAGCTAGATACGACAAAGGCCGGGTTGAGCGTTCAACCCGGCCTTCGCGTTTCGAATTTTACAGGGTGGGCAATACGTAGCGTGCCCACCCTACAGATTCAGCCTCTCAGTACAGCTTCGCGCCGGCGGCATCGACGACCTTGCCCCAGCGGACATGGTCTTCGCGGATGGTCTGCGCAAAGGCTTCGCGCGTCGAGGTGGTGACGCTGAGGCCCTGGGCTTCGAGACGCTCCTTCACATCCGGCAATGCGCCGATGCGGACCACTTCGGCATTGAGGCGATCGACGATGGCGTCGGGCGTGCCGGCAGGCACGACCAGACCGAACCAGCTGTCGACGACAAAATCCTTGATGCCGGCTTCAGCAGCGGTCGGCACATTCGGCAGCTGCGGCGAGCGCTCGCGGCTGGTGACGAGAAGACCCTTCACCTTGCCGTCGCGGATCTGCGGCGCCAGCATGGTCAACGTGTCGAAGGACAGGTTGACCTGATTGCCGAGCAGCGCATTCACCGCAGGTGCCGAGCCCTTGAACGGGACATGCAGCAGGTCGGTGTCGGTGAGGCTCTTGAACAGCTCACCGCTCAGATGGCACAGCGTGCCCGGCCCGCACGACGAATAGGTGAACTTGCCCGGCTCCTTCTTCGCCGCAGCGACCAGCTCCTTCGCGGTCGAGACCGGCGCATCCGGGCTGGCGGCGAGCACGTAAGGCACCGAGGTCAGGTTCGACACCGGGACAAAACTCTTGAACGGGTCGAACTGCACCTTGGTGTTGATATGCGGCAGGATGGTGAGCTGGCCGGCGGGCGCCAGCGACAGCGTGTAGCCATCGGGATCGGCCTTGGCGACGGCTTCGGCCGCGATCGCCGTGCCGGCGCCGGCCTTGTTCTCGATCACCACGGTCTGCTTCAGCGCTTCACCGAGCTTGTCGGCAAAGACGCGTGCGGAAATATCGGCAGCGCCGCCCGGCGGGAACGGAACGACAAGCTTGATCGGACGGCTCGGCCAGACGTCAGCCGCGCAGGCCGCACCGACGCCCGTGGTCAGCATGACCGAAGCGAAAGCGGCAGACAGAAGACGGAACAACAGGACGGAGCGCACGGGTGTGATCCTTTGGTTGAAGACGTTGTTTCACCGCTGCCCGCAGACACGATTCACCGGTCCCGCTCGCAAGAGCAGGTTGGAAAACCGGACAATGGTGGCTGTTTTTGTGACCGCCTGGGGCGCCTTGCGGCGCTTTCGGCGGCTTGGGAAGCAGCTTTATTAGCTAGCTAAAAATGTCATCGAAGCCCCGTTTCGACAAGGAAACGGGTTTGCAAATGCAATCCGCCGCAGAGTGGATTGCTATCGTGTTGCCACCTTCCGGCGACAAAATGCTTCTCTTCGCCCAATTGGCGGGGTCTGCCGCAGCGGAATCCTTCTCCGGCAGCCCCATCAGGACGGATTGACGACCTGCAAGGAACGCCCGGGCGGGACCGGCTGTTTGCCCCTGCTCCGCGGCTGTTGCAAAAGCACATGCGGTGATCATCTACACGACGGGAGTTCGATTTTGAGCGTTGCCTTCACCAAGGAAGAGAGTGCCGAAACGGCGTCGGAGACCCAGCTCCCCGACCGCCCGATTTCGCCGCACCCGAATCTCGTCACCGAAGCGGGATTGAAGGCCCTGGAACGCCAGCTCGACGAGGCGCGCGCCGCCTATGAGGCGGCGCAGGCGATCGAGGACGTCAATGAAAAGCGACGGCAGTCGGCGATCCCCGGCCGTGACACCCGCTACTTCGCCGAGCGCGTGCGCACGGCGCAGGTGATAGCGAAGCCCGAGACCACAGATATCGTAGCCTTCGGCAGCACGGTGACCTTCCAGCGCGACGACGGGCGCGTGCAGACCTATCGCATCGTGGGCGAGGACGAGGCCGATCCGAAAGCCGGCTCGATCTCCTTCGTCTCGCCGGTGGCCAAGGCGCTGACCGGCAAAGCCGTCGGCGACGTCGTGGAGGCCTCCGGTCAGGAACTGGAAATCACGAAAATCGCGTGACGCGGCGCGATGGCATCACGCAACGAAACGGCCCACGGCGCGATCCTCTCAAGGATCACTCCGTGGGCCGTCTCATTTCGTCAGAGCGCGTGGCTCAGCCGTTCATCGACTGGATGCGATATTTCGCAGGCGAGACGCTGAAGCGACGGCGGAAGCTGCGATGGAAGTAGGACAGCTCGTTGAAGCCGCAGGCCGCAGCGACTTCGCTGATCTTGAGCATGCACTGCTTGTCTTCGGTGAGCATGCGGCGGGCCTTGTCGAGGCGCAGCTGCATGATGCGGTCGGTAATGCTCAGCCCCGAACCCTGCAACAGGTCCTGGACGTAGCGGACGGAGAGGCCGAGCTTCTCGGCGACCACCCGCGTGGAGAACTGCTGGTCGGCGAAGCTCTCATTGATCTGGTTGATGACGCTGGCAATGCGCGCGCCGCGCAGGCCGCCAACATCGGTCAGATTGACGGGATCCGTCTGGACGGGCGCCTCGTGCACCTTGGCGGTGACGTGGTTGCTCGTGAAGTCGGAGTGGCTGCTGAAGGCAAGGTTTGTGTTTTCCATGTTCCCAATCACCGCCCATTTCAGTGTGTGCGGAGGTATGTCGGCGGGAACCCCATCAAAGGTTCAATGGAACGTATAATTTTATTCAGGGGGCTTAACGGCCGCCGAGCTCCGGCGGCGGCGAACGGTCGAGGACATCGCCCTTGGGGCCCGTGAGCAGGTCGATCTCCACCTGCTCGATCACCAGCGGACCCCGCTTGCGGGTGAGATTGGCGACCCGCTCGATCCCCGCAAAGGCCTCCTGCCACTCCTTCTGGCCGGCGGCGTTGATGGCGCCGACCAGCAGCAGCTTGCCCGACAACTGCGCTTGCGTCGGCTCCGGCATGTTCACCCAGCGAATACGCTCCGCCCGCTGGGCCACGCAGGTGCCTTTCGGCAGATAGAAGGTCAGCCAGCTGGTCGTGCCGTAATCGGGCACCAGGATGCAGGTGGCGCCGGTGCGCTGACGCACGGCCTCGATCTCGGCTGCGAGTTCGACGAAGCCGACACCGATGCTGCGCACGGTAGCGTCGCGCTTGTAGCCGGACAGGAGGCCGGTATTGGCCTGGACCACCAGCGCCACGAACAGCACGGCGCCGCCCGGCCCGGCCCAGCGCAGGCAGAAATCGACCGAGCGCTGGGTCCGCGGGCTCCACCGCACCATGGTGGCGGCGACTGCCGCGGCAATGGCGAAAGCGGGATAGACCGGCGCCAGCCAGTTGGCCTCGACCCGCGCATGCAGCGCGTGCCAGACGAAATACAGGCTGATCACCCAGAACATGACGCTGACCAGCACCCGCGCCGGCAGTGCGCCGGGATTGCGGCGCGCCAGCGCGTAGAGGCCCATGGTGCCGAGGATGAACACCAGCGGGGTCGCGAAGGCGAACTGGGTCGGGACCAGTTCGGCGACATAGACCGGGTTGAAATGTTCAATGCGGGCGCGGCCGAGCTGCTTGATGAACGACACCCATTGGTGATCGGCATTCCAGAACAGCACCGGCGAGAACACCGCGAAAGCGACGATGCCGCCGAGATAGGGCCATGGCGAGAGCAGCCAGCGCCGCATCCGCGGCACGGCAACGAGCCAGATCAGGATCGCGGCGCCGAAGAACAGCGCCGTGTATTTCGACAGCAGCGCGATGCCCACGGCGACGCCGACTGCAAGCCACCAGACGCCCTGCCCGGTCGCCGCCACCTGCGCCAGCGCCAGCAGCACGAAGCTCGACGCCACCAACAGCGGCGCGTCGGGCGTCACGATCATCAGGCCGACCGAGGTGATCATGGTGGCGTTGAGCAGCAGCATCGACGACACCGCGATGCGCTTGCCGCCGAACAGGAGTTCGGCCGTGCGGTAGATCGCCCAGCTCATGGGCAGCGTCAGCAGCACCGAGACGACGCGCACGCCGAACGGCGTGTCACCCGCGATCATGGTGCCGAGCCGGATGACGACGGCGACCATCGGCGGATGGTCGTAATAGCCGCCGGCCAGATGCCGCGACCACATCCAGTAATAGGCTTCGTCGAAGGTCAGCGGCGTCCATGCGGCCGCGATGAGCCGGATCACCACCAGCGCGATCACCGCGGCAAAGGCGCCGCGGACCATGCGAAGCTCCTGCGCCGTCACCGCTTGCGCCACACGAACAGGCCGGACATGGCGTAGTTCCAGACCACGCCCATCAGCGCGCCGGCGGCACCGGCGAGCCACCAGATCGGCTCGTTGTCATAGACCGAGAAGGCCACGCCGACATTGGCGAGCAGACCGACGCTGCAGACCAGATAGAACAGGATGAGGCCCTGCAGGATGCGAACACCCTTCAGCCGCTGGTCGCGATAGGTCAGGAAATTGTTGAGCAGGAAGTTGCTGGTCATGGCGCAGAAGGCCGCGATGCCCTGCGCTTCGGCAAACGGCAGCACGAAGGCTTCGAGGCCGGCAAACAGCACCACGAAATGCACGATCAGGCCGAGCGAGCCGACCAGCGCGAACAGCAGGAAGCGCAGCGAGACGATGTCATTGGTGAGCTTGGCGAGGATCAGGCCGAGAAAATCCAGCGCTACCATGGAATCGAGCTTGCTCTCGCCATGCATGCGCGAACCGAACGTATAGGGCACTTCGACGATCTTGAGCGTACCGCGCGCGGTGGCCACGACGTCGAGCAGGATCTTGAAGCCCTGCGTGGAGAGTTGAGGCGCCAGCTGCTCGAAGCGATCGCGGCGGATCATGAAGAAGCCGCTCATGGGATCGGCGACACGCACGCGCAGCACCTGCTGCGCCAGCGTCGTGGCAAACCTGCTGAAGCCTGCGCGCTTCTGGTCAAAACTGTCGGCGCTGCCGCCATCGATATAGCGGCTGCCGATGACCAGATCGGCGGAGCCGGTCTCGATCAGGCCGAGCATTTTGGCCAGTTGCGTTTCGTCATGCTGGAGATCGCCATCGATCACGGCGGCGCACGGCGCCGACGAGGCCAGCATGCCCTCGATACAGGCGCCGGACAGGCCACGGCGACCGATACGGCGAATGCAACGGACCCGCTCATCCGTCCGCGCCAGTTCGCGCACGGCATCGGTGGTGCCATCGGGCGAATTGTCGTCGACGAAAATGACCTCCCATGCGATCCCGGCAAGGGCCGCGTCGAGCCGCCGGACCAGCGTGGCCACATTGCCGCGCTCGTTGAAGGTCGGGACGACCACGGACAGCTGCAGCGGGCGCCCCGCCGGCATGGTCCGTCCTGTTTCCGCTTGGATGGTCACACTCATGGCGCCAGCATATATCTGCCGCACCAGAGCCTGCCAAGGCATCGGGGGAACACGTCAACCGTTTGATCACATGCGGGAAACGGGTGGGCACGCCGATGGCGGTGGCCAAAATGCAAACGACCCCGAACAACCGGCGCACGTACATCCGGCGCGCCATCCCATCAAAGGGCAGGGTTATTCAAGGTCGTCTCGGCAACGGAGCTGTTAAGCATCGACGTCGCCGTTACAGACGAGATAGGAATGCAGTGGCCGTTCCGCAAGGGGCGGCGTAAAGGAAAAATCGGGGAACGCATCATGGCTGCAAAAACCGGCAATATCCGTATCGGCATCGGCGGCTGGACCTTTGAGCCCTGGCGCGGGACGTTTTATCCGGAGAAGCTGACCCAGGCGAAGGAACTCGGCTATGCCGCGTCCAAACTGACCTCGATCGAAATCAACGGCACCTATTACGGCTCGCAAAAGCCGGAGAGCTTCCGCAAATGGGCAAGCGAGGTGCCGGATGATTTCATGTTCTCGCTGAAGGGCCCGCGCTTTGCCACCAATCGCAAGGTGCTGGCCGAAGCCGGCGACAGCGTGAAGCGCTTCTATGATTCCGGCGTGCTCGAACTCGGCGACAAGCTCGGCCCGGTGCTGTGGCAGTTCATGCCGACCAAGAAATTCGACGAGGCCGATTTCGGCGCCTTCCTCGATCTGCTGCCGCGCGAACTCGACGGCCGCGCGCTGCGCCACGTGGTCGAGGTGCGGCACGACAGTTTCTGCACCCCGGCCTTCATCGCCCTGCTCCGCGAACACAAGATCCCTGTGGTGTTCTCCGAACACGCGACCTATCCGGCCATCGCCGATGTCACCGCCGACTTCGTCTATCTGCGCCTGCAGAAGGGCGAGGACTCGATCCCGACCGCCTACCCGCCGAAAGCGCTGGATGCCTGGGCAAAGCGCTTCAAGGATTTTGCTGCCGGCGGCGAGCCCACCGACCTGCCCCGCGTCAGCGACGGCAAAGTGAAGAAGCAGCCGCGCGACGTGTTCGCTTACGTGATCCACGAAGCCAAGGTCCGCGCGCCGCATGGCGCGATGGCGCTGATCGAACGGGTGTAGTCAACGCAGGAGCGTCTGATGGCCAAAGCAGACAAAGCAGCGAAGGCGGCCAAGCTCTTCACCATCGGCTATGAGCAGACGCCGGCCAAGGCCGTGCTCGATGAGCTGGAAGCCGCCGGCGTCAAACTGCTGGTGGATGTGCGTGCCGTCGCCGCCTCGCGCCGGCCGGGCTTTTCGAAAACGCAACTTGCCGCGGGGCTGGACGAACGCGGCATTGGTTATATCCACCTGCGCAGCCTGGGCACGCCGAAGGATGGCCGCGAGGCGGCGCGCAGTGGCAATCAGGCCGTGCTCGAAAAGATCTATCGCGCGCATTTGAAGACGCCGCAGGCGCGCGAAGGCATGGACGAACTGGCGGCACTGGTGACCCAGGCGGGACCGATCTGCATCCTCTGCTATGAGCGCGATCACAAGGACTGCCATCGGCGCTGGATCGCCGAAATCATCGAGGATCGCGTCCATGTTGCGACCGAAAACCTGGTCGCACCGCAGGTCTGAGCCTTCCCGATAAATTTCAGCGCCGTTCTGCCAACGTTCCGTTATCCCCACTAGACATCGACTTATCCACATATATTCTATCTTAAGTTGTTATTTGGAATTGCGTTCTGTTGCGTTGGGTGGGGGCTCGATGCGTTGGGGACAGGCGTTACGGATGACACTGCTCATTGCGGGGCTGTCTTTCGCCAGCTCCGCAATGAGCCCTGCGATCGCACAAGTGATCGAGATCGATGGCGTCGAGATCGATGTCGAGGACCTGACCTCGCGGCGCCAGAAGACGTTCTGGGAATTGCTGACCGACAACCGGGCCAACCGCAAACAGCCGCTCGATGTCCTGTCCGGTGGCATGCCGGACAAGACGATCTATTTCGCCGGTGTCGAAGCGTCGCAATGGAGCGTCGGCGTTTTCGGTGGTGGGCAGTGGATGCCCAATGGCATCAACCGGAATGGCTTCATCCTTCGGATGTTCATGTCCGAAAGCATCGAGCGCTACACCAATGGGCGCTTCGTCTACGACACCCAGATCGGCCGCGCCTCGATCCTGCCCGGCTACCAGTTCCGCATCGGGCGGATGGACGCGCAGTTTCTTCTCGGGCCCGATGCGGAAGTCGATTTCTTCTTCCACAACGGCCGCGCCAATCGCTGGCGGACCCGCTTCGGCATGCGCGGCCTCGCCGATATCTGGTGGGAGCCGACGCCGTACCTGATGCTGCAATCCACCCTGTCCGCCACCACCATCGACAACGGATACACAGCCCGCATCGCGCCGGGATGGCGCGTCTCGGACTGGTTCTGGATCGGCCCGGAAGCCACGTTCTCAAGCGACTTCTTCAGCGAGCAGACACGGTTCGGCGCGCACATCACGGGCCTGCGCATGTACGACTACGAATGGAGCCTTGCCGCCGGCCGCGTCACCGACAATTTCGGCCGCGAAGGTTTCTACGGCCGGTTTGGCATCATGCTGCGGCCGCGCCGCGCGCCGTTTTTCGACAACTGACCTGCCTCACCCCAAACGCCAGATCGCCTGCGGCTGCTCATAGCCGCGGATCGCGACATCGCCGAGGAAGGTCGCCTCGTCATGGCCGGCATCGAGGGCATCGCGCACGGCCGAGGAAATCAGGAGCTGCGATCCGAACTCCTTGTTGAGCGCTTCGAGGCGCGCCGCAAAATTCACGGTGTCGCCCATGACCGTATATTCCTTGCGGCGCGGCGAGCCGACATTGCCGGCGATCACGGCGCCCATATGGATGCCGATGCCGATCCGCAGCGGCCACGCGCTGCCTTGATTGTTGCGCGCGATCTCCTCTAGCATCTCGCGCGCGGCATCGACGGCGCATTGCGCAGACCCGGGATCCTCGATCGGCGCGCCGAACAGCGCGAGAAAGCCGTCGCCGAGAAACTTGTTCACGATGCCGGAATGGCGATCGAGCACATCGACGAGCACAGCAAAGGCATCATCGAGGCGCTCGACGACCTGGCGTGGCGTATGGATGCGCGTCGCCGCCGTGAAATCGCGGATGTCCACGAACATCACGGCGACCCGCCGCATCTCCGTGGTCGGAGCCGTTCCCGACGCCAGCAGGCGTTCGACCACCTGCGGCGAGACATGCTGGCCGAACAGATTGGTGACGTGATCGCGCGCCGCGGTGGCCGCGATGCTCGCCTCGAACTGGCGGCGCAGCTGCATCCCGACAGCTCCCGCGAGCACGCCGCCGACGAACAGCATCACCGCGCGGACGAACTGGAAAATGCCTTCCGGCATCGGTTCATCGGCAAAGCCCACCGGCTGATAAAGCATCGCCAAGGCGAACATCTCGGCCGCCGCGACGAAACCGGTGAATGTCGATAGCCAGAAATCCAGCCGCAGGGTCGAGAGGATAATGAAGATGAAATAAGTGAGCGGCGCCGCGAAAGCGAGCGCAGTGTTGGCGCCCATCCAGTTCATGTGCAGATAGAGCGCGGCGGTCGGCACGCTGGTCTCGACCAGCGCGCTCAGATAGCGGCGGACGATGGGCACGTCCTTGTTCTGGGCGACGCGGCGGCTGACGAGATAGAGCGCCAGCAGTTCGAGCCCCAGGAACGGAAGGAAAATGACATAGGTGGAGCCGAGCTCGAAACCGCCCTTGGAGATGCCGATAAAGATATCCGGCGTCACCAACTGAACGATGGTGACCACCACCATCAGCACGACGACCGTCGCGATGACGGCCTTGATGCGCAGCCGCTCGGTGAGCAGCACTTGCAGATTCAGCGCTTCACGGGCGGCCCGCAGTTCTGGGCTTTCAGCGACCGGGGGAAATATGGTTCGTCGAAATGGCATCATCGGCGGCAGACTAGCGGCCGATCAGGAAATCAACGAGACCAAATCTGGGCATCACTAGCCTTTGGCGTCGCAGGCCCAGGCGCGGATGACGCATTCCTTGCCGCCATGCTCGTAGCACTTCTTGGTGGCCTCGTTGAGCGACGAGGAAATACGCGGCGCGACGGCATAACCATGAGCACCGCAGGGATTGGCCATATCCACCGCCAGCGCCGCGCAGGCGCGGTTCATGGTGACAGTCGTGCAGTTGCCCTTGCAGGCCTTCTTGGCGGCAGTCAGCGCCGATGCCTGTGCCGCATGATCATAGGCCTGGCCATAGGCGCCGCATTTTCCGATAGCGAGGGCGCCAGCGCCCATCGCCGGTTGCAGCATCCCCAAACTCAGAACCAGCATGGCAGAAAAAAACGCGCGGTGACGCGCGGCAAATCGAGATGACAAAATCCCCTCCCCGAGGTGCAGTCAGCACGACATTACCGCCCGGGAGTTTCGAGATGGTGAATGATACGAGGACGCAGGCCGCACAAAGGCGTGCAGCCGCGCCTTCATGAAGCCCTCATGTGCGACAGGGTGGCACACGAGGGCCTCAAGCCCGTCAGTGCGTGTGCGGCGTCAGCAAATCGCCCAGTTGCACGCGTCGCAGGAATTCGGCGCGGATGCGGTCTGCGACCGCATTGACGACCTCCGCTCCGTCCGAGACGGGATCAATATGCACCCTGAACGGCCGCTTTCCGAACGGCATACCGACGACGCGAACGATCGCGCGCGCGACCTCTTCAGGGTCTGATTCCGGAGGCGAAGCCGCAGCGAGATTCCGGACCGCGATGTCGGCAATATCAGCGGTCGGCCCGTCGGCATATGCCTCGGCACGGGCCGTGTCGCCGGGCTTGCCGGCATGCGCGAAGTGGTTGGTGCCGGTGGTGAAAGATCCCGGCACCACGATGGTTGTCTCGATACCCCAGCGCGCGAGTTCACCGGCATAGCTGACCGCAAGCGAATCCATCGCAGCCTTGGCAGCAAAGTAAGGTGCGAGATAGGGCGGCGTACCGCCGCGCGCGCTGCTGGACGAGACCCATAGAACCAGGCCGTCGCGCCGCTCGCGCATATAGGGCAGAACCGCGCGATTGACGCGCTGGGTGCTCAATACGTTGACATCATATTGTGCGGCGAGTTGTTCGGTCGTGAAACATTCGGCTGGCCCATAAACCATATGGCCAGCATTGTGGATCACGACATCAAGACGACCTGCATCCGTGATAATTTTGGCGATCGCAGCACCGACAGATTCGTCATGGCCGACATCGAGTTCGAGCGGCCGGATATCGACGGCCTGTTCGCGTGCGAATTTTGTGACGGTCTCAACCTGCCCGGCATTGCGTCCGGTCGTTTCTCGCATGCCGGCGAAGACGGTGTGCCCGGCCTGAGCCAGCGCTTTGGCGCTCATCAGACCGAAACCGCTGGATGCGCCCGTGATGACGATGATCTTCTTCATCTTTAGCCTCTCGTGTTGGGAAAAATCGGGCGAAGAACGGAGCGTCAGGCGAACCCGCCATTGGATCGAATGATCTGGGCGTTGACCCAACCGCCGCTTGGACTTGCGAGGAAAGCGACGATATCGGCGGCATCTTCCGGCGTGCCGATCCGCTCCAGCGGCGCAAGCTTGGCGAATTCCTCGACCTCCTCGCCCGACCTTCCTTTGAAGAAGAGGTCTGTTCCAGTCGGGCCGGGCGCGACGGCGTTCACGGTGATATTGCGCCCACGAAGTTCGTTGGCGAGCACGCGGACGAGACCATCGACCCCGGCCTTGGAAGCGATGTACGGGCCGAAGCTGGGAAATGATTTCGCCAGCACGCTGCTGGAAAACGCGATGATGCGTCCGCCTTCCGCGACATGGCGGGCTGCCTCGCCGAAAACGATGTAGGTGCCACGCAAGTTTGTCGCGATGACCCTGTCGAACGTCGCCAGATCGCCTTCTTCGATCTTGGTCAATGGCATGATGCCTGAGCTTTGAACCACCACATCGATACGACCAAATGTGTCCAGGGCGGCTTTGAAAACCGCTCTCACCTCCGCCTCGGCGGCCACGTCGGCCTTTGCGCTGATCGCTTGCCCGCCCCTGGCCTTGATGGCGGCGACGATCTCATCAGCCTTGGCAGGGTTACCTGCGTAATGGGCGACGATTGCAAAGCCTTGCATTGCGAGCCGCAATGCGATGGCCCGCCCGATGCCGCCAGACGCTCCGATGATGATTGCCACCTTGTTTTCAACCGTCATGTCACACGTTCCTTCGCGTTGTCGCCGGCGTGGCTGATCAGCGCATCATCTCGGCGGAGCTACAGAAATATCGCGCATCGCGTTGGCCTGCTTTCGCAGGATTGCGCGCTGCCATTGACATGTTGCGATTTTATCGCCGCGCCGTATTGTTCAATCATCCACCGCAGGATTGTTCATGATTGAAAGGCTCGGCGATGAATCGCTTCGCCTGATCATGTCAGCGATTTTTGATCGGACCGGGATGCAAGCTAAACAGGGAGATTGCAGGGCGCGCAAAAGCGCTCTTGCGCCGTGCCCACCATCCCGACGTGATGGCAATGGTGGGCACGTTGCGCTTTGCCCATTCTAGTCTCAGCTACAAATTCAGCCGCCCCGCGCCTCTTCCAGCGCCTCTGGCGTGTCGATGTCGAGAAAGGCGCCGCGGCCTTCGACGGGGACATCGGCGACGACTTCCGCATGTTTCAGGACCAACGCGCGCGCACCGATATCGCCGTCCAGCGTCATCAGTTCCGGGAAGAAGCGGCGCGACCACAGCACGGGATTGCCTCGACGACCTTCGCTGACGGGCGCTGCGATGAGATGGCCGCGATCCGGCGCGAAGGCGTCGATCAGGCGATCGATCAGCTTCGTGTCGATCAGCGGCATGTCGCCGAGACAGACCACGGCGCCATCGGCATCACGCGGCACGGCGGCGATGCCGGCTTTCACAGAGCTGGCAATGCCATCGGGATAATCGGGATTGTAGACGAAGGTGACGTTGAGGCCGCGCAGCGCCTTTTCGACCTCGGCAGCCTCGTGGCCGGTGACCACCGTGACGCTGCTGGCTTTCGACTTCAGCGCATGCTCGACAACGATGCGCACCAGCGGCTTGCCGTTGAGCTCCGCGAGCAGCTTGTTCGGTCCGCCCATGCGCGTGCCGCGGCCGGCGGCGAGCACAAGTGCTGCAACGCTGCGATTGCCATCGGTCTCTGCCGGCGCGCGCGGCTGCGGGCGGGTTACGATCTCCATCAGCAACCCGCCGACGCCCATGCCGACGAGATCCTTGCGCGTCACCTCAAGGCCGGCGAGCAGGCGCATCAGCACCCAATCAAAACCGTTCTCCACCGGTGAACGCGCGCAGCCGGGCGCGCCGAGCACCGGTACATCGCCGACCGCACCGATCAGCAGCAGATTACCGGGATCCACCGGCATGCCGAAATGCTGGATAGTGCCACCGACCTCGGTGATGGCGGCTGGAATGACGTCGCGGCGATCGGCGATGGCGGACGCGCCGAATACGATCACGAGCTCGGCGCCGAGCCGCAGCAATTCATTGATCGTTTTCGCCAGCACCTTTTCATCATGCGGCACGCGCCGCTCGGCGATAATTTTGGCGCCGGCCGGCGCAAGGCGCTCTTCCGTCACGCGAAGGGTCTTGTCGATGACCTTTGGCGACAGGCCAGGCAGCAGCGTGGAAACGATGCCGACCTTCTTCACCTTGTAAGGCGCAATCCGCATGGCAGCGCCACCGGCCGCCCTCACCGCGGCATCGCGCAGCGTGGCCGCGACGCCGAACGGGATCAGCTTCACGGTGGCGATCATCTCGTTCTCAACCACCGGCTTGAACGCATCGAGCGTCGCGAAGGTGATCGCTTCATCGACGCTGTTGATGCGATCGACGGCGGCGCGATCGATGACCAAAACGCCGGGCTTGGCAGCAAACAGATTGGCACGGCCGGTGAAGGCGCGCTCCACCGTGACGCCCTCGCCCGCCACCGCCTGCGCGATGCTGGCTGCGGCTGCATCTTCGGAGACATCGCCGTCTTCTAGGCGCACGACGACGACTTCCTTGACGCCAGCGCGCTTGAGTGCGGCAATTTCATCGGCGCCGATCGTCGTGCCCTTCTTGAGCACGAGATCGCCCTGCCGCAGCGTGTGCACCGTGACGCCGCCGAGTGCATCGGCCGGGCTGGCCGGACCGAACTTCATGCCGCAGCTGCCTTTGCTTCTTTCGGCAGGCGGAGCTCTGCAGTGATTTCGGCCATGATCGACACCGCGATCTCCGACGGTGAGACTGCACCGATGTTCAGGCCGATGGGCGCCTTGATCTTTGCGAGATCTGCGTCGCTTGCGCCCTGCCCCTTCAGGCGATCGAGGCGCTTGGCGTGCGTCTTCCGCGAGCCGAGTGCGCCGATATAGAAGCAGCCCTTCTCGAAGGCATGCAGCAATGCGGGATCGTCGATCTTCGGATCATGGGTCACCGCCACAAAAGCGGTCCAGCGATCGATGCCGAGCGGCGGCAGCGCCTCGTCCGGCCATTCCGCGATCAGATTCACATCCGGGAATCGCTCGGGGCTGGCAAAGGCGGTGCGCGGATCGACGACAGTGACGTCGTAATCGAGCGAGCGAGCCAAGGGCGCAAGCGCCTGGCTGATATGGACGGCGCCGATAATCACGAGTTTTGCGGTGGGTGCATAGACATTGAGAAACTGCTTTGTGCCGTCCACCTCGATCATGGCGCTCTTGCCCATGCGCAGCTGCTTTTCCAGCTCCGCATGCAAGGGGTCGGCGGCGAAGTCTACCGCCTTCACCAAGCGCTGTATACCGCTGGATATATCGGTTACCACGATGACCGGCCGGCGCGCGGCGCGCTCGGCATTGAGCAGCGCCAGTGTTTCGGTTTTCACGGTTCAGCCTACCTTTTCGACAAAGACGCGGATGGTGCCGCCACAGGACAGACCGACATTCCACGCAGTTTCATCAGCCACGCCGAATTCCAGCAGTTTCGGCTTGCCGCTTTCGATCACGTCGAGCGCTTCGGTGACGACGGCGCCCTCGACACAGCCGCCGGAGACCGAGCCGAGAAACGTGCCGTCGTCATTGATGACCAGATTGGAGCCGGCGGGGCGCGGCGCCGAGCCCCAGGTCTCCACCACCGTGGCGAGTGCGACGCCATGTCCCGCTTTTTGCCAGGCTTCGGCGGCCTGCAGGATGTCTTCTTCGCGATTGAGCATCAGAATCTCCTTAAGCGGCCGGGCGGATCAACGGGCCGTGATGGCCGGATGTCGGCGCGGACAGGGCTTTGATCAGCCCATCGATAGATGTCAAATTATGTACCGGGCGAAATTCGTCAACGTGGGGTAGCATCATTTTGATGCCCTGCGCCTTCGGCTCGAAGCCGTCGAAACGCAGCAGCGGATTTAGCCATATCAGTTTGCGGCAGGAGCGATGCAGCCGATCCATTTCAAAGGCAAGTTGCGAATCCGCCTCGCGCTCCAGGCCATCAGAGATCAACAGCACGATGGCGCCCTGCCCGAGCACCCGGCGGCCCCACAGCTTGTTGAAATTGTGCAGCGAGGCCGAGATGCGGGTACCGCCGGCCCAGTCCTCCACTGACGCCGTGCATGACGCCAGCGCCTCGTCGGGATCGCGCGCCCGCAAGGCGCGGGTGACATTGGTGAGCCGCGTGCCGAACAGGAACACCGAGACGCGTTTTCGCGCATCGGTGATGGCGTGGAGGAAGTGCAGGAACAGGCGGGTATATTCGCTCATCGAGCCGGAAATATCGAGCAGCGCCACGATGGGCGCCGGCTTGTCGATCAGGCCGAGGCGGCGAATATCGACGATATCGCCGCCGGTGCGCAGCGAGGCACGCAGCGTGCGGCGCAGATCGAGCCTGACGCCCTGCCTGTCCGGCCGGGTGCGGCGTGTGCGCAGCTCCGCCTGCGGCAGCCGCATAGTGGCGATGGCGCGGGTGACCTCGGCGATCTCCGCCGCACTCATCTGCGCAAAGTCTTTCTTCTGCAGGACCTCGCGATCGGAGACCGAGAGCTTGATCTCCTGCTCCTGCGGCGCCTCGCGCTCTTCGCCTTTCAACGGCTGCGCCATCGCCTCCTGCACGCGGCGCGAGGCCGGCGGCGGCTTGCGCCTGGCATCGTCGGGCAGCGGCACGGAATCGAGCATCTGCTTCCAGTCTTCCTCGGCGCGGAAGAACAGGTCGAACGCCTGATGGAAGATCAGCGCATGTTCGTGCCGCTTGACGAAGATCGCTTCCAGCGTGGCATAGACATCGGCGCGCTTGCCGATCTCGATCAGTTGCAGCGCCGCGAGCGCGTCGATGGCAGCGCCCGGCCCGATCGGGAGTCCGGCTTTACGCAAAGCGCGGGCGAAGCCGATGACATTATCGGCCATGGCACCGGTGGGGGGATTGAGGTGATCGATGGGCATATTTCAGGCCCCCGATGCGATCGCCCCCTCTCCCGCTTGCGGGGGAGGGTTGGGGTGGGGGCAAGCCACCCGCACCGGAGAATTGTTGAGGTAAGAATTCTTCGCGACGGCTGACAGCTGAGCGCGGCGCGCCCCCACCCCGGCCCTCCCCCGCAAGCGGGAGAGGGAGAAGAGAAGCGCCGCGCTTGCTCCCGCACTACCCATCCGTTGCTTCCTTGATCGTCTTCGCCAGCACGTCACCCTGCATGCGCTGGATGTCGTCCTGGTATTTCAGCAGCGCACCGAGCGTGTCGCCCACCACCTGCGGCGTCAGCGAGCGGGCGTCGAGTTCGGTCAGGGCTGTCGCCCAGTCGATGGTCTCGGCCACGCCCGGCGACTTGTAGAAATCCTGGTCGCGCAGTTTCTGTACGAAGGACACGACCTGCTGCGACAGCTTTGCGGAGATGCCGGGCACGCGCGATTTCACGATGGTGAGTTCGCGATCGGCGGCGGGATAATCGACCCAGTGATACAGGCAGCGCCGCTTCAGCGCGTCGTGGATCTCGCGGGTGCGATTCGAGGTGATGATGACGATCGGCGGCGACGGCGCTTTCACGGTACCGAGTTCGGGGATCGTGACCTGGAAGTCGGACAGGATTTCGAGGAGATACGCCTCGAAGGCCTCATCGGCGCGGTCGAGTTCGTCGATCAGCAGCACCGGCGCGCCGTTTACATCGGGCTCTAGCGCCTGCAGCAGCGGACGCTTGATCAGATAGCGATCGGCAAAGATGTCGCTGGCGAGCTGATCGCGATCACTGTCACCGGCGGCTTCCGCCAGCCGGATCGCGATCATCTGCGCGGCGCTGTTCCACTCATAGACGGCGGAGGAGACGTCGAGGCCTTCATAGCATTGCAGGCGGATCAGCTTGCGGCCGAGGGCGGCCGACAGCACTTTTGCGATCTCGGTCTTGCCAACGCCCGCCTCGCCTTCGAGAAACAGCGGCCGGCCCATTCGCAGCGACAGATAGGCCACCGTGGCCAGAGAACGCTCGGCGAAATAGTCGCGCTTGGTGAGCAGATCGAGCATGCCATCGACGGAAGTGGGAAGCGCCGATGGTGCAGTCATGGATTACCCAATCTCAGAAGCTGCGGGCCTGACAATCAGGCCCGGTTGTTGGCGGCATCGACCGCGCGCTTGGCCAGCACGCCGATCAGATGCGCACGATACTCGGCGCTGCCATGCAAGTCACTGTTGAGGCCATCCGGCGACACATCGATGCCATCCAGCGCCTTCGGCAAGAACCGCTTCTTCAGTGCTTCCTCAAACGCCTCGACGCGGAACACGCCGTCCTGACCAGCGCCCGTCACCGTGACGCGCACGCCCGAGGGCAGACGCGCGACGAATACACCGACCAGCGCGTAACGCGAGGCCTGGTTGCGGAATTTCTGATAGGCGGCCTTCTTCGGCAGCGGGAACGAGACCTTGGTGATGATCTCGTCCGACTCCAGCGCGGTCGTGAACAGGCCCTGGAAAAACTCTTCCGGCTTCAGCTTGCGCTTGTTGGTGACGATGGTGGCGCCGAGCGCCATCACAGCCGCCGGATAATCCGCGGTCGGATCGTTATTGGCGAGCGAGCCGCCGATGGTGCCCTTGTGGCGCACGGCGGGATCGCCGATCAGGCCGGCGAGTTCGGCCAGCGCGGGAATGGCTTCGGCCACCGTTGGCGACGACGCGACATCGGCATGTTTCGCCAGCGCGCCGATCACCAGCGAGCGGCCCTTGATCTCGATGCCATCGACGCCTTCGATATGGGAGAGGTCGATGATATCGGACGGCGCAGCGAGGCGCTGCTTCATCACCGGCACCAGCGTGTGGCCGCCGGCGATCAGTTTTGCGTCTTCATGCTTGGCGAGGAGATTGGCAGCCTGCCGCACGGTGGACGGGCGATGATATTTGAATTCGTACATGGAAAATCCCTGAACAATCCTTGGGGCGCGCGCGCTGGTCGCGATTATCGTTGGGCGTTCTTAAGCGAGGTCGGAGTTTTCCATCGCCTTGGCACCCGCGGCGATCGACGCCACGATGTTCTGATAACCGGTGCAGCGGCAGAGATTGCCTTCGAGTTCTTCGCGGATCACATGGTCCTCGAGATCGTGCCCCTTGCGGTGGACGATATCGATGGCGGTCATGATCATGCCCGGCGTGCAGAAGCCGCATTGCAGACCGTGATGCTCGCGAAACGCTTCCTGCATCGGATGCAGCGGTGCGCCATCGGCGGCGAGGCCTTCGATGGTCTTCACCTCATGACCGTCAGCCATGACCGCAAGCGTGGTACAGGCCTTCACCGCCTTGCCATCGAGATGCACGACACAGGCGCCGCATTGCGAGGTATCGCAACCCACATGGGTGCCGGTCAGCCGCAGCTCTTCGCGCAGGAATTGCACCAGCAGGGTGCGCGGATCGATATTCTTGGCGACGGGATTCCCGTTCACGATCATCGAGACTTTTGCCATATGCACTCTCTGTCATCCGCGCATGCCATCGCGTGGCCGCACGGTTCTTAAAATCGTTCCAAACGTATCATATTGACGAAGTTTGCCATCGGCAACCGCGCGAAAACGCAGCCCGATGCGCGTTTTCCGCGGATATCAAGAGAGCGTGATCGGGTGCGCTGCGGTAGCAACGAGGCGCAGCCGTAGCCCGGATGGAGCGTAGCGCAATCCGTGAATCGGAGCGTCGGCACATCGCCGGTCCCCGGGTTTCGCTGCGCTCCACCCGGGCTACAGGAATCGTCAGCCCTGCACGGCCTTGGCGAAATTGTTGAAAAACTCGTCGGCGATCTTCTTGGCCGAGCCATTGATCAGGCGCTGGCCGAGCTGGGCGAGCTTGCCGCCGATCTGCGCTTCCACATTATAGGTCAGCAGCGTGCCACCATCCTTCTCGGTCAGCGCCACGGTAGCGCCGCCCTTGGCGAAGCCGGCGACACCGCCCTCGCCTTCGCCCGAAATCTTGTAGCCGTTCGGCGGATCGAGATCGCTCAGCGTGACCTTGCCCTTGAAGCGGGCCGAGACGGGACCGACCTTGATTTTTGCCGTGGCACGGAAACCGCCCTCTTCGGTGGTCTCCAGCTCTTCGCAGCCGGGGATGCAGGATTTCAGGACGGCGGGATCATTGAGCTTCTCCCAGACCACTTCGCGGCTCGCGGCCAGCTGCACTTCGCCGCTCATCGTCATGGCCATGGGCAATCTCCTGCGTGTTCAAAAATTCAAAAGAGGCTCATCCCAAGTAATGCACGGATCGGGCAAAGGAAAGACCGGCCGGCAACCGCCCCACTGCCTATTCGCAGTGCAACAGCGATGTGGCGCCAGGACCTTTCGGGGCTCTTGGAGACTCCAACGGGAATGGCTAGGGTCCGGCCGCAATGAGCACAGCCCTTTCCCCTCTCCTGGCACCGCTACTCTCGAGCGCCGCGATGCGCGCGATCTGTGACGATGCGACCACACTGCAGCACATGCTGGACTTCGAGGCCGCGCTGGCGCGGGCGGAGGCCGCCGTGTGCGTGATTCCCGCTGGCGCCGTGACAGCCATCGACGCCGCATGCCGCGCCGATCAATTCGACATAGGCGCATTGGCCGAGGCCGCGACGCGATCCGGCAATCTCGCGATTCCCTTGGTGAAGGCGCTGACGGCCCATGTGGCCAAGGCCGATCCGGACGCCGCGCGCTATGTGCATTGGGGCGCCACCAGCCAGGATGTGATCGACAGCGCGACCATGCTCAGCCTGCGCGCCGCCATCGACGCGCTGCTGGCCGATTGCGACCGCGCCATTGCCGGCTTCGCAAAGCTGGCCGCACAGCATCGCAACACCGCGGTGGTCGCCCGCACCTGGCTGCAGCACGCGCTGCCGATGCCGTTCGGGCTGAAGCTTGCCGAATACGCCTCAGCCTTGCACCGCTCGCGTCAGCGCCTCGCGCGGCTGCGCGCCGAAGGCTTCGCACTGCAATTCGGCGGCGCCGCCGGGACACTTGCGGCGCTCGGCGACAAGGGCCTCGCCGTTGCCGAGCAATTGGCAAAGGAACTGGACCTGCCGCTGCCGGACGCGCCGTGGCACACCCATCGCGATCGCATCGCTGATGTCGCCTCCGTGCTCGCCATCCTGTCCGGCACCTGCGGCAAGATCGCCCGCGATGTGTCGCTGATGATGCAGACCGATGTGGGCGAAGCCTTCGAGCCCTCCGGCGAAGGCCGCGGCGGTTCATCCACGATGCCGCACAAGCGCAATCCGGTCGCGTCCGCCTCCGCGCTCGGCGCTGCCACCATGGCGCCCAATCTCGCCGCCACCATCTTCGCCGCGCAGGTGCAGGACCACGAGCGCAGCGCGGGACCGTGGCATGCGGAATGGCCGACGCTGCCATCGCTGCTGCTGGTGACCTCCGGCGCCCTCGCCGCCATCGTCGATATCGCCGAAGGGCTCGAGGTCGATGCTTTGAGGATGCGCAGCAATCTCGATACCGCGCACGGATTGATCATGGCCGAGGCCGTGACCTTTGCGCTGGCCGAAAAGCTCGGCAAGAGCGATGCCCATCATCTGGTGGAAGCGGCCAGCAAGAAGGCCGCCGTGGAGAAAAAGCATCTGCGCGATGTGCTGGCTGCAGATCCCCGGGTGACGGCGCAGCTCAATGCGGATGCCATCACAAAACTGTTCGAGCCGATGGATTACCAGGGCGCCTCGCAGGCTCTCATCGATCGTCTGCTGACATCACTCAAGCTTTAAGAACGACGGAGTTTATCCCATGCCCATGATCGATGCCGACGGCTGCCTGTTGAATGTGTCCGTCGAAGGCCGCGACAGCGGGCCGACCTTGATGCTGTCGAACTCGCTCGGCTGCACCATGGCCATGTGGGAGCCGCAGATGCCGGCGCTCTCAAAACTCTTCCGCGTGATCCGCTATGATCGCCGCGGCCATGGCAAATCCGGCATGAATGGCGCGGTGTCGATGGAACGCTACGGCAAGGATGTGCTGGCGATCCTCGACGATCTCAATATCGATCGCGTGCACTGGTGCGGCCTCTCGATGGGCGGCATGGTCGGGCAATGGCTCGGTGCCAATGCGCCGGATCGTTTCAACAAGATGATCCTCGCCAATACCAGCTGCTACTATCCGGACCCGACCAACTGGCACAACCGCATCAAGGCCGTGCGTGAAGGCGGCATCGCCTCGGTCGCCGACGCCGTGATCGGTGGCTGGCTGACCGCAGACTTCCGCGAACGCGAGCCGGAAGCCACGGCCAAGATGAAGGCCATGCTGCTGGCGACGCCGGTGGAAGGCTATCTCGCCGCCTGCGAAGCGCTCTCGACCCTCGACCAGCGCGCGCTGCTGCCGAAGATCAAGAGCCCGGTGCTGGTGATTGCCGGCAAGCAGGACAATGCAACGCCGGTGGCCGCAGGCGAATTCATCCGCGCCAACATCCCCGGCGCCAGCATGACCCTGCTGGATGCCGCGCATATTTCCAATGTCGAGCAGAGCCACGCCTTTACGGAAGCCGTGGTCGGCTTTTTAACTCAACGATAACAGCCGTCATTGCGAGGAGCGTAGCGACGAAGCAATCCAGAAGCCGCGCGAAGAAAGACTGGATTGCTTCGCTTCGCTCGCAATGACGAGGAGAGACCAAATGGACGAACAAAAACGCGCCGAAAAAGGCACCGCAAAACGCCGCAAGATTCTCGGCGATGCGTGGGTCGATAAATCCGCGGCCGGCAAGAACAGCTTCAATGCCGATTTCCTCGACCTGATCTCGCGCTATGCCTGGGGCGAGATCTGGACGCGGCCTGCCTTCGACGATCGCACGCGGCGCGTGCTGGTGATCGGCACCATGGTGGCGCTCGGCCAGTGGGACGAATTCCGCCTGCATGTGCGCGCAGCTTTGGCCGAAGGCGGCTTCACGCCCGACGACATCAAGGAAATCCTGCTGCAGCAGGCGATCTATTGCGGGGTGCCGGCGGCGAACCACGCCACCAAGGAAGCTGGCGCGATCATCAAGGAATTGGGGCTCGCTGTCTAAGCGACCTTCTGCGCCGCCACCGCATCATTGGCGGCGCTGCTGGGCTGGCCGGGATCGAGCACCTGCCCTGCACCCACACGGCGCAGCGGCGGCTCGACGACCATCACGACCGCCACGCCGAGGATCAGCAGCAATTCGGTGATGTGCAGCCGCATGGCGAGGATCTCGCCGACCTTCGACGCCATGATCATACTCGCGAAGGAAATCACGCCGCCGATGGCCAGCGCCATCGCCAGTGGCTCGTCGCAGCCGCCTGCCTGGCGGATTCTCGGACGGGTGATGAAGACGAGGAAGACCGCGAAGAATGCGACCACCGTGAGCTTGCCGAGCGCGAGCAGCCACGCATAGCGGACGGTGCCGAAGCTCGACAGCTGCAGATAATCGCTCAGGAACAGCGCCAGCGAGATGTTGGGGCGCTCGTAGAATCCCTGGATCGGCGAGACCATGATGCGGAATGCAAAGATGGTCCAGGTCGGGATGAAATAGAACGCCAGCAGCGCGCCCGCAAAGGTGCTGATGCGCCAGCTCTGAAACGTGCCTTTGGCCGACCAGTTATCCTGAGAGACAGGGTCCTGGGAAATACTGTTCTGGGAAATATCGTGCTCGGGCATGCCGCTGTCCATCGCTGATCCGCGACTCGCATGCGAGCCGACATGGTTGACGGGGAGCTAACGCCCACGCCACCACAGCGACAATGTAAACCATTCATTAACCTTAATTTCCGGACTTTGGGGACATCCCTTCCTTGTGGACGATTTCCACTTGCCAAAAGAAAAGCCCCGCCTTTCGGCGGGGCCTTCCTCAGGAGTTGCTGAGAACAACCCGCTCTAACTCTGCTGCTGGTGGCCTGGCGGATTTCCCTGCCGGCTCGGATCCTGCTGCTGGCCCGGGCGCTGCTGGCCCTGCTGCTGCCCTCCCTGCTGGCCCATCTGGCCGGGGTTCTGGGTCTGCTGGCCCTGATTGCTCTGGTTTTGGTTCGACTGTCGTTTGGACATTCGGCCTTCTCCTTTGTTGAACCATCCAACGCATCGACAACGCATGCCTCCGCCGACCGTTTCTGTTCCGACATGGTCATTGCAGGGCCATTGCGCGGAGCAAATGTGACGGCGGAACTGATTGCACTGCAGCGAAAAACGGCAGGGACAGCTCAACTTAGCCGCAGCCTCCCCTGTTGCTGTTCCCGCAAAACCACTGTTAGAAAATGGAACAGTGATCGCGAGATTCCGGCTGTCGGGGTTTCAGCATCGCGCCACGCGAAACACGACAGCATGATACGGGGTCTATGGATTATTTTGCCCAGCAACTGATCAACGGTCTCGTGCTCGGCTCGATCTATGGCCTGATCGCCATCGGCTACACCATGGTCTATGGCATCGTCGGCATGATCAATTTCGCCCATGGCGACATCTTCATGATCGGCGGCTTCATTGCGCTGATCACCTTTCTGATCCTCGTCTCCATCGGCCTCACCGCTGTCCCGCTCATTTTGTTGCTGGTGCTGCTGGTCGCCATGGCCGTCACCTCGCTCTATGGCTGGACCATCGAGCGCATCGCCTATCGGCCGCTGCGCCATTCGTTCCGCCTCGCGCCGATGCTGTCGGCGATCGGCATGTCTTTCGTGCTGACGAATTTCTCGCAGGTGGCGCAAGGCGCCCGCGTGAAGCCGGTGCCGCCGATCATCACCGGCGGCTACACGCTGCATGAAGGCGTCGATGGTTTCTCCATCCGCGTCTCCAACATCCAGATCATCGTCGTGATCACCACCGTCGTGCTGCTGGCGCTGTTCACCTATCTCGTCGCACGCACGCGGCTCGGCCGTGACATGCGCGCCTGCGAGCAGGACCAGAAGATGGCCTCGCTGCTCGGCGTCGATGTCGATCGCACCATTTCCTTCACTTTCGTGATCGGCGCTGCGCTCGCTGCCGTCGCCGGCATGATGTACCTGCTCTATTACGGCCTGGTCGATTTCTTCATGGGCTTCGTCGCCGGCATCAAGGCGTTCACTGCCGCCGTACTCGGCGGCATCGGCTCGCTGCCCGGCGCGATGCTCGGCGGCCTGCTGATCGGCCTGATCGAGACGTTGTGGTCGGCCTATTTCTCCACGGAATACAAGGACGTCGCTGCCTTCTCGATCCTGATCGTGGTGCTGATCTTCATGCCGACCGGCCTGCTCGGCCGTCCCGAAGTCGAAAAAGTCTGAGACGGGACACAGCGTGGCAGCGGCATCGACATCCAGCAAAACCACCGGCGGCCTCGACGTCGCATTCATCCTCAAGAAATCTGTGATCTCGGCGCTCGTCGCGCTGGTGCTGTTCTCGCTGATGATCGGCATCCGCACGGAAGCCGGCTCCGATGGGCAGCTGACTTACTGGACACGCTTCGGCGACCTCGCGGCGATGGTCGCCACCGTGTTCGGCGGCAGCATCCTGATCGAACTGCTGCGCCACTGGTGGGGGCCGGTGGAGACGGTACGCGTGGTGCCGCCGTCGGCCAGCAAAGCACTGTCGCTGGCCGGCCGCGCGCTGGTGCCGGTGCTGCTGATCTTCGCCTTCCTCGTCCCCGTCATCTTCTACAACGAGCGCTACATCCTCGATCTCGGCATCCTGGTGCTCACCTATGTGATGCTCGGCTGGGGCCTCAATATCGTGGTCGGCCTCGCCGGCCTGCTCGATCTCGGCTATGTCGCCTTCTACGCGGTCGGCGCCTATTCCTACGCGCTGCTGGCGACCACCTTCGGCCTGTCATTCTGGATCTGCCTGCCACTGGCCGGCATCCTCGCGGCTTTCTTCGGCATCCTGCTCGGTTTCCCTGTGCTGCGGCTGCGCGGCGACTATCTCGCCATCGTGACGCTGGCCTTCGGCGAAATCATCCGCCTCGTGCTCTTGAACTGGCAGTCGCTCACCGGCGGCCCCAACGGCATCAGCGGCATTCCGCGCCCGACCATGTTCGGCATTCCGCTGACGCCGGGCGATGACGGCCTCGCCGCGCTGCTCCACATAGAGTTCTCGCCGACCCACCGCATCGTCTTCCTGTTCTATCTGATCCTGGTGCTGGCGCTGATCACCAACTGGGCCACCATCCGCCTGCGCCGCCTGCCCATCGGCCGCGCCTGGGAAGCGCTGCGCGAGGACGAAGTCGCCTGCCGCGCGCTCGGCATCAACACCACAACGACAAAACTCACCGCCTTCGCCATCGGCGCCATGTTCGGCGGTTTTGCCGGCGCCTTCTTCGCCACGCGTCAGGGTTTTATCAGCCCGGAAAGCTTCACCTTCCATGAGTCGGCATTGGTGCTGGCCATCGTCGTGCTCGGCGGCATGGGCTCGCAACTCGGCGTGGCGCTCGCCGCCGTCGCGCTGATCGGCGGCTTCGAGCTGTTCCGCGGGCTCGAACAATTCCGCATGCTGGTGTTCGGCATGGCCATGGTGCTGCTGATGATCTGGCGCCCGCGCGGATTGATCGGCCACCGCGCGCCCACCGTCTATCTCGAACGCAATCAGGCGATCTCGTCCGACCTCGTCAAAGAGGGGCACGGATGATCAACGACATTCCAATCAACACGATCTTGAGTGTCGAAAACCTGACCATGCGGTTCGGCGGCATCGTGGCCGTCAACGATCTGTCCTTCACGGCCGAACGCGGCAAGATCACCGCGCTGATCGGTCCGAACGGCGCCGGCAAGACCACGGTGTTCAACTGCATCACCGGTTTCTACAAGCCGACCTCGGGCGTCATTCGCCTGCGCCACAGCGACAGCGAATGGCAGCTGGAGACACTGAACGATTTTCGCATTTCGAAAGTCGCCAAGGTCGCGCGCACGTTCCAGAACATCCGCCTGTTTCCCGGCATGACTGCGCTGGAAAACCTGATGGTGGCCCAGCACAACGCACTGATGCGTGCCTCCGGCTACACCTTCCTCGGCCTGTTCGGCGTGCCGTCGTTTCGTGCGGCGGAGAATGCAGCCATCGATCTTGCGCGCTACTGGCTCGACCAGATCGGCCTGCTCCCACGCGCCGACGATGCGGCTGGCAACCTGCCTTATGGCGACCAGCGCCGCCTCGAAATCGTGCGCGCGATGTGTACCGAGCCGGCGCTGCTGTGCCTCGATGAACCCGCCGCCGGCCTCAATGCGAAGGAAAGCGGCGAGCTCAACGAACTCCTGCTGCGGATCCGCGGCGACCACGGCACGTCGATCCTTTTGATCGAACATGACATGTCCGTGGTGATGGAAATCTCCGACCACATCCATGTGCTCGATTACGGCGTGAAGATCGCGCATGGCACGCCGCAGGAAATCCGCGACGATCCGAAGGTGATCGCCGCCTATCTCGGCGCCGATGAGGAAGAGGCGATTGCGGTGATGGAGGGCGAAACGTGAAAACGCCATTCTCTCAGCCGTCATTGCGAGGAGCCCTTGCGACGAAGCAATCCAGCTCTTCCCTCACTTGGCTTTCTGGATTGCTTCGCTACGCTCGCAATGACAGCGAGGCCATCGCATGACCTCCACGCCCATGCTCGCCATCACCGGCCTACGCGCGTCCTATGGCAAGATCGAAGCGCTGAAGGGCATCGACCTTTCGATCCAGCGCGGCGAGATCGTCGCCTTGATCGGCGCCAATGGCGCCGGCAAGTCGACGCTGATGATGACGATTTTCGGCAAGCCGCGCGCCCGCGCCGGCCACGTGGTCTATGACGGCATGGATATCACCGCTATGCCGACACATGAGATCGCGCGCATGCGCATCGCGCAATCGCCGGAAGGCCGCCGCATCTTTCCGCGTATGAGCGTGCAGGAGAATCTGCAGATGGGCGCCGACGTCAACGAGATGACGCCCGCCCAGCACAGCGAAAGCCTCGACAAGGTGCTGACGCTGTTTCCGCGCCTGAAGGAGCGCATGACCCAGCGCGGCGGCACGCTCTCCGGCGGCGAACAACAGATGCTGGCCATCGGCCGCGCGCTGATGAGCCGCCCGCGTTTGCTGCTGCTCGACGAGCCCTCGCTCGGCCTCGCCCCCCTGATCGCCAAGCAGATTTTTGACGCCATCCGCGTGCTCAACAAAGAGGACGGGCTGACGGTGCTGATCGTCGAGCAGAACGCCAATCACGCGCTGCGCCTCGCCCATCGTGGATATGTGATGGTCAATGGACTGATCACACTGTCGGGCACGGGCGCGGAATTGTTGAAGGCGCCGGAGATCAGGTCGGCTTATCTCGAAGGGGGACGACACGGGTAGAAGCGACGGCGCGCGAATAACCTCTCCCCGTTCTTTACGGGGAGAGGTCGGCGCATCTTCGCGCCGGGTGAGGGCATGGCACGAGGCCAGCCACACGAGCGGATGATCGAAATCTTTCCGACCACAGCCGCACCAATCATCGACCCGAGACCCACGCGCTCGCCTCTGCTCCCGCGTGCCGCCCCTCACCCGGCGCTTCGCGCCGACCTCTCCCCGCGCAAGTGCGGGGAGAGGTTAGGAAGTGGCGGCGAAGTGACGCAGTTGGCCTTGGTGGCACCCTAAAATTGCCGGTGACTTCACTTCAAAATCACACCACACTCCACCGTCATCCATCCCGGCCCCACGGCCCTCATCGCGAGGATCACATGAAACCCATCAAGCTTCTCGGTCTTGCCTTCGCTGCATCGCTGCTGTCATCGGCGGCCTTTGCGCAGGACATCAATGTCGCGGTGGCCGGCCCCATGACGGGCGGCGAATCGGCGTTCGGCCGGCAGATGAAGAACGGCGCCGACCAGGCCGTGGCCGACATCAATGCCGCTGGCGGCGTGCTCGGCAAGAAGCTGGCGCTGCAGGTGGGCGACGATGCCTGCGATCCCAAGCAGGCGCGCTCGGTCGCCGAGAAGCTGGCCTCCTCGAAGGTGCCGTTCGTCGCCGGGCATTTCTGCTCGTCGTCGTCGATCCCGGCCTCGGAAGCCTATGCCGACAGCAATGTGCTGCAGATCACGCCGGCCTCGACCAACCCGCTGTTCACCGAGCGCAAGCTCGCCAATGTGCTGCGCGTCTGCGGCCGTGACGACCAGCAGGGCCTCGTCGCCGCCGACTACATTGCCAAGAACTTCAAGGGCAAGAACGTCGCGATCCTCAACGACAAGACCACTTACGGCAAGGGCCTCGCCGACGAGACCAAAAAGGCGATGAACAAGGCCGGCGTCACCGAAAAAATGTTCGAGAGCTACAACAAAGGCGACAAGGATTTTAACTCCATCGTATCGCGCCTGAAGCGCGACAATATCGATCTCGTCTATGTCGGCGGCTATCACCAGGAAGCCGGCCTGATCCTGCGCCAGATGCGCGACCAGGGCCTCAAAACCGTGATGATGGCGGGCGACGCCATGAACGACAAGGAATTCGCGTCCATCACCGGCCCCGCCGCGGAAGGCACGCTGTTCACCTTCGGCCCGGACCCGCGCAACAAGCCGACCGCCAAGGCCATCGTCGAGAAGTTCAAGGCCAAGAACATCGATCCGGAAGGCTACACGCTCTACACTTATGCCGCGTTCCAGGTCTGGACCCAGGCTGTGGCCAAGGCCAATTCCACCGACACCAAGAAGGTGATGGAGACCATCAAGGCCGGCGAATGGGACACCGTGCTGGGCAAGATGGCCTTCGACGCCAAGGGCGACATCAAGGCGATCGACTATGTCGTCTACAAGTGGGACGCGAAGGGCAACTATGCGGAGCTCGGCAAGGGTAGCTGAGGCGTCTTAACCTCTCCCCGCTCTTGCGCGGGGAGAGGTCGGCGCGCCTTCGCGCCGGGTGAGGGGCATGGCACAAGGCCTGACGCAGTCTCACCACTATCGAAGCGAAGAATTCTTCAGCATGCCTGACTTGGTGGTCGGAGAGATCCGATAGGCCTCGCATGAGGCACGCGCGTGCCATGCCCTCACCCGCCCGGCTTCGCTACGCTTCGCCGGACGACCTCTCCCCGCTCAAGGGCGGGGAGAGGTTAAGGGCCCTACCCGAAATTCTGCAGCGCCGGAAATGTCTCCAGCAGCCAGATGCTGGCATTGGCGATACCGCCGGTGAGGAAGGCGATGCCGGTGAGGATCATCAGCACGCCCATTGCGCGCTCCACATGCACCAGATGCTTCTTCATCCGCGCGAACACGCTGGAGAACTGCTCCACCATGAAGGCCGCGATCAGGAACGGAATGCCGAGGCCGAGCGAATAGACGGCGAGCAGCCCTGCCCCTTGGTCACCGTGGCCTCCGCCGCCGCCACTGACAGAATCGCCGCCAGGATCGGGCCGATGCAGGGCGTCCAGCCGAACGCAAAGGCGAGGCCCATGGCATAGGCGCCCCACAGGCCGACGGGCTTCGGCATCGCAAGGCGCCCCTCGCGCATCAGCACGCCGATGCGGGTCAGGCCGAGGAAATGCAGGCCCATCAGGATGATCAGCACGCCCGCGATCATCGAGAGCTGCGCCGCATAGGCGCGCACCAGACTGCCGATCAGGCTGGCGCTGGCACCGAGCAGCACGAACACTGTGGAGAAGCCCAGCACGAAGACCAGCGCCGAGATCATCACGGCACGGCGGGACACCGCCTCCTGCTCATCATCGGCGACATGTTCGATGGTCGCGCCCGTGAGATAGATGAGATAAGGCGGCACCAGCGGCAGCACGCAAGGTGACAGGAAGCTGACAATGCCGGCAATGAGCGCCGCGGGGATCGTGACATCCGTGATCATGCGGCTAGATGCACCGCGCGCGCGCCGACATGCAAGCGTGTTAGATCAAGGATTATGCAGTTGATAAGGTTGTGATCGCGCGTGATCGCCATCGCAGCATGGAATTTGCCGGGAGGAACCCCATGAAGAACCTTCTCACCGATATTGCCGGCGTCCGCGTCGGCCACGCCGACGATGCCGCCCTCGCCTCCGGCGTCACCGCAATCCTGTTCGACAAGCCCGCCGTCGCCTCGGTGGATATCCGCGGCGGCGGCCCCGGCACGCGCGACAGCAGCCTGCTCGATCCCGTCAACACCGTGGATGCCATTCATGGCCTCGCGCTCTCCGGCGGCTCCGCCTTCGGGCTCGAGGCCGGCGGCGGCGTGCAGGCCTGGCTTGCCGAACAGGGCCGCGGCTTCCAGATCGGCGCGGCCATGATCCCGATCGTGCCCGGCGCGATCCTGTTCGATCTCATCAATGGCGGCGACAAGGATTGGGGCCGCTTCCCGCCCTATCGCGATCTCGGCTATGCCGCCGCCGCCAATGCCACCGACAGCTTTGCGCTCGGCAGCGTCGGCGCCGGCATGGGGGCCACCACCGTCAATCTCAAGGGCGGCCTCGGCTCCGCCTCGGCCGTCACGCCATCAGGCGTGCGCGTGGCCGCGCTTGCTGCCGTGAATGCGGTGGGCAGCATCACCATGGGCGACAGCACGCATTTCTGGGCGGCAGCGTTCGAGCAGAACAATGAATTCGGCGGGCGCGGTTTTCCGCGCGTGATGATGCCCGACATGCATGCGCTGCGCATCAAGGGCGGGCCGGCCGCAACATCCATCGAGAACACCACGCTCGCCGTCGTCGTCACCGACGCGATCCTCACCAAGGCGCAGGCGCAGCGCCTTGCGATGATGGCGCAGACCGGATTCGCGCATGCGATCTATCCCGTGCATGCCCCGCTCGACGGCGACATCGTGTTTGCTGCAGCGACGGGCGAGAAAGCAATCGATCCCGTCGTCGGTCTCACCGAGCTCGGCATGATCGCCGGCAATGTGATCGCGCGCGCCATTGCGCGGGGCGTGTATGAGGCGAGCGCATTGCCATTTGCCGGCGCGCTGCCGAGCTGGCGGGATCGGTTTGCGAAATAAGACGCGTCTGTAGGGCGGATGAGGCGAAGCCGTAATCCGCCGCAGAGTTTCAATTATGAATTCGGCCTGCGGATTACGCCTTCGGCTCATCCGCCCTACGGCTCGATCAGGTATACTTCTAACGCACCAAGTATATAACTACCGAAATCATAGTATTCGATCGTATAAAAGCGCCTGCTTTAAGGTAAAAAATCCCTTTCGATTGCAGAGCCAAATTGAACGGCGCATCTTCACGCGTGTCCAAAAGGGGCACACAACAGTGGAGAGAACGTCATGAAGAAGATCGCTATCCTTGCCATCACCGCCGCCGCTCTGATGAGCGCTCCGTCTGCAAACGCGAAGGGCCTCAATGTCGGTCTCGGCCTTGGGGTCGGCGTCAATGCGGGCGGCCTGCTCGGCGGCGTCATTGGTGGCCGCGGTGGCCTGGGTGTCGGAGCCGGTCTCGGCGTCGGCGTCTCCGGTCTCGGCGGCAAGCACGGCCTGGTTGGCGGCCTGCTGCGCAACGGTCTCCTCGTCAATGTCGGCGCCGGTCTCGGTGTCGGCGGACGTGGCGGCGGGTGCGGCTGCTGATCTCAGCATCACACATGACGGCTGAGGGAAACCGATAGCTCGGGAAACCGATAGTTCCCTTGGCAGCGAACGGGGGTACGCCCCCGTTCGCCCTCCAACTGCTCATCGCAGTTGCATCACAGAGATGGCTTGGCAATCAGGTCACCCTTTGGCTTCGTCGCTGTCGGCACAAAGCTCTTCGACAGCGACGACGCCACGATGTAACCCTGCGCCTTCTCGTCGTTCAGCAAGGTGCCGGTGATGCGGGTGACATCGAAGCCCAGCTTGTAGCCATTGCCGATATCGCGCACCGCGCCGAGGCCGTAGGTGATGGTCGTCGCCTTGTAGGGCGAGTCCAGATAGACCGACGACGTATAGCCCGCCGCCGCCGTCAGCAGCCATTTGTCATTCACCTGCCAGCTTCCCTTGGCCGTCATCAACGTATCGATGGTGATTGGCGAGATCGGGAACGTGGTTTCGCCTGCGCGCCTGATGGCCGCCAATTCCAGCGTGAACGGTTTCGGACGCCAGGTCAGGCTGGCATCGAACAGCGTGGTGTTGACATTGGTGAAGTCGATATCGTGCCAGATGCCGTAGAGCTGCGACACCGCCGCGAACAGCGCGATGTCGCCGCTCTCGTAGCGCCCGAACATGAAGGGCTGGATGCGCTCGTTGTCGCGACGGAAGCCGAACAGATCGAGCTCTTCCGCATAGCGCCGCATCGACAGATTCACGGAGACGCCGACCTCGCCCTTGCTGGTGATCACGCTGACGCCAGGAATGATGGCGCCGCGCATGAATTGCAGCGGGATCGGCAGGAAGTCCTGCAGGATCACATTGGTCTGGTTCAGCCTGGACACGCCGACCTCGCCGGTGACGAACCACTTGATCTTGTCCTGGATGGTCTCGACCTTCACCGACTGCACGAGATCCGTCGAATGCGTGTTGTAGGTGTTGATATCGACGAAGGACGTGGTCGAGATCACGCGCAGGCTGTCGTCGCCCATGATACCGCGAAGGCCGAGCTTGGCGACCAGCGCGGGATCGATGCCGGGCGCGATGTAGCGCGTCCCGTTCGCCTCCGCCGTTGCATTCCAGGTGATGTCGTCCTGCTTGCCAGCGGCGATCAGCCCGACCTCGGTGCCGATGAAGGCGCTGCCGATATCGCCGGTGCCGCGGCCGCCGCCGGTCGAGAACAGCGGGTTGCTGTCATAGCCGCCGCGCAGCCGCATGGAGGCGAAGAGCTCGTCCTCCGCACGCGCGGGAGCGCCGAGTAGATAACTACCAATCACCGCAACGAATACTATGATACGCAACATATTCCACCAGATATACTTCAAACTGGAGGAAAGCCTGCCGCGTTATAGTTAGCGAGAAATGAAGCTGCGGCGGCCGCCGCCACATATGCGGCAATCTGACCGCGAAAAGATTGCGCGTGCACAACCTCCTACCTACAGCGCGCCACGCGCAACGAAATGCAGCGGTAGGAGTTTCCGTTGGTGAGCAGAAAGGAGATGCGCAGATGCCATCGACAGCGATTCGCCATCTCACCTACAGCCCCGTGACACGCGAGATGCGCGTGACGTTCACGAGTGGTCGTCGGTATGCTTATGCACAGGTGCCGCCGCATGTGCATGCGGCCTTCAGCACCGCGCCGTCACGCGGCGCGTTCTTCAACCATTGCATTCGCGACCGGTTTGCCTATCGCGAGATCGAAAGATCAGACGCTGATCGCCAGCGACGACGCGCCGGATGAGATCTGCTGCGCCTGCTTGGCGATCATCTGCTCGACCGCATTGTAGGACGTGCGTGCCGCGGCCGCCGTCGATGACGATGCCGCGGCCGAGGTCGACGTTACTTTCGAGCCATCGGCATAGGTGATCGAGGTGGTCGTACTGCCGTCGGCATTCACGGCTGACGATGTCGTGGCGCCGGTGACGTCGGAATTGTCGCCTCTCAGGCGTATCTCGCTGCCGTCCTGCTGCGGCTTGGCGATGCCCTTCACCACCTTGCTCAACTCATCCACACTGACCGAGCCATTGCCGTCGGTGTCGAGCTTGGCAAAGACCTTCTCGGCATTGGCGACATTGGTGCCGCCGGCGCCGAGCTTGTCCGTGAATTCCGATTTGCTGATCGACCCGTCTCCGTCGCCATCGAGCAGCTTGAACAGGCTCTTCAGCGCGTCCGAGCGCGTCTTCGAATTGGCCGAGACATTGGTCTGGCTCTGCGCATCGAGCAGCGCGCTCATGGTCGAGGTCGAGAGATTGCCGGAGGATGGCGTCGCGCCCGCCGTCGTGCCGGTGGTCGCCGCGATAGGCGTCGGCGTGCCCGGCTGGAACGCGCCGCCCTGCGAAAGACCGGTCGTCGTCTTGGAGGCGGACGACGCGTTCTTCTTTGCGGTCAGCGACTGCAGAAGGTCTATGGCCGATGTGGCAAGCGCCGCGACGCCGAGCATCGTCGATCTCCATCCGGGCCGGAATGACCCGGGCAAGGATCAGCAAGCCCCATGCCAGCGGAAAAGCTGTTTAAATTCAACGGCCAGTGGCGTCCATTGCGCCTTGCCAGCCGGGTAATTCGTGCCGTTGCGGCAGATTTTGCCGGAACTCCACAGCCCCGCGCAGCCGCGTTGCCGCGCTCCCGGCTGCATGTTACGCGGAGCCGATCCATCGCCCCTGCAGGAAGACCGACCATGTCCCAGAGCTTCGCACCGCGCCCGCTGGTGATCGCCCCCTCCATCCTGGCGGCCGACTACGCCAAGCTCGGCGAGGAAGTGCGCACGGTGGACCAAGCCGGCGCCGACTGGATGCATCTCGACGTGATGGACGGCCATTTCGTGCCGAACATTTCCTACGGCCCCGACGTCATCAAGGCGCTGCGCCCGCACACCAAGAAGATCTTCGATGCGCATCTGATGATCGCACCTGTCGATCCCTATCTCGAAGCCTTCGCCAAGGCCGGATGCGACCACATCACCGTGCATGCGGAAGCGGGCCCCCATCTGCACCGCTCGCTGCAGGCGATCCGCGCGCTCGGCAAGAAGGCCGGCGTCTCGCTCAATCCCGGCACGCCGCTCTCGGCCATCGAATATGTGCTCGACCTCGTCGATCTCGTGCTGGTGATGTCGGTCAATCCCGGCTTCGGCGGCCAGGCCTTCATTCCCTCGGCGATCGACAAGGTGGCCAATCTCCGCGCCATGCTGGCCGGCCGCCCCGTCGATATCGAAGTCGACGGCGGGGTCTCGGCCGCAACGGTCGGTGCACTGGCAGCAGCGGGCGCCAATGCGTTCGTGGCGGGCTCCGCCGTGTTCAAGGGCGGCACGATGGAGAGCTACAAGGCGAATATCGACGGGATCCGCGGCGAGGCGCTGAAGGCGCGCGGGGAGATGGTGTAACCATCCCGCCAGCGCTACGGTTTGACCGCTCCGGGTTGCGCGCGCAAATCCTCGATGCGCTTGGCGATCATTTTATCCGCGGGCGTCATCGCCAAGGCGGCTTCGTAATCGCGAAGTGCGCGCTCGGTATTGCCGACACGCTCGAACGCAAGTGCGCGCCATTTTAGCGCATTGATGTGGCGTGGCCTTAACTCCAGCGCCAGATCGAAATCGGCGATGGCTGCCGTGTAATCCTTGAGCCGAAGATACGCATATCCGCGACCGGATCGCAGCCGGCCCGTATCGTTTGGCGTAAGCCTGCCAAGCGCCAGCGCGCGATCATAGTCTTCGATCGCGAGTTGCTCCCGCTTTGAGCGATTATAGGCCTCAGCCCGGCCCAGAACGAAAATTGCCGACGACGGATCAAGTTTGATGGCAGCGTCAAACTGCTTGATCGCTTCGTCATGCTCACCTTGATTGGTGAGTGTCAGTCCTTGTCCGTTTGCAAATCGACCGTCTTGCGGAAACAGTCTTGCACCTGTGATGTAGTCCGCGAGCGCGGCCGTGTAGCGATCATTCTGGTAGTAAAAGCGCCCACGCTCTTCGTAGGCGCCCGGATCGGTTTCACCGACCAACCTGACCACTTCGGTCAAATCAGCTTCGGCCTGCTCGAACTTGCCTGCCAGCCAATATGCCGTGCTCCGAAAGCGGCGGACTTTCACATCGGCCTGGACGTCCGACCGCAAGCCGATTGCCTGCGAAAAAATCGCAGCGGCGTTGTCGTAGTCCTTCTTGGAGATCGCGACGACGCCCTTGGTCAGGAGGTCATCCCAATTGTCGCTGGCGTCAGCTGATCCGCCTGGCACAAGCAACAGCGCCGCAAGCAGCGAAACCAATCGCGCAAACCGTCCTGTCCCGCCGAGCATGTCAGCCTCCCGTTGACAGGGAAGCTGCTCCGGATTCCAGAAACCCACAATCCTTGATTGCGGCTATCCTGACCAGACACTTAATCCTGCTGTCGCAAGGCATGCCCCGAGGAAATCCCGCATATCGCTCCGCTCATGCGGACTACGTCTGAACTTCCGAACGCGTTGCGCGACCAACACACATGATACAGCCTGCTCTCACGCGTTTAGTGCTCGCCGCCCTGCTCTCGCTCGCGCCATTCGGCGCGGCCCAGGCCGGCGACGCCGCCGCGCGAAAAATCATCGGTTTCTCGCCGGATGGCGCGTATTTCGCGTTCGAGCAATATACGCAGCTCTATGATGCCACCGAGGTCATCGCCGAAATTCAGGTGATCGACATCCGCAAGGATGATTTCGTGAAGGGCTCGCCTTTCGCCATCCGCACCAGGGATGACGACGAGCGCGAGGTCGATGCCGTGCGCGCCGGGCTGATGAGCAAGGCCAAACCGACGCTCGACAGATTGAAGATCTCGCAGCCTGGCACGCACTTCGCCGGCAAGCCATCGATGGATCTCGACGAGATCGGCATCTATCAGATGGATCCGAAGCCGCTCGCCACCGCCCAGGACATCACGCTGCCCGATAGCCGCAAACTGACCCTCACGCTGTCAGACCAGGCGCTCGGCAAGGCCTCCTGCTACGGCGCCGGCGGCCGCGGCACTTTTGGCAGTGTCATCGTCACCGGGCTGAAGCTGCAACTGGCCATCGACGGCGCTCAGCCCGTGACCTTGCAGCAGGACAAGCAACTGCCGAAACGCCGCCGTTGCGTCACGGCCTATGGCATCGCCGAGGCCTATCACCATCGGGCCACCGACGGCACGCAGACGCTGGCGGTGCTGATCGAGACCGTGGACGCCCACGAATTCCACGCTGGCCCTAACCGGCGTTTCATGGTGGTGACGACGCGGCTGCCAGCGAAGTAGCCGGCAACGGGACTACTTTGTCACGCCAGGCACCAGAAAACCAAAGCGCGACAGAATCGTCATCGCGGCGATGATCGTGCTCATCGCGAACGTGAACCACCAGCCGATGTAGCCCTTGGTTGGCAAATGAGCGATGCGTTCGTTCAGCGTCGCCAGATTCACCCTGAGCTCTGCTAAGCCTGAGTGCGTCTCCGAGCGCAGCCCTTCCATCGACGATTGCGCTTCAACCCGAGATCCTTGCAGTCGTTCTCGCAAATCCTTGAGATCGGTGCGCAGCTCCCTGAGGTCGAGCTTCATCTCTGCCACATCGTCTCGGATGTGTCTGACATCAGCTTCGAGCGTGGCGACGCGTGCTTCGATCATGGCGTCAACTGTGCTCCCGCCGACCGGCGGCTGCAAGGTCGGTAATTGCTGCTCGGCCATTCCTGCCCCTGAAGCAGGCTACTCGATATCGCCCAAAATACAACTATAGATTGCCGTCATTTCCTCCCGTGTCGCCGGTTTCCTCCCCCCGCCCCATCTGCTAAACCGCGGCGAAATCCCCCTCATACCGTCCGAGACTGCCGATGATCCCGCGCTATACCCGTCCTGAAATGGCCTCCATCTGGGAGCCGCAGACCCGCTTCAAGATCTGGTTCGAGATCGAGGCGCATGCCGCCGATGCGCTGGCGGAACTCGGCACCATTCCGAAGGATGCGGCCAAGACGATCTGGGCCAAGGCCAAGGACGCCACCTTCAATGTGGATCGCATCGACGAGATCGAGCGCGAGACCAAGCATGACGTCATCGCCTTCCTGACCCATCTCGCCGAGATCGTCGGGCCGGAAGCGCGCTTCGTGCATCAGGGCATGACCTCGTCGGACGTGCTCGACACCTGCCTCAATGTGCAGCTGGTGCGCGCCGCCGATATCCTGATCGCCGATATCGACCGCCTGCTCGCCGCACTGAAGACCCGCGCCTTCGAGCACAAGATGACGCCGACCATCGGCCGCTCGCACGGCATCCATGCCGAGCCGGTCACTTTCGGCCTCAAGCTCGCTTTCGCTTATGCCGAATTCACCCGTAACCGTGAACGCCTCGTCGCCGCGCGCAAGGAAGTTGCGACCTGCGCCATCTCCGGCGCCGTCGGCACCTTTGCGCAGATCGATCCGCGCGTGGAAGAGCATGTTGCCAAAGCCATGGGCCTCGAGCCGGAACCGATCTCGACCCAGGTGATCCCGCGCGATCGCCATGCGATGTATTTTGCGACCCTCGGCGTCATCGCCTCCTCGATGGAGCGCCTAGCCGTCGAAATCCGCCACATGCAGCGTACCGAAGTGCTGGAAGCCGAGGAGTTCTTCTCCGAAGGCCAGAAGGGCTCGTCGGCGATGCCGCACAAGCGCAATCCGGTGCTGACCGAAAACATCACCGGCCTGTCGCGCATGGTTCGCGCCTATGTGACGCCGGCACTGGAGAACGTGGTGCTGTGGCACGAGCGCGATATCTCGCACTCCTCCGCCGAGCGCATGTTCGGCCCGGACGCCACCGTGACCCTCGACTTCGCGCTGAACCGCATGGCCGGCGTGATCGAGAAACTGCTGGTTTATCCCGCCAACATGCAGAAGAATCTCGACCGCCTCGGCGGCCTCGTGCATTCGCAGCGCGTGCTGATCGCGCTGACGCAGAAGGGCGCATCGCGCGAGGACAGCTACAAGCTCGTGCAGCGCAACGCCATGCCGGTATGGCGCGGCGAAGGCGACTTCCAGACGCTGCTGAAGAACGACGCCGACGTGAAGAAGTATCTCACCGACGACGAGATCGCCGAGAAGTTCGACCTCGGCTATCACCTCAAGCATGTGGACACGATCTTCAAGCGCGTGTTCGGCAGCGCGTCTTAACTCACCCGTCATTGCGAGCGGAGCGAAGCAATCCAGTTCTTGAAACGAATGAAGACTGGATTGCTTCGTCGCAAGGGCTCCTCGCAATGACGGGTGAGAGGCCTCAGCCTCGCGTCGTCGCCGTCTCTTTCCGACGCGGACATCACTTCAGCAAGACACCTGCGCTGAGCATTCGCCTGCTCAGCGGCCTCGGGATCGAAGGCGACGGGCATTGCGGCGCGACCGTGCAGCACCGCTACGACCGCCGCCGCGATCCGACCCGGCCGAACCTGCGGCAGGTGCATCTGATCCCGTCCGAACTGTTCGACGACTTGCGCAGCAAGGGTTTTGCCATTGCGCCCGGCGATCTCGGCGAGAACATCACCACATCGGGCATCGATCTCGCAACACTGCCAACAGGCACGCGGCTGCATCTCGGCGCGCATGCGGTGATCGCACTCACCGGCCTGCGCGAGCCCTGCGTGCTGATGGACCGGTTTCAGCAAGGCCTGAAAGCCGCGACGCTGGACCGCGATGCGGATGGCCGGACCATCCGCAAAGCCGGTGTGATGGCTATCGTGATCGCCGGTGGCGAAGTGGCGCCGGGCGATGCGATCCAGATCGAGACGCCCGCCGGTCACACACAACCGCTGGCGCCGGTGTAGTCATCATGGCCGCTTGCGCAGCGTAACTTCCGCCTTGCCGTGATTGTTGTGCCGATAGAAGAAGTCATAGACCCATGGCAGGCTGATCACGGCATCGTTGACATAGACGAATACTTCGCCGTCGCGTCGCGGCTTGAAGGTCGCAGTCCATATGTCATTGCCGCTGGTCGTGAGATCGAGAAGATGCTCTTCCAGTCCGCCTTCACCGACGCGCAGGATGGTCGCGAACCAATTCGACCAGATCAGGCGGCGATACGGGATGGCCGGCACCTGCACCCATGATGATTTTGCCCAGCCAAACCCGTTTGGCTTGCCGTCGATCGTGTCATCCAGCCAGGGCTCCGTGATCCGCAGCGTGATATCGTAAGTCTCGCCCTCCTTCACCTTGATGCCCGTCGCGTTGCAGATGGACGCAGTGTCCATCACATGCGGGCTGACGATCTGCGGCGTGGTCGTGGAGAGTTCGAGCGTCGCATTGCCCTTGCAGATCAGCCCGAGCGTGTTCGCCGTGCCGAAGGCCAGCCACCAGAATAGCCAGAAGGCGATGCCGGTGGGGAAGATCCAGTTCTTCAGCACATAGAAGAAAGCGCGGTACCAGCCCTGCCGCCGCAGCTTGTAAACGGACTTGTGCCAGCCGGTCAGCGCCGGATAGTCGGTGGGACTGTGCCAGCCGATGCGCATGACATCGCGGATCTTGAGCTGGAGATAGCTGCCATAGAGCAGCAATAGCCCCACCAGGATGACGCCGATCAACACGAAACCCGGCGCGCTGCGAAATGCATCGAACCATGGATTAAGCAGCGCGGGCAGGAACGACGCCACCATGTTGACGACCGGATTGACGAAAGCGCCGACGGTCTGGCGGCCGAATTCCGGCACATAAATGACGAGCAGCGGAATGATCGCGATGAAAAGCGACGCGAACACGGTCAGGAAATAGACGACACGGCGCAGCCAGATCCAGTTCCAGACATCGTCCTGAATCTGCGACCGCTCCTGCCCCGGATCGACCGGCGAACGTCCACGGGCAATCGCACCCGCTTTGTCGGTCACATCATAGATGCGCGGCAGGATCGCCGGTGCGTAACGATCGTTACCTTTCGCGATCCGGTCGAACACCGTTTGATGGATCACCGCGCGCGGCGAATCCACGACGTGTTGCGGCATCGTCGGATGCAGATCGGACAGGATATCCTGCTTCTGGTCGGACTGGCCGGTCAACAGGCGATAGAGATGACGGACGTCGCGGCGGATCGACGGCTTATAAGGCAATGCATCATAAAGTTCGGCAATGTTACGCGGTCTGTAGCGATAATAGGCTGCAACGCCTTCGCGGGAATCGTTGAGCTTGTCATTCGGATTGATCTGCGGATCGACCAGCATCTGGCGCTGCGGCTGCAACAGCAACAGCCCATAAGCGGATGCACGGTCGAGCATCCAGTCGAACGTCACATAAGAGAGGCCATCCTGCGGATAGCCGCCGCCGATATCGGCATGCACACCGGTGAACCAGACCTGGCTGATACGCTCGCGATCGATCTCGGGAAGATCCATCCGTAGATGCGGAGGCGTTTCCAGCGGCCGGCCGGTGACTGACGGGGCCTGATAATTGGCGTCGAAAAGCCATTCCTTTTTTTTGCGGCCCGGCACATCGTCATGCCCTCGCACATAACGCTGATCCCAGATCACCGGACGAAATGCGTCGCGTTCGTCTTCGATAGCCAGCGCGTGGCAGGCGCGATGCACTTTCGCATTCATGAACCGATCGGGCATCGAGAGCGGCCACACCCAATAGTCGATGGCGCGTGTCATCTCCTCGATCGGACCACCGTAAGCATCGACCGTATCCCACAGACCGATGAAGTGGATGCTGTCGACATGGATCGGCGGCGGCGGCGTCACTGGCGCCCCAGTCATCTTGCGCCACGTCCAGATCGCTGCATCGCGCACCGCACGCGCCGGCGTCACCAGTCCCTTGGTGATGTTGAAACGGCGTCGATAGTCCCGGTAGGCATCGGCAGCGTAACGCCCGAGCGCGGCTTCGTCGTTCTGATAGGCAATGAGCCCTTGCCGCGCGATCATGCCGGCAACAATGCGCATCGTGAAGGCGCCGCGGCTGAAGCCGAAGCCATAAATGCGATCGCCCGGCTGGTAGTTGCGACAGCAAAAACTGTAGATGTCGATGACGTTGCGCTTCAGGCCGAAGCCGAAGATGCCGCCCAGGATCGCGAAAAGCTTGAAGGATGAGGTGCCGACGCCGTCGTCGTAATAAGCGATCTGGTCGGCGGGCTTGCGCAGGTCGAGCAACTGATACAGCCGCCAGACATTGGTCTTGAACAGTTTGCCCGAGCTGTTGCCGGTGCCGTCGGACAAAAGAACAATATTCTTCACCATCACTCCGCCTCCCCCTGACGTCATGAGCTGACTGAAATATTATTAAAGTTGCAATCTTATAATTATGCAATCAATAAGGCTTATCCTCGTGAGTTTTGTCAACCGGCAAGCCCTCATCGCGCCGCAATCAATCGCGCAAATCGCATTAAATGCGGTTCAACAACCCCGCAGTAACCAACCTGCCCTAGGCTCCCCATCGTGCCCACACGCCCCACCATTCTCGTTTTCGACTCCGGTCTCGGCGGCCTCACCGTCCAGCGCGAGGTTGCGAAGGCGCGGCCGGATGCGCGCTATGTCTATGTGGCCGATGACGCGTTCTTCCCCTATGGCCAGCACGGCGAACAGGCGCTGATCGATCGTGTCGTGCCGCTGATGGGCGAGCTCATCGCGGCGCATCGGCCCGATCTCATCGTCCTCGCCTGCAACACCGCCTCGACCATCGTGCTGTCGCATCTGCGCGCCGCCTATAGCGTGCCCATCGTCGGCACCGTGCCGGCGATCAAGCCGGCCTGCGCGGGCTCGCTCACCAAGCGGGTTTCGGTGCTGGGCACCTCCGGCACCGTGAAGCGCGAATATACGCAAACACTGATCCGCGAATTCGGCGGCGGCTGCATCGTCACGCTGGTCGGCTCGCCGCATCTCGCCTCATTGGCCGAAGGCGCGCTCGGCAGCGCCGGTGACGGCATTACCGACAAAGCCATCTTCGACGAGATCGCGCCCTGCTTCATCCAGGACGCAGCCGGCGCGCGTACCGACACGGTGGTGCTGGCCTGCACGCATTACCCGCTGCTGCTGGATGAACTGACGCGCCTCGCCCCATGGCCGGTGACTTGGATCGATCCGGCGCCCGCGATCGCGCGCCGCGTGGTCGGCCTGATCGGCGATCTCCAGCCCGGCGCGCCGCATGGCGATGCGGTCCTGCTCTATACGTCCGGCAAGCGCCATGCGTGGCCGGAAGCACTGGCGCCCTTCTTCGGCGGCCAGGTCGCGGCATAACCTTCGCTCGACTTTCCCCCGCGCACTGCTAGCCTCCCGTGGTGCCGATCCGCCAAGAGACCGGCAGAGGGAGACAGACATGTTCAGGACAGTGATAGTCGGGCTGACCATTGCCACGCTCGCCGGTGGTGCCGCCTTCGCGCAAGGCATCAAGCGTACGCCATTGCAGAAAGTGGAATTCCCCGAGGGCTACGAGACCGTGACCGCGATCGCCGAGGTGCCGCCGGGCGGCGCATCGGGTCGGCACACACATCCCGGTGCTGAAACCGGCTATGTGCTCGAGGGCGAACTCGAACTGGTGATCGATGGCAAGCCGCCGCTCAAGCTCAAGGCGGGCGACAGCTATCAGATCCCGGCCGGCGCCGTACACGATGCCCGCGCCACCGGCGACAAGCCAATGAAGGTGCTCGGCATCTATATCGTCACCAAGGGCAAACCGCTCGCCGAAGCCGCCAAGTAAAAGCAGGACATGCCGTGCCGATGACGTTCCCCGCGCCGTTTCACGATCTCAAGCAGAAATGGCGCGAGGGGCGCCCCACGTTCGGGCCATTGCCACCATCCCCTCGATCCAGACCGTGCGCATCATGGCGCAGTCGCTGGACTGGCTGATCGTCGATTGCGAACACGGCCCGATCGACCTCAACACCGCGCATGGGATGATCACCGCCACCGCGGGCACCAACTGCACGCCGCTGGTGCGGATCGCATCCAACGACCCCTCCCTCGCCAAGGCGCCGATGGATTTTGGCGCCATGGGCATCAACTTCCCGATGATCAACAGCGCTGCGGATGCCGCGAAGGCCGTGCGCAGCCTGCGCTATCCGCCGGCCGGCGAGCGGCTGTGGGGACCGTTCCATGCGCCGTTCCGCTGGAACGTAAGCATGCCCGACTACATGGCGCGCGCCGACGACAGCATGATCTGCATGATCACCATCGAGCATGTGGATGCGGTGAACCGCATCGACGAGATCATGGCCACGGAGGGCATCGACATCGCCGTGATCGGCATCGGCGATCTCGCCACCTCCATCGGCAAGCGCGGCCAGACCGGCGATCCCGAGGTGCAGGCGCTGGTCGCCAGGGCCGAGGCCGGGATCCTGAAGAGCGGCGTGCCGATCGGCGGCGCGGCGCTCAATGCGGACATGGCCAATGCCATGATCGACCGCGGCTATGTGGCCCTCGCGCTGGGATTCGACTGGAGCCTGTTCCAGCGTGGAATTGCCGCCGGTTTCGAGGGAATTCGGCGTCGAAACCCGGTTCCGGGCCGATTTTCAGGCTGATATCGGCTCATTCGGGCTATAATCGCCCCGGATGGCCAAAAAGCCCTGTCTTTCAATTGACATAACCGGCCCCGCCCCCTAGAAACCGCCCTGCTCGCGGGCCGTTTTCGGCCCGCGAAGCGTTTCGCACCCGTGGTTCTCCTCCCAGCTTTGGGAATGAGCCTGTCGGTGCCGGGATTTCCTTCAAAAGATCACCCGGCATACAGGAGGGCGCGTCTCCTCACATCCACCAATCTCATTATCGAGGACGCGATGACAAAGCGTAGTGAAGCCAAGTACAAAATCGACCGCCGCATGGGCCAGAACATTTGGGGTCGCCCCAAGTCTCCGGTCAACAAGCGCGAATACGGCCCCGGCCAGCATGGCCAGCGCCGCAAGGGCAAGCTCTCGGACTTCGGCACGCAGCTGCGCGCCAAGCAGAAGCTGAAGGGCTATTACGCCAACATTTCCGAACGCCAGTTCTACGCCGTCTACGTCGAGGCTTCGCGCCTCAAGGGCGACACCGGTGAAAACCTGATCGGCCTGCTCGAGCGCCGCCTCGACACCGTGGTGTATCGCGCCAAGTTCGTCGCCACCATGTTCGCTGCCCGCCAGTTCATCAATCACGGCCATGTCCGCGTGAACGGCAAGCGCGTCAACATTTCGAGCTACCTCGTGAAGGTCGGCGACGTGATCGAGGTCAAGGAAGCCTCGAAGCAGCTCGCCATCGTTCTCGAAGCTTCGCAGCTCGGCGAGCGTGACGTGCCGGATTACGTCGAAACCGACCACAACAAGATGACCGCGCGCTTCATCCGCATCCCCGCACTGTCGGACGTTCCGTTCGCCGTGCAGATGGAACCGCATCTGATCGTCGAATTCTATTCGCGCTAATCGCTTTTGCGACGAAGACGAAAAGGCCCCGGTTCTCCGGGGCCTTTTTTGTTGCCGCCACACACTCTGCCCTCATCCTGAGGAGCGCGCCCTTGCGCGCGTCTCGAAGGATGGCCACACATGCAGCTCATGGTTCGAGACGGCGCCAAGTGGCGCCTCCTCACCATGAGGGTCGGAGATAGGCCTCTCGTCCATCCGCGTTCTTGTTTCACTTTGCAGAGCTCATCGGAAAGCGAACATGCCCTTCACCCCTGCCCGTCCCGATCCTTCGCAGCCGTCTGTCCGCATCAACCTTCTGTCGGACACGCAGACCAAGCCGACACCCGCGATGCGTGCCGCCATGGCCGCGGCAGAAGTCGGCGACGAACAGGTCGGCGACGATCCCACCGTCAACGCCCTCTGCGATCGCGTCGCCGAGTTGCTCGGCAAGGAAGCCGCGGTGTTCATGCCGTCAGGCACCATGTGCAATGTTGCCGGCCTGCTCGCGCATTGCCGACCAGGCGATGAAATCCTCGCCCATCGCACCGCGCATATCCTGTCGCGCGAAGGCGGTACCCATGCAGCCCTTGGCGGTTTCCAGATCACCGGCCTCGACGGCGCCGACGGCAAGTTCACGCCGGATACGCTGCGCACAGCGCTGCATCCACGCACGCGCTACGAGGCTGCGCAAACACTCGTCAGCGTCGAGCAGACCGCCAATATCGGCGGCGGCACCATCTGGGCGAAAGCCGATCTCGACGCGGTCGTTGCCATCGCCCGCGAACGCGGCATGGCCACGCATATGGACGGCGCGCGGCTGCTCAATGCCTGCGTCGCCACCGGCATCAGCGCGCGTGAGATGTCCGCGGGCTGGGATTCCGTGTGGATCGATTTCAGCAAGGGCCTCGGCGCGCCCGTCGGCGCCGTTCTCGCCGGCACGCGCGACTACATCGACGCGGTGTGGCGCTGGAAACAGGGATTGGGCGGATCGATGCGCCAGGCCGGCATCATTGCCGCTGCCTGCATCCATGCGCTCGACCATCACGTCGATCGCCTCGCTGACGATCACACCCATGCGCGAACGCTTGCGCGTGGCCTTGCGCAGATCGCTGGCATCGACGTGCAGGAGCCGGAAACGAATCTCGTCTTCTTCGACCCCGCCGGCGCCGGCATCACGGCGGCGGACATGGTGAAAGCACTGCGCGTGAAAGGCGTGACCCTCGCCACCATGGATGGCCGCATCCGGGCCTGTACGCATCTGGATGTGAATGCCGCGATGATCGAGGACACGTTGGGGATGGTGCGCGATATCGTGCGGGGCGTGTAATTTCTCCGTCATTGCGAGGAGCCACTTCGCGACGAAGCAATCCAGTTCTTCACGTGTGGCTCTGGATTGCTTCGTCGCTTCGCTCCTCGCAATGACGATCTAGTTTTTCTCCAGCGCCTCGTACACAATCTTCCGCACGTCCACCTCCATGCGCCAGCGCTGCGACGGCGCCTGGGTCATCACCAGCACGAACATGTCGTCGGCGGGATCGACCCAGAAGAAGGTGCCGCCGACGCCATCCCAGCGATACTCACCGAGCGGCCCGGGCTCCTCCGTCGTTTCCTTCGTCCGCACGGCGAAGCCATAACCGAATCCACTGACTGCACCGGGGAAGTAATAGTAATCGCGTGCGATGCCACTCCCGGGACCGATGTGATCGCGTGTCATCTCCTTGACGCGCACGGCCGAAAGATATCGCTTGCCATCCAGCGCGCCGCCATTCAGCATCATCTGCAGGAAGCGCGCATAATCGGCGATGGTGCCGACAAGACCGGAGCCGCCGGCCTGCCAGAGGCGGACATCGGCGGGATCATGCATGCCGACCACCGGCCCGACCATGCGATCGGATGCAAAGGGCTCGGCGACGCGTTCGCGGTGATTCAAGTCGGTGATGTAAAAGGACGTATCCGTCATCCCGAGCGGATCGAACAGGCGATCCCTCAGAAAGTGATAGAGCGTATCGCCCGACACGACCTCGATCACGCGACCGAGAATATCGGTGGAGTGTCCGTAGTTCCACAACGTGCCCGGCTGCTCCGCCAGTGGCAGCTTTGCGATCCGATCGGACCATGACGCATTGTCCCAATCGCGCCCGAACACATCGAGCTGGGCATAGCGTTTTCGGGCGGGGTCATCGCCATAGAAGCCATAGGTGATGCCGGATGTATGCTTCAGCAAATCGGCGATGGTAATCGGGCGCTTCAGCGGCGCGAGACCGAAGCTGGCATGTTCGTCACCGCCCGTTGCATCAAGCCCCACTTTGGCTTTTGCGAAGGCCGGAATGTATGTCGACAGCGGATCGTCGAGCTTCAGCCTGCCCTCCTCAACCAGCATCATGGCCGCCACCGAGGTGACCGGCTTGCTCATCGAATACAGTCGGAAGATCGAATCCGCCGTCATCGGATGGCCGCCGTCGCGGTTGCCGAATGTATCGAAATAGACGGGCCTGCCATGTTGCTGCACCAGCACCACCGCACCCGGTATCTTGCGCTCAGCCACCATGCCGAGGAAGTAATCATCGAGCTTGAGCAGCCTGTCGGGCGAGAATTTTCGCGCGACTGGATGCGCTTTCTCTGCGAGCGCAGACGATACCGGCGAGCCACAGAGGCCGACGCCACCCAGCGCCAGCAGCAGTAATGCGAGGGCACTATTTCTCCAGCGCTTCATAGACGAGCAGCTTGAGCGAGCGCTGGATCCGTTGGCGTTCCGATGGGGTCTGTTCGAGCAGGATCATAAAGAAATCCTGTTTGGGATCGATGATGAAATAGCAGCCGGAAGCGCCGTCCCATTTCAACTCGCCGAGCGATCCCGGCGGCGGCGGTTTTGCATTGCCTGCATCGGTGCGCACGGCAAAACCATAGCCGAAACCGAAACCGTCGCCAGGGAAATACAGCGCGTCGCGCTTGATGCCTGAGTCCTTGCCGACGTGATCGGTGCTCATGTCCTTGAACACCGCAGGGCTCAGATAGCGCTTGCCGTCATACTCGCCGCCATTGAGCAGCATCTGCGCGAATTTGCGGTAGTCCGACAGTGTCGAGACCATGCCGCCGCTGCCGGACTCCCATTTCTGATAGGTCTCGGGACGGCCCTGCCGGCCGGTGCGGAAATCGCGATCCCAGCCCATCGGCTTGGCGAGCAGCGCCTCTTTCACTTTCTCCTTCACATAGAAGCCGGTGGAGGTCATGCCGAGCGGCTTCAGCAGCTTCTCCTCTTCGAAGCCCAGCAGCGTCTTGCCGGATACGACTTCGATGACGCGGCCGAGAATGTCGGTGGAGTGGCCGTAGTCCCACATGGTGCCGGGCTGATATTCCAGCGGCAGCTGCGCGATGCGATCGGCGAATTCCTTGTTGTCGAAATCACCATTGTAGATATCCGCATTGCCATAGGCGCGACGCACGAGGCTCTCGCCGTAGAAGCCATAGGTGATGCCGGAGGTGTGCAACAGCAGATCGCGGATCGTCACCGGGCGATCGGGTGCGACGATCTCCAGCGCCTTCTCGCCATTCTCCAGCTTCTTCTCGACGCCGACCTTGGCCTTCGCAAAGGACGGAATGTACTTTGACACGGGATCGTCGAGCTTCAGCTTCCCTTCGTCCACCAGCATCATCGCCGCGAAGGACGTGATCGGCTTGGTCATGGAGTGCAGGCGAAAGATCGTGTCCGCCGTCATCGGCTGCTTGGTGTCTGGATCGCGCTCGCCGAAGAACCGCTCATAGACGGGCTTGCCGTGCTGCTGGATCAGCACGATGGCGCCGGGGATCTTGCCGTTGGCAATCTGCGTCTTGAAGAAGGCATCGATGGCCTTCAGTTTCTCCTGCGAGAACTGCGCGCCCGCCGGAATGTCGAACGTGCCTTCGGCGGCGAAGCGATCCTGCGCCGATGCAGGCACCGCGAGCAGCAGCGCACAGACGATCATCGCACGCATCAGATCCCGTCGCTTCATCGCCCGTCCTCTTTGCCAGATGGCAGGAAGTCTAGCGGCCGGACGATGTCAGGCAAGAGGTGCGATGCGGGCCAGCGCCCGGCGATGCAATTCTGCCGATGGCTCGGAGAAGCAGCAGAAGGTGACGGCGGTGATGCCCGCAATATCGGGCAAGGTCTCACTCACGATTCCCACCGCGATTTCCGCAGCCCGATCCGCCGGGAAGCCGTAGACGCCAGTCGAGATGGCAGGGAAGGCAACCGACGCGAGCCGGTTCGCCTGGCAAAGTTCCAGGGAGCGCCGGTAGCATGAGGCGAGAGCGGCGTCCTCGCCTCGCCCGCCGCCATGCCAGATCGGGCCCACCGTGTGGATCACATGGCGGGCCGGCAAACGGTATCCGAGGGTGATTTTCGCATCGCCGGTGGCGCAACCGCCCAGTGTACAGCATTCGGCGAGCAGATCCGGGCCTGCAGCCCGATGGATCGCGCCATCCACGCCACCGCCGCCAAGAAGCGTCTCATTGGCGGCGTTGACGATGGCATCCATGCGCAGCGTGGTGATGTCGGCGACGACGACGTCCAGCGTCGTCGCCCCGCATTGTCGCTGAAAGATCAGGCCGAAGCCGGGGCGTCGATCACGCCCTTTTCAGCCAGCAGGCTCTGCAACTCGCCGGCCTGGAACATCTCGCGGACGATGTCGCAGCCGCCGATGAATTCGCCCTTCACATAGAGCTGCGGAATGGTCGGCCAGTTCGAATAGGTCTTGATGCCGTCGCGCAGATCGGCGGATTCGAGAACATTGAGGCCCTTGTAGCCGACGCCGACGTGATCGAGGATCTGGACAACCTGGCCCGAGAAACCGCACTGCGGAAACTGCGGCGTGCCCTTCATGAACAGCACCACGTCGTTGGTCTTCACTTCGTTCTCGATGAATTGCTCAATGCTCATGATCGCGTCCCTGTTGCGGCCAAAATGTTGCGGCCCATCGCTGCCTGCCATCCGCCGCAGCGCCCGTCACATGCCCATATATGTATCCGAATCTGCTTTGCAGCCCAAGCCGAAAGCCTGATTTTCCGGGCATTTCCCGCGCCATCCGCCCCTTCCCGCCGCCTCTCCGCAAATTTGTCCAAGCCGGCAAAGGCCCGTTTTGTATGATGGGAAGCCTTTCATCCCGCCGGAAAGGGCCTATCTAGGACAAACCTTTCCTGCGGAACGCATCCGGAAGACTGACGTTCTCCTTCAAAATCGGAGATTTACGTGACGCCACCAGTATCCGCCCAGCACGCAGCCACGATCTCCGCGACCGGCTCCCTCGCCCAGCAACTCAGCGATGCCTTTCTGACGGTCCGTCACGAGACCGAACGCCGTGCAGCACCGCTCTCGCCAGAAGACCAGTTGATCCAGTCGATGGCCGACGCCAGCCCGGCCAAGTGGCACCGCGCCCATGTCACCTGGTTCTGGGAGCAGTTTCTGCTCGGCGAGCATCAGCTCGGCTACAAGGTCTTCCATCCCGACTACGCCTATCTGTTCAATTCCTATTATGTCTCGGCCGGCCCGCGCCACGCCCGCGCGCAACGTGGGCATCTGACCCGCCCATCGGCGGACGAAGTCACGGCGTATCGCCGCCATGTCGATGATGCCGTGGTAAAATTCTTCAGCGAGGCCAGCGAGGACAAGCTCGCATCGCTGGTGCCGCTGCTCGAAGTCGGCATGAATCACGAGCAGCAGCATCAGGAGCTGATGTATACCGACATCCTGCACGCCTTCGCGCAGAATCCGATCCCGCCTGCCTACGACGCTGACTGGCGCATGCCCGCGACGACGCGCGACGGCGATGCATGGACCACGCTCACCGAGGGCATCCACACCATCGGCCACACCAGCGACAGTTTTCATTTCGACAACGAGAAGCCCGCACATCGTGCGCTTGTCGGCCCGGTGAAACTGCAGCGCAATCTTGTGACCAATCGCGAATGGCGCGATTTCATGGATGATGGCGGCTACGACAAGGCCACGCTGTGGCTGATGGACGGCTTTGCCGCTGCTGCGCGCGAGGAATGGCAGGCACCCGGCCACTGGCGCAAGATCGACGGCGAGTGGCAGATCATGACGCTGGGTGGTCTGCAGACCATCGATACGGACGCACCGGTCTGTCACATCAGCTATTACGAGGCCGATGCCTTTGCGCGCTGGAGTGGCAAGCATCTGCCGACCGAAATGGAATGGGAAGTCGCGGCCCGCGCCAACAGCCTCAACGATGCCTATGGCATCGTCTGGCAATGGACGCGCTCATCCTACGCGCCCTATCCCGGCTACCGCGCCATCGAAGGCGCGCTCGGCGAATACAACGGCAAGTTCATGGTGAACCAGTATGTGCTGCGCGGCTCGTCGCTGGCGACGCCGCAGGGTCACAGCCGTGTCACCTATCGCAACTTCTTCTATCCCTACCATCGCTGGCAGTTCACCGGCCTGCGCCTCGCAGACTACGGCAACTGAGCATCACCCCGCATCCATCGCGACCGCGTTGAGGAGAGCAACATGAACGTCCATGCCCCGCTGGCCGAGGCCAAGCTCGATCCTGCGACCACGGCCTTTGCTGCGGATGTGACCGAAGCGCTGTCGCAGCAGCCGAAAAAGCTGTCGCCGAAATATTTTTACGACGAAGCCGGCTCGCAGCTGTTCGAGCAAATTACAAAACTGCCCGAATATTATCCGACGCGCACCGAGCTCGGCATTCTCCGCGCCCGCGGCAAGGATATCTGCTCGATCATTCCGAAGGACGCAGCGCTGGTCGAATTCGGCGCCGGCGCCACCACGAAGGTACGCCTGTTGCTCGAGCAGTGCTCATTCGGCGCCTATGTGCCGGTGGATATTTCCGGCGACTTTCTCGCCGATCAGGCCGCGGAGCTGCGCAAGGATTTCCCGACGCTGGACGTGCTGCCGGTGAACGCGGATTTCACTACGACGTTCGATCTCCCCACCGACGTGAAAGCGATGCCGAAAGTCGGTTTCTTTCCCGGCTCGACGCTCGGCAATTTCGATCCGCATGAAGCCTGCGCATTTCTGCGATCGGCCCGCCAGATCCTTGGCAAGGGCGCGTTGATGCTGATCGGTATCGACCTCGAAAAGGACGAGCGCGTGTTGCAAGCCGCCTATAATGATGCGGCCGGCGTCACCGGCGAATTCAACAAGAACGTGCTGGTACGCATCAATCGCGAGCTCGGTGGCGATTTCGATCTCGGCGCCTTCGTGCACCGCGCGATCTACAACAAGGAGCGCCATCGCATCGAAATGCATCTGATCGCCAAGAAGCCGCAGACGGTGCATCTGCTCGGCCGCAGCTTCAATTTCCGCGCCGGCGAGAGCATCCACACCGAAAGCAGCTACAAATACAGCATGGAGCGTTTTGGGGCGCTGGCCCGCGGTTCGGGCTGGGAGCCGAAGTCGTCATGGACCGATGCGGAGGAGCAGTTCTCGGTCCATGCGCTGGTGGCGGTGGAATAGTCGACGATCTGTAGCCCGGATGGAGCGGAGCGAAATCCGGGGACCGGCGAACTATTGAAGCTCTGAATCCCGGATTGCGCTTCGCTCCATCCGGGCTACGAGTGCGGGCCTAGCCCTCCGGCACACCCGTCTGCAGCGCCAGCGCGTGCAGCACGCCGCCCATCTGGCCCTTCAGCGACTGATAGACGATCTGGTGCTGGGCTACGCGGGACTTGCCGCGAAAGCTTTCCGACAACACGGTTGCCGCATAGTGGTCGCCATCGCCGGCGAGGTCACGGATTGTCACCTGCGCGTCGGGAATCGCGGCCTTGATCATGGTCTCGATATCGCGGGCGTCCATCGGCATTAATCGGGTCTCCAGACATCTCGAATCGCGGCCTGATTGCGCCGCAGGAAGCGTCAGCCTATCGCGTGCAGCGCGGCATTCCCATCACGATAATCCCTCATCCGCCCCTTTTAAAGGCAGGCAAGAGGTCACATCTGGTTGGGATCATCGACCGCTCAAGGGTTTCCCTATGAAAGTCCCCGGCCCGGACCATCCGATCTCCATCACGCCCGCCGGCAAGCATATCCGCGTCACCGCTGGCGACCTCGTGGTCGCCGATACCACCCGGGCCGTAACGCTCAAGGAAGCGACCTATCCCGAGGTGTTCTATATCCCGCGCAGTGACGCCAATATGGATATCGTGACGCGCACCGAGCGCGTGACCCATTGCCCCTACAAAGGCGACGCGAATTATTACAGCATCAAGACCGCGGACAAGGTGCTGGACAACGCCATCTGGACCTATGAGACGCCCTTCCCGGCCATGGCTGACATCAAGGACTATCTCGCTTTCTATCCGGACAAGGTGAAGATCGAGATCCTTCCCGCCTGACCCGGCATCCGCCGATCCCCCGCGAATTGCCGGGACACGCTTCGCCCCTTATCATGGTGCGCATGAATGATGCGACGGCCGCGCCCATGGCGCGGCACAGCGGGGGCTCGCCGGACCACCATGTCAGACCGTAACGCCGCGCTCGACCGCGCCCGCACCTTCGTCACGCTGCTGGTCCTCGCAAACCATGCGGTGGTCGCCTACACCGCCTTCGGCCGCTATTACCCGAACCACTATCTGTGGTCGACGGCGCCCATCGTCGACGACCAGCGCTGGTTCGGCTTCAATGTTCTGACGCTGTTCAACGACACTTTCTTCATGTGCCTGATGTTCATGCTGTCGGGCCTGTTCGTGTGGCCGAGCCTGAAGCGCAAGGGCATCCTGGATTTTGTGCGCGACCGCGCGCTGCGGCTCGGCCTGCCCTTCCTGGCGATGATCCTGGTGTTGATGCCGATCGCCTATTACGCGTCGTTCAGCCTCTCCACCAACAAGACCGGCTTCGTCGAATTCTACATCAATAATTTCAAGCAGGGCCAATGGTTCGCCGGCCCCGGCTGGTTCATCTGGTATCTGCTGTTTCTCGATCTCGTCGCGATTCCAGTCTTCCTGTTCGCGCCGCGATTGGTCGACGGCATCAACCGATTGTCGATCCGCGCTTTCGAGCGACCATGGCTGTTCATCGCCGCGCTCGCGATCATTGCCGTGATCTCCTATGTGCCGTTCCTCTTTACCGTCGGCGCCGTGCGCTGGTTCAGCTTGGGTCCCCTGCAGGTGCAGTTCAGCCGCATGGCGATCTATGGCGTGTTCTTCTTCGCCGGCATGGGCATCGGCGCCGCCAATATCGACCAGGGCCTGCTCGCCCGCACCGGCACGCTGGCACGGCAATGGTTGTGGTGGACGATTGCCGCCGCCGCCTCGTTCGGATCGCTCGCCTATCTCATCAATTTCCGCCGCATGAAGCTATCCAATCTCACCGGCGCGCCGCCATTCTGGTGGCAGTCGAGCTATGGCGTGATCTATGCGATCGCCTGCACGCTGATCTGCCTCGCCGTGCTGGCGCTGTTCGTCCGCTTCGGCCAGCGCGAGAAGAGCATCTTCGATCCGCTGCGCGGCGACGCCTATGGCATCTTCGTGCTGCACTACATCCCGATGCTGTGGCTGCAATGGGCGATGCTGAAAATGCCGTGGGGCGCGCAGCCCAAGGCGCTGATCGCATTCGCCGGCACGCTCGCCATGAGCTGGGCCGCGACGCGCGCATTGCGCCAGATACCCGGCATGACGCGGGTACTGTAACGCCCTTCCCACTCGAATAACGACCACCTGCAGGAGACCAGCATGCGCGTGCGCAACGGCGACAAGATCAATCTGCTTTTCAACGTCACGCCGGACGTGCTCGAGGAATATCGCGATTCCATTCTCGACGCTTTGAAGCGCCGAAGCATCGACGCACATGCCGGCCTGCTCGGCGACATCGCGCCGGAGAACGTGGACTATATCATCCACGCCACCGGCGGCCCGATCACCGACTTCGCCCCCTTCACCAATACGCGCGCCGTGCTGAGCCTGTGGGCCGGCGTGGAGAAGATCGTCGGCAACACCACGCTGACGCAGCCGCTCTGCCGCATGGTCGATGATGGCTTGCGGCAAGGCATGGTCGAATGGGTCGTCGGCCACGTGCTGCGCGCCCATCTTGGCATGGACCGCTATGTCTGCGAGAAGCCACACGCATGGGAACAGCATGTGCCACCACTCGCCACTGATCGCGCAGTGACGGTGCTGGGCCTCGGCGAATTGGGCGCGGCGGCAGCGACGGCACTGGCGCAGCTCGGCTTCCGCGTCACCGGCTGGAGCCGCAGCCCGCGCGAAGTCACGGGCGTTCGTTGCCTCGCCGGCGCGGACAACCTGCCGCAGGCATTGGCCTCGGCGGAGATCCTCGTCGGCCTGCTGCCGCAGACGCCGGAAACGATCGATCTCCTCAATGCCGAACGGCTGGCGCTGCTGCCGAAGGGCAGCATCATCGTCAATGCCGGCCGCGGCACGCTGATCGTCGATGGCGCGCTGATCGCTGCGCTTGACAGCGGACAGGTGGCACACGCCACGCTGGACGTGTTCCGTACCGAGCCGGTGCCGTCAGATCATCCGTTCTGGTCGCATCCGGGCGTGACGATCTCGCCGCATATCGCAGCAGCAACACGGGCTTCGACGGCGGCGGAGAAGATCGCGGAGAATGTGATGCGCGCAGAGAGCGGGCAGCCGCTGCTGCATGTGGTAGATCGGACGTTGAGCTATTGAGACGATGGCGACATCTACTCCGCCGCCGACGCCATCCGCGCCGCGTCGTCCTTGCCGGACGACAGCTTGGACCTACGCTCGGCTTCGGCTGCCTTGTTATCGAAATGGGTGACAACGAAGGCCGTCACGATGACGACCAATCCACCCATGATTGGGGCCAGAATCCCGAGAATTTCGATCTGTGTCATTCTTCGAGTCCTTCGAGCATATGCCGGCCGGCCAAGTGTAGGCATATCGAAATAGCGAACGCGCAAAGCACAGTGCTCCAAACAGCCAAACTGCTTGGCGACGTTCCGACACCTACAATGCCAGCAACGATTGGCGCAAAGAAACCTACAGTCAAAACACCGGTCGCTGCGCCATTGCACCAAGCCGCGGTCAACTTGCGTCGCTCGTTGCGCCGTATCGCTTCAATGCTCACTTTAGCATGCTCCCGCCAAAAGGTCAGCGGGAACAATCTAAACCTGAAGGTGTAAAAACACCAGTAGCGGCCTACGCGACCTTGCCGCTCATATAGTTCGGCAACCAGCTTTCATGCGCATGCACGAGCGCCTTGATGTCCACCGCTTTCTCACCGTTGACAGCGACCGCGTGGCCGCCGGTGACGCCGATCTGCACGCAGGGCACGCCGACATTCTTCAGCTTCGACAGCACTGTCAGCAGATCATTCTCCGCCACCGTCACGATGTAACGCGCCTGATCCTCGCCGAACCAGAAGGCATGCGGCACGATCGATGACGGCGCCGCATCCAGCTTGGCGCCGATACCCGAGGCCATCGCCATTTCGGCAATCGCAACGAGCAAACCACCATCGGCAATGTCATGCACCGCAGTGGCGGTGCCCGCATGGATCATGCCGCGGACCACATCGCCATTGCGGCGCTCGGTGGCGAGATCGACCGGCGGCGGAGCGCCTTCTTCCTTGCCACAGACATCGCGCAGATAGACGGATTGACCGAGCCAGCCTTCGGTGGCGCCGATCAGCAGGATCGCTTCGCCCTCTTTCTTGAAGGCCAGCGTCGCCGACTTGGTGAAATCGTCGAGCACGCCAACGCCGCCGATCGACGGGGTCGGCAGGATGCCGCGGCCATTGGTTTCGTTGTAGAGCGAGACATTGCCCGACACGATCGGGAAGTCGAGCGCGATACAGGCTTCGCCGATGCCCTTTAGGCAGCCGACCAGCTGGCCCATGATCTCGGGCCGCTCGGGATTGCCGAAGTTGAGATTGTCGGTCACCGCCAGCGGCTTGCCGCCCACCGCAGTAATGTTGCGCCAGGCTTCGGCCACGGCCTGCTTGCCGCCTTCCACCGGATCGGCCTCGCAATAGCGCGGCGTCACGTCCACCGACATCGCGATGCCCTTCGGGCCATCCTCGATGCGCACCACGCCGGCATCGCCGCCCGGGCGCTGCACGGTGTTGCCGCCGATCACGTGATCATACTGCTCCCACACCCAGCGCTTCGAGCACAGATCCGGCGAGCCGATCAGCTTGACGAGCGCATCGACCAGCGACACCGGCGCCTTGACGTCGCGCGCCGCGATCACCGGCAGCTTCGGCGACGGCACATGCGGACGATTATAGAGCGGCGCTTCGTCGCCGAGCTCCTTGATCGGCAGGTCGGCCATGGTCTTGCCGCCATGCTTTACGACGAAACGCAGGGTCGGTGTGGTGTGGCCGACAATGGCGAAGTCGAGGCCCCACTTCTTGAAGATATCCTCGGCCTGCTTTTCCTTTTCGGGCTTCAGCACCATGAGCATGCGCTCCTGGCTTTCCGAGAGCATCATCTCATAGGCCGTCATGCCCTCTTCGCGCGTCGGCACCGCATCGAGATTGAGTTCGACACCGAGATCGCCCTTGGCGCCCATTTCAACGGCCGAACATGTGAGACCCGCGGCGCCCATATCCTGGATCGCGATCACGCAATCGGCGGCCATGATTTCGAGGCAGGCTTCCAGCAGCAGCTTTTCGGCGAAGGGATCACCGACCTGCACGGTCGGGCGCTTCTCTTCCGAGGCATCATCGAATTCAGCCGAAGCCATCGACGCGCCATGGATGCCGTCGCGGCCGGTCTTGGAGCCGAGATAGACGATCGGCATGTTCACGCCGGAAGCTGCGGCAAGGAAGATCTTGTCCGCATCGGCCAGGCCGACAGCCATCGCATTGACGAGGTTGTTGCCGTCATAGCGGGTGTGGAAACGCGTCTGGCCGCCGACGGTTGGCACGCCAAACGAATTGCCGTAGCCGCCGATACCGGCGACGACGCCCGACACGAGATGGCGGGTCTTCGGATGTTCCGGGGCGCCGAACGAGATGGCGTTCAGGCAGGCGATCGGCCGGGCGCCCATGGTAAAGACGTCGCGCAAAATACCGCCGACACCCGTGGTCGCGCCCTGATAGGGCTCGATATAGCTCGGATGGTTGTGGCTCTCCATCTTGAACACGATGGCCTGATTGTCACCGATATCGATGACACCCGCGTTTTCGCCAGGCCCCTGCAGCACCCATGGCGCCTTGGTCGGCAGGCCCTTCAGATGGATGCGCGAGGACTTGTACGAGCAGTGCTCGTTCCACATGGCCGAGAAGATGCCGAGTTCGGTGAAGCTCGGCTCGCGCCCGATCAGCTTCAGGATGCGCTCATACTCGTCGGGCTTGAGGCCGTGGGAGGCGACGAGTTCGGGAGTGATCGCTGGCTCGTTCTTGGGCTCGGTCATGGGATCCAGTCGTCGAATGTTTGGCTCTGGGAAGGGCCCTTCATAGAAAGATCGGAGCAGCCGGAAAAGGCCCTTTTCAGGCCCGTTCCCCGCATGTCCCAAGCTTTGCCCGAAAAGTCCCGCCGGGGCCGAAAATCGGCCCGCATGGTGCCCTGCGCGGAGGCCGGATTGCGCCCGCCGGACGGATCGGATTTAACACTTTTCGCCGACAATCCAAGGAGTTCCGCGCCGTGAATGTGCCTGCAGACGCCGTCATCCCGTTCAGTTCCGACGTCTATACCGAAACCGAGGGGGAATTTGCGGGCTGGAGCACCTGGAAGCGCGATTCCTTCGAATCGCTGTCCGGCCCGTTCTGGCACAAGGTCGAGGCCGACGGCCGCATCCGCTGCGCCTTCCGGGTGGAGCCGCGGCATCTTAACGGCATGAAGAACGTCCATGGCGGCTGCTTCATGACCTTTGCCGACTACTGCCTGTTCGCCCTCGCCTCGCGCGAACTGGCCGGCCCCGGCATTACCGTCTCCTTCGCCTGCGAATTTCTCGATGCCGGCCGCGTCGGCGACCTCATCGAATGCGATGGCGAAATGACCCGCATCGGCGGCTCGCTCATCTTTTTGCGCGGCGTGCTGCATACGGATGGGAGAAAACTGTTCAGCTTCTCCGGCACCATCAAGCGCGTGAAGAAGCGGGCGAAGCCGGCGGCGATCGCAGCGGAGTAACGTTGTGGCCCGGATGGAGCGAAGCGCAATCCGGGACAACAGAGTTCATTGAAACGCCGGTCCCTGGATTGCGCTACGCTCCATCCGGGCTACGAATTAGCGACTGGCGACGCCATCCAGTTTGCGAACAACATCGTCGCTCAACACCAGATCTGCCGCTGCCACATTCTCTGTCAGATGCGCCACCGACGACGTGCCGGGGATCAGCAGAATGTTTGGCGATCTGCGCAGCAGCCACGCAAGCGCCACCTGCATAGGTGTCGCATTCAGGCTTGCTGCGACATCCGACAGGACCGACGACTGCAGCGGATTGAAGCCGCCGAGCGGGAAAAACGGCACATAGGCGATGCCGTCGCGTGCAAGATCATCGATGAACGCATCATCGGCGCGATGTGCAAGATTATAGGCGTTCTGCACACAGACGATCTCGCAGATCTTGCGTCCATCCGCGACCTGCTTCGGCGTCACATTGCTCAATCCGATATGGCGGATCAGCCCCTTGCGCTGCAGTTCGGCGAGGGTCGTCACCTGCGCTTCAAGCGAGCCTTCCGCGGGACCGTGCACATCGAGCATGCTGCGCAGATTGACGACATCGAGCACATCAAGACCGAGATTGCGGAGATTGTCATGCACCGCCTGCGTCAGCTCCGCAGGCGACGTTGCCGGAAGCCACGAGCCGTCCTCGCCGCGGCGGGCGCTCACCTTGGTCACGATGGTGAGATCCTTCGCATAGGGATGCAGCGCCTCGCGGATGATCTGGTTGGTGACATGCGGGCCATAGAAATCGCTGGTGTCGATATGATCGACGCCCTGCGCCACAGCTTCGCGCAGCACTTTCACCGCCGCTTCGCGATCCCTGGGCGGCCCGAACACGCCGGGCCCTGCAAGCTGCATGGCGCCATAGCCGAGACGATGCACCGTGCGGGTGCCAAGCTTGAATGTGCCGGATGTCTGAACGCTGGTCATGGTCGATCTCCTTCTCCGTGAGCCCCGGAGATAACCCCTGCCCTTCCGTACGAAAATACAGACAATCTGCACAGGCCGTGCGATAATCCAAACAATGAAGGCCGATCTGTCTGATCTGAACGCATTCGTGGCCGTCGCGCGTGCTGGTGGTTTTCGCGATGGTGCCCGTATGAGCGGCGCCAGCGCATCGGCGCTGAGCGAGGCGGTGCGCCGGCTGGAAACACAGCTGGGCCTGCGCCTGCTCAATCGCACCACCCGCAGCATCGCGCTGACGGAAGCCGGTCGGCGTCTGCTGGATCGTCTCACACCTGCGCTCAGCGAAGTCGATGCCGCCATCAGCGACGCCCGCGAGTTGCGCGATCGCCCTGCCGGCACGCTCAAGCTCAATGTGCCGGTCAGCGCCACGCGCCTTGTGCTGCCCGCGATCATTCCGGCCTTTCTCGCCGCCTATCCCGACATCCATCTCGACATCACGGTCGACGAGAGTTTTGTCGATATCCTTGCTGCCGGCTGCGATGCCGGCATTCGCTACGGTGAGCGGCTCGAGAAAGACATGATCGCCGTACCCATCGGCCCGCGTCGCCAGCGCTTCGCGCTCGGCGCGTCGCCGGCCTATCTCGATGAACGCGGCAGGCCGGAGCACCCACGCGATCTGCTCACGCATCGCTGCCTGCAGGGCCGCTTTCCAAGCGGCACCCGCATGCAATGGGAATTCGAGCGCGGCCATGAGGTCGTGAAGGTCGATGTGACGGGGCCGCTGACCGTGGAAATCGGCGGCGCCAGCGACCTCATCGTCGATGTCGCCGTCGCAGGCGTCGGCATCGTGCCGCTCTTCGAAGACTGGCTACGCCCGCATTTCAACAGCGGCGCGCTGGAGCCGGTGCTGGAGCCCTGGTGGCAGAGCTTTGAAGGACCGTTTCTCTATTTCGCCGGGCGGCGGCTCGTGCCGGGGCCATTGCGGGCATTTGTCGATTTCGTCAAAGCGCATCGCCCCTGACGCTGGGCATCAAGGCACGATGAGAATCGCGCCTTCAGCAACGCGCTGCTCCGCTGCGAGATGAGCATCGACGATATAGTTGAGCGCGAAACGCTGGCCGATATCGACTTTCACATGTCCACGACCGATCGCATCGAACAGATCGGCCGCATTGGCCTTGAACGTCGCCGGGTCTGCATTGTGCGGAAATACGGAGGGGCGCGTGAAGAACAGACAGCCCTTCTTGTTGAGCAGTTCGGGATCGATGGCAGGCGCCTTGCCCGAGGCTGCGCCATAGCTCACCACAAGTCCGAATGGCGCCGCGCAATCCAGCGACTGGATCAACGTATCCTTGCCAACCGCGTCGTAAACGACGCGCGCCTTACGGCCATTCGTGGCCTTCAAAAAGGCCGCGGGCCATTCCGGGTCTTTCAGGTCGATCACCTCGGCACAGCCTGCTGCAAGCGCAGCGGCACGCTTGTGCGGTGAGCCGGTCGTTCCGATCACCGTGGCTCCCAAGGCCGTGGCCCAGCGCGTGAGAATCTGGCCGACGCCGCCGGCGGCCGAATGCACGAGCAGGAGATCCCCGGGCTGAACCGCATGGGTCTTGCGCAGCAGATATTGCGCGGTCATTCCCTTGAAAAGCAACGTCGCCGCCGCCTCGTCACTGACGTCATCAGGCAGCTTGACGAGACGTTCCGCCGGCACATTGCGGCGATCCGCATAGGCGCCGACGCCGGCATTCATATAGGCGACGCGATCGCCCATGCTGATATCCGCGACGCCCTCACCGATGGCTTCGACCACACCCGCAGCCTCAAAGCCGAGCCCGGTTGGCAGCGGCAGCGGATAGATGCCTGAGCGCTGATAGATATCGATGAAGTTGAAGCCGATGGCCGTCTGCCGGAGTTGCACTTCGCCGGCCGCCGGCGGCGACAATGCCTCTTCGACGAGCTCGAGAACAGAAGCTGGGCCGAAAGCCCGGATGACGGCAGCGCGGCGAGTGCTCATTGAATTATGCTCCAAAGGCGGGATAGTTCTGTAGACCGCCGCAAGGTACGACACAAGCCATACCTAAGGATTTACATGCCGGACGAGCTGCCCCATCCAACGCCGGAGCAAATGGACATCGGCAGCATTTTCGCTGCCCTTGCCGATCCCATTCGCCGCCGCGTGGTGCTGGCGCTGGCGGCCAGGCCCAACGAGATCCGCGACTGCAGCTCATTCGATCTGCCTGTCACCAAGGCCACCCGGACGCATCACTTCCGCGTGCTGCGGGAATCCGGACTGCTGCGACAGGTCGATCTCGGCAACAGCCGCACCAACCAGTTGCGCATCAAGGAACTCGAAAAGCGCTTTCCCGGCCTGATCACGCTCATCCTAGCCGAAGCCGGCAAGATTGATGGCAAGAAGGGCTGACCCTTGAAGAATGAGACAGCCACGACACAAGCGCCGCTGCTCACGCCGCGATCTTCATGCGCCCCAGTGCCTCGATCAGCTTCTCCGCAATGAGATGATCTGACCGCGGATTCTGGCCGGTGATCAGTTCGCGATCCTCGATCACATTCGGCTCGAAATCCGGGCCGATGATCACCTTGCCGCCGGCGAGTTCGAGCGTGTCGACGACATGGAAATACATGTCGGCATGCAGGATCTGCTCTTCGATCACCTTCTCCTCGCTGTTGGAGAAGATCGTCATCCGATATCCCGCATATTGCCAGCCTTTGGCCGCTTCGGCCGCTTTGGCCGCGTCGCCCTCGACCAGAGCGGCGCGCAATGCGGGCGCCGTCGGCAATGCCGCGATCAGCGCGATCGGGCCATGGCAGAGCAATGCCGTCGGTTTCTGACGCGTATGGTAATGGCGCAGGATTTCGCCCACCTCTGCATTCTGCATCAGATCGACCACCGGCGCTTGCCCGCCCGGCGTGAAGTAGGCCGCGTAGTTGTCCAGCCCCGCATCGATCACCGAACGCAGGCTGCGAACATCGTTCATCGATGGATGATCGGCGAAGAACGCCTCGGCGCGCTGAAAGGCAGCTTCGTCATTCTCGAAATGCGCAGCGGCACGCGAGACCTCGTCGAGCGGCGGCTTGGCGCCGCTTGGCGTCGCGAGCACGATGTCATAGCCGGCATCGACCAGCGCCATCGCCGGCACCACGGTTTCGTTGAGATAGTGGCCGGTGGGGCCGAAGCCGCCATGTACTTCGATCTGGGTGGAATTGGAGCAGACGATCAGCACTTTTCCCTTGCTCATCACAACCTCCTTGATGCGTTACGCGAACGCGATGAACCTCACGATGGAAATTCAACTCAGGCGATGTCAGGCAATTGGTCGGCTAAAGGCGCTTCATCTCCGCTTGCGGGGGACACGGCAAACGCGTCGTGGAATTCGGAGACGGGGTCGAGACAACGCAACCTCTGGCGGCAATATACCCGCTACGCGCGCCTGCGTCCAGAACAGCCGACCTCACTCAGTCGCCAGCCCATCCAGAAATGCCTCAGCCTCTGCCGTGATCGCCGCCTTGCGGCCCTCGTCCCATCCCGCCAGCGTGCGATAGGGCATCGCCATGCGCTGGCTGTTGCGGAGTGTCGCTGCGTTGCGGATCAGGAAGGCCCAATAGAGGAAATTGAACGGGCACGCTTTTGGGCCGGATTTGAGTTTCACATCATAGGCGCAGCTGTCGCAGAAATCGGACATCCGATCGATGTAAGCGCCCGATGAAGCGTAGGGCTTCGATGCCAGCAGGCCGCCATCGGCGAATTGCGACATGCCCTGTACGTTCGGCAGTTCGACCCATTCGAATGCATCCGCATAGACGACGAGATACCATTCGGCGATCTCCTTCGGCGCGATGCCGGCGAGCAGCGCGAAATTGCCGGTGACCATCAGCCGCTGGATGTGATGCGAATAGGCGGTTCGCCTGGTCTGCCCGATCGCTTCCGCCATGCAATGCATATCGGTCTCACCAGACCAATAGAGCCATGGCAGCGGCCGCGTGGCGTTCAGCGCATTGGTCTCGGCATAATCCGGCATCTTCAGCCAATAGACGCCGCGGACATATTCGCGCCAGCCGAGGATCTGGCGGATGAAGCCCTCGACTGCATTCAGCGGCGCGCGCCGTTCGATATATTCGCGCTCGGCCGCGATGCAGACCTCGCACGCGGTCAAAAGCCCGGCATTGAGATAGGGCGAGATGACCGCGTGAAACACGAACGGTTCGCCTGACGCCATGGCGTCCTGATACTTGCCGAAATTCGGCAGCGCATGAATCAGAAAATCGTCCAGCGACCGCAGCGCATCCTTCCGCGTAACCGCCCATTCAAAGCCGTCGAGATCGCCGAAATGATCGGCGAAGCGATCCTGCACCAGCGCGATGACGTCCTGCGTGATCCGATCCGGCGCATATCCGAAATGCGGCGGCAACGCCTGTGATTTCGGCAGGCGCTTGCGGTTGTCGTGATCGTAGTTCCATTGCCCGCCTGCGGGCACATCGCCCTCCATCAGCAGGTTCGTCTCGCGGCGCATCTCGCGATAGAAGAACTCCATGCGCAGCACCTTGCGACCTTCGGCCCAGGCCGCGAAGCGCGCCGTCGTTGCGAAGAAGCGCTCGTCCTCGCGGATATCGATGGGGATGCGGAGATCCAGCGCCTTGAAGTCCGCCAACAAGCGCCACTCGCCGGGCGCTGTGACGATCAGTTCAACTGGCCGGTGTCGCGCGACGGCGCGCTGCAACTCACCGGCGATGGAGCCGCTATTGTCGGGATCGTCGAGTCTGATGTAATCGACAGCAATTCCGTCCGCGCGCAGTTCGTCCGCGAAGTGGCGCATTGCCGACAGCACGAAGACGATTTTCTGCTTGTGATGTTTCACATAGGTCGCTTCGCCCACGACCTCCGCCATGACAACGACATCGCCTGCCGCGTAACCACGAAGCGAGGCGACATCACGCGTGAGTTGATCGCCGAGTACGAGGCGCAAGCGTGTCACGAGCGGACACCGCCAGCCAACGCGACCCCGGACGCCTTGCGGCGCAAATCACCCTTGCAGCGATCCGAGCAGGTTTTCACCTGCTCCCAGTCGCGCGCCCATTTTTTGCGCCACGCAAATGGCCGGCCACACGCCGCACAGATCTTTTGCGGCAGATCGGCCTTGCGGCGCATCTTCGACATTGAACCCGACCCGTTTCGTCAATTCCGGAACGGTGATCAATAGCCTCCATCGGCTCAGGTTCCATCATGTTGCGGCGACATATGGAACCGCGGGCGGCCGGCATCCCGTGGATACCGGCCGCACCCAAGAATATCGAACCGGAGCGCGGCGCCTCAGTTCCGATAGGACGGATCGGCCCGGTCCAGCTTGCGCAGCAGCGCCGGCCAGGCGAGCTCGCCGCTGAGGCCGGGGACATTGTCGCGCGGCTTCATGCGGTCATAGGTGTCTTGCAGCACATGCTGCGGCGGGGTCACCAGCTTGGTGTTGCATGACAGCGCCGCGACCTGCACCTCGCAGGCGCGCTCCATGCGAAACAGCACGTTGAAGGCCGACGCAATCGTCTTGCCGACCACGAGCAAGCCGTGATTGCGCAGCACCATCGCCTCGTGATCGCCGAGATGGGCGATCAGCCTTTCGCGCTCTTCGGGATTGTCGGCGATCCCCTCGAAATCATGATAGGCGACGTGAAGGAAGCGCATGCAGGTCTGCGCCACCGGCAGCAGGCCGCATTCCATCGCCGACACCGCCATGCCCGCCACCGTATGGGTATGCGCGACGCAATCGACATCGTGACGCGCCATATGGATCGCGCTGTGAATGACAAAGCCGGCTGCGTTCACGCTGTAGTCGGAGGCATTGAACAGCGTGTTGCCATCAAGGTCGATCTTGACGAGGCTCGACGCATCGATCTCCTCATAAAGCATGCCATAGGGATTGATGAGGAACTGATCCTCGGTCCCCGGCACGCGGCATGAGATATGGTTGGCGATCATCTCGGTCATGCCATACATCGCCGTGAGGCGATAACAGGCGGCAAGATTGACGCGCGATTGCCATTCCTCGGGGCTGACCTGCTCCTGCACGGAGCGGACGACCTTGACGGCGGGTGCACTGACAGCGGCGTTCATGGATGTTCTCCCTTGTGTCGATAGCGGTCAGTCGACCGTGATATTTGCGTCGCGGATCAACTTGCCGAGACGCTCGCTTTCACTCTTCACATGCGTATTCAGTTCGGCAGGCGTCATCGGCCAGGGCTGGTTGCCCATCGGGTCCATCTTCTTGGCGAATTCCGGCGTCTTGATCACCTTGTTGATGGCGGCGCTGAGCTTGTCCACCACCGGCTGCGGCGTGCCTGCCGGCGCGAACACGGCAAACCAGGTGGAGCCGACGATGCTCGGAAAGCCCAGTTCCTTGAAGGTCGGCACGTCGGGCAATTGCGGCAAGCGTTCTTCGGAGAGGACCGCGATGGCTTTGTAGAGGCCGGCATTGTGGTTCGGCACCGTATTGGTCAGCGCCTCCACATTGCTGTCGACCACGCCTGCGAGCAGATCGTTCATGGCCGGCGCGGCGCCGCGGTAATGCACATGCTGCAGCTTTACGCCGAGCCCGCGCGCCACGATCTCACCCATCAGATGCACGGTGCTGCCCGGCCCGTTGGTGGCGTTGTTGACCTTGCTGGGATTGGCCAGCGCATAGGTGCGGAATGCCGCAACATCCTTGGCCGGAAAATCCTTTTTCACATTGAAGGCGAACGGCACCTTCACCACCATGGCGACCGGCGCGAAGTCTTCGAGCTTGTATTTGATCGAGGCGAGCAGATGCGGATTGGTCGTGAATGTCGTCGCGGCCGCAAACAGCAGCGTGTAGCCATCCTTGTCCGCGCCCGCGACATATTGGGCACCGATGGAGGTCGAGGCGCCGCCGCGGTTTTCGATGATGACCTGCTTGCCGAGATCTGCGCTGAGCTGCTCGGTGAGTACGCGCGCGACAATGTCGGTTGTTCCGCCCGGCGGAAACGGCACGACCATCGTGATATTGCGGTCCGGATAGGTCTGCGCCGTCGCAGATAGACTGGAGACGGCCAGGGCCAGCGCAACACCGCCGTCCCGGAGAAACTTGCTTGCGCGCATCGGCGCTCCCTTCCCTGTCACCATCGCGCCATTCGGCGTCGATCTTCGTGACGAGAAGTGTGGCACACCTCATGCGCGCCGCAAAGGCGCAGAGCGAGACAAGATCCCGCTCACATTTTCCGTACGACGATCATTCGCCGTGATGTGGATGCACATCACGGCGCCTCATGCACAACGATTAGTGCGTGACGTGCGTCGCCGGCACCTTGCCGTCATTCCACTTGCCGTCGATGGCGCGCTCGATCTGCGCGGCCAGTTGCAACAGCAGCCCGTCATTGGCCTGGCGCGCCTGCGCCTGGATACCAAGCGGCAGGCCATGGTCCTGCGACGCCAGCGGCAGCGAGATGCCGGGGATGCCGCTGAGATTGGCCAGCGGCGTATAGGCGAAGAACTTCCAGAGATTGGCGAACCAGTCATGCACCGACGGATTGTCGCTCATGGAGAGATATTCCGTGGTGCCGATCTTCGGCGTCGGCTTCGCGGTGATCGGCGTCAGGATGATGTCATATCGCTCGAAGAAATTGCCGAAGGCGCGTGACGTCGTATTGAATACCGCCTGCATCGCTGCACGTTCGGTATAGGACGTGTTCACGCCCTCTTCCCAGATCTTGACATTGATCGGCTCCAGCAGCCCGGGCGTCGGCTTGTCTAGGCCGAGCCGCGCCAGATGGCCCGCGATCACCTGCGCAAAGTTGCTGATATAGCAGGTCGTCTGCGCCGCGAAGGCCGCGCGGAAATCGACCTCGGGCACGGCCCATTCCACATGATGCCCCAGCACCTCGAGCATCTTGCCGACGCGCTCCAGCTCCGCCACGAATTGCGGCGTGGCTTTGTAGTCGCCCCATTCATGCGATAGCGCGATGCGCAGTTTGCCGGGATCGCGCTTGATCAATTCGCTATAGGAATCTGCCGGCGACCAGAACGGCATGAACTCGCCGGGCGCGCCGCCGCGGCAATTGTCCACGAATGCGGCGGTGTCGCGCACCGTGCGCGTGGTGCAGCCCTGGATCGAGACCAGGCCGGAGAGATCCGACAAAGCCGGCGCCAGCGAATAGACACCGCGCGACACTTTCAGACCGATGGTGCCGCAGACGCCGGCCGGAATGCGGATCGAGCCGCCGCCGTCGGTGGCGTGTGCGATCGGCAGCACGCCTGCGCCCACCATCGCCGTCGAACCTGCGGAAGACCCGCAGCTGGAATAATCGACGTTCCACGGATTGCGCGTGACATAGAACTTGTTTTCCGCCGAGCTGCACACGCCGAATTCCGGCGTGGTGCTGCGGCCGATGATATTGAGGCCGGCATTGCGGATCTTGCCGGTCAGGAAGCTGTCCTGCGCGGGGCGGTTGCCCTGCATGATCTGCGAACCGAATTCCTGCAGGCGCCCCTTCAGCGTCGGCCCAAGATCCTTCATCAGATACGGCACGCCGCCGAAGACGCCGTCCGGATTCATGCCGTCCTTGAGCGGATCGGCTACCACGTCGTCGAACACCTCGACAACAGCATCGAGCGCGGGATTGGTTTTGGCGATGCCGGCTGCGGCTTGCGCCGCCAGTTCAGACGGCTTGAGCTCGCCCTTGCGCACGCGCTCGGCCAGCCCGACCGCATCGTGCTTCGCCCATTCGTCCCAGCTCATCGCCAAAGTCATGCCGTGCATCCGTTCAACAAGGTTATTGCTGAACGAAGCGTAGGCCGCCGATGCGGGAACTGTAAACCAGTCGCACGCGAATGCATGGAGCCTATGCGAAGGACCGTAGGGCGGATGAGCCGTAGGCGTAATCCGCCATTCTTCGCCACATGCAATCGGTCGGCGGATGACGCTCCGCTCATCCGCCCTACGTTTCAGCGCTAGCGCGTCACCGGCTCGGGTGACGGCTTCAGGAATGCCTTGATATCCGCCGATGCTTCGGTGAGTTGCGCGTCCTGGTCGTAGATGTCGTTGCGGAATTGCACGATGCCGTCGCGCGCCATCCAGGCGGTGAGATAGACCCACGCCACCGGCACCGACTTCGTCAGCTTCACGTCCTGACGCTGGCTGGTCGCGATCGCCGCATCGATCTGCGGGCGCTCCCAGTTTGGCGTATCCTTCAGCAGCCATGCCGCGAGATCGCGCACATTGTCGACGCGAGCGCAGCCATGGGAGTCAAAGCGATAATCATTCGCGAAAAGATTGCGCTGGTTGGTGTCGTGCATGTAGACCGCATAGGAATTCGGCATGTCGATGCGCACGCGGCCGAGCGCATTCCACTCGCCGGGGTCCTGCCGCACGGTGACATCGGGCACCTTGCTCTCGCTCCAGTCGATACTGGCGGGATCCAGCGCATTGCCGCGGCCATCCAGCACCTGCATATGCATGCGCGCGAGATAGCCGGGATCTTTTCGCATGCGCGCAGTGATCTCGTGCTTGGTGATCGACGACGGCACGGTCCAGGTCGGATTGAGATTGACGTTGTTGATCTGCGACGTGACCGTCGGCGACGGCTTCTCGCTCTTGCCGACGATGACACGATAACGCCGCACGACCTTGTCGCCTTCGATAGCTTCGGCGAAAGCTGCGGGGATATTCACCACTACATAGCGTTCGCCGAATTTGAAGCCGATCGCCTGCATGCGCTGCAATGAGGCTTCCAGCTGCTGGATGCGCTTGTCCACCGGCACATTAAGCGCCGCCAGCGTCCGCGGACCGACCAGACCGGTGGCAAGCAAGCCGTTGCGCAGCTGGTAGCGCTTCACGCCGGCGATCAGCTCGTCATTATAGGGGCCGCTGCTTTCCACCGTGAACAGATCACCGGTGACCACGAGTCGACGCCGCAGCAATTCGACATCCGGCCCTTCCGCGCCGGCCGCATATTTGGCTTCGGCCGGGATCAGCGGCCAACCGCCTTTCGCTGCGATCGCCCGGTAGCGCTTCAGCGCCTCTTCGGTCCGTTGCGCCGACTGCGGATCGAACACCGGCTCGCCATATTGCGCGAGAATGGCTGCCGAGCGTTGCTCCGGCGTCATGCTCTTGGCATCGATGATCGCATTGGCGTTCGGTGCCTTGGCGGGTGCGGCTGCAGGCGCCTGCGCGAAAGCCGTCGATGCACTCGCCGCCGTGGCGACGAGCATGGTGATGAACCGCAATGCCATTGTTCAAATCCGATGTTGTCGGCGCAATAACCCGAGCATGAAACGAAATGTTCACACTTTGATTAAGATCTGAACAAATGCGGTTACCGAGAGGTTAACACCCGCCGGCGTCGATGCGGCCCGGCCCTATTCCCACCAATTGCGCTGATACATCGGGCGTTCGTTCTGGCCGCTGCGACGGCGCATCGCATTGCCCTGCGGGGCACGCTCGCGCGGGAAGAACATGCTGCTGAAACCATCGTCGTAATAGCCATCATCGCTCGCCACATCCATCCGCGGCGTCGGTACGCGGGTGACGAAGCCACCTTGCGGGTGGTTGTTCAGCACGGTGACGAACTCGGTGCGATAATTGGTTTCGGCGCTCAGCGGCTCATCCGAAATCACGATCGAGGAACGCGGCAACGCGGTCGGCCCGATCCGGTCCAGCACCTCCTGCGGAATGGTGATGCGGTCGAGCGCGGACTTGGCGTCGTCGCCATCGTCGATGCTCACCGCGCTCCAGCGCAGGCCTGCGCCGTCACGCGCCATGGCCGTGAACACGTGGGTGCCGATCGGCTTGCCGGGATCGCGGATCGTCACAGGCACCTCGATGCTGAAGTCGTAAACCTCACCGCCGCCATCGGGCGCCGGCTTGTGCGTGTTGCGGCGAACATAGAGTTTCTGCGTTTCACGGCTGATATAGATCGAGACCGGCTCGGCAGCGAGTTTTGCGTCGGTGGCCGCTGTGGCCGTGGCGAGTTTCCTAGCGTCGGCAGCCTTTAGCGCATCCTTGGCCGCAGCGGCAGCATCGAGCTTCGCTGTCGTGTCGGCCTTGGTCGCCTCGAGCTGTGTCGCGAGGTCTGCCGCCTTCGCAGCCGCTTTCTTCTGCGCATCTTCAGCGCGTGCCTTCGCCTGATCGGTCGCGGCTGCGGCCAACGCCTTGTCGGCAGAAGCGAGCTGGGCATCGGCACGGGTCTTGGCGAGTTCCAGCTTGCGCAGCGCAGCCGGCAGCGGCTTCGCCTCGCGCGCCGTCGTCGCGGCCAGTTTCTTCGCCTCGGCTGCAGCAGTGGCAGCCTCAGCCGCCTCGCGCGTCGCCGTCTCGGCACGCGCCGGCACCGCCGCGATGATCTCGGCCTTCGGCACCAGCAGTGCGGGGTGAGCGATATCCATCGGCGCCGTATCGATCGGCGAGACGATCACGCGCATTCCGATGCGCGTCTTGTCGAACATCTTGTCGGCGAAACCATAAGGCATGCGCACGCAGCCATGCGAGGCGGCATAACCGGGCAGCGGGCCGCCATGCAGCGCCACACCGTTCCAGGTGATGCGCTGCATGTTCGGCATATGCGCATCGTCATACATGTTGGAGCGGTGATCCTTGTTTTTCTCCAGGATCGCAAACACGCCGGACGGCGTTTCGCGTCCACCGACGCCGGTGGAGACCGGCGCACGCGCGATCCAGCCTTCGGCGTCGTAGAACGTCACCTGCTGGCTCTTGATCGACACGATCGCCATGATCGGCTCGCCGGCATTGCGCGGCGCCATCGCCTCGACGACCTTGGCCGGTCGCGCCTGCTTGGCGGGGGCAGCAAAGGCCGGCGCCGCAGCCATCGCTGCCAGCGCCATCACGGCGGAGACCGTCCAGCACCGCGTCGCCACGGTGAGATGCGTCGTCGCCAACCGATTTGTCATGCAATGCCCCAGTGAAATGCTGTCGAATGCGAGTTTTGCAAATGTTGATTGCGATTTCATCAATTCGCCGCCGGCGTCCACATCAAACGCAGCCCGGGCCGTATTGTGACCGATGGATCATCATATCGGCCCTGGCCGCGCCGGAAAGATGGCCGACTGCCACACCCCGGTTGTTCCGCAATCCGCCACCGCAACCTCACGCCGCTAGCGACTTCTCGGCGATGGACAGCCATTCGGCCTGCGCCTTGCGGGCGAATTTGGGCGCGCGCTTCATCTGCACCACGAACTCCGCGAACACGACCTTCGCTTCAGAGGTGCGGCCCAGCGCATGCAGCAACTGGCCATAGCGAACATTCGCCTCGGCGCTCGATGCATAACGCAGCAGCGCTTCATATTCGCCGAGCGCCTCGTCGGTTCGCCCCGCCTCCGTTAGCGCCCGGGCATAAAGCAGGTGCGCGTCCGCAGATTCGAAATCCGGCCACTGCGTCTGCAACGCGTCGAGCGTCGCGATCGCATCCAGCGGACGCCTGGCGCCGAACTGCGCCCTGGCCTTGGCGAGCGCGTATTTGGGGTCATGGCCGAGCGGCAGTGTGAGGATATGCGCGTAGTGCTGTACGGCTTCGTCGAACCGGCCGATCTCGAGGCATTCGGCCGCCAGTGCGGCGCGATTGGCGATCGTATCGGCGGAAGCGAGCTGATCGGCCAATCCGCGATAGGTCTTTTCGGGATCGATGCGCTTGGCGACATTGCGGCGCGCCTGCTGCGCGGTACGGCCGCCAAAGATTTCCGGCAGCAGCTCGATCAGTACATAGGCGACCGCGCCGGCCACCGGCACCATCAGGATGATATAGGCCCATGGCTGCATCCGCCCGGTGCGGGCAGCGTGCCAGACAAGCATGATATCGAGCAGAATAATGACCAGAGCCAGCGGCATGAGCGTCCCCTCAGGCAAGCATTGAAACGCACGCACCGGAACCGCCGGTGACGTGTCATCCTATGCCGTGATGGACGCAGCGAAATGACGCTGGGTTCAAACGCGCAGTGCAGCTATGCAGCGCGCGACAGATGGGCGGCGAGGCCGGTGAAGAGACCGCGGCCGTCGGTGTTGCCCATGATGTCTTCGACGTGGTTTTCCGGATGCGGCATCATGCCGAGGACATTGCCGTTCTCGCTGACGATGCCGGCAATCGAAGCAGCGGCGCCGTTGATATTATGCAAGTCGCCGACATCGCCGGTGGGCGAGCAATAGCGATACAGCACGCGGCCATCGCCTTCGAGGCGCTTCAGCGTCTCGGCATCCGCCGTGTAGTTGCCCTCGCCATGGGCGACGGGAACGCGGATCACCTGCCCCGCATTGTAACCGCGGGTGAAAGGCGTATCCGAACGTTCGACGCGCAGATGCACGTCCTGGCAGATAAACTTCAGACGCGCATTGCGCATCAGGATGCCCGGCAGGAGGCCGCTCTCGCACAGGATCTGAAAACCGTTGCAGACGCCAAGCACGAGGCCACCATCCGCCGCAAACTTGCGCACCGCATCCATCACCGGCGAGCGTGCCGCGATGGCGCCACAGCGCAGATAGTCGCCATAGGAGAAGCCGCCGGGAACGACGACCAGATCGGTGCCATCAGGCAGCGTCGTGTCGGTGTGCCAGACCATCTTGGACTCGGTGCCCGACGCCAGCTTGAGCGCCCGCGCCATGTCGCGCTCGCGATTGATTCCGGGGAAGACGAGGACGGCGGATTTCATGGCGAAAGAGCTTCCTTGGATGGTCTGTACGAAGCTCTGGCCGCATCAATGCGTTGCCGCCAAAGCTCTGCTTCGTAATTTATCGTTCGCAGCAAGACGAGATTTTCGTCAAGCTTTGCATCAAGACGATCGAGGTCATCCAAGACTTCGCACAACAGATCGAAAACCTGCTGGTTGGTGACTTCGCTCATGATCGCCGCTAGGCCGAGAGCGTCGGCGCGTCGCTCAATTCGAGACGGCGCTCGATCCGCTCCAGACGAGCGTCGTATCTCGTGAGGATGGAGTAGATGTTGTGAACGTCCTGCTGCATGGAGATCTGATGTCCACGCATTGCATTCGTTGCACCGTTGGCATCGCGCATCTCATGCTTTATCTGCGAAATGTCGTTCTGCACCGCTTTCAAAACTTCGTAGACCAAATCAGCACTGATCTCAGCCATGACACGATCTCCCAAGCCCCTGAGCTGAACCTCGTCTTACCCCTGCACTTCCACCTTGTAATTCTCGATCACGGTATTCGCGAGCAGCTTGTCCGCTGCTGCTTTTAACGCAGCTTCGGCCTTCGCCTGATCGGCGCCGGCGGCGAGTTCGATATCGAATACCTTGCCCTGGCGTACCTGGGCGATGCCATCGATGCCGAGCGACTTCAATGCGCCCTCGATCGCCTTGCCCTGCGGATCGAGGATGCCGTTCTTCAATGTGACTGTGACGCGGGCTTTCACTTTATATCCTCAGCTCTTCACCAATACCGGGCCGGTGCCCATCGGACGCTCGTTCTCTGCCAGAATGCCGAGACGCTTGGCAACCTCGGTATAGGCCTCCAGCACGCCGCCAAGATCCCGGCGGAAACGGTCCTTGTCCAGCTTCTCGTTCGACTTGATATCCCACAGCCGGCACGAATCCGGCGAGATCTCGTCGGCGACGATGATGCGCATCATGTCGTTCTCGAACAGGCGGCCGCATTCCATCTTGAAATCGACCAGACGGATGCCGATGCCCAGGAAGAGACCGGTCAGGAAGTCGTTAACGCGGATGGCCAGCGCCATGATGTCGTCGATTTCCTGCGGGGTCGCCCAGCCGAATGCCGTGATGTGCTCTTCGGAGACCATCGGATCGTTGAGCTGATCGTTCTTGTAGTAGAATTCGATGATCGAGCGCGGCAGCTGGGTGCCTTCCTCAATGCCGAGGCGCTGCGACAGCGAGCCGGCGGCGACATTGCGCACGACCACTTCGAGCGGCACGATCTCGACCTCGCGGATCAACTGCTCGCGCATGTTGAGCCGGCGGATGAAATGCGTGGGCACGCCGATATCGTTCAGGTGCTGGAACAGGTATTCCGAGATCCGGTTGTTGAGGACACCCTTGCCCTCGATCACCTGATGCTTCTTCGCATTGAACGCGGTCGCGTCGTCCTTGAAGTGCTGGATCAAAGTGCCGGGCTCGGGGCCTTCATACAGAACCTTGGCCTTGCCTTCATAAATGCGACGTCGACGGCTCATGGGGATGTACCGTGTGTTGTTGAAATCCATGGAATTTGGTTGCTCCGGAGTAACGGGATTGACCCACGACGGAGCTGCCGTGAAGGCCAGGAACCGGTCTGTCCACCAATCTGTCACAGATTCTGAATACAGAACTGTGATCAGGAAACAGAACGAGAACCGAACCTTGTGGCAACCTACCCGATCCCCCCCGCCGATACAATCGATCCAGCCGGTTAGATGCGGGTTTTACCCGGTTGCACAAATGATCCGTCCTCGCAATGACCTGCGACCATGCGGCCGATTGTTCGGTCAGCTACGCGCACTTAGTTAAGCCTCCAACCGGTAATTACAACGCCGGCCCGACCACCCGCCAACCCAGGGAACCCCAAGATGTCATCAATGGACAAGCGCGGACAAGATTTTGAACGCAAATTCGCGCTCGATGAGGAGCAGAAGTTCAAGGCGATGAACCGCCGCAACAAGCTGCTCGGCCTGTGGGCCGCGGAAAAGCTCGGCAAGGCCGGCGCGGACGCCGATGCCTATGCCAAGGAAGTGGTGGCGGCCGATTTCGACGAAGCCGGCGATGACGACGTGCTGCGCAAGGTGCTGGCCGATCTTACCGCCAAGGGCGTGGCCATCACCGACGCCGAACTGCGCAGCAAGATGGATTCGCTGATTGCCGAAGCTGTCGCCCAGGTGAAGGCCGGCGTGTAAGCCCGAAATCGGACAACAACCGCGCAGCGCAGTTCACAGACCGAACCCGCGCTGCGCGATTTTAAAAGCTTTCGAGCAAAGGTGACTGCACAATTCATCGGCACGACCCGCGGATTGTTGAGGCGGAAAGGTGCGATGGTGTGTTCTTAGAGCAATTCAACCGTCGCGCTCATTCTGCTGATGGTTAACGCCTGATACAGCGCCACTTTCTCACCTCAATTGGAAAGTGGCAGGGCGACGTGACGACCAGCATTTCTCGTGGCTCTCACAAGAGCCGACCCAACGCATTCACTGCGCGACAAGCCCGCTGGCTGATCGGTGCCGCATTCGTCGTCGGCGACATGATGGCATGCGCCTCGCTGGCTCAGGCCCAGACATCGCTGCCGCCCGTCACCGTGGAATCCTCCACGCAGACGCGCCGCCCTGCCCGCGCCACCGCCACGCCGAGCCGTTCGCGCGCCGTCGCTGCCCGTCGCAACACCACGCCGCCGCCTGCGCCACCCACGGCGACCGAGCGCGCCATCGCGGCAGCGGCTGTGCGCTATGAGCAGGTGCTCGGCTATCGCGCGATGCCGAGCGCCACCACGCTGCGCTCCGGCCAGCCGCCGCTGAATTCATCGCAGACCGTGAACGTCGTTCCCGAGCAGGTGATCAAGGATCAGCTGCCGCGCAATCTCGACGACGCCCTCGCCAATGTGAGCGGCATCACCCAGACCAACACGCTGGCCGGCACACAGGATGCCGTGATGCGCCGCGGCTTCGGTGACAATCGCGACGGCTCGATCATGCGCAACGGGCTGCCGCTGGTGCAGGGCCGCAGCCTCAACGCCGCCGTCGAAAGCGTTGAAGTGCTGAAGGGGCCGGCCTCGCTGCTTTACGGCATCATCGATCCCGGCGGCATCGTCAACACGATCAGCAAGCGGCCCGATCTCTATCAGCACGGCTCGGTCACCCTGCTCGGCTCGACCTTTGGCAATGGCAAGAACGGCATCGACGGCACCGCCGATATCACCGGACCGATCGGCAGCAATGGCCTTGCCTATCGCTTCATCGCCTATGGGCAGAGCGAGGATTACTGGCGCAATTTCGGCCTCCGCAAGGAAACGCTGATCGCGCCATCGCTGTCCTGGTACGGCGACGACACCACGGTGCACCTGAACTACGAATATCGCGACTTCAGCTATCCATTCGATCGCGGCACGTCGTTCATCGCCGGCACCTCGACCCCGTTGCAGATTCCGCGCGAGCGCCGGCTGGACGAAGCCTATAACAATATGTGGGGCAAGTCGCACCTGATCCAGGCGTCGGTGGATCATCGCATCAACGAGAACTGGAAGCTCTACGCATCCTACAGCTACAACACCGAAATGTTCGATGCGAACCAGCTGCGCATCAACAGCTTCAACCCCACGACCGGCGCAATGGTGCGCAACAACGATGGCACCAAGGGATCGCTGAGCAATGTGAGCGCTGGCGTCGCCTATCTGCGCGGCGACGTCAATATTGGCGGCTTCCGCAACGAAGTGCTGTTCGGCGGCGATGCGCAATACCGCTCCATCTATCGCGAATATCTGATCCGCGGCGGTCCATCCAACTTCAACATGTACAATCCGGTCTATGGCGTGCTGCAGCCGAGCTCGATCGTCGGTTCCACCGAAAGCGCGCAGACCGATTTGCTCGGCATGCGCGGCCTGTTCTTTCAGGACACGTTCTATCTGACCAATCAGCTTCTATTGGTCGGCGGCGTGCGATGGTTGGAGTATGAACAACTCGCCGGACGCGGCCGCAGCCCAAGCCCGTTTATCACCAACACGAATCTCGCTGGCAGCAAGGCGCTGCCGATCGGCGGCGTCATCTACAAGATCACCGACGAAGTGTCATGGTATCTCAGCTACACTGAGTCGCTGAAGCCCACCTCCGCGATCAACATCTTTCCTGGCGCATCCACCGGCTTCACGATCGGCTCGGACCTGCTTCCCGAAGAAGGCGTGCAGTGGGAAACCGGCATCAAATTCGACGTCAACAAGCGGCTGTCCGGTAATATTGCCGTTTTTGATATCGACAAGAAGAACGTACTGGTCGCAATTCCTGTCGGAGGCGGGGTGAATGCGATCCGCACGGCCGGCAAGGTGCGCTCGCGCGGCGTTGAACTCGACCTCACCGGCCGCCTGACCGACAATGTCAGCGTGATCGGCAGCTATGGCTATACGGACGCCCGCGTCACGGAAGATCCGACGCTGATCGGCAAGGGGTTGCTCAACGTAGCCCTCAACACCGCCTCGCTGTTTATGGTCTATGATTTCGGCACCGCGCTGCCGGGCAGGCTACGCGTCGGCGGCGGCGCCCGCTATGTCGGTGATCGACCGGGCGACTCCACCAACACCTACATGCTGCCGTCCTATACGGTGGCCGACGCCTTTGCGAGCTATGAGGTGAAACAGAATGGCTTCCCGGTCATTTATCAGTTCAACGTCAAGAACCTGTTCGACAAGACCTATTACCCGTCGGCCGTCAACAATACGAACGTCGCCATCGGCGACGTCCGTCGCTTCTCGCTGGAAGCGACGGTGAAGTTCTGACGTGAGACGAGCAAAGCGCGCGCGAGACTAACGCAGGATCTTCGAAGTCGCGCTCAGTCATCCCCCAAGCACAGCGAAGCTGTGCGACGGGGGTGACAATGCTCTACTCCTTCTTCAATTTCACGCTGAGCGTCATCGTGCCGCTCACATTGTAACCTTCCGGCTGGTTCGGCTGGTAGCGTGGCGTGACGTTGAGGTTGCTGGTGACATTCTCCAGCGCACATTCCTGCGCCAGCGTTTCACGCAGAATATCGCATTCGCGCGCGGCCGTGCTGTAGATGAAGCGGCGGGAACGATCGCGCAGCTTGTCGGCCTCTTCGCCTTCGCCGGTTGGGCCGGCCACAAACAGATTAAGCGTGGCTGTGATGCGGATGTAGCCCTCCGGCACGCCGTTGGGGCCGGGCATTCGACGGTTGCCCGGCATTTGCGCCTGGACCGCCGCCGTCGCGGAGACGATCAGCAATGTCGCTGCAGTCGCTGTCAGAGTGATTTTCGAAAGCATGTCACGTCTCTCCCAATGAGAAGCGCATGATACCTATCTTAGATTGCAGCCATATAAACGAACGCGCCGGATATTGGCCGACGCGTTCATGCCGGATTAACCGTGGTGGCTCACCGCCAGCCCATGCCCGGCGCCACGTGCTTGAGGATCGCCTCGATCACATGGGCGTTGTAATCGACACCGAGTTGGTTCGGCACCGTCAGCAGCAGCGTATCGGCTTCGGCAATCGCCTCGTCGCCCTTGAGCTGGTCGATCAGCTTGTCGGGCTCCGCCGCAAAACTGCGACCGAAGATGGCGCGCTCGGTGGCGCTCAGCATCCCGACCTTGTCCTCGTCGCCGCTACGGCCGAAATACATGCGGTCCTGATCGTTCACCAGCGCGAAGATGCTGCGCGACACCGAGACACGTGGTGTCCCCGCGTGCCCTGCACTCTTCCACGCTTCGCGATAGAGCCGGATCTGCTCCGCCTGCTGCACATGGAACGGCTTGCCGGTCTCGTCGATCTTCAGCGTTGAGGACTGCAGGTTCATGCCCATCTTGGCCGCCCATTCCGCCGTCGCATTGGTGGCAGCGCCCCACCAGATGCGCTCGCGCAGGCCTTCGCTATGCGGCTCCAGCCGCAGCAGGCCCGGCGGGTTCGGAAACATCGGCGACGGATTGGGCTGCGCAAAGCCCTTGCCCTTCAGCACGTCGAGAAACACTTCGGTATGCCGTCGCGCCATGTCGGCATCGGTCTGCCCTTCCGCCGGCGCGTAGCCGAAATAGCGATAGCCATCGATCACCTGCTCCGGCGAACCGCGCGAGATGCCGAGTTGCAGCCGTCCGCCCGCGATGAGATCCGCAGCACCGGCATCCTCCGCCATATAGAGCGGGTTCTCGTAGCGCATGTCGATCACGGCGGTACCGATCTCGATTGTCTTGGTGCGGGCGCCGATGGCCGCCAGCAGCGGAAACGGCGCCGCCAGCTGGCGCGCAAAATGATGCACGCGGACATAGGCGCCGTCAGCGCCGAGCTCTTCGGCGGCAACGGCGAGATCGATGGATTGCAGCAGCGCATCACCGGCCGAGCGCGTCTGCGACGAGGCCTGCGGCGTCCAGTGGCCGAAAGAGAGAAAGCCGATTTTCTTCATGGGAATGGTCTCGGGGTGGGTGTGTTGAGACCTATCTAGGCGCTTTCCGCCAAAGGAACAGCGCAGGCATGGAAACGATGGGTTTCCGGATGCATCCGCCGGAGATCAGGTCGGCGCCGCCAGTCGCGACCGGACAAATGCCCCGGGTGCCTGATGCCGCACTCACAACCAAATCGGAGGGAACCGCTCTCTCAGAGAGAAGCTCCCTCCACGCAGGATCGCGCTGGAATCACTCCAGAACGAAGGCGGCGTCTATCAAGAGTTGAACGTCATCCCCGAGGACCGGCAAATACTGCTTGATGCCGAAATCGCCGCGTTTGATCGTTCCCTTCGCCTGGAAGCCGACGGTGACGGCCTTGTCGATGGGATTGATTCCCGAACCGACCAATCGCGCGGTGAGTGTCACGGGCTTGGTAACGCCATGCAGGGTCAGGTCCCCGGAAATGGTCGCGGTGTCAGCGCCGGTCGGCGTGATCTTCGAGGCGTTGAAGGTCGCTTGCGGATAAGCAGCGGTGTCGAACCATTCCTTGCCCTTGAGCTTCTCGGTCAATTCCGGAACGGTGGTCTGGATCGATGCAGCCGATACCGTCACCTTGAGCTGCGACGCCTCGGGTTTGGCGGGATCGATCTTGAGGCTGCCGGACGCGCCCGAGAATTGTCCGGAAAATTCACTGAAGCCGAGATGCGACAGCGAGAAAGTGATCTGGGTGTGGTCGGGATCGATCTTGTAGTTGCCCGCCTTCACGGCCGCGGGATCTCGTGAAGCTGCCTGCTGCGCGTGTGCGCTCGGCAGAACGAGGGTCACTGCCAGCAATGCCGCAGAAATCGACGCGAAGCGAAAGCTCTTGGGTAGGTCCATCAACACTAGGTCCTTCAACGTAAGTGATCGAGTGATCACGGTGACATGCCTGTCGATACAGCTCTGTGACAACCGGCAGGTTTTTGTGCGGCGGCCGCGCCCAACAAAATTTTCTGGCCACACCGCCCTCCTCCCACACGGATCACGGCGCTTCGAAGCCCGGCCATGCCAACCGGATCCTGCTATCCCCAAGCAGCCGCAAGGCATGCGGCTGCATAAAGCACTCTCGTGCTACATCAACGCGCGAATGTGATGGAGTCTTCAGGAATTTGGTTTCGAGGAGTAACTCTGTTGCCGGCAATTTAAGCCGTATCCGCGACAGGACCAGCGCGCGGATGGAAACGATGCGTTTCCATCCGCGTGCCTTACGTTGCGACGGGCAGATAAAAATCAATGACCGCGCCTTTCATCGTTGGGGCGAATTCGCTGTCATAGCGCTCGAAGTCTGGCCCCCCGCCACGTTCAAGCCAGCCGCTGGCACCAGTTCGCCCCAGATCCTTGCCATCGCGCTTTTCAGCTGCTGATGCACGGGACCACCATTCAACGTGATGCGAAACACCGCATAGTGCCCAGCGGGAATGCGCAATGCGGAAAACCCCGCCGGCAGTGTCGCTTCGTCAGCCACACCGACGCCGGCCAGATAATCGAAATGCCCCTCGGCGCGGTCCACATTCCAGACCACGCCATAGGTGGTCCATTCCGGCGCCTGGCCAGCAAAAGGCAGCGCGCCCATCATCTGCGACCACAGCTGCGGAATCTCCGCCTTGTTGCCCTCGTCAAACCGCCGCTGCGGCCCGGCGACAGTGAAGGCCTCCAGCGTCGCCAGCTCCGGCAATTGCGTCAGGGTGACATCGGTCTCTGGCATGGTCATGGGGTATTGTCCTTCAATGGGCGTGACACTAAAGCCGCGACGAAACCGTCCGGGCGCCACGCCGAAGGTGCGGGAGAACGCGCGGGTAAACGCCTCCTGCGAGTCGAAGCCGCAATCGACCGCGAGATCGATCAGGCGCAGTTCGGGATCGGTCGCAAGCCGCTGCGCCGCGCGCACCAGCCGCCGCCCCCGCACATGCGCCATCACGCCCCGCCCCATGCGGGCGGAAAACAACCGCGAGAAGTGATAGGGCGACAGGCCGGCGACCTCGGCGATCACCTCGACGCTGAGCGGGGTGTCGAGATGATGCTCGATCCATTGCACGGTGGCTGGGAGATCGAGAGGTGCGGAGCGTAGCGTGGTCATGCGGGGTGTATGGCATGACGCGATAGATGCGTCTTGATCGGTCTTGCTGTTTCAAAAATTCCGACCGTAGGGCTGATAAGCAGAGCGTCATCCGCCGGTTGAGCTCAAAGCTAAAACTCTGTGAACTCTAGCTCACTTTTCCATTCGCTGCGGCAAGTTCAAACCATTCCAAGGGTTCTCGGTCCTTTCTGGCTGCTCATCGATATGCGGCATGTATCGAGCGGCATCTGGTCCCCAATCGAAATAAAGTCCGGAGGCGGATTCCAGCAATCTACGAGCCGCCTCCTCAGAAACCTCAAGTTCTTGGGACCATAAACACGTCTGTTCGCGGTCCCCTAGAAGACGAGCGAAGACCTCAAGCCTGTACTTACCAGCGAGAAACTGAAAAGATTTGTCGTCGCGCGGCAAGAGGAAGTGATGATTGACCGCGACGCCACTCTCCCCAACAAACAAACCACTGCCGCGAACCATACGTTCGTCGCCATACACCCAAATATTGAAGTTTTGCCGGGCTTCATTCCGAGCAAGCCTAACATGCATGCTCTCAATGATTCTGCCACGTTTCGAGGTGGCGAAAAGTAACGCTCGGAGAAAGACTTTTGGAGGAGCAGATCCTCGTCGATTATTGCGTCCATCTGGTCCGAAATAGATAATCGTGGGCTGGGTCATTTTGACTTTTCCGCGACGGAAGAGAGTGAGCCATGCCGTCGCACCCGATATCAGCAAAGCAGATGATGATAGCGCGATAGAAATTGGATCCATTGTGCTAACTTTCAAATAGGAAAAGCGATCTGACGGCGGATATCATGGTATGCCGTCAATGTATCACGAACTGCTCGGCACGATTTGATACTACGCATTCGAACGGTCACCTTCCTCAACAAACTTCATCAACGCCCCCAAATCCCCACGATCCGCCGCCTTCAGCGCCGCGATATATGCGACCCGCCGCTCATTCATCTGCTGCAGGTCATAGCCGCCTGCCCAGTCGATCGGCGCCACCTTGTAGACCCGCGTCAGCACCGTATCGGCCATGATGCGCGCGTGGCGGCCATTGCCGTTGGCGAAGGGATGGATCGCCACCAGCCGATGATGCAGCCTGATGGCTGCTTCCGACGGTGGATAGGTTTTGTGTTCGACCCAGTACCGCGCATCATCCATCAGGCTGCGCAGCTCGACGGCGATGCGGATGGGATCGACGCCGATATTCTTGCCCGTGGTGCGAAAGCGGCCGGCCCAATCCCACACCTCGCCGAACAGGCGCTTGTGCAGCGTGACCACAAATCTGTCGGTCAGCACTTCGCCGCGCTGCCGCGCCGCCCAGGCCATGCCCGACTGGATATTCACCTGCTCCAGCTCGTCGAGCTGGAGGCGCGTGGTGACATGCTTGTGCTTGAGCCCGCCGAGTTCATCCGGGTCCAGCGGCGTCGCGCCTTCCGGATGCTCGGCCGCCTTCATGGCTCGTTCCAGAAATCGGCCGGCATGTCGCGCGCGAGCTGATGTTTGAGGCGATCGATCTCCCTGGCGATGCTCTCATCCGGCAGCACCTGGCTTTCCAGCGCCATATGCTTGCTCGCTGCATGGACCAGCGCCGTCGCCTTCCTGCGCGCCTGCGCGAGGATGACGTCCTCGATGCGCCCGCCTTCAGGCACGACAGCATAGACAAAGCGACACCCCATCGCCTCGGCCGTCGCCTGCATGGATTTCAGTGTGATGCCGCCCTCGCCCTCAGAAGTCTCCGCCTGCGCGATCCGGGCACGGGTTACCCCCATCCGCCGCGCCAGTTGGGCGCCGGACATGCCCAGCGACTTGCGCACGGTGCGTAGCCAGCCCTCCGGCGGAGGCGCCTCCCAGTCTTGCGCAGCGTTGCGATCGGCAACCCGCTGATATTGCTGCTGAACGAGCTGCCTGACACTCATGCGTCAATCCATAACTATACGAAAACATCACAACGTATATCTATGAATATACCGTATTATATTTCTCGTCAATATATATGCATACAAGCCAAATTTAGCAGGCGAGATGGAAATGGCCGGGACAAGCCCGGCCATGACGCACGATCATCAACCGTCGCCCTACGCCCTCACTCCTCCTTGAACCCATATTCCGGCACGTTCCCGCTCGCGCCGTAATATTTATACGGCAGGAATTTTCCGCTCATCGTGATCTTCACGCGGTCGCCCTTGGGGTTTGCCACGCGCTCGAAATCGAAGTCGAAATCGATGGCCGACATGATGCCGTCGCCGAATTCTTCCTCGATCAGCATCTTCCAGGCCGGGCCGTTCACCATCACCATCTCATAGAAGCGATAGATCAGCGGGTCCTGCGGCGGCATCTGCATGGTTTCGGCGCGCATCGGGATTTCGTTGAGCATCGCGGTCTCGGCCTTGGTGAGGCCGAACAGTTCGCCCGCATTGGCCGCCTGCGGTTTTGTCAGCTTCATGTTGCCGAGAATGGCGCCGACGATCAGCACATCGGAATAGCCGCCGATCTTGCCGCAGATATATTTCCAGCTCCATTCCTTCTCGCGCTTGATGTCGAGCAGCTTTTCGGTGAGGTCGGATCGCAGCATGGTCTTCTCCTTTGCAGATGATCAGCGCGCAGCGCTGTGAAGAGACGGCATCGTTGGCGCCTCGGTGAATGTGGGCCGCACCACGGGGACGTTGCGCGGATCGTGGTCCGGCGTGGTGGCGGTAAACGTCTTGCTGCGCGTCACCAGGAAATCGATGATGTGGTTGCGCAGCGCGTAGTAATGCGGGTGCTTGTGCAGATCGATGCGGGCACGGTCCTTCGGCAGCGGGTTCTCGACGATCTCCGCCAGCACCGCGCCGGGGCCGTTGGTCATCAGAAAGATCTTGTCGGCGAGATACATCGCCTCGTCGACGTCATGGGTGATCATGAACGTCGTCTGCCCGGTCTCCAGCGTGACGCGGCGGACCTCATCCTGCAGCGTGCCGCGGGTCAGCGCGTCCAGCGCCGAAAACGGCTCGTCCATCAGCATGATCTTCGGCGTGATCGACAGCGCGCGCGCGATGCCGACACGCTGTTTCATGCCGCCAGAGAGCTCGGACGGCCGTTTGTGCTCAGAGCCTGTAAGGCCGACCTTGTCGATGAAGGTCTGCGCGTGTGTCCGGATCTTTGCCTTGTCCCATTTGCGCCATTTCGACGAGACCGCATAGGCGATGTTGCCCATGACGGTCATCCACGGCAGCAGCGCGTGGCTCTGGAAGATCACCGCGCGGTCGAGGCTGGTGCCGGAGATCGCCTGGCCATCGACGATCACGGTGCCCTCACTGGGCTCGTCGAGCCCGGCGAGAATGTTGAGCACCGTAGTCTTGCCGCAGCCGGAATGGCCGATGATGCAGCCGAATTCGCCGGGCGCCAGGGATAGCCAGAGATCCTCGAAAATCGTGGTGGTGCCGCCCGCCGGCTGCGGATAGCGCCTGGCGATGCCTTCGATGGAAATGAACCTGGCGGTCATGGTTGCACCCTCCCCTGCAGGGGGAGGGTCGAGCGGCCGCAGGCCGATCGGGGTGGGGTGGCGCATTCACCCCCACCCGCCGCACTCACGCGCGCTGCCGCGCGCCTGATCGCGGCGACCTCCCCCTGCAGGGGAGGTGAAGAAATGGGCGCTAGCTGACATTTCAAATCGCATCATCTTCACTCCGGAAACGTCACGAGGCGGGTGAAACGCGCGAGGATCTGATCGAGCAGCATGCCGACCAGCCCGATCATCAGGATCGCGATGATCACATTGGTGATCGACAAATTATTCCATTCGTTCCAGACGAAGTAACCGATGCCGGTGCCACCCACGAGCATCTCGGCGGCGACGATGACGAGCCAGGCGATACCGATGGAAATGCGCATGCCGGTGAGGATGGTGGGCGCGGCCGCCGGCAGGATCACGGTGAAGGCGCGGCGGAAGGTGCCGACTTCCAGCGTGCGCGCGACATTCACCCATTCCTTGCGCACGGACGCCACGCCGAACGCCGTGTTCAACAGCATCGGCCAGACCGAGCAGATGAAGATCACGAAAATCGCGGACAGCGAGGAATCCTTGATCGTGTAGAGCGCGAGCGGCATCCAGGCCAAAGGCGAGATCGGCTTGAGCACCTGGATGAAGGGATCGAGCGCCTTGTTCATCAGCGGTGACATGCCGATGAGAAAGCCGAGCGGGATCGCGACCAGCACGGCGATGAGATAGCCCAGCCCGACGCGGCCGATGGAATAAGCGAGCTGGATGCCGAGGCCCTTGTCGTTCGGCCCGTTGTCATAGAACGGCCGCTTGAGATGTTCCCAGAGTTTTGCGCCAACATCGAGCGGACCGGGCATCGCGGATTTACCCTGGGTCGCAGTGATGCCCATGAGCTTTGCGTATTCCGGCGACATGGTGGTGGTCGCAGCGGTCTGCCGCGTGGCGAGATGCCAGACGCCGATGAAGGCGAGAAAGATCGCGAGCGACACGACGGCCGCGCGAAAACGAAGGGATTTTGTCATCGCTGGTCTCCACCCTCCCCTGCAGGGGGAGGGTCGGCTGCGCAGCGGCCGGGGTGGGGTGACGCACGCTCCGCCACCCCCACCCGCCGATACTGCGTATCGTCGACCTCCCCCCTGCAGGGGGAGGTGAAGAACAACACCGACATCATCACGTCACGACGCCTTCTTGATCTTGAAGCTCGCCACATAGTCATCCGGCTTGGTCGGATCGAAGGTCTTGCCCATCACCGCGAAAGACTTGTAGCTGGTGGTCGGCGGTGTCAGCCCCATCTCCTTCATCACCTTCGCGGTGTCCGTCGCGAGATAGATTTGCTCGGCCACGCCCTTGTAGTCGACGTCGCCCTTGATCTGGCCCCAGCGTTTCATCTGGGTCATCATCCACACCGCAAAGCTCTGCCAGGGGAACGGATCGAAATCGACGCGCTTGGGATCGGTCTTGATGCCGCCGAGCCCGTCCGCATAGGTGCCGGTGAGCACCTGCTCCAGCACCACCGGCGGCGCGTTGAGATAGGCGGCGGGCGCAATCGCTTCCGCGATCGACTTGCGGTTCTCCGCCTTCGAGGCATAGGCCGTGGCATCGACGATGGCGCGCGTCAGCGCGGCAAAGGAATTTGGCGCAGTGGTGATAAACTCGCGGCTGGCGGCGAACGAACAACACGGATGCCCGTCCCAGATTTCCTTCGACAGGATATGCATGAAGCCGACGCCGTCATAGATCGCGCGCTGGCAGATATTATCCGGCGCGAGGAAGCCATCGATATTGTCGGCGCGCAGGTTCGCGACCATCTCCGGCGGCGGCACCGAGCGGATCTGGATATCCGCATCGGGATCGATGCCGTGTTCGGCGAGATAGTAGCGCAAGAGATAGTTGTGCATCGAATAGTCGAACGGGACGGCGATCTTGAAGCCCTTCCAGTCCTTCGGATCGCGCTTGTCCTTGTGCTTCATGGCGAGCGTGATGCCCTGCCCGTTGATGTTCTCGATCGCCGGCACCGTGAACGGGATCGGCTGCGAGCCAAGCCCCAATGAGATCGCGATCGGCATCGGCGCCAGCATATGCGCGGCGTCATATTCCTTGTTGATGGTCTTGTCGCGAATGACGGCCCAGCCGGCGGTCTTCACCACCTCCACCTTCAGCCCCTGCTTCTGATAGAAGCCGAGCGGATCCGCCATGATGATTGGCGTCGCGCAGGTGATCGGAATGAAGCCGACCTTGAGCTCGGTCTTCTCAAGTTTGCCCGCGCCCTGCGCGAAGACTTCAGTGGCCGTCTTGATCGGGAAGAACTGCGACAGCGCCGCCAGCGCCGAGGACGCGCCCACCGATGTGAGGAAGGCGCGGCGGGTGGCCTGCTGCGGAAACAGCTGACGCATCACGGCGGAAGCGACCACGCCCTCGTAGCGTTTCTCCGCGCTCTCGGAGGCATCGCATTGCAGCTGCAACGAAGCCTCATGGGCGGCGTCGCTGTCGTGCTGTCCGCAGCTGCAGCGGCCCAGGCGGCGATTGGGGTCGAACGGATTGTCGAATGTGGACATGTGACTCCTCCGGTGATGCTCCCGAGGAGTATTCAAGGAGTGTGCCAGCCGCGGCCACGCTGAGAAGTCCAAGTGCCGCAGGCGTTTTCGCATCTGATTGGAAATCACGAGATTTCGTGCTACACGAGATTTCGTAGCACGACTACGAAATCTCGGAGTCAACCATGGATGCGCCGCTGCGCGAGCCCGATCTGCGCCTGATCGCCTTCGATTACGCCATCGAGCCAACCTTGCTGCTCGATCCGCACAGCGACCAGATTATCGATGGCAATCTCGCAGCCTGTTCGCTGCTCGGCTATGACCGCATGACCCTGCGCGAGATCAAGATCAGCGCGCTGCATAAGGGGCAGCTCCCTGCCCTCATCGTGTTCACGCAAGCCGTCCTCGCCAAGGGCAGCTATTTCACCCGCACGCTCACCCCGCGCCATGCGACGGGCCAGGCGCTGCAACTCGAATATGCCGGCGCGCTGCTGGAAGTCGGCGGGCGCACGCTGGTGACGCTCACCATGAGCGATCTCGAAGAACGCCGCCGCCGCCATGTCGATGCCGATGCGGAAGACTACATGCATGGCGGCATCGCCGCGTGGCAACGCGTTGAACGTGTCTTTCAAGATATTGAAAGAGAAAACCAGCTGATCCTGCGCGCCGCCGGTGAAGGCATCTACGGCGTCAATGCCGAGGGCAAGGCGACCTTCGTCAATCCTGCCGCCGAACGCATGCTGGGCTGGACGGCGGAGGAGCTGGTCGGCCGCGAGATCCACGCCATCATGCATCACAGCCACGCCGATGGCAGCCACTATCACGATCACGACTGCCCGATCTATGCCGCCTTCCGCGACGGCGCCGTGCACAAGATCGACAACGAGGTGTTCTGGCGCAAAGACGGCACGCCGGTCTGGGTCGAATACACATCGACGCCGATCCGCGACCGCCACATGGTGGTGGGCGCCGTGATCGTGTTTCGCGATGTCAGCCAGCGCCGCGAGGCGGATGAGAAACTGCATGCGGCCCTCGCCGAAGTCGATCGCCTGCGCGAACGGCTCGAACTCGAAAACGCCTATCTGCAGGAGGAAATCCGCATCGAGACCAATCCACGCGGCATCATCGGGCAGTCGGCGGCGATTCAGAAGACGCTAAGGCAGGTCAAGCTCGTGGCGCCCACCACCGCCGCCGTGCTGATCACCGGCGAGAGCGGCACCGGCAAGGAGCTGATCGCGCGCGCTATCCACGAAGCCTCCAGCCGCCGCGACCGCCCGCTGATCCGCGTGAACTGCGCCGCCATCCCGCGCGAACTCTTCGAGAGCGAATTCTTCGGCCATGTGCGCGGCGCCTTCACCGGTGCGGTGCGCGACCGCATCGGCCGTTTCGAACTGGCCGATGGCGGCACGCTGTTCCTCGACGAGGTCGGCGAAATCCCGCTGGAGCTGCAGGGCAAGCTGCTCCGCGTGCTGCAGGAAGGCAATTTCGAACGCGTCGGCGAGGAGCGCACCCGTGACGTCGATGTCCGCGTCATCGCCGCCACCAATTGCAACCTCAAACAGGAAGTGGCACGCGGAAAATTCCGCGAGGATTTGTATTTCCGGCTCAACGTGTTTCCCGTGGAGTCCGTGCCGCTGCGCGATCGCCGCGAGGACATTCCGCTGCTGGCGCAACACTTCCTGCTCAGCGAGAAATTGAATTCGGACCTGCGCCTCTCCGAAGGCGATGCGCGAAAACTGTCGCGCTATGATTGGCCGGGTAATGTGCGCGAGCTGCAGAACGTGATCGAGCGCGCGGTGATTCTCGCGCAGCATGGGAGATTACGGATCGACCTGCCCGACAGCGCCGGCCCGCAAGCCGCCACCGGCGCCCGCGCCAGGACCGAGACACGGCCGGCGGTGATGACATCCGGCGAGCTGCGCGATCACGAGCGCAGCAACATCCTCGCGGCGCTTGCCGCCACATCCGGAAAAGTGTTCGGCCGCCATGGCGCGGCCGAACTGCTCGACATGAAGCCGACAACGCTGGCGTCGCGGATGAAGGTGCTGGGGATCGAGGCGAAGCCGTAGCCCGGATGGAGCGCAGCGCAATCCGGGGACCGGCGTATCAACATAGCGCCGGTCCCTGCATTACGCTGCGCTCCATGCAGGCTACAGGCCTGCGCCCTACTTCAGCGCCGCCTCCACCTTCGCAATCCCCGCCACCGCGCACACTTCATCCTTCTCGCCGCCCGGCGCGCCGGAGACGCCGACGGCGCCGATCACTTCATTCCCTGCCTTGATCGGCACGCCGCCGCCGACGGCGACCACATTGGGGATCTGCTTCAGATAGGCATTGGCGGGATCGGCCACGAGCTTCATGAATTCCAGCGAGGTCTGGCCGCGGGTGCGCGAGGTCCAGGCCTTGAGCCGGCTGAATTCCATCGTATGCGGATTGGTGCCGTCACCGCGGATCTGCCCGGCCACATTGCCGGCCTTATCGACGATGGTGACCGAGACCTTGTAGCCATCCTTGGTGCATTGATCGATCGTGCCCTGCATGATGGCCATGGCGAGGCCCATGGAGATGTTCTTCTCCATCTGCGGCGCCTGCGCGAAAGCAGGCATGGCGAAGCCTGCGGCCAGCACGGCCGCGAGTGTCAGTGAACGCATGTGTTTCCCCCAATTTTTGTTGTCTGGTTGGAAACACGGAGTGTCGCGATTTCATCCGCGCGCGTCGCGCAAATTCGTTGCTGCGATGCAACCCGCTCCGCCTCTTGCAACCTCCGCGAATAGGCATATAGTCCCCTTCATGGCACATCCCCTCAATCCTCTCTTCAACAACTGGCACCGCGTCCACGACGCCTCCGAGGAGCCGGTGCTGCGCCTGCGGATCCGGCCTGATGTGGACGACGACGGCCAGCCGCCCATTCCCGACCGCCCGAAGGGCTCCAAGCGGCTGCACACCAATGCCACGGTGGCCACGACGCGCCGGCTGATCGAGGAGACGACGCTGAGCTACAAGCAGATCGCGCAGCGCACCGGCGCGACCCACGGCACCGTCGGCCGCTGGGCCCGCGAATTCGGCTGGAAGCGCCATCCCTTTGCGGCCCGCGCCACCGACACGGTGCCGACCGCCCGCGCCGGCCGCCGGCTCAAACTGCGCATGCTGGGCGTGAAACTGCAGGAGGTGGCCGAGCGCTGCGTCAATGAGCTGTGGGCCAGCCCCACGGTGGACTACGAGCGGCTGATCAAGGCCATGGAGGCGTTCAAGGTGGCGCGCCTGATGGCGATGGGCAGCCGCCGCCCGCGCCGCCATCCCGAGCCCCGCGCGCGCACCGGCCAGGACTGGCTCGACCGCGACGCCGCGATCGCGAAGGGCGCTGAAGGACCTGCGCTGGGGCGGCGTCAATATCGAGCACATCCCGAGGAAGCGATGGCCCTGCTGGAAGACGCGCACACGCCGCCGGAGGATCATCCGGCGCTGCGACCGCGCATAGCGAGGGGGCCGAGAAGGAGGAAGTAAATTGATTGTCTCTTTATCAGGGCATCAGTGTATCAATCCCTTTGCCCCACTTAAATGTACCGGGTCGAAATTCGTCTTCGGTGGATATTGTCAGGTCACCAACTGTATTCTCCGTAACCGCTCATAGGTTGGACTATCGCTGTCAGCGTCGCGCATAACGAAAATCTCGCTTCCGTCTACGCTGAAGAACATCAGAGCTTGCTGAGTATTCGCAGGATCAAACAAGGCGGCCCCTCCATCCCTAGCCCGGTGAAATTCTCCGAATAGAGCTCGCCCCTTAATCGTCCCGACATACGCGACGCTGTAACGACTTTTCACTTCCGGAGCAGATGGCGACATTCCCAGGAGACCCAAGCTTCCAAAGGGATTCTTGCGCTCGTACGTTCCCGCGATCCGGAGGCTCTGGCCAGTTCGGGATAGTTGAAGGGAGCAGTCGGGGCCTTGCCAAGTGGCTGCGAGCTCCGCCGGTTCTTCAGAGGCTGCGGCAGCGCCAATCTGTTGAAGGAACACAACCCGCCGCTTTGCAGCTTCAAATAGCTCCTTCGCAATCTCGCTTTCCTGCTCTGGCGTTGCTTGCAGAGCCGTCATTAATTGTCCGACGTTCTTATGGGGTTCTTTGAAGTCTGTCGCTTTCTCGCACTCGGCTTTCGCTTCCGTCACGAACCCTGCATTCATGAGCTTGTATCCTAAGTTGCTCATAGCAAGCGTATCGCCCATCCCTGATGCTACTGTGTAGGCTTGAACCGCCCGTACGGGCATTTTTGCTTGGTCCAAAGCAGCACCTAAATTGTTCCACGCCGTCGATGATCGTTCCGCCTCAGGAATGAGCGAATAGTGGTAGGCCGCCAAACCATTCTCCGATTGCTCACCGTGTTTGTATGCAAGGTTAAAGCGAGCCTCGTGATTATCAGGCTGGATTTCAATAAGCCGTTCGAGCAGCGCTAATTGAGCTTTGTGATCCTGCTGATCCTCAGCCAAATCTGCAAGAGATGTGAGAAGAACGCCCTCGGCGGACACATCTTGTAGCGCGAGGCTCCGAAGTTCAGAGAGCTGCTCTTGCAATCGTGGAAGTTGTTTACCTTTTGAAAGCTGCTTGATCCCTTTACTTATGAGCACTGCTTTCTGCTCGACGCTCTTGGCTGCCTTAGCCGCATTCAAGAATGCGTCCGCACTCTGTTCGTGCTGGTCGAAACCCGAATAGACAATCCCTAGATATCTCGACGCTTCGCTGCTGGGATACCGATCAACAAGTTCTCTCAGGCGCTCCAGCTTTCCACCTTTGCCTACTCGCAGTCGGAAAAATTCGACTAATATGTCCCATGCGACCACATCACTCGATTCAGAAAAGACGGAGCTGCCGCGGTATGCGGCGCTCAAATCAGTCAGGCGTTCATTGTCATCGTTCCGTATAGCGATGAAAGCAGCCATCTCATAGGTTTCTCGGTCCCAAGTTGTGTCCGGAGGCTCCTTGCTCTTTGAACTTTCTTGGTCGGATGGTTCTGGGTCCTTTTGAGATAGGTCTTCAGATACTGCGGGCAACAAACTGGGTGTCTTTGGCGAGAGCGCCGTTAGCATCTGTAGTATTTTTCCGAACGACTGCTCAGGCGTTTCTCGCCGAAATGGAATGTACTCAATATCCCCTTGTAGTCCGCCCGGGTCGCGTATGCCCTCTTCAACCAGGAGAATAACGTTGAGCCCCTTCCCGATTGCCAGACCGATTTCTTGAATGATCCAATCCGACGTCTTCCACGCGACGGCGTCTTTTCTAATTTTCCAGTGGTCGGGGCGGAGCAACAGTCCGAGAAAATTTGAAGGCTGCGTAACCTGTTCTTTGCGAGTACAAATTCCGATAAAGGTGTTCTTATCAGAGATAATGCGGAGCACTTTTTCCGTAAGAATTCGCGGTTCGGCGCTTTCAGCGTGCTCCCAACTGAATTGCGGATGTGATCGAGATAGTGCGTCGAAGTAATCGGTAAACTTTCGCACAACACCTTCGTCCGCCGGCGTAAAGCTGTGCCCAACGAACGCTTTGATTTCCTTCATGCTGCCCCCGTGGACCCGATCACAGGGTCGCGTTCCGCCATGCATAAACGAATCGCTTGGATTCCCAAACTCTCGTTTTGCAGGACAAAATGCTCGAATACCTTCTGCGTGAAGCGTTCCGGCACCCGTGTCAGCCACCCACACGCCGCGTCGGCAGCATCCGCTCATGCAGCACCCTGACGACCTCGATGATCTCACCAGCGCTTTGTAGACGATAAAAGATGACGTGAACGGGGTGCCCAACTGGTGCTTCACGACTATGATTGCGGCTGTGGCGGATGTTATAGCTGCGCAGGCCGGCAAACAGCGCGGGGGCTTGATAGACCTTGCCCGAAATGGAACATCTACCGCCCTAGAAGAAAGAACACACCAAACACAACTAGCACCGCGGCTACAATGCCCGCCCCGCCTTCCGCCGAAACGATCAACCCAATAAATCTGACCTCAAATTTGGGAGGTTCGCGCATGACATAGCTCTCCATTCAATCTCGAAGAGCAGTTCTTTCGGGGCGACTTAGATATTGGGCGGGATATTGCAGACCTTGGCAAGAGTCCAAACCGTGTTCAGCGCCAATTCTGACCGAGTTGAGAGCAATTTTTTAAGTTCACGGCGTGAATCTCAGAACTCTTCGCGAACACGCAAATTAAGACGTTCTTTTCGTTTACCAAAACGTACATCGAAGCTTACATATACGTACATCTCGGCCACCATGCATGTCGGCTGGACAACACTGAACGGTCGATGTGCCATCTTGATTCGCCATTCTCTTTGTCAAATCTAAAGCAGCAGACTTCAGCTTATCACTCACGCCGCGATGACGCTGATCCGGGCAGCAACGCGCGAGCGCGGCTTTTTGCGGATGACGATCTCAACGTCCTGATCAAGCGCGTTGAGCAGCGTCATCAGCCGCTCCACGGAAAACCCCTCCAGTTTGTAGTTGCGCAGCGCCGAGACCTTGGGCTGGTTCAGCCCGAGCCGAATGGCGGCGGTTGCCTGGCTCAGCCGTGCCCGATCGATCACCGTATTCAGCGCGTAAGCGAGCCTGAGCTTCGTCTGCCGCTCCTCGGCATCGGGCAAGCCCAGATCCGCGAACACGTTGCCGCTGCCGCGTGTAATGTCGGCTGCATTGCTTTTGTCAGCGCTCGCTCTTGCCATGACGGGCCTCGTCATCCTGTCGCGCAAGCTTCAACCGCCGCGCAATGAGTTCGATATCGTTGCGCGCTGTCCTGATGCCGCGCGGCGACTTTTTCTGAAACGCGTGCAGCACATAAACCGCATGCCGAAAGCGCACGGTATAGACCGCCCGGTAGGTGTCGCCGTCATAGTCATCGACCACCTCGAACACACCGGGCCCCTCGCCCTTCCACGGCTTGGCGCGCGGATGCTTACCGCCGAACTGGGCCAGACCGAGCGCGTTGCCGATGTCCCGCTGCACCGGCAACGGGAAGGCGCAAAAGTCGTCTTTAGATGAGCCGACCCAGTCGAGCGGCCTCTCACCGGTCGCAAGATGCCTGCGCATGACAATATCCCAGTTCTGGGATGATCACAATCGGATGGCGAAAGTTCTTATTTTGTTCTTATCATGATGAGCGCTGCTCGCCAAGCCGTGACGCAACGGGCGGATGGCCGCAGAGCGTAGCCCGCATGAGCGCAGCGATATGCGGGAAGGCCGGGCGGATCAAAACATCGCCCCGCATGTCGCTACGCTCATGCGGGCTACAGATCTCTACGGCTAGCTTCCAAACAACTTATTCAACTCCCCGCCCTTCGCGCCATTGGCAAAGCTCGTAAACGTCCCCTGCCCGGCAATCTCCTGCGCCGCCCCAATGAACCCGGCCCAGGCCACACGCGCCAGTGCGCCGCCGACCGAGATTCGACGCACGCCGAGCGAGGCCAGATGCTGGACGGTCATGGTCGGCTGCACGGTGAGCACGTTGAGCGGCTTGCCGCCCAGCGCTTTCACCAGCGTGGTGATCTCCTCATCCGAGGCGACGCCGGGCGCATAGAGGCAATCGGCGCCGGCCTCGGCAAAGGCGACCAGCCGCGCGGTGGTCTTCTTCAGGTCGCGCTCGCCATGGAGATATCCCTCGCAGCGCGCCACCAGCATGATGGCGGGATCGACGCCGTCGATGGCGGCGCGGGCGGCCTTGATACGCTCCACCGCCAGCATGTCGTCATAGAGCGGCGCGTCCGCGCGGCCGGTGGAATTCTCGATGGACAGGCCGGAGATGCCGCTGGCCGCGGCGCGGGCGACATGCGCGGCGACGCCGGCGGGGTCATCGGCAAAGCCGTTCTCGAAATCGGCATTCACCGGCAAGTCGGTGGCGGCGGAGAGCTGGACGAGATGTTCGATGACATCGTCGGCCGTGACCTTGTTGTCGGGGCGGCCGGTGGACCAGGCATAACCGGCCGAGGTGGAGGCCAGCGCCTTGAAGCCGCAATGCGCGAGATAGCGCGCCGAGCCGACATCCCAGGGATTGGGGAGGACGAAGCAGCCGGCGGCGTGGAGCTTGCGGAAATTGGCGTGCTTCTCGGCGGGGGAAAGGGTCATGGGTGGCTCCCTGTGTTGCGGCCGCCGCGTTGGTCGCGGCTGATCGCCGTTATCGTAGCCCGGATGAAGCGAAGCGTAATCCGGGAATCAGAGCCTCGGCATGTCCGCCGGTCCCCGGATTGCGCTGCGCTTCATCCGGGCTACGGGGCCGTCGCAGAACCCGCCACCCGTTTCCTGATCAGCCCTGCCCCGGCATCCCGCTGTCCAGCAGCATCGCCAGCCGGTCCAGCTCCGGCGCGATATCCCGCGTCACGTCATCCGCACGGATCGCGCAGACGCGATAGCCGCGCTCCTCCAGCCAGGTCTGGCGGGAGGCGCGATCGGCGACGATCACCTCGGTTTCGTCGGGGTTCACCAGCTCCACCGCGATGCGCTCGGGGAAACTGACGAAATCCGGGATGTGGCGGCCGACCGGGGTCTGGCGCTTGAACTGGCCGGCGAAGCGGCGGTCGGCGCGCAGATGCTCCCACAAAATCCGCTCGGCATCGGTGGGGTTGCGGCGGAGCATGCGGGCGAGGCCGCGGACGGTGCCGCTCTCATGCTCCTTCGCCTTGCCGCCGTGTTCGGCCAGCAGCGCGCGCAGGCGCGTGGCCTGTTCGCCGTCGAGCACGCCGCCCTTGGCCGGGCCCTTGCGGCCCTCGGCGATGGCCATCACCACGCCGTGCAGCGTGTGCATGTCCTGCTTGGACGGCTCCATGCGGGTAAAGATGTTGCGCAGGTTCACCAGCATGGTGTCGCGCTTCTCCGGCGGGCGCAGGAACTCGACCTTGTCGAGTTCGGCGACGAGGTTGTCGAAGAAGGCCGTCATCTGATGCTGCGATGCACGCTCGGAGCGCTCGGGCATGGTGTAAGGCAGCGCGTTGGCGGTCGCCTGCTTGAACCATTCATAGCCGCACAGGAGCACCGCCTGGGCGAGGTTCAGCGAGGAGAAGCCGGGATTGACCGGGAAGGTCATGATCCGGTTGGCCAGCGCCACCTCCTCGTTCTGCAGGCCATAGCGCTCGCGGCCGAACAGGATGCCGGCGGTGGCGCCCGTCTTGATATGGGCGATGGTCTCGCTGGCGGCGGCGTCCGGGGCCATCACCGGCTTGGCCTGGTCATGGGCGCGGGCGGTGGTGGCATAAAGGAGGGTGCAGTCGGCGACGGCTTCTTCCACGGTGTCGAACAATTCGACGGCGTTCAGGACATGGTCGGCGCCGGAGGCGGCGCGCTGGGCGTGGACATTGGGCCAGCCGTCGCGCGGCTTGACCAGGCGCAGGCGGGTCAGGCCGAAATTGCCCATGGCGCGCGCGGCGGTGCCGATATTCTCGCCGAGCTGCGGCTCGACCAGAATGACCACGGGGCCCACGAGATCGCTCAGGGTCTTGCTGCGATCGGTGCCGGAGCCGCTCATGTCTTCACTTTCCGATTCAATCTCTGAAGATCCTGAATCAACCTCTGGGGGACTGGATTCGAGATCTTAACCTGTGTTCGCGCGAAGTCTCGCAAGGCGGCGTTTTCCCGAATGAAATGAGGAACTTGGCCGCAACCGTGAATCCTTAACAGGATATGACCTGCGGAGCCGCGCATATCGCCGCAGCGGGGCTTATGGGAGGATCGCTTTGAGCGCAAGACGGGCGTTTTCGGCCGTGGTTTCGAGCGGTTCTATCACATTGCATTCCGGCATGAATTTTGGGCCGAAACTGCATAGCGCCTGCGCTTTCGCCCCGCCATGGCCGGTGCTATAGCCGCGTCACGAACCCTTCCCGCAACGCGCTAAAGGCCCGAACCACATGGCAAAGATCAAGGTCGCCAACCCGGTCGTCGAACTCGACGGCGACGAGATGACGAGAATCATCTGGCAGTACATCAAGGACAAGCTGATCAACCCGTTCCTTGACGTGAACCTGATGTATTACGACCTCGGGATGGAATACCGCGACAAGACCGACGACCAGGTCACCGTGGATGCCGCCAACGCGATCAAGAAGTACGGCGTCGGCGTCAAGTGCGCCACCATCACCCCCGATGAAGCGCGCGTGAAGGAATTCAACCTCAAGCAGATGTGGAAGTCGCCGAACGGCACCATCCGCAACATTCTCGGCGGCGTGATCTTCCGCGAGCCGATCATCTGCTCGAACGTGCCGCGTCTGGTCCCCGGCTGGACCAAGCCGATCATCATCGGCCGCCACGCTTTCGGCGACCAGTACCGCGCCACCGACATCAAGTTCCCGGGCAAGGGCACGCTGACGATGAAGTTCGTCGGTGAAGACGGCACCACCATCGAGCGCGAAGTGTTCCAGGCCCCGGGCGCCGGCGTTGCGCTCAGCATGTACAATCTCGACGACTCGATCCGCGACTTCGCCCGCGCCTCGATGAATTATGGCCTGACCCGCAAGGTCCCGGTCTATCTCTCCACGAAGAACACGATCCTCAAGGTCTATGACGGTCGCTTCAAGGACATCTTCCAGGAGATCTACGACAACGAGTTCAAGACCAAGTTCGAAGCCGCCGGCCTGACCTACGAGCACCGCCTGATCGACGACATGGTCGCCGCGGCGATGAAGTGGTCGGGTGGCTATGTCTGGGCCTGTAAGAACTATGACGGCGACGTGCAGTCCGACACCGTGGCCCAGGGCTATGGCTCGCTCGGCCTGATGACCTCGGTGCTGCTGACGCCGGATGGCCAGGTGGTGGAAGCCGAAGCCGCCCACGGCACGGTGACCCGTCACTATCGCGAGCACCAGAAGGGCAAGGAAACCTCGACCAACTCCATCGCGTCGATCTTCGCCTGGACCCAGGGTCTCGCCCACCGCGCCAAGCTCGACAACAATGCGGAACTGGCCAAGTTCGCCAAGACCCTCGAAAAGGTCTGCGTCGACACTGTCGAAGCCGGCTTCATGACCAAGGACCTCGCGCTTCTGGTCGGTGCCGACCAGCGCTGGCTCTCGACCACGGGCTTCCTGGACAAGGTCGCCGAGAACCTGACCAAGGAACTGGCGGCCTAAGTTTCGGCCCTCAGCGCAACACCTATCGAAGTCCGGGGCGCCCAGGTGCCCCGGACTTTTCTGTTCAGGATGCCAGCGGCATGACGCTGTGGCGGGTGAGGATGTAGCGAGTTTCGACCTCACAGGGCCGGCAGGCAAATGTGCGGATCTCTGCCCCGTCCTTCTTCGGTCCGGTCGCCTCAACACTCACGAATTCGCGGCGCTGGTGGCAGGTGGGGCATGGCACGAGGCTGGAGCTGATCATGGGGCTTCTTCGAATCGGCGTGAATGTCCTCCGACTTTCGTCGGGACTGCGACACTTCGCATCACCAAGATGAGTGAAGCGCGAAAACCACAACCGGAACGGGTTGCCTTTTTCTGCCCATCCTTGCCCCATAACGACGCAGGCTTACTGCATTGCATTCCGAGGTATTTATGACCCTATCCAATCCCGCCGACGGCCGTGACGATCCCTATCTCTGGCTCGAGGAGATCGACGGTGAAAGGGCGGTCGCCTGGGTCGATGCGCAGAACACCCGTACCGACGGCTTCCTGGTGGATGAAAGCTACCAGCGTGATTTCGATGCGGTTCTGAAGATCCTGGATGCCGATGATCGCATCCCGTTCGTCGGCAAGTCCGGCGACTACCTCTACAATTTCTGGAAGGACGCCGAGCACCCGCGCGGCCTGTGGCGACGCACGACGCTGGAGAGCTATCGCAAGGACAAGCCCGATTGGGACGTGCTGCTCGACATCGACGCACTGAATAAGGCCGAGGGCATTTCCTGGGCCTTCGCTGGTGCCGCACGTTCTCCGGACAAGACGCGCGCATTGGTCAGCCTGTCCTTCAACGGCACCGACGCCATCGAGGTGCGCGAATTCGACATCGCGACCAAGAGCTTTGTCACTGACGGCTTCGTGATCCCCAAGGCAAAGACGCAGGTGTCGTGGGTCGATGACAACACGCTGCTGGTCGGCAGCGCGCAGACGCCGGATGACAGCACCGAGGCCGGCTATACCCGCACCGTGAAACGCTGGACCCGCGGCACGCCGCTGACGGCGGCGGAGACCGTGTTCGAGGTCGAGAAGCAGGATGTCGCGGCGTGGTTCGGCGTCAATCGCCGGCCCGGCCATGAAGGCCTGATGTTCTGGCGCGCACTGGACTTTACGCGCTCGCAGATCTTCGTCGAGCGCAAGCACGGCCCCCATGCAGGCCAGCGTCTGCAGCTGGAGCTGCCGGAAGAAATCAGCGTCGGCGCCGAAGCGAGTGACCTCCTGATCAGCCCGAAGCAGGACTGGACCGTTGGCGATCTCACCATCCCGGCCGGCGGGCTGGCCGTGATCGATCTCGCCAGCTTCCTCTCGGGCGCCCGCGATTTCGACATCGTCTTCAAGCCGACGCCGGAGCGTGCGCTGCAGTCATGGGCGGAGACGCGACACGGCATCGTGCTTGAGCTCCTGGACAATGTCCGCGGCCGCCTGTCCCTGCTGCGGCGGAGCGAGGCGGGCTGGCGGGAGACGCCCCTGCCCGGCCTGCCCGACAACGCCACCATTTCCGCGCAGAATTTCGGCGGCGAGGATGATCCCAAGCTTGGCGAGGACGTGCTGTTCACCATCACCGGTTTCACCCGGCCGACAACCACGGCGCTGTGGAACGGGCGCAGCGCCCCGGAGAAACTGAAGAGCGCCCCGCGCAATTTCGATCCCGAGGGCATCGAGGTGCAGCAGCGCCATGCGGTGGCGGAGGACGGGACGAAGATTCCGTATTTCCTAATCGGCAAGAACCTGTCGATGGCGACCGCGCCCCGGCCGACCATTCTCTACGGCTATGGCGGTTTCGAAGTCTCGCTGACGCCGTCCTATATGGCGATCGCCGGCAAGCTGTGGCTCGAACATGGCCATGCCTATGCCATCGCAAACATCCGCGGCGGCGGCGAATTCGGCCCGAGCTGGCATCTGGCCTCGCGCAAGAATACCAAGCATGTGGCCCATGACGACTTCGCTGCGGTGGCGCGTGACCTCGCTAACTCCGGCGTGACCACGGCCACAAAACTTGCCTGCCACGGCGGCAGCAATGGCGGCCTTCTGGTTGGCAACATGCTGACCCGCTATCCAAACCTGTTCGGTGCGATCTGGTGCAGCGTGCCGCTGCTCGACATGGCGCGCTACACCAAGCTACTCGCGGGACAAAGCTGGATCGCCGAATATGGCGATCCGGAAATTCCGGATGAGTGGGCCTATCTGCAGAAGTTCTCGCCCTATCACCTCGCCAAGGCCGGCCAGAACTATCCGCCGATCCTGATCACCACCAACCGCACCGACGACCGCGTGCATCCCGGCCACGCGCGAAAAATGGTGGCGCGTCTGCAGGAGCTGGGCTGTCCGGCCTGGTTCAACGAGACGGTGGCGGGCGGACACTCGGGCGCAGTGGACAACAGCAAGCAGGCGCAGAGCCAGGCGCTGGGTTACGCATTTCTGAGACGGACGATTGCGAAGTAAAGCATCGTCATTCCGGGGCGCGCATGGCGCGAACCCGGAATCTCGATATGATCGCGTTCCATTCCCTCACACGCCGGGATTCCGGGTTCGCGCCTGCCGCGCGCCCCGGAATGACAGCCTAGCAGGCAAAGGATCATCACCATGTCAGCCGGCAAAGTCGCCATCATCACTGCAGGCGGAAGTGGCATGGGGGCCGCTGCCGCCCGTCGCCTTGCAGCCGACGGTTTTTACGTCGCCATCCTGTCCTCGTCAGGCAAGGGCGAAGCGCTGGCGCAGGAGCTGGGTGGCATCGGCGTCACCGGCTTCAACCAGTCGCAGGACGATCTCAAGCGTCTGATCGACAGCACCATGGCCAAATGGGGGCGCATCGATGCACTGGTGAACAGCGCAGGTCACGGCCCGCGCGCGCCGGTGCTCGAACTCACCGACGAGCAGTGGCACACCGGCATGGATGTCTACCTGATGAATGTGATCCGGCCGACGCGGCTGGTCGCGCCGATCATGCAGGCGCAGAAGGCAGGAAGCATCATCAATATCTCCACGGCATGGGCGTTCGAGCCATCGGCGATGTTTCCGACCTCGGCGGTGTTTCGCGCAGGGCTGGCGTCCTACACAAAACTGTTCGCCGATGCGTTCGCCGCGTCGAATGTGCGAATGAACAATGTGCTGCCGGGCTGGATCGACAGCCTGCCGGCCACCGAAGAGCGCCGCCAAAGCGTGCCGATGCAGCGCTATGGCAAAAGCGAGGAGATCGCGGCCACCGTCGCCTTCCTCGCGTCCGATGGTGCGGGCTATATCACCGGCCAGAACATCCGCGTCGATGGCGGCATGACGCGATCGGTTTAGTCATAGATCGCGTCAATAGCACTACACCACGCCGGTTGCGCCGATCTGCAGGAGCATCGCCTTGGCGATCTCCTGTTCGCCCATGATCACGACATTGGCGCCGTGATATTTGAGATGCGCGACTTCCTCGTCGGAATGCGCACGAGCGATGATCGGCAGCGTCGGCGCCAGCGCACGGGCCTTGGCGACGATCTGGCCACCTTCGAACGCATCCGGAATGGCAACGAGAAGACCGCGGGCCTGGCCGATATTGGCGGCCTGCAGCATGTCCGGCGCCGCCGCATTGCCGGTGATCACGTCCACATGGCTTTCACGCAAACGCTCGACCACACCCGGCGTATCCTCGATGACGAGGAACGGCATCGACGCGGCACGCAGCGCCGTCGAGACCACACTGCCGACGCGGCCGTGGCCGACCAGCACGACGTGATTGGTGAGTTCGGACACCGGCGGGGGATCACGCACCACCGGCTTGGCCGGATCGGGCGGGCCCACCGGCTGCGGTTCAGCTTCCTCCTTGGCCACCATGCGATCGAGAATCGCGAAGAAGACCGGGTTGATCATGATCGAGATGATCGCCCCGGCCAGCACCAGATCACGGCCGCGATCCGGCAATAGCGCGAGGCTGACGCCGAGGCCGACGAGAATGAAAGAGAATTCGCCGATCTGCGCCAGCGACGCCGAGATCGTCAGCGCGGTCGATTGCGGATAACCGAACAGGCGCACGATGCCGAAGGCCGCGACGGATTTGCCGATCAGGATGATGAAGACGGTGGCCAGCAGCGGCAAGGGATCGCGCAGGATGATGCTGGGATCGACCAGCATGCCGACCGAGACGAAGAACAGCACCGCGAACGCGTCGCGCAGCGGCAGGGTTTCGTTGGCAGCGCGCTGGCTGAGTTCGGATTCGCTGAGGATCATGCCGGCGAAGAAGGCGCCCAGTGCGAAAGACACATCGAACACCACGGCCGCACCGAAAGCCACGCCGAGCGAGATCGCGAACACGGCGAGGCGAAACAGCTCACGTGAGCCGGTGTGGGCGACGTAATGCAGCATCGCGGGAATGACGCGACGGCCGACCACCAGCATGAAGATGACGAAGCCGGCAACCTTGCCGAGCGTGACGAGGAGCGGCGTCACCAGCGCCGACAAATCGCCGCCGCCCTGGCCTTTCAGCAGCGGCGCGATGGCCGGCAGCAGCACCAGCGTCAACACCATCGCAAGATCTTCGACGATCAGCCAGCCGATGGCGATGCGTCCACGCTCGCTATCGAGCAGGCGGCGCTCCTGCAGCGCGCGGAGCAGCACGACGGTCGATGCGACCGACAGCGCGAGGCCGAAGACGAGGCCGCCGCCGAGGCCCCAGCCCATCACTTCGCCGAGCGCGATGCCGAGCACCGTCGCCACCGCAATCTGCACGACCGCGCCGGGGATGGCGATGTTCTTGACCGAGAGCAGATCCTTCAACGAGAAATGCAGGCCGACACCGAACATCAGGAGAATGATGCCGATTTCAGCGAGTTCGTTGGCGAGCCCCTGATCCGCGACATAGCCCGGAGTGAACGGCCCCATCAGCACGCCGGCAAGGAGATAACCAACCAGCGGCGAGATGCGTATGCGCTGTGCAACCACACCGAGAATGAAAGCCAGCACGAGGCCGACGACGACGGTCGAAATCAGAGGGGTATTGTGCTCCATGCCGCTTTTTGCCGCATGGGAGCGTGGGATGCCAGAGTCAAATGAGGCTACTCATGGTCGCAGCCTCAAACGATGTCGTTATCGCGGCGAATGGTTGTGATGGCGGGGCCGAATACCTAACTATCTCTGTTAGGGCATTCAATTCTCAGCGTCATTGCGAGCGCAGCGAAGCAATCCAGCCTTCTTGCGGCTTTCTGGATTGCTTCGTCGCTGCGCTCCTCGCAATGACGACCTTTAGCCCGCGATCTTCGCCTCGATCGCCTTCAGCGCATCGTCGGCCTTGCCGCCATCGGGACCACCGGCCTGCGCCATATCCGGCCGGCCACCGCCGCCCTTGCCGCCCAGCGCCTCGGACGCAATCTTCACCAGATCGACGGCGCTGAAGCGCTTGGTCAGATCTTCGGTGACGCCGACCACGACGCCAGCCTTGCCGTCTTCACCGACATTGATGATCGCGACCACGCCGGAGCCGAGCTGCTTCTTGCCGGCATCCGCAAGGCTCTTGAGATCTTTCATCTCGATGCCCGAGACGGACTTCGCCATCAGCTTGGTGCCGCCGACATCGCGGACATCGCCGCCACCTGCGCCGGCCGCAGCGCCGGCGCTGCCGCCCATGGCGATGGTCTTCTTGGCTTCCGACAGTTCGCGCTCGAGCTTCTTGCGCTCTTCCATCAGGGCTGCGATTCGCGCCGGCATGTCGTCGAGCGTGGTGCGCAGCTCATTCGCTGCGCTCTTGGCAAGCGCCATGGTGTCGTTGGCGTGATGACGGGCCTGGGTGCCGGTCAGCGCCTCGATACGGCGTACGCCGGAGGCGACAGCGCTTTCGGCCGTGACCGAGATCATGCCGATATCGCCGGTGCGCTTCACATGGGTGCCACCGCAGAGTTCGACCGACCAGCCGAGTGCGTTGGTGCCTGAGTCACGCGGCATCTTGCCCATGGAGACGACACGGACTTCATCGCCATATTTTTCGCCGAACAGCGCACGCGCACCAGCCTCGCGGGCATCGTCCACCGCCATCAGGCGCGTGGTCACTTCGTCGTTTTCGAGCACGACATTGTTGGCGATGTCCTCGACCTGACGCAGCTCTTCGGGCGTGATCGGCTTCTGATGCACAAAGTCGAAACGCAGGCGCTTGTCGTCCACCGACGAGCCTTTTTGCGCGATGTGATCGCCCAGAACCTGACGCAGCGCTTCATGCAACAGATGCGTTGCCGAGTGATTGGCGCGGATCGCCGAGCGGCGGGTGTGATCGACATCGAGCGCCAGCGCGGTGCCGAGCTTGAGTTCGCCGCTCTCGACCGTGCCGAGATGCACGAACAGGTCGCCAGCACGCTTCTGGGTGTCGGTGACGCGGAAGGTGACGCCCTCGCCGGTGAGCACGCCGAGATCGCCGACCTGGCCACCGGACTCCGCATAGAACGGCGTCTGGTTCAGCACGATGGCGCCGGTCTCGCCGGCCTTGAGGCTCTCGACTTCGTTGCCGTCCTTCACCAGCGCGGTGACAGCACCTTCGGCGCTCTCGGTCTCGTAGCCGAGGAATTCAGTTGCACCGAGCTTTTCGCGCAGGCCGAACCACACGGTCTCGGTGGCAGCTTCGCCTGAACCAGACCAAGAGGCACGCGCCTTCTGCTTCTGCCGCTCCATCGCATCGGTGAAGGAGGCGATATCGACGGAGATGCCGCGATTGCGCAGCGCATCCTGGGTGAGGTCGAGCGGGAAGCCGAAGGTGTCGTAGAGCGTGAAGGCGGTCTCGCCGTCGAACATGTCGCCCTGCTTCAGCGTGGCGCTCTTGGTGTCGAGAATGCCGAGGCCCTTTTCCAGCGTGCGGCGGAAGCGGGTCTCTTCGAGGCGCAGCGTCTCCTCGATCAGCGAGCGCGCGCGCTGCAGCTCCGGATAGGCTTCACCCATCTCGCGCACCAGCGTGGCGACGAGCTTCCACATGATGGGCTCGCGTGCGCCCAGCAGCTGGCCGTGGCGCATGGCGCGGCGCATAATGCGGCGGAGCACGTAGCCGCGGCCTTCATTGGACGGCAGCACGCCATCGGCGATGAGGAAGGACGATGCACGCAGATGGTCGGCGATCACGCGCAGCGAGGCCTTCATCGGGCCCTGCGGATCGGCGCCGGTCAGATCGGCGATAGCGCGGATCAATGCGACGAACAGGTCGATGTCGTAATTGTCGTGCTTGCCCTGCAGCACCGCGGCGATGCGCTCGAGGCCCATGCCCGTATCGATCGATGGCTTCGGCAGTGCGAGGCGATTGCCCGGCGCGATCTGCTCGAACTGCATGAAAACGAGATTCCATATCTCGATGAAGCGGTCACCATCTTCATCGGGCGAGCCGGGAGGACCACCGGGGATCTTGTCGCCATGATCGAAGAAGATTTCCGAGCACGGACCGCAGGGGCCGGTATCGCCCATCTGCCAAAAGTTGTCCGAGGTCGGGATGCGGATGATCTTCGATTCAGAAAGGCCAGCCACCTTCTTCCAAAGGCCGAAGGCTTCATCGTCTTCCGAATAGACGGTGACGAGCAGCTTGTCCTTCGGGAGGCCGTATTCCTTGGTGATCAGATTCCAGGCGAGCTCGATGGCGCGTTCCTTGAAGTAATCGCCGAACGAGAAGTTGCCGAGCATCTCGAAGAAGGTGTGATGGCGCGCGGTATAGCCGACATTGTCGAGGTCGTTATGCTTGCCGCCGGCGCGCACGCATTTCTGCGAGGTGGTGGCGCGCTGATAGGGCCGCTTTTCGATGCCGGTAAAAACGTTCTTGAACTGCACCATGCCGGCATTGGTGAACATCAGCGTGGGGTCGTTGCGCGGCACCAGCGGCGACGACGACACGATGTCGTGGCCGTTCTTGGCGAAGTAATTCAGAAATGCCGACCTGATCTCGTTAACGCCGCTCATACCCGTCCAATCACGCCTGAAAACGGCCGCGGCAAATCCCGCGGCCTCGTGCCACAACCGGTCGCTTTTAGACCGGGGGGCACACGCCTGTCCAGAAACTGTGCAGGTGAATCATGGGGTTGCCGCGCTAGCACAGGGCCGTGGATGGATGCTGCAACCGCGTTGACAGTTTCCGGGAACGTGTGGTCTTGTGCCGACGTTGAACGACGTCACGTCGGGAGAGACCGATCCTGAGAGGGATCGGCGCCGAAGGAGCAACCGCCCCGGAAACTCTCAGGCAAAAGGACCGTGTGACGGACTAAGCATCTGGAAAGAGGCGCTGCGGGTGACCCGTGAGCGCCCGCCGACGGGATAATACTCTCAGGCACAGCGACAGATGGGGCTTCTGCGACACCCGCCGGGAATCTGCCCGGGGGAACCGCGAGGGCCCCTATTCGATGCTTGCAACCGACAAAAATTCAACTTTGAAACAAACGCCGCTCCACGCGCTGCATGTGGCGCGCGGCGGCAAGATGGTGCCCTTCGCCGGCTACGACATGCCGGTGCAATATGCCACCGGCGTGCTCAAGGAACATCTCCACACCCGCACAGCGGCAGGCCTGTTCGACGTGTCCCATATGGGACAGATCGTGCTGCGGGCCAAATCCGGCAAGGTCGAGGATGCCGCGCTGGCGCTGGAAAAACTGGTGCCGATGGACATCCTGTCTCTCGCGCCGGGCCGCCAGCGCTATGCGCAGTTCACCAATGAGACCGGCGGCATTCTCGACGACCTGATGGTGGCGAATTTCGGCGATCACCTGTTTCTCGTGGTCAACGCCGCCTGCAAATCGGAAGACGAAGCGCATCTGCGCAAGCATCTCGCCGATACCTGCATCATCGAGCCCCTGCCCGACCGCGCACTGATCGCGCTGCAGGGGCCGAAGGCTGCGGATGTACTCGCAAGATTCTGCCCGGAAGCGCCTGACATGAAGTTCATGGATGCCGGTCCGCATCAGGTGAACGGAATCGCCTGCTTTGTGTCCCGCTCTGGCTACACGGGCGAGGACGGCTACGAAATCTCGATCCCGAATGATCAGGCCGAAGCGCTCACCGCCGCTTTGCTCGACCATCCCGACGTGCTGCCGATTGGCCTCGGCGCCCGCGACAGCCTGCGGCTGGAAGCCGGCATGTGCCTTTACGGCCATGACATCGATACGACGACAACGCCCGTCGAAGGCAATCTGATCTGGTCGATCCAGAAGAGCCGCCGCACCGGCGGCGCGCGGGCCGGCGGTTTTTTCGGCAGCGAGGCGATTCTCGCACAGCTCGATGGCGGCGCGTCGCGCCAGCGCGTTGGGTTGAAGCCCGAGGGTCGCGCACCGGTCCGCGAAGGCGTGCTGCTATTTGCGGATGCGACCTCCAGCGATCCCATCGGCAAGGTCACGTCCGGCGGTTTCGGCCCGAGCATCTCGGCGCCGATCGCCATGGGTTATCTGCCCACGTCACACGCCAAAGAGGGGACTACGGTATTTGCCGAATTGCGCGGCCAACGCATGCCGATGACCGTCGCCCCCATGCCTTTCGTCCCGAACAACTACAAGCGTTGAGGAACTGACCCATGACCACCCTCTACACCGAAGACCACGAATGGCTGCAGATCGATGGCGACATCGTCACCGTCGGCATCACCGATTTCGCGCAGTCGCAGCTCGGCGATGTCGTCTTTGTCGAACTGCCCAAGATCGGCCGCACGCTGAAGAAGGCCGAAGCCGCCGCCGTGGTGGAATCGGTGAAGGCTGCCTCCGACGTCTATGCGCCGATCTCCGGCGAAGTGGTGGAGATCAATGACGGCCTCGCGGCCGAACCGGCGCTGGTGAATTCCGATGCCGAAAGCAAGGCCTGGTTCTTCAAGCTGAAGCTCGCCGACAAGAGCGAACTCGACGGCCTGATGGATGCCGAAGCCTATAAGGCGCACAGCGCCTGATCGGTGATCCGTAGGGTGGGCAAAGCGTAGCGTGCCCACCTTCACCTGCACTGCACTTGAAGGTGGGCACGTCGCTTCGCACCTTTGCCCACCCTACGATATTCGAGGAACATTTGATGACCCCGAGCACATCTGCTGACGTTGCCACCGATTTCGTGCGCCGCCATCTCGGTCCCTCGCCGTCCGATATCCAGGCGATGCTGGAGACGGTGAGCGCCAAGAGCCTGTCCGGCCTGATGAGCGAGACGCTGCCGGGCTCGATCCGCCAGAAGGCGCCGCTCGACACCGGCCGCGCGCTCAGCGAGACCGAAGCACTGGCGCATATGACGGAGCTGGCACAGGGCAACAAGGTCTTCACCTCACTGATCGGCCAAGGCTATCATGGCACGGTGCTGCCGACCGTGATCCAGCGCAACATCCTGGAAAATCCGGCCTGGTACACGGCCTATACGCCGTATCAGCCGGAGATCAGCCAGGGCCGCCTGGAAGCGCTGTTCAACTTCCAGACCATGATCTGCGACCTCACCGGCCTCGATGTCGCCAACGCGTCGCTGCTCGATGAAGGCACTGCCGCCGCCGAAGCGATGGCGCTGGCCGAGCGTGCGTCCTCGGTGCAGACCAAGACCTTCTTCGTCGATCACGAAGTGCATCCGCAGACGCTGGCGGTGCTGCGGACCCGCGCCGAGCCGCTCGGCTGGTCACTGCAGGTGGGCAATCCCCTCACCGATCTCGACAGCGCCGATGTGTTCGGCGCGCTGCTGCAATATCCCGGCACGACGGGCGTCGTGCGCGATCTCAAGCCGGCGATCGCCACGCTGAAGGCCAAGGGCGCGCTTGCTGTTGTTGCTGCTGATCTGCTGGCACTCACGCTGCTCGCGTCGCCCGGCGATCTCGGTGCCGACATCGCCGTCGGTTCTGCGCAGCGTTTTGGCGTGCCGATGGGCTATGGCGGTCCGCATGCCGGCTATATGTCGGTGCGCGATGCCATCAAGCGCTCGATTCCCGGCCGCCTCGTCGGCCTGTCCATCGATTCGCGCGGCGAGCCGGCCTATCGGCTAGCGCTGCAGACCCGCGAACAGCATATCCGCCGCGAAAAGGCGACGTCGAATATCTGCACCGCGCAGGTGCTGCTCGCCGTCATCGCCTCCATGTATGCGGTCTATCATGGCCCGAAGGCCTCAAGCACATCGCCCGCACCACGCATCGTCGCGCGCTGACGCTGGCGGCCGGCCTCAAACAGCTCGGCTTCGTACCGGAAAGCGAAGCCTTCTTCGACACGATCACGCTCAAGGTCGGCGACAAGCAGGCCGGCATCATCGCTCTCGCGCAGGCCGAGAAGATCAATCTGCACATCGGTAACGGCACCATCGGCATCGCGCTCGACGAGACGACGACGCCCGAAACGGTGGAAGCCATCTGGCGCGCCTTCGGCGGCAAGCTCGGCTATAGCGATGTCGAACACGGTGTCAGCGATGGCCTGCCGGCTGCGCTGAAGCGCTCGTCGCCGTTCATGACGCATCCGGTCTTCCACAGCCACCGCTCGGAAACCGAACTGCTCCGTTACATGCGCAAACTTTCGGACCGCGATCTTGCGCTCGATCGCGCGATGATCCCGCTCGGCTCCTGCACCATGAAGCTGAACGCCACCACCGAAATGATGCCGCTGACCTGGCCCGCCTGGGGCTCGCTGCACCCGTTCGTGCCGGCCGATCAGGCCAAGGGTTATCATCAGCTCTTCACCACGCTGGAGAAGTGGCTGTGCGACATCACCGGCTATGATGCCGTGTCGCTGCAGCCGAACTCCGGCGCGCAGGGCGAATATGCCGGCCTGCTCGCCATCCGCGGCTATCATGCGGCGCGCGGCGATCATCAGCGCACGATCTGCCTGATCCCCTCCTCCGCCCACGGCACCAACCCGGCCTCCGCCGCGATGGTCGGCATGAGCGTCGTCGTCGTGGCCTGCGACAAGGATGGCAATGTCGATGTGAACGACCTGCGCGCGAAAGCCGAGAAGCATTCGGCCAATCTCGCGGCGATCATGATCACCTATCCGTCGACCCATGGCGTGTTCGAGGAGCATATCCGCGACATCTGCGACATCGTCCATGAACATGGCGGTCAGGTCTATCTCGACGGCGCCAACATGAATGCACAGGTTGGCCTCTCGCGCCCCGGCGAATATGGCGCCGATGTCAGCCATCTCAACCTGCACAAGACTTTCTGCATCCCGCATGGCGGCGGCGGCCCCGGCATGGGCCCGATCGGCGTCAAGGCGCATCTCGCGCCTTACCTGCCCGGCCATCCCGCAACCAAGGCGGATGCGCCGGTCGGTCCGGTCTCGGCTGCGCCTTACGGCTCGGCGTCGATCCTGACCATCTCCTATATCTACATCCTGATGATGGGCGGCGCCGGCCTCACCTCGGCCACCGAAGTCGCGATCCTGAACGCGAACTACGTGGCAGCCCGGCTCGATCCGCATTTCCCCGTGCTCTATCGCAATCACAATGGCCGCGTGGCGCATGAATGCATCATCGATCCGCGTCCGCTGAAGGCGACATCGGGCGTCACCGTGGACGACATCGCCAAACGGTTGATCGATTACGGCTTCCACGCGCCGACCATGAGCTTCCCCGTCGCGGGCACGCTGATGATCGAACCGACGGAATCGGAATCGAAGGCGGAGCTGGATCGCTTCTGCGATGCAATGATCGCGATCCGCAAGGAAATCGCCGACGTGGAAGGCGGTCGCTTCAAGATCGAAGCCTCGCCGCTGCGTCATGCGCCGCATACGGTGCATGACATCGCCGAAGACGACTGGACGCGCGCCTATACACGCGCCGAAGGTTGCTTCCCCGCCGGCACGTCGCGCACCGACAAATACTGGTGCCCGGTCGGCCGCGTCGATAATGTCTATGGCGACCGCAACCTCGTCTGCTCGTGCCCGCCGATGGAGGACTACGCACAGGCGGCGGAGTAGAATCGACTGTCGTCGCCCGGCTTGACCGGGCGACCCAGTACGCACCGCTATCGATGAATGTCGCAAAACCTGCGATTACTGGACCACCCGCTTTCGCGGGTGGTGACAAGTGAGTTTGACTAGGCAGCAGCAGCCAGATTCACCGCCGACTTCGCCAATACAGTGAGAGAGTCGTCGGTCTTCTTTTCCTCGCTCAGCGTCTGGTCGAGCAACTTGGCGGCATCTTTCATGCCGAGCTCTGTGGCCCAGGTCTTCAGCGTGCCGTAGCGCGAGATCTCATAATGCTCGACCGCCTGGGCGGCGGCGAGCAGGCCGGCATCGAGCGAGCTCGTACCCTTGTACTCGTCCATGATTTCCTTGCCTTCGTCGAGAATGCCGACGATGGCATCGCAGGTCTTGCCGCGCGCGGGCTTTTCGAGCAGCTCGAAAATCTGTTCGAGACGATCGATCTGGCCTTCGGTTTCGTCGTGGTGTTTTTCGAAGGCGGCGCGCAGCTTGTCCGAAGTTGCGGCCTTGGCCATTTTCGGCAGAGCCTTCAGTATCTGCTTTTCGGCGAAGTAGATGTCCTTGAGCGTATCGAGGAAGAGATCGTTCAGATCTTTGTCTTTGGCCATGACGCACTCCGTTGGCGGTAGCGGGTTGTTTCCCGCTGCTCAACGTGACCTTTGTTTTCTTGTTCCGGCGTCGGAGCGGCCGGGCCCTCAAATGTCTGTCCGCGCAGCCGCTGGAGAATGCAGTCCGACACGCGACCGAGCATCCATTGAACGCCCGTCACGGCCCGGAAGATCACCTCCCAGATAAAACTGATGATGCCGTGCAGAATCTGCAGGATATCCACGACGTCGAACAGCACGGCGACGCATCGAAACAGAAATGCGATGAGGTGCAGCAGGCCTTCGAGCGCTTCCATGGGTGTCTCCACCCATTTGGTCGGATCGAAGGCCGATCGCGTTCAAACCTGCTGGGGCCGTTAGGCCGCCAGCGACGTCTCCACCAGCTTCACCCAATAGGACGAGCCATAGACGATGGCGTCGTCATTGAAGTTATAAGCGGGGTGATGCAGGCCGGCACTGTCGCCATTGCCCATGAAGATGAAGGCGCCGGGCCGCGCTTCCAGCATATAGGCGAAGTCCTCGGCGCCCATCACCGGCTCCATGTCGGTCGCGACATTGGTGGCGCCGCCGACTTCGCCGGCGATCTTCGCTGCCAGTTCGGTTTCCGCGGGATGATTGACCACGACCGGATAGCCGCGATCGTAGTTGAGCGCGATCCGCGCGCCGGTCTGCAGCGCGATGCCGGCGCAGACCTCGTTCATGCGCTTCTCGACGAGATCGCGGACCTCCTTGCGGAGCGTGCGCACCGTGCCGCGCAGCTCGGCCGAGGCCGGGATGACATTGCTGGCATGGCCGGCGTGGAATTCGCAGATCGAGATCACCGCGGAATCCAGCGGGCTGACGGTGCGCGACACGATCGACTGGAACGCCACGATGAGCTGCGAGCCGGCCATCACGGGATCGATGGTCTTGTGCGGATAGGCGGCGTGGCCACCGACGCCTTCGATAGTAATCGAAATACGATCCATTGCGGCCATGATCGGGCCGGTGCGCATGGAGAACGAGCCGATCGGCATGCCCGGATTGTTGTGCATGCCATAGACCTTCTGGATGCCGAAGCGATCCATCAGCCCGTCCTTGATCATGGCATCGGCACCGGCGCCGCCCTCTTCGGCGGGCTGGAAGATCACCACCGCATCGCCGGCGAAGTTGCGGGTCTCGGCAAGATATTGCGCGGCGCCGAGCAGCATCGAGGTGTGGCCGTCATGGCCGCAGGCATGCATCTTGCCGGGGGTCTTCGAGGCATAAGGCAGGTTGGTCTGCTCCTCGATGGGCAGCGCGTCCATGTCGGCGCGCAGGCCGATGACACTGCCCGTTCCTTTTTTACCCTTGATCACGCCGACAACGCCGGTGCGGCCGATGCCCTCGACCACCTCGTCGCAGCCGAACGCCTTCAGCTTCTCCGCCACGAAGGCCGCGGTGCGGTGCACGTCGTAGAGCAGCTCCGGATGCTGATGCAGGTCACGGCGCCAGGCCGTGATCTCGGGCTGCAATTCGGCGATGCGGTCAATGATCGACATAGGTCAACTCGCTGGCAATGAAATTAGCTGGCCGGAGCCTAGCACGCGACGTGCCAACTGCCCAAGCCGGCAACCCCGCCCCCCCATGCAATGGTCGTCTGTACATCGCAGCAACCGGCCGCTAAGTCGTCATAATACGGCAATGAACCGTGACTGGCGGGGAACGATGACGCGGCTCGAAGGCGACTTTGACTATATCGTGGTGGGCGCAGGCACCGCAGGTTGCATCGTGGCCAACCGTCTCTCTGCCGATCCAAAGAAGCGCGTGCTGCTGCTGGAAGCCGGCGGCCGCGACAACTGGATCTGGTTTCACATTCCGGTGGGCTATCTCTTCGCCATCGGCAATCCCCGCTCCGACTGGATGTTTCGCACCGAGCCGGAGCCGGGCCTCAATGGCCGTTCGCTGGCCTATCCGCGCGGCAAGGTGATCGGCGGCTCTTCCGCCATCAATGCCATGATCTCCATGCGCGGCCAGGCCGCGGATTACGATCACTGGCGCCAGCTCGGCCTCACCGGCTGGGGCTATGACGATGTGCTCAAATCCTTCCTCAAGCTGGAAGATCATTTCCTCGGCAGGAGCGAACATCACGGCGTCGGCGGTGGCTGGCGCATCGAAGCGCCGCGGCTGTCATGGGACGTGCTTGATGCCGTTGCCAATGCAGCGTCCGAAATGGGCATCCGCCGCACCGATGATTTCAACACCGGCGACAATGAAGGCATCGGCTATTTCCACGTCAACCAGAAGCGCGGCCGTCGCTGGTCGTCGGCGCGGGGCTTTCTCAAGCCGGTGCTGAACCGCTCCAATCTTCGGCTCGAAACAGGTGTCATGGTCGATCGACTGATTGTCGAGAACGGCCGCGCCGTTGGCGTGCAGTTCAGGCAGAACGGCCAACAGATGGAAGCGCGTGCCAAGGGCGAGGTCGTGCTGTGCGCGGGCGCCGTGGGCTCGCCGCATCTGCTGCAACGCTCAGGCATCGGGCCCGCCGAATGGCTTGCCGACGCCGGCGTCGATGTCGTGCTCGACAAGCAGGGCGTCGGGCGCAATCTGCAGGACCATCTGCAGCAGCGCGCGATCTACAAGGTCTCGGGCGTGCGCACGCTGAACGAAACCTATTACAACCTGTTCCGCCGCGGCTGGATGGGTATCGACTACGCATTGCGCCGCCGAGGCCCGCTCACCATGGCCCCATCCCAGCTCGGCATCTTCACGCGCTCCGATCCGCATCGCGAGCGCGCCAATATCCAGTTTCACGTGCAGCCGCTGTCGCTCGACAAGTTCGGCGATCCCCTGCACCGTTTCCCGGCCATTACCGTCAGCGCCTGCAATTTGCGGCCAACCTCGCGCGGCGAGATCAAGCTGCGCTCCGGCAAGCCCGATGAAGCGCCAGCCATCGCGCCGCATTATCTATCGACGGATGAAGATCGCCAGGTCGCAGCGGATGCAATCCGCGTGACGCGAAAACTGATGAAGCAGAAGGCACTCGGCGCTTACCGGCCGGAAGAGTATCTGCCGGGCCCGTTGGTCGGCGACGATGCGGAAGCGCTGGCCAAGGCCGCGGGCGATATCGGCACCACGATCTTCCATCCCGTCGGCACCGCGAAAATGGGCGCGGCGTCGGATCCAGGCGCGGTGGTCGATGAGCGCCTGCGCTTCTACGGTATCGATGGATTGCGCATCGTCGATGCATCGGTGATGCCGACGATCACGTCGGGCAACACGAATACGCCCACCGCGATGATCGCGGAAAAGGGTGCGTCGATGATCGTCGCGGATGGGAAATAACACCGCCGCGAACTCTCCGTCATCCCCGCCAGAACGCAATAGCGTTCTGGCTGTGAGTTGCTCGCCGACTTCGGCGAGCCTCGAAGGATGGCCGCGAGCGACGGCGCATGTGGCCATCCTTCGAGGCTGCCGCTACGCGGCAGCACCTCAGGATGACGGTTTAGTATAGGGCTAGAAAGCTAAGCCGACTTGCGCACCGCGTTATCGACCAGTGTCTTGCCGAGCGACCAGATGGCACCGGGAACCTTGTGGCTGTCGGCGATCACCGTGCGGAAGGAATCCGCGATCCACTTGGTATCATCCTCAGTGATCGTCAGCGGCGGCAGCAGCTTGATGGTGTGGCTACCATGGCCGGACACCTGGGTCAGGATTTTCTGATCTTTGAACAGCGGCACCGTGATCAACTGGCAGAACAGACCCTTGTTCGCCGATTCAAGGATGTTCCACGACGCTTTCAGGCGCAGCGACTTCGGCGGGCCGAATTCGACGCCGAGCATCAGCCCCTTGCCGCGCACTTCCTTGAGCAGCTCGAAATCCGGAATCATGTTCTGTAGCGCCAGACGAATCTCGGCCCCGCGCTTGGCCGCGTTCTCGACCAGCTTCTCGTGCTTCATAATCTCCAGCGTGGCGATGCCCGCAGCCATTGCGAGATCGTTCTTGCCGAAGGTCGAGCCATGGACCAGCGAGCGATCCATGCGGTTGAAGATCTTGTCGAAGATCGATTTGCGCGTCAGCAGCGCACCGACCGGCACATGACCGCCTGACAGCGCCTTGGCGAGCAGGATCATATCCGGCTCGATGTTCCAGTGTTCGATCGCCAGGAACTTGCCGGTACGGCCGAGGCCGGTCTGGATTTCATCGGCAATGAACAGCGTGCCGTATTTGCGGCACAGCGCCAATGCGCCGGACAGGAAATCATCGGACGGCAGATTGACGCCCTTGCCCTGAATAGGCTCGACAATGAACGCCGCTACCTGCTTCGACGAAAGCGCCTTCTCCAGCGCTTCGAGATCGTTGAACGGCACCACCGAGCATCCCTGCAACAGCGGGCCGAAACCGGAGCGGAAATTGGTATCGTCGGTCAGCGACAATGCGCCATAAGTCAGGCCGTGATAGGCGTGATCGCAATAGATGATCTCGTTGCGGCCCGTCGCGTTGCGTGCAAATTTGATCGCCGCCTCGACGGTCTCCGCGCCCGAATTCGCGAAAAACACCTTGTCCATGTAAGGGACATTTTCGAGCAATTTTTCGGAGAGAATACCGGCGAGTGTCGAGACGTCCATCTGCACCAGATTTGGCAGGTCCGCATCCAGTACAGACTTTATCGCATCCCGCATGACAGGATGATTGCGACCAATCGCAAAAACGCCAAATCCGCTCAGTAGATCGAGGTAACGGGCGCCTTCCCGATCAAACAGATACTGGCCGGTGCCCTTCTGGAAGCCAACGTCGTATCCGATGGTCTTGAGGACGCGGACCATCTGCTCGTTAAGGTGGCGCGTATGCATCGAGCTACGCTGCGCCTCCCTTTCGACAAACATCTCGGAAACATCTAGATTCGGATATACCATGAGTTACATACGTCGGTTGGTGGTCGCTTCGTCAACTGAAAACGGAAAATGCGGCGATTTGACCTTTCACGCAAAGTCATTCGCCGAGAAACGCTACTTAAGCATAGGTCTGAACATGTTGCAGCGCCCACGCATTCCTACGCGCACTCTCACATATTGCGGAATCCTTTTTTCGGCAGGCTTGTTTTCAGCAGGGCTGGCTCCCGCATTTGCAGCTGATCCAACCGGCGACTGGAAGGTCGAAGACGGTGTCGCACATGTCCGCGTCGCTGAATGCGGCGGCAGCATGTGGGGCGCCATTTCGTGGGAAAAGACCCCAGGCGGTACAGACAAGAACAACCCTGACGCGTCGAAGAAATCCAGGCCAACGCTTGCCCATGCCATGATGCTCGACATGAAGCCCAATGCCGCGAAGGACAAGTGGTCGGGTCAGGTTTACAACGCCAAGGACGGCAAGTTCTACAAGTCGAGCCTCAAGCTGGGCGACACGCCGGACGAACTTGAGATCGAAGGTTGTGTTCTCGGCTTCCTGTGCGGCGGCCAGACCTGGACGCGCGTCGGGCCTTCGATCCCGTCGAGCCCGTCGAATGCCACGGCGAAGAACGCCATCGCGAGCGGCGCCAAGGGTGCAGCCGGCGGCAAGATGGCGCCAGCTCCCGCGCCGGGCAGCAATACGATGGCGAAGACCGCCCCTGCTCCGACCACCGGCGCCAAAGCACCTGCGGGTCAGAAGGCAGCTCCAGCCGGCGGCGCCGTCGCCAGCGCCGATATTGGCGATATCTGCCTGCTGCCGGAGATCAACAAGGCAACGCACTGATTAAGGCGTCCGCCTCGGAATCAAAAAGGCGACCCAACCGGGTCGCCTTTTTTTCGTTTGAGTGGCCCGCAACTTACTTGCTGTCCTCGCGCGGCTTGCCCATCAGCGCCGGCTGGAACAGCAGCACCGCCGCGAGCGTCACCACAAATGACATCGCCAGCAGCTTGCCCATGCTCGCCGTACCCGGATGGTTCGAGAGCCAAAGGCTGCCGAATGCCGTCGCCGTCGCCAGTGCGCTGAAGAAAATCGCGCGCGTCAGCGACGACTGCAGGAGGTTCTTATGGCCGGCGCGCCACGCCACCACATAGTAGATCTTGAAGGCCACACCGACGCCGAGCAGCAGCGGCAGCGCGATGATATTGGCGAAGTTGAGCGGCAGACCGATCAATACACAGATCTCCAGCGTCACCGCGCCCGCGACAAGCAGTGGCACCAGCGTCATCAACACGTCGGTGAAGCGACGCAAAGCCAGCCACAGCAATAGCGAGATCGAGATCAGCGCCCAGAATCCGGCATGGATAAAGGCCGTCACGATGGTATCGCCCGACTTCAGGATCGATACGGGACCGCCAACCGCAAGCGGCTCTGACTTCAACACGGCGTCCGCGAACTTGCGCAGCGTATCATTGTCATTCGGATCGCCGTTTGGCTGTGCCTCGACGCGGATCTGACCATCCTTGGTCTTCCACGAATTGACGAGCTCCGGCGGCAGATTTTCCAGCGTGACCGGAGATGCCTGCATCAGATTACGGAGCTGCGCGAGCGCGATCTTTAGCGGCACCACGAAGGTGGCCTGCACCTGATTGCGCACGGTCTCGCTGGCATCGGCCGTTTTGGCGAGCGCATCGGCCAGGCGCTTGGCGGCAACAGCGCCCGGACCAGTCTGATTGCCCGCAAGCTTGCGCAGGCTGGCAGCGGAGTCCTTCAACGACGTCACGTTCTCGGCATCCGTCGGCGCCTGATCGACCGACTCCGGATTAAGCGCCGGCTCAAGCACCTTGGCACCGGCCTGGATCGCAGCGAGTTTCGCCTGTTGGTCTTCCGGTACGAAGCTGTTGAGCGAAATGGTGCGCGCGACTTCGGGCACCTTGGACAGGCGCTCCTCGATCAGTTTAGCACCGGCTTCATTCGGAGCCATGACGTTGACGGCGTTGGCACCCGTATTCGGATCGCGGCGCAGATCGAGGAAGGTCGCGATCGACTCCACATTGGGATTGCGCAGATTGATCGGATTGAAATCGAAGCGGAGGTGATAGAGCAGCGGCAGACCTGCAATGGTCAGCGCCATCGTCACGCCGATGATCCAGAACCGTTTTTCTTCCAGAAAACGATCGACTGGTGCCAGGAAGGCGTAACCGACCGGCTCCTTCTCGCCGGCTGGATTGAACAGATCGAGCAGCGCCGGCAAAACGGTGATGCTCGACAGGAACGCGATTACCATGCCGAGACCGGCAATCTTGCCGAGCTCCGACACGCCTTTGTAGTCGGTGGGCAGGAACGACAGGAAGCCAGCCGCGGTGCCGAAGGCTGCGAGCGAAATCGGCACGGCGCAATATCGTGCGGCCCGGCTCAGGGCCTCGCGCAGATCGTCGTGCTTGTAGCGTTCCGAACGGTACCGCACGCTGAACTGGATGCCGAAATCAACGCCGAGTCCAATGAACAGAACGGCGAAGGCAATCGACAGCAGGTTCAGCGAGCCGACCATCATCAGGCCGAGCGCTGTCGTGAGCGCGAGACCGACAAACAGGTTGATGAACACGGCGCCGATGATCTTGGCGGAGTGCAGCGCCATCCAGAGGATGAGCAGCACCGCGACGACAGTGGCGACGCCGTGCAGCACCGCACCGTCCTGCACTGTGGAAAATTCTTCATTGGCGATCGGCACCGGACCGGTCAGGCGAACACGTGCGCCATATTCGCCGGCGATGTTGAGATCGACGGCGGCCTGACGGATCGCGTCGGTCGCGTTCTTGCCAGGCTCCAGTGCCGTAAAGTCCAGCACCGGCTTCACTTCGATGAAGGCGCGCTTGTCGGAATCGGTCAGCGGCTTGTCGTTGACCAGCCCACGCCAGGAGAAGCTGCCTTTGCCGTTCTTCAGCACATCTTCGATGGTGCCTGCGACGGTATTGAAGGTGACCGCAGCATTGTCGAGTTGGAGCTGACCGCGACGAATACCCGTCAGGCCGGTTTCCAGCGCGCCGGTGAGTCCCCGCAGGCTCGGATCCCCCGCCATGATTTCCAGAAGCGGCGCCGCCTGCTGGAATTGCGCCGTCATGCCCTGCACTTCCTTGGTCGGCAGGAACAGCAATCCATTCTTTTCAAAGAATTCACCGCCATCGAGACGGCGGACCGAATCGAAGTCCTTCTTGTTCGGTAAGAGCTTCTTCTCGAGCGCATTCGCCGCGGCATTGGCGAATTCCGGGGTCGGTGCCTCGACCACGGCGATGATCAGGCGCTCCTGATCGAACGCCTTGTCGAACGCCATATCGCGCTGACGCCAATCCAGATTCGGCGAGATCAGCTTGTTGATGTCAGTGTTGATGGAGAAATTCTGCGCGGTGTAATAGGCCGATCCGATCGACAGCAGCACACCGACGATGACGGTCGCAAGCGCGAACCGGGTGCAGAAATTCACGATCGAGACGACTAGTCTTGTCAGCACGCTTTATCTTTCTATCTGGACGAGGCTCGCACTGAATGCGGCGCGCTTCAGAGGGTTGCGCAATCGGTGGTGTCGTAGCTGACAGGCTCCGCAGTCAGCAACGTGACGTGATGGCACAAAACGCAAAGTGGAACTTGAAGGAAACGACGACCGTCCTGTTACCCGTGCCAAGGCATTGGGTAAAATGACGAACCAGTGAGATTTCGCAGCATTCTTTGGCCTAAATCCGAGATATCGTAAAGGCTTAGAGCATAACCCGCGGACTGAAACCGCGTTCCCGCTTCGTGATTGCCCACTGAGTGATTTTTGTCACACAGAGCGGCTCAAATTCCTTGCCGGGCTGGATATGTCCCTGATTATGGTACACATTTATCGTTTGTCAGACTTTGAAATGGATTTTGTATCTCGTGCTTGATCGCCCCCGTCCCCTGGAAATCTACCTGGCTCAGCCTCGCGGTTTCTGTGCGGGCGTGATCCGGGCCATCGAGATCGTGGAACGGGCACTCGAACGCTACGGGGCGCCGGTCTATGTCCGCCACGAAATCGTGCACAACAAGCATGTGGTCGAAACCCTGAAGGCAAAAGGCGCCATTTTCGTCGAAGAACTCTCCGAAGTGCCCGATGGGGCCATGACGGTGTTCAGCGCCCATGGCGTGGCCCGCACCGTCGAGGAAGAGGCCGAAGCCCGCGGATTGCCGGTTCTCGACGCCACCTGCCCGCTGGTGACCAAGGTTCACAATCAAGGCAGGCGCTATGTGGCCAAAGGCCGGACCGTGATCCTGATCGGTCACGCCGGACATCCGGAGGTCGATGGTACCCTGGGACAGGTTCCCGGCCCGATCCATATCGTCCAGAGCATCGCCGATGTTGCCGCGCTGACCATCCCGATGGACCAGCCGGTGGCATATATTACCCAGACCACCCTGAGCGTGGATGACACACGCGACATCATTTCGGCTCTTCACGCAAGATTTAGCGATATTCAGGGCCCCGATACCCGGGATATATGCTATGCGACACAAAACCGCCAATCTGCGGTCAGAGACCTCAGCCGGCTCGTGGACGTGATCCTGGTCGTGGGGGCGGCCAACAGTTCCAATTCCAACCGCCTCCGAGAGATCGGGACGGAGGTTGGTGTCGCGAGTTACCTCATCGCCGATGGCAGCCAGCTGGACCCTGAATGGTTGAGGGGCGCGCGCACTGTCGGCATAACTGCTGGCGCTTCAGCGCCAGAAGTGCTTGTAGACGACGTGATTGAAACCCTGCGGCGGATCGGACCGGTCTCGGTCTCGGTATTGCCGGGCCTGGAAGAGACGATTGAATTTCGACTGCCCGCTGAACTGACCGCGGTTTGATCCACCTTCGCACTTCGCCTTTAACGAAGCTGCTCAGAGAGAAACTTGTAATGGCAATTCCGTTCTTCAAAGAAATCAAAATCGGCGGCTATCTGATGAAGCAGAAGCTGCTGGGCCGGAAGCGCTACCCGCTCGTGCTGATGCTCGAGCCTTTGTTCCGCTGCAACCTGGCCTGCGTCGGCTGCGGCAAGATCGACTATCCCAACGCGATCCTGAATCGCCGCATGAGCGCGCAGGAGTGCTGGGACGCCGCTGAAGAGTGCGGTGCGCCGATGGTGGCGATCCCGGGTGGCGAACCGCTGATCCACAAGGAGATCGGCGAGATTGTGCGCGGCCTGGTCGAGCGCAAGAAGTTCGTGTCGCTCTGCACCAACGCGCTGCTGCTGGAAAAGAAGCTCGATCTGTTCGAGCCCTCGCCCTACCTGTTCTTCTCGGTGCATCTCGACGGCCTCAAGGACCACCACGACAAGGCCGTGTCGCAGGAAGGCGTGTTCGACAAGGCGGTGTCCGCGATCAAGGCCGCCAAGGCCCGCGGCTTCTCGGTCAATGTCAACGCCACCATCTTCGATGGCCACTCGGCCGAAGAAATCGCAAAGTATCTCGACTTCACCACCGAGCTCGGCGTCGGCGTTTCGATGTCGCCCGGCTACGCCTATGAGCGCGCGCCGGATCAGGAGCACTTCCTGAACCGCAAGAAGACCAAAAAGCTGTTCCGCGACGTCTTCGCCCTCGGCAAGGGCAAGAAGTGGAACTTCATGCATTCCGGCCTGTTCCTGGACTTCCTCGCCGGCAACCAGGAATACGAGTGCAAGCCATGGGGCATGCCTGCCCGCAACATCTTCGGCTGGCAGAAGCCCTGCTATCTCCTCGGTGAAGGCTATACCAAGACCTTCAAGGAGCTGATGGACACCACCGATTGGGACACCTACGGCACCGGCAAGTACGAGAAGTGCGCCGACTGTATGGCCCATTGCGGCTACGAGCCGACCGCGGCCGACGCAGCCCTCGCCAACCCGCTGAAGGCGATGTGGGTCGCCATCCGCGGCGTGAAGACCGAAGGCCCGATGGCGCCGGAAATCGACCTGAGCAAGCAGCGCCCGGCGCAGTATGTGTTCTCATCGGAAGTGCAGAAGCGCCTATCGGACATCCGCAAGGAAGAAGCCGCCGCTGCCGCCGAGAAGGCTGCTGCAAAGGCCGCCAAGGCCGAAGCCGCCGCATCGGCATCGACCGCCGCCTAAGGCGATCGCACATGGATAGCAAAAAGGGCGCGATGCAGATCGCGCCCTTTTTGTTGTCTGTAGCCCGGATGAAACGAAGCGTAATCCGGGAACTATAGAGGCAGATGAAACGCCGGTCCCCGGATTGCGCTACGCTTCATCCGGGCTACGAAAACTCACGCTTCGGCTTGCGCCATGCCGATCCGGCTCAGCAAATAGCTGCGGCAATCCTTCAGGCTGCGCAGGGCGCGATTGAAGTCGCGACCGGTGGAGACCAATGCGCGGATCACCATGGGATTGCGGGCGATGCCGCGCAGAACCTTGCCGAGATCCACATCGCCATTCGGCTTGATCGCCGTTGTGGCGATTTCCGGCAGCGCGCGGGTGGCGGGATCGCTGACGACGCGCAGAGCGGCGAAGGGCAGGCCGGCCAGGGCGGCGAATTCAGCAGCGATATGGCTTTCCATATCGACGGCGGATGCGCCGAATTCCGAGCGCAGCGCGGCTTTACCCGCCTGCCCGGTGATGACCTTCTCCACGCCGACGAGACCACCGCGCACGACGGTCTGATTGCCGACATTGGAGCCTGCCAGCAATTCGGCGCTGAGCTGTTCGGAGGCCGGCCAGACCTGCCCGGCAGCGACCACTTCGGTCGCCAGCACGACGGTGCCGGTCTTGAGCGCGGGATCGAGGCCACCGGCAACGCCGAAGGAGATGACGCCACGGATGCTGGTCGAATCGATATCGGCGAGCAGGCTGCGAAGCTGGACGGGATCGCTGGAGGAACAGATGACGGTCATCCCCGGCCCGGCTGCGATCTTCGCTTCCTGAACCAGTCCCGTCACGATCAATACCGGCCGCGGATCGAGCGACATGCCTGAAGAAGCCGTCGCCGCAGCTGAAATGCCCCCAGTCGCCAAAATCACATTCCGACTCCGACCGTCCTGCTATTGGTGCTCTGCAAATTCCGGAACCGCGCCAAAGCCCAGAGCGGGAAGAATTTCGAGTAGCCATGATATCGCAGATAAAACACCCGCGGGAAGCCGGTGGCAGTGTATCGCGCCTCGTCCCACAGTCCTTTTTCGTTCTGTGTGGCCATTAGGTATCGCATTCCGCGTTCCACTGCCGGGTTGTCAGCTTCACCCGCTGCCATCAATGCAAGCAAGGCCCATGCCGATTGCGACGCCGTGGACGGGGCTGCCTCGAAGCCCTGGTAGTCGAGACGGTAACTGACGGCATCCTCGCCCCAGCCACCATCCTCGTTCTGAATCGAATAGAGCCAGGCGACCGCCTTGCGGAACGCAGGATCCTGATGGCTGACGCCGGCCATGTTCAGCCCGCACAGAACCGACCAGGTTCCGTAGATGTAGTTGAGGCCCCAGCGGCCATACCATGAGCCCTCGGCGAGCTGGGTGCGGCGGAGATATTCCACGGCATCGGCCAGTGGCTTCGAGGTCTGAACGGTATCGCCGAGCTGCGCCAGCATCGAGACGCAGCGTGCGGTCACGTCCTCGGTCGGCGGATCGAGCAGCGCGCCGTGGTCCGAGAACGGGATGTTGTTGAGATAGTAGTGATGGTTGTCGACGTCGAAAGCCGCGAAGCCGCCGTCGCTGCTCTGCATGCCAAGGATCCACTCCTTGCCGCGCGCGATGGCCTCATCATAGTCCTTGCTGCCGGTCTGCCGACGCGCACGATCCATCGCCATCATCACGACGGCGGTGTCGTCGAGATCGGGGTAATGCGCGTTGTTGTACTGGAACGCCCAGCCGCCGGGTCGGAGATCCGGGCGCTTGTCAGCCCAGTCGCCCTTCACCTCTAACTCCTGGCGCGGCACCAGCCAATCAAGGCCGCGCTTGGCCTGAGCAAACGTGTCCTCGCCGCCGGCTTCCAGCATCGCATGCGCGGTCAGCGCGGTGTCCCACACCGGAGAGACACAAGGCTGGCAGTAAGCTTCGTGCTCCTTGATCACGAGCAGCTTGTCGATGCCGCGGCGCTGGATCGCGCGCTTCGGATGGTCCTCGGGATAGCCGAGGATGTCATAGATCATCACGGCATTGGCCATCGGCGGGAAGATGGCGCCGATGCCGTCTTCGCCGTTCAGGCGCTCTTCGAAGAAAGCGACGGCCTTGTCTATGGCGCCCTGGCGAAACTTCTTCGGAAAATACGGCTCGGCGACACGGAGCAGCCAATCGACGCCTGAGAAAAACGCAAACCATCCGCGGTTCTGATGCGGCGCACGGGCCAGCGTGCCGATCGTTTTCGGATCCTGCAGGAACAGTTCATCGACGCTGATCCCCTTGGGGTTCTTGGCGCGCGCCTTCTTGGCCGCAAGCACCACCAAGGTCACGACAGTCGTGCGCGCCCAGTAGGACATCTTGTTGAGGTGGAACGGAAACCACGCCGGCAGATGCATGATTTCCACCGGCAGCACGGGAACGCTCTTCCAGGTGGTCACGCCGAACATCGACAGCAGGAAACGCGTGAAGACGTTGGCATTGATCGCACCGCCGCGCGACAGCGCCGCCTCGCGCGCACGTTTCATATGCGGCGCATCGACATCGTCGCCAATCATTTTCAGCGCGAAATAGGCCTTCACCGTCGCGCTCATGTCGAACGGGCCGTCATGCACCAGCGGCCAGCCGCCGTGCTCGCCCTGGATGCGGCGGAGATAGTTGGCGATCTTGCCTTCGAGCTCGGCATCGACCGGCTCCGCCAGGAAGTGCCGCATCAGCACATATTCAGCCGGAATCGTGGCATCGGCTTCGAGCTCGAACACCCAGTGGCCATCGCTCTGCTGGAAGCTCTGCAGGCTCTGCTTGGCCGATGCGATGCTGCTTTCCAGCTTCGCCTTGTCGATGGTGATCTCAGAAGTAATCGATGACATGATGTTTGCTTGATCTCCGTAACTCGTGACACTTGGGGTGCCTGAACCGCGCTTTGGTTCAGGCCTTTCCGAGTGCCATGTCGGCGGCGCGATCGCCGGAGCGGATCGAGCCTTCGATGGTGGCGGGCAGACCGGTATCGGTCCAGTCGCCAGCCAGGAACAGGTTCTTGAATTCAGTGCGCGTGCCCGCGCGCAAAGCGTTCTGCGCGGGCGTGGCCGCGAATGTCGCGCGACGCTCGCGGACGATCTGCCAGGCGGGCAGCGGCGCCTTGATATTCGAGACCTTGCAGATCTCGTCCCAGATCTGTTGCGCGAACTCTTCACGCGGCACGTTTACAAAACGGTCGGCATTGCTGATGGTGATCGACAGGCGATTGTGGAAGGCGAACAGCCATTCCACGATGCCGCCGACGACACCGATGAGCGGCGCATGGCCGGCGGGCGGAACGTAATTGAAATGCGCATTGACGATGGCGCGCATTTCCGTCGGCGTCTTCACGCCGGGCAGCAGGTTCTTCGCCGACCACGCCGGCACAGCCATCACCACGACGTCATCGGCGCCGAGCGCGATTACATCGCCCTCGCCGAACTTCAATTCGCTGACGCGCTCGCCGGCCATCGTGTAGCCGCGCAGCTCGTGGCCGAAATGAACGCCGGCGCCCTTCTTGCGCAGCAGCTCGATGGCGGGCTCGACCAGCACGTCGCTGAGGCCGGAGCGCGCAATCAGCGGACGGCATGCCTGCCCGCCAGCCAGCAGCGTTTCGCGCACGATGGCGCCGGCAAGACCGGCCGAACCTTCCGGCGGATCGACATTGAGCGCGGCCAGCAGCAGCGGCTGCACGAGGCGATCATACAGAACACCTTCGCATTTGATGGTGTCGCCGACGAGTTTGTCATTGCCGGCCCAGATCAACGGCGTCAGCGCAAAGTAATCGCCGACCGACGTGTCGGGCACGCGACGCGAGGCATCGAACAGCCAGGTCGGGATCCGGCCATCGCCGAGATCGAGCTGCCAGTGCTTGCCCGTCTTCACATCGGCGAAGGCAAACTGCGCACGCGCTGGACCGACGAGACCTGCTTCGGTCCCGATCGATTTCGCGTAATTGATGACATGGCTGTTGCCCGACAGGACAAGATGATTGCCGTTGTCGATGGTCAGCCCGGTCTGCGCATCGAAATAGGAGCGACAGCGACCACCGGCCTGCTGCGTGGCTTCATGCACATGGACCTGATAGCCGGCATCGCTAAGACGAACGGCAGCGGCGAGGCCGGACACACCGGCGCCAATGATATGAGCGGTTTTGGACATCAGATGATCGCGTATCGCAGCAGGATCGCTATCTTGGAGGCCTTGCCGAGACGAACGGGATCGCGCGGCAGAGCAAAGCCGCGTTTCACCAGCAATTCCAGGATGGCGTGGTAGTATTTCGACATGATCCGCGGCGCGCGCACGGCGCGGCGCTTGTTACGGGCCATGATCTTGTCGGACTCTTTGAAATGCTCCTGCGCGCGACGCACCAGCGGCGCAGCGACTTTCGGCAGCGCCTTCTCCTTGATCACCACCTGCGGATCGCTGGAGGTGATGCCGGCGTGATAGAGCAGCTCGCGTGGCAGATAGAGACGGCCGAGCGTCGCGTCTTCATCGATGTCGCGGAGAATATTCGTGATCTGCAGCGCGCGGCCGAGATGATGCGCGAGCAGCACGCCATCTTCGTCGGGCATGCCGAACACCTTCACCGACAGCCGGCCCACGGCGCTCGCCACGCGATCGCAATAAAGATCGAAAGTCGCTTCATCCGGCGCGCGGATGTCAGCGGGAATGTCCATCTCCATGCCGTCGATGACGGCGAGATAGTCTTCCTTCAGCATGCCGAAGCGCTTGATCGGCTCCACATAGTCGCGCACGCGCGGCGGCGGATTGCCGGCATAGAGCGCCTCGATGTCCTCGCGCCACTGCTGCATCTGGCTGAGACGCAGGTCGCGCGCTTCGAAGGAGTCGGCGATGTCATCGACCTGACGGCAGAAGCTGTAGATCTGGAACATGGCGTCGCGCTGTTCGCGCGGCAGGATGCGCATCGCCGAATAGAACGACGAGCTCGCGGCAACGCCCTGAACTTCTGATGTCTCGGTCTGGGTGTTCATCTGATTCATTTGCCTGCCGCCGGGCGTGAGAGTGGCGCAGAAGTGGTGGCGCGGCGCCACAGGCAGCCCGCCATGGCGGCAAGCGCGTAACCGGCCATGCTGCCTTTCGAGAGATGCACCTTCTCGCTCAGCGGATCGTGCACCCGCAGCAGCTTGGAGATTTCCCAGGCGAACTTCTCGATCACCGCGATATTGCAGGCGAAGCGTGTGTCTGCCATGTGCACGGTCAGGCTGTCGCCCTCGCGCAGCAAAGCCTCGTTGCGGGCAACGAGGTCGCGCAGACAGGCCAGCAATTCCGGCGAAGACTTCGGCTTGTCCAGCGCTTCGACGCTGACGCCGTGACGTCGCATGATGTCCTGCGGAAGATAGACGCGATCGAGATCGCGATAATCCTTGGCGCAATCCTGTAGGTGATTGTTGATCTGCAGTGCCGCGCAGATCGCATCGGAAGCCGGCCAGGTCGCTTTGTCCTCGCCATGCACTTCGAGCATGAAACGGCCGACAGGCATGGCCGAGAACGAGCAGTAGTGGATCAGTTCGTCCCAATCGGCATAGCGCAGCTTGGTGACGTCCATCCGGAACGCCGTCAGCAGATCCAGCGCATGGCGCGGGGCCATACCGCGCTCGGCAAAGGCAGCGCGCAGGGTGTTCGCCTCAACCTGCTCATCGTGCTGGCCGAGCAGACCGGTCTCGAGCTCGTCCAGCATGCTCAGCTTCGTCGATGCATCGAGCAGCGCATGGTCGGCGATATCGTCCGCCGTCCGGACGAAATTATAGAACGCCAGAATCAGCGCCCGGTGGCGCTTGTGGATGATCCAGGACGCGACCGGAAAATTCTCGTCGCGATCGGTCTTGCCGGATCGCAGCTCGCTCGCAGGGGTCATCAATCTGGGCTTCGTTCAATCAGGACTGGGGTGAAAACTGGGGGCCGCCACGGTCCGGGAATACCGGCAGCGAGACGCCGCTGCGCCTCATATAGGCCAAATCGGCCAGCAAAACCAATGCCAATGTGCCAGCTGCGGCCGCGGCAGACGCCGGGCCGGAACACCTTTCCGGGAGGCCTGCGGCATCAGCCACAGGCCTTATGCGCAGGAAGAACGCTTACTGGCCGTGGCTGACCAGCACGGCATTGCAAGCCTTGCTGATCTTGGGACGATTTTCCTTCAGGCAGGACAGAATCACCAGATCGCCCTGATCCATCACGTTGCGGCAGAGCTTCTGCACATCGCGCGAGCAAGCCTTCTGTTCGGCTTCGGTACCGCCGCGGCCTTGCATTTGCTGGGCCAATGCGCCGGTCGAGGCAGATGCGGTGATCACGGTCAAAGCCAGGAGAAATTTACGCATTGTCTTCCTTCAATATAGCGAACGGGAGTCAGCCCGCAGGGTCAATAGCACAATCATTAACGTTCGCACCTGCGGAGCGATCCAGACGGACAGTTCTCTCCTCACATTCATTCGAAGGGATGCAAGCGAGACACAGGGCGGTAACCCACAAAGCTGGAGAATGCGGCCAAACGTTGCAGCGGTACCGCCGAAATCTGCGTGATCGCGTCGATGGACGGCCGCGCATTGGCCTGTGGATGCCGTAGCGCGTGTAGGCTTGTCGCACTGCTACTGTATTCACAGCCGATCGATTACGGATATGTTTCAAGGAGGAACTCCAAAACGGAGTTGGGGCGCGGCACGCGATCCACCAACGGTCGGACTGCGGAATTGAACCTGATCTGACGGCTGAAACACTCACAATCGATAGATGACGGCACCATATTGCCGGCACGACGCATAACCCACGACGCATAACCCTTGGGGACACGATATATGACGTTTCATTCTGCCCAACTGCTCGGACACGCCCTCAAGGCTGCAGGCGCCGGCGCATTGCTGATGCTGTCCGTTTCCGCATCCCACGCCCAATCCGGCCCATTTGCGGGCTTTGACGGTAACTGGACCGGGACCGGAACCGTGACCATGTCGGACGGATCGACGGAGCGCATTCGCTGCCGGGCGAGCTACAAGGTCGGCGGCGGCGGCAGCGCCCTTGATCAGAGCCTCCGCTGCGCCAGCGACAGCTACAAATTCGATCTCGCAGCGAACGTGACCAGCCAGGGCAACAACGTCTCCGGCAGCTGGAGCGAAGCGAGTCGCAATGTCTATGGCAACCTCAACGGCAAGGCCGGTGGCGGCCAGATCGATGTGTTCGTCGAAGCAGCCGGCTTCGCCGCCAACATCACGCTGACCACCAAGGGCAACAAGCAGAACGTCTCGATCACCTCGAAAGGCGAAATCCGCGGCGTGGCAATCAGCATGACCAAAGGCTGACCCGTTTACCGATCATTCAAATAAAAAGCCCCCGGATTTTCCGGGGGCTTTTTTTGTACATCTTGCTTTCGCAGCTGCGGACTATCTCTATTCTTTCGCCAGCGTCGATTTGCCCGTCAGCTTCTGTTGCAGCTGGATGAGCCACATGGAGGTCGGGCGCAGGATGAAGAGGTCGGCGGCCAATGCCGCCACCATCGAGAAGGCGCTGAGCCAGCCGAACAGGCGCAGCGACGGCAGATCCGAGAACACCGTCACGACGAGGCCGCAGGCCAGCACCACGGTGGTGAGGATCAGCGCTGGGCCGACCAGTACGGTGGCGCGCTCGACGGCAACGGCGGGGTCGGTGCCGGGTGTATCTTCCAGCCGCAGACGATTCAGGAAGTGAATGGTCGCGGACAGGCCGAGGCCGAAGGAAATGGTGAGCGCCACCACGCTGGCGAATTGCAGCCCCTCCCCGAGCAGCCACAGCACGAAGCCCGACAGCACCACCGGGAAAATACCCGGCAGGATGCAGGCCAGCATCACGACCCAAGACCGGAAAGCGAGGCCCATGAACACGGCCACCAGGCCGAATTCAATGGTGAGGCCGTGATTGAGCTTGCTGATCATCGAGGCGCTGTTACGCGCGGCGATAGCCGACAGACCCGTCACTGCGATCTCGTAACCGGGATGCTCCTTGCGCACGCTGTTGAGCGCATCATCGAGCTTGTCGACCACCGGCAGGATCTGGCTGGCATCGCTGTCCGGCACGCGGCCGGACACCACCACCGCCGTCTTATCCGCCGAGATGAACCGGCGCACCAGATGCTCCGGGATCACATCGACATATTCCTTCAGCGTCGCCACATCGGTGGAGCCCGCCTTCTCCGCCAGCCAACGGCGCAGCGTTTCCAGCGACCACACATTGCCGACACCCGACGTCTTCTCCACCATCGCATGCACCTCGGCGATGGTCTTCAGCGTCTCCGCCGAATACAGGTCCTGCCCCTTGGGAAATTCGATCAGCACGTCGATGGGATTGGCGCCGGTGAGCTTGGCGTCGAGACGGCCGCTCGCGGCCACCGCCTGCTCCTTGTCCGGCACCTGATCGGCGAGACGGTAGCGCGGTTCGAGATTGGCATAGACCGCACCGAGCCCGACCACGACGATCAGCGAGATCAGGCTGAACAGGCCGGGACGGCCGACCATGCGCACCGCGATCCAGTAGCAGAAGGCGCGCAGCGCCTGCACGCCGGCATCGGCCGTCTGGAATTTGGCGGCAAAGGTCTTCTCGTTGCGCACCAGGAGGACGCCGAACACCGGCACCAGCGACAGCACCGCCAGCAGCGCGATGATGGTCGCGGCGAGACCGGCTTCGCCGAAAGTGCGGATCAGATCGGAATCCGAGAACTGCAGCGCCAGGAATGAAATGCTCGCGGTGCCATGGGTGAGCACGCAGGCCGGGCCGACCACGCGTACCGCATTGGTGAAGGCCGAATACTTGTCCTCGCCGGCGATCAGACGATCGCGCGCGGCAAAGGTGAGCTGCATGGAGTCCGCAAAACTGATCACCATGATCAGCGGCGTCATCACATTCAGGAACATGTTGAGGCTGAAACCAGCCCAGCCGAGGGCGCCGAGCGACAGCAGGATCGCCAGCAGCGGCGGGAAGGCCGCGATGATCATGAAGGAGATCTTGCGGAAGAAGATGATGGCGATGACGCAGCCGGCGAGAATGCCGATGATGTTGTACATCAGGCCGTCGCGCTCGACCGCGTTGCGGATTTCGAGCTGCATCACCGGCACGCCGGACAATTCCTTGGTGAGACCGGAATTGGCCAGATCCTCGTTCATGGTCTTGCGGATCTCGGCAATGACGCCTGACAGCTTGTTGTTGCTGACCACGGCCGGATCGAGCGACAGCACCACCAGCGCCAGCGTCCCGTCTTCCGACAGCAGCTTGCCGCGGATCAGCTCGTTCTGCTTCACCGTCTCGATGAACTGGTCATAGGCGGCGCCTTCGGGCAGCTCATTGGGGAACAGAGCCGCCGGCAACTTGCCGGGCGCAGGCGTCTGTCGCGCCGAGAAGATCGAGATCAGGCCACGGACGCCATCGACCAGCTGCATGTCGGTGACCAGGTCGCGCATCTTTTCGAGATTCTCGCGGGCCAGCAGCGTCTTGCCCTCGATCACCACCAGCACGTCGAATTCGGTGGACGGGAAGCGCTTCGTCACTTCCTCATACTGCTTGTATTCCTTGCTGTCGGAGCGAAACAGCTGGCTCAACGAATCGTCGATCTTGATGCGCTGGATGCCAAACACGGCGCCAATCACCAGCACCAGAAGGATGATGCAGGACAGGATCGGAGCCTTGACCGCGATCAGACCGATGCGCTCCAGGCCAAAAGCGATGCTGGACGGCCCACGCCCCAATTTCTTGATATCGGCGTCGTGGGAGCTGATGTCGTCCATGCCTTGTCCAGTCCTGTCACAGGCCGCAGCCTGGCTTTCGTCGCGGATCGCAATTGCGGGGGAACCAGCAGAGCCCTGCCGCCCTACCCTTTGAAAATACGCAGTAAATTTTCCCGCGAGGTGTAGCAGTTCTCGACAATGACTCGCAAGGCGACGCGGACGCACGCCCGCCTCGCCATCGCGACAAATCAGGGTGCAATAGCTGTCTTAGTCAGCATTCGCAGGCCCCGCCAGTTGCAGACCGCTTTCGTCCTTCAAGGCGATACCGGTGACGCCGCGCCGGAGGCCTTCACGTGCAAGCCACGCAATCTTGATCGCCGCTTCGTCGAAACCGAGGCCCGCCACCTGGATATTCGACACGCAATTGCGCTCCGCGTCACTCCGCCCCGGCTGCGGCGCGACGGTGAGATAGGCGCCGAGGCTTTGCGGCGCCGAGAGGCCGGGGCGCTCGCCGATCACCATGATCGTCATGCGCGCGTTAAGAAGAGCGCCGATCTCGTCGCCCAGCGCGACCCGCGCGCCCGTCGCAACCACCGGCGGACCGACCGTCAATCCATCCAGCCGCGGCAACAACGCCGCGACCAGCGAGATGGCATGCGCATTGACAGCGGCCGGCGACAAGCCATCGGCGATCACAAGCGCCACATCGCAGTTCTCGCCCACCCGGTCGAGAGCGCTTCGCGATTCCGCCGCAAGCTTGCGACCGAGATCCGGCCGCTTCAGGTAGTCAGCACGATCGGCAACCAGGCTCGATACGACCACCGCCGATCGCCCCAGCGCGTTCAATGCTGCTGCGATGGCTGCGGCTTCAAAAGGTGCATGGACGGCGTCGCGGGCACGGGCGTGATCGAGTGTGAAATCGAGCAGCGCCTGCGTCCTCAGGCTGGCACCGGCGCGGCCAAGCCCGACGCGTGCAGGAGTGAGCCGACGCAAATCGGCCAGCCCACCAATCGAAGGTGACGTCATGTCGCTGCGATCGCCCGTGACGTCATGAACCATTCTATTCTGCCGGCACCGCAGGCACGACCGCATCCTGCAGCTTGACGGAATAGTAGGATGCATTGGTCACGCCGCCCGAGGCGTCCCGGGCGAAGTTGATCAGGTGATGCGCGACCATGATCGACGAGATCAGATATTCGATCTCGCCGCGCGAAATGCGCTTGAACGCGAATTTCCAGAACGCCTTCTTGTAATCGCCGAGCACGCCGACCTTCCAGAAGATGTTGCGCAGCATCACCAGACCAAGGCGGATGTTTTTCGCCGTCAGCATGGCGCCGACCGGCGGCTTGATGCGGTGCGGATAGGTATGCGTGATCTGATACTCGAAACGCTCCAGCAGTTTCTCGGGCACATAGGCTGCCCCCATGGCGCGGCGCCAGCTGCGGACGACGTCTTCGTAAGGCAGCAGGAAATCGACGTTGGAATCGCGTCCCTCTTCCTCGTTGAGCCGCCCTTCCTTCTTCAGCCGATCCCAGAGCGGCGTCTGCGGCAATGCCTGCAGCAGATTGATCGTCAAAAGCGGGATTTGCGACGCATCGACGAAATCAAGCAGCGCCTGCCCGGTTTCCGGACGATCCGTGTCGAGGCCGAGAATGATGCCGGACACCACCTCCATGCCAAAGCTGTTCAGCACCTCGATGGATTCCATGATCGGAAGGACCATATTGTGGTCCTTCTTCATCGCCTTCAAAGCGACGGGATCCGGCGTCTCGATCCCGCAGAAGATGGTGCCGAACCAGGCATCGCGCATCAGCGCGAGGATCTCCGGCCGCTTGGCAATGTTCAGCGTGGCCTCGCAGGATAGGCGCAACACATAACCGGTCTTCTTCTGCCATTCGACCAGATGCGGCAGCAGATCAAGCGCAGCCTTGCGGTTGCCGATGAAGTTGTCATCGACGAAATAGACGGAGCCGTTGATGCCGCATTCCAGCAGCTTGTCGAGCTCGGCGGTAATCTGCTGCGGCGACTTCAAACGCGGATTGCGCCCGTAGAGGCCCGGAATATCGCAGAACTCGCACTGATACGGGCAGCCCGACGAATACTGGATGGAGCCGAGGAAATAGCGCGGGATATCCGCCAGCTCATAGGCCGGGATCGGAAATTCGGTCATGTCCAGACGATCGGCGGTCTTGAGCACGACCTGCCGCGCGGGACGCTTGGTGTCCTTCTCCAGAATGTCGATCAGCTGGTCGGTGGCGTCGCCGAGTTCGCCGATATGGAGATAATCGAAAGCGGGATAGTAATCCGGGCAGGACGACACCGACGGACCGCCGATGGCGACCGGAAGATCATAGGAATGCGAGCGGTGGCAGATGTCGTTCATCTGCGCGCGCTGGATGTGCATGCCGCTGACAAGCACCGCCTCGGCCCAAAGAAAATCATTAGGCGTCGCGTCGCGGATATTTTCGTCGATGAACCGGACCTCCCAATTCTCCGGCATATAGGCCGCGATCAGGAGCAAGCCCTGCGGTGGCATGAAGGCCTGGACGCCGTCGGTCAGGGGATAGGAATATTCGAACGTGCCGAATGACGAGGTGTATCGCGGGAAGACGCACAGGATGCGCCGAACCGTCTGCCTGCCCTCAGATCTCATTAAAAAAACCTCTGCGAATGCATCAGCGGTCCCCTCGCTGAACCCGTAATAACGTCGCCGAGATAAATCCGTTCCACTCCGTCGCAATGCCTCGGCGCGATCTAACCACGCGGGGCGAATCTGGGCCAGAAATTCTTCAATATTGTGACGCGCGGTGACGCGGACGTGATGCCGGCGCGCTCCGCCGCTCAGGCAATCAGTTGCGCGGCGATGCCCGGCAACAGGTCATTGCGCTCGCGGACACGCAGGTCGCTTCCCGCGATCCCGGCCTGCACCAGCCAGGCATCAAATTCCGGTGCGCGTTTGAGCCCGAAGAGGTCGCGGACATAGAGCGCGTCGTGGAAGGAGGTCGATTGGTAATTCAGCATCACGTCATCGGCGCCGGGCACGCCCATGATGAAATTGACGCCGGCAGCCGCCAGCAGCGTCAGCAGATTGTCCATGTCGTCCTGATCGGCTTCGGCATGGTTGGTGTAACAGACGTCCACCCCAAGCGGCAGGCCGAGCAGTTTCCCGCAGAAATGATCCTCGAGTCCGGCGCGGATGATCTCCTTGCCGTCATAGAGATATTCGGGGCCGATGAAGCCGACCACGCTGTTCACCAGCAGCGGCGAGAACGCCCGCGCCACCGCATAGGCGCGCGCCTCGAGGGTCTGCTGATCGACACCGTGATGGGCGTCCGCCGACAGCGCCGAACCCTGCCCGGTTTCGAAATACATGACATTATCGCCCACCGTACCGCGCTTCAGCGACAGGCCGGCGTCATGCGCTTCCTTGAGCAGCGCGAGGTCGATGCCAAAACTCTTGTTCGCCGCTTGCGTGCCCGCGATGGACTGGAAGACGAGATCGACGGGCGCGCCTTGCGCGATCAGGTCGATGGACGTGGTCACATGGGTCAGCACGCAGCTTTGGGTAGGGATAGCGAGTTTGACGATGACGTCATCGAGCAGCCGCACCAGCCGGCCGAGCACCGCGGGATCGTCGCTGGCCGGATTGATGCCGATACAGGCATCGCCGGCGCCGAGCAGCAGCCCGTCGAGCACCGACGCCGATACGCCGCGGATATCGTCGAAAGGATGGTTCGGCTGCAGCCGCACGCTCATGCGGCCGCGCAGGCCAATGGTGTTGCGGAAGCGGGTCACGACCTCGCATTTCTTCGCCACCAGGATCAGATCCTGATTGCGCATCAGCTTCGACACCGCCGCCGCCATTTCCGGCGTGACACCGGGCGCGAGCGCCTTCAGCACCTCAGGTGTCGCAGCATCGGACAGCAGCCAGTCGCGAAGGCCGCCGACCTCGAGTGATGCGATGGACGCAAATGCTGCAGCGTCATGCGTGTCTACGATCAGGCGCGTGACCTCGTCGCTCTCATAGGGGATGACGGCTTCGGTCAGAAATTGCCGGAGCGGGACATCGGCCAGCGCCATCCGCGCGGCGACCATCTGCTCGGCCGTCTCGGCTGCGACACCAGCCAGACGATCGCCGGATCGCGCCGGCGTTGCCTTGGCGAGGAGATCGCGCAGATCCGCGAAGGTGTAGGTCGTGCTGTCGATGCTGTGGCGATAGGTCATGCCGGTATTGTTGGTCATGACCGTCGCCGTGTCCACCGGCAGGGACGCTACATCGTGGCGCCCAGCACCCATGGCGCGAATTCTGCGCTGCCGACATCAAAACCCTCGCTCTTGGTGCGCTGGCCCGATGCGGTGGCGAGGATCAGTTCGAAGATACGCTGGCCGCATTCCTGCACGGTCTCGTCGCCATCGAGCACGGTGCCGCAATTGATGTCCATGTCGTCTTCCATGCGCTTGAACATCGGCGAATTTGTCGCGAGCTTGATCGACGGCGCCGGCTTGCAGCCGAACACGCTGCCGCGGCCGGTGGTGAAGCACACCATATTCGCGCCGCCCGCGACCTGCCCTGTGGCAGCGACCGGGTCGTAGCCGGGCGTGTCCATGAAGACGAAACCCTTCTTGGTGATGGTTTCGGCATAGTTCAGCACATCGACGAGATTGGTGGAGCCGGCCTTGGCCATGGCGCCGAGCGACTTTTCGAGAATCGTGGTGAGGCCACCGGCCTTGTTGCCGGGCGACGGATTGGCATTCATCTCGGCGCCCTCCCGCTCGCAATAGGCATCCCACCAGCGCATCAGGCCGACCAGCTTTTCGCCGACTTCGCGTGAGACGGCGCGGCGCGTAAGCAGATGTTCGGCGCCATAGGTCTCCGGCGTTTCCGACAGCACCACCGTGCCGCCATGGCGCACGAGCAGGTCACTGGCGGCGCCGAGCGCGGGATTGGCCGAGATGCCGGAATAACCATCGGAGCCGCCGCATTGCAGCGCCACGGTGAGTTCGCTTGCGGAGACTTCCTCGCGCGTCACCTTGTTGGAATCCGACAGCGCCTCCTTGACGAAGGCGATGCCGGCTTCCGTGGTCTTGCGCGTGCCGCCGATCTCCTGGATCTGCATTTCGCGCAGCCGGCCAGCGAGCTTCTGCTCCTGCATCAGACCACCGATCTGGTTGATCTCGCAGCCGAGGCCGAGCACGACGACGTGCGAAAAATTCACGTGGCGCGCATAGCCGCCGAGCGTGCGGCGAAGCAATGTCAGCGGTTCGTCCTGCGTCATGCCGCAGCCGGTCTTGTGGGTGAGCGCGACGACGCCATCGACATTCGGATAATCGGCGAGCGGATCGTGCCCGCTAAAAGGGTTTCGCTTGAACACGTCAGCGACGAGGCTGGCGACATGGGCGCTGCAATTCACCGAGGTGAGCAGGCCGATATAGTTGCGCGTGGCAACGCGGCCATCGCTGCGCTTGATGCCCATGAAGGTGGCCGGCAGATCGAAATTCGGTGTCGGCTTCACATCGACGCCGTAAGCATAATCGCGATCGAAATCGCCCATGCCGCAATTCTGCGTATGCACGTGCTGGCCGGGCGCGATCGGCTGGGTGGCGAAGCCAATGATCTGGCCATAGCGATAGATCGGCTCGTTCACCGCGATCGGCCGGATCGCCACTTTATGGCCGGCGGGAATGCGCTCCGATGTGGTGACGCCCTTGGTCACCTCGACGCCGGGCAGCAGCATGGTGCGCGCGATCAGCACGGCGTCGTCGGGATGCAGGCGAATGACGGGAGACGGAGCCATCTGGATTTCCTCGCGCGCTTGTTGTTTGGCCTTGGCCAACCTTGTTTGGAACGAGTCTAGCCCGTAGCCCGGATGAAGCGAAGCGTAATCCGGGGACCGGAGATATGCGGAAGCGCCGGATCCCGGATTGCGCTGCGCTTCATCCGGGCTACGAAATCCGCAGCAGACATGCGTCATTCCCCCTGTTGTTTGCGGCGCGGGGGCGCCGTCGTGCCTCTTGCCTTCCCACTCCCCCGAAAGAGGGCGCGCGGAACGCCGGGTGCCCGATGCACCCTTGGGCCTGACGCCAATGCCGTCTTCGGCATAGAGCGAAACGCCAGGACTTTCGGACCACGGGCACTTGCTACCTTGCCCGACGTTCCGCACGCGATGCTGCTTCCGGTTGCTTCGTACTCTCCCGGGTGCTGATTGGTCACCCTAGGGTTGAGTTTGTTTTTCAAGCCGGTTGACCTGAAAACCCTCGACCTTGCGTGCCTCTAGGCACGGGACGGCACGACTTGGCCGGCGCTCCGAGGCATCGTCGCCAGCGCCTTGGAAAGATGACTCACGGTGCTTGTGGCACCGCCCTGTCGCCCTCCCGCCGCGCCTGACGCCCGAGAACGTCACCGCATCCCACCTCGCAGATCGTGACGATCGCGAACCACCCCTCTCAGTGAGGCGGGACGAGAGGGAACATAGTCGGATGGGGAATTAAGTCAAGAACAAAATAGGAACAGTTTCGCGCCGTTCTTTTCCCTCCCCTGAGCGCAGCGACTGGGGAGGGTGGCTTGAAGCGAGCGTCCAGCGAGCTTCAAGACGGGTGGGGTGTTTCCGCAAGCGCTGACGTCACGTGGTGAGCCACCCCACCCCCGCCTATCGGCGGACCCTCCCCATTCGCTTCGCTCCGAGGAGGGACGCCATCGGCCCCGGCGCGTCGTTGCGCACCCCTACTGCACCGGCCCCAGCGCTGCCGCGAGTTCCGCCCACACCGGCGCTTCGTCCTTGTAGAGGGCGTTGCTGGCCTCCAGATTCATCGGGCCTTCATTGACGCCCTGGCTCTTGAGCAATTCGCTCACGCGATCGGTCTTGCTGGCGGCGACGAACAGCGCATTGAGCTTTGCGATGATCTCCGGCGGCGTCTTGGCCGGCGCCATGCAGCCCTGGAACGTCAGCAGCGTATGCGCGCGCGAGGTAGCGCCCTGCTCCTTGAAGGTCGCGACATCGGGCAATGCGGCGATGCGCCGGCGCGACACCGCCACCGCGCGGCCCTTGCCTGTCTGCAGCACCGGCAATGCCGCGGCATAGCTGCCGATGCCGGCATCGATGGAGCCACCGGCGAGATCGCTCCACATCGGCGCCTCGCCGCGATAATGCACGGCCTCCATCTTCAGCCCGTATTGCTTGTTGAGCTCGACGATCACCATATGCGCGAAGGAGCCGGCGGCATAGGTGCCGACATTCACCTTCTCGGTCTTCTTCGCATAGTCGATGAAATCCTTCAGCGTCTTGGCGCCGGTCTTCTCGCTCACCACCAGTGGCAGGCTGCCGCCGGGCATCACCGTCACCCACGCAAAATCCTGCGGCACGTTGTATTTGATGTCCTTGATGAGGACGGGATTGAGCATATAGGCGGTGGTGTTGCAGATCATCAGCGTGTGGCCGTCGGGATCGGCGCGCTTCAGCTCCAATGCGGCGACAGCGCCGCCGGCGCCCGCCTTGTTCTCCACCACCACGGTCTGTCCGAGTTCGCGCTGCAGATATTCGCCATAGACGCGCGCGAACTGATCCGTCTGGCCGCCGGCTGCAGAGCCCGCGAGAATCTTGATGGGTTTGGTCGGCCAGCTATTGGCGCGCAGGATTGACGGCGCGCTCAGCAATGCAGCGGCGCCTGCGCCAGCTGTCACAAATTGGCGTCGATTCAGCAGACGCAGATCGATCGTCATGTGTCCCTCCGGATGTTCACCTTGTCTCTTTGGACAAGTCCGTCGAGCATGACCTATTCGATGGCGGAAGGCAAAAACACGCCGTGTTTCCGCGGCGCGGATTTTTGCAACCGCGGAACATGCGGGATGGGTTTAGTACTTGAACTTCGCCTGACCGGATTTGCCGTCCGCGGTCTTCAGCGTGATGCTCACCGCCGTGCCCTTAACGATATCCGCCTTGGCTTCGCCCTTGAGCGTGTGACCGGAGGCGGTGAGCGACATCGTCTCGCGTTCGCTGCCATTTGTGAGCAGTGCCGAAGCCGAATAGCCGGTCGTCGATATCGCCTTGTTGGCGTCATCGAGCACATGGAAGGTCAGCGTCTTGCCCGACGCCGTCATCTCCACATGCACGCCGGCGACATCTTCCATCGGGCCGCCATTCGGGCCCTTGTGATGGACGTGTTGGGCCAGTGCCGGCGTGGCGAACAGCAATGCGGAAGTGACGAGCAGAATCTTCTTCATCAGTGGTTTCCTTCTGAGGTTTGTAGGGTGGGCAAAGGAGCGCAGCGACGTGCCCACCTTCGCGTGTCGTGCATGTGAAGGTGGGCACGCTTGCGCTTTGCCCACCCTACGGCTGAACGTTTCTTTCCCGGCGGAACAGGATGTAGAGCGCAGGCAGAACCAGCAGCGTGAGGATGGTGGACGAGATGATGCCGCCGATGACCACGGTGGCTAGCGGCCGCTGCACTTCGGCGCCGGGGCCGGTGGCGATCGCCATCGGCACGAAACCGAGCGAGGCCACCAGCGCCGTCATCATCACCGGGCGCAGGCGTGTGAGCGCGCCTTCGCGGACAGCCTCGACGATCTTCATGCCATCAGCGCGCAGCCGCTCGATGAAGGTGATGATCACGAGGCCGTTCAGCACCGCGACACCGGAGAGCGCGATGAAGCCGATGCCGGCGCTGATCGACAGCGGGATGTCACGCAACAATAGCGCGGCGACGCCGCCGGTGAGCGCCAATGGCACGCCGCTGAACACCAGTGCCGCATCGGCTGCCGAGCCGAGCGAGATGAACAGCAGCAGGAAGATCAGCGCCAGCGCGACGGGCACCACGATGGTGAGACGCTTGGTGGCGGAGACCAGCTGCTCGAACTGGCCGCCCCAGCCGATCCAGTAGCCGGACGGCAGCTTCACCTTCTCGGCCACCTGCGCCTGCGCATCGCCGACGAAGGAGCCGAGATCGCGGCCACGCACATTGGCCGACACCACGATGCGGCGCTTGCCGTTCTCGCGGCTGATCTGGTTCGGCCCCGGCGTCACCTCGATGGAGGCCACCGCCGACAGCGGCGTGTAACGCATCTGCGACAGCGGCGAGTTGCTGGTCAGCGAGGCGCGTGTTGCTGCTGCCGGCGCTTCCGTGGCTGGCAATGGAATCGGCAGGTTCTTCATCGCCTCGATATCGGTGCGCATATGCTCGGGCAGCCGCACCACGAGATCGAAACGGCGATCGCCCTCGAAAACGAGACCGGCGTGCTTGCCGCCCACCGCCGTCTCGACAATGGCCTGCACATCCTGGACGCTGAGCCCGAGCCGCGACAGAGCAGGACGATCGAGCTTGACGGTGAGCATCGGCAGGCCGGTGACCTGCTCGGTCTTGACGTCGGCGGCGCCGGGCACGCCGCGCAGCACGGCCTCCACCTTGCCGGCGGTCTGCAGCAGCTGGTCGAGATCGTCGCCAAAGATCTTGACGCCGACATCGCTGCGCACGCCGGAGATGAGTTCGTTGAAACGCATCTGGATCGGCTGGGTCAGCTCATAGACATTGCCGGGCAAGAGCTCGCCCTGCCGCTCGATGGCAGCGACGAGATCGGCCTTGCTGCGCTTCGGATCCGGCCACTGGTCGCGCGGCTTCAGCATCACGATCGTGTCGGCGACATTGGGCGGCATCGGATCGGTGGCGACTTCCGACGTGCCGAGCTTGGAGAACACCTCTTTTACCTCCGGCATTTCCAGCAAATTCTTTTCCAGCCGCATCTGCATGTCGATGCCCTGGGTCAGGCTGGTGCCGGGGATGCGCATGGCGTGCAGAGCGACATCGCCTTCATCGAGGCTCGGGATGAACTCGCCGCCCATGCGCGAGGCGGCAAAGCCGGTGATCACCAGCAGCGCGACAGCAATGATGGCGACCGAACCGCGGAAGCGGATCGAGAGCGCCAGCAAGGGCAGATAGAGGCGGCGGGCGCCGCGCATGAAGGCGTTTTCCTTCTCCGTCACCTTGCCCGTGACCAGCAACGCGACGGCGGCCGGCACAAAGGTCATCGACAGGATCGATGCACCGGCGAGCGCCATCAGCACCGTGAGCGCCATCGGCGTGAACATTTTTCCTTCCACGCCGGTCAACGTCAGAACGGGGAGATAAACCACAGCGATGATCAGCGTGCCGAGCAGGCTCGGCTTGATCACCTCTTTCGAGCCGGCCAGGATCGTCGCGAAGCGTTCATCGCGCGTCAGCAAACGGCCCCGCTTCTCCTGCTCATGGGCGAGCAGGCGCAGACAATTCTCCACGATGATCACAGCGCCATCGATGATGATGCCGAAATCGATGGCGCCAAGGCTCATGAGATTGGCGCTGACCTTGCTCTCCACCATGCCGCTGATGGTGATGAGCATGGAGAGCGGAATGACCAAAGCGGTGGCCACCGCGGCTTTGAAATTGCCGAGAATGAGGAACAGGATGACGATGACCAGCAGCGCGCCTTCGAGCAGATTGGTCTCGACGGTCTTGATAGTGGCTTCCACCAGTTTGGTACGGTCATAGAGCACGCGGGCGACGATGCCGTCCGGCAGTGTCTGCGCGATGGACTCGAGCTTCGCCGAGACGCGCTGCGACACTGTGCGGCTGTTCTCCCCCATCAGCAGCATGGCGGTGCCGAGCACCGTCTCCTTGCCGTCGAGGGTCGCAGCACCCGTGCGCAGGTCGGTGCCGATCTTGATATCGGCGACATCGCTGATGCGCACCGGCACGCCGCTGCGCGAGCCGATCACCACATTGCGGATGTCGTCGAGATTGGCAACCTGGCCGGGCGTGCGAACGAGATATTGCTCGCCATTGCGCTCGATATAGCCGGCGCCGACATTGGCATTGTTGGCCGCAAGCGCCGTCATCACATCGCGGAAACTGAGGCGATAGGCCATCAGTTTGCTGGGATCGGGCAGCACGTGGAACTGCTTCTCATAGCCGCCGATGGTGTTGACCTCGACGACCCCCGGCACCGTGCGCAGCTGCGGCTTGACGATCCAGTCCTGCACCGTGCGCAGATCGATCGGCGTGATCGGCGATCCGTCGGCGTTTTTGGCGCCGGGCTTGGCGTCGAGCGCAAAAGTGTAGATTTCGCCGAGACCGGTGGAGATCGGGCCCATGGCGATCTCGATGCCGGTGGGGAGCTGGTCCTTCACCTGCTGCAGGCGTTCGCTGACCTGCTGGCGCGCGAAATAGATATTGGTGCCTTCGTTGAAGACGATGGTGACCTGGCTGAGCCCGTAGCGCGACAGCGAGCGCGTATATTGCAGGTTCGGAATGCCGCTCATATTGGTTTCGACGGGGAACGTGATCCGCTGCTCCACTTCGAGCGGCGAATAGCCGGGCGCTTCCACATTCACCTGCACCTGGACATTGGTGATATCCGGCACGGCGTCGATGGGCAGGCGGGTGAAATTCCACGCGCCGAAAGCGGCGACCGCAAGCACGCCGATCATCACGAACCAGCGCTGGCGGATGGAGAAAGCGAGAATGGCGTTGATCATCGTGTCACACCGTCCCTCATGGTGAGGAGCGCGCCCTCGCGCGCGTCTCGAACCATGAGCTGTTGGAGCTCCGTCGCCATCCTTCGAGACGCCGCTGCGCGGCTCCTCAGGATGAGGGTTGGAGAGTGTTCGGGAGCGCGCTTAGTGGTCATGCGACGCCTCCGACTTGCCGAGTTCGGCCTTGACGACAAAACTGTTCTTTGCGGCGTAGCGATCGCCGTCCATCAGGCCGAACACGATCTCGACATTCTCAAAATCGCGCGCGCCGAGCTCGACCTCGCGGGCCTCGAATTTTTCGCCATTGCGGACGAACACGACATTCTTGTTGTCGACCGTCTGCAGCGCCGTGCTCTTGACCGCGACGGGGACCTGCTTGGCGGAGAGGATCAACCGCGCCGACACGAACAGGCCGGTGCGCAGCCGCATGCCTTCATTGGCGACCACCGCGCGCACCAGCGCGCTCTGCGTATCGCTGCTGCCGACCGGCGAGACGTAAGACAGTTGCGCTTCGATGGGCGTGCCGCCATCGCCGACATCGATCTGCACGGTGTCGCCGATGCGGACGCGGGCGAGATCGCGGCGATAGACGGAGAGATCGACCCAGACGGTGGAAATATCGGCGACGATGAAGGCCGGCTTCTGCTCGGACGCATATTCGCCGAGCGAGATCTGGCGATCGATCACGGTGCCGGAAATCGGCGCGCGCATCTCATAGGTGGTGAGGCTCTGATTGCTCTCGATCTTGGCGAGCAGTTCGCCCTTCTCGACGGTGTCACCGATACGCTTTTTGATCTCGCGCACGACGCCGGGGAAGCGCGGCGTGACCTGCACCAGCGCTTCCTGGTTCGGCTGCAGAATGCCGTTGAGGATGATGGAGTTGTGCAGCGTGCCCGCCGTGGCGGTCAGGATCTCGATGCCTGCAGCCGCAAGCTTGGCATCGGACATCTGGACGACGCCCTCCTCCGCATGGGCGTGGCCCTTCTCGCCATCTTTGTCGCTATGGCCCTTGCCGCCATGCCCTTTCTCGCTCGCTTTCGCGGCCGGCGCCGCAATGCCTGCGGGCGCATTGAGATAGACGCCGGCGCCGACAGCTAGCGCTGCGGCCGCCATCAGCATCATGAGTGGCTTGTTCATCGTGCGCTCCCCCGCGCCAGTGCAAATGGATTGCCGACCAGCCCCTCGATGGTGGCGACGGCGACATGGAAGTTCTGCTGCGCTTCCTGCTCGCGCAGCCGCGCCTGGGCGACGCTCGCTTGCGCATCGAGCACTTCGAGCAGCGAATAGCGGCCCTGCCCGTAGCCTTCGGAAATCGCCGCAGCCGCATCGCGCGCTTTCGGAATGCCGGTCTCGCGCAGGATGCTGAGTTCACGCAGCGAGCCCTGCAGCGTGTCATAGGCGCGACCGGCCACGACGATCAGCGTGTTGCGATTGGCCTGTCGCTCGGCGGCGGTCTTGGCGAGGCTCTCCTGCGCGGAGAGGATATTGCCCTGGTTCTGGTCGAAGATCGGGATCGGCACCGAAACCGACAGGCGCACGGCATTGTCGCCGGTGTCATGGAAGCGGCGCATGCCGGCGGAGATGGTGACATCCGGATAAGGCTTCAGGCGCGCCAGCAGCAGCTGCGCATTGCGCTGGGCGAAAATCGCCTTCCAGCGCACCAGCTGCGGATTGGCATCGATGGCGTTCACCACGGACTGGAACGACGGCGGACGACCGCCCGGATCGAGACGCCCGGACACGACGGAGAACTTTGGCGCCGCATCGCCCATCAGGATAGCAAGCTCGCGGCGCGCGGAGGCGAGTGCCGCCTTGGTGCGCTCGCGATCGGCTTTCACCAGCGCGGAGGCGACATCGGCGCGGCCGGTTTCAGCGACGGAGGACGCACCCGCCTCGACGCGCCGTTGCAGCAGCGGCGAAATCTGGTCGATGGCCTCGACCTGCTCGTTCAAAATCTCGATCCGGCGCTGCAGGCCGAGCACGGTGAGAAAGGCGATGGCGGTTTCGGACAGAACCTCCAGCCTGATGGCCTGCCGCTCGATGCCCGCCGCATCGAGCCCCGCCTGCCCCGCGGCGATGCGCGCATCGCGCTTGCCCCAGAGTTCGAACATCTGGCTGATCTGCAGCGTTGAATCCGCCGAGCGCGTGCCGCGATAGGCGCCGGAGCCGAGCGCACCGTCGATCTCATAGGAGATTTCCGGATTGATCAGCGCGCCGGACTGGATGCGCTGGCCGCGCGCGATGCCGATGTCGCGTTCTGCCGCAGTAAGACGCGGACTGGCCGCGAGCGCGCGCTGCAGCGCGTTGCCCATGGTGAGGGTTTGCGAATGCGCTTTCCCCGCCGGCATGAATGCGACGAACAGCACAGCCGCGCACGCGAAACGCGTGGCGTATGTCGAGAACATGATAAAAGCCTGACGAACGACAGAGTCAGGGCGCGAGGCGCCCGGCGGTTATGTTCAGGTCAGGAATTTGGGGGACGTGGATCGATGGCACCAGGCCATTCGCGGCGTTGGTCATCGTGAAACACCAGCGCGCGGGTCTTGAGCGACACCGGCTTGGTCGTGAAGACCAGCGGTTCCGCCGTCATGGAGAAGCAGCCGTGGCAGTGATTGTCGGCGACGGTTCCCATGTCGGAATGGCCGATGCCCCGGTCGGCGATCGACATGATCGTTTCGACCGACGCGTTGGTGACATCTAGGCCGCACAGGCCATGCATGGCGCCGGTGATGAGGTAAGTCGCCAGCACGAACGCCACCAGCGCCCGGCGCGGAAGGCGCAGGATGCGAGAGCGGGACATGCGGGCGAAAAACGTCACGAGAGCCTCATTCGACAATGAAGCCGAGGTATCACGACCGATCCGGGCTGTCGATCTGCAATACAGTTACAATCCGCGCACCATGATGTCGCATGGATCACGGTTTCGTGGACATCATGATGTCATGAATTGGCACGGGTTCGTAGGGTGGGCAAAGGCGCGTAGCGACGTGCCCACCATCCCATGCACGGATGGTCAAGGTGGGCACGCTGACGCTTTGCCCACCCTACAGGAACGAGCCTTACGCCTTGCCGCCGGAGTTCTTGCGGGTCTCGGCGACCCAGTTCTTCGCGCCAGTGGCGAGGATGCCGCTGTCATTGAGCAGCGTCACCAGCTTGAAGCCCATGGCGATGTTCTTGGCGGCGCCGACCGGGCCCGAGCAGTGGATGCCCGGCGCGATACCGCGCTTGTCGCATTCCTTGATGAGCTTGTCGTAGATCTTGAGGATCTCCGGCTCTTCACGGTCGAGCTTCGGCACGAGGCCATAGGAGAAGCCGAGATCGCTGGGGCCGATATAGACGCCGGCGATGCCTTCGACATCGAGGATGGCTTCCATATTGTCGACGGCGGTCTTGGTCTCCAGCATCGGGATGCACAGCGTCTCGGCATTCGCCGTGTCCTGATAGGTGCCGCCGGCGCCATACATGCCGGCGCGGATCGGACCGTTGGAGCGGGTGCCGCGCGGCGGATACTTGCAGTACTGGACGAAGTTCTCGGCTTCCTGCTTGGTGTTGACCATCGGGCAGATCACGCCATAGGCGCCGCCATCGAGCACCTTGCCGATAATGCCGGGCTCGTTCCATGGCACGCGCACCATTGGCGTCACGTCATGGCCGTTCATGGCCTGGAAGCAGGTGACCATGGACTGATAGTCCTGCACGCCGTGCTGGATATCGACGGTGACGCTGTCGAAGCCGCACTGCGCCATCACCTCGGCGGAGAAGCCCGACGGGATCGCCAGCCACGCATTGACGACGGCGCCGCCCTTTGCCCAGATTTCCTTGACCTTGTTTGCCATTGGTATTTCCTCCGCTTCTATTGAGACGTCATGGCCGGGCTTGTCCCGGCCATCCACGCCTTTTCGGCTGCTGATAGTAAAGACGTGGATGCCCGGGACAAGCCCGGGCATGACGGTTGAGTATTTGGCTTACGATGTCGCGTGCTTGACGGCCTCTTCGCTGACACCGACATCGCGCGCGGTCTGCACGATGGCCGCCCAGGTCTCGTCCGGCAGCGGCACGCCGTTCGCCGTGCGGTCGGCGCGGGTCTTCGCCTCGTTGTCGCCGGGGATCATCACGGCATCGACGCCGGCGGCCGGCTTGGCGCTCTTGAAGAAATCCACATAGCGCGCGACTTCGCCATCGAAGAAATTGGCGGGGTCGATCTTCTTCGGGTCAACATAGATCGAGAACATGCCATTGGCGAACGGGCGGCCATGCTTGGTGGCGCCGTTGCCGGTGAGCGCGCCACCGAGCAATTCGCAGATCAGCGCCAGACCAGACCCCTTGTGATCGCCGAAGGCACGGATGGCACCGGTACCCTTGGAATGATCGCGGGTGCCATCCACATTGGGACCGTAAAGCAGGAACGGGTCTTCACTGAGATCGCCATTCGGTGCGATCAGCGCGCCCTTGGGCAGCTTCTTGCCGCCGCGCGAGGCGACCAGGACCTTGCCTTCAGCCACCACCGAGGTCGCGAAATCGAGCACCACCGGCGGGCCGCCGGCGCGCGGAATGCCCACGCAGTATGGTGCCGTGGAAAGGCGACGCTCGACGCCGCCATAAGGCGCGACGAGAACGGAGCCCGCAGCCGTGACGAAATGGATGGAGACGAGACCTTCTGCCGCAGCCATTTCGGCCCAGTCGCCGATGCGGCCGATGTGACCGGAATTCTTGGTGGCGACCGCGGACAGGCCCGCCGCCTTGCACTTGTCGATGCCGAGTTGCACGGCCTGCGGGCCGACGGTCTGGCCATAGCCGAAGCGGCCATCGACGACAGCGAGGGACGGCGTATCGACGGGGATCTCGATGGTCTGGTTCGGGATGATCATCCCGTTATTGCGCCAGCGGATATAGACGGGCACGCGGATGACGCCGTGGCTGTCATGGCCGGTGAGGTTCGCCGTGGTGAGATAGGTGGCGATGCGCTTGGCTTCCTCCTTGGTGGAAGACGCATGCTCGAACACATCAGCGACGAAGGCGATCAGTTTGTCGACTTGAACTGTAACCATGGCGGGACATTCGTCCTTGTTGTTGGGCGTTGAGGCCTAATGCGCGGGCAAGCCCGCGGCGGGCTTGCCGTGACCGCCGAGATAGGCGGCTGCAATGGCCTCGTTGGCCCAGAGATCCTCCGGTTTGCCGTCGAGCACGATACGGCCGGTTTCCAGCACGTAGCCATGATCGGCGACAGAAAGTCCCATGCGCGCATTTTGCTCCACAAGCAAGACCGTGGTGGATTGCCGGATCTCCGTGATGATGCGGAAAACCGCCTGCACGATGACGGGGGCGAGGCCGAGCGAGGGCTCGTCCAGCAGCAGCAGCCGCGGCTTGGCCATCAATCCGCGCGCAACCGCCACCATCTGCAACTGTCCGCCGGACAGCGTCCAGCCGAGCGCATCGGTGAATTTGCGGATGTCCGGGAAGAGATCGAACATGGCATCCGCCTCGCGCGCGAGATCGGCCTTGCTCGCCTTGCGGTTGGAGCCGCCGAGCATGATGTTCTCTTTCACCGTCAGGCCGGGAAACACCCGCCTGCCCTCCGGCACATGCGAAATGCCGAGGCGCACGATGGCCTCCGGGCCGAGGCCGGCGATGGACTTGCCATCGAACAGGATGTCGCCCTCGCTGGGTTTGGCCAGACCGGAAATGGCGCGCAGCGTGGTCGACTTGCCGGCGCCATTGGCGCCGAGCAATGTGACCACCTGCCCTTCCTCGACCTTGCAGCTGATGCCTTGAAGGGCGACTATCTCGCCATAGCGGACGTGGAGGTCCTTGATTTCGAGCAGCGCCATCACGCAGTTCCCAGATAGGCAGAGACGACATCGGGATGGCGCAGCACGGCCATCGACTCGCCGTCCGCGATGCGGCGTCCGAAATTGAGCACGGTGATGTGCTGGGCAGCTTCCGACACCAGCGTCATGTCGTGATCGATGATCAGGATGGTCAGCCCCTGCGCGGCGATGCGCTTGAGCAGCTCGTGCAGTTCGATCTTCTCCGACGAGTTCAGACCGGCCGCGGGCTCGTCGAGCAGCAGCAGGGTCGGATTGCCGGCGAGCGCGCGCGCGATCTCGATCAGGCGCTGATGGCCGTAGGAGAAGCTGGAGATCAGCTCATTGGCGCGCGAGCCGAGGCCCACAAAGGTCAGCGCCGCCAGCGCGCGTTCGGTGAGGGCTGCATGATCGCCCTTGCCGATCAGCGTATTGCCCGGCCGCTCGGCGCCGATGATGACGTTTTCCAGCGCCGTCATGGAGCGGAACAGGCGGATGTTCTGGAACGTGCGGCCAAGCCCCGCGGCCGTGCGCAGATGCGGCGGCATGGTGGTGACATCGGTGCCATCGAGCATGACCTTGCCGGATGTCGCCTCATACAGGCCCGACAACACGTTGAGCGTGGTGGTCTTGCCGGAGCCGTTCGGGCCGATCAGCGCATGCACGCTGCCACGATGCACGGCGATGTCGACTTCATCGACAGCCTTGAGGCCACCGAAATGCTTCGACAGGCTGGAGACACGCAACACCATCTCGTCGCCGGTCGCCGCGGGCTTGAGGACGAGCGGCGCGGTCGATGGCATCACCTTCTTCGGCGGACGCAGGCGATCATAGGCCATGCTGACCCATCCCCAGATGCCATCGGGCATGAAACGGATGATCAGGATCACCGACAGGCCGTAGATGGCGAGATAGAGGCCGGGCACGCTCTTGAGGAAGCGCAGCCATTCCGGGATCAGGATGAGCAAACCCGTGCCGATGGCCGAACCGATCGGCGACGCCACGCCGCCGAGCAGCGACATCGTCAGGAACACGATGGATTCGGCGAAGGAGAACTGATCCGGCGAGATATAGGCAAAGCCGCCTGCGAACAACCCGCCGCCGAGACCGCCAAGCAGCGCGCAGATGGCAAAGGCGTAGATCTTGGTGCGGAACACATCGATGCCAGCGACGCCGGCTGCCAACTCATTGTCGCGCACCGCGCGCATGGCGCGGCCGAGCCTGGTATCGGGCAGATGCCAAACGAGATAGCCGACGATGGCGAGCACCGCGACGCAGAAGGCGAGATAGGCCTGCGACGACATGAAGATCGACGGACGGCCGATCTTCGACACGCCGTCCGGACCCTTGGTGAGCCAGATGGCGTTGATCATGATCAGCGTGATGATCTGCTGGAACGAGATCGTCACCATGGCGAGGTAATGCCCGCCGAGCCGCAACGTGGACAGGCCGAGCAAAGCGCCGGCCGCCAGCGCCATGGCGCAGCCGCCGAACAGGCAGAGCCAGTAATTGAGCTGATAGTCCGTGGTGCCGAGGCCGACCGCATAGGCGCCGAAACCGAAGAACGCGGCCTGCGCCAGATTGATCTGGCCGCACAGGCCGAGCACGACGGACAGGCCGAATACGGCAATGGCAAAGGTCGTCGCCTGCATCAGGATGTTGAGAATGTAGCCGTCGAACCGCATCGACGCCGCGAGGAAGACGACGATGGCGGCCGCGATGAAATATGGTGCGTGACGGATCAGCAGCGGCTTCGGGCGCGCGATATCGGCGACCGACTGGATATTTTCGGTGGTGCTCATGCTTTCTCCGCGACGCGTTCGCCAAAGATGCCCTGCGGACGGAAGATCAGGAACAGCACCAGCACCAGGAAGGCGAAGCCGTCCTTGTAGGGAACGGAGATATAAGCGGCGCCAAACGTCTCGATGATGCCGAGCGCGATGCCGCCGATGATGGCGCCGGCCACGTCACCGAAGCCGCCGATGATGGTGGCGGCAAACGCCTTCAGCGCGATGGTGGCGCCCATCTGGATCGACACGAACAGGATGGGTGCGACGAGGATGCCGGCGAGACCGCCGAGCACCGCGGAATAGATGAAGGTGATCATGATCATGGTGGAGACGGAGATGCCGAGCAGCGAGGCCATCTCCTTGTCCTGCGACGTCGCCTGCAGCTTTTTGCCGATCATGGTGTGTTCGAAGAACCACCAGTTGAACACCACGAGCGCCAGCGTGACCGCAATGATGAGCAGATACTGGTTGTCGAGATAGACCGGGCCGAGCTGGATGCCGGGCGTATCGAACCAGCCCTGCAGTACCTGCGGCTGCGGGCCATACAGCGCCAGCACGCCATTGGCCATCAGGATCGACGCGCCGATGGTGGCGATGATCACCGGCAGATAGGTGCGATGCCGCAGCGGATAATAGACGCCGAGATTGAAGATGACGCCGATCACCGCCATGCCGGCCAGCGCGATGATGAAGGACAGCCAGTAAGGCAGCGACAGATCGACGGCGCAGACCACCATCAGATAGGCGGCCACCATGGAGAATTCGCCTTGCGCGAAATTCACGACGTTTGTCGCGCGAAAAATCAGCACGAAGCCGAGCGCCACCAGCGCATAGACCGAACCGATGCCGATGCCGGTGAAGAGGAGTTGGAGGACGAGATCCATTTCAGACTTTCACGATCGTCATTGCGAGGAGCGTAGCGACGAAGCAATCCAGTTCTTTCCGCGCTTGTTGCTTCTGGATTGCTTCGCCCGAAGAATTGGCTTCGCCAATCCTCGGGGCTCGCAATGACGGGTGAGAGGCAGGCGCGAAACATTTCGGGATCTCGGGTTCACGCGCAAAGACGCGCGTGCCCCGGGATGACGACGAAGCCGTCAGTTATCGAACTCGATGTGCTTGTCGAAGACGATGTTGCCCTTGTCGTTTTTCACGATGTTGTAGCCGTGCAGACCGTCGCCGTTCTTGTCGAAATTGTATTCCCCCTCGGCGCCCGGATATTTCTTGATGGCCAGAATCGCCTCGCGGATCTTCTGCGGATCGGTGGAGCCGGCATTCTTGATCGCCAGTGCCAGCACGTTGATCGCGTCGAACGGCCAGGAGCTCTGATTGTCCGGCGCGACCTTGAAGGCATCGCGATAGGTCTTGCCGAAGGCCTTGGACGCATCCGACGATTCTTCCGCATAGTCGGCCACACCATAAGTGCCGTACAGCGCCGGCCCTGCGAGCTTGAGCGCGGTGACATTGACGATGGAGGGCGAGCCGACCCACGGAATGTTGACGCCGAGCTGGCGCAGCTGGCGGGCGAAGATGCCGAGATCGTTTTCGAAGGTGAAGTACGAGCCGAGGATGTCGGCTCCGGACTGCTTGATCGCCAGCACGACGGGCGTGAAATCCTGGCTCTGATTGGCATAGCCCTGATCGATCGCCACGGTGGCGCCCAATGGCCCGAGTGCTTCGGTCAGCGCCTTGCCACCGGCGGTGCCGAAGGCATCGGTGGAATGCAGCACGGCCCACTTCTTCTTGCCGAGTGTCTTCACGCCATATTCGGCGATGACGCGGCCGGAATAGCTGTCATTGGGGCGGAAGCGGAACAGCCAGGGATTGCCGAGTTTTGTCAGATTCGGATCGGTGCCGCCGAACATCACCGGCTTGCCGAGCTTCATGACATCCGGCGCCATTGCATGGACCTGCGTGGAGCGGATCGAGCCGAGGAAGCCCACGATCTCGGGATTGGCGGCGAGCTTCGAGAACGCCAGCACGATGCCTGGATTGGTGGTCTGGTCGTCCTCGATGATCAGTTCGATCTGCTTGCCGAGAATACCGCCAGCCTTGTTGATGGCCTCGACCGCGAGCTTGGCGCCGCCGGTGGCATATTTGCCGGCTTCGGCCGCGGGGCCCGTGATCGGCGCGCACATGCCGATCTTGATCGTTCCGCCACCTTGGGCGCGCGCATGTCCGATAATGTAAGGAGCAGCCAAACCGGCGGCAATGCCGGCCGTGAATCCACGTCGGGTCAGCGTCATCAAATCCTCCCTAAGAGGCCGGACTTGATCGCCAGCCTTCTTCGATTGTGACGACGTGGAGTTGAGCGAAAATTTCGATGCCTGTCTACAGTGACTGTGAAATTCGTACGATGAATTCATCGCAGCTCATTCATGGCAGCACTGCAGAAACGACTTTGCTGCAAAATTATGCAGAGGAGATATCGGCCTCGTCGCCGCCGTCGCTCGGCATCGCCTGCAGGCACGCCTCCAGTTCATGCAGCATCGCCTGCAATTCGGCGAGTTTTCGCGCGCCAAAGCGCTTCGTCATCTCGCCGTAGATCGCTTCGGAGCTGGGCGCGACGGTTTCGATGAGCTTCACCCCCTTTGCGGTGATGGAGACGATGTTGCGGCGCAAATCAGATTTCAGGAGATGCCGCGCAATCAGTTTGCGCTCCTCGAGGTCGCGCAGGATGCGCGACAGGCTGGGGCCGAGCAGGAACGCCACACGCGCCAGTTCCGTCACCTCGATCTCGCCGGATGCCGCCAGCGCACGCAGGATGCGCCATTGCTGCTCGGTGAGAAAATGCGCCCGCAGCGATGGACGGAAGTGGCGCATCACGCCTTCCCGCGCCCGCAGCAGCGACATCGGCAGCGATTGCGAAAAATCACGCATCGGGATCTTGGCGGGCGCACGCGATTTGGTGGGAGATGTCATGGCAGCCTCGTGTTCCGGCGCGTGCGACGCACAATGGAAATTCATCTCACGCCGTTTGATCGCGATCACTTAACATGTTAAGTGTTTGGCCGGAAGCCGCGCGCAAGACGGCTCCGGTCAGGGACGAAACATGCCGCATTTCAGCATCGAATATTCGGCCAATGTCGGTACCGCCGCGGATATCGGCGCCTTGTGCGAAGTGGTGCGCAAGGCGGCGGTGGAGACCGGCATCTTCCCGCTCGGCGGCATCCGCGTCCGCGCCATCCGCTGCGAGCATTACGCCATCGCCGACGGCCTGCCCGATGCCGGCTTCGTCGATATCCTGCTGCGGATCGGCGAAGGCCGCTCGCTGGAGGCACGCCAGAAGGCCGGCGCGCATATTTTCGATGCGGTCTCCACCTTCTTCGATCCGGCATTTCTGGCCGGCAGCAAATTCGCGCTCTCGCTCGACATCCAGATCAACGATCCCGCGACGAGCTGGAAGCGCAACAACATCCACGACATGCTGAAACCCGAGGCCGCCAATGGCTAAGTCCCCTGCCGATCCCGCCGCTGTCCTCAAAGCCAATCATGAACGCGCCGCGCCACTGCTGAAGGCGCTGCGCGCCGACGGCATCGGCCATCGCATCAATGGCGAGGTCGTCGCCGCGTCATCCGGCGAAACCTTTGAGACCACCTCGCCGATCGACGGCGCCCTTCTCGCGACCGCCGCGCGCGGAACGAAAGAGGATATCGACAAGGCGGCGAAGGCCGCACATGACGCGTTCAAGGCATGGCGCGACCTGGCACCGGCCGCGCGGCGCAAATTGCTGCACGGGATCGCCGATGCCATCGAGGACCATGCGGACGATATCGCGACGCTGGAATGTATCGACACCGGCCAGGCCTGGCGCTTCATGTCCAAGGCGGCGGTGCGCGGCGCCGAGAATTTCCGCTTCTATGCGGATCGCTGCGTCGAAGCGCGCGACGGGCTGAACACACCGGCGGAAGAGCACTGGAATATCTCGACACGCGTGCCGATCGGCCCTGTCGGCGTGATCACGCCGTGGAATACGCCCTTCATGCTCTCCACCTGGAAGATCGCGCCCGCGCTCGCGGCAGGCTGCACGGTGGTGCACAAGCCGGCGGAGTGGTCGCCGATCACGGCAGATCTTTTGGCGAAGCTCGCGAAGGAAGCGGGCCTGCCCGATGGCGTGCTCAACACCGTGCATGGCATCGGCGAGGAAGCCGGCAAGGCGCTGACCGAGCATCCCGCCATCAAGGCCATCGCCTTTGTCGGCGAGAGCGCCACGGGCTCCGCCATCATGGCGCAAGGCGCAAAGACCTTGAAACGCGTGCATTTCGAACTCGGCGGCAAGAACCCGGTGATCGTGTTCGACGATGCCGATCTCGACCGCGCGCTCGATGCCGTCGTCTTCATGATCTATTCGCTGAACGGCGAGCGCTGCACGTCATCGAGCAGGCTACTGATCCAGAGCAGTGTCGCGGACAAGTTCATCGAGAAGCTTGTCGCCCGCGTGAAAGCACTGAAGATCGGCCACCCGCTCGATCCCGCAACCGAAGTGGGCCCGCTGATCCATGAACGGCATCATGCCAAGGTCTGCAGCTATTTCGATGTGGCGCGCAAGGACGGCGCCACCATCGCCGTGGGCGGCAAGGCGCATGATGGCCCGGGCGGCGGACACTATGTGCAGCCGACGCTGGTGATCGATGCCAAGCCCGGCATGCGCGTGGCCCAGGAAGAAGTATTCGGGCCGTTCCTGACGGTGATCCCGTTTAAGGATGAAGCGGAGGCTATCGCGATCGCCAATGACGTCCAGTATGGCCTCACCGGCTATGTGTGGACCGCGGAGATGGGCCGCGCGCTGCGCGTCGCAGATGCGCTGGAGGCCGGCATGATCTGGCTCAACTCGGAAAATGTCCGCCATCTGCCGACGCCATTCGGCGGCATGAAGGCGTCGGGCATCGGGCGCGACGGCGGCGACTATTCGTTCGACTTCTACATGGAGACGAAACACGTCTCGCTGGCGAAGGGGACGCACAAGATTCAGAAACTGGGGATCTAGCCACTCTATCAGCCGTCATTGCGAGCGGAGCGAAGCAATCCAGAGCCGCAAGCGAGAAAGAACTGGATTGCTTCGTCGCTTCGCTCCTCGCAATGACGGAAAGGGAAACGTCCATGCCCGCGCCCATTCATGTCTTCGATCCGCCCTTCAACATCCTGCGCGCCAGCCATGTGGTGCTGGATGTCACCGATCTCGCAGCAAGCCGTAAATTCTATGAAGATATTGTCGGGCTTCATGTGGAGGACGCCGACAGCGACACCGTCTATCTGCGCGCGGTCGAGGAGCATCAGCATCACTCGCTGGTGCTGCGCAAGGCTGCGATCGCCGGATGCCACCGCCTTGGTTTTCGCGTGGCCAGCGAGGATGACCTCGACAAGGCCGGCGCCTTCTTTGCTGCCAATGGCATCACCTATTCTTTCGTCGCGCGCCCGTTCCAGGGCCGCACGCTGCAGGCCACCGATCCGTTCGGCTTCCAGCTTGAACTCTGCGCTTCCATGGAGAAGCGCCCGCATCTGCTGCGGCGCTTCGATCTCTACAAGGGATGCCATCCGCAGCGGCTCGATCACTTCAACGTCTTCGCCGCCGAATTGCAGGACACCATCGACTTCTATGCCCGGCTCGGCTTTCGGCTGACCGAATATGCCGAGGAAGATGGTGACGCCGGCCGCATTGCCGCCGCCTGGATGCATCGCAAGGGCAATGTCCACGATCTCGCTTTCACCAATGGCAAGGGACCGCGCCTGCATCATTTCGCCTATTGGGTACCGACGGCGATGAACATCGTGCATCTCTGCGACGTCATGGCCTCAAGCGGTTATCTCGCCAATCTCGAACGCGGCCCCGGACGACACGGCATTTCCAACGCGTTCTTTCTCTATGTGCGCGATCCCGACGGACATCGCCTCGAACTCTACACCTGCGACTACCAGACCATGGACAGCGACCACGAACCGCTGCGCTGGTCGCTGAAGGACCCGCGCCGGCAAACGCTCTGGGGCGCGCCGGCACCGCGCTCATGGTTCGAACAGGGCTCGGCGTTCAATGAGCAGGCGGTGCGGGAGCCGCTGTTCGTGGCGGATGTGACGATTGCGGACTGATGGGATGGGCACCAGGCCAGTGGCATCCCTCCCCCAAGCACGGCAAAGCCGTGCGCAGTGGGGAGGGTGGCGCGTAGCGCCGGGTGGGGTCTATCCCCACGTGACATCAGCGTTTGCGGAAACACCCCACCCGTCTCGATGCTCGCTGGACGCTCGCATCGATCCACCCTCCCCACTGCGCCGCTGCGCGGCTTGGGGAGGGACAAGCAAAGCGTCATTGCAGTGATGGAGAATGATCGATGACCGCCCGCCTCGCCACCTTCACCATCAACGGCGCCCTGAAATACGGCGCCGTCACCGATGATGGCATCGTCGATCTCTCCGCACGCTATGGCGGCGACTATCCGACGCTGCGCGAGGCGATCGAACATCAAGCTCTGCAGCGCCTGATCGATGCGGCCGCCAACCAGCCGGCGGATTTCGCACTGAACGATGTCGCCCTGCAGCCGCCGATCCCGGCGCCGGAAAAGATCATCTGCATCGGCGTGAACTATCCGGATCGCAATGCCGAATACAAGGATGGTCAGGACGCACCGAAATTCCCGTCGATGTTCATGCGCACACCGCGTTCCTTTGTCGGCGACGGCATGCCGCTGGTGCGCCCGAAGGCCTCAAAGCAGCTCGATTATGAAGGCGAAGTGGTGCTGGTGATCGGCAAGGCCGGCCGACATATCACTGAGCGCGATGCGCTGGATCATATCGCGGCGCTGACGCTGTGCAATGAGGGCACGATCCGCGACTGGGTGCGGCATGCCAAGTTCAACGTGACGCAGGGCAAGAATTTCGACTCCACCGGCAGCCTCGGCCCGTGGATCGTGCCTTATGCCGACGAGAGCCAGATCGCCGATATCCGCCTCACCACGCATGTGAATGGCGAATTGCGACAGGACGATCGCACCTCGCGGCTGATGTTCGGCTTTCGTTATCTGCTGAGCTATATCTCGACCTTCACGACGCTGGTGCCGGGCGACGTCATCGTCACGGGCACGCCGACCGGTGCCGGTGCGCGCTTCGATCCACCGCGCTATCTTGTGCCCGGCGATGTGATCGAGATCAAAGCGGACGGCATCGGCACGTTGCGCAATGGCGTGGTGGATGAATGATCATTTACCGCAAGCGCAGGTGCGCCCCCTCTCCCCGCCGGGGAGAGGGTTGGGGTGAGGGGGCGCCGCAAGCGACGTCATTTGTGAAAGCCCCTCACCCGCCGCGAAGACGCGGCGACCTCTCCCCGGTGGGGAGAGGTGAAGCAAGAGACGCAGGAAATCATCATGACTCAACAAACAGGCGGCGAAGCCATTGTCAGCGGGCTTAGGGCTCACGGGATCGACACCGTGTTCGGCCTGCCCGGTGCACAGGTCTATGGGCTGTTCGATGCCTTCCATCAGGCCAAGCTGAATGTGATCGGCGCGCGGCATGAGCAGGCTTGCGGCTATATGGCCTTCGGCTATGCGCGCGCTTCGGGCAAGCCCGGCGTGTTCAGCGTGGTGCCCGGCCCCGGCATCCTCAATGCCAGTGCTGCGATGCTGACGGCCTTCGGCTGCAACGAGCCGGTGATGTGCCTCACCGGGCAGGTGCCATCAGATTATCTCGGCCGTGGCCGCGGCCATCTGCATGAGATGCCGGACCAGCTCACGACGCTGCGCTCATTCGTCAAATGGGCCGAGCGGATCGAATATCCCGCGGATGCGCCGACCAAAGTCGCGCGCGGATTTCAGGAGATGATGTCCGGCCGCCGCGGCCCCGTGGCGCTGGAAATGCCGTGGGATGTGTTCACGCAGAAGGCCGAGACGGCCGACGCGGCCACGCTCGCGCCGTTCAAGGCACCCGCGCCCGATCCCGATCGGATCAAGGCGGCGGCGGCGCTGATCAAGGCGGCGAAGGCGCCGATGATCTTTGTCGGCGCGGGCGCGATGGATGCCGGCGCAGAAATCCTTGAACTCGCCGAGATGATCGATGCACCCGTGGTCGCATTCCGCTCCGGCCGCGGCATTGTCAGCAATGCGCATGAGCTCGGCCTGACCATGGCGGCTGCGTATAATCTATGGCCGCAGACCGACCTCATGATCGGCATCGGCTCGCGGATGGAATTGCCGGCCACGTTCCGCTGGCCGTTCAGGCCGGACGGGCTGAAGTCTGTTCGCATCGATATCGATCCCGTCGAATTCCGGCGCCTCGCCGTCGATGCGCCTGTGATTGCCGATGCCGCCGAAGGCACGCGCGCGCTGGCTGCTGCGGTGAGCAAGCTGGGCTATACGAAGACATCCGGCCGCCGCGATGCGATCCGCGCGGCATCGGCCAAGGCAGCGAAGGATATCCAGGTGGTCCAGCCGCAGATGGACTATCTCGCCATCCTGCGCGACGTGCTGCCGGACAATGCCATCGTCACCGACGAGCTGTCGCAGGTCGGCTTCACCTCCTGGTACGGCTTCCCCGTCTATCAGCCGCGCACCTTCATCACCTCGGGCTATCAGGGCACGCTCGGCTCCGGCTTTCCCACAGCACTCGGCGCCAAGGTCGCGCATCCGGACCGGCCGGTGGTGGCGATCACCGGCGATGGCGGTTTTATGTTCGCCGTGCAGGAGCTGGCGACGGCGGTGCAGTTCAAGATCGGCGTTGTCGTGCTGGTGTTCGACAACAACGCCTATGGCAATGTGCGCCGCGACCAGCTCAATGTGTTCGACGGCCGCGTGGTGGCCGCGGATCTGGTCAATCCGGATTTCGTGAAGCTCGCGGAGTCGTTCGGCGTGGGCGCTGCGCGAGTGAAGTCACCGGCGGAGTTCAAGCCCGCGCTGGAAAAGGCGCTGGCGGATGGCGGGCCGTATCTCATCGCGGTGGATGTGCCGCGGGACTCCGAAGTGAGCCCATGGGCGTTCATTCATCCGAAGAAGGTGTAGCCTTCGCCGTCATTGCGAGCGAAGCGAAGCAATCCAGGAACCAAGTGAAGAAAGAACTGGATTGCTTCGTCGCTCCGCTCCTCGCAATGACGTCTCCTACTTCACCGGCGGATCGAGCTGGGTGCAGCCGCCTTCGCTGATCGGGCGCATGATATCAGCGGCTTTCACCTTGCCCTTGATCTTGAGCAGGTCCCACTCGCCCTTCACTTCCGACGGCTTCTTCACTTCCGCCAGCAGCATGTCGTTCATCAGGCGGCCGTCCTCACGCAGCTTGGCGCCGGGCGCGAAGAAATCGTCCACCGGCATTTCCTTCATCTTGCGCATCACCGTGAGGCCGTCATTGTCGCCCGCGGCTTCGGCGGCGCGGAGATAGTGCTTCACGGCGCTATAGACGCCGGCCTGCGCATGCGTGGGCATCTTGCCGTGCTTGGCCATGAAGCGCTTTCCGAAGTCGCGGCTCGCATCGTCATTGTCCCAGTAATAGCCTTCGAGATACTGCACGCCCTGGGTCGCCTCCGAGCCCAGCGCCTTCACCGAAGTGAGATAGAAGATCAAAACGGCCAGCTTCTGCTTGCCTTCGCCGATCTGGAATTCGCGCGCCTGCTTGATATTGGTGACGGTGTCGCCCGACGCATTGGCCAATGCGATGACCTTGGCGCCGGAGCCTTGCGCCTGCAGCAGGAAGGATGAGAAATCCATGGTGCCGACCGGGTGCTTCACCGAACCCAGCACCTTGCCGCCGGCGCCTTCCACGACCTTGGCGACTTCCGCCTGCATGGCGATGCCGAAGGCGTAGTCCGCCGTGATGAAGAACCAGGTATCGCCGCCATCCTTCACCACCGCCTTGGCGATGCCTTGCGCGAGCGAATACGTATCGTAAAGCCACATGGCAGCCGTGGGCGCGCATTGCTTGCCGAACACATCGGCCGTGGCGGAGCCCACATGCACCAGGACCTTGCCGCGCTCGCGGGCGAGATTCTGCACACCGAGCGAAATGGCGGAATTGCCGATGTCGAAGATCGCATCCACCTTCTGCTGGTCATAGAGATCGCGCGCCAGCGAGATCCCGATATCGGTCTTGTTCTGGTGATCGGGCCCGAGCAGTTTCACCGGCTGGCCGCGCACCTTGCCGCCGACATCGTCGATGGCGAGCTGTGCTGCGACCACGCTGCCGGTGCCGCCGGCATCGGAGAACACGGAGCTCTTGTCGTTCAGCACGGCGATGGAGAGTGGTTTGGTGATCGGCTCGGCAAGTGCGGAGCCATTGAGGCATGCGAAAAGAGCGGCAGCCAGGATGCCCGTTCGGGTCATTGGTCGTTTCCTCAGTCTGGTTGTTATTGAGGAAAGCGTAACATGGCGGATGGCCTTGGCCAGCAGATTTTAATCGCGCGATTAAACCGAATTCCGGCGTGCGAACAACATCAGCAATATGGCACCGGCGATCCCCCAGCAGATCACCGGCAGCCATCCGAGCAGCAGCGCATAATCGGGCATGCCGGGCAGACCGCCGGCGATTGCGCCCATGCGCGCGAAGGTCGCCAGCGCGAGCGCCGAGAACACGAGACCGACGACCTTGCCTTCGGCACCGGTTTCGCCGATCGCCATCGCCGCCGTGACGGCACTCATCATCATGCAGCCCCATGCGGCGCCAGCGACGAATTGCGCAGCGACCAGCACATGGAGCGTGGGCGCGAGCTCTGCCGCCACCACGGCGACGGCACCGACTAGCGCGGCAGCGCCGAGCACCACGATGCCGCCGAACCGCTTGACCACCGTGCTGGCCGGAAACATCGCAATGTTGAAGCCGATCCAGAACACCGGCAGCAGCCATTGCAGATCCGCCGGCTGCGCGAACCGGCGGAACAACGGCACGCTGTTGATGCTGACATGCAACTGGAAGCCGAGCGCGAGGATCACCATGGCAGCGATGAACAGCAGCGGAATGCGGCCGAGCGCCTTGTCCTGCACGGGCAGCGCGGGTGTCGTGCGCGCGCTGACCTGCACCAGACCACGCTCGACGCGGGACAGCGCCAGCGTCACCAGCAGCAGCGTGACGCCGGCTATGACGAAAGGCACGCGCGGATCGACACCGCGCAGCGACGCCCCCATATACGGCGCGACGGCTCCGGCGAGGCCATAACCCAGCATCGCCAGCGCGGCGAGCATCGGCCGCGAAGGACGCGCTGCATATTTCCCGAGCAGCGTCAGCGGCGGCGCACGCAAGGCCGAAGACGTCACCGACCAGATCACGATCAGCACGATGAGCGCGACCTGCGCCTTCGGCCCGGCGCCAGCCACGAAAGGCAACGCGACGAAGCATGCGCACGAGACGGCAGTGATGATGCCGACGATCAGCCCGAGGCGCCCGACCAAGCGCGCGACCTTGTCGGCCATCACGCCCATCAGCGTATCGGTGATGGTGAAGATCGCCTGATCGAGCATCAGGATATAGATCACCACCACCGGCGCGATACCGACATCGGCAGCGAGCTTCGGCAGATAGATCACATAGGTGACCCAGCCGAGGGTGAAGACCAGTTGCAGCACGCCAAGCCATGCACCCGCATTCGTGCTGGCCGCACCCGATATTTCGGTTCGTTCCTGTTCGCTCATGATCCCCTCACCCCGTGCGACCATAGAATGGTCGCGGCGGCGAAGGAAAGCGTTCAAGCCTCGGATATCAACGGGTCTTCCTGAAGGTGAGATTGATGCGCTGGGCGCCCATCACCGCATGCTCCCCCGCCGGCAGCGGGGCGACGCCGTGATAGGCGAGCCGCGACGGGCCGCCCCAGACGACCACATCGCCATGGGTCAGGCGATAGCGCCTCTGGGCCACATTGCGCGTGAGGCCACCGAACAGGAATGTGGCGGGCAAACCGAGCGAGACCGAGACGATGGGCGCGCCGAGATCGAGCTCGTCCTTGTCCTGATGCAGCGAGAGTTTGGCGCCGGGCTTGTAGCGATTGATCAGGCAGGCATCGGGGGTGAAGCCCTTGTAGCCTCCTTCCGCAGCGGCGCGTGCCGCCAGGCTGCGCAGCGAGGGCGGCATCGAAGGCCAGGTCTGGCCGCTGTCGGGATCGACGGGATCGTAGCGATAGCCGCTGCTATCGGACACCCAGCCGACGCGACCGCAATTCGTCATCGCCACCGACATGGTGTGACCGCCCGGCGTGACCAGATGACGGAACGGCGCGGCCTTGATGATGGCGCGGAGATCGGCCAGCAGCGCCGCTTCGTCATGGCCGACACAGTTGCGCAACAGCACAGCGCCCTCGCCGAGCTGTTCGCGCGAAGGCTGGGCATCGGTGGTGGCGGCGAAGAGGTCCGTCATTCAACTACTTTGCATCGTGAAAAATCACGCCGAGCGTATGGCGCCGGCCACTCTTAACACGGCTGACGCCGTGGCGCAGGTTGACGCGATAGGAACCGCGGGCGCCGGCAACCGGGCGATGATGCACGGCGAACACCACCGCATCGCCCTGCTGCAGCGACACCACCTCGGCGCGCGACTGCATCCGCGGGCGCTGTTCGGTGAGCACGAATTCGCCGCCGGTGAAATCCCTGCCCGGCTGCGACAGCAGGATCGCGACCTGCAGCGGGAAGACATGCTCGCCATAGAGATCCTGATGCAGGCAGTTGAAGTCGCCGGCCTCATATTGCAGCAGCAGCGGCGTCGGGCGCGTCTGGCCGGCCTCATGGCAGCGCTTGAGGAAGGCGGCGTGGTCGCCGGGAAAGCTGACATCGATGCCCATGGTCGCGTTCCAGCGATTGGCGATGGCGCTGAGGGGGCCATAGAGCGCCGGCCGCAGCACCGCGATGGGATCGGGCAGCGGATAGTTGAAATACTTGTACTCACCGCGACCAAAGCCATGCCGCGCCATCACGATGCGGCTGCGGAAGCTGGTGTCATCGGGATACAGCGCAGCGAGCACGCGGCATTCGGCGGGACTGAGGAGCTTGTCGAAGACGGCGCAGCCCTGTGCGTCGAGATCGGCACCGATGCGCTGCCAGTCGATGGCATCGAGGCGCGGATCGGATGCGGGGCGTTTGGCGAGAGTTGCAGATGGCATGATGCAGCCGCTCCGGATATGCGCCGATCATCGGCAGTTGGGGCTGCATTGTGGGGAATGGCGGCGACGGCGCCACCCGATTTCCGGGATTCGTAGCCCGGATGGAGCGCAGCGCAATCCGGGGACCGGCGTTTCAACGTGCCGCCGGTCCCTGCATTTCGCTGCGCTCCATGCAGGCTACAATCGCATTATCCCACCACCGGCAAGGTCTTCACGTCATAGCCGTGGCTGATCTTGCGCTTCAGCACGGGGTCTTCGATCTCATAGTCGAAGCGGTCGGCCGGGCGGATGCCGCCCTTGGCCGCAAAGGTGCCGCCGAACATGGCGGTGCCGTCGGGTAGCGTATCGCCGCCAAAACCCTTCTTGATGAGCTCGGCGACCGGCAGCATGCCGCTCAGCGTGCCTTCCTGATACAGCACCTTCTCGCCCTTGATGGTCGCCCAGGAGCGCAGGATGATCTGGTCCCAATGCGGGAGAAGTTCGGACAGCTCCCACACCACCGGCGCGATGGGCTTGTCGCACATCTGCTTCGACACGGTGATGTTGTAGGTCTCGACCTGGCGATCGGTGTGATCGGAGCCGACGCCGACATAGACCTTGCCGCCGGAGGCAATCAGGCAGAATTCGACCTCGCCCGACGAATTGATGTCGGTGCATTCGATCATGCCATCGGTGGTGAAGCGGCGCGCCGCGCAGCGATAATAGATCGGCGTCGTTGCCGGCGGCGCGATGCCGAGCGCCTGCAGCTCCTTGATGTGATGATCGCGCGCGACCGGATCGCGGCCGGTCCAGCCGGCGATGACGCCCTGGGTGAGCGTGACGGTGAGCGGGGTCTGCGCGCCCTTGGCGTCGAGCGTGAGTGCAATGGTGGTCATAAGTAGTGTCCTCTCGAGAAATCTGGCACCGGCCGTTGTGTCCCCTCGCCCCGCTTGCGGGGAGAGGGTCAGGGAGAGGGGGCGCCGCGAGCGACGTCGCTTGTGGCTCCCCTCTCCCGCCGCGAAGACGCGGCGACCTCTCCCCGGTGGGGAGAGGTGAAGAAAGAGTCTCAGCCGCTAATGACTGCCTCCATCCCCGCGGCGAGTTCGAAGATCCTGCGGTCGTTGCCACCGGCGGCGGCCAGCATCAGGCCGACCGGGGCTTCGTTCTTGCGCGAGATCGGCAGCGAGATGGCGCAGCCGTCGATCATGTTGATCAGCGTGCAGTTGCGCAGCGCCATCAGGTTCTTCTTGGCAAACACCTTGTCGTCGGCCATGTCGGCGATCGACGGCGGCGCGATGGCGCAGGTCGGCATCACCAGCGCGTCGTAAGGCGCGATGGTGGCTTCGACGCGCGCGATCAGCGAGCGGCGCATCGGCAGCAGATCGATATAGTCGGCGGCGGTCATCGCCTCGCCGCGGGCAATGCGGACCGAGACGCGGGGATCGTAGACATCGCCCTTGGCCGTCAGCAGCTCGCGATGCCAGGCAAAGCTCTCGGCCGCAGTGAAGCCGCCCTTGCTGCTCATCAACGGGATATCGTTGAAGGCCGTGACTTCGATACGCTCGATCAGCGCGCCTTTCTCGGTGAGCAGTTTTATCGTGCGCTCGAACACTTCCGCGACGATCGGATCGAGTTCGTCCATCGCGATCGTGGTCGGGATCGCGAGCCGCATGCCCTTGATGGCGCGCGGGGTAAGTTCGAAGTCCGGCTCGCCGGCAAGCACCGCATCCATCGCCGCGCAGCAGGCGACGCTGCGCGCCAGCGGGCCGATGCTGTCGAGCGTGAAGGACAGCGGCACGGCGCCGTCGAGCGGCACGCGGCGCTGGGTCGGCTTGTAGCCGACGATGCCGTTGAACGCCGCGGGAATGCGGCAGGAGCCGCCGGTATCAGTGCCGAGCGCGGCATGGGCCATGCCGTCGAGCACGGAGACGCCGGCGCCTGAGGACGAGCCGCCCGGCACATGGCCGACCTCGCGCTGCCAGGCGCCCTTGGGCGTGCCGTAATGCGGATTGGTGCCAATGCCGGAATAGGCGAATTCGACCATGTTGGTGCGGCCGATCAGAATGAAGCCGGCCGCGCGCAGACGCGCCACCGCGGGCGCATCGCTGTCAGCCGGTGCAGAGTCATCGAGCGCGCGCGAGCCGGCGCGGGTGACCTGGCCCTTGATGTCGAACAGGTCCTTGATCGAGATCGGAATGCCGGCAAAGCGCGACGGCGCGGCTTTCGCCTTGCGCAGCGCGTCCATGGCGTCGGCAGCGGCGAGCGCAGCATCCTTGTCCACATGGATGTAGACGCGCTGCCCCTCGCCCTTGGGATCGGCGATTTTGGCGAGGCAGTCCTCGACCAATTTGCGGGAAGTAGTGCGGCCGGCGGCAAGATCGGCGGCGAGGCTGGCGAGCGTGGGAGCAAACATGGTCACGGTTCCTGTCCAGTAGCTTGGTCAGGCCGTGACCGGATCAATCACGGCGCCTCGTCGGTATCGCCGATACCGCCCTCGATTTCCAGATCGAGCAGCGCGGAGCTGAGCGACTTGCCATGCGCATCGAGCGCCAGGGATCGCGTGACCCCGCCACCAAGTGCCTGATCCATCACGAAATTCAGTGCGGAAATATTGGGCAGTTCGTAGCGGACCACCTCGCCCTGGACGATGTCCTTGAACATGTCCTTCACGCGCGCGGCGGTCACCTGCGATACTAACAACGGATATAGCTTTGCGTCAAAGGCAATTACCGAGATGTTGGAGATGTTGCCTTTGTCCCCGGTGCGGGAATGAGCGATATCGCGCAGCTTCATGACCCGCTCTCCATCGTCGTCCCCGCGTAGGCGGGGATCCATACACGCTGTCGAATTATAAGAAGCACGACGGCAGTGACAGCGCTTCGCGGCAAACCTCGGAGGTAATGGATCCCCGCCTGCGCGGGGATGACACGCGTGGTGTGACGCATCTGCTCAGGCCTCCACGAAACGGACGGATGGGGTCGCCTGTTCACGCGGCAACAACACGGATGCGACGGCGACGACATCGCGCGCCGACTTGGTGGCGCCGCCACCGCCAGCGGGGCCGTTGGTGTAGAGCGTCTCGACCTCGTTGCCGATGCGCACGGCTTCACGCAAGCTATCGGTGCGACCGGTGACGCGGACGCGGACTTCATAGGGCTCCGATCGCGCGCCGAGGGTCTCACCATGCAGTGAGTCCACGCCAATGAGATCGAAGCGCGTCTCCGATGTGACGACGCCGGTGAGCTTCAGGCGCTCGCGCACGATGTCGAGCGCGAGACGCCCGCGCGCCACGGCATTGGAGCCGGCATAGGACATCTGGCCCTCGCCGATATAGGAGTCGACATAGCCGACAGAGACTTTCAGCGTGTCCGGCCGCGGCGTACCCTGCCCGCCGGTGACGCGGACACGGTCGCGGCCTATCTCCTCGATGGTCACCTGCGAGAAATCCGCGACCACATCGGGCTGCAGATAGCGCTTGGGATCGTGCACCTCATAGAGCAACTGCTCCTTGCAGGTGCGCGCCGACACTTCGCCGCCGGAGCCATCGACCTTGGTGACGACCAGCGTGCCGTCCTCGCTGACTTCACCGATGGGGAAGCCAAGCCGAGCGAGGCCCTCCACATCCTTGAAGCCGGGATCGGCAAAGTATCCACCGGTGATCTGGCCCGCGCATTCCAGGAGATGGCCGACCACGATGCCCTGCCCGAGCAGATTCCAGTCCGACATCGACCAGCCGAAGGCATGGATCATCGGTGCGAGAAACAGAGCGGGATCGGAGGCGCGGCCGGTGATGACGACATCCGCGCCGTCCCTCAATGCGGCCGCCATCGGCTCGGCGCCGAGATAGGCATTGGCGGAGAGAACCTTGTTGCCGAGCCCGCGCATGGTGCTGTCGAATTCCAGCACCGGCAGATCGCTGCCTTTGCAGGCATCCAGCACATCGTCGCCGACGATGGCGGCGATCTTCAGTTTCGGCAGGCCCATCGCTTTCGCGATCTCCGCCGTCTTTCGCGCCGCGGCTTCGGGATTGGCGGCGCCCATATTGGTGACGATCTTGATGCCCTTGCTGGCGCAGATCGGCAGCACCGCACGCATGCGTTCTTCAAGCAGGGGGTCAAAACCGCTGTCGGGATTTTTCATCCGCGCCTGCTGCGCCAACGCCACCGTGCGCTCACCCAGGCATTCGAAGACGAGATACTGGATGTCGCCCTTCTCGGCGAGTTCGACCGCGGGCTCGATGCGGTCACCGGAATAGCCGGCGCCTGAGCCGATCCTGATTTTGCGCAATGGAGCCTCGCTTGTTTCGTTTCCCGGTATTTTGCAGCACCATTCCCGACAGGGTTGCAGCGCTTGTGTCAGTCAGACCATCCCACCAGATTGGTGTCAAATTTGGTCCGCGATCTCCGGATACGGCTATGCAACATGGACGCTGGACCGCCCCACCGCAAATGTGGAATGTCCTTCGCGACAACGAACCGGGAGGATCCCGGCACTGGAGGAAATCATATGGCCGAACCCGCGCGGGCACGCCCGAAACCGACACCGGAAACCCAGCACTACTGGGACGGCGCCAAGACCGGCGAACTCCGCCTGCAGCGCTGCGACGACTGTTCGCATGTGTATTTCCCGCCGCGCCCGTTCTGTTCGAAATGCGCCTCGCGGAATGTTTCGGTGTTCAAGGCATCGGGCAAAGGTTTTCTCTACAGCTACGTCATCAATCATCGCCCGGCCGCACCGGGCTTCACGCCGCCTTATGCCATTGCGGTTGTCGAGCTCGATGAAGGCCCGCGCCTGATGAGCAACATCATCGATTGCGAGCAGACGCCGGAAGCGCTCGAACTCGACATGAAGCTCGAAGTCGCGTTCCAGAAGGTGGATGACACGCTCACCCTTCCCGTGTTCCGTCCGGCGAAAGGCTGAGATCATGCGCAGAAACGCAGTCGCCGTTGTCGGCGCAGCCGAGACCACCGAACTCGGCGTCATCCCCCACATGTCGCAGATCCAGCTCCATGCAGATGCGGCGCTCAACGCCATCAAGGATGCCGGGCTGAAGCTGTCGGACATCGACGGCATCGCCACGGCTGTCGAGACGCCGCAGCAGCTCGCGCATTATCTCGGCATCACGCCAACCTGGGTAGACGGCACCTCGGTGGGCGGTTGCTCCTTCATGCTGCATGTCCGCCACGCTGCCGCGGCGATCGAGGCCGGGCTGTGCAAGACCGTGCTGATCACGCATGCGGAGTCCGGCAAGTCGATGATCGGCAAATTGCCGCGCTCGATTCCGGCAGACTCGCTGCAGGGCCAGTTCGAAGCGCCTTACGGCGTCTACGGCCCGCCGAGCATGTTCCCGATCCCGGTGCTGCGCTACATGAAGACGCATGGCATCACCCATGAGCAGATCGCGTCGGTGGCCGTATTCCAGCGCGAATGGGCCGCAAAGAATCCGCGCGCGATGATGAAGGCGCCGATCACCGTCGAGGACGTGCTGAACTCGAAGATGATCGCCTATCCGTTCCGTATCCTGCAATGCTGCCTGGTCACCGATGGCGGCGGCGCGCTGATCCTCACTTCGGCGGATCGTGCCAAGGATTTCCCGAACAAGCCGGTCTACATTCTCGGCACCGGCGAGAGCGTGGAAACGCCGATGGTCAGCCAGATGGAAACGTTCGACTCCTCGCGCGCCTTCCGCGTGGCCGGGCCAACCGCGTTCCAGGAGGCGGGCATCACGCATAAGGATGTCGATCATCTCATGATCTACGACGCCTTCGCGCATCTGCCGCTCTATGGCCTCGGTGATCTCGGCTTCATGCCGCATGAGGAGACCGGCAAGTTCATCGCCGACGGCAATACGCGGCCGGGCGGCAAGCTGCCGATGAACACCAATGGCGGCGGCCTCAGCTATATGCATTCCGGCATGTACGGCATGTACGCGCTGCAGGAGAGCGTGCGGCAGATGCGCGGCATCGCGCCGGCGCAGGTGAAGGATGCGAAGATATCGGTCTGTCACGGCGTCGGCGGCATGTTCGCCGCGTCGGGGACGGTGATTTTCACGAACGAGAAATAACTCTCACCCATCAACCGTCATTGCGAGTCCTGACGAATTGCGAAGCAATCCAGAGCGACACGAAGAAAGAACTGGATTGCTTCGTCGCTTCGCTCCTCGCAATGACGACAATTGAATCCCAACCAAGAGGAACTACACATGGCAAAAACCAAAATGCTTGACGGCAAGGTTGTCGTCGTCACCGGCGCGGGGCGTGGCATCGGCCGCGGCATCGCGCTGCTCTGCGCCGCTGAAGGCGCCAGCGTCGTCGTCAACGATCCCGGCGGTTCGACCGACGGCGCCGGCACCTCTGCCGCACCGGCCGAAGAAGTCGTCGAGGAAATCAAGAAGGCCGGCGGCAAGGCCGTTGCCAACTTTGAATCCGTCGCTGAAGCCGTTCCGGCCAGCAAGATCATCAAGCAGGCCGTCGACACCTATGGCCGTCTCGACGGCGTGGTGAACAATGCCGGCATTCTGCGCGATGCCATCTTCCACAAGATGTCCATCGACGCCTTCGAGGCCGTGATCAAGGTCCATCTGATGGGCTCGTTCTACACCTCGCATGCCGCCGCCCGCATCTATCGCGAGCAGAACAGCGGTTCGTTCGTACACTTCACCTCGACCTCGGGTCTCGTCGGCAATTTCGGCCAGGCGAACTACGCTGCCGCCAAGCTCGGCATCGTCGGCCTGTCGAAGTCGATCGCGCTCGACATGCAGCGTTACGGCGTGAACTCGAACTGCGTTTCGCCCTTCGCCTGGAGCCGCATGATCGGCTCGATCCCGACCGAGACCGAAGCCGAAAAGGCGCGCGTCGAACGCATGCAGCGCATGGGCCCGGAAAAGATCGCCCCGCTGGTGGCCTTCCTGCTGTCGGATGCCGGCAAGGACGTCTCCGGCCAGATCTTTGCCGCGCGCATGAACGAGATCTTCCTGATGGGCCAGTCGCGCCCGATCCGCTCGATCCACCGCGACGAAGGCTGGACCCCGCAGACCCTCGCCGACCACGGCATGCCGGCGCTGAAGTCGTCGTTCTACAAGCTGGACCGTTCGGCCGACATCTTCAGCTGGGATCCGGTGTAAGCTTACACTCTCCGTCATGGCCGGGCCCGTCCCGGCCATCCACTTCTTCCTCTCACGAGACACAGACGTGGATGCCCGGGACAAGCCCGGGCATGACGGCTGAGAGATCGGCGCCCTCTCTCAAGCTTCGGAGTTGTGCGTAACTTCACAACCCAAAATCGAAAACGAAATTATATTCTAAAATTAGCTATGCAAATCACCCTTATCTGACCCGTGCCTGCCCGAATTTCGCAATAAAGAATTCCAGTTCCCGCCCAAGTCGGTTATGTGACCGGCAAATAACAAGGCCCAATGCCGCGCATCCGCAGGCCGGGCCACATTTGCTGGACATGACAATGACTGATCACGCGGGCGCCATGCCCTCCGCGGCCGCGCCGCAATCCAAGGCCCTGAACTCTCCCGCGCGCGTCCTCACCGCGAGCCTGGTGGGCACCACCATCGAGTTCTTCGACTTCTACGTCTATGCCACTGCCGCGGTGCTGGTGTTCCCGAAACTGTTCTTCCCGGCCGGCAACGATACGGCTGCCCTGCTCGCGTCCTTCGCGGTGTTCTCCATCGCCTTCTTCGCGCGCCCGTTCGGCGCCATCCTGTTCGGCCATTTCGGTGACCGCGTCGGCCGCAAGACCACGCTGGTCGCGGCATTGCTCACCATGGGCATCTCCACCGTGGTGATCGGCCTGTTGCCGACCCATGCCCAGATCGGCATCGCAGCGCCACTGCTGCTGGTGATCTGTCGCTTCGGCCAGGGTCTCGGCCTCGGCGGTGAATGGGGCGGCGCCGTGCTGCTCGCCACCGAGAACGCGCCTCCCGGCAAGCGCAACTGGTACGCCATGTTCCCGCAGCTCGGTGCGCCGCTCGGCCTGTTCCTGGCATCGGGCACCTTCTGGCTGCTGCTGCATTTCGTGTCGCCGGAAGCGTTCCTGAGCTGGGCCTGGCGCGTGCCGTTCCTCGCCTCCATCGTGCTGATCGTGATCGGCCTGTGGGTGCGCCTGTCCATCACCGAGACGCCGGAATTCCAGAAGGCCATCGACAAGGCCGAGCGCGTCGCCGTCCCGGGCATCGAGCTGTTGAAGAAGCACAAGCGCAGCCTCGTGCTGGGCACTCTGGTCGGCTTGATGACCTTCGTGTTCTTCTATGTCTGCACGGCCTATCTGCTCTCCTACAATGTCGGCGTGGCGAAGATGTCGCTGCTCGACGCGCTGAAGGTGCAGATCGCCGGCGCCATCGCCTTCGGCACCACCAACATCCTCGCCGGCCTGCTCGCCGACAAGCTCGGCCGCCGCAACATGCTGATCGCCAACTGCCTGATGGTGATTGCGTTCTCGTTCTGCGTGGCCCCGCTGCTCGGCGGCGGCGTCGCCGGCATCTACGCCTTCGCGCTGATCGGCCTCGCCATCTTCGGCATCAATTACGGCCTGATCGGCGCAGCGCTGGCGTCGCCGTTCCCGACCGCGGTGCGCTATACCGGCTCGTCCATGACCTTCAACATGGCGAGCATCTTCGGCGCTTCGCTGGCCCCCTATATCGCCACCTATCTGCAGGCGAATTACGGTCTCGCTTATATCGGCTACTACGTGCTGGCCGCCGCAGTGATCTCGCTGCTCGCGATCTTCGCGTCGGGCAAACAGGAAGTGTGATTCCACCGCGCGTTTCGATCTGAAAAAGGGCAGCACACATGCTGCCCTTTTTTTGTTGGCTCCGACGCTCTAGCGTGACGCTTCATGCCGTTTGATTTCGAAGCGCGCAGCCGCCTGCTCGAATTCGCCGTCACCGCGACAGACCTTGGCCGCCCGTTTTAGATGAGGCAATGCCTCATGCGGCTTCTCTTTCACCATCCAATACTGCCCGAGATAGAACGACACGCCGCAAGCGCCGAAATCATCTTCCAGACGCATCTGCTTCATGCGCTTCATCATCTCGTCCGGGGTTATCTCACCGAGATAGACCGCGACCATCGGCCATGGCCAGTCGTTGCGATCGAACTTCGCCGTGTTGCGTTTGAGTTCGGCGAGCGCGTCGTTGCCGCTGCGGGCCTGTGCGATATAGCGCAGCAGCTTCGCCAGGCCATATTCCGGCGCGCTCTTGATCACGTCCGCAAAATCCTCCGCAGCATCCGCATATTGACCGGTGATGAACAGTGCATGCGAGCGGCGATTACGGAGGCTGGAGTCGTCGGGTGTCAGTCTCAGCGCCGCATCGTAGTCGGGGATGGCTGCAACGTAATCTCCCTTCCGGCTCAGCGCGATGGCGCGATCGACATGCGCGCCAATATTGTTCGCATTCAGCGTGATGGCCTTCGTGAAGTCGGCGATAGCACCCTCATTGTCGCCACGCATCAGCCGGATTTCGCCGCGGCCGTTGAAGGCGTTGTCGAATTTCGGCGCTATCGCGATCGACGCGTCGAAGTCGATCAAGGCCTTGTCGAAATCTTTCCTAGCAACATAGGCCTCGCCCCGAAAAGCCAGTGACAAGGCATCCCGCGGCGCATGCGAAACAGCTGCCGAAAAATCTGCGATCGCACCATCGGTGTCGCCGTGGTGACGCCGCAACAGACCACGGCTGCGATAGGTGTCGGCCCCCTCAGGCTTCAAGCGGATGGCCTCGTCGAAATCGGCGCGTGCCTTGGCCACGTTTTCCCGCATTTGATAGGACTGGCCGCGATAAAGATAGATCAGCGCTGCGGCCGGATTGATTTCGATCGCCTTGCTGTAGTCGGCGATCGCACTGTCATGATTGTCGAGCCAGGCATGGATCCAGGCGCGCATATTGTAACCGTCGAAATCACCGGGATGTGCGGTGATATAGGCCGTCAGTCCTTCGATCGCAGCAGCGCGATTGCCAAGCCGCACCTGTCCGATGGCGCGGCCACGCAGCGCTTCCGATCGCTGCGCAGCGGTCGAGGCGGGATCGTCGATGACGGCGGTGCAGGCGACGATCATGCGCGGGCTGATCGGCGGCGCGCATACATCCGATGCGCGTACGGCGCCCGTGAATGGCGCAGCCAGCAACAGTGTGGCGACGGCCACCGACGCATGAATATGACGACGGAACGACATGAGGAACCCGATGTGACGATTGAGGTTTCAACTTTGTCGCGCTCGCCGCCGAAACGTTCAGCCCACGCGCATTCGTCCACCTTGTGCAGCGCCGCCACCGCGCGGCAGCAACGAATTCGCTGGTATCCGTGTCGTAACGCGTTAGCCTTTGCGCAACTGGCAGCAAAGCCAGACGAACAGGGAGGCGACGATGCAAAATCCATTTGCTGCGCGTGATACCGATCCCCCATCCAACCCATCGCTGAATCGCAGGCGCTTGCTGCAAACCGCAGGTGCCCTCGCCGCCTCGACCATCGTGGCGCCGACAGCTTTTGCGCGCGACTTCGGCCCGAATGCGGAGCCGCAGCGCTATCCAGATCCCGACATCGTCGTCATCGACGCCAAGCGCTTCAAGGCGAAGGTCGGCAACACCGTCATCAAGCGGCTCTATACCGGCTGCCTGTGGGCGGAAGGGCCGGCATGGAATGCGCAAGGCCAGTATCTGATCTGGAGCGACATTCCCGCCAATCGCCAGCTGCGCTATCTCGACGATGACGGCCACATCTCCGAGCGCTTCCGCTATCCCTCGCAGGAGAGCAACGGCAACTCGTTCGACACCGAGGGCCGCCAACTCTCCGCGCAGCGCACGCGCCTCGTCCGCTTCGAGCACAATGGCGGCACCACGACGCTGGCCGAAGCCGCGAACGGCAAGCCGCTGAACGGGCCGAACGACATGGTGGTCAATCCCATCGACAAGGCGATCTGGTTCACCGATCCCGGTTACGGCGGCATCAACCTCTATGAAGGCGAACGCGCGGCGGCGGGCGTCACCCAGCCGAACCAGAAGGAAGCGGTGTATCGCATCGATCCGACCAATGGCCAGATCAGCAAGGTGGCCGACGATGCGTTCAAGCCGAATGGTCTCGCTTTCAGCCCGGACTACAAAAAACTCTATGTCTGCGACACCGGCATCACGCATTATCCGAATGCGAAGAACGTCGTCTGGCAATATGACGTGAACGGCGACAAGCTCACGAATGGCAAGCCGCTGATCGACATGACGCTGGACGGCAAGTCAGGCTTCCCCGACGGCCTGCGTGTCGATACCGAAGGCAATATCTGGGTCGGTGCCGGCTGGGTGGGCGACGGCTATGACGGCGTGCAGATCTTTGCACCGGACGGGCAACGCATCGGACAGATCCGGCTGCCGGAGACCTGCGCGAATGTGTGTTTCGGCGGCAAGAAGCGGAACAGGCTGTTCATGACGGCAAGCCAGTCATTGTATGCGGTCTATGTGGAAACACAGGGCGCGCATTTCTGTTGAGATGTTCTTCTCCCTCCCCAAGCCGCGAAGCGGCGCCGTGGGGAGGGTGGCGCGGCGACGAGCGTAGCGAGGAGACGTGACGGGTTGGGAACACCACGTGACGTCGGAGCGTGGGATGCCCCACCCGTCTCGAACGCTTCGCGTTCGATCCACCCTCCCCACTGCGCGGCTTCGCCGCTTGGGGAGGGAAAGAGCTAGCCGCTATTCCTCAGCCCTGCCGAGATCCCGTTGATCGTGATCTGGATCCCGCGCAGCACCTGCTCGTCGCCGCCCTCGCCTTCCGCGCGGTGCTTCTGCAGCAGTTCGACCTGCACATGGTTCAAGGGGTCGAGATACGGGAAGCGGTTGCGGATCGAGCGTTCCAGCAGCGGATTGCCCTGCAGCAACCCGTCCTGCTCCATGACATCGAGCAGGGTTTCGATGGTCAGATGCCACTCCGCGCGGATACGGCCGAAGATCTTTTCACGCAACACCTCGTCAGCGACGAGTTCCGCATAGCGCGAAGCGATGGCGATGGAGCTCTTGGCCAGCACCATGTCCATATTCGACAGCAGCGTGCGGAAGAACGGCCATTCGCGGTGCATCTCCTGCAGGAATGCCATGCCCTTGTCGGGATGCCTGTCGAGCCAGGCCTTGATGGCGCTGCCGAAGCCGTACCAGCCGGGCAGCATCAACCGGCACTGCGCCCATGAGAACACCCACGGGATGGCACGCAGATCCTCGATGGCCCGCGTCTTCTTGCGCGAAGCCGGACGGCTGCCGATATTCAGCGTCGAGATCTCGTTGATGACGGTGGATTCCCAGAAGTAGTCCACAAAACCATCGGTCTCGTAGACGAGGCCGCGATAGGCCTTGAAGGCCAGTTCGGAAATCTCCTCCATCGCTTCGAGATATTCGCTGCGCGGCGCCGAGTGCTTCGGCGCCAGCAGGCTCGCTTCCAGCGTGGCGGCTGCGAGAATCTCCAGGTTGTTGCGACCGACTTCGGCATTGGAATATTTGCTGAAGATGATCTCGCCCTGTTCGGTGATGCGGATCTGGCCGTCCACGGCGCCGCCGGGCTGCGCCAGGATCGCGTCATGGCTGGGACCACCGCCGCGGCCGACGGAGCCGCCACGGCCATGGAACAGGCGCAGGCGGATGTGATGGCGCTCGAACACATCGACCAGCTTGATCTCGGCCTTGTAAAGCTCCCAGCCCGAGGTGACGAAGCCGCCATCCTTATTGCTGTCGGAATAGCCGAGCATGACTTCCTGGACGCCACCGCGGCTATCGACGAGCTTGCGATAGTCATGCAGCGCGAACAGCCGGTCCATTATTTTGCCAGACGCCTGCAGGTCCTCGATGGTCTCGAACAGCGGCACGATATTGATACCGCTGCGGCCGGAGGAGTCGACGAGGCCGACTTCCTTGAGCAGCACCGCGACCTCCAGCATATCGGAAACGCCCTTGCACATGGAGATGATGCATTGAGGGATCGCCGCCGCGCCGAACTTGTTGTGCACCTCCGCCGCCATGCGGAACAGGGCGAGTTCGCCGAGCGTTTCTTCGCTGTATTTGACGAACAGCGACGACAGCGGTCGTGCGTTCTTTAGCTCCGCCGCGAGCAGCGCGATGCGCGCGTCCTCGTCCAGCGACAGATAGGATTTGCCGGGCATCGCTGCATCGATCAGCTCGGCGACGGTGCGCTCATGCACGGCCGAGTTCTGGCGGATGTCGAGGCTGGCGAGATGGAAGCCGAAGCAATCCACCGCGCTGCGCAGCGAGCGCAGCCGGCCGCGCGCGATGACGCGGGAATTGTCGGCATGGAGCGAACGATCGAGCACATCGAGATCGGCCCTGAACTCGGTGGCCGAGCCATAAGGCGGCGCATCGCCCACCGCAGCGCGGCGGTTCGGGAGTTTCAATGCATGGGCCGTGGCCGCCATCCGCGCATAGATGCCGGAGATCGCCAGGCGATACGGTTCCCCGGCACGATGCGGCGACGGATCGGGGGAGCGTTCGGCCAATGCACGCAGCTCGTCGGAGACCTCCGAGAGATGCGCGGCCATCGAGAGTTCGGCGCCGAGCGCATGGAGTTCGTCGAGATAGAAGCTGAAGGCGCGCCTCGCCTGCAGCATGACGGTCCCCTGCATCACATCCGCGGTGACGAACGGATTGCCGTCGCGGTCGCCGCCGATCCAGCTGCCCATGCGCAGGAACGCCGGCAATGCCTCCGGCCCGCCCTGTTCGGACAGAGCGTCTTCAAGCCGGCCATGCAGCCGCGGCACTTCGCGCAAAAATGTGTAGTCGTAGAAAGCGAGACCGTTGGTGACTTCATCCAGCACGGTGAGCTTGCTGCGGCGAAGCAGATTGGTCTGCCACAGCGTCACCACCGCGCGACGCAGCGCCTCATCCAGCGCCTCGTTTTCCTCCGGCGTGAGCTGCATGCGCTCGCGGCGATCCAGCAGAGCTGCGATCTCCATTTCGCGATCGATGGTGCTCTTGCGGCGGACTTCGGTGGGATGCGCGGTCAGCACCGGCGACACCAGCGCCTGGCTGAAGAACTTGCCGAGCATCTTGGCATCGATGCCGGCCTCCTGCGCGCGCGCCACGGCATGCGCCAGCGTGCCATTGGCGGAGGCGGCATCGGCGCGCTGGGCACGCATGCGGCGGATATTGTTCTGGTCCTCGGCGATATTGGCGAGGTGGGAGAAATAGCTGAAGGCGCGGACGATGCGCACGGTCTCGGCCGTCGACATGCCGTCGAGGATCGCTTCCAGTTCGCGACGGGCATCCTTGTCCTCATTGCGATGGAATCGCACCGATGTCTGGCGGATGTTCTCCACGAGATCGAAGACCGCGGCGCCTTCCTGATCCCGGACGGTATCGCCGAGAATACGGCCGAGCAGTCGGATGTCATCCTTCAGCTGGGCGTCAGCCTGCGGGTCGGCAATGGGCCCGCCATGCAGCGGGGCGGCTTCCTGATCGTTCGGCAAAGTCATGGACACAAGTCAGCTCCGGGAAAAATGGCCGGGAGCGCATTTGGTCGCATGTCTTGCTGCAATGCAAGATGAAGTTGACATATGTAGGGTGGGCAAAGGCGCGCTTGCGCCGTGCCCACCATCACTTGCTCGGAATATCAAGGTGGGCAAGCTGCGCTTTGCCCACCCTACGGACTAAATCGTCCGCCCCACTTTCGCCCAATAGGGATCGCGCAGACGGCGCTTGAAGATCTTGCCGGAATCCTCGCGCGGCAGATTGCTCTGGATCTCCATCGCCTTCGGCACCTTGTAGTCCGCCAGCGCTTTTTTGAGGTCGACACGCACCTTGGCGAGATCCAGCACCACGCCCGGCTGCGGCTCGATCACCGCCATCAGGCTCTCGCCGAATTCCGCGTCGGGGATGCCGAACACTGCGCAATCATGCACGCCGGGGAGCGCATGCAACGCCGATTCGATCTCGGCCGGATAGATATTGACGCCGCCGGAGATCACCATGTCGCGCTTGCGGTCGCAGATGAAGACGTAGCCGTCGGCGTCGATGTAACCGACATCGCCCGAGGTGATGAAACCGTCGCGGTCGATCTCGGCGCGCTTCTCCGGCTTGTTGTGATAGGTGAAATCCGGATTGCCGGCGATGCGCGAATAGATTTCGCCGATCTCGCCCTGCGGCAGGATTTCGCCGTCATCGCCAAGGAAACGCAGTTCCGCACCGGGGGCGATCTTGCCGACGGTGCCGGGCTTCTTCAGCGCATCCTCGGAATTGGCGAAGGTGACCGCGCCGGATTCCGTCGAACCGTAGAATTCGAAAATCACCGGGCCCCACCAGTCGATCATCGCGGTCTTCACATCGGCCGGGCAAGGGGCTGCGGCATGGATGATGTGGCGCAGCGAGGACATGTCGTATTTGTTGCGGACGTCCTCCGGCAGTTTCATCAGCCGGATGAACATGGTCGGCACCATGAAGATGGTGTCGATCTTCTCGTCCTGGATGATGCGCAAAAATTCCTCGGCGTCGAAGCGCGGCATCATCACCAGCAGGCCGCCGAGCTTGCCGGCGCGCAACGCAAAGGCATTCGGCGCCGAGTGATAGAGCGGCCCCGGCAACAGCGCGCGCGAGGCTTCCTTGAGGCCATAGACGCGGACGCGCATGGCATCTGCGGATTTCTGCTGGTCAGGCGTCGGCGCAAAACGACGCACGCCCTTGGGATGGCCGGTGGTGCCCGATGTGTAGATCATGTTGTGCGGCGCCGGCACGGCCGGGCCGTCATAGGGCGGCTGCTCGTTGATCCAGCTTTCCATATCGATGGCGCCATCGGGCGTGCCGAGGATGGCAGGATCGATCTTGTAATTCGCGACGATCTCCGGCGGCGTCGGGACGCTGATGCTGGTGATGCCGGCCGGGATCGCATCGCGCAATTGATGCAGCATGTCGGCATGGCTGATCAGGACGTGGCTGCCGGAGTCGCTGATCACATAGGTGATCTCTTCCGGCTTGAAATGCCAGTTCACCGGCACCGCATAGGCGCCGAGCCGCGCCACCGCATAGGCGGCTTCGAGAAACGCGATGTCGTTGCGCATCAGGATGCTGACGCTGTCGCCCTGCTTGACGCCGAGTTTTGTCAGGCCCGAAGCGATGCGGCTGGCACGGGCATTGATGTCGTCGAAGGAACGCAGACGGTCGCCGGAGATGACGCCGTGGCGGAGGGAGTTGGACATGGTGTTTCCGAGTTTGTTGTTCTTCTTAAAATCTCAGCCCCTCATGGTGAGGAGGCGCGTAGCGCCGTCTCGAACCATGAGTTGCCGGAGCTCCGCTGCTATCCTTCGAGACGCCCGCCTTTGGCGGGCTCCTCAGGATGAGGGCGGAGTGTAAGGTCGCTAGTCCACAAAATTCGGCGCGCGCTTTTCGATATTCGCGCGCACGGCTTCGGTCTGGTTCGGGGCGCCCATCAGCTTCATCTGCTCGACGGACTCCGCCAGCAGCGCCGGGCCGGGATCGACCGAGAGATTGTTGAGCATGCGCTTGGTGGCGCGGATCGCATCCGGGCTCTTACCGGCGATTTCGCGCGCGACTTCGAGCGCCGCGGCGCGGGGATCATCGACCACGCGCGTGGCGAGGCCGTAGCTCAGCGCTTCCTGCGCCGTGAAAATCCGTCCGGTGTAGGTCAGCTCGCGCAGGATATCGTCGCGCACCAGCGAGGCCAGGATCGGCGTGCCCGCCATATCCGGCACCAGGCCCCATTTGATTTCCATGATCGACATCTTGGTGTCGGGCGCGACGTAACGCATGTCGGCGCCGAGTGCGACCTGGAAGCCACCGCCGAAAGCGACGCCATGCACGGCGGCGATCACCGGCACCGGCAATTGCCGCCAGCCCCACACCGCCTGCTGCGAATGATTGCAAAGCCCATGGGTGCGGAGCGAAAGGTCGCGCTTCTGGGCGCCGCCGATCCCGTCGCCGCCGCTCTCCTTCATGGCGGCGAATCGTCCCATGTCGAGGCCGGCGCAGAAGGCCCGCCCCTCGCCGGACAGCACCACCGCGCGCAGCCCCTTTTCACGGCTAAGCCTGTCGGCGGTATCCACCAGGGCCGCAAACATCGCGGCATCCAGCGCATTCATCTTGTCCGCGCGGACCATCCGGACATCGGCGACGCCGCCCGTGATGGACACCTGGACGCGATCTTCCATGGGAGGTTTCCTTCCTAGACTTCTTTGCCGGCTTTACAGCGCCGCCTTTGTGAGGTTTTAGTCAACCAACTAATTAAAACGTCCGCAACCACCAAAAGCAGGACCACCCCATGTTCAATCAGCAGCTCCTCGCAGGCCGGAATATTCTCGTCACCGGCGGCGGTACCGGCCTCGGCAGATCCATGGCCGCCAAATTCCTGCAACTGGGCGCGGAGGTGCACATCTGCGGTCGCCGCAAGAGCGTGTGCGACGAGACTGCCACCGAGCTGATGGCGGAATTCGGCGGCAAGGTGACGAGCCATGGCGTCGACATCCGCGACAGCGCCGCGGTAGATGCGATGATCGAGGGCATCTGGGCCGACGGCCCCTCACCGACCTCATCAACAATGCCGCCGGCAATTTCATCTCGCGCTCGCAGGACCTGTCGCCACGCGGCTTCGATGCGGTGGCGAACATCGTCATGCACGGCACGTTCTACGTCACCCATGCCGTCGGCCGCCGCTGGATCGCCGGCAAGACGCGCGGCAACGTCGTATCGATCACCGTCACCTGGGTGCGCAATGGCAGCCCTATGTGGTGCCGTCCGCCATGAGCAAGTCGGCGATCCATGCCATGACCATGTCGCTCGCCACCGAATGGGGCCGCTACGGCATCCGCCTCAACACCATTGCGCCCGGCGAGATCCCCACCGAAGGCATGAGCAAGCGCATCAAGCCCGGCGATGAAGCCGGCGCGCGGACCCGGGCGCTGAACCCGATGGGCCGCACCGGCACCATGGAAGAGCTGCAGAACCTCGCAGTGTTCCTGATCTCGGGCGGCTGCGACTGGATCAATGGCGAGACCATCGCCATGGACGGCGCGCAGGCCCTCGCGATGGGCGGCAATTTCTATCAGCTGCGCGACTGGAGCGATGCCGACTGGGATGCCGCCAAGGAAAGCATCAAGGCGCAGAACGAGAAGGACAAGGCGAAGCGCGGGTAAACGCGCCACCTTTCACAACACACTCCGCCGTCATCCTGAGGTGCCGCCGCGCAGCGGCGGCCTCGAAGGACGGCCGCAAGCGCCGGCGCACCGCTCCGCATCCTTCGAGGCTCGCCGAAGTCGGCGAGCACCTCAGGATGACGGCGGAGGAGTGAAGCTCCGCTTGCTCACCGCACCGCAACACCTTTCCCATCTTGTCAGCCTGCACGGACACCCTCACACTCCTCGCAACTAAAATAGTTGGAGGGAGGGAAACCATGTCCGTTGCGGAAGCCGCTACGCTCGCCGATGTCATTCGTGTGCAAGCCAAAACCCGCGGTGCATCCACTGCGCTCGTCTTCGAGGGGCGCGAGACCAGTTACGCAGCGCTCGATCGCCGCGCCAGCCAGGTCGCCAACGGCCTGATCGCGCTGGGCGTGAAGCCGGATGAGCGCATCGCCTATCTCGGCAAGAACAGCGATCTCTTCATCGAACTGCTGCTCGGTGCCGTGAAGGCCAAGGTGGTCACCGCGCCGGTGAACTGGCGCCTGGCCGGGCCGGAGATTGGGTTCATCGTCGATGACGCCAAGGCTGCGGTGCTGTTCGTCGGGCCAGAATTCATCGATCTCGTCCGCAGCCTCAAGGATCAGCTTCCCCATGTCCGCGCCATCATGACCATGGAAGGCGGCGCGCCGGAGTGGCAGGATTTTGCCGCCTGGCGCGATGCGCAAAGCGACAGCGATCCGAACCTTGCGACAACGAATAACGACGTCGCGATCCAGCTCTATACGTCGGGCACGACGGGCAAGCCGAAAGGCGCGATGCTGTCGCACCAGAATTTCCTGTCGCTGCTGCGCATCGGCGGCACCGATGAAAACCCGGACTGGAATGTCTGGACCGACACCGACGTGTCGCTGGTGGCGATGCCGGTGTTTCACATCGGCGGCGTCGGCTGGGCCGTGTTCGGCCTCTATCACGGCGCCAAGAGTGTGATCGCGCGCGAGTTCGATCCCAACAAGGTGCTCGACTTCTTCCGCGACTACGGCATCAGCAAACTTTTCCTGGTGCCGGCGGCGATGCAGTTCATCGTGCGGCAGCCGCGGGCCCGCGAGATGGATTTCTCGCAGCTCAAATACATCATGTATGGCGCGTCGCCGATCCCTGCAGCGCTGCTGAAGGAATGCATCGCGGTGTTCGGCTGCGGCTTCGTGCAGATGTATGGCATGACCGAAACCACCGGCACCATCGTCGTGCTGGCGCCGGAGGATCATGTCGAGGGCCGCAACTGCATGCGCTCGGCCGGCAAGGCGCTACCGGGCATCGAGATCGCCATTCTCGATCCCGACGGCAAGCCGCTGCCCGTCGGCGATGTCGGCGAGATCGCGACGCGCTCGGCATCGAACATGGTGGGCTACTGGAATCTGCCGGACGCCACCGCGCGCACGCTGGACCGCAACAACTGGCTGCGCACCGGCGATGCCGGCTATCTCGACGAGGACGGCTTCCTCTATATCCACGACCGCATCAAGGACATGATCATCTCCGGCGGCGAGAACATCTATCCGGCCGAAGTGGAGAGCGCGATCTGCGATCATCCCGACGTGGCCGAGGTTGCCGTGGTCGGCGTGCCCGATGACACCTGGGGCGAAGCGGTGAAAGCCGTGGTGGCGCTGAAGCCCGGCAAGGAGGCCAGCGCCGTCGATATCATCGCCTTCACGCGCCAGCGCATCGCTGCGTTCAAGACGCCGAAGACGGTGGATTTCATCCAGGCCCTGCCACGCAATGCATCCGGCAAGATCCTGCGACGGCAGCTGCGCGATCCCTATTGGGAAGGAAAAGAGCGGCAGGTGAATTAAGAACTGTCACTCTCCCCCGTCATTGCGAGGAGCGAAGCGACGAAGCAATCCAGAAGGTGGCAAGCGCCGTAAGAACTGGATTGCTTCTTCGCAAGGGCTCCTCGCAATGACGGCTGAGGAGATGGCGCGTTACACACAAAAAAGGCCCGCTTGCGCGGGCCCTTAAAACTCTGATCACTCGATCGCAGAAAGCTTACGCAGTCTTGGCGAAAGACGTGGCTTTCGAGAAATTGTCCTGCGCGGTCTTGGCGCCTTCGGACACCAGGGTGCCGAGATATTCGGTCGAGGCCTTGGCGCGGGCGGTCAGCACTTCGCCATGGGCGCGGACGAGATCGGTCTGCACCTGGAAAGCTTCGCTGAACGACTTGGCCGAAGCCAGCTTGTCGATGCCGGCGAAGAAAGACTGCACGTCCGCGTAGAACGCGTCCTGCACGTTGCGGCTGATCTTGGCGGCTTCGTTGACCGAGTTCGACACGGCAGTTTCGATCGCCGACGTCACCTTCTCGGAATTGGCCTGGAATTCGCTGGTCTTGTCCTTGGCAGTGCCGGCAGCGCGCTTGACGAAATCACGGGTCGCCTCGGGCACTTCCATGTTCTGCAGCTTGGCGAACGCATCCGTCACCGGCGCGAAGGCCTGCTTGACGTTGTTCAGCACGGAATTGGTCTCGGTTTCGATCGTCATTGTCGTCTCCATCCTCGGGTTGCGCCGCCTCGCAAAGCTTTGCTTGCTGTCAGGCTCGGCTCGCCCCGTCCCGCCGTTGTGGGCCCGGGGTGCAACTTCTATGACATAGTAAATAATGCACCGCAACATCGATGGTGCACTGCGATATCACGAATCCGTGATAATGAGCAAGAAATAGGCACCATGATGCCACCTTGACCAAAACATCGTGGAGCAGCTCAGCAACCAACCCGTAAATAGCTTTAAACATTAGCTATTTAACGAAACCCACGATGGTGCCTGAGTAGGCAATCCGGCTGTTGAGATGCACGTCTTGGCAGCACGGCGCGCCGATCACTCGCCATACGACACCGCCTTAAGTCGGGCCTCGCCCCCGTTCCTGACCTCGCCTTTGCCATTGCGGAGTCGCTCGTCCTGCGGGCACACTCCCCGGTAGAACGCCGACCAAGGCGTCCAGGTGGTGATGAGGGAGGGTCGTATCATGGCGGAAGCCAGCCGAAAGCTGTCCTCGATGGACGCGTCGTTTCTGTATCTGGAAACGCCGGAGATGCCGATGCATGTCGGCAGCATGGCGATCTTCCGCCTTCCGGAGAATTACCAGGGCGACTTCTTCGAGGACTTCAAGGCGATGATCGCCTCGCGGCTGCATGTCGCGCCGATCCTGAAGGCCCGGCTGGAAAAGGCGCCGCTCGACATCGATCACCCGCACTGGGTCGAGGACGACCAGTTCGACATCGACCGCCACATCTTCCGCGCCAGCCTGCCCGCCCCGCATGACCGCGCCACGCTGGAGCGCATCGTCGGCTGGATGCATGCCAAGCTCCTGAACCGCGCCCGGCCGCTCTGGGAGTTCTATGTCTTCGAGGGCATGCAGAACAACGAGATCGGCCTGTATTCGAAGATGCACCATGCGTGTATCGACGGCGGCGCCGGCGCGGCCCTCACCAACATGATCTTTGACGTGACGCCGATCCCGCGCGAGATCGAGGCGCCGGAGGTCCGCGCCAAGATCAAGCAGGAGCCGCGCGACATCGCCGCCTCCTTCCTCAATTCCTACCAGCAGCTCTGGACCCAGCCGCTGGAAAATTCCAAGGGCATCGAGCTGCCGCGCTCGGGCAAGAGCGATATCGGCTCGATCCTGTTCGACAACGCCATGTTCCAGATCGAGAGCGCGGTGAAATTCGCAGGCTCGATCCCGACCATGTTGAAGAGCACGTCGGACGTGCTGTCCAAGATCGCCGATCCGAAATCACGCGACAGCATCGCCAGCATGGTGTCGCCGCCGACGCTGCTCAACAAGACGATCTCGTCGGAGCGCAGCTTTGCCGGCGTCTCGGTGTCGCTGTCCGCCGCCAAGGCGGTGGCGAAGCAGGCGGGCGGCAAGCTCAATGACGTGGTGCTCGCGCTCTCGTCGGGCGTGGTGCGGCGCTATCTCAAGGAAAAGGGCGCCCTGCCCGCCAAGGCGATGACGGCAGCGGTGCCGATCTCGCTGCGCGAGGAAGGCAATACGGATTCCAACAATCAGGTGTTCGGCATGATCTGCTCGATCGCCAGCAATATCGAGGATCCCAAGGAGCGGCTGGAAGCGATCATCGCGCAGTCCACCAAATCCAAGGAGATGTCGCATCCGCTGCGCGCCTTGATGCCGCAGGTGTCGAACATTTCGCTGCTGGGCGCGCCGATCATGGTGCAGATCCTGGCGCTGCTCTACAGCCGCACCAATCTCTCCGACGTGCTGCCGCCGGCGGCGAACATCACGGTGTCCAACGTGCCCGGCCCGCGACAGACGCTCTATGCGGCGGGCGCCGAGCTGTTGCACATCTTCCCGGTCTCCATCTCCACCCACGGGCTGGCGCTCAACATCACCGTGCAGAGCTATCGCGACCAGCTCGATTTCGGCTTCATCGCCGGCGCCAACATCATCCCGCATGTGCAGGTGCTGGCCGACATGATGCCGGATGAATTCGCCGCATTGCAGGCGGCGTTCGCGTCGTCCGATGCGCTCAAATCCGCAAGCTAGGGAATGCCCATGATCGAGATGCCGCCGCTGCAATATGCCGATATCAACGGCATCCGCATGGGCTATTACGACGCCGGTCCCAAAAGCGACGCGCCGCCGATGGTGCTGTGCCATGGCTGGCCGGAAATGGCGTTCTCCTGGCGCCACCAGATCAAGGCGCTGGCTGCCGCCGGCATCCGCGTCATCGCGCCGGACCAGCGCGGCTATGGCGCGACATCGCGGCCCGAGGCCGTGGAGGACTACAGTATCGAGCATCTCACCGGCGACCTCGTGGGCCTGCTCGATCATCTCAACATCGACAAGGCGATCTTTGTCGGCCACGACTGGGGCGGCTTCATCGTCTGGCAGATGCCGCTGCGCTACAAGGACCGCACCGCGGGCGTGATCGGCGTCAACACGCCGCATACGGACCGCGCACCGGTGGACCCGTTGCTGATCTATCGCAAGCGGTTCGGCGACACGATGTATATCGTCCAGTTCCAGGATCCCGCCCGCGAGCCGGATCGCCTGTTCGGCGAAAATGTCGAGAAGACCTTCGACATGTTCATGCGCAAGCCGATGCCGCGCAAGCATGCCAATGTCGGCGATGCGCCCGCCGGCGGCATCGGGGCTTCGGCGAAAACCAATCTCGCCTTCCCGCAGATGGTGGCCGGCTACGATCCGGCGAATGATCCGCGCCAGAAGATTCTCTCCGATGAGGAGAAGCAGGTGTTCGTCGACGCCTTCAAGCGCTCGGGCTTCACCGGCGGCATCAACTGGTATCGCAATATGAGCGCCAACTGGGCGCGCGCCGAAGGCCTCGATCACACCGTGCATGTGCCGGCGCTGATGATCATGGCGGAAAACGACGCGGTGCTGCCGCCCTCCTCGGCGGACGGCATGGAGAACATCATTCCCGATCTCGAAAAATATCTGGTGAAAGACAGCGGCCACTGGACCCAGCAGGAAAAGCCCGACGAGGTGAGCCAGGTGCTGATCGACTGGCGACGGAAGCGATTTGGATAGTGATCAGGCAGCCCTTCCTTCACCCTCCCCTGCAGGGGAGGGTCGGATGGCCCAGCGATGCGCAGCATCGCGACGGCCGTCCGGGGTGGGGAGTAGCCGCAGGCTCCAACGACAATGACGCTTTTGCAAACCCATGCGAAGGCGTTGACAGACAACAGCCCCACCCCGACAGACACTTTCAGTGTCTGTCGACCCTCCCCCTGCAGGGGAGGGTAAGCGCAGGACACGTCGCGACATGCCATCCACCAACAAACTCGCCCCGATCCCGCATCCGCCGAAGAAGCCGGTGGTGGGCAATATGCTGTCGCTGGACGCCAATGCGCCGGTGCAGGATCTCGCGCGGCTGGCCAAGGAGCTCGGGCCGATCTTCTGGCTCGACATGATGGGCGCGCCCATCGTCATCGTGGCGGGCCACGACCTCATCGATGAGCTCAGCGACGAAAAGCGCTTCGACAAGGCGGTGCGCGGCGCGCTGCGCCGGGTGCGCGCGGTCGGCGGTGACGGGCTGTTCACCGCCGACACCAAGGAGCCGAACTGGAGCAAGGCGCACAACATCCTGCTGCAGCCATTCGGCAATCGCGCGATGCAGTCCTATCACCCGAGCATGGTGGATATCGCCGAGCAGCTGGTGAAGAAATGGGAGCGCCTCAACACCGATGAGGAAATCGACGTCGTTCACGACATGACGGCGCTGACCCTCGACACGATCGGCCTGTGCGGCTTCGAATATCGCTTCAACTCATTCTATCGCAGCGACTATCACCCGTTTGTGGAATCGCTGGTGCGGTCACTCGAAACCATCATGATGACCCGCGGCCTGCCGCTGGAAAATCTTTGGATGCAGAAGCGCCGCCGCGACCTCGCCGGCGACGTCGCCTTCATGAATTCCATGGTCGACGAGATCATCGCCGAACGCCGCAAGGCTGCCGATGCCACCGACGGCAAGAAGGACATGCTGAGCGCGATGATGACCGGCGTCGATCGGACGACCGGCGAGCAGCTCGACGACGTCAATATTCGCTACCAGATCAACACCTTCCTGATCGCCGGGCATGAAACCACGTCGGGCCTCCTGTCCTGCGCGATCTATGCGATGCTCAAGCATCCCGAGGTGCTTAAGAAGGCCTATGAGGAGGTCGATCGCGTATTCGGCCCCGACACCAATGCCAAGCCGACCTATCAGCAGGTGTCGCAGCTCCATTACATCACCCAGATCCTGAAGGAAGCGCTGCGGCTGTGGCCGCCGGCACCGGCCTATGGAATCGCGCCGGTGCAGGACGAGACCATCGGCGGCGGCAAATACAAGCTGCGCAAGGGCACCTTCGTCACCGTGCTGGTGCTCGGCCTGCATCGTGATCCCTCGGTGTGGGGACCGAACCCGGATGTGTTCGATCCCGAGAATTTCTCTAAGGAAGCCGAGGCGAAGCGCCCGCCGAACGCCTGGAAGCCCTTCGGCAACGGCCAGCGCGCCTGTATCGGCCGCGGCTTCGCCATGCATGAGGCGGCGCTGGCGCTGGGCATGATCCTGCAGCGCTTCAAGATGACCGACCACAAGCGCTACCAGATGGCGCTCAAGGAAACGCTGACGATCAAGCCGGACGGCTTCAAGATCAAGGTGCGCCCTCGCGCCGACCATGAACGCGGGGCATTTGCGGGGCGTGCGGGCACAGCGACGGCGGCTGCACCGGCCGCTCCCGTCGCACCCGGCCGCGCGCGCCCGACGCACAACACGCCGCTGCTGGTGCTGTACGGCTCCAATCTCGGCACCGCTGAAGAACTGGCGACGCGCGTCGCCGATCTCGCCGAGGTCAACGGCTTCGCCACGAAGCTCGCAGCGCTCGACGATGTCGCCGGCCATCTACCGACCGAAGGCGGCGTGCTGATCTTCTGCGCCTCCTATAACGGCGCTGCGCCGGACAACGCCACGCAATTCGTCAACTGGCTCGGCACCGACCTGCCGAAGGACGCCTTCGCCGGCGTGCGCTATGCGGTGTTCGGCTGCGGCAACAGCGACTGGCTCGCGACCTATCAATCCATCCCGCGCTATATCGACGACAGACTGCGCGAACACGGCGCGACCAATGCCTATGTGCGCGGCGAAGGTGATGCCCGCGACGATCTCGACGGGCAATTCGAGGACTGGTTCGCCAAGCTGCGCCCGCTCGCGGTGAAGGAGTTCGGCCTCGCCACCGGGTTCGAGCGCAGCGCCGATGACGCGCCGCTCTACCAGATCGAGCCGGTGGCGCCGACCGCGGTGAATACGGTGGTCACGCTTGGCGGCGTGGTGCCGATGAAGGTGCAGGCCAACAGGGAATTGCAGAACGGCGCCTCCGATCGCTCGACGCGGCATATCGAGATCGAATTGCCGGCAGGCGTGAGCTACCGTGTGGGCGATCATCTCAGCGTCATTCCGCGCAACGATCCTGCGCTGGTGGACGCGGTGGCACGGCGTTTCGGCTTCCTCCCCGACGACCAGATCCGCCTGCAGGTTGCCGCCGGCCGCCGCGCGCAACTGCCCGTGGGCGACGTCGTCTCGGTCGGGCGGCTGCTCACCGAATTCGTCGAACTGCAGCAGGTGGCCACCCGCAAGCAGATCCAGATCATGGCGGAAAATACCCGCTGCCCGATGACCAAGCCCAAACTGCTCGGCTATGTCGGCGACGATCCCGCCGCCAGCGAACGCTATCGCAGCGACATTCTCGCCAAGCGCAAATCGGTGTTCGACCTGCTCGACGAGCATCCGGCCTGCGAACTGCCCTTCCATGCCTATCTGGAAATGCTGTCGCTGCTGGCGCCGCGCTATTACTCGATCTCGTCATCGCCGCAGGGCAATGCTGCGCGCTGCACCGTGACCACCGCCGTGGTGCAGGCGCCCGCTTTTTCCGGTCGCGGCATCTATCGCGGCGTCTGCTCGAACTATCTCAGCGGCCGGCGCGCCGGCGACACCGTGCATGCCATCGTGCGCGAGACCAAAGCGGGCTTCCGCCTGCCCGCCGATCCCGCGGTGCCGCTGATCATGATCGGCCCCGGCACCGGCCTCGCGCCGTTCCGCGGCTTCCTGCAGGAGCGTGCAGCCTTGAAGGCGCAGGGCGCGACGCTCGGCCCTGCCCTGCTGTTCTTCGGCTGCCGTCATCCGGATCAGGACTTCCTCTATGCAGAGGAGCTGAAGCGCTTTGCAGCGGAAGGTATCTGCGAACTTCACGTCGCCTTCTCGCGTGGCGACACCCCGAAGACCTATGTGCAGCACCTGATCACCCAGCAGAAGGACCGCGTCTGGGAACTGATCCAGCAAGGCGCCATCACTTATGTCTGCGGCGATGGCGGCAAGATGGAGCCGGATGTGAAGGCGGCCCTGATGGCGATCCAGCGCGAACGCAGCGGCGGTGACGACAAGGCCGCGCTAAACTGGATCGACGATCTCGGCACGCGCAATCGCTATGTGCTCGACGTCTGGGCGGGGAGCTGAGCGCGAGCCGCGTCAGTTCCATTGTCACAATCGCTGTCACAAATGCCGCAGCCGCTGTCATAATAGCGGTTTGCGCAATCTCTCGTTAATTGCTGCGACGATTTGTTTGACAGATGACGCGGTTGTCACTTTTTCACATTCGCATTTCATGTCATATCACTGACATGAACGCCCGTCCTGAACCACTTCCCGCACAGATCCAGATCCCGTATGAGCCGCCCCAGCTGGCGCGCGCGAACGGGATCGATATCTGTTACGACGTGTTCGGCTATTCCGATGCGGAACCCATGGTGATGATCATGGGCCTCGGTGCACAGCTGATCCATTGGGACGACGACTTCTGTCGCGAACTCGCCAGCCATGGCTTTCGCGTCATCCGCATGGACAATCGCGACATCGGCTTGTCCTCGAAGATGACCGGCGGCAAGCCGTTCACATTGTTCGAACTCGCCAAGCTGCGCTTCCTCGGTACGCCGTTGGCCGCGCCCTACAAGCTCAGCGACATGGCGGACGATGTGGTCGGCCTGCTCGACGTGCTGCGCATCCGCTCGGCCCATGTGGTCGGCGCGTCGATGGGCGGCATGATCGCGCAGGAGATCGCGATCACCTATCCCGGCCGCGTGCGCACGCTGACCTCCATCATGTCGACGACGGGCAATCCTCGCCTGCCACAGCCGAGCCACGCCGTGACGCTGACGCTGCTGAAGCCGCAACCGACGGGCTACGAGGCCTTCATCGAACGCTTCAAGCAGACCTGGCTGTTCCTGCGCGTCGGCAGCTTCCCCGATGACGAGGCGCGCGATCTCGACCGCGCCGAGCGCACTTATGCGCGTGGCCTCAGCCCCGAAGGCGTCGGCCGCCAGTTGCGCGCCATCCTCGCCTCCGGCAGCCGCAAGGAACGCCTCGCCAAGGTCACCGCGCCGACGCTTGTGATCCATGGCAAGGTCGATCCGCTCGTGCATCCGGCTGCCGGCCGCGACACGGCGGCATCGATCCCCGGTGCGCGCCTGATGCTGATCGACCGCATGGGACATGCGCTGCCGATCTCCATGTGGACCACGGTGATCGACGCCATCGCCCGCCACGCCCATGCGGCCAGCGCGCAGGCGCGTGCGGCCATGACGGGATTGCGGAAGGCGGGGTAAGCTCCCTGAGTGATCAACTCGCTCTTTCTTCACCTCTCCCCACCGGGGAGAGGTGATCGAGCGTCACCGATATGCTCGCTCCAGCACGCTTACTTCTTGTCCTTCGGCTTCGCCCCCAGCCCGGCCATGTTCACAAACATGTCCTGAAAGCGTTCGCCGACCTTCGGGTCGAACGAGAACCAGCTCTGCATGATCGACTCCGGGGAATACTTGTCGATGTTCTCCATCATCTTCTGCTGCATCTGATCCATCATCGCCGCCTGCATCGGCTGCACGTCGGGTAGACCCAGAAATTCGCGCGCCTCGAGCGGCGTGCAGTCCACGGTCACGGTCACCTTCATCGTCATATCCTCTGTCCATTCCGCAGATCGCTGCAACGCCGGCAGTATCGCCGCGGTCGCCGCCCCGATGCAAGCGACGGCCGTTGGACCGAGCGAGTGGCTTGCACCTTGCATGTATCACCGGGAATTACATCCCGGAGTTGGTAAATCGCGCTTGCGCGCCGGCCGAACTCCGCCAACAATGGTTGTGCAGCTCAACTGTCGGGCTGCAGCGTGACGGGAGATGCGAATGTCGTTTCTTCGATATGTTGCGGGTGCGGCGGCGTCGCTCACCATTCTGCTCGCCGCGGCGAGCGCCCCGGCTTCGGCGCAGACCCTGCGCTACGCCAATCAAGGCGACCTCAAATCTCTCGATCCCTATACGCTGCGCGAAACCACGACCATCGCCCATCATGGCCAGGTCTATGAAGGCCTCGTCGGTCGCGGCAAGGATCTGCAACTCATTCCGGCGCTCGCCGAAAGCTGGGAAACGCCGGAGCCGACGCGCTGGCGCTTTCACCTGCGCAAGAACGTCAAGTTCCAGAATGGCGATCCCTTCACCGCCGATGATGTGATCTTCTCCGCCGATCGCGTGCGCGCCAAGGGATCTGACTTCACCACGGTGGTTCCTGCCGATGCGAAATTCGTCAAGATCGACGACAACACCGTCGATATCGTCCTGACCAAACCGAACCCGATCCTGACGTCGCAATGGGACGTCTGGTACATCATGAGCAAGAAATGGGCGGAGGCGAACAATGCGACGGCGCCGACGCCGGCCGCGGCCACCTCGCCGAGCTACGCCTCGCTCAACGCCAATGGCACCGGGCCGTTCACCATCGAGAGCCATCAGCCGGGCGTGAAGACCGTGTTCAAGGTCAATCCGAACTGGTGGGGCAAGCCCGAGCATAATCTGAAAGAGATCATCTTCACGCCGATCGCCTCCGACGCCACCCGCGTCGCCGCACTTCTGTCCGGCGAAGTCGATATCATCGAGCCGGTGCCGGTGCAGGATATCGCCCGCGTCAATGGCACCGCCAATGCAAGCGTGCTGGCCGGACCGGAGCTGCGCACGATCTTCCTCGGCATGGACCAGATCCGCGACGAATTGCTGTTTTCCAACATCAAGGGCAAGAACCCATTCAAGGACGCCCGCGTGCGCGAGGCCTTCTACAAGGCCATCGACATCGAGGCGATCAAGAGCCGGGTGATGCGCGGGCTGTCGACGCCTTCCGCACTGATGATCGCGCCGCCGCTGTTCAAGCTAGCGGGCGATTTCACCCGGCCGAAATACGACCTCGACGCCGCCAAGAAGCTGCTCGCCGATGCCGGCTATCCCACGGGATTCGAGGTCGGCATGGATTGCCCGAATGATCGCTATGTCAACGACGCTGCGATCTGCCAGGCCGTGGTGAGCATGCTGGCGCGCATCAATGTGAAGGTGAACCTGAATGCGCAGCCGAAGGCGCTGTATTTCGCCAAGGTCTTCAAGACCGGCGGCTTCAACACCTCGTTCTATCTGCTCGGCTGGACGCCAGGCACGCAGGATTCCCACAATGTGATGTTCGACATCATGGGCTGCCGCGACGACCCCAACAGCCCGCGCGGCGCCACCAATCTCGGCGGCTACTGCAACAAGGAGTTCGACAAGCTCACCGACCAAGTGCTGCAGGAAACCGATACGGCCAAGCGCGACCAGCTGATCAAGCAGGCCTATGAGATCGCCAACAAGGAGTGGGCCTATATCCCGCTGCACCAGCAGGCGCTGGCCTGGGGCGTGTCGAAGAAGGTAAAGGTCGTGCAGCGCCCGGACAACCAGGTGCTGCCATATTGGGCGGTGAAGTCGGAGTAGTGCGAGGTGAAGCGCGCCGTATGCGCTGCCGCCCCCCACTCTCTCCTCATCCTGAGGAGCGGCCACTTGGCCGCGTCTCGAAGGATGGCCACAAGCTCAGCCTTCGCCAACTCATGGTTCGAGACGGCGCTTCGCGCCTCCTCACCATGAGGGGCTGAGTTCATCGAAAGCGAAAGGATCGCATGCTCGCTTTCATCCTGCGCCGTGCCCTACAATCCATCGGTGTGCTGATCGCGGTCGGCATCATCGCCTTCACCATGTTCCGCTTCGCCGGCGATCCGGTGAACCAGATGGTGGCGATCGACACCACGCCTGCGCAGCGCGCCGAGATTCGCGCCTCGCTCGGCCTCGACGATCCCGTGGTGGTGCAGTTCGCGCGCTACTTCATCAATGCAGCGCAGTTCAAGTTCGGCGTCTCCTATCAATTCCGCCAGCCGGTCTCGTCGCTGCTGCAGGAGCGCATGCCGGCAACGCTGGAGCTTGCCACCTGCGCGACGGTGATCGCGCTGTTCTTCGGCATCCTGATGGGCATCTACTCGGCGCTGCGGCGGGATTCGTTCACGGCGAAACTGCTGCAGGCGGTGTCGCTGATCGGCATCTCGCTGCCGACTTTCCTGATCGGCATCCTGCTGATCTATCTGTTCGCGGTGACGCTGGGCTGGCTGCCGTCCTTCGGCCGCGGCGAGGTGGTGAAGCTCGGCTGGTGGACAACCGGTTTCCTCACCGTCTCCGGCTGGAAGGCGCTGATCATGCCGTCGATCACGCTCGGCCTGTTCCAGATGACGCTGATCATGCGACTCGTCCGCGCCGAAATGCTGGAAGTGCTGCGCACCGACTATATCCGCTTCGCCCGCGCCCGCGGCCTCACCACGCGCGCCATTCACTTCGGCCATGCGCTGAAGAACACGCTGGTGCCGGTGATCACCGTGGCCGGGCTGCAATTCGGCTCGGTGATCGCGTTTGCCATCATCACCGAGACGGTGTTCCAGTGGCCGGGTATGGGGCTGCTATTCGTGCAGGCCGTGCAGAATGTCGATATCCCGATCATGGCCGCTTACTTGCTCGTGGTGTCGCTGATCTTCGTCACCATCAACATGGTGGTGGACATCCTCTACACCATCGTCGATCCGCGCCTGCGCGCGACCATCAACCGGCCGGCGTGAGGGGGACGACATGACCGACGCGCCCCTCCCCCAAACGCCCGGCCTTCTCGCCCGAGCCATCGATAGCGACATCTTCTATGCGTTCCGCCGCTCGAAGCTGACCATGGTGGCTGCCGGCATCGTGCTGCTGCTGGTGCTGGCGGCCGTGCTGGCGCCGCTGATCGCCATGCAGAATCCATTCGATCCCGCGCAGCTCGACCTGATGAATTCGCGCATCTCGCCGCTATGGACGGCGGAAGGACAGAAGCCGTTCCTGTTCGGCACCGACGAACAGGGCCGCGACGTGTTCTCCGCCATCCTTTACGGCATGCGCATCTCGCTGATCGTCGGCATTCTCGGCGTCGGCCTCGCTGCCGTGCTCGGCATCGGGCTCGGCCTGATCGCCGGCTATGTGGGCGGCGCCGTGGATTCGCTGATCATGCGGATCGCGGATGTGCAGCTCACCTTCCCTGCCATCCTGATCGCACTCCTGATCGACGGCGTCGTGAAGTCGCTGCTCGGCAATCATCTCGATGCCAGCACCATGCTGATCGTGCTGGTGATCGCCATCGGCCTGAGTTTCTGGGTGCAATATGCGCGCACCGTGCGTGGCTTAGTGATGGTGGAGAAGAACAAGGACTATGTCGCTGCCGCCCAGTTGATCGGCCTGCCCGCGCGCGTGATCATGCTGCGCCATGTGCTGCCCAATACGATGGGGCCGATCCTGGTGATCGCCACCATCAATCTGGCGCTCGCCATCATCACCGAAGCGACGCTGTCCTTTCTCGGCTCGGGCATGCCGGACACGATGCCGTCGCTCGGCACGCTGATCCGCATCGGCAACAATTATCTGTTCTCCGGCGAATGGTGGGTGATCGCCTTTCCCGGCATCGCGCTGGCGTCGCTGATCCTGTCCATCAATCTGGTCGGCGACTGGCTGCGCGATGCGCTGAATCCGAAGCTGCAATGACGGGATCATCCTGATGAACACGCCCGTCCTCGATGTCCGCGACCTACATGTGGAATTCGCCAGCCGGCGCGGTGCGCTGCATGCGATCAATGGCGTGTCCTTCGCGATCGCGCGGGGCGAGGTGCTGGGCGTGGTCGGCGAATCCGGCGCCGGAAAATCGGTGACGGGCCTTGCCGCCATCGGCCTGATCGATCCGCCCGGACGCATCAGCGGCGGCGAGATCAATCTCTCCGGCCAGCGCATCGACAATCTTCCGCCGCGCGAGATGCGCCGCATCCGCGGCAAGCGCATCGCGATGATCTTTCAGGATCCGCTGACCAGCCTCGATCCACTGTACCGGATCGGCGACCAGCTGGTGGAAACCATCCGCACGCATCTCACGTTGTCCGAAAGCGCGGCGCGCAAGCGCGCGATCGATCTCCTGGCCGAAGTCGGCATCCCCGCGCCGGACAAGCGCGTCGATGCCTATCCGCATGAATTCTCCGGCGGCATGCGGCAGCGCGTGGTGATCGCGCTGGCGATCGCCGCAGAGCCCGAGCTGATCATCGCGGACGAACCGACCACCGCGCTCGACGTCTCCGTGCAGGCGCAGATCATCGCATTGATCAAGCGGCTCGGCCGCGACCACGGCACGGCGGTGATGCTGGTGACCCACGACATGGGCGTGATCGCGGAAACATCGGACCGCGTGGCCGTGATGTATTCAGGCCGCATCGCCGAAATCGGCCCGGTGCGCGATGTGGTGCAGCATCCGCTGCATCCCTATGCGAAGGGGCTGATGGGCGCGATCCCGACGCTGACCGGCGATGCATCGCAACGCCTCGTGCAGATTCCGGGTAGCATGCCGCGGCTGTCGGCGATACCCGCCGGCTGCGCCTTTCATCCCCGCTGCAGTTTTGCCTTCGACCGTTGCCGCAGCGAAAGGCCTGAGCCGATCGCTGTCGGCCCGCAGCGCGTCGCCTGCCATCTGCATGACCCGGCCTCGCCGGTGCGCGCGCCCGTGGAGATCACGGCATGACCGCTTTGGTGCAGGCGTGCGATCTTCGCCGCGTGTTCGATGTCTCGAAGCCCTGGCTCAACCGCGTGATCGAGCGGACGCCACGTGAATATCTCACCGCGGTGGACCGCGTGTCGTTTGAGATCAAACGCGGCGAGACCTTTGCGCTGGTCGGCGAATCCGGCTCCGGCAAGAGCACGGTGGCGCGGATGGTGGTCGGCCTGCTGCCGCCGAGCGCGGGCGACGTCAGCATCGATGGCGTCTCCATGAGCGATCCCCGACAGGCCGCCGCGCGAAAGGCGCTGCGGCGGCGCATCCAGATGATCTTCCAGGACCCTTATGCCAGCCTCAATCCGCGGCTGCGGGTGGACGACATCATCGCCGAGCCGATACGCGCCTTCGATCTCATCACCGGCGCGCGCGAGATTCGTTCACGCGTCGGCGAGTTGCTGCGCCTCGTCGGCCTCCATCCCGATGACGGCGTGAAATTCCCGCATCAGTTCTCAGGCGGCCAGCGCCAGCGCATTGCGATTGCGCGCGCGCTCGCCTCCGAAGCCGACTTCATCGTCTGCGACGAGCCGACCTCGGCGCTCGACGTGTCGGTGCAGGCACAGATCCTCAATCTGATGCGCGACCTGCAGGACCGGCTGGGACTGACCTATCTGTTCATCAGCCACAATCTCGCGGTCGTCCGCCACATGGCCGATCGCATCGGGGTGATGTATCTCGGCCGTATCGTCGAACTCGCCGACGGCCGCGAGCTCTTCAGCCATCCCCGCATGCCCTATACGCGCATGCTGCTCGGCGCCGTGCCTGATCTCGCAATGTCCGGCCGCGCGCGTATCGCCGTGTCCGGCGAGATCCCCAATCCCATCGATCCACCGCGCGGATGCACGTTTCACCCGCGCTGCCCGGATGTGTTCGACCTGTGCCGGCGCGAGGTGCCGCTGCTGATCGATGGGGTGGCGTGTCATGCGGTGAACCGGCCCGCGCCGTAATCCCCACAACGAAAAGGGCCCCGCAAGCGGGGCCCCTTGTGTGTGCGGCAGGCATTGCGAGGCATCGGCAACAGACCCTCACACCCTCCCGCCGCGAAACGGGTTTGCGTTATCCGGCCGCGCGCGGCGAAGCCGGATGAGCGCATCAATCTTCCGCGGGCTCCGACCCTTCGGTGTCGCCATCCTCGGCTTCGCGCTTGCCGGCGAGAATCTGTTCAGCGATCAGGCCGGAATTCTGGCGGATCGAGGCTTCGATCTTGGCGGTCATGTCCGGGTTCTGGCGCAGGAACGCCTTGGAATTCTCGCGGCCCTGGCCGAGGCGCTGGCTGTCATAGGAGAACCAGGCGCCGGACTTCTCGACGATGCCGGCCTTGACGCCGAGATCGAGGATTTCGCCCATCTTGGAGACGCCTTCGCCATACATGATGTCGAATTCGACCTGCTTGAAGGGCGGTGCCAGCTTGTTCTTCACGACCTTGACGCGGGTCGAGTTGCCGACCACTTCGTCGCGCTCCTTGATCGCGCCGATGCGGCGAATGTCGAGACGAACCGACGCGTAGAACTTCAGCGCATTGCCGCCGGTGGTGGTTTCCGGCGAACCATACATCACACCGATCTTCATGCGGATCTGGTTGATGAAGATGACCATGGTGTTGGATTTGTTGATCGAGGCGGTCAGCTTGCGCAGCGCCTGGCTCATCAAACGAGCTTGAAGGCCGGGCAGCGCATCGCCCATTTCGCCTTCGAGTTCGGCGCGCGGCACGAGCGCGGCCACGGAGTCGATGATTAGCACGTCCACAGCGCCCGAACGCACCAGCGTGTCGGCGATTTCCAGCGCCTGTTCGCCGTGATCGGGCTGCGAGATCAGGAGTTCATCGACATTGACGCCGAGCTTGCGGGCATAGACCGGATCGAGCGCGTGTTCGGCATCGATAAAGGCGCAGATACCGCCCTTCTTCTGCGCTTCGGCCACGCAATGCAGCGCCAGCGTGGTCTTGCCCGAGGATTCCGGCCCGTAGATCTCGATGATGCGGCCCTTCGGCAGGCCGCCGACGCCGAGCGCGATGTCGAGACCCAGCGAGCCGGACGAAATCACGTCGATATCCATCGAGCGGTCGTTCTTGCCGAGCTTCATCACGGAGCCCTTGCCGAACTGACGTTCGATCTGAGAGAGCGCAGCCGCCAGGGCTTTGGATTTGTCCACGGAGGATCCTTCAACGATACGCAGGGCAGTCGGATTGGCAGCCATTGATCTAGCTCCTTATGAAGGGATTCGCGACGGGGACAAATCGAAGAGACGGGCAGAACGGCAGCGCCGCTCGGCTGAATCAACGTACCCTATCTGTTCCTTGTTCGCAATATGTTCTTTTAGAAAATTCAATGCTGGCCTGTTTCCGACCTCAGTGGCCTAGTTTGAAAATGGCAGTGACCTGTTTTGAACAATACCCTTTTGGAAAAGGAATTTGCCGTCTAGGTTGTAAATCCTTGCAATAGGTTGCGATTTGAATGGCTTATGAGTTTGACCTGGGGGAACTGGAAGGCCCTCTTGCCGATCAAACGGACGGCAATGCGTGGGTCGTGGAGTTCATCCTTGGCTTCGACGCGGACACCGATGAGCTCAACGTGATGTCTGTGCTGCTTTTCGAGACAGACGAAAACAACAAGCTGGAACTTTGTTTTGGCATCCGCACTAAAAGCGGACCAGAGCTAGATGTCGTATCCCTTCCCGATTACTCTAAGGAAAAGACAGACTTTTGCATCCCAAAAGACAATAGAATGGAAGTAACCATCAGACTAAGGGAAGCAATTGAGCTGCTAATATCGGACGCTGATCCTGAATATATTATAATGCAGACTTTTTATCCCAACTTGGAGCCTAAAGCTCTTAGGAAGTACGATGCTGTAGAGGACACGCTGTCAACATCAGGATACCTACCGCAAGATAGCTGGAGAGAGCCTGACGGCATCAATTATTGGCTATTTAAGAAACAAGGATGATGCTGGCCACTTATCTGGCAGGGCAATCAAATATAGGTCGTTACAGAATGCACGTTGTGCGATGCGACCATATATGCAAGGCTTCAAGGCAACCTGATTAGACATAGAAGGAGGTGCATGCAGATGAAGCGGTCAGATGTAGTCGCTCTCTCCAAGGGCGCCGTCGCTCGCTGGACCTCCAACGAAGTTGGAGTGGTCAAAGGCACCCAGACACAACGCGAGAAGCTCGCCGAACATAAGAAGAAAAAGCAAGAAGACCTGGAGAGCCAAGAGCATGAACAGCATGTTTATGCTCATACGGGATAGAATTCAGCTGTAGTGAAGTATGTGGAGGCCGCCTCAGTGGGCGGCCTCTTTCAGTTTATGGAAGCCTTTCATTGCGTTGATGGCATTTATCAACGCACTCGGCGTCCTCCTGTCGCCAACACGCGCCTGCGTCCCACCGTCGTCGGCAGAGGTCCAGCAATGATGCTAATGTCGGGCAGATTGGATGGCGGAGAACGGTGGTGATCGGCAGCATCATCGAGACGGTGATCGATGTCGCTTTCGAAAGGACCGGGCGCCGATTGTTCGGCCTTGTGGGTATGCGCCCGCCTGCGCTTGTGACGATCTTCACAGGAATGCTGTTGTGGGCCGCAGTCGCTATCCTGGTCTTGCACATCGCTCGCTAGTCCGCGTCGCTGCAGCCGCCCGTTACACCAATTTACACGTTTCCCCAGACCGCACCGCAACATCGAAACGGTCTAGACTGCCCTATCCCCATCGCTACGCTTTGCGGAATCTCGCCACAAGATGCGGGTGCAAGCGATGAATTTCAGGGAGTGAGCTTTTGAACGTTCAAGAAAGAACCGCGCGCAAATTGCCGGACGAAGCGACCATGATCGGCTGGGGGCTGTTTTGCTTCGTGCTGATATCGGCCGTCACCATGATGGGCCTGTATCTCGGATTTCGTCACTAGAGTTAGATTCATCTCCGACGAATCTAACTGCAGTGTTTTGTTTGTCAGAGCATGATCTTATCCGAAAACCGGTATCCACTTTTCGGGATCATGCTCTAGCAACCGCGCGACGACACTGTTTGCAGGCGCATGATCGACTTTGATAACCGGCATCGATGTGCCGGGATCATGCGCTCTAAAGGCCCGCACGGATCATCCGGCGGGCTTTTCTCTTGCCTGCAGTGATGCCCATGTCCCGCGGTTCCTGACCGTGTCAGTCGTTGGAAGCGCCCGCCCGCACCGGCTGGGTCATGAGTTCCGGCGCCATGCCGATCGCATAGACCTGGGCGACGCCCGCCTTGCGCAGCCGCTTCAGTTCGCTCGCCGCAAGCTCAAGCGTCGCAACGGTGCCGTAAAATACCTTCTCGGTCGGACGATGCGGGGTGCCGTAGATGCTGTAGGCCATGGGGCGAAAAAGCCGATCAGGTGAGTGCGCAATATCGCCGCTATTACAGGACCGTCCATGATTTGTCTACAAAAACAGACAACTTGAGAGGCCCGGCCACCGGTGCGCGATCTTCCATGCACCGGCCTTGCCGGCCCTGTGCGCCATTCAGTTCCGACGCAGCCCGATGCTAACCTGTACGCGGCCCGCCACCTTGTCTTCCTCCAGCCGGAACGCCCTGCCATGACCCCGGATCGCATCCGCACCAGCTTTGCCAAACAAGGCCTCATGACCACCCTCGGCGCCTCGCTCGGCAGCATCGCCCGGGGGCGGTGGAGATCGTGATGATCCCCTCGCCGGCGATCTCGCAGCAGCACGGCTTCGTCCATGCCGGCGCGGTGAGTGCAATCGCCGACAGTGCGGCGGGATATTCGGCGCTCAGCCTGATGCCGGACGGCGCGGGCGTGCTTACCACCGAATTCAAGATCAACCTGGTGGCGCCGGCCATGGGCGAGCGCATCATCGCACGTGGGCGCGTGATCAAGCCCGGCCGCACGCTGACGCTTACGCAAGCGGATGTGTTCGCGGTCAGTGACGGTCAGGAAAAACTGGTCGCGCTGCTCACTGCGACCATGATGACGCTGAGGGATCGCGACGGCATCAGTGATTGATGCAGATATCAGCGACCGATGCCCGCTAGCTCACCAGCTCATAGCGCGCGATACGGTTGACGTCGGCGAGACGCTGCTCCGCGGGTGCAGCAAAATCGATGCTCGCCAATAGCTCGCTCAGCCGCCGATGCGCACGCGCCGCATCCGCGGCAGGCAGAGGCGCTTCGTCATACGCATCGATATAGGGTGTGACGAGATGGCTCAGCAGCTGACATAGCGCGCTGTGCTCGGGCGCGCGGCGGCTGAGATCGGACAATTTTTGCTGGAAGGATCGGAAACTGTGCAGGCCGTGGTGCTGCTGCTGAAACCACGTGCTGAGATCGTTCATTGTAGCCTCTTCAAATGCGAGAAGAAGCTATGAGCTTTTACACTGCTGCGCTCGCAATGGCCAGCGCGCCTGATATCACAACGGCGTGCAACGATGCGGCCTGATATCAGCGCGGCCCGGCGATGATCACGGCGGCACCGACAAGGCAGATCGCAGCGCCGGCCATGTCCCAGCGATCCGGCCGAAATCCTTCGGCGAGCCACAGCCAGATCACCGATGCTGCGATATAGACGCCGCCATAGGCCGCATAAGCGCGCCCGGCCGCTTCGCTCTCCACCAGCGTCAGCAGATAGGCGAACAGGATCAGCGAGGCGATACCGGGGATCAGGATCCAGGCCGGTTTCCCCATTCTCAGCCAGGCCCAGAATGCAAAGCAGCCGGCAATCTCGGCGATCGCCGCACCGACATAGATCAGAGCCGTTGGCATCGACACTCCTGTTTGCTCATCACGGCACCTGCCTATGCAGCCTTCGCCGCGCGCATCAGCACATACAGATGCGACAGAGCGACGATGATCGACATCAGCACGATGCCGAGTTCTGCGCCGTGAACGCGATCGGGCGTCCAGGTCATCGCGGCCCAGATGACGGCGCGAAGAGCGAGTGCGAAAACAATCACCCCCCACAGGTCCAGCGCCTTCGGCGCAGACCATGTCGGCTTGCCGTCGAGGCCCCATTGCATATCGATGCGATCACGCACGATCCGCGGCGCGGCATAGAGGCTGCCGACGATCATCACCGCGATCGCTGCACAGAAGACGATGTCGGCGTTCATCATGCCGGCTGCCTCAGATGCTGTTCGCGCGATGCGATCAGGTCGCGCACGGCAGTAGCCACCGGGACAGGACGATGCGTCGCCTGGTCGGTATTGACCCAGACGATCTCGCCGGTGGCGCGAACGGCGTCGCTGCCTTTCACGAAAATGCCGAGCGCGAACACCACGCTGGAATTGCCGATCCTGGCGACGCGCGCGCCCACGTCGAGTTCCTGGTCGAAGAGAATCGGTGCCTTGTATTCGATGACCGATTTCACCACGTGAAAATCCACGCCGCTCTGTTTGGCGTCGGCAAACTGGTCATAGCCGAGGGCACGAAAGTATTCGGTGATGGTGGTGTCGAAATAGGTCAGATAGTGCGCGTTGAAGACGACGCCCTGGGCATCCACTTCGGAGTAGCGCACCCGGAACGGATGGAAAAACCAGAATTGATCGCGCGTCATGCAGTCCCCTCACGACCAGCCGTGGCGGACATCGCCACAGAATGGCGACGGCGCCCGGCTGACCAGCCAACACCGGGACAATCATAGCATCCGACCGGCGACGCCGATCAAGCGCGGTCCGGAATGGAACCACCGCGCAGCTGCAACTTAAAAAAACCGCGCATTTGCCGCGAATTTGTACGATTTTAATCGACGCGGCCGATGACTTGCGTTAGCGGTACCATCATCCACGGCAACCTCCGGTGCTGCCGGTAAAGTTGACGCGTCCAAGATGTGGTCGTTTCCGTTGCCCCTGTTTTATTTTCATATCATTTCGGAAAATTCCTTCCTTGATGAGGAAGGTGTGAGCTTCGACACCGAGCAGGGCGCGATGGCGCATGCGCGCGAACTCGCGGCCGAGCTGGTGCGGAGCACGGGTCTCGTCAGAGGCGCGATCGTGGTCGAGAACGAGGAGGCCGGCGGCCTGTTCGAAGTCCCGCTGGCGACCTGGAACAACTAGGCCGGCCTGGGCGGGCGCAATTGCTCGCGCCCCCGCATATAGCTGCTCAGTTCGCGTTGCTGCCGGTCTTGGTGCGCGGCTGCTTGGCCGGTGCGGCCTGCTTCGGCGCGTCGCTTCGCACATTGCCCCACGGATCCTGCGTTGCCTTGTTATCGGGGATCTGCCGCAGGGAATCGCGATAGGCCTTCTGCCGGATCGCATCCTGCTCTTTCTCCTCCGGACTCATGGTCTTCACTTCCGGCAGCAGATTCATCATCTGCGCGGCAGCAGGTCCGGTCATTAGCGTGAGGACCGCGAGGACGCTGAACAGTCTCATGGGAAAAGGCTCCGTCATTGACGAGGCCTCTATATCATCCGCACGTCATGCGCGCCAAGCCGCGGGGCGCCGCGCAGCCCTTCCCGATCGGCCCTTGCGGACATATCCGGACACAGCTGCGCGACCACCTGCCTTAATCGCCCAGGATCTTCTCGGCAGCGGTGACGATGCTGACGCTGGGATTGGTGGCACAATAGGCCCCGAACTTCTTGGCATTTTCCACGAAGACTTCGGTATCGATCAGTGCCTCGTCGGAGTCGCCCTTGTACCAGCCGTCGAGCCAGATCAGCGTCATCTGGATCTCGTCAGGCTTGGATTCAATGAATTGCTTGCAGGACATGGTCGCCAGATCGAGCGTGACGGCGCCGGCCGGCGCAGCCAGGCATGTCGTCAGTGAAACCAGCAAAGCGCAGGCGGTCTTCTTCATGGTCGTCCCCACAGATGCGAAAGCGAACGTCACCGGCCCTCGGGCAGCGGCGGTTCGCAACCCAGGCTACCACCGCCGCGGCGCGCACGATCTGAAGTTTCCCTGAAATTTTGCTGGTAATTGTCTGCCAGACATTTACGAGCCGTAAACGGATAGGCCCGGATCTCTGCGATCGGGTTCAATGACCGGCAAGATGGTACTGCTAGCGTCCCGTCCGACACCAGACGGACGACGGCCATGATCGAGCGACGTGAACATCCACGCCAACGGGTTCTAAAACGCGGCATGCTGACTTTCGTCGGCGGAGGCGGCGTCGATTGCACCGTGCGAAACCTGTCGGCCTCGGGCGCACGGGTGGACGTGGCCAGCCCGATGGGCATTCCCGAACAATTTCATCTGGTGATCGAGGCGGATCAGTTCATCCGCCGCGGCCATCCCGTCTGGAGCACGGAGCGCCAGATCGGGATCGCCTTCGACTAGGACTGCGCCTCAGTATCGGCTGCCGCCGCCATAACCGCCGCCGCGGTTGTAGCCGCCGCCATACCCGCCACCACCGCCGTAATAAATGCGCGGGGCCGGCGCGTAATAGGCTGGAGGCGGACGGCGCACCACGATCTCTTCCTCGATGATCTCGCGCCGCGGCGTGCGCTCGGCACGCTTCTTCGTGTCGGCCTTTGCAGGCTTTTCGGCCTTCTTTGATGCGGGGGCAGCCGCCGGGGGGCATTGCAGGGGCAGGTCGGCGCCGGCGTGGCCAGTGCAGCCAATGTGGTCGGCGCGGCAGCCGTCGCCACTGGCACCGGCTTGTTGCGCACGCGCTCGATCAGGCCGCGGGCTGTCGGGGCCTGTTCACTATCGGGGAATTTGGCCAGGAAGGTCTCGAAAGCCGGGACCGTGTTGGTGATGACTGCGATATTCCAGGCGACCATCCGGTAGTGCCGATCGAGCCAGTCCCGCGCTTCTGGACCGAAGGGCGGCTCGGCATAGAGGCTCACAAACGCCTCATAGGCTTCCACCGAGCCGTCGAACACGATCATGTCGTGGGCCTGCTGGATCGTCTTGCCCTTCAGATCCTTCTTCCAGTCGTCAGCCGACTTTTTGCCGAGCGGCGCCTTCGTATCCCCGCCTGCGCTGGAATTGGCGTTGGTGCTCGCGCTGGCGCCGAAAAAGCGGAAGTCGCTCACCAGCGACGAGCTTTCCCACGGCGTCTGGCGTCCCTCGGTGGCCTGATTGACGGCCAGGCGCACGCGCTTGAAGGCATCCTCGATGGGGAGGCCGGGTTCGCGCCCCGCTTTCAGCAGCGCGGTCGTATAGGGGCTGTTGGCGCCGTTGCCGTCCTCGGCTTCCGAGCCGGGCGCGGTCGAGAACGACAGCAGCGTGCCGGCCGTCCCGAACTTCACATCCACATGGGCGAGGCCCCGCGGCGTCGTTTTGGCGAGACCTGGAAACGGATTGTTGCGGCAGGCGTCGAGCAGGATGATCCGGCTCTTGCTCGGCACCGTGGTCAGCGTGTTGATGATGTCATTGAGACGGACGGCCTGCAGCGTGACATCAATCTCCCGTTTGGGATCGATATCGACCGGCATCAGGTAATTCTCGCCGTCGACCTGCACGCCGTGCCCGGCATAGAAGACCAGCGACACGGTGTCTGGTCCCTTGGCAGAGACGGTCTGTGCGAATTCGCTGATCTTGGCGCGCAACTCGTTCTGCGACAGGTCGGATGCCGACTGCACCTCGAAGCCGGCATCGGTCAGCATCGCGGCCATCGCCTTGGCGTCATTGGCAGGATTGGGCAGTGGCGTCACCGCCTTGTAGGCGGACTGGCCGATCACCAGCGCGATGCGGCTCTCTGCCCAAGCAGCCTGCGAACCGAGCATCACGGCCGCGGCCACAACGGCATTGCGGATAACTGGACCCACCATCGAACGACCTCCCCGGAACCGCCGGATGCGCGACGGATGATCCCCGCCTGTTTCAAGTGAAATCAGGTGGCCCGTACGCCAGCAATGCGACGGGCTGCCGCTGCATGAATTTGGTCGCGACCAGCGCAAACGCGGTTCACGGCGAACCGCGCAGTGCGCGATAGACGGCCTACTTCTTCTTGGCCGGAGCGGCCGGGGTCTGCGCAGGCGCCACGTTGCCCCACGGATCGTATTTCTGCTTGGGATCGGGAATGCGATCGAGAGCGGCCTTGTAGGCCCGGTCATCCGGCTTCGGCGGCTCGGGCGGATTGGCGTGCGGGCCTTTTTCCTCGGGAGCGCTGCGGCGTGCCTGCGCATTTGCGGTGGTTGCGAAGGCGGCCAGGACCGCCACGGCCAGTATCAATGCTTTCATGCGATATCCCCTCTCCTGCCCGTTGATACCCCGACGCTCCCGTCCTTTTCCAGTCCTATCGCGGCCGGTCCATCGACGGAGATACCGGGTTCCACAAGAGCACTCCGAAGGCGAATTCCCGCCCTCACGCCACAAACCTGTGAGAAGCACCCGAACCCGGGAAATTCCAGGGTGAATATCGGGTTTCCCGATCATCCGGCATTTGTCGGTTGCGACAACCAGATCTTGGCATTTTTCGTCTAGCGTTTCTCCAAACGGGAAACGGGACGTGGTCGAGATCGCCCATTCAATGGCCAAGCGGGATGTCGCGGAACATGGCGCGCAGCGACCGGCGCGTGCCGCAGGTCTGGAGACGGTGCGCGATCTGATCGACGTGCCGCTGGACGCCTGGCACGCGCTCGAAGCCCGTGCCATCGAGCCGAGCGGCTATGTCCTCGCCAACTGGGCGCTGGCGGTGAATGCCTTCGCGCATCAGCGTACCGACGTCTCCGTTCTGACGGCCTGGGCAGCCAAAGCGCCGAACCGGCTGATCGGACTGCTACCGGTCATCCCGTTCAGCCGCGCCTTCCGCCTGCCGCTCCCCGTCCTCATCAATGCCGACGTCTATGGCACGCTATCGACGCCGCTGCTTGATCGCGATGCGGCGCCCGAAGCGTTGAGCGCCATGATCACGCAGGCCCGGCAGCGCGGCGCCCGCGCGCTGGTGCTGTTCAACGTCTCGCTGGATGGTCCGGCGATGCAGACGCTCCGCAAGGTGCTCGGCGCCAACAATCTGGGGCCGCGCGTGATCACCTCGCATCATCGCGCCTGCCTCGACGCCACGCGCGATGCCGAGGACGTGCTGCGCGATGCGCTCGGATCCAAGAAGCTGAAGGACCTGCGGCGCCAGCGCAATCGCCTCGCCGAGCATGGCGATGTCAGCTTCCATGTCGCGCGCACGCCGGACGATGTGGCTGCTGCGCTGGACAGATTTCTCGTGCTCGAAGCCAGCGGCTGGAAGGGCACGCGTGGCACGGCGCTCAGCCAGAATGCCGGCGACGAAGCTTTCATCCGGCAGGCGACGAGTGCCCTTGCGGCGCGCGGCCAGTGCGAGATCGTCACGCTGATGGCCGGCGCCACGCCGGTGGCATCCGCCCTGATGGTGCGTCACCTCGACCGTGCCTATTACTTCAAGATCGGCATCGACGAGCGTTTCGCGAAATACTCACCGGGCGTGCAGCTCACGCTCGACGTCACCCGCCATCTCTGCGCCGATCCCGCCATCGCGTCCGCGGACTCGACCGCCGCGCCCGGTCATCCGATGATCGATCCGATCTGGCGTGACCGGCTTGCCATCGGCGATGTCGTGCTGCCATTGCGGCCGCACGATCCCGTGGCGACACTCGCTTACGCGATGCTGTCCGTACGCCACCATGCGCGCGAACAGGCCAAGCGACTGATACGTCGGCTACGCAAACGTTAGCAGCGCCTACTCCGCAGCTTCCGCATTGATCTCGGCCGAGACCTGCCGGATCGCCCGCGCCAGCTTCTCCGGATCCTGCGCGCCCGACACCGCATATTTGCCGGCGAAGACATAGGTCGGCACGCCGGAGATTCCCTTGTCCGATGCCTCCTTGGCATCGGCTGAAATCTTCGCAACGTCCTCATCGGTGGCGAGGCGCTTGCGGACATCATCGGCATCGAGGCCGATCTCGGCCGCGGCCTGCACCAGCGTGTCCGTCAATGTGAGATCGCCGCCATCGCGGAAATACAGTTCCATCAGCTTCTGCTTCATCTCCGGCGCCTTGCCGATGGCGTCGGCCCAATGGATCAGACGATGGCAGTCGATGGTGTTGGGTTGGCGCTTGACCGAGTCGGGCTTGTAGCTAAGCCCTTCCTCTTCGGCGGCGGCGACGACGCGCTGCGCGATGCCCTTATAGGCGTCCACCGATCCGAACTTGGTTTCGAGATAGGTGGAGCGCTCGATGCCTTCGCGCGGAATCCAGGGATTGAGGAAGAACGGCCGCCAGTTCACATGGACCGGCACATCGGGCGCCAAAGCCAGCGCATTCTCGATCCGGCGTTTGCCGATATAGCACCACGGGCACACGACGTCGGACACGATATCGATCTGAAGCGGCTTGGTGGCGCTCATGGGCAGGCTCCCTTTGGTCTTGCCGTCCACAGATAGGCCGCGCGCGGATGCACGGCAAGGCCGCGGTTCCCCGCGCCTATCCCGCAGTTGCGAGCAGGCGCAGCCTCTGCGTCGTTGCCTCATCGACCGGAAAGAACGTCTCGATGGCGATCTCGGACAAAGTGATATCGAGCGGCGTGCCGAAGGTCATGGTGGTGGACATGAAGCTGAGCACGTCGTCGCCATGCTTCATGCGAAACGGCACGACAACGCTGTCCGCCGGGATCGGCGCGGACCGTGCCGGCACTGGATAGGACTTCAGCTCCTGATACAGCCTGATCAGTTCGGGATCGGCGGTCGCCTCGCATTGGCGATGCAGCCGCTCCAGCAGATGCGCGCACCATTCGCCGAGATTGACCGTGCGCGCCGCCAGCCCCTGCGGATGGAAGCTCAGCCGGAGCACATTGAGCGGCGGCGCCAGCAGTTCAGCGGGGATGCCCGCGAGCAGCGGCATGACCATGCGGTTGGCCGATACGAGATTCCAGTGCCGGTCCACCGCCAGCGCCGGATGCGGCTCGTGCGCCTTCAACACCACATCGATCGCCTGCCGCGCCGAGGCCAGCGCCGGGTCGTCCAGCGTCCGCTGCGGAAAGGCCGGGGCAAAACCGGCCGCGACGAGCAACACATTGCGCTCGCGCAGCGGCACATCGAGGCGCTCGGCGAGCCGCATCACCATGTCGCGCGATGGCGCCGCGCGGCCGGTTTCGACGAATGAGAGATGGCGCGTGGAAATCTCCGCATCGCCGGCGAGATCGAGCTGGCTGAGGCGACGGCGCTGCCGCCATTCGCGCAAGTGATCGCCGATGGCCATGGGGCGGGCGGAAGATGACGTGGCAAGCTGTGTGGTCATGGCAAAAAGCTAACATGCGATTTTTTGCGCTTCCATGACCTCCGAGGTAATCGATTTGCCTCCCCTGGCCGGACATCTTCGCGACATCGCAACCGATCACCGAAGGAGAACGACCATGATCACCCCATCCCTGCTGCTCCGCCGTGCCATCCAGATCGACGCCGTGGTCAGCGGCGCCATGGCGCTGCTGCTCACGCTTGCCACCGGGCTGGTGGCGGGACTGACGCAGCTTCCCGCCGCGCTATTGCTGGAGTCCGGATTGTTCCTCATTGCCTATGTGGCGCTGATCGGCTGGCTCGGCACCCGCGACACCATGCCGAGATTGCTGGTGCTCGCCGTCATCATCGGCAATGCCGCCTGGACCCTCGGCAGCATCGGCCTGCTGTTTTCGGGAGCCGTGAGCCCGAACCTGCTCGGGCAGATCTTTGTCGCGATGCAGGCGGTTGCAGTCGGCGTATTTGCGGAGCTGCAATTCATCGGGCTGCGCAAGAGCAGTGCGGTGCAGACGGCGTGAGGAAGAACTCACAGTCGCCGCATTCTCTACTTTACCTCTCCCCGGTGGGGAGAGGTAAAGCGAGAGCCGCTCAGCCCTTCTTCGCTTTGGCCTTCTTCGCTTTGGCCTTCTTCGCCTTGGCTTTCTTGCCGACGGCCTTTGTCGTCTTGGTGGCCTTCGCAGCCTTGGCCTTCTTCGCAGCCTTTGCTGGCTTCTTCAGCGCTTTCTTGACGTCAGCCTTTTTGGCTTTCGCCTTGTCCTTCTTGCGCTTGGCCTTGTCGGCGCGCTTCTGCTCCTTGCGCTCGGCCTTTTCCTTGGCCTTCGCCTTCTCGGCGCGAAGCTTGGCGCGCTTCTTCGCGCGCTTGGCTTCGCAGCCCTCGCACTTGCAGCCGATCGGCTTCAGGTATTCCTTGAAATACTCCGTGCCGTAATCGTAGTTGATCTCCTCGCCCGGCTCGATCTTCTTGATCGAGCGGATGATGATCTTTTTCTTCGCCGGATTGACGTCGGATTCCGCATTCGGCTTGCAGGAATGATTGATGTAGCGCGCAACGTTCTTGCGGATCGATCCGTCCACGGTCCAGCGCTTGCTGATCTGGAACAAATACTTGTTCTCGATCGCGTCGTGCTTCTCGTTCTTGGAATCCAGCAGCGGGCCGAAATAGCGGATGATCTTCACGCCCTTCTTGATCGGCTGGGTGGCGAACAGGCCGAGACCGGTCTTGGAACGGCCGATGCGATAGGGCTTCGAGGCGGTGGAGACGGACATGAGGCGGGGCTGACACTGCTGAAAAAGGGAATGCGGATCGGGCCTTTTAGATCGATTCCGCCTGCGGGGCCAGCAGCCCTGCGCCTGCTCCGATGAACCTTCCCCAGCTTGCCGACGTCATAATCGCAAATTGTCCCTCAGGATTTGCCTCAGGATTTGCGCCATGACCACGATTGCCAGTTTTTCCGCCACCCTGCTGCTGATTGTCGGCGCGGCCACCATTGCCGCCGCCGATCCGATCGGCAGTTCCTATTCGTCCACCGCCGACAAGGATTGTCGCAAGATATCCAGCACCAAGATCGACGGTGCGGATATCGCATCCGAACGCGTCTGCCGCGGCCCGGCCGGCTTCAAGGTGGTGAAGAGCGAGGACGACCTGCGCGAAACCATTTCAGTCGGCCGCACCGCCAAGTCTGCCAATGACCAGCCCGCCGCGGGGCAAGGCTTCGGCCCGTTCAACTCCACCACGCCCACAATCGAATGGCGGCTGCATGCCGGCAAGCCATTTGCAATGATCCAGCGCTGGCATATCGCGGACAACGACGACACCGGCAAGGATGGACGCCCGCTTAGCAAGCAGATGCTGGTGGTGACGCGGCTGCCGCCCGGCGGCGCCTGCCACGTGGCTTATATCGACGTGAAAGCCAATCCGGATGCCAACGAGATCGCGCGCAAGGCCGCCGACGATCTCGCGCGCAATTTCGATTGCAAGAAGGACAAGGTGAAAGTCGCCGGCCTGAACGGCCGCAGCATCGAGCTCGCGCTGCCGCGCTAGGCGCGGGCCTTCGCTGCCCTGTAACGTTCGAGCAGTCGCTCGCCTTTCGCTGCAATTTTTCGCGCAGCTGCGACTGTTTTCGGCACCGGCTCGCCCCAGGCATGGGCCGACAGCGCATGACGCGTCGGGCGGCCCTCGCCATCCACCAGCGGCGGCAGTTTCGCACGTCCATAGAAGCGCACGGCCCAGCTGCCCTTGCGCCGCATCTCGGTGAGCGTCATCTCCGACACCTTCTTGGTGACGCCCGGCCTGAGATGCGCGCCATCCTTTTTCGCAAAAGCCTTGCGGCCAGCGGCCGTCAGCCCGCCCTTCGGATCTTTCTCGGCTTTCTTGGAAGCTTTTTTCTTCGCGGTCTTCTTGGTCGTTTTCTTTGTAGTTTTCTTGGCGGTTTTCTTGGCGGCTTTCTTCGTCGATTTTTTCGACGATTTCTTTTTCACCGTCTTCTTGGCAGCCTTTTTCGCAGTCTTTTTGGCGGTCTTCTTCTTCGCTGACTTTGCCATGTTCATATTGTCCACGAGATTGGGATAAGGCCGACCGGCGCGTTTGGCGCGGGCCTTTGCGGCAGCTTTCTTCGCGGGCGTGAGATGTTTGGACGCCTTGCCCGCGCGCTTGCGCGGGTTTGCGCGTTTCCAGGGAGCCTTGCGGGTTGTGCTCTTGGCCATGCGCGGTCAACGCGCATCTTCGTGCAGGGTTTCACACCGCTATTGCGGCGGCGGCACGCTGATCTTCAGCGTCTCCACAAACAGCGTCTCCGCATCCGGCTTGCCGGGCAGACGCTCCAGAATGTAGTCCAGCCGCCCCGCCAGCACGAGCATGGCAAAGCCATGCGCCAGCGACCAGGTGCGCGCGATTTGCGTTGCCTGCGTCATCGACAGCGCATCGGTGGCGACATCACCGGCATGAACGACACCGACCACGCGCGCCAGGCTGGCGAACGAAATATTGCTCGCCTCCTTCAACGCCGGTCGGTTCATGTCGAGACGCTCGGTGCGGAACATGAGCTGATACATGCCGGGCTGCGCGCGCGCATAAGCGAGATAGGCCCGCGCCCGCGCCAGCCCGCTTTCCGCAGGGGTGGTGCCGGTGGCGCTGGCGGCATTGAGCGCCGCGTTGAAATTAAGGAAGCCCACGGCCGCGAGTTCGCTGAGCAATCCCGTCAGATCGCCGAAGTGATGGGTCGGCGCGGCATGCGACACGCCGGCTTCGCGCGCGACCGCACGCAACGTCAAACCGTTGAACCCGTCGCGCTCCAGAACGATCTGCGCGCCCTTCAGCAGGGCAACATGCAGGTCGCCGTGATGATAGGGGGATTCGGTGACGCCCGGCTTTGCGGCAGGCTTCGCGCCGCGCTTTGCCTGAGCGGCGGGCTTGCGCCGCGCTGGCGGCGGCTTGCCGGGAGACTTGGTGCGGTCGGATTTGGCCATTCCCGCTTATAACAATGATTTTTACACTGTAAAGATTTCGCTTGACGGATATCAACGGCAGGCTTAAACGCATCTTTACATCGTAAAGATAATGGCAACCGGATACCCCGCATGGCCACCTTTCTCATCCTCGCCCCGTTCGGCAGCTTCGCCTTGCTGATGCTGTTTACCTCTGCCGCCACAAGCCTGTTCGCGACTGCCGCGCTGGCGCTTGGCATCGTGGTCTGGGATGTCGCGCGCGGCGGATCGGTGAAAATGCTTGCCGCAGGCTCCGCGCTCCTCTTCGCGGCCATCGGCTGCTACGTCACTTTGATCGACGGTAACTGGAGCCGGACAGCCTTGCATCTGGCCGTCGATCTCGGCGTGCTGGCGATCGCTTTGCTGTCGCTGGTGATCCGCTCGCCCTTCACGCTGCAATATGCGCGCGAGCAGGTGGACGCCGAAACCATGAAGCTGCCTGGCTTCCTTGCCGCCAATTACGTGATCACCTGGGCCTGGACATTCGCTTTCGTGCTGATGCTGCTGGCCGACATGCTGGTGATGTTCGTGCCGGGATTGCCGCTATGGATCGGCTTTGCCATTGCATTCGCTGCACGCAACGCGGCGCTGTACTTCACCAGATGGTATCCGCAATATCGGCGCGCGAAATATGCCGCCGGCCAGACGCCGCCGCTGAAGTCCTGATCGTTACCACCTGCCCCTCACTCTTCCGGAGACCGCGATGAAGGACGTATTCGCCAAGCTGGGCCAGGACTTCTTCTCCACCGTCCTTTTCCTGGTGCTCTATCTGATCACCGGCGATGTGGTCCTGGCGACCTGCGTCGCGATTGCAGGCGCGGTCGCGCAATTCATCCGCGCGCGCATCAAGGGAGAGAAACTCGATGTGATGACCTATGCCAGCCTTGCACTGGTCATTGTGCTGGGCGGCGCAACGCTGCTCACCAATGATCCGCGTTTCGTGCTGGCCAAGCCGAGCATCGGCCATTTCGCCATCGGCGCGATCATGCTGCGCAAAGGCTGGATGCTGCGCTACCTGCCGCCGATCGTCAGCGAGACCATTCCGGAATATGTGACCATTGCAGGCTATGCCTGGGCAGCGCTGATGTTTGCGCTGGGCGCCGGCACCATCGGCGTGGCGATGAGCGGCGACATGAAGCTGTGGGCGTTCTACGTATCGGTGGTTCTGATGGGCGCCAAGGTCGCCGCTTTCGGACTGCAATATGTCGTTTTCAGAATTCTGGTCGGCCGCCGCCTACGGGCGGCCGCGGTGTCGGTGCCGTAACGGCTGACCTCAGAGATAGTGGTAAAACATCACGCCGTTGATCGCGCTGGCCGCGGCGAGCAAGGTCACCACCGTCACATTCAGCTTCAATGCATCGATCATGGCCCCGCCTCGAATCCCGGTTCTGTCTCCGATGCCATTGGAACAGGAGTCCGCGAGTCGTCACCGCTTTTCTTTTTTCTCCACGGGCTTGTGAGTCCGCACAGAATCGAGTCCCGGAGATGATGGTTAATCGGCGTGATGGACTGCGTGGCTGAGTCGCGCTTTGTCGATGAAAATGTCGACGCGTCAGAACCAGATCTGCATCGCAAGCTGATGCGAATCATGGGGCGCGTCTCCGCTCGGCAAACAATCCCGCGCATCGCGTGCTGCGAGCGCAACGGCGCAGGCATCCAGCACATCGTCGCGCTTGGCGCCGGTGCCTTTGCGCCGGACCGACAACCACTCATCCAGTTCGCGCAAGCCGTTTGCAGCGAGTAGATCGCGACGAAGTGCGAGCCCCTCCTCCGTATGTTTCGACGGCAATGGCTTGTCATCATTCAAACGCAGGAAGACCAGTTCGGGATGCACCTCGCGCAGATCGAGATGCCGATGCCGTCGGATGAACACGTCCGTCTCCATGATCTTGGCGCCGATATGCCAGAGCTGCAACGACACACGCGACTGTCCACGCCGCACGGCCTCTTCATTGGCACGAGCGGGATCAGTGAATTCCTGCCACAACCACCGCCGCGCACCGGAGAAGACGCGCGAACCGTGAGGCCTGAGCTTCGCACGGGCCAGGCGATCGCAGAGACGATCGCCGTCCTCGGTCATCCCGATGGGAATGTCGATGGCCGCCCGGTCGAAGCGCTGCGCTGCGAGCCACGAGATGTCCGATGGAAAAGCGATGCTCCGGCGGTCACCATCGAGGGTGACGGCGACCCAGCCTTTACGAAAACCGTCGAGACCGATGGCCATCATCGGTCTCAGTCCGGCGACGGTGCGTCGTCGTCCAGCAAGGCGTCGCGTGCGGCGCCACCGATGGCCTTGATCAGATCGTCGTCGCCATCATCGGGCAGCGCTTCATTGAGCCCTAGCATCCGGGCTGCACTGCCGTCATCTGGCATGACGGCGACATCGCGCAGTGCGCGATCCATCAGGCGGCTGCGCTTGTCGAGCTCGGCCACCGAGCCCGCGGCCGTATTCAGCTGCCGGGCGACCTTGCCCACCGTATCGTTGTAGCGCTTGAACTCGGTGCGGACGGCGCTGAGGATCTTCCAGACATCGCCGGAGCGCTCCGCGATCACCATCGAGCGATGATTGACCTGGAAGGCGTGGAGGATGGCGGCAAAGGTGGTCGGCCCTGCCAGCATCACATTGCATTCGCGCTGGACGTGATCGAACAGGCCGGGAATGCGCAGCACTTCCGCGAACAGGCTTTCGGTGGGCAGGAACAGGATCGCGCGCTCGGTGGTGCGCGGCGGGTTGATGTATTTCTTCGCGATGTCCTTGGCGAAGGATTTTATGCGGTTTTCGAGCTGTTTGCGGAAATGCGCGGCCAGTTCGACGTCATTGGCTTCGAGCGCCTCGAGCATATGCTCGTGATCCTCGCGCGGAAACTTCGCATCCACCGGCAGCAGCATTTCGTCACCATCGAGCATCGGCAGGCGGATCGCATATTCGACGCGCTCTGCCGAATTCGGCTTGATCTGCGCGTCCTTGATATATTGCGTCGGCGACAGGAAATCCTGCAGCAGCATCGCCAGCTGCACCTCACCAAACGTGCCGCGCAGCTTCGGATTGGTGAGGACGTTTTTGAGATCACCCACATGGGTGGAGATGCTGCGCATCTCGCCGAACACTTCATAGGCCTTATTGAGCTGCTCGACCACGCGGCCGAAATTCTCGTTCAGCCGTGTTTCCAGCGTGGTCTGAAGCTTCTCGTCGACGGTGGTACGGACCTTCTCCAGCTCGGCAGCATTTTCGGTGCGCAGCTGATCGAGACGGCCTTCCACCGTCTGGCGCAACTGCTCGCCGCTCTGGCCCTGGGTGCGGGTGAGTTCGTCGATCGCAAGCTTCGTCGCGTCGAGACGCTCCTTCTGGTGATTGCTGATCTCACCCAGCGTGCCCGCCACATTCTGGCGCAGGCTGTGGAAGCTGTTGTTCAGCTCCTCGCGCAGGTTGCGCGCGGACTCCGCATGCGCGGCGCCGGATTGATCGAGCTTGTGTTCGACCATCGTGCGCAACGCCTCGCGATTGGCGGTGGAGGACTGCTCCATGCGGCCGATATCGGCATTCAGCTTGGTGCCGATCTCGTTGATGCGGGCTTCGGTGGTCTGGTTCGATAGAGCGAGACGCTGGCCAAAATTATCGACCTGCTTGAGCAAGCGGTCCTCCAGCTTCAGCATCATGTCCGCCGCCGCGCCCTGCTGCTGGCTCATGGTCTGCAGCAGCTCCTGCCGGACAGCGCGGATCTCGGCGTCGGACGCCGCGCGAATGGCGTCGCCCTCGAAGCGCAGCAGCTCGCTGACCTCGGCGCGCTCCAGCGCAACCGGGCGACGCGCGACCACGATGACAGCCACGATCGCAAACAGCGCGGCGATGAAAGCCAAAGCCAGCGTGGCAATCGGAAAATAGGGAGTAAATTCGGTCACGGGCATCTCTCGCGTACTCTTTTTGTTCTAGCGAGAGGCGAGAAATTCCGCAAGGCTTCGTGCGGGTGGAAGCGTGCGGAAACCGGGGATGAATGGGGCTCCGTCCCCTCATGGTGAGGAGGCGCGGAGCGCCGTCTCGAACCATGAGATGGCCTGGCTCCGGAGTCTGGCGGCCATCCTTCGAGACGCCGCGCAATTGCGCGGCTCCTCAGGATGAGGGGCGGATCTGGTTCCGCCCCTCTAATCGTTAGCCCAGGTTCAGTTCCTTGAAGAAGTCGTTGCCCTTGTCATCGATGATGATGAAAGCCGGGAAATCCTCGACTTCGATGCGCCAGATCGCTTCCATGCCGAGCTCGGCATATTCGACGACCTCGACCTTCTTGATGCAGTGCTCGGCAAGGTTCGCCGCGGTGCCGCCGATCGAGCCGAGATAGAAGCCGCCATACTTTTTGCAGGCTTCGCGCACGGCGACCGCACGGTTGCCCTTGGCGACCATCACCATGGAGCCGCCGGCGGCCTGGAACTGATCGACGAAAGAATCCATGCGGCCGGCCGTGGTCGGGCCGAAGGCGCCGGACGCATAGCCATCCGGGGTCTTGGCGGGGCCCGCGTAATAGACCGGGTGGTTCTTGAAGTAATCCGGCAGCGGCTCGCCCTTCTCCAGGCGTTCGCGCAGCTTGGCATGCGCGCTGTCGCGCGCGACGACCATGGTGCCGGTGAGCGAGAGGCGCGTCTTGGTCGGATATTTGCTGAGCGTCGCCAGCATGTCCTTCATCGGCTGGTTGAGATCGATCTTCACGACCTCGCCGCCGAGCTCCTGCTCCACCTGCGGCAGATATTGCGCGGGGTTATGTTCGAGCTCTTCGAGATAGACCCCGTCCTTGGTGATCTTGCCGAGCACCTGACGATCGGCCGAGCAGGACACGCCGAGGCCGATCGGCAGCGACGCACCGTGGCGCGGCAGGCGAATGACACGGACGTCATGGCAGAAATACTTGCCGCCGAACTGCGCGCCGACGCCCGACGACTGCGTCATCTTGAGGATTTCCTGCTCCATCTCCAGATCGCGGAAGGCATTGCCATCCGGCGAGCCCTGGGTGGGCAGCGCGTCGAGATAGCGCGCCGATGCAAGCTTCACCGTCTTCATGCACAGCTCGGCGGACGTGCCGCCGATGACGATGGCGAGGTGATAGGGCGGGCACGCGGCGGTGCCCAGCGTCATGATCTTTTCCTTCAGGAACGCAAGCAGACGATCCTTGGTCAGCACCGACGGCGTGGCCTGGAAAAGGAAGCTCTTATTGGCGGAGCCGCCGCCCTTGGCCATGAACATGAACTTGTAGGCGTCGTCGCCTTCGGCATAGATCTCGCACTGTGCCGGCATGTTGTTGGCGGTGTTCTTTTCTTCATACATGGTCAGCGGCGCGACCTGCGAGTAACGCAGATTGCGGCGCAGATAGGCGTCGCGCGCGCCTTCGCTGAGAGCGGCTTCGTCCTCACCATCGGTGATGACGTTGCAGCCCTTCTTGCCCATGATGATGGCGGTGCCGGTGTCCTGGCACATCGGCAGCACGCCGCCGGCGGCGATATTGGCGTTCTTCAGGAAGTCGAAGGCGACGAACTTGTCGTTCGGCGAGGCCTCGCTGTCATCGAGGATGTTGCGCAGCTGCTGCAGGTGGCCGGGGCGCAGATAGTGGTTGATGTCGCCGAACGCCGCCTCGCTGAGCGCCTTCAGCGCATCGCGCGACACCACCAGCATCTCCTTGCCCAGCACCTTTTCGACGCTCACGCCCTCGGAGGTGATCTTCTTGTAAGGCGTGGTGTCCTTGCCCAGCGGGAACAGCGGGGTGTGCTTATAGGGCGGAACCGGCTTCTGCTGGTCGGGGAAAGCGGCGGGAGCGTTCATGGGACGGGCCTCAAGGGACGGGAATTTGGAGCCCTTTTAAGAGGTTTCCGCACAGTTTTGAAGGGTTCAAAAGACATGGCCGGGGGCGCGATTCCGGCGGGAAAGGTCAGTTTTCGTCGGATGTCGGGGAAGATGGGCGGTCGCGGGCGCCGTGGATGATGGCCTGTACAATGACGGCCTTCGTGGGGGCATCTACCCGATAAACGATGACATAAGGGTGCTCGATCAATTCGCGCGTCCCCTTGATCTGACCAGGGCGTCCCATTCCGGTGAGCTTCGGGTTCGAGAGCCGATTGATCGCCACAACGATGCGCCGACGCATTTTGACGGCGGCACGCGGGCTTTCATGTGAAATCCATCGGATCGCATCATCGAGATCGGCAGCAGCCTCCTCCTCGACGATGATCCTCATGGCTAGCTCTAATCCTTGAACCGCTCGTTGAATTCTTCGAGCGTCAGATATTTCGGATCGGGCTTCGCCATCCGCCGCTTGACCTCGGCGACCTGCTCGTCGGACAGACGGTATTCGCTCGCGTCCAGTTCTTCCATCTCTTCAAGGATGCGAACGACATCCTCCTGCCGCTCTGGCGGCCAGGTGAGAACACGATCGAGAACAGCTTTGACTTGATCTCTGGTCATAGCCGGAGTGTAGCACCAATGAGGGGATTGGCGAAGACCCTCGCGTTCCGGCCTTGCATCAAAGCCGCCACCCGGCTTCAATCGTCTTGGGGACATCATGACATCCAGATCCGCTTATCTCGCCATCGCTCTTTTCGCCGCCCTCGCCTCGCCGGCGCATGCCGATCGTTGCGATGACCTTGCCAAGCAGCTCAAGAGCCAGATCGACGGCATCAGCATCGGGCGCACCGCGGCCAATGTGATCTATCTCTCCCACCCGGCGGCAAAACAGCTCCGGCTTGGCTGCATCAACCGCACGGTGACGAACGAACTGTTCGCGCAATCGCCAACGCGAAAGCCCGCGCCGGCCTTCACGGATCTTGTCGCCAGTGCCGGCGCGGTTGTCTTCACCATCCCCAAGCAGGACACGCTGCGCGGCTCGCAGCGTTGCCTGAGCCGGATGGGGCTACTGCGCGGCAATGACATCAAGATGCGCTTTCGCCGCCTCGACTTCCGCTGCACCCGCGACAAGACCACTGCGACGATCTCGATGTCGCGCGGCCGCAACGAGTGACATCGCTACAATTTTAGCGATCGCGGAAATATATCATTCGCCAGCGGCGATATCCGATGGCGATCGCTTCAAATTGCAGGAAATGATTCATCACTCTTTGTGCAGACGCGCCCATGTTTCCTGGACATATTTGGAAGCAAGGACATTGTCATGAGTGTTTCAAGCGTGAGCAGCACGCCCCCGGCCACACCGATCCAGCCGATCCAGGCGCGGACGCCTGAGGTGAAGAAGCAGGATCAGGAAGAACGCAATCCGCCACCGCCGGCGCGCCCGCCGCTGCCGCCGGGCCAGGGCACGCGGATCGATCAATACGTGTGAGTGACACTGGTAGGGTGGGCAAAGCGCAGCGTGCCCACCCTACAGATGCTACTTATCGAGCGCCTTGTAGCGCCGGAAGATACCTTCCTCATTGAACGGGATGCGGCGGTCGCTAGCGAGATAGGCCTTGATGTTCGGCCGCTCGGCAACTTGATCATGCAGTCCGACGAGCGTCGGGATGTCGCGCTGGAATTTCTTCATCCGCTTCGGAAACGCGTAGCGGAATCCCTCGACGATCTGGAACAGCGACAGATCCACATAGGTGATCTTCCGGCCGGTGATATAGGCGCCGTCGCTGGCCTTCACCAGCTTCTCGAAGTATCCGAGAAACTTGGGCACGCGTTCGTTCCAGAACTCTCTGGTGCGCAGCTTGGCCGGCCCTTCTGGTCTTCGTAATAGAGCGACGTGCCGATCGGATGATGGGTGTCGTGCACTTCCATCACGAAATCCGCGATGGTCAGTTGCAGGTCGTTGAGCTTGAGCCGCCCGGCTTCCGTCTTCGGCGCCAGCCCGTGCCGCGCACCGAGATAGAGCAGGATGTTCGCCGTCTGGCCGATCACCAGATTGCCCGCCTTCAGGAACGGCGGCGCAAAAGGCGGCAGATCCTTCTTCGCCTCCAGCATTTTCGTCATCGCGCCCATGCCGGCTTTGCCGCGGGCGACATCGACATAGTTGGCGCCGGCCTCTTCCAGCGCGAGGCGGACATATTCGCCGCGCCCCTGGATCATCGGCCAGTAATACAGCTCGTATCGCATTCCGGAACCTCCTCGCGCGTTCACGTGCCGGGTTAACAAAACACCGCTGAATTCGTTCTGCGCGTTTACGACCGCAGACCCCAACCTCAGCGAGCGGAAATGCTAACCCGGCTTCAACCCTGTTTTGGCGATGCGACCTATATCGATGCGGATAAAGGCACCACCTTACAACCGATTAAGGCTGTCCCTCGTAGGATGATACGCAGGGGAAGCTTCATGTCGGGTCACTTTACGTTCGTCGTCCATCAGATTCTCGTGCTGCTCGCGGGATCGGTCTGCCTATTTGGAACCTGGGTGGGCATGCGCCACTTCGCGCGCGCCCGGGCCACATTGGGATCGACGCGAATCGGCTGGCTGTTCATGGCATCTGTCGGCACCGGCGCGGCGCTCTGGGCCTCGACCTACATATCGATCCTTGCACTCGATCCGCAGCTGAATAGCGGCTTCGACCTCGTCCCTGTGGCGATCACACTCGCCATCGCGATCCTCTCATGTCTTGTCGGCTTCGAAATCGGCAGCCGGCATTTCACCTTGGCGCCCGAGCTCGGCGGCGGCGTGATGGGTGTCGGCATTCTCCTGATGCACTACATCGGCGTCGATGCCTGGCACTTCAGCGGCACGACGCAATGGAGCGGCTATGGACTCGCGCTGTTGCTGCTGCTCGGCCTCGGCCTGTCGGCGCTCTCCGTCAATCGCGCCAACCGTCCGGTGACGCGCTGGTGCCGGCATGGCGCAGCCATCGTGCTCGCATTCATGATCTGCACCATGCACTACGCATTGACGGTGTCTGCGAATGTCGTTCCCGATCCATCGGCGGTGCTGGCCCCGGAATTGGTGCCGGCGAAGATGCTCGGTGTCGGCGTCGTGCTGGCCGTGCTGCTGGTGATGGGCAGCGGCTTCTCGTCATATGTCATCGACATGCGAGCACGGACGGAGTCGGCCGAACGCATTCACCAGCTGTCGTTCAACGACAGCATGACCGGCCTGCCGAACCGCATCGCTTTCAACGAGCGCCTCGCTTTCTGGGCCGCGGAATCCCACGAACGCGCGCACAAGCTTGCAGCGCTGGCGATCAATATCGATGGCTTCAAGGACGTCAACGATCTCTACGGTCATGGCGCCGGCGATTTGCTGCTGATCGAGGCCGCGGCGCGGATGCGGCATGCGCTTGGCGAAGACGAATTCCTGGCGCGGCAGAGCGGCGACGAATTTCTCGCTTTGCAGATGTCGGGCAGCCAGCCCGCGGATGCCGAACAGTTTGCCATGCGCATTGCGGCGTCATTCGCCGCCCCGTTCGTCATTCGCGACCACACGATCGCGCTCACGGTCGCGATCGGCTATTCGGTCTTCCCGACCGATACGCCCGAGCGCGACCAGCTGCTCAGCAATGCCAAACTCGCGATGGATCGCGGCAAGGCCACACAACGCGGCGCCATCTGTGCCTATCACGGCGAGATGGATGCTGCCGCCCGCACCCGCCGGGCACTGGCGCGCGACCTGCAAAGCGCCGTCACCAATGGCGAACTCGAACTTCACTATCAGCTGCAGGCGCTGCTGGAAGACGGCACCATCTGTGGCGCCGAGGCGCTGATGCGCTGGAACCATCCGAAACTCGGCCGCGTGTCGCCGGCCGATTTCATTCCGCTCGCGGAAGAAACCGATGCCATCCTCGACATGGGCGAATGGGCGCTGCGCACAGCTTGTCGCGATGCCGCAGCAGGTCGCCTGCCCGGCACGATTGCCGTCAATCTGTCACCCGTGCAGTTCGGCCGAGCCGATCTTGCCGAAACGATTCACGCGATCCTGCTCGATACTGGCTTGTCGCCGCAGCGCCTCGAGATCGAAGTGACGGAAACGACATTGATGGCGGACCAGACACGCGGGCTGCACATCCTGCGCAAGCTGAAAGCGATGGGCATCTCCATAGCCATGGACGATTTCGGCACCGGCTATTCGTCGCTCAGCACGCTGCACGTTTTTCCGTTCGACAAGATCAAGCTCGATCAATCTTTCGTCCGCCGCATTCCCGATGACGCCGCAGCCTGCGCGATCGTCCGTACGGTGCTGGCGCTCGGCCACAGCCTGCGCATTCCGGTGCTCGCCGAAGGCATCGAAACCTCGGCGCAATGGCACTTCCTGCTCGGCGAAGGCTGCAGCAAGGGGCAAGGCTACCTGTACGCCCGACCGGTCCCACTGGCGCAGGTGCCCGCAATAATCGAAATGGCGGAAGCCGTGGCTCAGGCCGAGGCCAGAACCGCAGCAGCGGCCGAAATGATGTTGATCGCCGCGGCGTAAACATCGCGGCGATCTCCTGTATCACCTTGCGAGCGATTTCAGTTCGCCGCGAAGCAGTAGAGCAGACCGTCGCCGCCGGTGCTCTTCAGATCGTTCTGAGAGCAGCCACCATCCGGTCCGCGCGACGGATGCGACGTATTCCACGACTTTGCCGGCGGCTCCTCGTTGAGGCCGATGCGGTCGATATGGCCGACCATCGCCGCGCCCTGAGTGCTGCTCGTCCAGTTCTTGCAGGTGCGATCATCGGCGCCGGCGAATGCAGTGCCATCGGCCTGCGAACCCGTCAGCACGTCATGGCGGTTCGGCGTATCGCCGCGGCCATTGATGACATCGCCTTTCTCGCTCAGTGAGTTCTGCTTGCTGAGCGCATTGTTGGCACTGTGCAGGTCGGCAACGTCCTTGGCGACGACGACACCCTTGGCGTTCTTCCACGGTCCATTGCCGATACGATCCTTGGCATTCACGGCAGGCTTGCCGTCGGCCGCCTGGGTGGAGAGATAAGCGCGCCATGTCTTGGCACCCGCGCCCGCTGCTTGCGCCAGCGTCTGACAGTGATTGTCAGCGCCAGCGAGGCCGCCGAGATTGCCGCCATTGCCGATGCCGTTGCTGGTGACGAAGAAACTCGTATCGGCCCCTTGTGCAGCAGCCGGCTTGCTTGCCAGCACCACAGCGCCGGCACAAAGCGCGGCGCAGGACAGCGTCGTGAAAAGTTTCGTCATGGCTTCCTCCAATGCATTTTTTGAAACATGAACAAGTCAGTCGCGGTGAGCCGCAACAGACCAACAAGCAACCGCATCGATTATTCCACTATTTCACGCCTACAATTTTTGCGCGGGCATCTTGCCGACATCGCCAAAGAGCCCAACGAAAAAGCGCCGCGGTTGCCCGCGGCGCTTGCATCACTCTCGATCTTGCGGGCGTGTTACGCCTGCTGGATCGCTGACAGTTCCCAGTTGCCGCCATTGGTGCGGATGAAGGTCCAGACTTCCGTGGCTTCGGTCGGGGTCTCGCTGCCGGCGACGAGGCGATTGGTGCCGCGTTCCAGCGTCTTGTCGATCAGCGAGAAGCGCATGGCCACGCTGGCATATTCGTCGTTGCCTTCGCGCCAGGCTTCCGCGAGGTCGCCCTGCAGCAGCTTGACGTCCGACACCTTGTTGATGTCGTTGTTGGCCTTGTTCTCCGCGAGATCCTTCGCGAAGTACGAGGTCATTTCCGGCGTCGCCAGCTTGCCGAGCGCGTCGGTGTCCTCGTTCGACCAGGCGGCCTGGATCTCGGTCAGCAGGCGCTCGAAGTCCTCATAGTCCTTCGGACCGATCTGAACCGGACGCTCGTCCTGGCGCGAAGCGCCGAAGCCGAAGCCACCGAGCGCGCTGCGCGGAGCGGCCTGCGGAGCTTCCTGCTGCTGCGCACCGTAAGCGTGGTTGCTCTGGGCGTTCTGGTTCGCATCCGGACCGTTGCCGGGACCGGCATAGGGCGAAGCCGACGGACCGGCATAGGCCGATGCGGTCTGGCCCTGGTTGCGGCGCTGCCACCACTTCATGGCAAGGCGGACGACGATAACGATCAGGGCCACCTGCACCAGCAGGCCGATGATCGACATCATGCTGCCGAGGCCGCTGAGGAAGCCGCCGCCGAACAGCATGCCGAGCAGGCCCGCGCCGAGGAAGCCGGCGGCGAGGCCACCAAGCATGCCCATGCCCGGACGGTTGAAGAAGCCACCCTTGCTGGCGGCGCCCGCAGCGGCGGGACCGGCCATGCCGGGCGAACCCGGCTGCTGCATGGTGCGGTTCATAGGCTGGGCCGCATTCGGCGCCGTAGCCGTGCCCGGCGTGGGGGCAAACGTCTTCGAGCCGCGCGAGCCCATGCTGCCCTTGCCGCCCGGACGCGCATCGGCGATCGTCGAGACGGCGATCGTGAGCGGCATGGCCAGCGACAGAACAACGGCGAGCGTCTTCATCGCGCCGCGCATGCTGAACGTGAAAGTCATGGTCTTTTCCCTTAATCCCCGGCACGGGGAAATCGCCCCCTAAGATGGCGACGCCGCAGGAAAAAGAAAGCGCGCTTCACGCCGCATGGCTGCGGCGCTCAGTCGCGGGTTTAGGGGCGTTCTAAAGCGCGCAAGGCCTGCAATTTCAACCGCTTATGGTGCAGCGCGGAATATCGGAACAACCGAATAGCGCCGTTAGTCCGGCGCCATCGTCTCCTTCACCTTCTCGATCAGCGCGCTGAGCGCGAAGGGTTTGGGCAGGAAGGCGAACTGCTGATTCTCGGGCAGGCTCTTTTCGAACGCCTCTTCGGCATAGCCCGACACGAAGATGATCTTCAGGTCCGGATTGAGGGCGCGCATTTCTTTCAGCAGCGTCGGGCCGTCCATTTCAGGCATGACCACGTCGGAGACGACGAGATCGATGTTGCGGTCCTGCTCCTCGAACATTTCGAGCGCCTCGACACCGTTGGAGGCTTCGACCACGGTATAGCCGCGCGAGCGCAGGCCGCGGGCGTTCAGGCCGCGCAGACCCTCTTCGTCCTCCACCAGCAGGATCGTACCCTGCCCGGTGAGATCAGCCTTGGGCTTCGCGGCTTCCTTGGCGGCAATCGCGGCTGCGATGGCGGGATCCGGTGCGGCTTCCTTGTCCTGGTGATGACGCGGCAGGAAGATGCGGAAGGTGGTGCCCTGCCCTTCCTTGGAATCCACATAGACGAAGCCGCCGGTCTGCTTGACGATGCCATAGACCGTGGAGAGGCCGAGACCGGTGCCCTTGCCGACATCCTTGGTCGAGAAGAACGGCTCGAAGATCTTTTCGACGATCTCGGCGGGAATGCCGGTGCCGGTATCTGTGACGGCGATCTCGACATAATCCGCGGACGGCATGCCCTTGTAAGCAAGCTTCTCCGTCTGCTCGGTTGGGATGTTGCTGGTCCGCACCGTGAGCGAACCGCCATCCGGCATTGCGTCGCGGGCATTGACCGTGAGATTCACGATCACCTGTTCGAATTGCGAGATATCCACCTTCACCGGCCACAGGTCGCGGCCGTGAACGACGTCCAGCTTCACCTTCTCGCCGATCAGCCGCTTCAGCAGCAGATCGATATCGGACAGCGCATCGCCGAGATTGAGCACGGTCGGACGCAGCGTCTGCCGGCGCGAGAACGCCAGCAGCTGGCGCACCAGCGTCGCCGCACGCATCGCGTTCTGCTTGATCTGCATGATGTCCTGGAACGACGGATCGGTCGGCTTGTGCGCGTTCAGCAGGAAGTCATTGGCCATCATGATGGCCGACAGAACGTTGTTGAAGTCATGCGCGATGCCGCCGGCCAGCTGGCCGATGGTGTCCATCTTCTGCGCCTGGTTGACCTGGTTCTCGAGCGCGCGGCGCTCGGTGGTCTCCAGCATATAGACGATGGCGGATTCGCTCTCGCGCTCCTGTTCGTCCACCGCGGTCACGAAGAACTGGCCCCAGCGTTCCTTTGCGCCATCGAGCAGCAACTCCACCGGCGCGATGTCACCCTGGCCCTGTGCGGCCTGGCCGATCGCCGTCAGCAACTGCGCACGGTCGCGCTCGCTGACCGCCGCGGGCATCGACTTGTTGACGGTGCCGTCGGCATTGAGGCTCTGCGCCAGCTTGGCGAAGCGCGCATTGCCGCGCACGACGGTGCCGGTGAGATCGACGGTGGCGATCGCCATCGGCGTGTGGTCGAAGAAGCGCATGAAGCGCACTTCGGCAGCGCGCTGCGGATCCGAACGTTCGTCGCGGGCACGGCTGATCACCAGCGTGCGCGACGCGCCGGGCACGCCGTCCGCGCCGAAAGCGAGCTTGTGATAGAGCCTGACCGGCACGGCTTTTCCGCCGCGCTGCTTGAGGTCGATGTCGAAGACTTCGGTCTTCACCTCGCCGGGGATCGGCACGATGGAGGTGAGCAACGACGCGCCGTCGCCGGACACGATATCCGCCAGTTTCAGGCCGCCGGAGCCGATCTCGGCGAGGTCGTGATCGAGCCAATTTGCCAATGTCGCGTTGACATAGACGAGCTCGCCTTTCGGATTGACCGAGAAGAAACCGCACGGCGCGTGATCAAGATATTCGATCGCATGTTGCAGCTCCTGGAACACGTCTTCCTGGCGCTGGCGATCGCGGGTGATGTCCGCCACCGACCACACAGTCGATTTTGCCTCGCGCTTGCCGGCCCCCAGCGGCCGCACCCGCATGCGCAACCAGCGGCCATGCGAGCCGTCGGCGACGGTGACGCGCACCTCCTCCTGCTGCCGCTTGCCCTCGCGGGCGGCCTTGAGCAGGCGGAATACGGCTTCCGAGACATCGGGATTGCCGATGAAGACACGCTCGACCGGGCGCGCCTCCTGGGCCGAGGCCGCGCCGGTCAGCGTCAGATAGGCCGCGTTGGCATAGACGACATGGCCGTGCCCATCCGTGACTGCAATACCGTCGAATGCGTGGTCAGCCACGGCGCGCATGATCGGGTCGTTGGAATTGCGCTCGGCAAAGCGGATGATGCCTGCCGCAAAGGCGAACAGCATGAACAGGCCGACCATGGCCAGCAGCGCCAGCAGGCCGAGAATATAGGGCTGCGCCTGCGCACGCCCGAGGGTCATGAAGGCGACCGCACAAGCGACGATGGCGGCCGCGATCAGCAGCACGAGGACGATGCTGCCACTGCGGCGGACCGGCTCCTGCGCTGCCGGCGTTTCCGCCGGCAAGATCTGGCCGTTGTGATCGGTCTCGACAGTCATCGGACGGGGGTTCGCCTGTTATCTAGAAGGGTTAGGTCGCGCCTGCGCGCATCTTCTGAGTGCCTCAACCGGACGGGGCTGCGCAAGCCGTCCGGGCCGTCATTTGCTGGCAATCCGTCGATTTGCCACGCGTTCCAACACCTCTTTGGCATCATAGCGGACGCCCGGACAGGCCACGCTTGAGGCCCATGACGTAACCGATGACCTCTGCCACCGCCTGATAGTGCTCGCCCGGAATCTCGTCGTCGATCTCCACCGTGGCATAGAGCGCGCGGGCGAGCGGCACGTTTTCGACGATCGGGATGTCGTGCTTGCCCGCCACTTCCCGGATCTTCAACGCGATCGCGTCCATGCCCTTGGCGACGCAGATCGGCGCGGTCATGCCGCGCTCGTATTTCAGGGCGACGGAGTAGTGGGTCGGGTTGGTGATGATCACCGATGCCGTCGGGACCGCCGCCATCATGCGCTTCTTCATGCTCTGCTGGCGCAGTTGCTTGATCTTGCCCTTGATATGCGGGTCGCCTTCGGACTGCTTGTATTCTTCCTTCACTTCCTGCAGCGACATCTTCAGCTTCTCGAACCAGGTCCGATACTGGAAGAAGAAGTCGGCGATTGCGATGAAAGCGAGCATCGCGACCACCGAGCCCAGCAACTGCAAGGCCAGCGTCGTCGAGATATCGATGATGGCGCTGGGATCGTTGCGCACGATCGCATCGAGCCGAAAGCGCTCCGGCCACAGCACCGCGCACATCACGGTGCCGACGACGATGAGCTTGAACAGCCCCTTGAGGAAATTCGCCAGCGCCTGCTTACCGAAAATGCGCTTGGCACCTTCCATCGGCGAGAGCTTGCTGAATTTCGGCGTCAGACCTTCGGTGGAGAAGACCAGCCGATGCTGGATCAGATTGCCGGCCACCGCAGCCAGGACGATGAACAGGAACGGCATCCCCAGCGTGGACAGCAGCGAGACGCAGAGTTCCTTCGTCAGTTCGATCAGCGCGGCGCCATCGGTGCGGATCATCCACGAATTCTGCAGCAGGTTCTTCAGCGGCGTCTGCAGGCCGGTACCGATCGAGCTGTGAAAGCTGGACAGCACCAGCGTCGCGCCGGCCAGCAGGAACCAGGTGCTGACCTCTTGGCTTTTGGCAACGTCGCCGCGTTGGTGTGCGTCGTCGAGCTTCTTTTGTGTGGGGTCGTGTGTTTTTTCGTTCTCACTTTCCTCGGCCATAGGCGCCCTCCTATGTCCGCGGCATCATCTGGTACATCACACCAGAGAAGTAATCCATGTAGGTGCTCATCATCGTGGTGAGCACCAGCGCGAAGATCAGGAAACCGATCACGATCGAGAGCGGCACACCGACGAAATACACCTGCATCTGCGGCATCAGGCGCGCCAGCACGCCGAGCCCCATATTGAACACCAGGCCGAAGACGAGAAACGGCGCCGAGAGTTGCACGCCGATCTTGAAGGCAGCGGAAAAGGCGCTGGTCGCAAGTGCTGCGACATCGCCAGCGGGAAGCACCTCACCCGGCGAGAAGATCTTGTAGCTGTCGTTCAGCGCGGCAATCACAAGGTGATGCGTATCGGTGGCGAAGATCAGCGCGATGCCGAGCAGATTGAGAAAGTTGCCGATCAGCACGCCCTGCTGGCCTTGCGTGGGATCGACCGAGGTGACGAAGCCGAGACCAAGCTGCTGCGCGATGACCGAGCCTGCCACCTGCAGCGCGGAGAGCGTCACGCGCGCGGTGGTACCCAGCACGATGCCGATGATGATCTCATGCAGCAGCATGACCAGCATCGGCATGATCGCCCCCATATCGACATTGTAGGCGGCGCGATGCGCCGGCAGCATGATCAGGGTCAGCGCCAGCGCGATCGAGAGTTTGATGCGCATCGGAATATTGCTCTCGCCGAAGCCGGGCAACAGCATCACCATCGCGCCGATGCGGGCGAAAGCCAGCATGAAGGCGGCGGCGAGCGCCGGCAGGAGCGAGATGTCGATACGCATGGGGATGTCTATCACCCCCCGATGATTCGCGACGATATCCGCAGCATGTAGCCCGACAGCAGGTCCCCCATGAAAGGGAGCGTCAGAATCATCGTGGCAAAGACCGCCAGGATCTTCGGGACGAAGACGAGCGACTGCTCCTGCACCTGGGTCAGCGCCTGCACCAGCGAAATCACCACGCCGACGATGAGCCCCACCACCATCAGCGGGCCGGACACCAGGACGATGGTCCAGATGGCATCGCGGGCAACGTCGAGAGTTTCTGGGCCGGTCATGGAGTGTTCCTTCAAGAAAGAAAATCGCCGTCATTGCGAGCAGCCACTTGACGACGAAGCAATCCAGGGGGTGTGGGACGAAAGAACTGGATTGCTTCGCCCAAACGAATTGCTACGCAATTCGTCAGGGCTCGCAATGACGGCGGAGAGCGCAGCGACTAGATCTGCATCTTCAGAATGTCTTCGTAGGACTGGATGACGCGGTCGCGCACCGACACCAGCGTCGAGACGGCGACGTCGGTCTCGGCCACCGCGGTGACCACGTCCATCACATTCGCCTTGCCGTTGGCCATCGCGACGGTCTGCGCGTCCGACTTGCGGCCGGCATCCATCACGCTGCCGAGCGCTTCCTTGAGCACGGCGCCGAATGAGGGACCGGCGGGACCTTCGGCGACCTTGTTGAGACCGCCGACGCCACCGGCGCCGTCCATGATACGGGCGAGGCTTGCATAGGCGTTCGCGGCGACGTTCGGGGCTGCCATGATCTATGTGTCCTGTTCAGGCCTTGAGGATATCGAGGGTGCGCTGGATCATCCGGCGCGTGGCGCTGATGATGTTGAGATTGGCTTCGTAGGAGCGCTGGGCTTCCTTCATGTCCGTCATTTCGACCAGCGAATTGACGTTCGGCACTTTCACATTGCCGGCCGCGTCGGCCGCGGGATTGCCGGGCTCGTAACGCGTGGGGAAGATCGACATGTCTGGACGCACGCGGCCGAGACCGACGGTGCGCGCATCGAGCGTGCGGTCGAGTTCGGACGTAAAGGTCGGCACCTTGCGGCGATAGGGATCGCCGCCTGGGGTCTGCGCGGTCGACTGCGCATTCGCGATGTTCTCGGAGATAATCCGCATGCGGCCGGCCTGGGCGCGCATGCCCGAGGTCGCAATGCCCATTGATCGTGTGAAGTCGCTGGTGTCGTTGGCCATGACAGCTCTCCCCTATCTCGGCTCAGCGCTTGCCGATGGCGGTCTTCAGGAGACCGAGGCTGCGGCTGTAGAGCGAACTTGCCGCGGCGAAGTCCATCTGGTTCGCGGAGACCTTGAGCATCTCGTCCTCAAGATTCACCGCATTGCCGGCAGGACGCGTCTCGTAGCCGACGCGATTGTTCTGGGCGAAGGTGGCCGATGCACCGGCCGGCGAGATGTTGACGCCCTGGGCTCGCATCATCGGCAACTGCCCCATGCCGCCACCTGCAGCGGGGCCACCCACTTTGTCGAATTTCGGTTCCACGAGATCCCGCGGCCGGAATTTTGGCGTATCGGAATTGGCGACATTCTCCGCCAGCACACGCTGACGCTCCTGATGCCACTGCATCTTGGTCCGCAGCGCCGACAACATCGGCATGTCGCTGATCGCCATCGGGGCCCCGCTCTGCTCCGGACGGCATGTCCGGCGCTAGGCAGAATTTGCCGCCTGTATGGTTAATAAGGGGTTAACTTCCGGCGCAGATGATTACCGAAACGTAAAGGAAATCCCGAAAATACGGGATTATTGCATCGCGCATCGCTTTTTTGCCCGAATTGCTCGATTAACCACAAAACTCAGCCAAGGGACGGGGCGGTTAGAAGTCGTTTTGGCTGCGGCGATTCATAGTTTATTATTAACCATCGGCGGGTTCTGCCGGGGGGCGTTAACAGACGGGGCGTGATTCCCGCGTCGTTCGGCGTGTTCGATCGCATGATCGACAGGCTTCGAACGCGCGAGCGGAGACAGCCACCGTCTGGCTGGGGACTTCATGATGTCATCATCTGTCAATTTCATCCTTGCCTTCGTGTTCGTGCTGGCACTGATCGGCCTCGCGGCCTGGTTGGTGCGCCGGTTCGGCGGCAACCGGATTGGCGCCAATGCGAGCCGGGGACGGCTGCCGCGCCTGGCGGTGATCGACGCAGCCGCAGTGGATGGCCGCCGCCGGCTCGTCCTGGTCCGTCGCGACAATGTCGAGCATCTCTTGATGATCGGCGGCCCGTCGGACATCGTGGTGGAGCCCAATATCGTGCGCGCCGTGCCCGGCCGCGAGCGCGACGCCGGCGCACCGCAGCGCGAGGCACGCGGCCCATCATTCGCCGACACGCCGAGCTGGGCCGACACCAGCGACAGCGCGACCGATCAGGAACCGGCACCGGAGCCCGCGCCGACGCGCCCTGCCCGCCCGTCCTTCGTCGAGGAGCCGCGCCGCCCGGTCGCCCCGCTGCCCGAGCGCCGTCCTGAACCCGTCATTGCCAGCCTTGCGCCGGAGCCCCCGGCACGTCCCGAGCCGACCATTCGTCCGGAGCCAACTATCCGCTCAGAACCCATCGTTCGCCCGGAACGTCCCGAACCAGCCCCGGCGCGTCCGCTTCGCAGCGAAATGCCACGGAGCGAGTCGATGATGCCGCGTCCGATGCGTGCAGACCCGCCGATCCGTACCATGCCGCCAGCTCGGCCGCTGGAACGCGCCAATGTCAGTGTCGCGCCGGCCATCACGCCGCCCGCTCCCGTTGCGGCGCCGACGCCGGAACCTGTTGCCGTCACCACGCCATCTACCCCCGCCGCGATCTCGGCAGCCGACCAGAACCTCGCCGATATGGCGCAGCGCCTCGAAGCCGCCCTGCGCCGCCCGGCCGGCGAGCCCGCGAAGGTGGAAGCCCCCGAGCCGCGTATCGGCGCCCCCTCGGTAGCCCCCGATGCGCCTGCCGCAACGCGTCGCTCGCCGGAAGTCTCGATCGCTGCTCCCGCCCGCGCCGAGGCCCCACCGGTCGCACCACCCGTGAAGACGGGCTTCGAGAATCTTGAAGACGAGATGGCGTCCCTGCTGGGCCGTCCGAAGTCGTCTTCGTGAGGCCGGCCAGCCTTCCGCGTAGAGTAGTTTTCACCTCCGTTCTGATCGCCGCCGGGCTCCTCGCGAGCCCGGCGATGGCGCAGGATATCAGCATCAATCTCGGCGGCGGTGGCGGCGGCGTCACCGAGCGCGCTGTGCAGATGATTGCGCTGCTGACGGTGCTGTCGATCGCACCGTCGATCCTGATCATGATGACGTCGTTCACGCGCATCGTGGTCGTGCTGTCGCTGCTGCGCACGGCGCTCGGCACCGCGACGGCACCACCGAACACGGTGATCGTAGCACTGGCGATGTTCCTCACCGCATTCGTGATGGGACCGGTGCTGCAGAAGTCCTATGACGACGGCATCAAGCCGCTGATCGCCAACGACATCACTGTCGAGGAAGCGTTGGTCCGTGCCTCCGGACCGCTGCGCACTTTCATGCAGAAGAACGTGCGCGAGAAGGACGTGAAGCTGTTCATGGACCTGTCGCGTGAACCGCCCCCGGCGACACCCGACGAACTGTCGCTGCGCATTCTCGTGCCGGCCTTCATGATCTCCGAACTGAAGCGCGCCTTCGAGATCGGCTTCCTTCTGTTCCTGCCTTTCCTGATCATCGACCTCGTGGTCGCCTCGGTGCTGATGGCGATGGGCATGATGATGCTGCCGCCGGCGGTGGTGTCACTGCCGTTCAAGCTGATCTTCTTCGTGCTGGTGGATGGCTGGGCGCTGGTCGCCGGAAGTCTGGTGCAGAGTTACGGGCAGTAGCGAGGCTGCCCGCTCTATTACCGCGTCATCTCGATCTTGCGCACCTTCACCACCGGCCGCGTCGGCATCGACGGGAGTGAGCCGGTCGGATTCATGTCGGCCATGCCCGGCACGGTCGCCTTGGCGCTGCTGTCCGGGAAGCGCTGCTTCATCTCGCGCAGGAAGCCATCGAGCGTATCCACCGACGCCGCCATCTTCGCAATCGCCGCGAATTCCGAACTGTTGCCGGTGTTCGGCTTGCTGGCCGTGTCGAATGCGATCTTGTCGGCACCCGTATTCATCAGCGGCGCGTATTTCTCGCGAAACCGCGCCAGACCGAGCGCATCATCGGCGATGGCGTAACCGACGACGGCGCGGATGACGTCGCTCTTCTCGCTATCGGTCAGCGGCGTGAAGTCGCGCCAGCGATCGCCGTAATAAAGTTCGATCTGTTCGGCCGCCTCGCGCCAGCGCCGCGACGACCAGTAGATGTCGGAACGCAAGCGCACGGCTTCGCGTCCGGCGACATGCGAAATGATATCGAGCGCAAGTTCGCGCCGGCCGATATCGCTCTGCGCCCTCGCCTCGAGCAACAGGCGCTGCTGGCGCAACTCGCCCGATAGATCCGCGATACGCGTCGTGCGCATCGCCGCGATGGCGCGATCCGGCTTGCGCGCCATCAGATAGACCGTCGCCAGACGTGCCGCGACCTGCGCACGGGCAGCACCTTCGAGACGGTGATCGACCTGATACTGCAACAGCTCGGCGGCCTGATCGAGCAGGTCCACCGCCACCAGGCGGTCCGCCAGCCGGCGGATCATTTCGTCACCGCGACGTCCGATCGGCGTCAATTCGCGAAACTCATAGAACATCGCCAGCGCTTCCACCGGCGGTAGGTTGTCGCCCTTCGGCGACAGATAGACTTCCGAGAACAGCGCCTGTGCGTCGTCCTGCACTTGCCGTGCAGCCTCGCTATTGGCCTGGCGCTCGGTCGCCGTGCGCGCCGCCATCAGCGATTCCTGGTATCGCCCGAGCTTGGCATACATCTGAGACAGCAGCTGCAGCACGCGAACTTCGATCCCGTCGCCGCGCCAAGTGATGGCCAGCGTCTCGAATTCCTTCAGCGCGTCCTCGTCGCTGATCTCGTTGCGTTTCTGGCGCAGCAGGATCTCGCGCAGCTTCGCTTCCGATGCCGACAGGCGATCGACGGAATTCGTCACCTCGCTGTATTTCGACAAAGCGTCCTTCTCGCGCCCGAGCGCTTCATCGAGCCAACCGCTGAGCATGGTCGCTGCCGGCTTCAGCTCGGGCGTAATCCCCACGACTTCAAGCTCGCTGCCGCGCGCCGATGCACTGGCATAGTCCTTCACTTCGAGCGACGCACGAAGCGCAAGCATCAAGCCGGCCCGCTGCAGATCGGCCGGCAGCGCGGCCAGCGTGAATTCCGAATTCTTGAAACGCTCGCGTGCCTCGACCCACTTGCCCTGCTTGGCGAATGCGAATGCCTTCCACAGCTCGGCATCGTAACCCGGCCCCAGCACCGGCTGTGCGATGTCCTTCAAGGTCTGCTCGGGGCGTCCGATCAGCGCGCTCGCCACGGCATGAACGACAAGCGCCGCCGGGCTCTCCTCACCGACCTTCATGTCAGAGATCGCGAGATCGGCAACGCCCTTGGCTTCGTGATACATGCCGCGCGCCATGTAGAACTTGGCGAGATCCAGACGCGCATTCGCGACCGAACCGGTATCGGCGGTCGCCGCGGCATCGATCAGCTTGTCGTAGCGATCCTTGAACGGGCCTTCCTGATCGATCCGCCACTGGCCAACGTCGAAGATCGGACGGGCGACCGTCGAGGCACGCTGCGGTGCTGCATCCGCCGGCGACAGCGTGAGGCCACCAGGCTTCGTCAGGATGACCTTGTCGATATTGGCATCGACCGCGACATCGTCCGAATTGGTCTGCACAACAACGCCATGCACGGACTCAAGCAGAGAGAATTCGACAAAGTCCTGACGGCGAATGAAACCGCGCGCGGGCGGCAGTGCGGTGATCACCGTCAGAAGATCGCCGGCATCGGGATCGGTGATCCGATGCTTGAGGCCGGGCTTGCTGAGCGGCACCTGCACACTTGCTTTCGACGGATCGGCGATGTTGCGCACGGCCGACAGCGGCTGCGGCTGGACCTGCCGCGTATCCGCCAGCGTCAGCACCCATGCCTGTCCGTTGCCGCCGGCATCGTCGGCCGCCAATGAGGCGAGCTGCGGACGATTGAGGCGCATGCGCACCGCCTGCCCCTTGTCGAGCTTGATCGCATCGGCATCGGCGACGATCGAGCCGCTGTCGCGACGGATCGTGCTGGTATCGATCGGCTTGGTGGAATCCGTGACCAGCCACAGCATGTCGCCGCGGCGGAACAGCGCCACCGGCGTCGGCGCCGGAAACGCGAAGGTCATGCGCGTGCCTTCGCTGCTGCGCTTGATCTCGACCGGAATGCCGGTAGGCGCGGCGACAGCCGGCGATGGCGGAGGCGTAGCCGGTGCAGGCGGTGGCGGCTCCTTCGGTGCAACCGCCACAACGGGCGCGGCAGCCGGCGCAGCTTCGACAACAGTCACCGCCTCAGGCTTCATGGCCTCAGATTTGGCGGCCTCGACCTTCGGTGCTTCGACCTTTGGCGCTTCGACCGTCGCAACAGGAGCGATGGCTGGTGCTTCGCCGCGCTTTTCGCCCGCGGTCTCGCGCGCGATCGTCTCGGATGTCGGTGGCTTGATCTCGCTGGCTTTCGCGGGCACAGGTTCGGCCGGCTTCGGCTCTGGCGCCTTCGGCGTCGCGGGTGGGACCTGTGCGAGCGGCGACGGCTTGTCCGTCTGCTGGAAACCGATGTCTACGATGTAGTTCTTGTCGTCGCGGAACGATTTTACATCGACATCACCGATCAGGCCGATCTCGACAGCCGTCCGGTTGCCGTCCATCGCCTGCCCGATCGACGCGACATTGGCCGGTGCCGAGAGTTTGGCATCGGCGAGATCGAAAACCAGCGCGGCTCCGAAGGTCATCGTCAGGCGCTTGTCGTCCAGCAACGACGAGACGCTCACATTGGGCGGCGTTTCGAACATGAAGCGCACGAAAGTCGGCTGCACCGAGGTCCGCACGCGGATCGGCGGCTTCTTCTGCAGGTCGGCCGAAGCGCGCTGCTGGCGCAAGGCGCGCTCGGCAGCGCGGGCGCGTTCCGACAACTCCTTGACCACATCCTGCGGCAGGCCGGGCGGCGCGCCCTTCCAGCCATCCGGCAGCAGATCGATGAACACGCGTTCGCCCGCGGTCATCGAATTCACAGTGACGCGGCGCGACAGCGCGAGGCGGATGGCCGTGCCATCGGGATCGCGACGTGCCGATCCCACATAGTCCGGCGCGGCATCGGACAGGATTTCGACGGGGACATCGACCGGGCGCTTGAAACGCACGATGACGACCGAGCCCGCCTGGCTCACTTCGGATTCGACATCTTCGGCCAGCTTGAGAACGATGCGGGCATAGCCGCCGGAGGTCGAGAGCGCTGCGGTGCCCTTGACGCTCTGGGCAAATGCACTGAGGGAAAAGCCCGTCGATAGCGTGAGGACCACGGCGACACCGGCGCAGCGCGAAGCCGCCCACGCCCAAGCGCGGGGTCGCGTCCAACATGCAGCGTCCGTCCTGCGCGGCATTCCGAAGAGTCTCTCAGCCCGTTGTACGAGGAACGGCCATTCGTCCGTCTCACGCCAAATCTAGAAGCGGCCCTCTAAGGAGTTGTTAATGATTTTCGCAAGATTCAGATTCATCTTCGATGTATCTGGATCTTGCTCCTTAAGAGCGTGATCTTGTCCGAAAACCGGACACCACTTTTCGGGATCACGCTTTAATTACGCACCGGCTGGACCGGCCGGCCTTCGATCTTCGGCAGTTCCGCCGTGGACGGCGTGCGTTCGCCGCCCTGTGCACGGCGCGCGAGCTCCACGGTAAGCTTTTCCGCGGCCTCCGGCTGCATCAGGCCGAGAATGTCGGACATCTTGCGCGGGGCGATCTGCGAGGCGATCTCGAACAGCACCGGCATTTCCAGGCGATCGAAGATCTTGGCGGCATCCTTCGGCTTCATGCTTTCATACATGGTGACGATGCCCTTGAAGCGCGCGCTATCTGCCTCGCCCTTCTGTTCGGTCGCCGTCTTGATGCCGGCCTCGACGCCCTTCAGTTCATCGACCCGGGTCTCGATCCGCTTTTCGGCGGCCTTCAACAGGCTCTCGCGAATCTCGATCTCGCGGGCGCGCGCATCGAGCTCCTGACGACGCGATTGCAGACGTTCGAGAATGGCGCGTTCGGCGTCGGAGACATGCGGCGCCTGCTCGACGGGGCGCGTATTGGTCACGGCGATCGCGTCGGGTGCGCCGACTGTGGGCTTGGCGGGATCGGCTTTCTTGTCCGGAACAGAGCCCGTGATATCCGTCTCGACCGGCTTGGGTGCGCCGGGGAAATTGAACATCTCCTGCGCCCATGACGCTTTCACGGGCTGCGGCTGATATTCAAACACATAGCCGCCATCGATCACCAGGCCGGCGATCTTGAGGATCGCCAGCCCGAGGACCGCAACGAGAACGACAGGAAGGATACGGATATCGCGAAAAGCCTTCATGCAGCGATGCCGTCAGGCCTCCGTCGCTCGACAAATGCCTGCGCCGCGGCGGCATTGGCACGCGCCGACGTGGCACGTGGAGCCGGCGCTTCGGGCTCAGCCTGCGCCACGAGCGGGCGCGCAGCGATGGCAATCTTCGATATCCGGCGCACCACGTGATCGCCTTCGGCGAGCTGCGCCTTGAGCTGATCGGCGAGTGCCGTGGCGGCATTGATCTGCGCGCCGAGATTCTCGTTGACGTCGCGCACCGTATGCTTGAGGCCGCCGATCGCACGTTCGGCGATCTCGGTCACGGTGATCAGCTCGCCGATGGTCGCCTTCAGCGACTGCTCATCGGCCTTAAGCTTCTTCAGCCGCTTGTTGAGCAGCATGCAATAGGCGATGGTCAGAACCAGCAGGACGGCAACCAGGCCTTCGATCACGATTCCCAGTGAGTGACTCATTGTGCCTCCATCATTTTGGTTTGTTCGTCTGCCTTTTCAAACATGGCAAGCGTCGTATGTGGTTTGCGTAACTGCTTGGTGACCCGGATCGCGACGCGATCGCCGACCCGTCCCATCCGCCCTTCGGTCAGGGTGACGGCGCCACAGCGGACGGCCACCAGCGCATCGGCGCGCATGTCGAGCGGCAGCGTGTCGCCGACCTTGAGCGACATCAGTTGCTTCAACGGAATGTTGGCTTCGTAGAGCACGGCATCGACGGCGATCTCCGCCTGCGCAAGTTCAGTGGCCAAATGGCTCTCCCAGATCGGATCACGGCCGAACTTTTCGCCCATGAACATCTGCATAAGCGTCGCGCGGATCGGCTCGATCGTCGCGTAAGGCAGCAGCAATTCGATATTGCCGCCGCGGTCTTCCATATCGACGTGCAGACGGACCAGGATGGCGGCATTGGCCGGCCGGGTGATCGTCGCAAAGCGCGGATTGGTCTCGAGCCGATCGATGTTGAACGACACCGGCGACAGCGGCCGGAAGGCCTGCTCCGCATCGGCGAGCACCACCTCGATCAGGCGCTTCACGAGATTGGTCTCGATGGTCGTATAGGGACGTCCCTCGATGCGCACCGAGGCCTGGCCACGGCGGCCGCCGAGCAGCACGTCGATCATCGAATAGATCAGGCTGGAGTCCACGGTGGCGAGGCCGAAATTCTCCCACTCCTCCGCCTTGAACACGCAGAGCACCGCCGGCAGCGGGATCGAATTCATGTAATCGCCGAAACGCACCGAGGTGATGCGATCGAGCGAAACTTCGACGTTGTCCGAGGTAAAGTTGCGCAAGCTCGTGGTCATCAGCCGCACCAGGCGGTCGAACACGATTTCGAGCATCGGCAGACGCTCGTAGGACACCATCGACGAGTCGATGATGGCGCGGATGCCGGAATTGTCGTCGAGATTGATTTCGCTGACGCTGAAACCGAGCAGATTGTCGATTTCTTCCTGTGAAAGGACGCGCTCGCCGCCGTTCTTGCCGCCGCCGAGATCGCGGCCGCCATCTTCCACCATGGCGGCCCACTGCTCGGCCATGGTGCCGGTCAGTTCATTTTCGGCCGCAGCTTTAGCCGCCTCAACGGGGTCCTCTGAATCCAGAGATGCTTCCCATTCGGCGGCAATGGCGTCCTGATCGACCTGCTCGGTAGACATTGCTTTAGACCCACACCCTCACTGAACGAGGATTTCCTTGAACAGCACGGCATTGACGTGATTGGGCGCGATCGCCGCATTGACCCGGCGCGTCAGCTCTTCCTTCAAGCGGAACATGCCGACCGAACCGTTGAGATCGGACGAGCGCAGCTCACGCAGATAGACCTGCGCCATATCGGTAATGCGCGGCATCGCCGGGGTGATCAGCGCGACCTGCGGCGCATCCTTCACTTCGAGGACCAGCTTCGCCTTCAGATACTGCACGCGCTCGCCCGGCTGACCGGCGAGGTTGACCATGATCTCCGGCACTTCGACGAAAGACAGCGGCTTCGCCGCGGCAGGCGCCGCCTCGGCGTGCTCGTCCTTCTTCTTGCCCTTGGCCAGAAAGAAGTAGCCGCCGCCACCGCCGACCAGCGCCAATGCGACGGCCCCGATGATGATCAGCTTGAGTTTGCTCTTCTTGGGAGCTCCAGCCTCGTCCCCACCGGGGGCGCCGCCTTCAGAATTTTCGGTATCCGCCATCGCTCGCCCGTTCGGGGTTTGGGATGGGCTCGATGCTGCAAAGCAGGCCCTAAGACGCGATACAAATGCTGCCAGCGCCAAAGGCCCTGTCTGTTCCGGACGCTAGGTCGCAATGGTTAATGGAATCTTTATTTTCGGCCGCCACTAGGAAAATTCTGCCGGCAAATATGGTCAACAAGACCTTTCTGCCGCCCTCCCGCGCCGGCAAAAATCTACCAATCGATTGATAATTCAACAATTTTTGACTTGGCACGGGTTTCGCTACTCAACTGGTGTGAACCACGGCTTGGGAGAGCTTGAGTGGTTCACGAGATCCACGAACCGGCTTGGGAGAGCCGCTCGTTGGGACCAGGGGAGATTACCCGATGGAGAACTTGGGTCTCGTCGGATTGTCGCGGCAGATGACGCTTCGTCGTCAAATGGACGTCGTGGCGAACAACATCGCGAACATCAACACCGTCGGCTTCAAGGCCGAGCGGATGCTGTTCCAGGAATATCTGAGCCCGACCGCGCACGAAGACAACTTCGTCGGCCGCGATCGCCGGGTATCCTTCGTGCAGGACCGCGCCACCATGCATGATTTTGCTGGCGGACCTGTCGAGCCGACCAAAAATCCGCTGGATGTCGCCATCGACGGCAACGCGTTCCTCGAGGTCCAGACCCCGGCCGGCACGCGCTACACCCGCGACGGCAGCCTGCAGATCAACAATCAGGGCCAGCTCGTGACGTCGAGCGGCTTCCCGGTGCTGGGCAATAACGGCCCGATCGTGTTCCAGCAGACCGACCACGACATCAACATCTCGCAGGACGGCACCGTGACGGTGCTGGAAGGCACCAACCGTGTCGACAGCGTGCGCAGCAAGATCCGCATGGTTCAGTTCGCCTCGCCGCAGCAGCTGGTGAAGGAAGGCTCGAACCTCTATTCGGCCGGCCCCGGCGCCAATCCGCAGCAGTCGGTGACCTCGAAGCTGAACCAGGGCTTCATCGAACGCTCGAACGTGTCGTCGGTGACAGAAATGACGCGGATGATCGAAGTCACCCGCGCCTACACCGAACTGTCGAACATGCTGCAGTCGCAGGGCGACTCGCGGCGTACCGCCATCGAAAAACTCGCTGACGTTCCGGCTTAAGGAAACAGACCCATGCGCGCACTTTATACCGCAGCGACCGGGATGGCGGCCCAGGAACTCAACGTTCAGGTCATCTCGAACAACATCGCGAATATGCGCACGACCGGCTACAAGAAGCAGCGTGCCGCGTTCCAGGATCTCATCTACGATCACGTGCGCCGCGTCGGCGCGCAGGCATCGGACCAGGGCACCATGATCCCGGTCGGCGTCGATATCGGCGGCGGCGTCAAGACCGTCGGCACCCCGCGCCTGATGGGCCAGGGCACGCTGTCGATCACCGGCAACGACCTCGACGTCGCCATCCGCGGCGAAGGCTTCTTCAAGATCCAGATGACTGACGGCACCTTCACCTATACGCGTGACGGTTCGTTCTCCACTGACAGCCAGGGCCGCATCGTCAATGCCCAGGGCAACCTGCTGCAGCCGACGATCACCATTCCCACCGCATCGTCGCAGCTCAGCATCAACTCCGCCGGCCAGGTCTCGGTCATCGTACCGGGCACGACGACGCCGACCGTGCTGGGCACCATTAACCTGACCCGCTTCATCAACAAGGCCGGTCTCAACCCGATCGGCGACAACCTGTTCACGGAAACGCCGGCATCGGGCCCGCCGCAGGACGGCATCGCCAATGCCGACGGCTTCGGCGACATGCAGCAGCGCAACCTCGAACAGGCCAATGTCGAAGTGGTCACGGAAATCTCCGACCTGATCGCCGCGCAGCGCGCCTATGAGATGAACGCCAAGGTCATCAGCGCCGCCGACCAGATGCTGCAGTCCACATCCGGCATGTTCCGCTGAGGGAGTTGATCATGACCATGCGCTCCCTCCTCCTCGCCACCGCCATGCTCGCCGCTGCCGCGACGACTGCATTCGGGCAAGGTATCCGCGACAACACCATTGCCGTGCCTGCGCTGCGCGCCAATGTCTCCATCTCCGGCGACGTGGTCCGCATCGGCGACGTCATCGACAATGCCGGCCACGCCGCGCAGATCGCGATCTATCGCGCGCCGGATCTCGGCACGGTCGGCACGCTGACCACCGCGCAGATCATCGCAACCTTGCGCACACATCACGTGATCGGTGTCGATACCCGCGGCCTGCAGTCGATTGCTGTGACGCGCCTGTCGCGCAACATCGAGAGCAAGGAACTCGAGAACCATGTGGCCAAAGCGCTCGAGCACCGCAACGGTCTCGGCGACGCCACCAACCTGGTGCTGACTTTCGACCGCGACGTGCAGAGCCTGCAGCTCGATCCGTCCTACACCGGCGCCATCGACCCGATCTCGTCGCGCTTCGATACGCGCACCGGCCGCTTCGACGTCATCTTCGCTATCAACAGCGACACCGCGGCTCCCGCGACCAAGCTGCGCTTCACCGGCACCGCCGTCGAAACGCTGGAAGTCGCCGTTCTTGCGCGCGGCGTCGAGCGCAACGAAGTTCTGAAAGCGTCTGATGTCGTCCTGGAACGTCGCCCGAAGAGCGAAGTCGGCAATGACGGCGCCTCGCGTGACCGCGCCGTCGGCATGCAGAGCCGTCGCCAGCTGCGCGCAGGTCAGGCGCTCCGCAATGCCGACCTCTCCAAGCCGGACCTCGTGGTGCGCGACCAGGCCGTCACGCTGGTCTACCGCGCTCCCGGCTTGCAGCTGACGGTCCGTGGCAAGGCACAGGAATCCGGCACCGAAGGCGACGTCGTCAATGTCATGAACCTGCAGTCGAAGCGCAGCGTTGCCGGCGTCGTCACCGGTCGCGGCGAAATCACCGTGTCCGCCCCGTCCGCCGCCCCGCTCCCGGGCGAGCGGGCACCCGCACCATCCGCTCCCGAACCCACAGCGTCTGAAAAGATCTCCCAAGCTCCCGTCGCTGCGTCTCCCTCTCCCATCGCCCTCGCTGCCAACGACCGCGTGCCCGTCTCTCGCAAAGCTGAGTAAAGTAGATGTATCGGTTCAATCGCCCACTCGCCCTTGCAGCGCTCCTCGCGACCGGTGTCGGTAGCAGCGGCTGCTCGTCCATCGACCGCCTTGCCTCCATCGGCGAGAGGCCGGCCCTGACGGCGATCGAGAATCCGACGACGCAGCCCGGCTACAAGCCGGTGCAGATGCCGATGCCGAAGCCGGAAGTGGCGTCCTATAACGCCAACTCCCTGTGGCGCAGCGGTTCACGCGCCTTCTTCAAGGATCAGCGCGCTCGGCAGATCGGCGACATTCTCACCATCACGGTCAACTTCACCGACCGCGCCAATATCGCCAACCAGACCCAGCGCAGCCGCACCAACAAGGAGGATGCGGGGATCACCGACTTCCTCGGCAGCAAGCTGCTGCCGACGCCGGCGGAATCGCTCCTCCCGGGCAAGCTGATCACCGCGGACGCGACGTCGTCGAGCGACGGCAAGGGTTCGGTGGCGCGTCAGGAAGCGTTGCAGACCAGCGTCGCAGCCGTCGTCACGCAATTGCTGCCGAACGGCAATCTCGTCGTCGAAGGCAAGCAGGAAATCCGCGTCAATTACGAAGTACGCGAACTGATCGTCGCCGGCATCGTGCGACCGGAAGACATCCAGAGCGACAACACCATCGACAGCTCGAAGATCGCACAGGCGCGCATCGCCTATGGCGGCCGCGGCCAGATCTCCGACGTGCAGCAGCCGCGCTACGGCCAGCAGGTGCTCGACGTCTTGCTGCCCTTCTAAAGCTCTCCCAGCTCCCACATCGCATCGTGCTCCCACGCGATGCGGTGTTCAAACGCGGCCTTCCGTTAGCTCCCCTGACGGAAGGCCGTCGTCGTTTCGGCCCCACTACCAGAAATAACCTTGACGGCCGAATGCGCGCCTTGCGTCACCATTTCCGTTGACTCAAATCCACCACTGATGATGTCGTGCGGCGGTACTTAATTCATATAAGAATATTATCGCATTCGGGGGATGTATGCGCGCGGCGCCCGACTTCGCAGATCAACCCAGTCGGCAGCTTCTGCAGACCATTCTGGGCAACCATTTCGCCACCGACGATGCCGGCATTCTCGCGGCGATCGAGGCAGGCACTCACTATATTGACCTGTCGTCGGGGGAGACGCTGTTCCGGCAAGGCGACCCCGGCGACGATGTGTATTTCGTGCTGTCAGGCCGGCTGCGCGCGATCGTTATGAATGGAAACGACCGCAAGGTGCTGGGCGAGATCCGGCGGGGCGAGACCATCGGCGAACTGGCTTTGTTCACCGGCGAACCGCGATCGGCCTCGATTATCGCAATGCGCGATTCTTCAGTCGCCAAAGTATCGCGCAGCGTCGTCGAAGCCGCGATCAGCAAGGTCCCGCAGATCGCGCTGTCGATGACCAGGCTGGTGATCGAGCGCTTCCGCCGTGCGGAGCGGGCCGGTACGCCGCCGGCCGTGCCCGTGAATGTCTGCGTGCTGCCGATCTCTGCCGGCGTCGATGCTGCCCGCTTCGCCGCAGCCCTGCGCACTGCGCAGCCGGATCCGACAAAGATCGCGATCATTACGCCTGCGGATATCGCCGCCCAACTCGGCAACCAGACCGGCGCGGATGTCTGGAAGCGCTATGGCGCGGTCGATCGCCACGTCAACGGCGTCGAGGCCGACAACGGCGCGCTCTATCTCGTCGCGGAGCACACCGATACGGAATGGACGAGATTCTGCCTCCGGCATGCCGACGAAGTGCTGCTGCTCGCAGACGCCGCCGCGACACCGGATCTGTCGGCCGTCGAACGCGACTGCCTGCACGGCACTACGCCGATTTCCATCGCGAACCGGACGCTGGTGCTGCAGCACGACGCGGCGACGAAATCGCCGTCGGGCACGGCGCGTTGGCTGGCGCAACGGCCGGCGACGCGTCACTTCCACATCCGCCCCGCGCTCGATGCCGACATGCGCCGAATCGCGCGGATCATATCGGGTCGCGCCATCGGCCTTGTTCTCGCCGGTGGGGGCGCCAAGGGCTTTGCGCATGTGGGTGTCGTCAAAGCCATCGAAGAAGCCGGTATCGAAGCGGACTTCATCGGCGGCACATCGATTGGTGCCATCATGGGCATGGTGATGGCGCTCGGCCTCGATGCGAGCGGCGTTAGGACCGCCGTGCACAAAGCTTTTGTTGCGCATCCCAAGGGCAATATCACCGGCGACTACAATTTTCTGCCGTTGGTTTCGCTGATCCGGGGCCGCCGCAGCCACGATGCCATCAGCGCCGCCGTGTTCGATGCCGCTGCAAGCCACATCGACATGGAGGATACCTGGAAGACGTTCTTCGTCATCGCATCGAACTATTCGACCGGAGGCGAGGCCGTGCTCACACACGGCTCGCTGGCGCGCAACGTGATCGCCAGCTACGCCATTCCCGGCGCGCTGCCGCCCGTCTTCATCGACGGCCATATGATGTTCGACGGCGGCACCTTCAACAACTTCCCTGTCGATGTGATGGCCGAACTGGGTGTCGGCAAGATCATCGGTATCGACCTCTCAACCGATCACGGCCGTACATTCGAACTCGCAAGCGTGCCGGGCACGATGGCGCTGCTGCGCGACAAATTCCGCCCGCGCAAGAAACGGCGCTACCGGCTGCCGAGCGTGTTCGAAACCATGCTGGCTTCGTCTTTCATCACCTCGGCCAGCAAGCAGAAATCAATGCGCAAACACGTGCATCTGCTGTTTCAGCCCCAGATCCCGCGCACGGGCCTGCTCGAATGGAAACGCTTCGACCAGATCGTCGAGGCCAGTTATGTCCACGCAAGGGATATGCTCGTCGCCATGGACGAGGACGCCAAGCGAGTGTTCCGGTAGTTCAAGCGCGGGATATGATTTCAAAGGCGATGCGGCGTCGCATCCCCTTCGATCAAGCCTTGAAGTCGACCGCGACGCTGCCGAGGCCCGACAGTTCCATCCACACCTCATCGCCGGCATTCAGCCACGCGGTCTGCACGAGACTTCCGGTCAGGACGAACTCACCGGCGCGCAACGTCTTGCCCTGGGCCGCGAGGTGATTGGCGAGCCAGGCCAGTGCGTGATGCGGATGGCCGAGCACATCGGCGCCCGTGCCGCGTCCGATCTCGACGCCGTTGACGACGGCGCGGCCTGTCACCGACAGCAGGTCAGGCGCATTGCCGGGTGCGACACCCTTGCCGAGCACACAGCCGGCCGCGAAGAAATCATCGGCGATCAGCGCACGCGGATCCATGCCACGCCAGTCCGCATAGCGATCATCGACGATCTCGATGGCCGGGAAATAGGCCTCGATCGCCGGAGCAACGGTGGCTGCGGTGAAAGGCTCGCCCGACGACGTGAGGTCGTGAGCCAATCGAACGGCGATCTCGCACTCGACGCCGACGTGAACATAGTCGGCATAACGCAACGATGCGCCGCTGGCATGCACGCTGCCCATATAGAGGCCGCCGGCACAGGGATGATCGATGCCGAGATATTGCTGCATCACCGCGCTGGTGCAGCCGATCTTGTAGCCGACCTGCGTGCCGAAATGCGGTGACAGCAGATTGTGAAGCGCGTCCTGCACGCGATAGGCATCGGCTTCATCATGCGGGATCGCTTCCGGCGGCAGCTCGGCCAGCGGCGTGCGATTCTGGCGCACATAGGCCAGCACCTCGGCAATCGCGAGAGACTTCTCCATCGACATCCTCCCCAAACAAAAACGGCCGCCTTCGAAGGCGACCGCTGCATTCCAAACGACTATTCGTCGCGATAGACCTTTTCGCGCTTCTCGTGGCGCTCCTGGGCTTCCACCGACAGCGTCGCGATCGGGCGGGCTTCGAGGCGCTTGAGGGAGATCGGCTCGCCGGTCTCCTCGCAATAGCCGTAGCTGTTATCCTCGATCCGCAGCAGCGCTGCATCGATCTTGGAGATTAGCTTGCGCTGCCGATCGCGGGCACGGAGTTCGATGGCGCGGTCGGTTTCCGACGAGGCACGATCGGCCAGGTCGGGGTGGTTCACATTCTCTTCCTGCAGGGTCTGCAGGGTGAGCTTCGATTCGCGGAGGATCTCTTCCTTCCAGGCCAGCAGCTTGGCGCGAAAATACTCGCGCTGCCGGTCATTCATGAAAGGCTCTTTATCGGAGGGGCGATAGCTCTTTGTCTTGTCCAAGGCCAATCCATCAATGCTTCATGGCGCCGGAAATACCCGGTCGCGCGGGCGCTTATATAGCTACGCCGTGTGACAGACAATAACGTCCGGGAACGGTCCCCGGATGCTCCCCGGGATGTTCTCCACTGGAACTTGGCGTTCGGCCTGGAATAGGTCGAGGTTCAGACCTGCCCGGCCTTGGCGAGTTCGACTTCCACCCGTAATTCGATCTCCGAGAGGACCGCGTCGAGACCGGCATCGCCGGATGAGGCCTTGAGATCGGCCGCAGCCGTGCGCAACCGGGCCACGGTCGCGGGCGTGATCGAGCCTGCCAGCATGCTGATCTTGAGTTCGTCCAGAACGTCGAGCGCACCGCGCCCGCGCTGCACCGAGCGCTTGCGGCGTTCCGTGGCGTCCTCGACGCCCTGCATGGCCAGAAGCGCATCGATGCTATTGGCGGCGCGCGGTGCTGCCGCAGGCCGGGCATCCGCGGCAGGTGCCGTGTCAGGCAGCGAAAAGGTCGACGAGCTGGCTTTCTTGGCGCCCGATGAGGGAGTTCCAAGCGTGGTGCCGTTCGGTCCGTAAATGCGCATCGGCGAGTCCAGCGAAAATGGCGGCCATTTTCGGTCCGCACAGTGGCCACTCCGCCCCATCCAGCGACAGCATCGCGAAAGCCGGCGGCCCTGTCTGCACCCTCGCGGTTTATGGTTAATCAAACGTAAACAGCCCGGCAAAATCTGCCGCAACCGGCAGTTTCGGCGTGGGCCAGACGACCTGCGGAACCCTTGAACGGGATTTTTGTCGTTTTATTTCAGATATTTACAACATCGAACAGGCTGGCACGGGCCTCGCATAGAGATAGCCGGACATCGTCATGGGAGTGGCGAGGGTCCGAGCCAAGACCTCAGCGGGGAGCAGAGGATGCCGAGTCTACCTTCGATCCGAATCTGCCAGACGGCCTGCGCGGCCCTGTTCGCGCTTGTGCTGTCACTGGCGTCGGCGCATGCCACGTCCCGGATCAAGGATCTCGCCAATATCGAAGGCGTCCGGCAGAATCAGCTTATCGGCTACGGTCTGGTGGTCGGCCTCAACGGCACCGGCGACACCCTCAACAACATCCCCTTCACCCGCCAGTCGCTGCAGGCGATGCTGGAGCGCATGGGCGTGAATATTCGCGGCCAGACGCTGCGTACGGGTAACGTCGCCGCCGTCATGGTGACCGGCAACCTGCCCGCTTTCGGCACCCAGGGCACCCGCATGGACGTCACTGTCTCGGCGCTCGGCGATGCCAAGAACCTCACCGGCGGCACCCTGCTCGTCACCCCCTGCTCGGCGCCGACGGCAATGTCTATGCCGTCGCCCAGGGCTCCCTCGCCATCAACGGCTTTGCCGCCGAAGGCGCTGCCGCCAGCATCACCCGCGGCGTGCCGACCGTCGGCCGCATCGCCAACGGCGCCATCATCGAGCGCGAGATCGAATTCGCACTGAACAGGCTGCCCAATGTGCGCCTTGCGCTCCGCAATCCTGATTTCACCACCGCCAAGCGCATCGCCGCCGCGGTGAACGATTTCCTCGGCAGCAAGACCGCCGAGCCGATCGATCCGTCCACCGTGCAGATGTCGATCCCCGCCGAGTTCAAGGGCAACGTCGTCGCCCTGCTCACCGAGATCGAACAGTTGCAGGTCGAGCCGGATCTCGCCGCCAAGATCATCATCGACGAACGTTCCGGCATCATCGTGATGGGCCGCGATGTCCGCGTGGCGACGGTCGCCGTTGCCCAGGGCAACCTCACCGTCACCATTTCCGAAAGCGCCAATGTCAGCCAGCCCGGCGCATTCTCCAACGGCCGTACGGTGCAGACCCCATCGACCCGCGTCGGCGTCACCGAGGACGGCAAGAAATTCGCCATCGTCAAGGACGGCGTCTCGCTGCAGCAGCTTGTCGACGGCCTCAACGGTCTCGGCATCGGACCGCGCGACCTGATCGGCATCCTGCAGGCCATCAAGGCCGCAGGTGCCATCCAGGCCGATATCGAGGTGATGTGATGAACGGCATCAACGCAGCCGCCGCCTACCAGGCCAAGCACCCGACCATCAACGGCCGCCCCGATGTGTCGCTGATCGAAGCAATGCAGAAGGTTTCGCCGCAGGCGCAAGCCAAGACGCGCAAGCAGTCCGAAGACTTCGAGGCGATGTTCCTCAACACCATGTTCGCGCAGATGACATCGGGCATCAAAGGCGAAGGCCCGTTCGGCGAAAGCACTGGCACCAGCGCATGGCGCTCGATGTTGACGGACGAATATTCGAAGTCCTTCGCCAAGGCCGGCGGCGTCGGCATCTCCAACGAAGTGTTCCGCTCGCTCATTCTGCAGCAGGCCCAGTCTTCAAACAATTCGGCTTCCAACAATTCGACTTCTGCCAAGTCGGCCTCCAACTAACGCACGAGGACATCGTCATGACCAATGCCATGCGCCAGCAACCGGCTCCGATCGTCGCGCCTCGCCCGGTTGCGACGCCGACGGAAGCACGCCAGCTCGCCGATGCGCTGATGACGGTGATGAACGACCTCCTCGCCATCATCGACAAGGAAACCGCGCTGATCCGCGCCGGCAATATCCGCGAAGCCATCAAGCTCGAAGCGCCGAAGGCGGATATTTCCAAGCGCTACATCACGATGATCTCGCTGCTCAAGATCAGTCAGACCTATCTCGCCAAGACGACGCCGGATCTGCTGCAGGCGCTACGCAAGCATCACGACGTCTTCCGCGCGATGCTCCAGGTCAATCTCACGGTGCTCGCCACCGCGCATGCGGTGTCCGAAGGCATCGTGCGCGGCGTCAATGCCGAAGTGCAGCGCCGCAATATCCCGCAGACCTACACGGCGGCGGGACGACAGGCACAGCCCGGCCGCGCCAACATGACGCCGCTGATGATGAGCCGATCGCTCTAGGCGGCACTCCGAGCCTGGTGCCGGCCGCGTCACTTTCAAGCGGCGGCACCACTCGCTTTTGATTCAAATTGTCGGCTGGACTTAAGCATCGAATTCACGGATTTGATGCAATCTCTGCGTTTGGGAAGGGGTCGGGAAACGTCATTGGAGCCAGGAGGGCTGCCATGAGTACCGACTATTTGATCAAACCGGTGGGGGCACCGGTTGCGGCACAGATCGTCAGACCCGCACCAGAAGCGGTGCGCGAAGCCGTGCCTACTCAACTGCCGCCGGATAAAACCGTGACGGCTGCCCCTGGTATCTCGCACGTCAATATTTCGCCTGCGAACTATCAACAGGTCGACAGCGATCGCATCTCGAAAGGCGTGATCATCGATCGCGATGCCGGGCAGATGGTCTATGTGTCGGTCGACAAGAAGACGAACCAGATCATCAACCAGTATCCGGAAGAGACGAAGTTGCGAACGCGAGCCTATCTGCGTGCGATGGATACGGCCAAGCAGGAAGCAAGATCGTTCGACCGGCGCATGGAAACCGATCGCAACGCGTAAGCGTCAGCTGCGCGTCGCATAGGCCGTGTCGAGATAGGTCCCACCCGTTGCGCTATCCGTCACGACGTTCTTGATGACGGCCTTGTTCGGGATGATCTCACCGGCGGCATTCGTGCTCAAGGTCACCTTCGTATCACCGACGCGGAAGGCGTTGTCCTTGATCAGCACCTGCTGGTACTTGACCGTGCCTTCGCTCTGATACTTGACCTGCGCCCGGAAACCGTTGACCTGCGAAATGGCGACTTCGAACTTCTTGCCGTTCGCGTAGGTGCCCTTCCAGCTGCCTTTGTAGGCATCTGCGTCCACCGGAACATACTTGCCCGGCGTAATCGGCGTGGTCGTCTTGTACGCGGTTGCGAGAATGCTGAGTGCGTCGGCCATCGCGGTCCCTGCTGGTGATGGCTGGAATCACCAGCCGTACTGCATCGCCACTAGGCAGCAGTGCGCGTTAACAACGCGTTACACAGGGATGATCAGGCGCCGCGGCCGCTGAGGCCAGCCGCGATGTTGCGATTGATATCGATCATCGACTGCAGCTTCGTGGCATCCGGCTGCAGCTTCAGCGCGGCGCACTGGGTCAGCACGAAGATGCCGATATTCGCGATGTTCTGGCGGATCTCGACCGACTCCGGATTGGAATCGTTCATCGCATCGCCGACGAAGATCGACCAGAGCTTGCGATTGAAGAGCAGAGCGTCTTCGAACTCGGCATCGGTGTGGCCGAGATTGGTCATCACGTCCTGCAGCTTGCGTGCCGCCTTGAGAAGCGCCTGGGCCTCGATGTCGCGCGGTGTTGCCGTCGTTTGAGCAGTACGTGCATAGGCACTGGCACCGATGGACATGAAACTACCTCAGCAAATCTTCTTCCCGCTTGATCAGCGGCCGCAATTCCCTGAGTGCTTTGTAAAGTTGGCCACTTAAGATAAGCTTACTAATCTCGCCGATGGGCTCGTGATAGCTCGGCACCGCTTCGATCAGTTCCTTGATGAAGCCGAGATACAGTTCCTGATAGGCCGGTATATCGTTCTCCAGATACATCATCTGCACGCAGAGATAGATACGCTTGACCGGCGTGTTCGCGGTCTCCGCGGTGAGGATATCTTTTTCGCGCAGAATGGGCGCATCGCCATCGATCAGGAACGCCGTGCGCGTATCGGAATTGGTGATCACGCTTTGGCCGATGATGATTCGCTCACCCGGCTTTAGTTCGACTCGCAGTGGCATTCCGATCTCCTCTTTCCGTCTTCGCAGAGCGGACATATGCGCATCGGCATGACACGCCGCCGACCGTAGAAATACGACGACTGCGTCAAATTATCCAGTCACTCAGATACCACGCCGACTCACGCGATGGCTTGCTCCGAAAAGCCAAACGGCGGGGTTTCCCCCGCCGCCTGGAACAATATCGTCTAGTCCCAGCCTTACTGGAGCAGCTTGAGCACGCTCTGCTGCGACTGGTTGGCGAGCGCCAGCGCGGACACGGCGATCGACTGGCGGGTCGACAGCGCCTGGCTGTTCGCGGCCTCTTCATTGGTGTCGGCGAGCGTCAGGTTGGACGAGCCGGTCTGCAGCACGTTGATCAGGTTCTTCGCGAAATTCTGACGAATCTGCACGATCGAGAGGTTCGAACCGAGCGTCGATGCTTCCGAGCGCAACCGAGTGCTGGCGGCATTGAGCTGGCCCAGCAAGGCGTTGGCCGAGTTGTTGTCGAGCAGATCGATGCCGCGCTGGAGAACCGGCAGGCCGAGGCCTTCCGGCGACAGCGTCACGCCGGGCACGTTGAGCGTCGACTTGCCGGTCTCGTTGAACACGAGCTTCAGCGTATCGCCATTCAGCAGGTTGATGCCGTTATACGAAGCATCCTGCGACGTCGTGGTGATCTGGTTGACGATGTTGTTGTACTGCTCGACCAGCAGCGCGCGCGCCGACATCGAGACAGGATCCGGCGTCGGCACTGACGGGCTGAGGCCATTGAACAGGTTGCCCGTGGTGGTCGCCGAGCCGCCGATCACGCCGATGGTCTGTGATGCCGCGTCGTTCGACGTGGTGATGGTGATGGCGCCGGTGGTCGAGATCACAGCCTGCAGATTGTTGGGCAGCAGCGCTGCGTTCAACTGCGCCAGCGTCGAGACCTGGCCGGGATTGGTACCGAACGTAATATTCGTGGCCGTGGTGTTCGGCGTGGTCGCGGCAATGGTCAACGTCTGGCCGCTGAGGCCGCCGGTCGCCGGCGTGCGCTGGAAGGTGCCGGTGGTGAGGCCGAGCTTTGCGAGCGCGTTGCCGCCCAGCGTCAGGTCCTGCGCGAGGCCGGTCTGCAGCGTGACGATGCCGGCCGTCGATACGACCGAACCGGTGCCGCCGGTGATGGAGTCCACGGCCTGCAGGATGTCATTGACGGTGCCGGTGGTGATGTCGATGGACAGCGTACCTGCCGTTGCACTGCCGACGGTGCCGGTGCCGTTGTTGAACGAGATCGTCTTGCCGTTGATGACGAGGGTGTCGCCTGCAGCGAACTGCGTCGTCAGGGCACTTGAGGTCGGGTTGGCAGGACCGCTGAGCTTGCTGGCGGCGGTGATCGGCGCCGGCGTCGAGGGCGCAATGGTACGCGTTGTGGTACCGCCGGTGAGCCCCAGCGCGGTGAGGCCTGTGCCGCCAAGCACGAGATCCTGACCGACACCCGTGCTCACATTCACCTGGCCGCCCGCCGTCACCGTCGAGGCGCCCGTCGCCGAGCCGGTGATCGTGTCCAGCTCGGTGAGAACGCTCTGCACCGTAGCCGTCGCCAGATCGAGATAAGTCGTGTTTGCCGCACTGCCAGCCGAGCCGCCTGCGCCGCTGTCGAAGAACGCAATGGTCTGGCCGTTCGCGGTGATCGTATCGGTCGTGGTCAGCGCTGTCGGCAACGCATTGGAGGTCGGCGTCGCTGTGCCAGCGAGACGCGTCGCAGTCGTGATCGGCGTCGGCGTCGGCGCAGCATTGGTGCGGTTGGTCGTGCCGGCAGCAAGACCGAGCTTAGCGAGACCGTTACCGCTGATGATGAGGTCGCTGGTGGTGCCCGTATTCAGCGTGATAGCGCCGCCAGCCGAGATCGAAGACGAGCCGCCCGAGATCGCGTTGATCGCCGCCAGGACGTCATCCACATCGCCAGTCGTGATGTCGATCGACAGCGTGCCCGCTGTCGCCGAGCCAGTGGTGCCGGCGCCCGAGTTGAAGCCGATGGTTGTCCCGTTGACGACGATGGTGTCGGCCGCAATGAAAGGCGTGGCCAGGTTATTGGTGCCCGCACCTGCCGTGCCCGACAGAATGGTCGAGCCGTTCTGGGCAGTCGTTGTCGTGTTGTCGCTGTTCAGCGCTGAGCCCAGCACCGCAACGCTCTGATAGGCGCCGAGATGGTTGTTGTTGACGATGCTGCCGGCATTGATCGCCGGCGTGATGGCGCCGGTGTGATTGTTGCTGAGAACCGAGCCCGCAATCGAACCACTGGCGATGCCGGTGCCGCCGAGGATGTTGTCGGCGTTGGCGCCCGGATTGGCCGGCGTGGTCAGGGACGACTTGGTGTAGCCGACATTGCTCTGCAGCGCCTGATTGGCGACCGACTTGGCAGTGTCCACCAGCTTCTGCAGCGAGGTGATGCCGGTGTTCGCGGCCTGCAGGATCTGCACGCCGTTGCTGATGCCATCAAGCAAATTGTTGATGTCGCCGGCGCGGCTGTCGAGGCCGGCGGCGGTGAAGAAATTGGTCGGGTTATCGAGGGCGGAATTGACCTTCTTGCCGCTGGCAAGCCGGCTTTGCGTGGTCGCCAACAGATCGGCTGTCGATTGCAGCGAGAGCAAATTCTGGCGTACGGACGCCGAGAGAACTACGCCTGACATGTTGTGACCTTCCTGTTCCTTGCGGAAACCGGACCTTCAGGTCCGCGCCGCATGGCAGCCGCCTACGACCTGTCAGTCGCAGCGATGCAGCCGGTGATGTTCAACGCCCTTCTGGAAGAGGGACCTCGACGCACCCCTGAGGGGTGTCACCGGATCAAGTACGGCCGATTCTCGGCCTGCCTGCTTCCTGCTCAGGGCCGAATATGGTCACTGACAATTTAAGATATGGTTAACGCCGTATTAAGACCTCCGCAGAATCTGTCCCAAAATGAAAAAGGCCCGCAAGGCCAGTGCCTTGCGGGCGCCCCGCCGAGCGGGCAATGACAACGAAAAAAGCGGCGGGGTTGCCCCCGCCGCCTTGTTTTTCGTTCCGTTCGCTGCGCTTAGCGGAGCAACTGGAGCACGCCCTGCTGCGACTGGTTGGCCAGCGCGAGCGAGGAGACAGCGATCGACTGGCGGGTCGACAGCGCCTGGCTGTTGGCCGCTTCCTCGTTGGTGTCAGCGAGGGTCAGGTTCGACGCACCGGTCTGCAGCACGTTGATCAGGTTCTTCGAGAAGTCCTGACGCATCTGCACGATCGAGAGGTTCGAACCGAAGGCCGAAGCCTGCGAACGAAGCTGCGAGCTGGCATTGTTGAGGCTTGCCAGGATCTTGTTCGTCGACGCGTTATCGATGAAGTCGGTGCCGCCCTTCAGAGCCGACAGGCCGAGACCGTCCGGACCGAACGAGACGCCGGAGATGTCGAGCTTGGACTTGCCGGTTTCGTTGAAGGTCAGCGACAGCGTGTCACCATTGAGCAGGTTCACGCCGTTGAAGGACGAATCCTGCGCCGTGGTGCGGATGTTGTCGATCACCTGGTTGAACTGGGCAACGAAGCTGGCGCGGGTGGCCTGCGAGGCAGCATCGGGCTCAGCGGCGGATGCCGTCTTGCCCTCGAAGATACCGCCGGTGCCGGTCACCGTACCGCCAATCAGACCGATATCGAGCGACGCATTGTCGTTCGTGGTCGTGATCGTCAGCTTGCCGGTGCTGCTGATCGAGGCCTGGAGGTTGTTGGCCGCCAGATTCGTGTTCAGCTGAGCCAGCGTGCTGACCTCACCATCGGCGGTGCCGAAGGTGATGTTGGTCGCCGTACCGCCGCCAACCGAAGCGATGGTCAGGGTCTGGCCGGACAGGCTGCCGCCGGCAGCCTTGCTCGCGTCGGTGACGCCAGCCGTCAGGCCAAGCTTGGCCAGGGTACCGGTGGTGCCGCCGAGGTCGAGATCGGCGAGCGTGCCGGCATTCAGCTGCACCTTGCCACCGACGACCGACGAAGCCGTGCCGGTGTTGCCGCTGTAGATGTCGATCTGCGCGAGAACGTCGGCAACATCCGCCGTTGCGAGGTCGAACGAGGTCGTGTTGGTCGTCAGGGGATCCGTTTCACCCAGCGACGAGTCGTAGAAGCCGATCGTCTTGCCGTTGACCGTGATCTTGTCGGCCGACGTGAAGTTCGCGGTCAGCGAGTTCGTGCCGACAGCGCCCTTCAGCGTGGTCGCACCGGTGACCGGCGCAGCAACGGCCGGAGCCGAGGTACGTGCGACAGTGCCGGTGGCCAAACCGAGCTTGCCGACGCCGGTTCCGCCGAGGGTAACGTCGGTGGCGGTACCCGTGGCGAGACGGAACTGGCCCTGGGCGTTGACCGTCAGCGAACCACCGCTGGCGTTATCGATCGCAGTCTTCAGGTTGGCAACCGTCGTGCTGGCGAGATCGAGATACACGTTGTTCGCCAACGCTGGCGGGGTCGACTGACCTGCACCCGAGTCGTAGAAGTTGATCGTGGTGTTGTTGACGGTGATCGTGTCAGACGTGGTGAACGGCGTGGCGAGACCATTCGACGTCGGCGACGCCGGCTCGGCGAGCAGCGAGCCAGTCGTCACAGCCGTCGGGGTATGCGGCGCATTGGTGCGGGCAAAGGTGCCGGAGGTCAGGCCGAAGCCGGCGGCGGCAGTGCCACCGATGGTCAGGCTCGAGCCGGTGTTGCCGGTGATGTCGATCGCGGTGCCGTTGAGCACAGCTGAACCACCACCAGCAGCAGTAAGAGCGCTGTTGATCTTCGTGAGGACCGAGTCGATGTCGTCATCGACGGAGATCGTCGAAGCGGTCGAGGCCGTGCCGGTGCCGACGATACCGAAGGTCGTCGAGCCGATCGTCAGCGTCTGACCTGCAGCAGGCGTGTTGGTGCTGATATCGCTGACCAAGCTGGTCCCGTCGGTGATACCGGCGATGTTCGCGCCAGTACGTACCGGAGCGACATAGGCACCCTGCGTGTTGCTGGTGATCGCAGTGCCGAGCGCACTGAAGCCAGCAGTAAACGTTTCCGAGATGTTGTTCAGCTTGACCGAACCGGTGACCGAAGAGGTGGTGGCAGCGGTGGTGCCGAGCAGGTTGGCAGCGGTCGCGCCCGAGGCTTCGCTGGCGACCGAGGACTTGGTGTAGCCGGTGGTGGCCTGCAGCGCCTGGTTGGCGATCGACTTCGCAGAGTCGACCAGCTTCTGCAGCGAGGTGATGCCGGTGTTGGCGGCCTGGATGACCTGAACGCCGTTGCCGATACCATCGAGCAGGTTGTTGATGTCGCTGGCGCGGTTGTTCAGCGACTGGGCGGTGAAGAAGTTGGTGGGATTGTCGAGCGCCGAGTTGACCTTGTTACCGGTCGCGAGGCGGTTCTGGGTGGTCGAGAGCAGATCAGCGGTCGACTGCAGCGAGAGCAGGTTCTGACGGACTGATGCCGAGAGTGTAATGCCGGACATGTTTGGTTACCTTCCTGGTAGACACAACGACGACCTTCTTGGTCGATGTGGTACCATGGGGATGCGGGCCTTAAAGCTTGGTAAAATGCTGCGCGGTTTTTGTAATTAAGCACCGCCACGCTTACGTAAGAACCGCGGCAATGTTCAGCGATTCCAGCGATTTAGCCGGTAGATCCCTACGCACAAAAAAATGCAGCGAAGCTTGCGCCGCTGCATGTGACAGGCCTCATCCTACCGCTCGCCGCCGACCGGGAAATCCGGAGCGCATCAACGCAAAAGCGGCGGGGTTGCCCCCGCCGCTTTGTTTTTTGGTCCGTTCGCTGCGCTTAGCGGAGCAGCTGGAGCACGCCCTGCTGCGACTGGTTGGCCAGCGCGAGCGAGGAGACGGCGATCGACTGGCGGGTCGACAGCGCCTGGCTGTTGGCCGCTTCCTCGTTCGTGTCGGCCAGCGTCAGGTTCGACGCACCGGTCTGCAGCACGTTGATCAGGTTCTTCGAGAAGTCCTGACGCATCTGCACGATCGAGAGGTTCGAACCGAAGGCCGACGCCTGCGAACGAAGCTTCGAGCTGGCATTGGTCAGGCTGGCGAGGATCTTGTTCGTCGACGCGTTGTCGATGAAGTCCGTACCCGCCGCCAGCGACGACAGACCGAGGCCGTCCGGGCCGAAGGATGCGCCCGAGATGTCGAGCTTCGACTTGCCGGTTTCGTTGAAGGTCAGCGACAGCGTGTCACCGTTGAGCAGGTTGACGCCGTTGAAGGACGCGTCCTGCGCGGTGGTGCGGATATTGTCGATCACCTGGTTGAACTGGCTGACGAAGCTGGCACGCGTGGCCTGCGAGGCAGCGTCGGCAACCGCAGCGGTCGCCACCTTGCTTTCGAACGCCGAACCGACGGCCGTTGCCGTACCACCGATCACGCCGATGCTGGACGAAGCGGCATCGTTCGTGGTGGTGATGGTGATCTCGCCCTTGGTGCTGATCGAGGCCTGTAGGAAGTTCTTCGCCAGCTCCTTGTTCAGTTGGTCAAGGGTCGAGATCTGGCTGGTGCCGGTGCCGAAGGTGATGTTGGTGGCAACAGCACCGCTGGTCGGACCGCCCGTGGCTTCGATCGTCAGAGTCTTGCCGGTCAGGCCGGCATCCGCCGCCTTGCTGGCAGCCGTCGTACCGGCGACCAGACCCAGCTTGGTGAGACCCGTGCCACCCAGAACGAGATCGGCGGTCGTGGAAGCGTTCAGCGTGATCTTGCCGTTGCTATACGAATGCGCCGCACCGCCGCTATAGGTGTCGACCTGATCGAGCACGTCCTCGACAGTCGCCGTAGCGAGATCGAAATAGGTCGTGTTCGCCGCCGAGCCAGCCGAACCGCCAGCGCCAGAGTCGAAGAACGAGATCGTGCGGCCATTCACCGTGATGGTGTCGGACGTCGTCAGGTTTGTCGCCAAAGCACCCTGCCCCGTGGCACCCGCGATCTTGGTCGTGCCGACGATCGGAGTCGCGGTGGCCGGAGCCGAGTTGCGCGAAGCGGCATAGGTGGTGCCAAGGCCGAGCTTGGCGACGCCGGTGCCCGACAGAGCGATATCGGCGGTCGTGCCCGTGGTCAGCGTGATGCTGCCAGCCGAGATACCCGAGGTGCCACCGGTCGCGGTGTTGATGGCAGTCAGGACGTCCTGCACAGTACCGGTCGTGATATCGATCGACAGGTTGCCGGCGGCAATCGAACCCGTGGTGCCGGCGCCGCTGTTGAACGCGATCGTCTTGCCATTGGCAACGATCGTATCGGTCGCGATGAATGCGGTCGCCAGGTTGTCCGAGGCTGCACCGGCGGTACCCGACAGCTTGGTTACGCCGGTGATGGCAACAGCCGTACCGGTGTTGTCGTTCAGCACGGCCGTACCGGCAGCACCGGCATGAGCCGAATAGACGGCGGTGTTGTTGTTCAGCACAGCCGTGCCCGTCACCGAGCTGGTCTGGATCGCAGTGGTGCCGAGCAAGTTCGTCGCAGTGGCGCCCGACGTGTTCGAGGTGACGCTGGACTTGGTGTAGCCGGTCGTGGCCTGCAGTGCCTGGTTCGCGATCGACTTCGCGGAATCGACCAGCTTCTGCAGCGAGGTGATGCCGGTGTTGGCGGCCTGGATGACCTGAACGCCGTTACCGATGCCATCGAGCAGATTGTTGATGTCGCTGGCGCGATTGTTCAGCGACTGCGCAGTGAAGAAGTTCGTCGGGTTATCGAGCGCCGAGTTCACCTTGTTGCCGCTGGAGAGACGACCCTGGGTGGTGGCGAGGAGATCCGCAGTCGACTGCAGCGAGAGCAGATTCTGACGCACGGATGCTGAGAGAGTGATGCCGGACATGTGAGATACCTTCCTGGTAAAATGAACACACGATCTTCTTGATCGACGCCGGAAAGATGAGCCCGAGCTTCTAACAATGCATGAAATCAATCTCCGAAAGTCAGCGCTACTCTCATACGCAACTACACTTCATCAATGACTACACATCTACGCAAACAACTTCTCACCTAGCGATTTCACGCTTACTATCAAAACCATCCTACGTACATACCACGACTACACATTGTGCAGTTTCGGTATCTAGCTGCGCTAGAACTCGAGATCCGCATGCTTGATGAGGACGATTTCTTAACCAGCAAAACGCGAAATATTTTTCATGCATGGAACCGCGCACAAAGACTGCAGAAGCGCCACCGCAAAACGGAGACGACAATCGGACATGCCTACCTATGACGACGCGATTCGCATCACCACGAGGCGAGGAACAGCACGCACCGGCAAGCGCCGGAATCCGGATGACGCATCATGCCGGCGGCGACACGCACAAAGAAAAAAGCCCGGCTCGCGGGGAGCCGGGCTTCTTTTTGGATTGTCAGTTCGCGGGCGCGAGCGTCCTCGCCTGTGAGCGTCAGAGGAACTTGACGAGACTCATCTGATACAGCGTCGACGTCGTTTGATACGAGGCCTGCAACGCCGTCTGCAGCGCCAGGATCTTGGTGGCGACCTCGTCATTGTTGATGCCTTCGATGCTGTCGAGCATCGTCTGCGCCATCGCCTTGGTTTGCACTTGACGGTCGGTGCTCGACTTGATCGCGGCTTGCGCTCCGGCGAAATCCGCCTGGATGTTCTCGACGGTCTGCTGGCCCGGCACGTCGGCGAGGTTCTGGGCCACGCGCTGGTTCAGTGCCGTGATCTGCGCATTCGCATCCTTGGCATAAGCGGGATTGTTGAGCTTGTCCGCATCAACGGCGACGGCCGCGAACACCGCCACCGTCTGCAACTGGTTGCGCAGCGCCTGCTCGTCGGCGCGCGCGCCATACTGCACCGTGATCGACGTATCGATCTGCGACACCGCCGATCCGCGTGCCGCACCGTTCTGCACGACGTCATTTGCCTCGCCGTGATACCAGATTACCGTATTGGTCTCGTCGCCTGCCTGCAACGCGACCGACGTCGCCGAAGCATTCGGTGCACCGACCACGCGCAGCGGCGGATTGTCGAAGAAGTTCTCGCCCGCCTCGATGGCCGACGCGGCCACCATGGGGCCGTTGGCGAGGTCCTTCATGGCGGTGCTGAGTGCTTCGTTCAGTTTGATCGCCGTGGCTTCCGCGACGGTCACCGGCGGCGTCGCGCTGGGATCAGCCGCGCCGATGGCGAAGGAATTCGCCGGCAGCGGCGTCTTGTCCGACGCCGTCAGCACGATGTTTTCCTGGGTGCCGTCGGGCATGGTGAAGGAGACCGTCACCGTATCGCCGACCTGCGGCGTGCTGGTGCCGAAATTGACCGACATCGACTTCTGTTGCGGGGTCGCCGTCGATGGCTGCGTCACCGTTGCGCCGGCAATGGTGGTGGCGATGCTGGCGACTTTCATGCCGAAAGGCGACGCGGTCGCAGGCGCAGTCGGCGTCATGTCTTCTTCGGTGATGGCCACCACAGTCGTGACCGGCACGCCGACTGTCGTGCCGACACGGCCGTTATTGTTGACGCCGAGATCGGCCGTCTTGCGCTCGTCGATCACCTGCTTGAGGCCGGCAATCGCGGCGCCATTGCCATTCATGATCTGGTCGGCCGGCGCCACCGGCGCCGTGTTGGTCGCGCGGCCGGAGAACAGATAACGGTCGCCGGACCTGGCGTTGAGCATGTCGACGCTATCAAAGAAATTCAGCGACGCGGTCTTCTGCCCCGGGGTCTGTCCGGTATTGTCGAAATTGCCGCCGGCGCTCACCGCTGCGCCCTTCACTTCCGTGCCGATCGCCACCAGCCGCTGCAGCGACAGATTGGCGACGCCGATGCGCGTGTTGAGATTGGTCGCCGTGTCCGCATAGGACGCCACGGTGGTGATCTGCGCGCGCAAGGCGATCGACAGGCTGGCGCCGCTGCCGAGGTCCGCATAGGTGTTTCCGATCTTGCCGCTCGACAATTGCTGAGTCAGCGTATCGAGCTGACTGCGCAGATTGAGAATGCCGGATCCGATATAGGAGGTACGCCCGCCAACGCCGCTGATTGTCATGATGGCCTCAGAATGCGTTCATCAGGGATTTGTACAATTCGTTCACGGTCGACATCACGCGCGCATTCGCCGAGTAGGCGTTCTGCAGCGCCAGCAGATGCGCCATCTCGTCGTCCATGTTGACGCCGGACGCATCCGCCATTTTCTTGTCCAGCGTGTTCAGCACCACGTTCTGGCCGTCTGCGAGCTGTTTCGCCGACTCCGCTGCCGAGCCCTGCTGGCTGACGAACTGCCGCATATAGCTGAGCAGGTTGCCGGTGAACGGCGCACTCGTGCTGCCCGTTCCGGTCTGCGCGCCGTAAGTGAAGCTCGCATTGTTGAGCTGGTTGAGCATGTAGGACGAGCGCTTGGTGTCGCCTGCCAGCGTCGATGAACTATAGGTGACGAGTTTCGCAGGATCGGCGATCAGCCCATTGTTCACGGAGATGCGACCGGCAAGACCCGTGATCTGCGATCCGGTCGTCGAGACGCCGCCGCTGTAAGCAGAACCATTGTCGGTGAAAAGCGCGAATTCCGTGCTGCCATCGGCCAGCGTCCCCGGCGGCTGCGTCACCGTCGTGGATAGGCCGTTGATCGTCGCGAAAGCCGGATTGCTGGAGACCGACAAGGACGACAGCGATGTCCCGCTGAAGGTAACGCTGCCGCCGAGCGCGCCATTGATCTGGTTCAGGATCCCGGCAACGCCCTGCGAGAAGTCGATGCCGATCACTTTGTCGTTCGGATTGGCGGTCGCCGTATCCGGCAGCGGCAGCACGTCCGGTGAATCGACGCGCATCAGTGAGATCTGCTGCTGCTTGCCCGTCGCCGCATCGGTGTAAGTGAGATTGATCACATTGCCCGGCAGCATCTTGGATGCATCGAGCGCATAGTCGGTGGCCGGCGCCACCGGTGCAGGCGACACCGTGGTCTTGTCGGACAGCGCGCTCGAGATCGATGCCGCGAATTGATCGAGCTGGTTCTGCGCTTCGACCAGTGTCTTGTCGCGCAGTTCCGTATAGGCGGCGATGGTCCCGGACTTGATCGCGCCACTCGCGGTCAGGTCGATCGATCCGCCATTCGGCAGGTCGATCACCACCGAGCCCAGCGTGCTCTTGGCCGGATCCGAATTCCATGCGGTCTGCGCCGACACCGTGTTCTGCGCGTCGAAGCGCAATGTCGCCGCTTCATTGCCGACGAGCTGCACGCCCGATCCGGTGAACACCGTCACCTGGTTCGCACCATTGGTGGTGACGCGGATATCCATCAGCTGCGACAGCTGATTGATATATTGATCGCGCCGGTCCAGCAGCGCCGCCGTGCTGGAGTCGGTGGAGGTGCCGCCGAGCGGATTGGCCGTCAACTGATTGTTGATGGTCGCAATCTGCTTCATCAGATTGTTGGCGGTGGTGACGGAATCCTTGATGCCGTTTTCGGCGCCGCCGCGCAGGTTCTGAATGCCCTGCGTCATCGAGTTGAGCTGCTGCGCCAGCGTCTTGGCGGCATTGAGCACGCCGATACGCGCCGACGAACTATCGGCACTCGTCGCCAGTGCCTGCACCGCCGAGGTCAACGCATTGAAGGAATATTCGAGCGAACCAATCGAACCGGGATTGCCGTACAGGCTCTGCATCTGCTGCAGATAGTTTGACTTCAAGGTCGCGTAGCCCGCGCCGGACATCTCGGTGCGAAGCTGCGCCATGATGTACTGGTCGAGCTCGCGATTGACACCGATGGTGCGAACACTGCTGCCATCGCCCGCGGTGACCGCGATCTGGTCGGTTGCCTTGCGGATATAGCCGGGCGTTTCCGCATTGGCGACATTCGACGAGACAAGCGCAAGCCCGGCCTGATTGGCACGCAAGCCGGCCATGGCGATGGAGAGTGCGGTGTTCAGACTCATGACTAACTGTCGCTCTCAAGGTTCACGAAGGACGGCCGCCAAGGCGGCCTTTGGCGTTAACGCATCACGTTCAGCAGATCCTGCACCATGGTGTTCGTCGTCGTGATCACCTTGGTGTTGGCCGAGTAAGCCTGCTGCGTGATGATGAGCTTGGTGAACTCGTCGGCGATGTCGGTGTTCGACGATTCCAGCGACGAGCCGGAAATGCTGCCGCCCTTGCCGTAAAGCGCTTCACCGGATTCATTGGTCACTTCGAATGCACCACCATCGATGCGTTTCAGGAAGTTGGCGCCGTTGAAGGTTGCGATAGAGACCTCGGCAAGATCGATATTGCGGCCGTTCGAGTAGCTGCCCACCACGCGACCTTCATTGCTGACCGACACGCTCTTGAGCTGGCCGGCCGCATAACCGTCCTGCTGGAACTGGTTGACCTGCGCATTGCCGTTGGTGTCGGCGAACTGCGTGAGACCGCCGGTGCCGAACGCCATGGTGACGTTGCCGAGCGACTTGCCCGACACGGTCAGGCCGGTCAGCGTGATCTGGCCGACCACCGGCTGCATCTGGCCGCTCGGACCGAACTTGAAATCGGTACCGACATTGACCCAGGCCGGCGTGGCGCCGGTCGCCGACGGATTGGTCTGATAGAAGAGATTCCAGGTATCGGTGCCGCCCATGGTCGCCGATTCCACCTTCGCCCAGCGGAACTGGAGGCTGACCGGAGCGCCGTTGCCGTCATAAGCGGTGGTCGCGCCACCAGCGATCGACTGATCGAGGAAGGTCTGGTTGTCGCTGCCGATCACGATGCCGGTGCCGGACGTACCACCGCCCGAACGCAGACCGGTGACGGTGCCGGTGAAGCCCATGGCCTGGAATGCCGCAACGGCCGTGGCTGACGAGCCGGCAGCAAGCGTGAAGTCGTTTGCTGTGCCGGAATTCAGGGTCACGACACCGGTCGATGAAATCGTCGAGGCGGTCGCGCCGGAATTGCCCGTCAGCGTATCGATCTGTGCAAGCAAGGACGACATCGTCGCCGTGCTCAGATCAACGAAGGTCGTTCCGACCACGGGCGTCGGCGTCGGCGTGGTCACCGGATCGTAGAACTGGATCGTGTTGGTGGTGGTCGTGCCACCGTTGGTGACCTTGAGAACCAACGTATCGTTATGCGCAAAGGCGGCCGTCAGCGAGTTGGTGCCTGCTGCACCTCTTAGCGCGGTGGTTCCCGAAATCGGAAGCGGCGTGGTTTCGGCGTTGTTGCGCGCATTGCCGGGAATACCTGTATTGCCGAACGGCGTCGCCGCGGTGCCGAGCACGCGTGGATTCGACAGGTAGTCGGCGGGGCGGAGCAATTCAGAGCCGGGAACGGAGGTCTGGTGATCGACCGTCAGCGGATAGCTTGCAAGGTTCGCGCGATAATCGAGCTTGGTGGTCGCCTGTGATGGCAGGAAGTCGTTCTGGAAGCGCAGCACTTCCGGCGTCGAGCCGGCCGGGTTGCCCGTCGACGGATCGATCTTCACGCCCTGCAGATAGTAGCCGGCGCCGTTGACGAGGTAGCCGTTCTTGTCGAGCGAGAAATCGCCGCGGCGGGTGTATTTGTTGACGCCGTCGAAGATCGGCGTGGAGTCCGAAACGTTGCCCGGCTTCTGCACGGCGAAGAATCCGTCGCCATTGATCGCCATATAGGTCGCGACCGAGGCTGACTGCACCGAGCCCGCCACCGTATTGGTGCTGCGCGATCCCGCATTCACGCTGCCGGCGAGCTGCGCATTGGTGCCGGTGTCGGGGATGAGATCGGTGAAACTGGTATCGATCCGCTTGAAGGCGGTGGTCTGCGAGTTGGCGATGTTGCCGGAGATGTTTTCCAGCGCATAGGAGTTCGCCCGCAGGCCCGCAACCGAGGTGGTGAGAGCGCCGAAGATACCCATTACATCGTCTCCAACTTCCGGGCGGCCCGCCGGGGTGATGCCAAAATGATGGCCGCTGCTGGAGGCAATGTCGCAAGGCCCGTGCCAAGCGGAATAAGCGAGACAAATCAGCGAACTAACAAAAACGCCCCGGTCCAGAGACCGGGGCACAATTGCCTAGAAGGGAAATATTTGCCGGATAGAACGAGCGCACCGCCGCCTGTTACTTCCCTCTCCCGCCCTTGCGGGGAGGGTGGCGCGTAGCGCCGGGTGGGGGCGCCCCATGTGACGTCGGAGTTTGTGGCAGACCCCACCCGACCCTCCCCGCAAGGGCGGGAGAGGGAGAAGAAGCCTCACGTCGCCGATGGCGTGGCCGGTTTGAACACCAGCGCGAAACCGTCCATGCAGTAGCGGAGACCGGTCGGCTTAGGGCCGTCATCGAACACATGGCCGAGATGGCCACCGCAACGGCGGCAATGGATGGAGGTGCGGGTCATCCCATAGCTGGTGTCCTTGCGCTCGCCGACGCCACCATCGAGTGGCTTCCAGAAGCTCGGCCACCCCGTGCCGCTCTCATATTTGGTCTCCGACGAAAACAGCGCATTGTCGCAGCCGGCGCAGGCGAAGGTGCCCTTACGCTTCTCCTTCAGCAGCGGGCTGGAATAAGGCCGCTCGGTGCCTTCCTTGCGCAGGATCTCGTATTGCTGCGGCGTCAGCTGCTTGCGCCACTCCTCGTCGGTCTTCATGACCTCGAATTTTTCATCGGAGGCGGCATTGGCCGGCGCAGCGGTCAGCCATTTCAGCGACAGTAGGCCACCAATACCGGCAGCGGTAGACAGAAGCAGGCGACGGTCGATCATGATGGGTCTCCCTCGGTCGGGATGCGTATCCCGTTCGTCTGGAATTACGGATCGAACGGCGCGAGGTTACATCGGCCCGGCAAAAAAACGCTCACGAAATCGCGATCGCGGCGCCAGTTCGAGAGGCCCTAGTCCGACAAACGCGGCCCGGTCCCCGCACGGGCATTTGCCGCCGCAAGGCGGGCTTCCCGCACCAGTTCCCTGGCCAATGCCCGCTCGCGATAGCGCGCCAGCGTGCCGTCCAGCGCCGAGGTCTGGCGTTGCCAGAGCCCCACCGCATGGCCGACGACGCGGCCGATCCGGCCACCGGCCCAGACCAGTTCGAACGGCGCAAACAGCCGGGTGCGGTCATCGCGCGCATACATCGCCCGGGCGATCAACTGCCCGGCCATTGCGGACGTGTTCAGCCCCTGATGGCCGAATCCGCTGGCGACCCACAGTCCCTGCCGCATCTGCCCGATCTGGGGCATGCCGTGGACGGTCTGCCCCATCGGGCCGCCGAAGGTCTCGGTGATGGCGACCTTGCCGAGCTGCGGAAACACCTGCCGCATCCGCCGCGCAATGGCGCCCGCGAAACGCTCGGGCTTGGCGGCCCAGGTCGTTTCCGGGCTGGACCACATCAAGCGATCGCCCTCCACGATCCGGAAGTGATCGATGCCGTCCGTATCCGTCACCGAGCCCTGGAAGGTGACCGCCTCTGCCAGACGCTCGCCGAGCGGTTCGGTGATCCCCGCATAGCGCCATACCGGCAACAGCGTATCGGATAATCGTTGCGCGGGCGCACCGAGATGCACGTTGCCAGCCAGCACCACATGCGATGCACGGAGCCGCGCCGACGGCGTCACGATGCGCTTGCGAATGCCACCGGCATCGATGCTGATCACCGGCGTATCCTCGAATATCCGCACGCCGGCCTGCTTTGCCAGCGTCGCCAGGCCCATCAGATATTTGCGCCCGTCGATCTGGAACGCCTTCGGGTAGTACACGCCGTGAAAATAGCGTTGGGTCTTCAGCGTGTCGCGGACGCGATCGATCTGCCAGCCCTGGACGTCGGTGTCGAAATCCTCGCCAAGCATCTGCAGCCGCGCGATCAGCTTTTCGCCGACATCGACATTGGAAACTTCGAGCGCGCCGTCACTGATCCCAAGCCCGGGAATCACATCCTCGGCCGCATGCGTGCGGACATAGTCCGCGCCCTGTTTCGACAGTGTCCAGAGTTCGCGGGCATCCTCCAGTCCCACACGCGTGATCAGGTCGGCGAGCGGCAGGCCGAAGCCCGGCATCACCGTGCCCATCTGATGGCCCGACGCACTCCAGCCCACATAGCGGGCCTCCAGCACCACGACGCTGGCACCGAGTCGTGCCGCCTCCAGCGCAATCGTCAGCCCGGCCAGGCCGGCGCCGACCACGCAGACATCCGCATCGAGCGGAAATGTCAGCCGCGCACGGTCCTCATCGGCCATGTCGGGTCCAAATGTCACGCTTGCGGAAGTCGTTGTCATGCCGTTTCTTACGAACAGGGGGCGCGCTTGTCACCTTGTCCTCATACGCCGCGTCCATTAATCCGCGTGTAAGGCGCTATCGCGCTGAAAGCCACCTGATCGAATCGAGATTTCCCATGCGCCGACTCATGCTGTTCCGCCACGCCAAGACCGAAGCGGACGCGCCGAGCGGCAAGGATTTCGACCGCCGCCTGGACGACCGTGGACGCGGTGACGCCGCGCTGATGGGCGGCTGGCTGAACAGCCACCCGCCGCATCCCGACATGGTCTGCGTGTCCACCGCGATGCGCACGCGCCAGACCTGGGATCTGATCTCCGCTGCGATGCCGTCCAACAAGCCGACCGTCGAACATGTGGAAGAACTCTACGGCGCCGGCCTCGAGGAAATTCTCGCCGTGATCCGCGATGCTGCGGTGCAGGACCCGCGTCGGCTGATGCTGGTCGGCCATAACCCCGGCCTGCATGAAATGGCGCTCGGCCTGATCAAGGACGGCGACTATGACGGCCGCAAGGCACTGTCCGACAACCTGCCGACCGGCAGCGTCGCGATCATCGACTTCGCCATCGATAGCTGGAACGACATCGCATTCCGCTCGGGCACGCTGGTGACCTTCGCCAGCCCGAAACTGCTGAAAGGCATTGGTCAATAAGTCGCCTCGCTTCGCGGAGGAACCGTGCTAGGCTCCTTCCGACGATGGAGGCGCACATGTACAAATCCATTCTGGTCCCGATCGATCTCGCCGAGATCGACCTCGCAAAGTCCGCCATCGCGCAGGCAGCGATGTTCTCGCGCACGTTCGACGCCAAGGTGCGTCTGCTCAATGTGATGGCGATGACGCCGGTGATGCTGGCGGAATATGTCCCCGCCGATTTCGATACCCAGCAACGCGAGACATCCGAACAGGCGCTGGCGGCCGTGGCGCGCGATTGCGGCATCGATGGCGCGCATCTGTCGAGCATCGTACGACAAGGCGGCATCTATCATGAGATTCTCGAAGAGGCCGCCGACATCAAAGCCGACCTGATCGTGATGACCTCGCACCGCCCCGCCATGCGCACCTATTTTCTCGGCTCCAATGCCGGACATGTGGTGCGCTATGCGAAGTGCTCGGTACTGGTGGTGCGGCAGGGCGCAGCGACCTAACCCAGCAAATCCTTCGGCACATCGTCGAATGTATAGCTGCGTGGCCGGTTGCGGCTGAGGAAATCCCAGCCCTGCCAGCCGAACAGCGCGCTCAACAGGACGATAAAAATCACGCCGGCGAATTCGCCGACATATAGCGCGCGGATCAACAGCGCCGCCATCGCCAGACCGACCAGAGCGAGCGCCGCCGATAGAACGTTGAAGGTCCACGGCTTGATGCCGGCGCGCAATGTCACCGCACTGCCCGCTGCGGCGAGCCGCTCATGCAGTGTAATCATGAAAGCGGGATAGCCGAATTGCGGCTCCATCAGCGCAGCGGTCTGTTTCGATGTGGAGAACAGCTTGAGCCGGCGACCTTCGCGATTCTGGAGGTCCGCGCTGTAGCGCTTCCGTTGCATTGCCATCGGCCGGTATGAGAGCCGCACCGAGGCAATATCTGCATAGGGCCAGACGCCCGACCGCCGCCCGATCTTCCAGACCAGCCCCTCGTCCGTGAGTTCGAACTGATAGGCGGGGCCCATCAGCGAGGCGCGATAGAAATAGGTCCGCCCGTCGCTCGCCTCGCCTGGCCTGTTCAGCAGTGAACCCAACACGTTCTCGTCTCCCACCCGCCGCCGCTTGCGCGGGCGCCTGCCTGTCCCTTACAAGCTCCTGATGGCTGAGACGACCACTTTTCCGCGCCGCCTGATTCTGGCAGGCGCCATGATCACCGGCGTGATGCTGGCGCTGGCCGTGCATATGCTCGGCGTGCGGTTCGGCCTCGATCTCGGCGGCCTTTGGCGCAAGGATCCCCTCACCTTCATGCCCGCCGGCGCGGCCATTGCCTGGTGGTTGATCGCTGCGATGGGCTTTGTCGGCGGTTATGTCACGGCCAATCTGATGGACAGCGCGGCGTCCGGTCGCATCCCGCAGCGCATGCGCAATTTCCTGATCGCCATCGGCGTGTTGGTCCTAGCCGGCGCCGGCCAGGCCGCATCAGCGCCTAACGCGATCGCCAGCGCATCCGGCGTTCTCGCCGGCTTCGCCGCCCTCGCCCTCGGCGGCATCATGGCGTTTTGCGGCGCGCATTTCGCGTTGAAGCGCGCATAAGCGATCAGCTCAGCACGTCGAGCCCGTGCTTCTGAACGATGCTCAGCAGTTTAAGCGCCATCCCGCTCGGCTTCTTCGCGCCGGTCTCCCATTTTTCTACCGTGCTCTCGCTCGTATTGAGATAGCGCGCGAAAACAGGCTGGCTGACGCGGTTCTTGACGCGAAGCTTCTTGATCTGGGCCGGCGCAAGATCTGGCGGAGCGACTAGGCAGGATTCATCGAACCGACGCATTGTCGCCTTATCGACTGTTCCAGCCTTATACATTCCAGCGACATGGCTATGGATCGCCTCGAACGCATCGCTTTTGAATTTCGGCTTATGTGCCAACGCAAATCTCCGTCAGTTCTTTGGATCGTATATCTGCCTCGATCTCCAACTCTCTCTTTCGCGCGTGGAGATCCGCGACATCGCGAAACGCGATCAACTCGTCATCACTGATATTGGCACGGTCCTTCTTCGCAAACAGGTACACATAAATCCAATAGCGACGACCGCGGGCTGCGATGATGCTTCGATGCATATTGCGATTGAGGCGCTTCTTGAAAACGCCTCCACCAAGATCATCAGCCTGACCAAGTCGGACCTGCGCGATCGCCTCGCACAGTTCATCGTCGCTGATGCGCGCTTTCCGCGCTGCTTTATCGAACCAAGCCGTCTTGAATGTCCGCATATGCCGAACGCCCCAGGCCCCGCACGAAGGTAGCACCCAGTGCTACCATCTTCAAGATTGCATGGGCGCAAAAACAAACGCGCCCAGGTAAACCTGAGCGCGTTTTCAAGGCCGGACTTCAGACAGATCAGCCCGCCGCCCGCAAATTGACCTTGCCTTCGGCCAGCGAGGTCAGCTTCGCATCGACGCGCTTCTCCTCATCGAGCGTCTTCTGCAGGACTGCCGCGCAGTCGTTGCGGCCGAGCTGACGCGCCCAGGCGATCAGGCTGCCGTAGCGAACGATCTCATAGTGCTCCGCCGCCTGTGCAGCATTGATCAGTGCGGCATCGAGCACGCGCTTGTCGGCCACTTCACCGGCGGTTTCATCGGCTTCCTTGATGATGCCGTCGATCGCCGGGCAGGTCACTGCTTTGACCTGGGCACCGTGCATGGCGAAGACCTGTTCGAGACGCTCGACATGTATTTCGGTCTCCTTGAGATGCTCTTCAAACCCTTGCTTGAGGGCCGGCTCGGTCGCCTTGCCCGCCATTTTCGGCAGTGCCTTCAGCAGCTGCTTCTCCGCGTAGTAGATATCCTGCAGCTGGTGCACGAACAAATCGTCCATCGTCTTGATGTCTTTTGAAAACAGTCCCATCGTTTCAATCCCGTCAGTGAGCGAGAGCGGGCCGTTGACCGGCCCATCGCCGCCAGCGACCGCAACGCGTGTTTGGCGCATTGTGTCGTTTGGTCGCGTCTCGTTCGGTTGCAGATACCACCGGCAACAGGTGAGTTCGGGACATGTTCCTGGGAACGGCCGCGTTTCCGGCATGGAACATCGGGTAATCTGGCCTATATCAATGCATGGAAATGGCACTGGACGAACCTGTAGCCGTGACAGTTTTGAGGCCGTGGCGGGAATGTGGCGGGTGCCCGCCCGGCGTTAACGCTTCCACTGTCAAGGACTGCACAATGGATCGTTTTTGCCGTATGGGTTTGGGCGAGATGAGTGAACGTCGCGTATGAGTGAATTGGTTATCTGCAGCCCAATGCCCCAATCGGCTTTCCCCTTGTCGCCCCGCCGGGAGGACAAATGTTTCGACTGCTGACCGCGCTGGGGCGCGGCTTCAAGCAGCACATCGGCTGGAAACGGCTGGGTGTTGTGGCGAGCCTCATCGTTATTGCGCTCGCAATCTCGCATCTCGTGACCACGCTGAAGGGCCTCGACACCGCCAAGATCCTGGCGGCGATGGCGGCCAAGTCGACGATGCAGATCGCGATGGCGACACTGTGCGTGATCGGCGCCTTCTGCACCCTCACCTTCTACGATTACTTCGCGCTGAAGACGATCGGCAAGAAACACGTTCCCTACCGCATTGCCGCACTGTCGAGCTTCACCAGCTACACGATCGGCCATAATCTCGGCGCCACGGTTTTCACCGGCGGCGCGATCCGTTTCCGCATCTATTCGGACTACGGGCTGAACGCCATCGACGTCGCCAAGATCTGCTTCATCTCCGGCCTCACCTTCTGGCTCGGCAACTGCTTCGTGCTGGGCATCGGCATGGTCTGGCATCCGCAGGCCGCATCCGCCATCGATCTGCTGCCGGATTCGCTGAACCGGCTGATCGGCCTCGCCTGTCTTGCCGGCATCGCCTGCTATCTGGTCTGGCTCTCGGTCGGCAAGGAGCGCCGCCAGCTCGGCCAGAACGGCTGGAAGGTCGTGCTGCCCTCGGCGCCGCTGACCCTGCTGCAGATCGCCATCGGCGTGGTCGATCTCGGCTTCTGCGCGCTGGCCTTCTATCTCCTGATGCCCGAAACGCCCTATGTGGACTTCGTCTCGGTCTCGGTGGTGTTCATCCTTGCCACCCTGCTCGGCTTTGCCAGCCATGCGCCGGGCAGCCTCGGTGTATTCGACGCCGCCATGCTGGTGGCGCTGCCGCAGTTCAAGCAGGAAGAACTGATCGCCACCGTGGTGATGTTCCGCATCCTGTATTTCATGCTCCCATTCGCGATCTCGATCTGCATCATGGGCACCCGCGAACTCTGGCTCAGCGTCATCGTCCCGTGGCAACGACGCAAGACGGGCGGCTCTTCCAGTGAGCACCGCGAAGGCGAGCCTGCGCCGGTGGTCGTGCATCAGCGGCAGTCGCACGGCTGAAACGGGCTCCGTTTCGTGGTCCTCGCGAAGCGGGAATTCGGTCGATGGCGACGTCACAGATCCATCACGAACGAGGTATGGGTCGGACGACGACAGGCGGGGATGACACGTCCGCTCACTTCCTGCTGATCGCGCTGCGAACCGACTCCGCGGAACGCGTTCCGCATGCTAGGCGTTTCTTACTTCCGCCCCATACGTGACGTTCAAAACCGCATGACCTACGCCTTTTCCAGACGTTCATTTCTTGTTGCCGTCACGCTTGTCGGCATGGCGCCGCTATGGCCCGCACAGCAGGCCGCTGCGCAGGCGCCGACCGCCATCGCACCCGCCAATAGCGCTTCCGTCCAGATTTCCTGGGAAGTCCGCAATCGCTTTCGCCTGTTCAAGGAAGAGCGCGACTTCCAGCTTCACGTCGATGCCATGCGCAATCGCAGCGTGCTTGGCTCCGAACAGGTCCTTGGCACACAGAGCGATGGACGCGGCTGGGCTCGCAATACCGTGGGCCGCTTGTGCGTCGATCTCGCCGGCCGCGTCAGCGAGCCCTGCACCCGCGACGGCGTCAAGGAGAGCTACCTGACGCCGACCGAACATCCGGTCACCGTGCGTCTCACCGGCGAGGTGCCGGTCGGCGCGGTGTGTGCCTGGACGTTCGACGACGGCGAAGGCCCGCGACAATCCACCGTCGATTGCGCCGAACCGATCAATTTCCGCGCCATCTATGGTCGCCGCACCGTGGCCACCGTGGACGTCGCCAGTGGCGACGCGCCGATACGCACCTCCACCGATATCGTCGTGCGCGACATCTTCATCGCCGGGCTCGGCGACTCCATCGCATCGGGCGAAGGCAATCCGGATCGGCCGGTGGCGCTGTCGGACGATGGCTTCTGCTTCCGCTCCTATCTCGGCGGCCCCGCCGGCCAGTTCTACCGGCCGAGCCGCGCCGCCTTCAAAGGCGGGCGCTCCTGCGATTCCTATGAATCCCTGCAAGCCTGGCAGCGCGCCGGCGCGCAGTGGCTCAATGCCGCCTGCCATCGCTCGCTCTACAGCTACCAGACCCGCGCCGCGATCGCGCTTGCCGTGCAGTATCCGCACATCGCCGTCAGCTACCTGCCCTCGCCTGCTCCGGCGCCACCATTGCCGATGGCCTGCTTGGCAGCCAGCGTGCCCGCGAATGCCTGACCACGAAGAACGCATCCACCTGCGCCGGCAGCGTCAACGCTCAGGTCGCCGAATTGCGTGAAGCCGTAACGGCCGTAAAGAAGCGCGCGCCGAACCGCCGGCTCGATCTCGTGCTGCTGTCGATCGGCGCCAACGACATCAATTTCTCCGGTCTCGTGGCCGACGTCATCGTCGACAACGACACTGAACGTGCGCTGTTCAAGCGCGGCGGCATTCTCGGCTCGGTCGAGGACTCGCGCAGCGCGCTGACCCGCGACCTGCCGGCAGGCTTCGGCAAATTGCGCGAGCAGTTGAAGCCGCTGGTCGGCGGCGACATGGGCCGCGTGGTGTTCACGGCCTATGGCAATCCGGCGCTCGTCAATGGCGGCCCCTGCCCGGGTGGCCCCGGCGGTTTCGACGTGCACCCGTCCTTCTCCGCGGATCCCCGCCGGCTTTCGAATGTGGCCAACTTCGTCGAGCGTGAATTCCTGCCGCAACTGAAGTCGATCGCGATGTGCGAAGGCGGCGTGCTGTGCCGCAATCCGGAAGCCGACCGCATGACCTTCGTCGATGCGCATCAGGCCAACTTCGCCAATCACGGTTTTTGCGCCCGCGGCGCCAATGACCCGGACTTCGATCGCGCCTGCTTCTCGCCCAAGGGCGACAGCTTCAACACCAGCCTGGTGGAAGCAGCCCAGCAGCCGATGGCCTGCGGCCGCGGCGCCAGCGAATTCCGCGCCTATCTGCCCCGCGCCCGGTGGATCCGCGATGCCAATGACAGCTACTTCGCGGCGATGACCTATCCGCAGGGCTATTCGGCGGCTGTCCAGCCGTCCGATATCCACGACGCGACCTGGGGCATTCTCTCTGCGGTCTATGGCGGCGCCATCCATCCCACCGGTGAAGGCCACGCGGCCATGGCCGATGCCGTCGTGCCGGCAGCCGCAAGCGTGCTGCGCCTCGGCGCCGAAGCGGAAGTTTCGCAGGAACCGCTGGCGCCGGTGCAGATTCAGCAGCCAGCGAGGTAAAAGTATGGCCCGGATGGAGCTATCCTTATCCAGGCCGTACGCCTGCAGCTGAACAAGAGAACCGGATCCGAGCGTCGCCTATTCCGATTTCAGCTTCAGCGTCTTGATCAGCGCTCCGTATCGGTCAAAGTCGTTGCGAACGACCTGAGCGGCGGCTTCGCTGCTGTCACCGACAGGCGTGAACCCGATGTCACTCATCCGCTTGATAATCTCCGGATCCCTCAACGCTTTCACCAGTTCGCTGTTGATACGATCGACGATGGCCTGCGGTGTGCCGCTACGCACGAAAATCCCCTGCCATGCCTCGACGGCCACATCCGGATAGCGGGACGAAATCGGAGCAGAGCCCGGGAACATGGGCAACGCTCCCGGGCTCGTCACAGCCACAGCCCTGATCGTCCCCGCCCGGACATGCTGCTCCACATTCGCAGGCGTATCGACCGAGCACGACAGCAGGCCCGACATCAGGTCGGGAAGCGCGAGTCCGAAGCTGCGATACGGCGCATGCACCACATCGAGCTCACCCGCGCGCTTAAACATCTCGAGGGCCAGATGCGGCGGCGACCCGACGCCATAGGTCGAACAGGTCAGCTTGCCGGGATTCTGTTTGGCATAAGCGACATATTCGTCAAAGGAATGGATCGGAAGCTTCGGACTCACGACCAGAACATAAGGCGACATCGCCACCCGGGTGACTGCCTTCAGGTCCTTCATGGGATCGAAGGGCGACGGCGAAATCCACGGATTGATGATCAGCGCCGACGTGGTCATGAGGATCGTGTGGCCATCCGCCTCGGCGCTTGCTGTAGACTGAGCTGCGATCGTCCCTGAAGCGCCCGGCCGGTTCTCCACAACAATGGGCTGATTGAAGACCGGGCGAAGTTTCTCGGCAAGGATCCGTGCGACGACATCGATCGAGCCGCCGGGCGGAAACCCGACGATCAGCTTGATCGGCCGTTCCGGATAGTTCGCCCAGGCCATACCGGGTAATAGCAACGAGACAAAGCAGATCGAGATAGCACGCAAGTAACGGCGCATGATTTCCTCCTTGGGGCGACGCCGTTCCGGCGCCATTCTTGGATCGACGCGGCGCCAGATGCGCCGCATCGTCGTCTTTGCAAGGATCAGGTGATCAGGACGCGAGACGATCCATCGCGGCCTGCGCCTTCGGGTGTAGGATGTGAAGTAGTGCAGAACGCAGGTGCTCTTCTGCACCGGGCTTCATCTCGGCAACCCGCCAGGCAATGAAGCCATCCGGCCGCACGAGCACCGCGCCCGTCGTGCTGACGCCGAAGCGATCACCGAAGGTCTGCTCGACATCCTCGACGTCGGTGCCGACCAGATGGCACTGGATATCCAGGCCGACTTCAGTGCCGATTGCCGTCGCGATGGCCCGCCACGCCTCACCCTGCGCCCCCGCAAGAATCGAGAATTCGGGCGACACCAGATCGAGTGTGGATAGCCGTTCTCCATCCCGCTCGATCCAGACATGCGGTGCGCGGCAACCCGGCACGCCGGATGGGATGTAGTCGGTGAAGGGATCGTTCACTGCCGGCGGCGTGCTGCCGTCCGGCACCACCGCGGTCGATTCATAGACGCTGCCGAGCTCGAGCCCGATATGATTGCCGTAGCGGCTCGTCATCTGGAACACTTCCGCGCGACCGACCTCATCGACAGTGGTTTCACCGCGCGAAATCGCCCCGAGTTTCCAAACCTGCTGGCGATTGTGATAGGATTGATCGGCAACCCAACGCGCGAATGGCCGCCGCTCGGTCTCGTAAGTCGAGAGCAGTTCGCGCCCCGCCTTCCCCTTCAGGTAAAGCGCCAGCTTCCAGATTGCATTGTGCATACCCTGCAGGCCGGTGTTCGCACCGAGGCCTCCTGTTGGCGGGAACATATGCGCGGCATCGCCGACGAGAATGATGCGCCCCGAAATGAGATGACGGCCGACAACCGCATTCATCTGCCACTTGCCGATCGACAGAACCTCGACCGGAAGATCCGGAATTCCTGCGCCCAGACGGATACGCTCGACACACCTGTCCTTATCAAAGTAGTCGATCGACCATTCCGCTTCCGGCACTTCCAGCTGCGTCAGCCAGCGCCCCTTCGCATCCAGCGGCTGGAATACCCCGCGCGCATCCTTGTTTGAGAAGAAGTGCAGGATGCCTGTCCGTTCGCCGATATGCTTTTCGAGATCTGCGCGGAAGTAGCAATTGATGAAGTGGGCGATCTTCTTCGGCCCATCCATTTCGACCTTCAGTTTCTCGCGGAAAAAGCTGGACGCCCCATCAGCGGCGACAAGTGCAGGCGCCTTCAACGAATAGATTTCGCCGGTGGCGCGGTTCTTCACCTTGATCTCGACTGCCGACGCACCGTCCTCATCCCCGGAAACGATCTCGACGACTTCATGATTGAAGCGGACATCGGCCATCCCGGTGCGCTCGATCGCCTTGCGGAGCACGGGCTCGATCATGTCCTGCGACGACAGCACCGAGCTGACAGGGCTCAGTTCCGGTCCGGCACCTGCAAAGCCCCTGGAATCGAGATGACCGGTCTGCTTGCCGACGATTGACTCCATGAAGCGGATCGGTGTCTTCCAGTTTGGCGGCAGATCGAGTTGACGCAGCTCTTCATAGACCTCGCGCCCCCACCCCCGCGCGATTTCCATCGAGCGCGTGTTGAAGTTCCGGGTCTTGGGATGCCAGCTGGTGCGCTCGTTGCGTTCTAGCAAGATCGAGCGGAGACCGCATCGCGCGAGTTCGAGGGCAGCACCGAGCCCCGTCGGACCGGCACCGACGACGATGATCGGATCAACCTGATGATGAGAGGTGTGTTCCTCGGTCATGACTATCCTCCTGTTTATTGTCAGTTATTAGATTGACATTCTACTTTGTTAGAATGACGTTCTAGTTTGTCAAGCCGGATGTTTTGCTCGCCTCGAACCACCGAGTGTGGAACAAGGACCATGGCCATTATGGAATCGCGCGATGCCAAAGCCACACAGCAGCAGACCGACCAAGCCGGCAAAGGCTCATGACATCGAGCCGATCATTCGCCTGAACCGCGTGAATGCGCCCAAGCAGGCGCGCAGCGAACGACGTCTCCAGGAGATCATCCAGGCACTGGACGATCTCCTGGACGGCCGCACGTTCGAAGACATCACCATCCCCGACATCGCGGCCCGCGCCGGATGTGTGCCCGCATCGATCTATGCCCGGTTTCGCGACAAGGCCAGCATCCTGGTCGCTCTCCACGAGTCGATCCGTGACCGACAAATCGCCAATATCGACGAGAGCATGCGGCTCGAGCGCCACGAGCATCTCTCGCTCCAGGAATCGATCTACACGATCCTCCACAATCTCACGCGCTACTATTCACGCCAGCGCAATCTGCTTCGCCCTGCTTATCTCCTCGGCGATGACGAAATCTATGAGCGCGCATCTGCCCTCATCAGACATGTGACGGACCGCATCAGCGCGATCGTGAGACATCACATGAAGGACATCCCCGGCGATGTCGTCGACAGGCGCGTGGACCTGGCCATGCGCGCTGTCTATGCGCTCCTGCAGCAGCGAATGGTTTTTCAGGATGTGCGCACCGGGCGCCTGATGCCCGTCAGCGACGAGGCGACGGCGCGCGAGCTGGATGGCTTGTTCATGCAACTGGTCGTTCAGGGTTCGTGATCGTCAGCGCGATCTGCGGACTTGGTTCAACTCTTACAACGACTAGAATGAGATTCTAATAACATTCACGGGACCAGCAGAGGTTTCGAATGGCAGCGATGATCGACGCACTGGAATGTGAAGAGTTCAGAATTCCATCGGATGACGCTGGTATCGACCTTTTCGTCCGCAACAAGCATGCATCCGGCATGAAGGAATTCGGCCCCAATCGAACCCTGTTGTTCGTACATGGGGCGACCTATCCGGCATCGACGAGTTTCGATCTCGCGCTGGATGGCTTCTCCTGGATGGACTTCATCGCTGCACAAGGCTTCGACGTCTACGCGCTCGATCTGCGCGGCTATGGCCGCTCCACGCGACCGCCGGAAATGGATCGCCCGGCGGAAGACAGCCAGCCGATCGTTCGGGGCGATGTGGCCCTTCGCGATATCGCCGCTGCCGTGCGCTTCATTCGGGAACGGCGCCAGCTGAATACCCTGTCGCTGATGGGATGGTCGTGGGGAACGACGCTGGTCGCGACTTATACGTCGCTCAATCCGCAGCTGGTGAACCGCCTTGTCCTCTATGCACCGCTATGGATACGACAGCCGGGCCCGCGCACCGCCGCCCTCGCCGGGCAGCGCTCGCCTGCATACCGGACGGTGACGAAAGCTGAGGCCCATGACCGCTGGCTGGCCGGCGTGCCCGAGCATGCACGCGATACGCTGATCCCGGAAGGATGGTTCGACTGCTGGGCCACGACGACATGGGCAACCGATCCCAAGAGCCAATCAACCCATCCCGCGGAATTGCGCGCACCGAATGGCGTGATCCAGGACGTCGTCGAGTACTATAACGTTGGCCGGCCATACTTCGATCCGGCAAGGATCGAGGCCCCCACATTGCTGGTCAGTCCGGAATGGGACAATGACACGCCGCCCTATATGGCCCATGCCCTGTTCGACAGGCTTCCATCTCGCATCGAGAACCAGCTCGTGTCGCTTCCCGAAGGAACCCACAGCATGCTGATGGAGCGTAACCGGCTGCAGCTGTTTACATGCGTGCAGAGCTTCCTGACCTCACCCGGCACACAGCAAATCCGGTGAAGCCGAACGTGCTCCCGTCCAGGAATGAAAACGCTAACGCTGCTGAGGCTGCGCGGGCGTCGCGCTTGCCTTCTTCACCGGTGCCTTGGACGTACCAGTGGTCGCCGGCTGCTTCGTGGCCACGGTCTGCGGCACATATTTCGCGAGCACAGTCGGATCGAGCGATGCCATCTCCGTTTCCGGGAGGCGATACCAGGTCTCGTCCTTGCCCAGCAACGCAATGCCCCAATAACCGCGAACGGTGAGCGCGCGGCCATCGGCGCTGACGCTCATCTTCGCCTTGTAGACCTTGCCGTCACGCGGATCGAGAATGTTGCCATTCTCGTACTTCAATCCCTGCTGCTGCATGTTGCGGATAAAGGAGATGCCCAGCACCGGCTGGTTCTTGCGGTCATCGATGCATTTGCTGCAGATATCGTCGCCCGGCTTGTCGTCGGCGCTCGGGAAGGTCTTGGCGATGGCACCTTCAAAGACGCCGCCACGATCGACGACCAAAACCCAGACGACCGGCTTGCCGTCCTCGATCTTCTGCCAGAGACCTGCGGCCGTCTGCGCCGTGGCAAAGCTGACCGTAGACATCAAGCTGACGGCAGCGGTCGTCATGCTCGCAAGAGCCAAGGTGGCAAATCGGCGGGATCGGGTCTGGGTCATCTACGTCCCCTTCGCAGTTCGTCGTCCGGCAGGCACCGAGGATGCAGCTGCATGAACTATCAATCTTACGCGACGAAAGAGTGACCCCGCTTGATGGCTTTTGCAAGATTGCCGATCACGCGTCGGGTATCAGTCTGTGGCGCCGCCACACCTTCGCCATAAGTAACGGTACCCGCGAACTCCGAGCGGCGCACATCATTTCCGCCAGCGACTCAATATCACGTCGGTTCCAAAGTGTAGTCGCGCATCAGTTAACGGAGAGCTGCATCCGCAAGGCCGGTCGCACGATCTGCAGACGCCAGCTCGGATCCGAGGCTGCAGACTTGCCTGCATGCCGTAACTGCGCTGTAACGGATCGCAATCTGCTGGAGACCGATGACGTGAATGCCCCTGCCCGCGCAGCCGTACCTCTGCTGGAAGACTATCCATTTCGCCTGACGGACAATGTGCGTTTCGCGGATCTCGATCCGAACAACCACGTCAACAACGCGGTCTATTCGAGCTATTTCGAAACCAGCCGCGTGATGCTCACCAAGGACTCGTCATATGGCCTGACGCCGGACGGACTGAGCTGGGTGCTGGTCAAGCTCGACATTCACTTCCGCGCGGAGCTGCACTGGCCCGGCACGATCGAACTCGGCACCGGGATCGAAAAGATCGGCCGGACGTCGCTGACATTCGCGCAGGTGGTGTTCTCGGGCGGGAAATGCATCGCCTCGTCATCGGCGACCACGGTCATGGTGGGATTGCAGAGCCGCCAGCCGACCGCCATTCCGGCCGACACGATCACCCGCCTGCAGCCCTGGATGCTGCGCCGCGCGGCAACCGCGTAAAGTCCGGCGCGGTCCACCAGGACCGCTGTTACGAACGCGATACGGCGGCCTCAAGGGCAGCCGTTCGTTTGATCAGGCCTGGCGTTCCGGCGTGATCACGACGAGACCATCGAGGGCTTCGGTGACCTTGATCTGGCACGACAGGCGCGAATTCGGCTTGATGTCATAGCCGAAGTCCAGCATGTCCTCTTCCATCGGGGTGGGAGCGCCGACCCTCTCCTGCCAGGCTTCGTCCACATAGACGTGACAGGTCGCGCAGGCGCAGGCGCCGCCGCATTCGGCTTCGATGCCGGGGATCGCATTGCGGATCGCAACTTCCATCACGGTAGAGCCGACATCCGCATCGATGGTGCGGGTTTCGCCGGAATGATCGACAAAGTTGATTTTGGCCATGATGCTCGCGCTACCGGGAAGACAGATACGGCTGTCCTATAACGGGTCGGTTCGCGCAGCGCCAGCGCTCCACCGCAAAACCGTCATCTGGAAAGAGGGGATCAGGACCGCTTGAGAATGCCGTCGATCTCGGCCCTCGCCTCGAGAACCGCGTCGGTCAACGTCATCAGCGCTTCGGCGCTATCCGAATTGTCCCGCAGGGCGCTTTCCAGCCATTCGGCCGCGTCGGTGATCCGGAACGCGCCGACCGCTTCGGCCGAGCCCCGGAGCTTATGGGCGAGATCCGCCACGTTGGGCGGCATCCGGACGATTTTTTCGATCAGCTCGCTCGCCTGGGCCGCGAACATCGCCAGCACTTCGCGCTCTAGCGAGGCGTCGCCCATGGTCATGCGGTTCAGATGGTCGAGATTGATGGGTCCGTCATCGGGAACCAGCGGCGGTGACGGCATCCATTGAACCCATTCGAGGTGAAGTGGCATTGATATTGGCTCAGATTCCCCGCCGCCGGGGGTTCCGGCCGCACTTTTCGGCAGCCAAACACGGAATTGGTTAACGGAACGTTCTGTGTACGATCCGGCTTCTCGCCGCGGTTTTGACGAAAACTCGCCACGATTACGGGGCCATTCCGGATATTCGAAGCCTAACAACTAGTTACCGGCAGAAGCCGTTAACTATCATTAAGAATGTCTTAACCAGAACCATTTCATTCGCGCGACCAAGCCAATAGGATGTTTGCGGAAGTAGCGGACAAGCCGAGCGACCGGCAGTCTGAATTCGTCTTGCGGGGTGCATCCGGCTTTGGCCGATGCAGCGAGACGACGCGTATGGGTACTTCCGGTGTTGCGTAACAGGGGGCGTGGAACGAGCATGGCAAATAATTCGAAGAAGGCCAAAGATCCGACCGAAGTCGCCCTTTCCGCTATCCAGGAAGCCCTGAATATCGACGGGCCCCGCCCCGATCAGACATTGCGCGCCGATAACGCGCCGGTCTCCGGCCCGGTCAATCTGGACGAGCCCAGCTTCGATTCCCGTATTTCTGCCGATCACCCGTCCTTCGAGCCCACCGAAGAGCCGCGTTTCGGCCGCCGCGCCGCCAATGACGATCGCGAAACCATCGGCCAGATCCTGCAGGCGCTGCAGAAGAACCGCCCGGCCCGCAACGTCTACACGCTCGCCACGCTGTTTGCCGGCGTATGGGTGATCGGCGCCGGCGTCCTCACTTTTGCCTTCCTGCCAGCGCTGCAGGCCCTGATCGGTCAGGGCTCGGGCGGCACGCTCGCACTGGCCGGCCTCGCTGCCGTGCTGTTCGCCCCCATTCTGCTGTTCTACTTCCTCGCCAGCCTCGCCTGGCGCGGCCAGGAAATGCGCCTGATCGCCCAGTCCATGGCCCAGGTCGCGATCCGCTTTTCCGAGCCCGAAGGCAGCGCCAGCGATTCCATGGTCACCGTGGGTCAGGCGATCCGCCGCGAAGTCGCCGCCATGGGTGACGGCATCGAGCGCGCCATCGCACGCGCCGGCGAACTGGAAAGCCTCGTCGCCAACGAAGTGTCGGCCCTCGAGCGCGCCTATTCCGACAACGAAGTGCGCATCCGCGCGCTGCTGCAGGACATCGCGCATCAGCGCGACAATCTCGTCGGTCAGGCCGAACAGGTCCGCTCGGCGATTTCCGGTGTGCAGATCGACCTCCGCCACGACATCGCGCTGATTTCCGACGCCATCGCCTCGCGTGTCGATGAAGTCGCCAAGAGCATCACCAGCGCCCTCGAAGAGCGCGGCGAGCACATCACCGGCGCCCTCGGCCGCGCCGGCGACAACATGATTCTGGCGCTCGGCGAACGCGGCGGCGACCTGCTCGACCGCCTCGAGGAAGCCAGCTCCGAGACCACCCGCGCCGTGCTCGATGCATCGGAGCGCCTGACCACCAGCCTCAACTTCAAGACCGGTCACGTCCACGACGAGTTCGTCGATCTCGCCGATCGCGTCCACGAGATGCTGAACGAGCGCATCGACCGCATCACCAGCGACTTCGAGCAGCGCTCGGCGTCGATCGTCGATCGCGTCTCGGATCGCACCGAGCAGGTCCATGACTCGCTTAAGAATTCCAGCGACTCGCTACTGCTCGAGCTCGAACTGCGCAGCAACGACCTCGCCGGCAAGATCGACGACGCCGGCAACCGCCTCGCCACCCAGGTTCTGACCTCGGGCGACAAGGCGAGCGAGTCGCTCGAAGCCACCGTCACCTCGCTGGCCGCCCGCGTCGCCAGCCAGACCGAGAGCGCACACGACACGCTCAGCCTGCAGATCAATGCGTTCGAACAGCTCGTGAAGGACCAGGGCTTCGAGCTCGCCGAGCGCTTCTCGCGCGACAGCGGCACGCTCGGTGCGTTGATCACCAAACACATCTCCGAATTCGATCGCACCGTGAAGACCTTCGGCGGCGAAGTGGTCGAGCGTCTCGGCCAGCGCACGGAAGACATCAACACCACGCTGAAGACCTATGTCGACGGCTTCGATGCCCGCGTCACCTCCAATATCGGCGGCATCACCGACACGCTCGACGGCCGCCTGGCGCATTTCGAAACCACGTTCGAAAACCGCGTCAACAGCCTCGACGTCTCGCTCGACGGCCGCATGAAGTCGTTCGACGCCACCGTCGACGAACGCCTCAAGGGCCTCGAAGAGACCTTCGACAACCGCGCCCAGTCGGTCACCGCGATCGTCGAAGCGCGCCTGCAGTCGCTGCAGTCGACCCTCACCGACGGCGCGACCCGTGCGGTCGATACTGTCGATGCCCGCCTCACCCACCTCACCACGTCGCTTACCGATGGCGCCGTGCAGGCCATTCACTCCATCGACGACCGGCTGTCGTTCCTCACGACCTCCCTCACCGAGGGCACCGTGCAGGCGATCGCTGCGATCGACTATCGCATCAACAACGTCACTGAGGCGATCGACGCGCGCAGCAACAACCTTGCCGACACCGTCACTGCGCGCTTCCAGGGCATTCATCAGGGTATCGAAACCCGCGCCGGCGCCATTGCCACCGAGATCGAAGGACGTGTCGAACAGTTCGAGGAGTTGCTCGGTTCGCGCATTGAGGCCGTCGCTGGCCGCATCGAGACCTCGGGCCGCACCGCGAGCGATCAGCTCATGGCGCGCGCCGAAGAACTGTCGGTCAACATCAAGGGCCATGTGGACGATGCCGAGCGCTCGCTCACCCATCTCATGGTCAACACCAGCGAGACCATCCAGGCAGGCGCCCGCGCCGCGCAAGAGTCTCTCGTCTCGGTCTCGACCGATGTCGGCGCGCAGCTGCGCCTGACCGCCACCGATATCGAGAGCTCGCTGACCGCCATCGGCACCACCGCCGCTGGCGCCATCATCGCCAGCGCCCGCGAAGCCCAGACCACGCTCATCACCGCGTCCACGGATGCGTCCGAGCACGTCAAGACACTGTCGGCCGATGTGGAGCGCACGCTCACCACGGCGGGCTCGACCACCGCAGCCTCGCTGATCGCCGGTGCACGCGACGCGCAGACCACCCTCGTCTCGACCTCGACCGAAGTCACGACGCAGATCCAGAGCCTGTCCGCCGATATCGAGCGCACCCTCACCACGGCCGGCACCGCCACCGCGGACGCCGTCCTCTCCGGTGCCCGCGCGGCGCAGTCGACGCTGGTCACTGCCTCGACCGATGCATCGCAGCAGGTCCGCTCGCTCGCCGCCGATGTCGAACGCACGCTGATCGCCGCCGGCAATGCCAGCGCGGAATCGATCCTCGCCTCGACCCGCAACGTGCAGTCCTCGCTCATCGAGGCCTCGACCGATGCCGCGAACCAGGTGCGCACCCTTGCGGCCGACGTCGAACGCAGCATCACGACCGCTGGCGCCACAACGGCAAGCTCGATCGTGGCCGGCGCACGCGAAGCCCAGACCACGCTCGTCTCGGCGTCGTCGGAAGCCACCAGCCAGGTCCAGGCCCTTGCGGCCGATATGGAACGCAGCCTGATGGCCGCGAGCACCTCGACCACCGAGGCAATCGTCAGCCACGCCCGCGAAGCGCAGAACGCACTGGTCTCGGCCTCGTCGGAAACCACCGCGTCGGTCCGTACCCTCGCCATCGATGTCGAGCGCACGCTGCTCGCCATCGGCGCTGACTCGGCGTCCTCGCTGCTCAGCAGCGCCCGCGAAGTGCAGACCTCGCTCACCACCTCGTCCGCCGATGCCGCTGCGCAGATCAAGGCCATCTCGGTCGATATCGAGCGTACGCTGTCGGCCGTCACAGCCAACACCACCGACAATATCAAGGTCAGCGCTGCGCAGGCCCAGCAGTCGCTGGTCGCCGCCTCGACCGAGATCACCACCAAGATCAAGACCACGTCGTCGGAGATCGAACGGTCGGTGTTCACGGCATCGGGCTCGTTCGGCACGACCATGAGCGCGAAGACCGACGAAATCGTCGGCTACGTGCAGCAGCAGACCGAACGTCTGTCGCAGATGGTGGACGCGAAGCGCGGCTCGCTGGTCGATGCACTCGGCGGCAAGGCCAACCAGCTCACGATCGATATCGATCGCGTGACGGTGGATGCCCTGAAGGCGATCGAAAATCGCAGCCAGACCTTCTCGCAGACGCTGGCGACCTCCAGCACCGATGTCGCCCGGGCTATCACCACGGCTGGCGAACTCGCAGCCGGCGCGGTCAACAAGTCACTGAAGGACCTCGAAACCTCGTCGCGTACCGCCATCGAGCAGTCGCGCCAGGTGTCGATCACCGCCGTCACCGAGATGCAGGAAACCAGCAAGATCCTGCGCACCGACACGGTCGCCCTGTTCGAGCGGCTGCGTGAAGGCAACATCCTGCTGCAGGAAGTCCTCACCGGCGCCCACGACAACCTCAACTCGCTGGAGCGCGCCCTCGTCACCCGCGTGGCCGATTTCGTCGCCACCATGAACGACGTGACCTCGCGCAACGGCATCGCGACCCAGACGCTGGAAGAGCAGCTCACGCTGTTCTCGTCCAAGTCCGAGAAGGCGCTCGAAGACCTCGGCACGCTATCGACCCAGTTCGAGGCCCATGGCCATGCGCTGGTCGATGCCGCAGCTTTGGTCGAACAGAGCAACCGCTCGACTCTCACCTCGGTCGGCGACAAGAAGCAGGCACTGGAATCGCTGGTCTCCACCATCGATCTGCGCACCAATGATCTCGATCAGCGCCTCACCCGCTTCACCGGCCTGCTCGACGAGTCGCTGGCGGCCGCGGAAGAGCGTGCCCGCGACATCGCCCGCGTGGTCGCCGAAACCGCTGGTGCAGGCTCCTCGGCCATTACCAAGCAGTTCGAAGCCGTGCGCAGCGCGGCAGAAGAAGAGCGTCGCGTGACCTCGGAGGCCATGAACGACATCTATCAGCAGGGCACCAAGGAAGCCGAAGCCATGTTCAAGGCATCGACCGACAAGTTCGCGTCGATGGTCCAGGGCATGAAGGCGATGGCTGCCGAGATGCACAACGAGCTCGAAGCCACCCGCGCCGACATGCGCCGCGGCGTGTTCGAGATGCCGCAGGAGGCCGCCGAGAGCACTGCGCAGATGCGCAAGGTGATCGTCGACCAGATCGAAGCCCTCGCCGAGCTCAACCGCATCGTCGCCCGTCACGGCCGCGGTATGGACGTGGTGCAGACCAACGCCCGCAGCGCGCCGCAGCGCGAGCCGGAACCGGTGATGGCCACGGTCGGCAGCAGCCGCGCCGAGACCCGCGCAGAGGTGCGTAGCGAGCCGCGCAACGAAGCGCCGCGCCGTTCGCCGATCGGCACCGCTTCGAGCCTGCCGACTGCCGACTTCGGCAGCCCGTCGCGCCGCACCGAAGCGCCGTCGGTTGCACCGGCCGAACAGGACCGTGGCGATGGCTGGCTGACCGATCTGCTCGGCCGCGCCGAGGACGAAGAGCAGGAGCAGCCGCGCGCCCGCGCAGCGCAGCCTGCCGCGCCGAGCAATCCGCTGGAGTCGCTGTCGCTCGACATCGCGCGCCTCATGGATCGCAACCTCGCAGCCGAGATGTGGGACCGCTATCAGCGCGGCGAGCGCAAGGCCTTCAGCAAGCGCCTCTACACGCCCGCCGGCCAGAAGGCCTTTGATGAAGTCGCCCGCAAGTATCGCGCCGACCGCAACTTCAAGGGCACCGTGGATCGCTACATCACCGAATTCGAGCGCCTGCTCGACGAGGTGGCCCGCGATGAACGCGGCCCGAGCGCCCTGCGCAGCCACCTGACATCGGAAACCGGTCAGGTCTACACGCTTCTGGCCCATGCCGCAGGCCGGCTGGGATAAAGCTCAGCACAGATTGAAACGCGAAAGCGGAGGCAGCGCTGCCTCCGCTTTTTGTTTGCACGTATCGCGAGATTGCTGATGGCCTCCCTCCCCGGAGCGAAGCGAATGGGGAGGGTCCGCCGATAGGCGGGGGTGGGGTCTATCCCCACGTGACGTCGTACCGTGGTGCACCCCCACCCGTCCGCGCTTCGCGCGGCCACCCTCCCCACAAGGGGGAGGGAAAGAACTGAGCGCTACTAAGCGAACCCAATCCGCTGCGTAAAGCTGCGTGTCTCGCCGACCGCTATCTGCATCACGCCGGGCTTGTCGCTGAACTCGCCATCGAAATCCACCGCGCTCGCAAAACCATGCCATGGCTCGATGCAGAGAAAAGCTGCCCCCGATGGTTTCGACCAGATACCGAGTTGCGGGAAACCATCCCAGGCAAAGGTGATGGTCGGTGCCCCCGGCGCCTCATAGCGCAGCGATGTGCTGGCGATCCGATCGAAGATCATCGCGTCGGCGGCGAACAGGGCTTCGGACAAAGCGAGCGTATCGCCCTGCACTGCGGTTGCTTCCGGCTGCGGCAGCAACAGCCCGCCGTCGAGCCGTCGGATCGGGGCTGGCTCCGGCTGCGCAAACACGATGCGATGCGCGGTCTTCGCGATGCCATCCGCGAGCGGCCAGTGAAATGCCGGATGCGCACCGATCGATGCCGGCAACATCTCGTCCCCGGTATTGGTGATCGCATAGCCGATCACCAGCTCGTCCTCATCGACCACGTAGGACACGTCGAGCCGGAAGGCGAACGGGTATTTGGCGCGGCTGGCCTCGTTGTCGCTCAGCGACAACACGCATAGCGTCTTCTCGCGCGCCGTCCAGGCAAAGAGCTGGTCGCGGGCAAAGCCGTGCTGGGTCATGGGATAGGTCTTGCCGCCATGACGGAGCACGTCATCCTTGAGCCGCCCGACGATGGGAAACAGGATCGGCGCGTGACGCGGCCATTCGGGGCCGGCCTGCCACAGCACCTCATAACCATCCGCATTCTTGAGCGAGCACAGCTCGGCGCCATCGGCCTTGATGGTGGCCATCACGCGGCCATTGCTGATGGTGAAGTGATCGTCGATAGCCATAAGCGCTCCTGTAGCCCGGGTGGAGCGCAGCGTAACCCGGGAACCGGCGTTTCAGCTAGCTCGACATCCCTGGATTAAACTGCGCTCCATCCGGGCTACGGATCAGCGCCTTCGCAACTGCTGCGGCGGCGCCTGCTGTTGCGGCGGCGGGGCCTGCTGCTGCGAGCTGGTGCTCGGGCCGAACAGCAGGCGCGTCGGGTTGCGGTCGAGATTGTTCACCGCGCGGCTGACATCGTTCAGCGTGCGCGAGGCATCGCCCAGAGTGCGGCGGCCATCGATGATCAACTGCCCGGTGCGCTTGTCGAGATTGTCGGTGAGTTCGTGGAACGACTTCACGGCCGCGGTCAGCGCGCCGCCGTCCTTGCCGCCTGCCAATGTATCGAGGCCGAGCATGATATTGTCGGTCTTGGCGACGACGCCATCGGCCTTGCCCATGATGCTGTCGATCTTCTTCATAATGCCGTCGATGGACTCGGCATTCTTTGCGAGCACGCCGGTGAAGGTCTCGACATTGCTGAGCGCGCCCTTCAGCGCCTCCTGGTTGTCGGTGACCAGCCGGTTGACGTTCTGCAGCGTCGCACGCACGGCCTCGCCGATATCCCTGGTTGCATCAGGATCCGCGGTCAGCACCGGCACGCCGTCGGTGTCGAGCGGCACGTCCGGCGCATCCGGCGCGCCGCCCTTCAGCGCAATGGCGGCGACGCCGGTGAGGCCCTGGAATTCGAGACCGGCCAGCGTGTCCTTGCGGATCGGCGCCACGGTGTCGATCATCGCCAGCGCCACCACGCGCTTGGGATTGTCGAGCTTCACCGAAACCACTTCACCGACGCGAATGCCGTTGAAGTTCACATTGCCGCCATTGCGCAGGCCCGAGGCCGAGCCTTCGAACACGACACGCAACGGCGTGCGCTGCTTGCCCGAATGCAGGTTCTGAAACCACATCACGAAGCCGATCGCTGCCGCGATCACCGCCAGCGTGAAGGTTCCGATCAGGACGTAGTTCGCCCGCGTTTCCATTGCTCAAACTCCAGTCAAGCCATGACAGCGCGTGCGCGCTTGCCATGGAAATATTCACGTAGCCAGGGATGCGTCGCGGCCTGCATGTCGGCCATAGTCCCCTGTGCGATGATCTTGCCGCTACCGAGCACAGCGATGCGGTCGCAGGCGGTGTGCAGGCTGTCGAGGTCATGGGTCACCATGAACACCGTGAGCCCGAGCGTCCGCTGCAGCGTGCGCACCAGTTCGTCAAAATCGCCGGCGCCGATCGGGTCGAGGCCGGAGGTCGGCTCGTCGAGAAACACGATCTCCGGATCGAGTGCGAGCGCGCGCGCCAGCGCCACGCGCTTGATCATGCCGCCGGACAGTTCCGACGGATAGCGCTCCACCACTTCCGGCTTGAGACCCACCATGGCGAGCTTGGCCATGGTGATCTCGTCGAGCAGACGCTGCGAGACCTTCAGATATTCGCGCACCGGAAACTGGATGTTCTGCCGCACATTCAGCGACGAGAACAGGGCACCGTGCTGAAACAGGATGCCCCAGCGACGCTCGATGTCACGACGCGCCTTGTCGTTGCTGTGCAGATCGGTCCCGAACACCTCGATATTGCCCGACACTTTCGGCACCAGGCCGATGATGGTGCGCATCAGCACCGACTTGCCGGCGCCGGACGCGCCGACAAAGCCGAGGATTTCGCCGCGTGCGACATCGAGGTTGAGGCCGTCCAGCACCTTGCGGCTGCCGAAGGCGACCGTGAGGTCGCGAACGCGAATGATGGCTTCGCGCATGGCCGGGGCGACGTATGGTTCTGTCGGGCTCATGATCAGATCCCGATCGATGCAAAGAAGATGGCGAATATGCCATCCATCACGATGACGAAGAAGATGCCCTTCACGACAGAGGCCGTGGTGTGCTGGCCGAGCGATTCCGCACTGCCCTTCACGGCCAGCCCTTCGACGCAGGCGACGATGCCGATCACCATCGCCATCACGGGCGCCTTCGCCATGCCGACGACGAAATGATTGATCGACAACACCTCGCGCAGGCGCGACAGGAAGGTCGCGGGATCGACGCCGCCATACATCCAGGCGACAAGACCGCCGCCATAGAGCGCGGCCATGGCGCCGAGGAAGGCGAGGATCGGCATCGCCAGCACCAGCGCCATCATGCGCGGCAGGATCAGCACCTCGACGGGATCGAAGCCCATGGTGCGCAGCGCGTCGATTTCCTCGCGCATTTTCATGGAGCCGAGTTCGGCCGTATAGGCACTGCCCGAGCGGCCGGCGACCATGATGGCGACCAGCAAGACGCCGAGTTCGCGCAACACGAGAATGCCGAGCATATCGACGACGAAGACGTCGGCTCCGAATTTGCGGAAATGGAAGATGCCCTGCTGGGCGACGATGCAGCCGATCAGGAAGGTGATCAGCACGACGATAGGCACCGCATTCCAGCACACCTGCTGCAGGTGATGCACCATGGAGGTGAGCCGGAAGCGCGACGGATGCAGCCAGATCCGGAACCAGGCCGCGATCACGGCGCCGATCATATCGACCAGCGACAACAGCGTCTGGCCGACGCCGTAGACATTGCGACCGATGCCATCGAGCGCGACGATGACGCCGTTCGGTCCCCGCCCCGTCGCTGCCGTCTGCGGCTTCACCTTGCGCACCTCATCGACGAGGCTGGCATAATTATCCGACAGGCCGGCGATCGGAATGTCCTGCCCGCCCAAGGCAAGCGTGCGGCGCAGGCGTTCGATCAGCCAGGCGCCGAACGTGTCGAGCTTGTCGATCTTTGACACATCGATCGAGATGTTTGGCCGGCTGCGGCTGAGCTTTTCGGCATCCGTGACGAGCTTCTCCATCACGGAGGCGGACGCAGCCGTCCACGCGCCGGCGGCGCATAGCGCCAGACCATCGCCCTTGGCAATCTGTTCGAGAGTGGGAGCGCTCACAGCGCCCCCTTGGGGTCGTTCAACCAAGTCATGAACAAAGTATTAACACGCCAACACACGGATCGGAGAACACAAGTCGCGCCAACACGATGCTATGGTTAACATCGTCTAAACCGGTGTCCGGGAACCCGATCTCAAAGCACCGCAATACGTCGCAAACAAGTTCACGCCTGTCACTTAAACTTATAGAGACCGTCATCAACCTCACGGCATTTCAACCCGAAGGACGCCTCCTTGTCCGCTGCATCCCCTGCCCCTGCGACACTTGCCGCCCGCATTGAAACCTGGCCGATCGCCGGTTCCTTCACCATCAGCCGCGGCGCCAAGACCGAGGCCGTGGTGGTCGTTGCCGAAATCAGCCGCGGTGGTCATACCGGCCGTGGTGAATGCGTGCCCTATGCGCGGTATGGCGAGACACCGGAGGCAACACTGGCGACCATTCGGGCGATGGCCGGGCCCTTCGCTGCCGGACTCGGCCGCGCAGCATTGCAGACGGCCATGCCGCATGGTGCGGCCCGCAATGCCGTGGATTGCGCCTTGCTCGATCTCGAAGCCAAGGAGAGCGGCCGGCGCATCTGGGACCTGCTGCAGCGGCCGGCGCCTGCCCCCTGCACCACCGCCTATACGATTTCGCTCGGCACGCCCGAGGCGATGGCCGCGGCCACTGCCAAAGCCGCGCATCGCCCTTTGCTCAAGATCAAGCTCGGCAGTGACGACGACATGGCGCGCATCGCGGCCGTGCGCAGCGCTGCGCCGCAGTCCGATCTGATCGTCGATGCCAATGAAGGGTGGACGGCCGATAATCTCGAAGCCAATCTCGCAGCGTGTCACCGCGCCGGCGTGACGCTGATCGAACAGCCGCTGCCCGCAGGCAATGACGAGGCGCTGCTGCATGTGCAGCGGCCGATCCCGGTCTGCGCCGATGAAAGCGTGCACGACCTCGCCTCGCTGCCGGCGCTGGCCGGACGTTACGACGCGCTCAACATCAAGCTCGACAAGGCCGGCGGCCTCACCGAGGCCCTGAAGATGGCGGATGCCGCGCGCGACATGGGCCTCGACATCATGGTCGGCTGCATGGTGGCGACATCGCTGGCCATGGCGCCGGCCATGCTGATCGCGCAAGGCGCGCGGTTTGTGGATCTCGATGGACCGCTATTGCTCGCAGGGGATCGCGACGGCGGGCTGCGCTATGACGGCAGTACGGTGTATCCGCCGGAGACGGGGTTATGGGGGTAGTGTTGCGCATCTCCCTCCCCCTAGCGGCGAAGCCGCGCGGTGGGGAGGGTGGATCAAAGCGAGCGTCCAGCGAGCTTTGAGACGGGTGGGGTGCCTAGGCAAGCGAGCGCGGCATGTGTGCAACACCCCCACCCGACCGCGCTGCGCGCGGCCACCCTCCCCACGCGAAGACGCGGAGGAGGGAAAAGCAAGCGCTTCGCCTACACGACGTCGTGGAGTTTCTCGCTCACGCGCTTCCGCCCGAACCAGATCACGCAGGCGCCGGCTGCGCCCAAGACCGCCATCACGTAATACACGCCCTCGCCGTAGCGCGCATAGATCGCGCCGGACAGCACCGCCATGCTGCTCATCACGAGGCCTGTACATGCCGTGACATAGCCCTGCGCTCGTGCCATCACATGCGGCGGCACGTGCTGCAGCAGCAGGCCCATGGTACCGAGCTGCGTCAGCCCGTAAGTGGCGCCGTGCAGCACCTGCACGACGACCAGCACCGGCAGCGGCAAGGTCTGCGCCGTCAGCGTCCAGCGCAGCAGCGCACCGAGACCGCCGAGGATGACCAGTGTCGCCGGCGCGAAGGTGATGCGCGGCGACAGCGCGAACAGCACGATCTCGGCGAGCACGCCGATGGTCCAAAGGCCCGCAATCGTCAGGCCGTCATAGCCGGCCGCCTGCCAGGTGATCGATGCGAATGTGTAGTAGCCGGCATGGCTGCCCTGGATCAGCGCCGTCGACGCGGCAATAGCGAGAAAGCCGGGATCGCGGAGCAGCGCGCTTGCCTTCGACAGCACCTTGCCGTCACCGATCGGCGCGCCAAGCGGTTGCAGGCCGAGGCTGACGATAGCCGACAGCACCATCGCGCCGACGATCACCCAGATCAGTTGCGTGCCATCGAGCCAGTTCACGACCAGGCCGCAGGCGAGCGCGCCAACCACGAAGGCGGCCGAGCCCCACAGCCGCAACGGGCCGTAATTGAAGCCGAAGCGCACCACGCCTTTCAGCGCATAACCATCAGTGAGCGCCGTCAGCGGCGTCCACACCACCGCGGTGAGCGCAAACATGAGCAGGATCGCCAGCGGCTCGCGCAGCATCCCCACCACTGCGAAGCCGATCATGGTGAGGAAGGCGCAGACGATCATGGTCTGGCGCAGCGCGTGATGCCGCTCGGCGAAGGCGGTGATGAAAGGCAGCGTGGTAAAGCGGGTCGTCGAGGGCACCGCGAGGATGATACCAATCCAGGCCGGATCGATCCCGATGGCCTTCAGCCAGACCGGGAAAAAGGGCAGATAAAAACCGCTGGAGCCGAACACCGTACCGTAGAACATGGCCAGCCGCTGCGCGAATTTGCGCGCTAACGACGGGGCGATCTGGGGGCGGTTTCAGGTATCATCGGCGGGGTTGCGATTCGTACGGGATCGTTGCCATGCTGACATACCGCGCCTGACGGCGCGCCGCGAGTTGACCTGATGGCTGAAGAAGCATTTGCCCTGTCGCCGATCAACGCCCGTCCCACTGTGCCGGGCGAGGCGGACTATGAGGCGATCCGCGAGGCTTTCATGGAGACCGCGCGCGGCCGCTGGTTCCTGGCCGAATACACCAAGCGCAACCGCAACGCCGATACCAACCTGTTGCTCGAAGCCGTCTCACGGCTGGAAGGCAACCTCGCCGCCCAGAAGCAGCAGCCGCAGGGACTGAGCCTGACCGCGGCGCTTGGCGCGATTCGCTCCGCGGTACGCCAGGCCAAGGCCACCGCCATCGAGGTGCTGCCGCGCAGCGAGGGCGACGACATCCAGACCGGCGCCCGCAATGGCGCGCGCATCGTGCGCGAGATCGCCTGGACGCTGCGCGAATGCGGCGCCGATGCCCGCATCTGCGATCTCCTCGACACCCAGGTGAAGGCCATCGAAGCCGGCCAAGCCGCCCTGCAGGCGCAGACGCCCGAGAACAGCCGCGAGGCCGTGCTGGCGAGCTACGACGCGCTGATGGAGCGCATCGAGGCGCTGGCCGATGGCCTGCCAGCAGCAGCGAAAGCCGAGCCCTCCGCCGAAGCCGCGCCCGAACCGCGCGAAGCATCGGTGACGCCGCTGTTCAAGGCGCATGCGAGCGAGACCGTCGCGGAAGCGCCGGCAGAAATCATGCGGGCACCCGAGCCGGTCGTCACCATACCGGAGCCGATCGTCGAGGCGCCGGCTGCCGAAGCGCTGGCCGAGGCCGCCGAAGTCATGGTCGACACCTCCGCGGCGATGCCCGCTGACGAGATGTCGGCGATGGCCGAGACAGACGTCGCCGCCGAGGAAGCCGAGGATCTTGCCGTGCTCGATGCCGTCGCCATGGAAATGGGCGCGATGGATTTCGACGAGTCCGTCGCCGACGACGAGCTGTTCGCGCCGCAAGCAGAAGCCGTGCACGACGAACCCGCTTATACGGCCCCGGTGCACAGCGAACCGGTCCAGCAGGATGTGATCGTGCAGGAGGCGGCACCGAGCGCTTCGGTGGCCGCGCCCGTGTCAGCGCCCGTCGCCAATGAGATGACGCTGGCCGAGATCACCCAGGCTGCACTGACGCCGGAGCCGGTGGCCCCCGCTGCGCCTTCACTCGGCGCAGCCCTGATCGCCAATGGCGTGATCGCCAATCCGGCAGCCCCCGCCTCCGATCCGCTGGCGCCGATCCGCCGTATGACCCAGGCCGAGAAGATCGCGTTCTTCTCGTAAGGGCTGAGGCACCACCTCAGTGCGGAGATGATCAGAACTCTTCTTCACCTCTCCCCACCGGGGAGAGGTCGGATCGTTCTTACGATCCGGGTGAGGGGGAGCAACAAGCAGCGGCGCAAGCCCCTTCACCCGCGCGCAAGTGCGCGCGACCTCTCCCCGGTGGGGAGAGGTGAAGAGACGTCGGCGCATCAGCTGATCACCTTCGCATAGAGTTCCGCATCGACATTGCCGCCCGACAGGACGATCACGACGGTCTTGCCACGTGCATCGATCTTGCCTTTGAGAAGCGCCGCCAGCGCCACGGCGCCACCGGGCTCGACGATCAGCTTGAGATCGCGGAATGCAAAGGCCATCGCTTCCATGACCTCCTGATCCGTCGCGCTCACCGCGCCCGCCAGCAGATGCCGGTTGACGGCGAAGGTGATATCGCCGGGCTGCTGGGCCATCAGCGCGTCGCAGATGGTGCGGCCGCTATTGCCGTGAGCGACGGGCTTGCCGGCCTTGAGCGACAGTTCGTGATCGTGAAAACCTGCGGGCTCCGCGACGATGATCTGCGCGTCGCTGAAGCGCGCCTTCACGGCCGTCGCGATGCCGCCGATCAGGCCGCCGCCCGAAGCCTGCGCCGACACGATGTCCGGCACCACGGCAAGGGCTGCCATGTCCTCGGCGATCTCGCGCCCAACCGTGCCCTGCCCGGCCATGACGAACACGTCGTCATAGGGCGGCACGACCGTGGCCCCGCTGTCGCCGGCGATCTTCTTCGCGATCGCCTCGCGGTCTTCCTTGTCGCGATCATAGAGCACGACTTCGGCGCCGTAGCCGCGAGTGCGCGCGACTTTCGACGCGGGCGCATCGGCCGGCATCACGATCGTCGCCTTCATGCCGAGGATCCGCGCCGCGGCGGCAACGCCCTGCGCGTGATTGCCGGAGGAGAATGCGACGACGCCCTTGCTCCGATCCGCCTGCGGGATCGACGACAGCTTGTTGAAGGCGCCACGGAACTTGAACGAACCGGTCCGCTGCAGGACTTCCGGTTTGATGAAGATGCGTCCGCCGGTGAGCGCATCGAGCGCGGGCGACGGCAACAGTGGCGTGCGCACGGCATAGGGCGCAATGACCCGGGCAGCGGCATCGATATCGGCGGCGGTGATCGGCAAAGCTGAATTTGTCATGCCCGCATGCTACGCGCGGGGTATCAAAGCGACAAGGGCGCGTGAAACGATGGATGTCGTCACCCGGCTTGACCGGGTGACCCAGTAGCCACCGGCTTCACGGCTTAAACGCAGCGGACGTGTCTACTGGATCACCCGCTTTCGCGGGTGATGACATCCGGAGCGTAACGGCGGCGCGGGCGCTAGTGATATTGCCGACAAAGGCGCGCGCCGACGCTTCCCAGGTATGGTTCGCCGCGAAATCGAGACAGGCCTGGCGATCGATCTTTAGCGCCTGCAGGCATGCGCCCTGCAGATCGTCCGACAGCACGCCGACCGGCGCGGTGCCGATCACGTCCTTCGGGCCGGTCACCGGCAAAGCTGCCACCGGCACGCCTGACGCCAGCGCTTCGAGCAGCACGAGGCCGTAGGTGTCGGTCTTGCTGGGAAACACGAAAACATCCGCACCGGAATAGACCCGGGCCAGCTCCTCGCCCTGCAGCGATCCGAGGAACACCGCATTCGGATATTTCGCCTGCAATTCGCTGCGCGCGGGACCATCGCCGACCACGACCTTGGTGCCCGGCAGATCGAGCGCGAGGAAGGCCTCGAGATTCTTCTCCACGGCCACGCGGCCGACCGACAGATAGACCGGCTTGGCATAGCCGAGATCGACATCGCGCGGACGGAACAGATGGCCATCGACACCGCGCGGCCACAGCACGACATTCTTGAAGCCGCGGTCGCGGAGCTCGGTGGCCAGCGCCGGCGTTGCCGCCATTACCGCCGAACTCGCGCCGTGAAACCAGCGCAGGCCGGCCCAGACCCAGGCTTCCGGGATCGGGAAACGCGCGGAGATGTATTCCGGGAAACGGGTGTGGAAGCTCGTCGTGAATGGAATGTTGCGACGGCGGCAATAGGCGCGCGCGGCAAAGCCGATCGGACCTTCGGTGGCGATGTGGATATTGTCGGGCTTCGCCGCCTCGATCATGCGTGCGATCTGACGGCGGCGCGGGATGGCGACGCGCAGGTCGCGATAGCTCGGCATGCCGAAGGTGTGGAAGGTCTCCGGCGTGAGGAAGGAGACCTCAACGCCGAACGTCCCGGCGGCCTCCGCCATCATGGTCAGCGTGCGAACGACACCGTTGACTTGCGGGTGCCAGGCGTCGGTCGCGACCAGAATGCGCATCAAGCAGCCTTTGCTGGAGCAAGCGCCGGGACCGGCGCATCCTTCTTGGCGACATCGGTCCAGGTCAGGATCTCGAAGCGGCCGTCTTCATGTTCGACCAGCGCCGTGCAGCTCTCGACCCAGTCGCCGCAATTCATATAGCGAATGCCGTGCTCGTCGCGGATCGTCGCGTAGTGGATGTGACCGCAGATCACGCCGTCGGCGCCATGGCGACGCGCTTCGCCGGCCAGCGTCTCCTCGAAGGCGCCGATATAGTTCACGGCGTTCTTCACCTTCATCTTCGCCCATTTCGACAGCGACCAGTAAGGGAAGCCGAACAGGCGGCGGCAGGCATTGACGAGGCGGTTCATCTGGATCGCGAAGTCATAGGCGCGATCGCCGAGATGCGCGAGCCACCGCGCGTTCTGAACCACGAGATCGAAGATGTCGCCGTGGATGACGAGATACTTCTTGCCGTCCACGCCTTCATGCATGGCGGTCTCGACGACTTCGATGCCGCCAAAATGCGTGCCGTAATAGTTGCGCAGGAACTCGTCGTGATTGCCGGGGATATAGACGATCTTGGCGCCCTTGCGGACCTTGCGCAGCATCTTCTGCACGAAGTCGTTATGCGACTGCGGCCAGTGCCAGCCGGATTTCAGCGCCCAGCCGTCAACGATATCACCCACGAGGTAGATCGTATCGGCATCGTGAACACGGAGAAAATCGAGCAGCTTGTCGGCTTGCGAGCCACGTGCCCCCAGGTGCACGTCGGAGATGAACAAGGTGCGAAAGCGGTGTTCGTTGCCTTCACTCATCGCGTCTCTTTCCATATGCGAGCGGCTAGCAGAGTTGCGTGACATGGCGATGACAACTCACGCTGCCAGCGCCGGTGCGGTGCGCTCGAAGGTCACGAGCGTGTAGATGCCGAACGGCCGCAGCTTGCGGCGCTCGACGAGAATGCTGTCGGCATTCGCCTGCGACCACGCCTGCAGCCGTGCGAACGGGAATTCCGGACGCAGCCCGAGCGAGCGCGTCTTCTCTGCTGCCCAGCGCTCCAGCGCCGCGGCCCAGCCGGTTTCCGAATACAGATGATTGACGAGAATGATGCGGCCACCCGGCTTCACCACGCGGTGGCATTCAGACAGCACCTGCTCGGGATTTTCCACCAGCGTGATGACGAACTGCGCGACCACGCAGTCAAAACTGGCATCGGCGAAGTCCATCGCATGGGCATCCATCTGCCGGACGTCCTTCACCCATGGATAGCGCCCGCTCGCCATCTTGCTACGCGCTTTCGCCAGCATCGGCTCGCTCAGATCGATACCGGTAATTTCCGTGCTGCGATCGTAGTCGTCGAAGGACAGGCCGGTGCCGACACCGACCTCGAGCACCTTGCCGCCGATACCACGCGCCGCTTCGGCAGCAGCACGGCGGCCCTTCAGCATCACCGGCCCGCAGACAGCATCGTAGATCGGCGCCCAGCGGGCATAGGCCGTTTCAACAATGGACTTCTCAAGATCCAGCGTCGTCATCGTTGGTTCCGTCCAGCGTGTCCGATGGAATCGGACAACCCGTGTGCTGATCGGCTGATATCAAGGCGGGATGACAGATCAACGACAGAGTGTCGCAGCGGCTGTGTGTAGCTCAGCCCCCGGCAGCCCGTAGGATGGGTAGAGCGAAGCGAAACCCATCGCAACAAGCGCTGGCGTATGCGGTGATGGGTTTCGCTGCCGCGCCATGCGCCTCCGCTCTACCCTTCCTACGCGCTGTGCGTCCATCAAAGTGGTGGGGATTCCACTAAACAACCTTTAAAGGTTTTCACGCAGCTTGCAGGGATGGGAACGCTCAGAATCATCCTCGCGCTGGCGGTCGTCTGCGCGCATTACGGCATGCCGCTCAGCGTGCTCACCAGCGACATCGCGGTGCAGAGCTTCTTCGTGATTTCCGGCTTCTACATGGCGCTGGTGCTGAACGGAAAATACGGCCCCGGCAGCTATCGCCTGTTCATCTCGAACCGCCTGCTCCGCCTGTTTCCAGCCTATCTACTCGTCCTCGCCGTCTCGCTGGCCGTTACCAGCAAGTGGACGGAGATCATCGCGCTCGACTGGTCCGCCGCGATCTACTTCGTGGCCTCCCAGCTCATGATCGTCGGTCAGGAAATCTATTTCTTCCTCGTCGTCAAAGACGGCACGCTTGCGCTCACTTTGCAGCCGGTCGGCGTGCCGAACCTGCTCTACACTTTCGCGCCGATCCCGCAGGCCTGGACGCTCGCGCTGGAAATCTACTTCTACCTGCTTGCGCCGTTCATCGTCAGGCGCGGACCGGTCGTGATCTTCAGCCTCCTGCTGGCCAGTCTCGCCTGCCGCATGGGTGCGCAATGGGCGTTCGGTCTCAGCGGAGATCCCTGGTCTTATCGTGTCTTCGTGTTCGAACTCGCGCTGTTCTGCGCAGGTACGCTCGGCTACGCCGTCTATGCCGGAGAGAACAGTGAACGCGGGCGATCGAAGATCTTGCTGATGCTGACAGCCGCGCTCGTCTTCGTATGCCTCGGCATCAACAAGGGGGATGGCGTCTCCGCGCTTCCATCCGTCTTGTTCCTCGCCGCCGTGATCGTCACCGTCCCGCGGCTATTCGAACTGACCAAGACGATCGGCTGGGACCGCTATCTCGGCGAGCTGTCCTATCCCATCTATATCTGCCACTTCCTGTTGGGATGGCTGCTGATGCCGGAAACGCGGGCCGCTTCTTTCGCAGCCCTCGCGCTCACGCTGATCGCGTCCGTCGCGATCCATCACCTGGTCGAACGACCCATCGATCGCTGGCGGCAGCGGCGGCTCGTCAACGCGCAGCATGCGGCGCATGCCCGCGACATGTTGCCTGCAACGTGATGAATGTCCGGCTCTAGTAGAATGCGTGGAAGTGATGCACCGGCCCGTGGCCATGACCGACCGTGAAGCGATCGGCGGCAGCAATCGCCGCGGTCACATAGGCCTTGGCACCGCGCACGGCGGCTTCCATGCTTTGCCCCTTGGCGAGTTCGGCGGCGATCGCTGACGACAGCGTGCAACCGGTGCCATGGGTGTTCACCGTGATCACGCGCGGCGCCGGCAGCGCAATCGCGTGCTCCGCCGTGATGAAGTAATCGATGCTCGACGGTCCGTTGCCGTGCCCGCCCTTGATCAGCACGGCCTTGCAGCCGAACCCGAGCAGCCGCTTGCCCTGGTCCTCGATCTCCTGCTCATTCGTCGCCAAGGCTTCATCGAGCAGCGCTGCCGCTTCCGGCATGTTCGGCGTGATGATGTGCGCATGCGGGATCAGGATGCTGCGCAGCGCTTCGACCGCGTCCGGCACCAGCAGGCGATCGCCGGAAGTCGCGACCATCACCGGATCGAACACCACATGCGCCGGCTTCCAGCGCGCCAGCCCGTCCGCGATGGCAGCAATAATCTCGCGCTGTGCGACCATGCCGATCTTCACCGCACCGACCGCGAGATCGTCGAAGACCTCATTGATCTGCGCCGTGACGAATTCCGCCGGCACCTGATGGATGCCGGTGACGCCGCGGGTGTTCTGCGCCGTGAGTGCAGAGATCACCGTGGCGCCATAGACGCCCAGAGCCGCGAAGGTCTTGAGGTCGGCCTGAATGCCTGCACCGCCCGAGGAATCAGAGCCGGCAATGGTCAGGGCAACGGGCGTGGGCATCGGGAAAACTCACGTTAAATCAAGCGGGAAGCTGGATGTCAGTGGTAGCCCACCGCCATCGGGCGGGCAACCCGAGGGCGTCTAAACCAGTGTGGTTTGCGACACCTCGCGCACACGATGCGCCAAACTGTCCCGGACGTCTGCATGGCGAACAGATGGGCTATGCGATACCGTCACAAAAAAAGACATAGGAGGGAACAACCATGACCAAACGATTCAATCGCCGTGATTTCCTGGCCGCCGGTTCGGCTGCCGCCGCCTTGCCATTCCTGACGCGCGGTGCCTCCGCACAAACAGTCTGGCAGCCATCGAAACAGATCCGCATGGTGTGCAGTTATCCCGCAGGCGGGCAGACCGACCTGCTGGCGCGCTCGTTCGGTGAGTATATCGGCAAACAGGTCGGCCAGACCGTCGTCGTCGAGAACAAGGCCGGCGCATCCGGCGCCATCGGCACCGCCGAAGTCGCCCGCGCCGAGCCCGACGGCCACACCATCCTGTGCTCCATCTCGACCACCTACATCATGAACCGGGTGATGCTGAAGACGCCCGGTTACGACATGGACAAGGACCTGTCGCTGGTCAGCGTCGTCCCCGGCGCCGGACTGCTGCTGGTGGCGAATCCGGCATCGGGCGTGAAGTCGCTCGACGATTTCGTCGCCTATGCGAAGAAGAAGGACAAGATCAACTTCGGCACCTACAGCGTCGGCTCCGCCCCGCACTTCACTGTCAACGAACTCAACAAGCAGTATGGCCTCAAGATCGAGCCGATCCATTATCGCGGCGAAGCGCCGATGTGGACCGGCCTTGCCGACGGCTCGCTGGATTTCGCCATGGGCAGCTACACGGCCGCGCAATCGGTGCTGCAGAGCAATCGCGGCGTGGTGTTCGCCGTGCATTCGAAGAAGGTCGACGCGATCCCCGATATCAAGACCCTGCCCGAACAGGGGGCGACGTCGAAATTCTTCACCGTCAGCGGCTTCTCCGGCTGGGCCGTGCCGAAGGCGACGCCGCAGCCGATCGTCGACCGTCTGTCGCAACTGTTCGTCGCCGCCAACAGCGATCCGAAGATCAAGGAAGTGCTGAAGACCGTCGCTCTGGAGCCCGCCATCGGCTTCAAGGACACCAATGCGCTGTATCAGCGCGAACTGCCGGTCTGGATCGAGGCCGCACAGGCGCTGGGTCTGCAGCCGGCCTAATCGGGGGGCCCCCTCGCGGCAACCTCCCACCCATGTCATGCGCGGTCGTGACTGCGCATGACCACGGGAGCGGGTTCCCCGCCGGCCTTGCCACGCTGGCCGTTTTGGGCTTGATGATGCCCGATCTGCCTGCTTCCGGAGAATCCCGATGGTCCCCTTCTTTGTCCAGTTCAAGTGCAAGCTTGGCCAGTCCTACGCCGTCGCCAATGCGCTGGCCGAAGCCGAAATCGCCTCGGAGATCTACTCCACCGCCGGTCATTACGATCTGCTGGTGAAATTCTACGTCGATAACGCCACTGACATCGGACACTTCGTGAACGAGAAGGTGCAGACGATCCCAGGCATCCAGGACACCCACACGATCATCACCTTCAAGGCGTTTTAAGCGCTACATCGCATGTAGGGTGGGCAAAGGCGCGCAGCGCCGTGCCCACCTTCACGTGCACAGCTGGTGATGGTGGGCACGCTACGCTTTGCCCACCCTACAGATCCGAGTTCACACCGCCATCTTCCGGTGCCGCACCGGCGCTCCCGGGCTCAGGCTTTCCGCAGCATCGATGATCGCATTCGCGTCGATGCCGTGATGGCGATAGAGATCGGCGATAGTCCCGGTCTGGCCGAAATGCTCGACCCCGAGCGATTCCATGCGATGGCCGTGCACGGCACCGATCCAGCCCAGCGTGGCCGGATGGCCGTCGAGCACCGTGACGATCCCGCAGTCGCGCGGCAGCGGCTTCAGCAGTTTCTCGATATGGCTCAGATGCGGCGGCATGCGCCGCTCGCGCCGGGCTTTTCGCGCGGCGGTCCAGCCCGCATGGAGACGATCGGCCGAGGTGATGGCCAGCAGGCCGATGTCGCGGTGGCTTTCGCCGAGCAGCCCTGTCGCCTCGATCGCCTCCGGTGCCAGCGCGCCGGTATAGGCAATCACCAGATCGCAATTGTCGCCGGGCTTGCGCAGCCAGTAGGCGCCATCAGCGATATGCTGCTGCAACTCCGGCGTCATCAGGCGCTTCGGTTGTTCGATGCTCCGCGTCGATAGCCGCAGATAGACCGAACCGCCCTCGCCCGCCTCACGCTGCATATGCGCGAAACCCCAGCGCATGATCACGGCGAGTTCGTCCACAAAAGCCGGCTCGAACGATGCCAGCCCGTCCTGCGCCATGCCGATCAGCGGCGTCGCGATCGACTGATGCGCGCCGCCTTCGGGGGCCAGCGTGATGCCTGACGGCGTTGCCGCCACCATGAAGCGCGCATCCTGATAGCAGGCATAGTTCAGCGCATCGAGGCCACGCTCGATGAAGGGATCATAGAGCGTCGCCACCGGCAGCAGCCGCGCGCCGTTGATGGTGTGCGAGAGGCCGAGCGCCGACATCATGATGAAGAGATTCATCTCGGCGATCCCCAGCTCCATGTGCTGGCCCTTCGGCGAGTAGTCCCACGCAAAGGTCGAGGGGATCTTCTCCTGCCGGAACAGGTCGGCATTCTCCGCCTTCGCGAACAGTCCGCGCCGGTTGACCCAGGCACCGAGATTGGTGGAAACCGTCACGTCGGGCGAAGCGGTGACGATGCGCGACGCCAGCTCCGTCTCGCCGCGCGCAAGCTCGTTGAGGATCAGTCCAAAGCCCTGCTGCGTGGACATGTCCGGAGCCAGCTTGAACGACAGCGCCTCGGGCACGTCGATAACGGGCGCATCGAGGCGACGGCGTCCCTGCTGAACGAATGGCACCTGCTTTAAAAAGGATTCAAGCGCCGCGCTGTCCTGCGCGAGGCCTTCGAACTTGTCCCATTCACGGCCCGGCCGGATGTTCTGCTCCGCGCGCCACTTCTCCATCTGCGTGGGCGTCATCAGGCCGGCATGATTATCCTTGTGGCCCTGGAACGGCAGGCCGACGCCCTTGATCGTATAGGCGATGAAGCAGACCGGACGATCGTGATCGATGGTCTCGAATGCCTCCAGCATGCTGCTCATGTCGTGGCCGCCGAGATTGGACATCAGCGCCAGCAATTCATCATCGCTGCGCCGGTCGATCAGCGCAGTGACATCGCCCTGGTCGCCGATCTCGTCATGCAGCCGCTTGCGGAAAGCGGCACCGCCCTGGAAACACAGCGCCGCGTAGCGCTGGTTCGGACAGTTGTCGATCCAGTCCTTCAGCGCCGCACCGCCCGGCTCGGCGAAGGCTGCATCCATCAGGCGGCCATACTTCACGATCACCACGTCCCAGCCGAAATTGCGAAACATGGACTCGAACTTTTCCCACAAGCCTTCGCGCACCACGGCGTCGAGGCTCTGACGGTTGTAGTCGATGATCCACCAGCAATTGCGCAAGCCGTGCTTCCAGCCTTCGACCAGCGCCTCGAAAATATTGCCCTCGTCCATCTCGGCATCGCCGACCAGCGCGATCATGCGGCCTTCGCGACGATCGCCGATCATCCCATGCGCGGACACATAGTCCTGCACCAGCGAAGAGAACAGCGTCTGCGCGACGCCGAGGCCGACTGAGCCGGTGGAGAAATCGACATCGTCGACGTCCTTGGTGCGCGACGGATAGCTTTGCGCACCCTTGTAGCCGCGAAAATTCTCCAGCTTCTCGCGGGTCTGGTTGCCGAACAGATACTGGATGGCGTGGAAGATCGGCGATGCATGCGGCTTCACCGCCACGCGATCCTCCGGCTTCAGCACCGAAAAATACAGCGCCGACATGATGGTCGCGAGCGAGGCGCTCGATGCCTGATGGCCGCCGACCTTCAGGCCATCGACATTCGGGCGGATGTGATTTGCGTTGTGGATGGTCCATGACGAGAGCCAGAGCGCCTTCTTCGCCAGCGCCGTGAGCATCTGCAGGCGGCTGTCATCGATCGGCATGGTGGGCTCCCGTCTGTGGCCGGCTGATCCGGTTCATCAATTGCCGCCATTGTACCAGCCGCGATTTCCGTGTTTTCTCAATTTATGACGACAATGGTCGTAATATTGGGATAAACACGTCGCCAAAGCTTCTGTTCGGCGGATTTATTCCAATGCAGACCCTGGATGCCATCGACCGCAAGATTCTGGCCGCGCTGCAGATCGACAGCCGCCTCACCATGCAGGAGCTGGCGGAAAAAGTGGGACTGTCGATCTCGCCGTGCCACCGCCGGGTGAAGCTGCTCGAGCAGCGTGGCGTGATTTCAGGCTATATGGCGCTGGTGGATCAGAAGGCCGTCGGCCTTCCCGTCAGCGTCTTCATCTCGATCAAGCTGGTGCGGCAGAAGGAGGAAGACCTCAACCGTTTTGCCAAGGCGATCTCGAAATGGGAAGAGGTGCTGGAATGCTATCTGATGACCGGCAATCGCGACTATCTGCTGCGCGTCGTCGCCGCCGATCTCGCTTCCTATGAGGCCTTCCTGAAGAACAAGCTGACCCGCCTCGACGGCATCGCATCCATCGAGTCGAGCTTTGCGCTCAGCCAGGTGAAGTACTCAATCGCATTGCCGGTGTAACGTCCGCCGGCGAATTAACTTGCCCGCTTCACCGCGATCGCGCCACCCGCTCCCTTGGTGACGATGTTGCGATAATGCGCGATCGGGTATGGCCGCCCGATCAGGAAGCCCTGCAGCTCCGCGCAGCCCTCGCTGGCGAGGAAGGCCTGCTGCGCCATGGTCTCCACGCCCTCGGCGATGACAGGCAGTTTCAGTGAGCGTCCGAGACCGATGATGGCATGCACGATCGCTGCGGATTGCGGGTTGGTTTCCAGCTTCATCACAAAGGTCTGGTCGATCTTGATCTTGTCGAACGGGAAGGCCTGCAGATAGCTGAGGCTCGAATAGCCGGTGCCGAAATCATCCATGGCCACGCGGACACCGAGCGCCTTGATGTCGCGCAGGATCGCGATGGCGCCGGCGAAATCATCGATCAGTACACCCTCGGTGATCTCGATCTCGACGCGTTCCGGCTCTAGCCGGGTCTCTGCGAGCACATCGGCCAGCATGCGGGGAACATCGCCGCGCCTAAAATCCACCGGCGACAGATTGATGGCGATGGACAGCTTGTTCGCCCAGGTCGCCGCCTCGCGGCACGCCTCGCGCACCACCCATTCGTCGATGGCGCTGATCAGGCCGGTTTCCTCGGCCAGCGGAATGAACACCGCCGGCGAGATGATATTGCGCTCCGGGTGACGCCAGCGCAGCAGCACCTCGAAGGCGACGATCGTGCCATCCGCAGCCGCCTGCGGCTGATAATACAACTCGAATTGCCTGTTCTCGATGGCCACCACGAGATCACGCTGCAACATGCGCTTCTCGCGGATCTGGTGATCCATCGCCGCCTCGAAGAAGCGGATGGTGCCGCGCTCTTCCTGCTTGGCGCGATCCAGCGCGAGATCGGCATGAGCGATCAGGCTCTCGATATCGTTGCCGTCCTGCGGATAAACGGAAATGCCGATGCTGCAGCGGACGCGGATACTTTGGCGCTCGATCTGCAGCATGTTGTCGAGCACCGCCGATAACCGTGCGCACAGATCATCTACGGTCTGTGGCTCGGCGCCGAGATGCGTCACGATGGAAAACACGTCGCCGCTCGGCCGCGCCAAAAAGGCGCCATTGCTGGCGATGGACAGGCGCTTGGCGAGCTCGGCCAGCACGGCATCGCCGGTGGCCTGCCCAAACACGTCATTGATCTCGCGGAAGCGGTCGATATCGATCCGCACCACCGCGAAACTGCCATTGCCCGCCGATGCCTCGCTAAACACGCGCGTGAGATATTCGTTGAACGCCACGCGGTTCGGCAGATCGGTGATCGGGTCATGGCGCGCCAGATGCACCATGCGGGCTTCGGTGAGCTTGCGCTCGGTGATGTCGGCATGGGTCACGACCCAGCCGCCATTATCCATCGGCCGATAGCGCACATTGACACTGCGGCCGTCAGGCAGGTCGGCGGTCTGGCTCGACGGGCGGCGCTCGGCGACGGCCGCTTTCAGCTGCGCATCGTAGCGCTCCTGATCGACGAACAACATGCCGGCCTCGGCGCGCAATGCGACCACCTCATCCATGGTCGCACCGATCGTCATCTTCTCCGACGGGATCCGATACATGCGGACATAGCTGTCATTCCAGAGTTCGAGCCGGCCCTGCGCGTCATACATGCACAGTCCCTGCCCCATATTGTTGAGCGCGGCATCGAGCTGCAGGTTGCGCCGTGACATGCTGCGGCGGCTGCGCTGGTCCGATACGGCGACGACGAGGCCTGCGATCACCACGGTGACGGTGAAGGCCGCGATCGCCAGCGACAGTTCAATCGGTGACAGCAGGCTTTCATTACCGTCGATCGCCGCCTTGTAAGTGAGGTTGATCGCGCCCATGGCGACGAAGTGATGCACGCAGATCGCCAGCGTCAGAAGCAGCGCGGCACCGAGCAGTTTGGCTGGCCTGTCGGCGGCCTGCGCGACCAGGATCGCGAACGCACCGAGCACCATACCGCCGATGATCGAGGCAGTGACGAGATCGGGCAGCCATTCGATGATGGCGGGAATGCGCAGCGATGCCATCCCCATATAATGCATGCAGGCGATCCCGAGCCCGATCACCGCGCCACCCATCAGCGCATTCTGCCGGCTCCGGCGAAACAGCGCGATAGCAAATCCAGCCGTCGTCATCACGGCCGCAGCGACAAGCGAACATGCGGTGATGATCAGATCATAATGGAGATCGAAGCCCGGTGTGTAAGCGAGCATCGCGATGAAATGCGTCGCCCACGTGCCGAATCCGGTGACGACGCCTGCGGTGACTAACCATGCAAGACGTGTATCGGGCGACGCAGTGCGTGCACGCGTGAACAGATTGACTGCTGCGAGGCTGGTGAGAAAGCACACCGCCGCCGCCAGCAGAATCTGCCGCCAGTCATGCTGCGTCTCGATGCAATTCCAAACTCTCAGCATAACGATACCAACGCTTTTGAAGGCTATTAGATCATAACGCGTCTCGCGTTCGTATTGCTTAAAACTCGCGGCAAACGTGCGCGGAACACGCTTTATTCTTAAGCTGAAATGAAACCAATTGAATCTGAGTATCATCATCTACGCAAAGCGCATGATGATGCCGACAGTGCAGATGTGACTACCAACCGCGCAATTGCGTCGCAGTTATGAACCCATCACGAAGTTGGATAGGGCTCTGCCGGAACCGCAATTTTCGCGCGACGCACCCGCTCGCGATGCGCCGTGTAAACGCCTGACGCGATGATGATCGCAGCGCCCGTGAATGTCCATGCATCCGGAATTTCGGAAAACACGAAGAAGCCGAGCAGCGTCACCCACATCAATTGCACATAGGAGAAAGGTGCCAGCACCGATGCGTCGGCATAGCGGAAGGCGAGCACCACGATCCAGTGGCCGACGGTGGAGGACACACCGATGGCGATGCCGATCGCCAGTTGCGTCGGTGTCGGCGTCGTCCAGTAGAACGGCACGAACACACTGAGCACGAGAAAGCCAACCACCGCGGCATAGGCCATCGTGGTGATGGGACGATCCGCGCCGCTGATCTTGCGTGTCAGCACGAGCGCGCAGGCCCAGCAGAGCGCCGACACGATCGGAAAGATCGCCGCCGGCTGAAATGCCGACGTGCCCGGCCGCACGATGATCAACACGCCGATCAGCCCGACGAGCGTCGCACTCCAGCGCCGCAAGCCGACCTTCTCGCCGAGAAAGATCACCGACAGGCCGGTGACGAACAGCGGAGAGATGAAACCCGTCGCCGTCGCTTCGGCGATCGGCAAAAAGCTGAGGCCGACGATGAAGAAGATCGACGAGCCGAGCAGCCCGAGGCCGCGGAAAACCTGCAGCAGCGGCCGGCTGGAGTGCAGCGCCTTACCGCCCGACGGCACCAGCACCATCGGCACCATGATCAGCACGAAGACGGTGAAGCGGATCCAGGCGATCTCCACCGGCGGCATGCCGCCGCGCGCCAGATATTTCGCCATGACGTCGGACGACGCGAGAAAAGCCGTCGAGCAGATGATCAGCAAGAGGCCGAACAGAGGCTTGTCGGAATGGCGCGATGTCTGCGCGGATGGCACACGCGCACTGACCTTCGGCGGCGGAACGTGGGTTGTCACGGATGGAGACCGGTTGGCTGGGCCCGGCGAAATGTGCGGGCCGAATCTGGCTCCTACCAAACGCGGTTCACGCCTCCGCGACAACCTCCGATAACAGGATTGCGATATGCAGCAGACGACACTGCGCGTTCAGTCGCGCGCAATCATGCACCGCAGCACGCGATCTCCGTCACAGCATCGGCAGGCTCGACGGCTCGCGCCCGCGCGGGAACGCCTTATCGATTTCTCCCATCTCGGCCTCGCTGAGCACGAGATCCCCCGCCGCGGCGTTATCGGCGGCATGGGCGGCGGAGGATCCTTTTGGAATGGCAAAAATCGCGGGACGCCGCGTCAGGAAAGCCAGCGCGACTTGACGCGGGCTGGCGCCGTGGCTTGCCGCGATCCGGGCCAGCAGCACACCACCGGGTGAGCGCGCCGAGGGGAAATCATTGTGCCCGAACGGCGAATAGGCGACGACGGCCACGCCATGACGCTCGCACCATGGGATGACGCGATGTTCGATGGCGCGTTCCTGCAAGTGATAGAGCACCTGGTTACAAGCAATGGCTCCCTTACCGGCGACGCGTGACAGTTCATTGAGATCGTCGGCGTCGAAATTGCTGACGCCCCATGATGCGATCTTGCCGGCCGCCTTCAACTCCTCGAAGGCCGCCACCGTTTCAGAAAGCGGAACCTGCCCGCGCCAGTGCAGCAGATAGCAATCGAGCCGATCGGTATTGAGCCGCTTCAGCGAGCGCTCGCAGGCAATGATGGTGCCTTTACGCGAGGCATTGCTCGGCAGGACTTTGGACACGAGGAACACCTCGTCGCGGCGGCCGGCGATGGCTTCGGCAACCACCGGCTCGGCCTCGCCATACATTTCCGCGGTGTCGATATGGCTCATGCCGGCATCGAGCCCGGCCTGCAGGGCCTTCACGGCGGCGGTGCGGTCGCCGTTATCGATATACCAGGTGCCCTGCCCGATCGCGGATACGTCGTGCCCACTGGCTCCGAATGGATGTAGCCTCATGATCGCCTCCACTCCCCCGCATGCACGGAAGTGGACGATAGCGCATCAGCGTCGCGGAGTCTGCGACACCGCGCGCCGCGTTGCGAAAAGTCAAATTCGCCATTGACATATTAATTCGCCAATATCTAATCTTTTGAAAAACAGACCACCAAGCAAAACGGACCCGGCATACGGGCCTTTCGGGAGAGAAACACATGACGCGCCACGTGCTGGCGTGGGCCGCTGCGCTCGCGCTTTCGACCACCATGATGTCCACACCATCCCTCGCGCAGGTTTCCGACGATGTCGTACGCATCGGCGTGCTGACCGACCTGTCGAGCTGGGGCCGCGACAATAGCGGCCCGGGCTCCGTCGAAGCCGCCCGAATGGCGGTGGAGGAATTCGGCAAGACCGTGCTCGGCAAGCCCATCGAGATCATCAGCGCCGATCACCAGATGAAGTCCGATGTCGGCGTGCAAGTCGCGCGCAACTGGTTCGACAATGGCAAGGTCGACGCCGTCGTCGATATCCCGAACTCCGCCATCGCCATCGCGGTCCACAATCTCGCCCGCGAGCGCAACAGGATCGCGCTTTTGTCCGGCCCCGGCTCCAGCGCCCTCACCGATGAGCTGTGCAGCCCCAACACCGTGCAGTTCGCCTACGACACCTATGCGCTGTCGAAGGTGACGGCCTCGGCCGTGATCGCCGAAGGCGGCAAGTCCTGGTACTTCATCACGGCCGACTATGCCTTCGGCAGCCAGCTCGAAAACGACGCCACGCGCTTCATCAAGGCGAGCGGCGGCACCGTGGTCGGCGGCGTGCGTCATCCCACCAACACTGCGGACTTCTCGTCCTTCGCCCTGCAGGCGCAGAACTCCAAGGCGAATGTCGTCGCCTTCGCCAATGCCGGCCAGGACACCGACAATTCCATCAAGCAATCCGGCGAATTCGGCCTCGTCAAAGGCGGACAGAAACTCGTCGGCCTCCTGATGTTCGATACCGACGTGCACGCCATCGGTCTTGAGGCTGCACAGGGCACCTATCTCACCACCGCCTCCTACTGGAACATGAACGACAAGACCCGCGCCTGGTCGAAGAAATTCTTCGCCAAGACCAATGTCATGCCGACCATGATCCAGACGGGCGTCTATGGCGCGGTGCTGCATTATCTAAAGGCGATCAAGGAAGCCGGCACCGACGATCACGCCAAGGTCATGGCGAAGATGCGCGAACTGCCCATCGAGGACACTTTCGTGCATGGCGGCAAGCTGCGCGAGGACGGCCGCGTCATCCGCGACATGTATCTCGCCAAGGTCAAGAAGCCCTCGGAGTCCAAGGAGCCGTGGGACTATCTCGACATAGTCAAGACGGTGAAAGGCGAAGACGCCTATCGCCCCGTCTCGGAATCCAAGTGCCCCTGCTGAAGAAGTGAGACGCCCATGGCCAGCGATCCAGCAACCGTGTTTGATGTCTATGAGTGCGACGTGCTGGTCGCTGGCTCCGGCTGTTCCGGCATGTCGGCGGCGATCACTGCCAAACATGGCGGGCTCGATGTGGTGATCGTCGAGAAGGAGCCGCGCTTCGGCGGCACCACGGCCCGCTCTGGCGGCTGGCTGTGGGTGCCCGGCACTTCGCTCGCGAAAGCCTGGGGCATTCATGAAAGCCCCGATCAGGCCCGCACCTATCTGCGCCACGAAGCCGGCAACAGCTTTGACGCAGCGCGCGTCGATGCCTTCCTCACCGCAGGCCCCGAAGCGATCGACTTCTTCACCACCCAGACGGCGGTGCGCTTCGACATGCCGCTGACCTTCCCGGATTACGATGCCGAAGCGCCGGGCGGCACCCAGGGCGGCCGTTCCATGGTTGCGCGCCCGTTCGATGGCCGCGAACTCGGTGACAACATCAACGATATCGGCGCGCCGCTGCCCGAACTCACGGTGTTCGGCATCATGCTCGGCTCCGGCAAGGACATCATCCATTTCATGCGCGCGACCAAATCGCTGACCTCCGCGATCTATGTGGCCAAACGGCTGTCGAAGCATCTGAAGGATGTGCTGAGCCATGGCCGCGGCATGACCCTCACCAACGGCAACGCGCTGGCCGGCCGCCTCGCAAAGTCCGCTTTCGATCTCAAGATCCCGCTCTGGCTGTCGTCGCCGGTGCGCGAACTGATCGTCGAGAACGGCCATGTCCGCGGCGCCATCATCGAGCGCGGCGGCAAGCGCGTGCGCGTCATCGCGCGCCGCGGCGTCGTGCTGGCCTGTGGTGGCTTCCCGCATGATGTCGAACGCCGCAAGGCGATGTTCCCGCATGCGCCCACTGGCCGCGAGCATTATTCACCCGGCCCCACCGGCAATACCGGCGACGGACTGCGCCTCGCCGAATCCGCCGGCGGCCGCGTCGAGGATTCACTGCCGAACGCCGCCGCCTGGGTGCCGGTCTCGGTTACCCATCGCAAGGATGGCAGCAAAGGCGTGATGCCGCATTTCATCGATCGCGCGAAGCCCGGCGTCATCGCCGTGCTGCGCGACGGCACGCGCTTCGCCAATGAAGGCAACTCCTATCACGCCTTCGTTCAGGAAATGATGCGCGCGACAAAGCCCGGCGACGAGATGGCCGCCTGGCTCGTCTGCGATCATCGCGCACTGCGCCAATACGGTCTCGGCGCCGTGCCGCCGTTCCCCATGCCGATCGGCCATTATCTGAACTCCGGCTATCTCATCAAAGGTGCGACGCTGGACGAACTCGCAAACAATGCCGGCTTCGATGTGGGTGCCTTCGCAACGACCGTTGCGCAATTCAATGCCGGTGCCGTCAACGGCCACGATCCCGCCTTCGGCAAGGGCTCGCGCGCCTATAACCGTTATCAGGGCGATGCACAGCATGGCCCCAATCCCTGCGTGGCCCCCATCGAGACCGGGCCGTTCTATGCCATCAAGATGGTCATCGGCGATCTCGGCACCTATGCCGGCATCAAGACCGACGCGCATGCACGCGCGCTGGACAGCAATGGCGAGGTGATCACCGGCCTCTATGCCGCCGGCAACGACATGGCGAGCATCATGGGCGGCAATTATCCCGGCGCCGGCATCACCCTCGGCCCCGCGCTCACCTTCGGCTATATCGCCGGCCGGCATCTCGCCGGCAAACCGGTGGCGGCCTGACATGACCGTGTTCGCCCCCGATCTGCTGATTGGCCAGCTGGCGCTCGTCACCGGCGCCGGCAACGGCAATGGCCGCGCCATCGCACTCGGGCTTGCCGCCCACGGCGCCGACGTCGTTGTGACCGATATCGACGAGAAAGCAGCGACGGACACCGCACGCGCCATCGAAGCCACGGGTCCGCGCGCATGGCATCACCGCCTTGATGTCACCGATGTCATCGCCTGCCGCAAACTTGCGGAGACGATCCGTGGTGAAGCCGGCGACATCTCCATTCTCATCAACAATGCCGGCATCATCATCCGCGAGGGCATCGATTCCGAGCGTGCGGCAGAAAACTGGCGCCGCGTGCTCGACGTCAATCTCAATGGCGTCTTTAACGTCACCCACGCGTTCCTGCCGTCGCTGCGCGCACGTCGCGGCAGCGTGATCAATCTCGGCTCCATTGCTTCCTTTGTCGGCGTTGCCGATACGCTCGGCTATTCGCCCTCCAAAGGCGGCGTCAAGCTGCTGACGCAGGCTCTGGCACGCGAACTCGCGAAAGACGGCATACGCGTCAATGCGCTGGCCCCCGGCGTGATCGAGACTGCCATGACCGAAGGCACGCGCAACGATCCCGCCCGTCTCGCGGGCTTTCTCGGCCGCACGCCACTTGGCCGCGTCGGCCAGCCCGCAGAACTCGTCGGCCCCGTGGTGTTCCTCGCCTCCGACATGGCCTCCTATGTGAACGGCGCGACCTTGCCTGTGGATGGCGGCTTCCTCGCCGTGTAATGTTCGCGCTCTGATTTGGGGCAAGCATGGCTAAAGAGAGTCGCGGCATTCAGTCGATCGAGGTCGGCGGAGAATTGCTGCAAGCGCTGGCGCGCAATGGTGAACCGATGATGCTGCGCGATCTCGCGCGCGAGGCCGGCATGGCCCCGGCCAAGGCACATCCCTATCTCGTCAGTTTTTCGCGCATTGGCCTGGTCGAGCAGGATCCGTCCACCGGCCGCTATGAATTCGGCGCGCTGGCGCTCGAGCTCGGCATCGTCACGCTGCGGCGGCTGTCCGCCGTGCGCGTCGCGACACCGGCGATCACCGCGCTCGCCGCGCAGATCGACCATGCGGTGTCGCTCGCGATCTGGGGCACCCATGGCCCCACCGTGGTGCGCCTGGAAGAACCAAGCCATCCCGTTCACATCGCCATGCGCGTGGGCTCCACCATGTCGCTACTGGAGACCGCGACCGGCCGCATCTTCGCTGCCTTCCTGCCGCCGGCCACCATCAACGCAGCCATCGACGAAGGCCTCGATCGCCTTTCCATCGGCTATGATCCGCAGCGCGAGACCAAGGGCCCCGCCGTGGACAAGGTCCTCGCCGATGTCCGCCACCGCGGCCTCGCGCGCGCCGTCGCCGAGCCTCTGCGCGGCGTCAACGCATTCTCTGCACCAGTGTTCGACCACAGCGGCGCCGTCGTCCTCTCCATCACCGCCATGGGCGCCGTCGGCACCTTCGACGTCAACTGGAGCAGCCCGATCGCCAAAGCGCTGCTCGACTGCACGCACGCGATTTCACGACGGCTGGGGCATGGAGTGAAGGATTAAGTAAATGACGGCCGCGCATACGCTGTGAACTTGTGGTTTGCCATATATCTCATTATGAGATATATAATTCCAGCGGCGTTACGGGCGGAGGCGGATGAGGGTCATTTCGAACAGCGCGCTGGTAGCCTTCTCAGGTAAGCATCCTGCAGCGGGCATTCTATTACAGGTCTGGCGCAAGATTATCGCATCGCGCGCGTTCGCGAATTTCTCTGAATTGAAGACTACCTTCAATACCGTCGATCGCGTAGGCGCCTTCTATGTTTTCGACATTGGCGGCAACAAATTCAGGATTGTTGCTTCGATCCATTTCGACAAACAGCGTCTCTATGTGAGACACGTCTTCACACACAAGGAGTATGATTCATGGAAGCCGTGAACCTGTCTCGTACCGATGTGGATGATATCGCCGAACATCTCAACGCTATTTCGGCTCGCATTCCCTTGCGCCGGATCAAGACAAAGCGTGACTACAAGGCAGCAACGGCTGCGCTGAATGCGCTGCTCGATTCAGGCGGCGCGGACGAAAATGCGCCGCTGGCCACGTTGGTCACATTGCTCGGCGACCTGATCGGCGAATACGAGGAGACGCAATCCCCTCCTGACTCGACATCCCCGGCCGATACGCTGCGCTTCTTGATGGATCAACACCGTCTCAATCAGAGCGACCTTCCGGAAATCGGCAGCCAGGGCGTCGTCTCGGAGATTCTGCGCGGAAAACGCGACCTGAACGTCCGGCAGATCAAACTTCTGGCCGAGCGGTTCAATGTTGGAGTCCAAGCCTTCGTTTGAGGAAGGCTCGACCGCTGATATAAATCATCCGGGCGACAGGCCGCGCGACAACTTGTCTGACAACCGGCACGTTCGCCTTGCCACCCCATCCCAGCGTGTTACCATTTCCTCAGGCGCATCTCCGGTTCACGGGGAGCGACCATATAATCACCGCCGGTCAAGGCGGCTTGAGGGAGGACTACCCATGGCCAGCCAAGGCCCGTTTCGTCACGGCCCGTCTCGTCGTGCCCTGCTCAAGGGCGCGCTCGCCACCAGCGCATTGCCTGCACTCGGATCGCTCGGCATTTCCACCCCCGCTTTCGCTGCGCCGAATTGGAAGAAATATGCGGGCACCACCATCGAAGCCAATCTGATCAAGGGCCCGCGCGGCGAGCTGCTGCAGAAATACGCCTCGGAATTCACCGAACTGACCGGCATCAAGGTCGAGTCCGAACTGATCCCCGAGCAGCAGCAGCGCCAGAAGGCCGTGATCGAACTGACCTCCGGCAAGCCATCCTTCGACGTGGTGCATCTCAGCTATCACGTGCAGAAGCGGCAGTTCGAGAAGGCCGGCTGGCTCGCCGACATCTCGGGCTTCATGAAGGACCCGACCCTCACCGCGCCCGATCTCACCGTGGATGACTTCTCCGCCGGCGGCCGGCAATTCGCCGAGAACGACAAGGGCGTGATGCATTCGCTGCCGTGGTCGGTGGACTACTTCATTCTCTACTACAACAAGGAAATCTTCGCGAAGAAGAACGTCGCGGTGCCGAAGACCATGGACGAGATGGTCGCCGCTGCCGAGAAGCTCAACGACACCGCGGCGGGCATCTATGGCTTCACCGGCCGTGGGCTGCGCAACGCCAATATGACGCTGTGGAGCAACTTCTTCCTCAACTATGGCGGCGAATTCCTCGACGCCAAGGGCAACATCCTCACCGATGGGCCGGAATCCATCGAGGCCACGAAAGTCTATCAGCGCCTGATGATGAAGAGCGCGCCTCCGGGTGCTGCCGGCTTCAACTGGATGGAGTCGATGGCCTCGTTGACCCAGGGCCGCGCCGCCATGTGGATCGACGGCGTCGGCTGGGCGCCGCCCATCGAGGATCCCAATGCGTCGCGCGTGGTCGGCAAGATCGGCTACACGCTGGTGCCGGCGGGACCGAAGGGTCAGTACTCGTCGACCTATGGCGACGGCGTAGGCATTGCCAAGACATCGACCAAGAAGGAAGCCGCCTATCTCTATTGCCAGTGGGCGGTGTCCAAGCAGATGGGCGCACGCCTGCTGCAGAGCGGCGGCGGCGTGCCGTTCCGCAACTCGATCCTGAACGATGCGGAAGTCCAAAAGGGCGTGAAGAACCAGGAATGGCTGCGGTCGGTGATCGATAGCGCCAAGATCAGCAAGCTCGGCCTGCCCGTCATCATCCCGGTGGCCGAATTCCGCGATCTCGTCGGCGCCGGCATCACCGCCACGCTGGCGGGCGCCGATCCCGCCACCGAGCTCAAGAAGGCGCATGAGCAGTTCCGTCCCATCCTGGAGCGTAGCGAAAAGACGTGAGTTCACTGGCGGCAGAACAACGACGTGCGGCCGAGCCAACGGCCGTAAAGAAGGACGAGTGGCGGCCAATTTCGTATTGGCCGTTCGTTCTCCCCGCGATGATCGTCGTGCTGGCGGTCATCGTGTTCCCGTGGGCCTATACGATCTGGATGAGCCTGCACGAATGGAAGGTCGGCCAGGCGCCGACCTTTGTCGGCTTCGCGAATTACATGCGCCTTCCCGGTGACGCCCGCTTCATGGAATCGGTGTGGCACACGCTGGTCTATACGGTGCTGTCCGTGGTGCTGCCGCTGGTGCTGGGCACGCTCGCGGCTGTCGTGTTCAACAACCGCTTCCCGATGCGCGGCTTCATCCGCGGCCTGTTCATCCTGCCGATGATGGCGACGCCGGTCGCCATCGCGCTGGTGTGGACCATGATGTTCCATCCGCAGCTCGGCATCCTCAATTATCTGCTGTCGCTGATCGGCCTGCCACCATCGCTCTGGGTGTTCCACCCCGCCACCGTCATTCCCTCGCTGGTGCTGGTGGAGACATGGCAGTGGACGCCACTGGTGATGCTGATCGTGCTAGGCGGCCTCAGCGCTTTGCCCAGCGAGCCCTATGAAAGCGCGCAGATCGATGGCGCCACGCCGTGGCAGACCTTTCGCCACATCTCGCTGCCAATGATCATGCCGTTCCTGTTCATCGCCGCGATGATCCGCATGATCGATGCCGTGAAGAGTTTCGACATCATCTTCGCTATCACCCAGGGCGGTCCGGGCAGCGCGTCGGAGACCATCAATCTCTATCTCTACAGCGTCGCCTTCGTTTACTACGATGTCGGCTATGCCTCGGCCATCGTGGTGGTGTTCTTCGCGCTGATCATCGCGCTCGCCGGCGCGCTGCTGCATCTGCGCCAGCGCACCCATTGGAACGAGAGCGGAGGCAGCGCATGATGCGGACCCTGCTCGGCCGGATCGGCCTGACCTTTGCGGTGATCGTGATCGTCTCGCCGGCGATCCTGTTCTTCCTCTGGATGCTGTCGCTGTCGCTCAAATTCGAGATCGACAACGCTTCCTATCCGCCGGTCTTCATCCCGGAGCGGATCAATTGGGGCAATTACGCCGCCGTCATCGAATCCAAGCGCTTCATGACCTATTTCTTCAACACGCTGATCGTCACCGGCGCCGCCACCGTGTTCGCACTGATCGTCGGCGTCCCCGCCGGCTATGGCATCGCCCGCATGCGTGCCCGCAAGGCAGCGATCGTGATCCTGATCGCGCGCATCACGCCCGGCCTGTCCTATCTGATCCCGCTGTTCCTGCTGTTCCAGTGGCTCGGCCTGCTCGGCACGCTCTGGCCGCAGATCATCATCCATCTCGTGGTCACCGTGCCCATCGTGATCTGGATCATGATCGGCTATTTCGAGACCACGCCGATGGAGCTGGAGGAATCCGCCGTGATCGACGGCGCCACGCGCTGGCAGGTGTTCCGCCACGTCGCGCTGCCCATCGCCAAGCCCGGCATTGCCGTGGCCTTCATCCTGGCGGTGATCTTCTCCTGGAACAATTTCGTGTTCGGCATCGTGCTGGCCGGCCGCGAGACGCGGACGTTACCGGTCGCGGTCTACAACATGATCTCGTTCGATCAGCTGAGCTGGGGCCCGCTCGCCGCAGCCGCACTGATCGTGACGGCGCCGGTGCTGCTGCTGACGGTGTTTGCGCAACGGCAGATCGTGGCGGGCCTGACGGCGGGCGCGGTGAAATAGCCTGCGCTCGCGTCGACACGACTTTATTGCGGCGATACCCGCCGCAACACATCATCAAACCGCGCCAGATCGAGAAACGCATTCACCTCGATCGCCTTGCCGTCCTGCATGCGCATGATCCAGACGTAGCGATTGGTGTAAGGAACACCGTCACGCGCACGCGCGACACCGTCCCAATTGACGATCACATGATCGCCATCCGCCCAGATACGCGTGCTGACCGGCTTGATGGACTCGGACAAGCGGGCCGCCAGCGGCCGCACCGCGCGCTCCATCAGGGCATCACGCCCCCGATGCGTCCCTGCATTCGGCCCCGAACCTTCCACCGTCCAGACCACCTCGGGCGCCAGCAGATCCGTGAAGAACGTCGTTCCGCCCGCGGCCCAACGCTGGAACGCATCACTCACGATCTGTTTGTTGCGCACCGTATCGGCATTGCCGGACGCGGTCGCCAGATGCGGCCAAAGCGCCGTCATGGCCAGCACCGTCCATCCGATCAGCGCCATACGAGAATTGGATATCGACATCATGCTTTCCTCCTTTGCTCGCGTCGCCACTAACGGGCAGCGACGGATGCGCCACCGAAAATGAGTTGCTGAACCATCGGGCGGCCGACAAACCGCGCCGGGAAAATCGGCGATGGCGCGCTCGCCTCGCCGAGCCGCGTCAACTGCCCTGATGACAGCGACACATTGAGCGCGCCGAGATTGTCCTCAGCCTGCGCGAGCGTGCGTGCGCCCAGGATCGGCGACACCACCGCGGGATTTGCCAGTGTCCACGCGATCGCCACCTGCGACGGCGTCGTGCCGATCTCATCGGCGATGGCACGCACCACCTCGGCGATCCCGATGACACGCGCGTTCAAATGACCGGATGACGCGATGATCCCCTTGCGGGTCGCAGCCACATTCGTTTCGCCGAGCGGATCGACATCCGCCGTCGTATATTTCCCGGTCAGCACGCCGCCGCCAAGTGGCGACCACGGCAATACGCCGAGCCCGAGCGCTGCAGCCATCGGCATCAATTCGTGTTCGACCGTTCGTTCGACGAGGCTGTATTCGATCTGTAACGCCACCAGCGGCGACCACGCGCACAACTCCGCAATCGCCTGCATCTGCGCGATGCGCCAGGCCGGCGCATTGCAGATGCCGAGATACTGCACTTTGCCGGCGCGCACGAGATCGTCGAGCGCGCGCATCACCTCGTCGGGCTGCGTGGTCATGTCCCAGGCATGGAGATAGAGCAGATCGATACGATCCGTATCGAGTTGCCGCAGGCTCTGCTCCACCGAGCGCATCATGTTGAGCCGGTGATTGCCACCGGAATTCGGATTGCCGGGATCGCGCGCCATGGTGAACTTGGTCGCCAGCACGATCCGTTCGCGCTTCGCCTTGATGAACTGGCCCACCAGTCGCTCCGAGGCGCCATTGGTGTAGTTCACCGCCGTATCAATGAGGTTGCCGCCGCGATCGACATAAAGATCGAAAATCCGGCGCGCCTCGGCCTCATTGGCGCCCCAGCCCCAGTCCTCGCCGAAGGTCATCGTGCCCAGCGAGAGCGGAGACACCCGCAATCCGGATCGTCCAAGCAGGCGGTAAGTGTCGAGGGAGGTCATCAGTCGCGGCTCCATTGCTGTTGCCGCTCAAGCTAGGGTGGACCGATATTCGGAACAATTTGCTGATTTCTGACCCAGACTAGTAAGCTTGACTAACCAATGTCGCTCGATCTCAACCAGGTCTCCGTCTTCCTCGCCGTGGCGGAAGCGAAAAGCTTTCGCCTTGCCGCCGAGCGGCTGGGCGTGACCCGCTCCGCCGTCAGCCAGGCGATCCGGAAGATGGAAGACCGGATGGGCGTCGCCCTCCTGCAGAGGACCACCCGCAGCGTCAGCCTGACCGAAGCCGGCCTGCGCCTGCATGAGCGCGTCGCGCCCGCCATTGCCGAGGTCGCGGACGCGCTGGACACTGCGCGCGATCTTCCCGCGCAGCCGACGGGACAATTGCGGCTGGCTGTCTCGTCCATTGCGGAGCGCTTCATTTCCGGCCAGCTACTGGCAAGTTTCACGCTCGCTTATCCCGGCATCCAGCTCGACGTCACCGTCACCGACGACGAATTCGACATCGTCGCCGAAGGTTTTGATGCAGGCGTCAGGCTCGGCGAGGTGATCGAGCAGGACATGATCGCCGTGCCGGTCTCGGCGGAACAGCGCCAGGTGGTCGTCGCTGCGCCGTCCTATCTCGAACGCTTCGGCGCACCCGCGCACCCCTCGGAGCTGACGCAGCATTGCTGCATCGGCTGGCGCCCCGCGCCCGATGTCGCGCCCTATCGCTGGGAGTTCGAGGAGAACGGCCGCGCCTTCGATGTCGCGGTCAATCCGCGCGTCACCACCAACGACATGTGGGTCATGGTCCGCACCGCCTGCGCCGGCGGCGGGATTACGTTCGGCATGGAGGAACTGTTCAAGCCATATGTCACGCGCGGGGAGTTGGTGACGTTGCTCGATGCCTGGCTGCCGCCGTTTCCCGGCTTTTTCCTGTATTTCCCGGAGCGCCGCAACCTGCCGCCCAAGCTGCGCGCCTTGATCGATCACGCACGCTATCGCACCCTGTAGCCCGGATGGAGCGCAGCGTAATCCGGGGACCGGCGTTTCAATTACATCTGCTGTCCCTGGATTACGCTGCGCTCCATCCAGGCTACGAAGCCGCCACCTTGCGCTGCTGATCAGGCTCGGCCTCACCCGCCGCGATCAACCGCTTCAGCTCCGGAATGCACGAGCCGCAATTCGTTCCTGCCTTGAGTTTTGCACCGATCTCGCCGGCGGTCGCGCAGCCTGCCGCGATGGCATCATTGATGGCGTTGCGGCCCACTCCGAAACAGGCACATACGATTGGCCCTGCGCTCGCGGCGCCGTCCGCGGATCTCCCGGACAGCAGCATGCGGCGCTGATCGTCGCTCAGCGCATCGGCGGCAAATGCTTCCTTCACAGCATCCCACGACAGCGCATCATCGGCCGGCCCGACAAACAGGCACAGCGCGATCCGCTCGCCCGCAAAGGACACCGCGCGATAGGCGCCGCGGCCGGCATCCGCGAAGCTCGCCACATCATCGCCCAGCAGCGGCGCCAGCCAGTCGCGCCACAGCGCAATCTCTGCATCGTCGGCCAAGAGATAGCCGACACCACCCGTCACCGCGACCCGCGCATGCACCACGCCCGGCGGCAGCGCCAACGGCTTTCGCGACAGAATAAAGCCGCGCTGGCTCATGGCCACCGCCGCGATCGACACCGGCGTCGCCTTGTTTTCCGGCTGGCCGGAATAGGGATCGACGACCGGCGCCACCAGTGCACCGACACGGGCATAGCCGGCGGTCTCATCATTCCAGTGGATCGGCGCGAACAGCATGCCGGGCTGCTGGCGTTCGTTGATCACGACCTTCAGCGTGCAGGCGCCGTAGTCCGTCGTCAGATGCGCATAGCCGCCATCGGCGATCGCAAAGCGCGTCGCATCGTCCGGATGAATCTCCACATAGGGCTCGGGAATATGCTGGCCGAGCCGCGGGCTGAGGCCGGTGCGCGTCATCGTGTGCCACTGGTCGCGCACGCGGCCGGTGTTCAGCCGCAACGGCCGCTCCTCAGTCACCTGCGTGCGCAGCTCTGGCGCTTCGGGCGCGATGAACTGGCCGCGTTGATCCCGTGTGAAGAAGCGCCCCTTTGCGAAGAACCGCGCCTGCTGCATCGTCGGGCCCTTGCGCAGCGGCCACTGCACTGGCGCCATGGTGTCGAAGGCGTCGTCGGTGACATGCATCAGCCCGCCGATATCGAAATCGCGGCTGCCGTCGTTCTCGAAGTCCGACAGCATCGCATGTTCGCGAAAGATCTGAGCGGCGGATGTGTAGGCAAAGCCAGCGCCGAAGCCGAGCCGTTTTGCGACCTCGCTGAGCGCCCACCAGTCCGGCTTCGCCTCGCCGGGCGCGCGCAGGAACGACCGCTGCCGCGAGATGCGGCGCTCCGAATTCGTCACCGTGCCCGACTTCTCGCCCCAGGCCAGTGCTGGCAACAGCACATGTGCGCCCGCATTCACCGTGTCATTGGAGAGCACATTCTCCGACACGACAAACAGATCGAGCTTGCCCAGCGCGCTGCGCACCTTGTCCGCATCGGGCAGCGATACCGCGGGATTGGTACCCATCACCCACAGCGCCTTGATCTCGCCGCGGTCGATGGCGTCGAACATCGCCACGGCCTTGAGGCCTTCATGCGTGGCGATATGCGGCGCCTTCCAGAACCGCCGCACGCGATCGATGTCAGATGGCGTAAAGCCCATATGCGCCGCGAGCTGGTTGGCGAGCCCGCCGACCTCGCGGCCGCCCATGGCATTGGGCTGCCCCGTGAGCGAGAATGGCGACGCGCCGGGCTTGCCGATGCGACCGGTCGCCAGATGACAGTTGATTATCGCATTGACCTTGTCGGTGCCCTGCGCCGACTGGTTGACGCCCTGCGAATACAGTGTGACCACGCGCGATGTCTGCCGGAACATCTGGAAGAAGGTGGCGACATCCACTTCGTTGAGGCCAGTCGCCCTGGCCGTCGCGGCGACGCTGCCGGCGATGGTTTTGGCACGCGCCAGTGCCTCGTCGAAGCCCGACGTGTGTTGCGCGATATAAGCGCGGTCAAGCGCGCCATTGTCGGCGAGATAGGCGAGCAGCCCCGAGAACAGTGCCGTGTCGGTGCCGGGCTTGAGGCCGAGAAACAGATCGTCGTCGCCCACGGTATCGGTGCGGCGCGGATCGATGACCACGAAGCGCGCACCGCGCGCCTGCTTGTTGGCGAGCATGCGCTGATACAGCACCGGATGACACCAGGCGGCATTGGAGCCGACAAAGACCAGGAGATCGGCCTGATCGAGATCCTCATAGCAGCCTGGCACCGTATCGGCACCGAAAGCGCGCTTGTGGCCGACCACCGACGAGGCCATGCAGAGCCGCGAATTGGTGTCTACATTGGCGCTTCCGATGAATCCCTTCATCAGCTTGTTGGCGACGTAATAGTCCTCGGTGAGCAATTGCCCAGATAGATAGAACGCCACCGCGCCCGGCCCATGCTCGGCGACGATGTGACGGAAACCATCGGCCACATGATCCAGCGCATCGTTCCATCCCGCGCGCACCATCGCGCCGGACGCATCGCGCATCATCGGATGCAGCAGGCGCTCGTCCAGCGCCAGCGTCTCGCCGAGCGCCGAGCCCTTCGAGCACAGGCGCCCGTAATTGGCGGGGTGATCGGGGTCGCCGGCGATGGCTGCGCCGCCCTGCTTGTCCGGCGTCGCCAGCACGCCACAGCCGACACCGCAATAGGCGCAGGTGGTGCGAACCGTGGTGAGGCCTGTGTCGATCGCGTTCATCAGGCCGCCTTCGCAATGGGGCGGCCGAACATCATGTCGGCGCGGAAAGCGGAGATATCAACACCGCTGCGGATCAGCTCGAGATACCACAGCGCATCGCTGGTATCGCCCACCAGCACGGCGCCGGTCAGCTTGCCGCCGGCAACCACGAGCTTCTTGTAGGTGCCGCGCTTTGCGTCGTTCAGCAGCAGCGTCTCGCTGCCGTCAGTGGCCATGAAATCGCCGGCCGAGAACACGCTGACGCCCGAGACCTTGAGATTGGTGGAAAGAATGCTGCCGGTGTAAGCAACCGTGTCGCCGGCAAGATGCCGCGCCAACGCTTTCGCCTGCTCGTAGGCGGGCTCGACCAGACCGTAGCAGGTGCCGCGGTGCTCCGCGCATTCACCGAGCGCAAACACACCGTCGGTTTCCGTGGCCAAGGCATCATCGACCAAGATACCGCGATTGACCGAGACCCCCGCCTCTTTGGCCAACGCCGTATTCGGCCGGATGCCCGCGGCAAAAATCACGGCGTCCGCATCAAGCACGCGTCCATCCGCGAGTTCAACGCGCTCGACAGCATCCGCACCATGAATGCGCGCCGTGTTCGCATTGAGCAGGATCTTGACGCCCTTGCGCTCGACCAATGTCTTCAGCAGCTCCGCTGCCGGCGCATCAAGCTGCCGCTCCATCAGGCGATCCATCAGATGGATGAGCGTCACATCGGCGCCAGCCTTGGCAAGGCCATAGGCGGCTTCAAGCCCCAACAGCCCGCCGCCGACCACAACGACGCGCTTCTTCTGCCCGGCCAGTTCGATCAGGCGATCGACGTCATGGCTGTCGCGAAACACGTGAACGCCGGCCAGATCGCCGCCGGGCACCGGCAAGCGAAGCGCCGACGAGCCGGTGGCAAATACCAGCTTCGAAAATCCGACGCGCTTGCCCGTGGATGTCGTCACCTCACGCGCCGCGAGATCGACGGATGTTGCCCGCGTGCCGTATTTCAAGGTGACACCGCGATCGCGCCACCAGTTCGCCGGCTTCAGCTCGATCTCCTGCGACGTCGCCTCGCCCGCCAGAACGGACGACAGCAGCACCCGATTGTAAGCCAGCCGCGGCTCATCGCCGATCACCGCGATGGCGTAGCGGCCCAGCGAGGATTTTGCGAGTTCGTCGACGAGCCGCGCCGCCGCCATGCCGTTTCCGATGATGACCAGCGGCTCGCTCATGGGGACCTCGCGCTTACGCCGCTTCCACGAACTTGTGGCGCTCGTACAGGAATTCCAGCACGCGCTTGCGGCACTTCAGGTAGACGGGATCGCTCGCCAGCTCGATGCGTTTTCGCGGACGCGCCAGCGGGACATCGAGCACTTCGCCGATGGTGGCTGATGGTCCATTGGTCATCATCACGATGCGGTCCGAGAGCAGCACGGCCTCGTCCACGTCATGGGTGATCATGACGATGGTGTTGCCGAGCTTCTGATGCAGCGCCATCACGGAGTCCTGCAGATGCGCGCGGGTCAGCGCATCGAGTGCACCGAAGGGCTCGTCGAGCAGCAGCACCTTCGGCTCCATGGCCAGCGCACGGGCAATACCGACGCGCTGCTTCATGCCGCCGGAGATTTCCGACGGGCGCTTGTCCTTGGCATGGGTCATCTGCACGAGATTGAGATTGTGCAGGGTCCATTCGTCGCGCTCGGCGCGGCTTTTGGTCTTGGCGAACACCTTGTCCACGCCGAGACGCACATTCTGATAGACCGTCAGCCACGGCAGCAGGCTGTGGTTCTGGAACACCACGGCGCGATCGGGACCGGGCGAATTGACCTCGCGGCCTTCCAGCAGCACGCCGCCAGTGGTGGCGCGCGTGAGACCGGCGATGATGTTGAGCATCGTCGACTTGCCGCAGCCGGAATGGCCGATGATCGAGACATATTCTCCCTTGCCGAGCGTCAGGTTGATGTCCTTGAGCACTTCGGACGTCACCTTGCCGCGGGAAAACACCTTGTCGATATGGTCGAGCTTTACGTAGGGCGTCATGATGCGATGTCCTTAAGCAGCCGAAGTGCCGTGGGTGACGAGCTTGCCGAGGCCGGCAATCATGCGATCGAGCACGAAGCCGACGATGCCGACATAGAACAGCGCCAGGATGATCTCGCTGATATGCGAGGAATTCCACGCGTCCCAGATGAAGAAGCCGATGCCGACACCGCCGATCAGCATTTCCGCTGCGATGATGGCGAGCCAGGACAGGCCTATGCCGATGCGCAGGCCGGTGAAAATGTAGGGCGCAGCCGAAGGCAGCATCACCTTCCAGAAGAACTCCAGCGGATTGAGCCGCACCACCGCGGCCACGTTGCGATAGTCCTGCGGAATGTTGCGAATACCGACGGCGGTGTTGATGATGATCGGCCAGATCGAGGTGATGAAGATCACGAAGATCGCCGAGGGCTGGCCATCGCGGAACGCCGCGAGCGCCAGCGGCAGCCAGGCCAGCGGCGGGATCGTGCGCAACACCTGGAAGATCGGATCGAGGCCGCGCATCGCCCAGACGGACTGGCCCACCAGCGTACCGAGACCGATGCCGACCACGGCGGCCAGCGCATAGCCATAGGCCACACGCCAGAGGCTTGCAGACAGATGCCAGAACAGGCCCTTGTCGAGGCCGCCATTGTCGAAGAACGGATCGAAGATCAGCTCCTTGGTGTCCTTGTAAACCTTCGAAGGCGGCGGAAGCGTCGAGCCGGCGCGCTGGCACAGCAATTCCCACATCAGGCCGAGCAGGATGACGACGATGAGCGGCGGGATCACCTGCGCCGCCACATCCTTGGCCATCTTGCTATATTTTTCCGACTTCGGCTGGGCTTTCGGAGCCAGTGCGACGACTGCCGCCGGCGCTTTCACCGAGGGCGTCGCGGGCTCCGTCTTGAGTGCATGCACGTTCATCGCACTGGTCTCCGTCATGTTGCGTTACGCGCGTCGATCAGACTTCGACGCGCTTGATGGCGAGGGATTTCAAATAGGCCGCCGGATCGGCTGGATCGAACACCTTACCGTCGAAGAAGGTCTCTTTTCCGCGCGAGGTCGAGGTCGGCAGCGCTGCACCGAGCTCCTTGGCGGCGTCCTTCCAGAGATCTTCACGGTTGACCTTGGCGATCAGCGCCTTGCTGTCGAAGCCGGGCTCATATTTGCCCCAGCGGATATCCTCGGTCATGAACCACAGATCGTGGCTCTGATACGGATAGGACGCGAAGTCGTCCCAGAACTTCATGATATGCGGCGAGTTCTCGACCACGCGGCCGGTGCCGTAATCGAACTTGCCCTTGACGCGATCGGTGACATCGTCGACCGGGCAGTTGATCCACTGGCGCTTGGCATTGATGGTGGCAAGCTCGTCGCGGTTCTCCGGCTTCTCGCACCACTGCTGGGCTTCCATCACCGCCATCAGCAGCGCCTTGGCCGCCTTCGGATTCTTGTCGACCCAGGCGGCGCGCATGCCGAGGGATTTCTCCGGATGCTTGTTCCAGAGCTCGCCGGTGGTGATCGCGGTGTAGCCGATGTTCTGGTGGATGAGCTGCAGATTCCACGGCTCGCACACGCAGAAGCAGTCCATGGTGCCGACCTTCATATTGGCGACCATCTGCGGCGGCGGCACGACGATGGTTTCGATGTCCTTGTCGGGATCGATGCCACCGGCGGCGAGCCAGTAGCGGATCCACAGATCATGGGTGCCGCCGGGGAAGGTCATCGCGGCCTTCACGGATTTGCCCGAGGCTTTCTTCTTCTCCATCGCCACCTTCAGCGGCGCGGTGTCGAGACCGACCTTGAGATCCTTGTATTCATTGCCAACGGAGATGCTCTGGCCGTTCAGATTGAGCCGCGCCATGATGTACATCGGCGTCGGCACATTGTTCTGCGTCACCTTGCCGGCCGAGATCAGATAGGGCATCGGCGTCAGGATATGCGCGCCATCGATGCCATTGCCCTCGGAACCAAGCACGAGATTGTCGCGCGTGGTGCCCCACGACGCCTGCTTCAGCACTTCGGTTTCGGGCAGACCGTATTTGGCGAAGATGCCCTTCTCCTTGGCGACGAACAGCGGGCCGGCATCGGTGAGCGCGATGAAGCCGAGCTTCGCGCCTTTCACCTCGGGGCCCGCGCCCTGCGCGAAAGCGCCAGCCGGGAAATTGAGCTTGGCGGCAGCCAGCAAGGCAGCGGTGCCCGCGCCGGCCTTGAGGAGCTGGCGGCGGCTGATCTTGCGGCCCGGCTTAGTCTCTGACTTCGTCATCGGATGATGTCGTCCTTTCGCGCCTTGCTACGGCCGGCACGATCATCCACGCGCGTAGCGACGCGTCTGGGGAAAGCCCCAGGGATGGCAGTGCTGGCTGGTGATGAAATGCGACGGCTACAATGGCGTCGCTAAGAACTATTCAAATCGCGTGCCAAGCCTCGGCGAGCCGAAATCATGATCAAGCACAGAGCCTTAGCGCGGCGCTCGAGGCGCGCTCATTGGCCGGTATCGCTTTGGAAACTTGCGTTGCGCTTATTTATTGTGCGATGCACATCCAATGAGCAGGCATACATGCCGCGCGGACGGAACCCATGGCCGAACTACGCATCAAACTCACCGACCTCGCCGCACCCTTGCGCAAGGCCGAAAGCACGTTGAAGGCCGCCATCGTGGTGTCCGCGGCCGCGGTGCTGTCGCAGAGCGCGGGCGACCGCGCGGCCAATGCCGCCGCAGCCCACGGACATTTCGATGATTTCGCCGCCTTGTTGCCCGCGCTCCGCGGCGGCATGGTACCCGTCGCCCTGCTCTCGCGCCCTGCCGGCACCGACGAGATCGAGATCGATGCCGCCAGGCTTGATACCAGCATGGCGACGATCAGCACCCGGCAGGGCAGTGCGGAGCAGGCCCTGCGCGATGTGATCGCGCGCCAGACACGCGACGACATCGACGTGCTCGCGCAACGCATCGGCCATCTCGGCCGCGCATTTCAGCATCTGGCATCGCTGGTCACCGGCGAGACCGACGACACGCCGTTTCGGTTCGATCAGTTCTTTCGCGAAGCGATGCAGGATCTGGCGCAGCGCGACTGGAGCGCCACCGACGGTGCGTAGTCGCATCATTCCACGACAGCACGAAATCCGCGATGGACAGCGCCGGGCTTCCGCCGCTTAATCATCATGGAAGCCTTCATGGGAGTGACGCCGACATGTCCACGGAAAGCCTGCGCCCTGCATCGATCTCGCCTGACCGCGCCGGCATGTCCGGCCAGGCTTTGCAGCGCATCGACGATCATCTGAAGACGCGCTATCTCGACAGCGGCCGTTTTCCCGGCGCGCAGCTCGTCGTCTATCGCCGTGGCGGCGTCGCGCATAGCAGCGTCCACGGCTTCGCCGATCTGGAGCGCAAGGCGCCGGTGAAGTCCGACACCATCTTCCGCATCTATTCCATGACCAAGCCGATTACCTCGGTCGCCTTCATGATGCTGGTGGAGGAAGGCAAGGTCGCGCTCGACGATCCCGTGCACAAATACATTCCGGAATGGGCCGGGCTCGGCGTCTATCAGGCCGGCCTCGCGCCGCTGTTCCTGACACGCCCAACATCGCGGCCCATGCAGGTCGTCGATCTGCTGCGCCATACATCCGGCCTCACTTACGGTTTCCAGAACCGCACCAATGTCGATGCCGCCTATCGCACCCAGAAGATTGGCGAGATCGAAAAGGCCGGCACCATGGCGACGATGATCGCCGACCTCGCAAAAATTCCGCTCGAATTCTCGCCCGGCGACGCGTGGAACTATTCGGTCGCCACCGATGTCGTCGGCTATCTCGTCGAAAAGATCAGCGGCCAGCCCTTCGCGCAATTCCTGCAGCAGCGCATCTTCGATCCGCTCGGCATGGTCGATACCGGCTTCCATGTGCCCGCCGATAAAGCGCACCGCTTCGCGGCCTGCTACGCCGCCGACGGCAAGGGCGGCATGGTGCTGCAGGACGATCCGACCACGAGCTCTTTCCTGTCGCCGCCCTCCTTCATCTCCGGCGGCGGCGGCCTGTGTTCGACGGCAGCAGACTATCTGACATTCTGTCGCACCTTGCTGAATGGCGGCGCGCTCGGCGATGTCCGGCTGCTGTCGCCGAAGACGCTCGCTTTGATGACATCCAACCATCTGCCCGGCGGGCGCGATCTCACGGAGATGTCGAAGTCGCTGTTCAGCGAAGCGACCTATGCCGGCGTCGGCTTCGGCCTCGGCTTCTCGGTGACGATGGATCCGGCAAAGACGCTCATTCCAGGCACCGCCGGTGAATATGCCTGGGGCGGTGCAGCGAGCACGGCGTTCTGGATCGATCCCCGCGAAGACCTGATCGCCATCTTCATGACGCAGCTATTGCCATCGAGCGCTTATCCGATCCGGCGCGAACTACGCACGATGATCTATTCGGCTTTGATCGACAGCAATGTTTAGTATCGAACGTTGCGATCAATTCTGATCACGTCATCTGTCCTCGGATAAAGCGACTTCCGCTCAAGATGATCGACGAATCACAATGAGTTCCCTTGGCTCCGAATAAAACCTCCGGTACACATCAACCTTAGAAGCAACTGCGCACGCAATTGTGATCTGAGATGACGCGCCAGTCACTGGGAGTGCAGATGCGATTTTCGCGGGAAAAACGATGGAATCCGAAATACCAGCGCCAAGCACGTCGAGAATGCGAATGAGTCTCAGCTATCGCGCGTGCGTGCGGCAAATGACGTGTGTATAGCTTGATTACCAACCTATACTTTCGCTTTCACAACGAGACTTAGGCCAGTAGGGATCGTCATAGGGTATTCGATCGATGTTCGTGCAAGTTGCGGAACAGCATTGGAGTACCGCAAGTCATTGCGTTGGACTGCGTACTGCTGCGATCAAGTGTCAATCATTTCGCGTATCGCGACGATTTCAACCATCCCAATCGTCATCACGATGTGTATAAAGAGATGCCTTTGATTGATAGCTTTCAAAGCTCTCTGTCCAAGAAGCCTTAATCAAGAAAATTAAAAGCAAAAACTCCCTTATCAAACCAAACTGAATGGTGACGAATGAAGCAACGTAGCGCCGGCAAATCCGACATCGAGATGGGTAAGCGAATCCGTCTTCGTCGTGTTGAGCAGAAGATCTCGCAGGCGGATTTGGGTGAGAAACTGGGCGTCAGTTTCCAGCAGGTCCAGAAGTACGAGAAGGGCGTGAACCGCGTCGGCGCAGCACGTCTGCAGCAGATCGCGACCGCGCTCGATGTGCCGGTGACGTTCTTCTATGACGGCGATGGCAAGAGCCGCGAAGTCGAAAGCCTGCTGTTCCTCGACAGCGCCTTCAGCCTGCGTTTGCTCCGCGCCTACAGCCGCATCAAGAGCCAGACCGTGCAGCGCCAGATGGTCGTCCTGATGGAAGCCATCGCGGACGAAGAAGACAAGTAAGCGTCACAGGCGCTGTCGGGAGCATCCGGCGGCAGGACGTTTGTGAAGTGGCTTGCATGCTCTGTCGTGCGCCAAAAGAAAATCTCGCCGTTTGCGGCGAGATTTTTTTTGTCCTGCGACATGGCCGATGATGTCCCTCCCCCAAGCAGCAAAGCTGCGGCGTGGGGTCTGGCGGACGAATTCGTCCGCCATAGGTGGCGCGTAGCGCCGGGTGGGGTCTCTCCCCACGGTAGGACGCAGTATGCAGAGACACCCCACCCGTCTCGAAGCTCGCTGAACGCTTGCTTCGATCCACCCTCCCCAGTCGCTTCGCTCCGGGGAGGGAGAAGAACGCCCTTTATGCCGGCGTCAGGATGGCGCGGCCAACCAGCTTGCCTTCCTTCAGCTCGTTGAGCGCGGCATTGGCCTTGGCGAAGGGCATCGGCGTGGTCGGGATCGGCGCCACCTTCTTGGTGCGCACCAGTTCGAGCAGTTCCTTGGTCTCCTTGAGATTGCCGACATAGCTGCCCTGGATGGTCAGCGCCTTCATGGCAATCAGCGGCAGTGCCCAGGTGGCGCCGCCACCGAACAGGCCGACCATGATCAGCGAGCCGCCCTTCGACAGCGCATCGAAACCGAGCTGCGTCGTCTGCGCATTGCCCACGAGATCGATCACCGAGAGGATCGGGCCGCCGGCCGCCTTCTGCAACTGCGCCAGCGCATCCTCTGCATTGCCATCGACGGCTGCAAGAGCACCGGCCTCGAGCGCGGCCTTGCGCTTGTTCGCATCGATATCGACCACGATGGCGCCCTTGCCGCCCATCGCCTTGAGCAGGCTCAGCGCCATCAGGCCAAGACCGCCGGCGCCGAAGATCACGATCGGATTGCCGAGATCCTTCTCGACCTTCTTCAGCGCGCTGTAGGTGGTGACGCCCGAACAGGCGTAAGGCGCCGCGAGCACGGGATCCATGCCCTTCAGGTCGATCAGATATTTCGGATGCGGCACCAGCATGTAGTCGGCATAGCCGCCATCGCAATGCACACCGAGGCAGCGCGGCTGCAGGCAGAGATTTTCCTCGTCGGCGAGACAGACCGCGCATTTGCCGCAGCCGATCCACGGATAGGCCAGCGCGATGTCGCCGACCTTGACGCCATCCTTCGGCGCGTCCGGACCGAACGACACCACTTCGCCGACGGTCTCATGGCCCATCGTATGCGGCAGATTGATGCCGCGCTCCTTCAGCGACAGGCGCTTGCGGCCATGACCGAGTTCATAGCCGCCTTCCCAGATGTGAAGGTCGCTGTGGCAGACGCCCGCAGCCTTGACGCGGATCAGCACCTGCGTGCCGGTCGGCTGCGGCGTATCCTGATCGACCTCGCCAAGCGGCTCGTTGAATTCGAGGACCTTGAAGCTCTTCATCTTGTTTTCTCCCGGTTGAAACTGTTGTCGTAGGATGGGTAGAGCGTAGCGAAACCCATCAATCCGTCATTGCGGCAAGCCCGGCCGATGGGTTTCGCTTCGGCGCTATCGCGCCTGCGCTCTACCCATCCTACAGTCACGCCGCTTTTGCGCTCCTGATCGCTTCCCACACCTTGATCGGCGACAGCGGCGTGTTCATCTGCGTCACGCCATAAGGCGCCAGCGCATCGAGCACGCCATTGACGACGCAAGGCGGACCGCCGATAGCACCGCTTTCACCGCAGCCCTTGGCCCCGATCGGATTGGTGACGCAGGGTGCGGATCCATCCAGCGTGACATTCATCCACGGCAGGTCGCCGGCGCGTGGAATGCAGTAGTCCTGATAGGTCGCGGTGATGAGCTGGCCATCATCGTCATAGTGAACATTCTCGAACAGCGCCTGGCCGATCCCCTGCGCCACGCCGCCATGAATCTGGCCGGCCACCAGCATCGGATTCACGGCCACGCCCACATCGTCCACCGTGGTGTAGCGGACGACGGTGGTGGTGCCGGTCTCCGGATCGATCTCGACCTCGCAGATATGCGTGCCATTCGGCCAGCTCGGCGCATCCACTTCGCCGGTGGACTCCACGCTGAGCCCGGCACCGCCTTCAGCCTTGGCGATCTCGAACAGGCTGACGCGCTTGTCGGTGCCCACGACCGTGAGAAAGCCGTCGACATATTCGATGTCCTCGACCGCGGCTTCCATCATGTTCGACGCCTTTTCGCGCGCCTTCTTGATGAGATCCTGCGTGGACACCACCGCCGCGGTGCCGCCGACGAACAGCGAGCGCGAACCGACGCTGCCGAAGCCGAGTGCGGTGTCGGTGTCGCCCTGCTTCACATCGATCTGGTTGATGTCGATGCCGAGCGATGTCGCCACCATCTGCGAATAGGCGGTCTGCAGACCCTGCCCCATCGCCATGGTGCCGGAATAGAGAATGACGCGGCCATTCGCCGTCGCGGTCAGCGTCACCTTTTCGGAGTGGTTCCGGCCGCCGGTCCATTCGATATAGCTGGTCAGACCACGGCCATAGAGCATGCCGCGCTTCTTCGCCGCTTTCTTGCGGGCAGCGAAACCATCCCAGTCGGACAGTTCGGACGCGCGCTCCAGCATGTGTGCGAAAGCACCGCTGTCATACACCTGGCCGACGGCGTTGGTGTACGGGAATTGCGTGGGCTTGATGTAGTTCACCTTGCGGATGGCGCGCGGATCCATGCCGATCTGACGTGCGGCGGCATCCATCAGACGCTCCATGATGAACACCGCTTCCGGACGCCCGGCGCCGCGATAGGCACCCACCGGCGCGGTGTTGGTCATCACCGCCTTGATCTCGTAATGCACCTGCGGCACGTCATAGACGCTGGTCTGCACGAACGGCCCGAGCACCAGCGGAATGATCACGCCGGTGCCGGAGAGATAGGCGCCGGTGCCGCCGAGCGATTTGACGCGATAGGCCTGGATGCGGCCCTTCGCGTCGAGCGCGAGTTCGGCCGTCGATGTCAGGTCACGACCATGGGTGCCGCCGACGAAATCGTCGGTACGGTCGCCGCGCCAGCGGATCTTCTTGCCGAGCTTCACCGCCGCGTAAGCGACGATGCCGTCTTCGGGATAGAGGCTGGTCTTCTGGCCGAAGCCGCCGCCGATATCGCCGACGACGAGACGGATCGAATCCTTCGGACGCTTCAGGATTGCATCGGCGATGATGTCGCGCGTTGCCATCGGCGTCTGCGACTGCACATGGACCGTGAGACGCCCGGTCTTTTTGTCGACCTCCGCAATCGTGCTGCGCGGCTCCATCGCCGAGGGCACGAGACTCTCACTGACGATATCGAGCGACACCGTATGCTTGGCGCTGGCGAAGATCGCCTCGATCTTGGCGGCATCGCCATAGCTCATGGAGGCCGCGATATTGTCGGGCGCCTCCGGCCAGACGGCAGGCGCGCCGTCGGCAATGGCCGCACTGGGATCGACCACGGCCGGCAGCACGTCGTAATCGACCTCGACAGCCTCCGCGGCGAGTTGTGCAGCCGCGCGCGACGTCGCGATGATGGCAGCCACGCCTTCGCCGGCATAGCGCACGGCTTCATGGGCGAGCAGGCGCCGCGGCGGGAATTTCATTTCCGATCCGTCAGGCCGCTTGAAGATGTTGAGCGTGGGCAACGTACCGACATCGTCGGCCACGAGATCGGCGCCGGTGATGATGGCCTGCACGCCCGGCATCGCCTTGGCAGCCTCGACATTCACACCGGTGATTTTGGCATGGGCATGCGGCGAGCGCAGCACATGCAGCCACAGCGCACCGTCTTCCGGCTTGTCGTCGATGAAGTGGCCCTGCCCGGTCAGAAGTCGCTGGTCTTCGAGGCGCTTGGGAGACAGTCCCGCGCCGAAACGCAGGTTGGCAGGCAGAATATTCATCAGACGTCCTTGGGTGGGCCGTTCGGGCGAGTTGGCCGGACCTTGCCCGAAAAAACGGTGCCAGCCAACCGCATTGCGGCAGGACAGAACGCACTGATTTGCATGCCGAATATTGTTACACTCGAATGTAGGGCGAATGACCGCAGCGTAATCCGCCGCGAAGTCACCACCATGAATTCGGCCGGCGGATGACGGCTTCGCCTCATCCGCCCTACGCCTCAATCCATCTCTGCCAGCACCCGCGCGATTACCTTGCGCTCGTCTGCAGTCAAGGCCGGCTGCGGCGGCACGGGATCGCCGACATCATAGCCCTGGATCACCAGCCCGGCCTTGATGCAGGCCGCGAGATTGTAGCGGGCGAAGGCCTCGTTGATGCCCCACAGCTTCCGCTGCAGCACCATGGCCTCGTCCCAGCGCTGCGCCTTGCACAGGTCATAAAGTCGCACGCTCTGCTTCGGTACCACGCAGGCCGGCCCGGCCATCCAGCCGACACCGCCGATCATCATCACCGCGGCCGGAATATGCGCCGATGCGGCGAATACGCTGAGCTTGTCGCCGCAGCGGTTGATGATCGACAGCAGCCGCCCGGTATTGGTCGAAGCATCCTTGATGTACTGGATCCGCGGATGCTCCGCGAGCCGCGCCACCACGTCCAGCGTCAGGTCCGAGCGCTGGAATTGCGGATTGGTGTAGATCACCACGGGAATGTCCACGGCATCGGCGATGGCGCGGAAATAGGATTCGATCTGCGCGTCCTTCAGCGGAAAATAGGCTTCGAGAATGGCCAGGATGCCGTTGGCGCCGAGCTTCTGATACGACTTCGCCTGCGCCACCGCATCCGCCGTGGAGGTCGAGGCGACACCCGCCACCACCGGCACCCGCCCGTCTGCGGCATCGATGGTGGTCTGCACCACCGCCCTGCGCTGCTCGCGGTTGAGATAGGCGAATTCGCCGGTCGAGCCGAGCGGCGTCAATCCGTGCACGCCCGATGCGATGAGATCGTCGCACAGATGCGCGAGTACATCGGTGCGGATGCGGCCTTCGCCATCGGTCGGCGACACGAGGTAAGGAAACACGCCGTAAAAATCGGCCATCGATTATGCTTTCGGTTTGAAATGCTCGATCACGCGCAGCAAAACGCGCGCGCCCGCATCGACATCGGCCGCCTCCACATGTTCTGCGGGATTATGACTGACGCCGCCGCGACATCGCACGAATAACATCGCGACATCGGTGATGTCGATCATCGCCATGCCGTCATGTCCGGCGCCGCTCGGCAATTCGAACACGCGCAAGCCTTCGGCCGCGATCGCCGCACCGATCTGCTGCTGCAGCCATGGCGCACAGGGCGCCGTGCGATTCTCATGGGTGACATTGATCTGCAAATCGAGGCTGCGCTGTTTCGCGATGGTCTCGATATCGCGCACGATATCGGTCACCGCCATCTTGCGATAGGAATCCTTGGGCGCGCGGATATCCAGCGTGAACGACACCAGTCCCGGAATCACATTGGTCGCGCCCGGCATCGCATTGATATAGCCGACGGTGCCGACCAGCCCGCCGCGATCGCTGCGGCAGAATTCCTCCACCGCCAGAATGCACTCGGCAGCCCCCGTCAGCGCATCGCGCCGCATCGCCATCGGCACGGTGCCGGCATGGCCGGCGGTGCCGTGCAGTTCGACCGCCAGTCGCGTTGCGCCGGCAATGGCGGTGACGACGCCGACTGGCAGCTTTTGCGCCTCCAGCACCGGCCCTGTTCGATATGCAATTCGAGATAGGCCAGCACCTCGGCCGGCGCGCGGGCGGCAGCGCCGATGTGATCGGGGTCGAGGCCGAAGCGCTCCATCGCCTCGCGCATGGAAACGCCGTCATGGTCGCGGCTTGCCAGCGCACTCTCGACGAAGGTGCCGGCCACCGCACGGCTGCCCAGCAGCGTCGAGGCGAAGCGCGTGCCCTCCTCATCCGCGAAAGCGACGATCTCGACCGCAAAGGGCAAGCGCAGATCGCGGCGATGGAGATCGCCGACACAGGCGATCGCGGTGATGACGCCGAGCGGTCCGTCCCATTTGCCGGCATCGCGCACGGTGTCGTAATGCGAGCCCAGCATCAGGCAGGGCGCGCCGGGCCTGGTGCCCTCATAGCGCCCGCACACATTGCCGATGGCATCGACCCGCGCGACCATGCCGGCGGCACGCATCCAGTGCAGCAGCAAATCAGCAGCCGCGCGATGCTCCTTCGACAGGAACACCCGCGTGAGATTATCCGGCGTCTCGGAGATCGCGGCGAGTTCGTCGATCCGGCCGACGATCTCGCGGCCCAGCGAGCCATCGTCGTTATGATTGTGTTCCATCACCATCCCGGTCACTCAATCTGCACTGCACCGTAGCAGATTTAGCGGCCCCACTGGCAAGAGCTGCGACTCCTAACCTCTCCCCGCTCTTTGCGGGGAGAGGTCGACCGGCCTTTCGATGCGAAGCATCGATGGGCCGGGCGGGCGAGGGGCATGGCACGCGGCCTCATCCAGACTCGGACCATCGGATCGGCATTGCCGCCGTGAAGCGCGCGTTATCGACCCGAGGGAGCTTTGATAGGGCGAGCCGCCTGCCCCGCCCCTCACCCGCCGCGAAGACGCGGCGACCTCTCCCCGTAAAAGAACGGGGAGAGGTTAAGAAACGAGCGCCTGAACTACCCCCGCCCCACCGTGCATTCGATCTGGCCGTGCGGCTCCTCGGTCGGCAGGAACACGTCGTTATTGTTGTCGAGCCCGAAGGCCGACAGGTTGAGCGGGATGAAATGCAGGTTCGGGCAGGCCATGCTGATCTCGGAAATCTCCGGCACGGCCGCGAGCGCCTTCTCGCCCATGCGATAAAGGCTGTTCTGCACGCTCGGACTATAGGTGGTCGCGAATTCGCGCAGCAGCACGTCGAGGATCTTCGCATTGGTCGCGGCATAGTCTATGGGCTTGCCCGACCATGCCCAGGACGCCACCATCGAGGTCGCGCAGATGCGGTCATTGGTCGGCTGAATGGTCGAATACTGGTCGGTGTAGTAGCCCTCCCAGCCGGACTGGGTGGACTTCATGAAGGTGAAAGTATCGAGCCCCGACCGCATGGTCACGCCGCTGCGGGTCGCGACGAGCTCGACGAACGGCTTGCCGTTGTCGTCGCGGATGAAACTGTGCGGATGCGGCACGCCGTCGATGGACAGCCGGGCCCATTTGGTCTCATGCGCCGTGATGCTCACCGACACCACCTGCGGATAGAGATCGAGAAACCGCCTGGCCAGCACCTCGCAGAACGGCTCGGTCTGTAGTCCGGTATTCTCGCGGGCCACCACATTGACGATATTCTTCATCGTGTCGGTGGAGGTCGATGTGGCGTTGTCGCCATCGGTAAAGGCGCGGCCGAAATCGCCTTCCAGCATCACTTTCAGGCTGAGCTGGCTGACCTCCTGCTTGTCGCCGTCGCGATGGACGCGCATGATACGGACCCGGCCTTTACCGTAGCGGTTCTTGATGAGCGGCACGCGCAATCTCCAAAAGCTGGTGACCGGCGAGCGGACCATCCGATCGCCGTCAGTTCCGTTGCTCCATTTCGAGCAACCTTCGTGCCACGGGTCAACAAGCAGAGGGCCGATCCGCCCTGCTCTGGCACGCCGTTTGAATCTCTCAGGGATAATGCCATCGAATTTCATCACGTGAGCAAGGGCCAGATCAATGACGACGACCGTCCATCCCGTCGACGAAGTCCTTCCCACACCGCGGCTGCTGGCGCTGGGCCTGCAGCATGTGCTGGTGATGTATGCCGGCGCCGTCGCCGTCCCGCTGATCATCGGCCGCGCGCTGAAACTACCGCCGCAGGATGTCGCCTATCTGATCTCGGCCGACCTGTTCGCCTGCGGTATCGTCACGCTGGTGCAGTGTCTCGGCTTCCCCGGTGTCGGCATCCGCCTGCCGGTGATGATGGGCGTCACCTTCGCCTCGGTCGGTCCGATGCTGTCCATGGCAGCGGCGCCGGAAATCGGCCTGCTCGGCATTTATGGCTCCGTCATTTCTGCCGGAATCTTCGGCATCATTGTCGCGCCTTTCATCAGTCGGCTGCTGCCGTTGTTCCCCCGGTGGTCACCGGCACCATCATCATGGTGATCGGCATCTCGCTGATGCGCGTCGGCATCAACTGGGCGGGTGGCGGAATACCAACATTCACCAAGATGATCGACGGCATCCCGCATAGCTATCCGAACCCCAATTACGGCCAGCTGCAGGGCCTCGGCATCGCGCTATTCGTGCTGCTGGTGATCCTGGCGCTGATCAAATGGGGCAAGGGTTTTATCGCCAATGTCTCGGTGCTGCTCGGCATCATCGCCGGCGCGGTGCTCGCCAGCGCGCTGGGCGTCATGCATTTCGACAAGGTCGCCGCCGCCCCTGGGGCGACGTCGTCATCCCGTTCCATTTCGGCATGCCGCAATTCCATCTCATCCCCATCATCACCATGTGCATCGTGATGGTGGTGGTCATGATCGAGTCGCTCGGCATGTTCCTCGCGCTCGGCGAACTCACCGGCAAGAAGGTCGATCGCGACGACCTCACCCGCGGCCTGCGCGCTGATGGCGTCGGCACGCTGGTCGGCGGCATCTTCAACACCTTCCCCTATACGTCCTTCTCGCAGAATGTCGGCCTGGTCGGCGTTACCGGCGTGCGCTCGCGCTGGGTGACGGTGGCGGGCGGCGCCATCATGCTGCTGCTCGGCCTGTTGCCGAAGATGGCGGCGCTGGTGGAAGCCGTGCCGCTGGTCGTGCTCGGCGGCGCCGGCCTCGTGATGTTCGGCATGGTGGCCGCCACCGGCGCCCGCATCCTCACGGCCGTCGATTTCAAGACCAACACCTACAATCTCTTCATCGTCGCCATCTCGGTCGGCTTCGGCATGATCCCGCTGGTGGCGCCGAACTTCTTCAAGGCCCTGCCCCACGACCTGCATCCGTTGCTGGAGTCCGGCATCCTGCTCTCGGCCCTGGTGGCCGTGGTGCTGAATGCGTTCTTCAACGGCTTGGGAAGCGCGGAGACTGCGAAGGCGGAAGCCGCAGGAGCTGCTGCCGCAGCGACGCATTGAGATTGGACGCTGCCCTTGCTGACCCTCCCCTGCATGGGGAGGGTCGACGGGCGCGCAGCGCACGGCGGGTGGGGTGAAACCACAAGCGACGGCGTTTGCGGCTTCACCCACCCCGTCTCGCATCATGCTTCGCATGCTGCTCACCGACCCTCCCCTTCAGGGGAGGGTAAGCATCTAGCTTCCCGATAGGTCCCATAGCTCCACGGCGTCACCAGCAGCGGCACGTGGAGATGGCCTTCCGGCTCAAAGACCGAGAAGCGCAGCGGGATCTCATCGAGAAATGGCGGGTCCGACATCGCCACCTTGCGTGATGCAAAGTAGCCCCCGACCTTGAAAGTGAGCTCATAGCGCCCGATCGGCACCGGCCGGCCACCGATCAGCGGCACGTCGGTGCGGCCGTCGTGATTGGTCACGGTGCGCGCAATCACCCGGCTTGCGCCCAGCGCCGACAGTTCGACCAGCTCGACCTCGACGCCCTCGGCCGGCCGACCGCCATGGGTGTCGAGCACATGGGTCGAGAGCCGGCCATGCACCTTGAGCGGATTGTCGCCTTTCACCAGCAGATCGGTGCGCAGCGCCGCGATCCGGCAGATCTCGCCGATCGAGACCGCGATCTCGGTCTTCTTGTCATTTGGCAGGCGCTTTTCGAAATCGCGCAGGATTGAATCCTTGGTGTGCCGCCGGACACAGACGATGTAGGGAAACCCAAATTTCTTTCGATAGGCGGTGTTCGCCCGGTCGAAGGCCTCATATTCGGCATCCGACAGACGATCGAGCCCGACGCTGTTCTGCTCGGCATTCGATTCCGCCGTCAGCTGATCGCCGCGCTGGGTCTTGTCCGCGAGATCGGGATGCGCCTTGATCAGCGCGAGCCGCTGGTCGGCCGACGCCACCGCCACCACCAGGCGCATCGCCTCGAACATCTCGCTGACGCCGAAGAACGGCCTGCGCTCGGCCACCTCCGCCGCAATCCACGGCGAGTATTCGAAAATATTGGCGAGAGCCGCGACGAAGTCCGCTTTGCTGCATGAATTGAGGTGCGCGAGCGTCGTCCCGGTCATGCCTGTGTCCTATCCGATAGCGCGGGCATCCGCCGCGAGATGTTTGAGATGCGCGTGCCAGTGTTCGGCAATGGCCAGCCGTGTCGGCACCCAGACTTTTTCATGGCTGGTGATGTAGTCGAGGAACCGCATCAGCGACGCCGCGCGGCCGGGCCGTCCGACCAGGCGGCAATGCAGGCCCACCGTCATCATCTTCGGCGCCAATGCTCCTTCCGCATAGAGCACATCGAACGCGTCCTTCAGATAGGAGAAGAACTGCTCGCCATTGCTGAACCCCTGCGGATTGGTGAAGCGCATGTCATTGGCATCGAGCGAATAGGGAATGATCAGCTGTGGCTCCTGCGGTCCCTTGATCCAGTAAGGCAGATCGTCGGCATAGCTGTCGCTGAGATATTTGAAGCCGCCGGCCTCCATCAGCAGGCGCAGCGTGTTGATGGAGCTGCGGCCGGTGTACCAGCCCGTCGGCCGCGATCCCACAGCCTCCGTATGCACGCGGATCGCCTCGGCGATCTCGTGGCGCTCCTCGGGCTCCGACATGTCCTTGTGTTCGATCCATTTCAGGCTGTGGCTGGCGATATCCCAACCCGCTTCCTGCATGGCGGCGACGATCTCCGGATTGCGTTGCAATGCTGTCGCCACGCCGAACACCGTGGTCGGCAGCCCGCGTTCGCCGAACATGCGAAACAGCCGCCAGAAACCGGCGCGCGAACCATATTCGAACATGCTCTCGATATTGGCATGGCGCTGGCCCGGCCATGGCTGCGCGCCCAGCACGTCGGACAGAAACGCTTCCGACGCGCGATCGCCATGCAGGATATTGTTCTCGCCGCCTTCCTCGAAATTGACGACGAATTGCACGGCCACGCGCGCGCCGCCCGGCCATTTCGGATCGGGCGGATTGCGGCCATAGCCGCGGAGATCGCGCGGATAGTCGGTCATCACACCAGCTCGATGCGGACTTTCTGCGCGCCCTTCCACAGCACCGTCTTGCCCATCTCCTTGAGCTTATCCAGGTTGGAGGTGATGGTGATGAAATGGTTGCCGGCCAGCTGGCCCATCTTGCTGGCGAAATGCACGCCGCTATAGGCCAGCAGGATCTCGGTCTCGCTGATGCCGCCGGGATACAGGATCATGTGGCCCGGTGCCGGGAACGAGGTGTGATTCTCGTAGTCGACGCCGAAGTCGAGGTCGCCGAGCGGCATCCACACGCCCTCGCCGCTCCAGCGCACATGGATCGCCTGGCTCTCGAACGGCATCGCCTTCTTGAAAGCGGCGACGGTCTTCGGCGCATCCTCCTCCTCGAACTTCGCATCGAAGGTGAAATCGCCGATATGGACTTTGAGCTGGCTCATGCGGGCATGTCTCGCGTGTCGAGAGGGAACGGATACAGCCAGTGTGCAGGTGCGCTGCGAAGAAGCAAGGGTGCAGACTGTCTCGATAACAGGCGCGCGGAGGCCGATGGCCTCCCTCCCCGGAGCGTAGCGACTGGGGAGGGTGGCGCGGCGACGAGCAGAGCGAGGAGACGTGACGGGTGGGGTCTCTCCCCACGTGACATCAGCGTTTGCGGAAACACCCCACCCGTCTTGAAGCTCGCTGGACGCTCGCTTCAAGCCACCCTCCCAGTCGCTGCGCTCCGGGGAGGGAAACCCCCGCCCGAAATTGTTCCTATTTTGTTCTTGACTAAATTCCATTTCTGACTATTCTCCCTCTCGTCCGGCCTCGGTGAGAGGGGCGAGCGCGATCGTCACGTTCGCGGGGCTGGATGCGGTGGACGCCAAGGTTGGGGCGTCGAATGGTGCTCGGAAGACGTTCGCCGGTCGGCGGGACGGATCTGCCCCGGTTTACCCCTGGGCGCAGAAACGACCTTCCTTCAGATGGGCTGAGACCTTGTGCTGCTCGGCGGACGACCCTCTCGGCGGCGTCTGGCCCAAGTGCTCTGTCCCGGCCCATCGCCTTGGGCAAAGGGGTCTGCAGGGGCCGTCGACCCCGGCGACACGAGCAAGCCGAACACCGCGTGCGGAACGTCGGGCAAGTAAGCAAGTGCCCGTGGTCCGAAAGTCCTGATGTCTTCCCTTGCGGACGACCGCATCGGCATCAGGCCCAAGGGTGCATCGGGCACCCGGCGTTCCGCGCGCCCTCTTTCGGGAGGGAGAGTGGGAATGCGCAAAGCTCGGGCGCCGCTGGCGTCGCGAGAACGAGATCGCGCGGGTTCAGGGAATGACGGGGCTGTTTGACATGTTGATCGCAACGACGCGCAACAGCGCGTGGTCTCCCTCCCCGGAGCGAAGCGAATGGGGAGGGTCGACCGAGCGAAGCGGAGGTCGGGGTGGGGTCTATCCTCACGTGACGTCAGAGCTTGTGGAAGCACCCCACCCGTCTCGAACGCTTCGCGTTCGATCCACCCTCCCCAGTCGCTGCGCTCCGGGAGGGAGAAGAAACCTCACCTCTCATCGCTCAGCGGCGGCCGGAATGTCAGCGGCTCCTCTTGCGAACGCTTCCGCGCCCGTTCGAGCGCTTCGGCGAAATCAGGCGCGTTGAACCACGGCAGATCACGCATCGGCGCATCGAGATTGTCATCCCAGATGCGCGACACCTCGATATCGAATTTCATATTGTATTTCTTGCTGACGGCCTGAACGCCATAACCGGTGACAGCCCATTGCCGACCGAGCCAGAACACATCGCGATGTAGTACCACGCCCCTTACGCTACCTTCCCCCGAAGACCGCAATGACCTCATGCACACTGCACGAGGCGTCTCCACTGATTCTTCTTCATGCACGTATGCCTGCGCGCAGACTGCGGCGGCAGTGCGATCATCGCATCGGCCTTCCGGCATCGCGATCGCGCCGCGCCTTCTCCGCTCGCCTGGCGGTGATGTTGTTTGCATCGCAGCGCACCGGACGCAACCCGCATGCGCGCGGCCGAGCCATGCCGGCGCTAACGGCAGTGGACAGTTGAGTACTTTTGCACTGCAACTCCGCAAATGCGCAGGCGAAAGCTCGTCCGCACACGCGCTGTTCCGTCTGTCGAAATGCGCACTGCACCGGGGCTTCGATTCGTGCCATAGAAGATAAAAATTGAAGGGATGACACCACTAATGCCAGCACCCAAGCCGCCCGCCTTTGAAACGCTGAGCCTGCACGCGGGACAGCACCCGGACCCGGTCACCGGATCGCGCGCGGTGCCGATCTATCAAACCACGTCCTATGTGTTCCAGGACACCGATCATGCCGCCGCTTTGTTCAATCTCGAACGCGCCGGGCACATCTATACCCGCATCTCCAATCCCACCATCGCCGTGCTGGAAGAGCGCCTCGCAGCACTCGAGAATGGCGTCGGCGCCGTCTGCACCGCATCGGGCATGGCCGCGCTGCATCTCGCCATCGCGACCATCCTCAATGCCGGCGATCACATCGTGGCTTCGTCGTCGCTCTATGGCGGCACCATCAATCTGCTCGCCCACACGCTGCCGCGCTTCGGCATCACCACGACATTCGTGAAGCCGCGCGACCTCGACGCCTTCAAGGCCGCGATCAAGCCGAACACCAAACTCGTGATCGGCGAGACCATCGGCAATCCCGGCCTCGAAGTGCTCGACATTCCCGCGGTCGCCGACATCGCGCATGCCGCGAAAATTCCGCTGCTCATCGACAACACCTTTGCCACGCCATACCTGTCGCGCCCGATCGATCTCGGAGCCGACCTCGTCATGAATTCCACGACGAAGTGGATCGGCGGCCATGGCATCGCCATCGGCGGCGTGCTCGTCGATGGCGGCCGCTTCGACTGGCGCGCCTCCGGCAAGTTCCCGCAACTCACCGAGCCCTATGCCGGCTATCACGGCATCGTCTTCGACGAGCAGTTCGGCACTGCCGCCTTCATCATGCGCGCCCGCACCGAAGGGCTGCGCGATTTCGGCGCGTGTCTCTCGCCGACCAATGCATTCCAGCTGCTGCAAGGCGTCGAGACGCTCGGCATCCGCATGGAGCGCCATGTCGCCAATACCAGCGACGTGCTGGCGGCGCTGACCGCGAACAAGGCCGTCGACTGGGTGCTGCATCCCTCGCTGGAAAACCATCCCGATCATGCGCTGGCCAAGACGCTGCTGCCGCGTGGCGCCGGCTCCATCATCTCCTTCGGCATCAAGGGCGGTCGTCCCGCCGGCCGCAAATTCATCGAGGCGCTGAAGCTGACCAGCCATCTCGCCAATGTCGGCGATGCCAAGACGCTGGTAATCCATCCGGCGTCGACCACGCATCAGCAGATGGATGCCGAACAACTCAAGGCCGCCGGCATCGGCGAGGAACTGATCCGCCTTTCGGTCGGTATCGAGGCCGCGCAGGATATCATCGACGATCTCGCGCAGGCGCTGCGCTTCTCGCAGAAGGGCTGAGCCGATGCAGATCACAGTCAACGGTCACGACACCTTTGTCGCCAATGGCGGCCGTGTTTTCGATCCGTCGCTGCCCGTCGTGGTGCTGCTGCACGGCGCCGGCTTCGACAGTTCCACCTGGGCGCTGCATACGCGCTGGTTCGCCCATCACGGCTATGCCGTGCTGGCGCCGGATCTTCCCGGCCACGGCCGCAGCGGCGGCGACGCGCTGACCACGATCGGCGACCTCGCCGACTGGACCGCGGCACTGATCACGGCCGCCGGCGCGAAGAATGCGCGGCTGATCGGCCACTCCATGGGCTCGTTGATCGCCGTCGAAACCGCGGCGCGCCACCCCGACAAGGTCACGCGCCTCGACCTGCTCGGCACGGCGGCGACGATGACGGTCGGACCGGATCTCCTGAAGGACGCCGAAGCCAATGCCCAGTCGGCCATCGACATGGTGTCGATCTGGGGCCTCGGCATGCGCGCCGAGCTCGGCGGCAGTCTGGCGCCCGGCCTATGGATGCATACCGGCGCGCAGCGGGTGCTGGAGGCGACGAAGCCCGGCGTCCTTTATGCCGATCTCAATGCCTGCAATGCCTACCAGAATGCCCTCGCTGCCGCCGCTGAGATCAAGGTCCCCGTCACTTTGATCTTGGGCGAACGGGACATGATGACCCCCGCCAAGGCCGGCAAGGCGCTCGCCGCAGCGCTCGGCGATGCGCGTACGGTGATTCTCCCCGCCACCGGCCACATGATGATGATCGAGCGCCCCGACGAGGTGCTGGCCGCCTTGCGCGGCTAGATCGACGGAAGCCAGTTGCGCAGCGCTGCGCACTGTGCTTCCTGTCATCCGTTATCGGTGCCTCCGTCAGGAGGTGAAACGGGAATGCGGTGAGGGGAGATATCCTCCAATGCCGCGGCTGCCCCCGCAACTGTCAGCAGTTCGTCCGAAGCCACACAGCCACTGAGCATCGCTCGGGAAGGCGGCCCCGGAGATCACTGCGAGCCAGGAGACCGGCCGATAATCTGTCTATATCGCGTTCGACGGTGGGTCGACGGAAGGTTTTCTATGTCTATCCGAACAATCGCTGCAGGCACTGCGGCGATTCTTGCTATGTCTGCGCATGCCGCGCAGGCGCAATCCAATTCTGAACAATTGTCTGAAGTCGTCGTCACTGCAAACCGCACGGCGGAACCGCTGAGTGCCACCGGCAGCGCCATCAGCGTGGTGTCGGGCGAGACGATCGCCACGTCCAATCCAGGCTCGCTGGTCGATGCGCTGCGCAGCGTCCCCGGCATCGACATCTCCGAAAACGGCGGCCCCGGCGGCACCGCCAATGTGCGCATGCGCGGCGCCAATACCGGCCAGACACTGGTGATGATCGACGGCATCCGCGTCAACGATCCCACCGCCGCTTCCGGCGATTTCGAATTCGCCATGTTCGCGCCGTCGGCCATCGATCGCATCGAAGTGCTGCGCGGCCCGCAAAGCGCGCTGTACGGCTCCGACGCCATGGGTGGCGTGGTCAATATCATCACCAAGAAGGGCACCGGCCCCGCGCAATTCAACGTCCGCACCGAAGCCGGCAGCTACGGCACCGTGGTCACGCAAGGCTCCATGGTCGGCTCGCAGGGTCCGTGGTCCTACGCCTTCACCGCCGGCGGCCAGCATTCGAACGGCTTCTCGCGCTACGGCTACCGCATCCCCGCCATCGAGGCGAAGTATCCGAATCTCGAACGCGACGGTTTCGATCGCGTCGGCGGTTCAGGCCGCATCGGTTATGATGCCGGCGAAGGCATCCGCCTGGAGGCCGGCACCGTGCAGTCGTTCACCCGCGCCGCCTATGATCCCGGCAGCGGCACCTATCCGGACACGGGATCGTCCACCGACCGCCTGCTGCAGACCATCTATGGTCGCGTCGGCATCGACTCCTTCGGCGGCGTACTGACGCACAATATCACGGTGTCGAACACCCATACCGAGCGTTCGTTCAGCGAAGTCAGCTACCCCTTCTATATCCCCCGCCCTCCCGGGGCCACCGCACGCGTCCTCGACTACTGGGGCGACAGCCTCGGCGCCGAATATCAGGCAACGCTGAAGCTCGGCGCCTTCGGCTCGCTGATCTATGGCGCCAAAACCCAGAGCGAAACGGCGCAGACATTCACCACGAGCATTTTGCCGACGTTGGGCCAGATGACGCCGACGCTGTCGAAGCAACAGGATACGAACTCCATCTTCGCGCTATGGTCGGTGCCGATCGGCGAGCGGCTCAGCGTGACGCTGGGCGGCCGCGTCGATGATGTCGTCAATGTCGCGCGCTTCGAAACCTGGCGCGCAACGGCTGCGTACAACATCTTCGAGACCGGCACGAAACTGCGCGCCAGCGCTGGCACCGGCGCCAAGGCGCCGACACTGTTTCAGCTGTATTCGCAGGCCAACGGCACACCCACGCTGTCACCCGAAACGAGTTTCGGCTACGACGCCGGCATCGATCAGAGCTTGTTCAACGGTCGCGTGCTCCTGTCGGTCACAGGCTTCGCAAACGACTTCAGCAACCTGATCAACTTCGTGTCCTATACACCGACCGCATGCGCCCTGGGCCAGACCGGGGGATGCTACAACAACGTTGCCCGCGCCGAGACCAGCGGCCTCGAAGTCAGCGCCAATATCGACGTGCTGCCCGGCCTGGTGAAGTTCAATGCGGCTTACACCTATCTGCACGCCGTCGATATGACGACCGGCTTGATCCTGGCGCGTCGCCCGCAAAATCTCGCACGCTTCGCGCTCACCATCACGCCGAACGACCGCTGGCTGATCGAGCCACGAATTACCACGGTGTCGAAGCGCTATAACAATGCCAACGAAATCGGCGTGATCGATGCCTATACGCGCGTCGATATCTATAGCGAGTACAAGCTGGATTCGAACTGGAAGGTGTTTGCGCGCGGTGAGAACATTCTCAATGAGCGTTATCAGGAAGTGCTGAATTTCGGCACAACGGGTCCCGCGCTTTATGCAGGATTCAACGCCACATGGTGACCGGACGACCAGCAACGCGGCGCTACACGCTCGCCATCTCGGCACTTGTCGGGCTGGTGGTGCTTTTGCTGCTGGCGTCGCTCGGCACCGGCCCTGTTCGCCTGCCGCCGCTGACGGTGCTCGATGCATTGATCGGCGGCGGCAGCGACGTGCACCAGATCATTGTCCGCGAGATCCGCCTGCCGCGCGCGATCCTGGCACTCGCCATCGGCGGCATTCTCGGTCTCTCCGGTGCGGCGCTGCAGGGCCTGCTGCGCAATCCCCTCGCCTCGCCTTCGCTGTTCGGCGCGCCGCAATCGGCCGCCTTCGGTGCGGTGCTGATGATTTCGCTCGGCCTTGCCGATGTGCGCTCTTGGGCCTTGCCGGTCGCCGGCATCAGCATGGCATTCGCATCTGTCTTCGTGCTGCTCGCCATCGCCGGCCGCAATGCCGGACTGCTGTTGCTGATCCTCGCCGGCCTCGCAATCTCGAGCCTCGCTGGTGCTGCGACGGCGCTGGTGATGAACCTGTCGCCCAATCCCTTCGCCGCACTCGAAATCGCATTCTGGCTGCTCGGTTCGCTGGAGGATCGCAGCTTCCGCCATGTCGAGCTGGCAATGCCGTTCATTCTTGCCGGTGCCGCCATCCTGATGAGCCAGCGCTCGGCGTTTCGCGCGCTCAGCCTCGGCGAGGAAACCGCGCAGAGCCTCGGCGTGCATGTCTCGCGCCTGCGGCTGCTGGTCATCCTCGGTGTGGCGCTTGGCGTCGGCGGCGCCGTTGCCGTCGCCGGCTCCATCGGCTTCATCGGCCTCGTCGCGCCACACCTGATGCGACCGATCGTCGGCCATGATCCGGCCCGGCTCCTGGTACCGAGCGCGCTGACCGGGGCAGCACTGCTGCTTGCCGCCGATATCGCCGTCCGCATTATTCCGTCCACCACCGACATCAAGGTCGGCGTGTTGACCTCGATCATCGGCGTTCCATTCTTCCTGTACCTGATCATGCGCGAACGCCGCACACTCGGCGGAGGCATCGCATGAGTGAAGCACCATTGCTGGTCGCAACCGATCTGAACGTTGCCCTGTCTGGCCGTAACGTGCTGCAGGACGTTTCGCTGTCCTTGTCGAAAGCCCATCTCGTTGCGCTGGTGGGACCGAACGGCGCCGGCAAGACCACACTCCTACGCGCCCTCGCCGGCCTGCAGACTGCCACCGGCACGATCACGGTTGCCGGCACAGCACTCGCTGACCTATCGCTGCGCGAGCGAGCCAAGCGCTTCGGCTACCTGCCGCAGGGACATCTGGTGCATTGGCCATTGCTGGCGAAAGACGTCGTCGCGCTCGGCCGCTATCCTCACGGCGCAACCGATCCGGCGCGCCTAACCGCTGAGGACGAAGCCGCTGTACAACGCGCAATGGAAGCCACCGACACGGTTGGATTCGCCGCCCGCCGGGTGACCGAACTTTCCGGCGGTGAACGCAGCCGGGTGGCATTGGCGCGGGTGTTTGCCGTTGAAGCGCCGATCGTGCTTGCGGATGAACCAACGGCATCGCTCGATCCGCGCTACCAGCTCGACGTGATGAGCAATCTGCGCCGCACCGCCGACAGCGGCGTATTGGTGATCGTCGTCACCCATGACCTCGGCCTTGCCGCGCGGTTCGCCGACACGGTGCTTGTGATGTCGCGCGGCAGACTTGTGGCACAAGGCGCTCCGGCGGCTGCCCTGTCCGACGAGATCCTTGCCGACGTCTTCCGTGTTGACGCCTATCGCGCCACGCATGCCGAACAGGCCGTGGTGCTGCCCTGGACGGGAGTCTGAGCGATGCCGCGGCTATTTCGCCAGCGCCTGCGCCAGACGTTCGAGCGCCTCTGCGTCGGGCGGCAAGCCGCAGCGCAGGAGGTCCCCGGCCCAGTCGAAGCTGCGACACCAGATGTGCTGTTGCGCGAGTTTGCGATGCAAAGCAGATGCGTCGCGATGTCGGGCCAGCCGATAGAGCGTGGTGCCTCCGACAATCTCGAAACCGGCATCCATCAGCACGCCGTCGAGCTTGATCGCCTGGGCAGCGAGCCGCACGCGCGTGGGCAGCACCCAATGTACGTCACCGAGCGCGCGTGTCCCGACATGCAATGCGGGCCCGGAAACGCTCCACGGTCCGAGCACGGTGCGGATGCGGTTGGCGAGATCAGGTGTCGTGATCGCAAAGCCGAGTCGGATGCCGGCGAGACCGTAAAACTTGCCGAACGAACGCAGGATCACGACCGGCAGTTTGCCGCAGGATGCGACGGCGCTAATACCGGCTTCCACATCGGCGAAGGCTTCGTCAATGACAAGCCAGCCGCCGCGCCGCTGCAACACGGTCGCAACTTCCGCCAGCCGATCGGGATTGACCACACGGCCGTCGGGATTGTTCGGATTGACGATCACCGCGTGGGTGACATGCGCCGGCAGCTCGGCGAGATCGCCGATCGCGGCGATGGAATGCCCGGCACCGCTCCAGGCGGCAGAATGCTCGTTATAGGTCGGGCCGACAATGGCAACGGCGCCATCCGCCGCGAGGCGCGGCAGCAACTGGATCAGCGCCTGCGTGCCATTGGCGGCGACGATGCCGGCATTGTCGGGAACGCGATAGGCACCGCGCGCGGCAGCCAGCAGCGCCTGCTCGTCGGCGCGCGACGGCAGCCGCTGCCAGGCGCTATCCGGCAACTTGCGGATCGGCCACGGCCACGGATTGATGCCGGTCGAAAGGTCCAGCCAATCGTCCGCCGCGCCGCCAAATTCGGCCATCGCCTGAGTGAGGTCGCCACCATGTTTCATGCGTCTCTCATGCCACTATATCGGACCCAGCGCGAGAGACTTTGCATGGCGATGGCTGCGGCTTTCTCGCTATTCGTCGCAGCTCCGCTGCAGGCGGCCGAGCAGCCGCGCATCGCCTCGATCAATCTGTGCACCGATCAATTGCTTGTCACCCTCGCCGATCCCGCGCAAATCCTCGGCCTCAGCCCGTTCGCGCGCGATCCGTTTCGTTCTTGGGACAAGAACAAGGCGGCACAATTTCGCTTGCTGTCCGGCGAGGCGGAAGATGTGTTGGCACTAAAGCCCGATCTTGTCGTCGCCGGCCGCTTTACCAAACGGGCCACGCGCGAGCTTCTCAAGGACAAGGGCCTCAAGGTCGCTGAATTCGCGCCTGCGCGCTCGCTCGACGAGGTGAAGAAGCAGCTGCGAGAAATGGGCGCGCTGGTGAAGCATCCCGAGCGTGCCGAAGCCGAGATCGCGAAACTCGACGTCGCCATCGCCAACGCGCGTGCCGCAGCACAGCGCAATCCGCTTCGCGTGCTCGCCGTGTCGCGCCGCGGCTGGGTGTCGGGTGGCGATAACCTCACGACGTCACTTCTATCAGCCGTGGGCCTCAAGAATGCCGGCGGCGAACTGGGGCTCAAGGCCGGCGGCTTCGCATCGCTGGAGGCGATCATCACGTTGAAGCCGGATCTCCTGCTGGTGGCGGACACCACGGACTTTGCCGAAGACGAAGGCCGCGCCTTCCTGCTGCACCCCGCGCTGGAAAAGACCTATCCGCCCTCGAAGCGCCTCGTACTCCCCGAGCGTCTCACCGCTTGCGGTGGTCCGACCATGGTGGAAGCACTGGATCGCCTGAGCGCTGAAATCAACCGCGTGGCGCCCTGATGCTCGTACACAGCGATGCGCTTTGGCTGGTGGTCGCCGCACTCCTGCTGGATGCGGTGATTGGCGATCCCGACTGGCTGTGGCGCCGCGCGCCGCATCCCGTCGTGTGGATCGGCAATGGCATCGGCTGGCTCGAGCAACGGCTCAATCGCGAGACCTGGTCGAAGCAAGCACGCAAGCTTGCGGGAGTCCTGACGGTTATCGTTCTCGTCAGCATCGCGCTTCTGGTGGGCGCGTTCATCTCGGATCTGCTGCACGGCCATTGGCTTGGCCTATTAGTCGAAGCCCTGATCGCATCCCTGTTGATCGCCCAGCGCAGCCTCTACCAGCACGTCGCCCGCGTGCATCATGCCTTTGCGGAAGGTGGCTTGCCCGCAGCTCGCAAGGCTGTCGCCATGATCGTCGGCCGCGATCCCGAACGCCTCGACGACGCCGGTGTCGCGCGCGCTGCAATCGAATCGACGGCAGAGAATTTCTCCGATGGCATCGTTGCGCCGGTGTTCTGGCTGGCGCTACTCGGCCTGCCCGGCCTGATCGCCTACAAGGCCATCAACACGGCGGACTCCATGATCGGCCACCGCACCGATCGCTATGTCGATTTCGGCTGGGCTGCCGCGCGGCTTGATGATTTGGTCAACCTCGTGCCCGCGCGCCTCTCCGGCGTGCTGGTCGCATTCGCTGCGCCTGTGATCCGAGGATCGATCGTCACATCGCTCAAGACCATGCTGCGCGATGCGCGAAAACATCGTTCGCCCAATGCCGGCTGGCCGGAAAGCGCCATGGCCAGCGCCCTCGGCATCGCACTGTCAGGCCCGCGCGTTTACGCGGAAGGCGCCGCGAACGAGCCATATCTCAATGCAGATGGCCGCGTGGCAGAGCCCGACGACATCCGCCGCGCGCTGCGCGTCTACGCCGTCGCTTGTGGACTTGAAATCGTGATCTACGCCTTGCTGGCGTGGCTGCTCTGACGTTTTCGCGCGATCGCGATCAGCGCATCGATATCGAGATGCGCCTCGCAATGATCCGCCAGCGCATCGAGCGCCGCTTCCACCTGCGCATCATAGGCAAGTGATGACGCGATGCCGAGCTGCGCCAGCCACGCCTTGCGGAAGGCGTCGCCAGTGAAGAGGCCATGCACATAAGTGCCCTGCACGCGCCCGTCGCGCGAGATCGCGCCATCCGGCCGCACGCCGATGCTCACCATCGGCCGCGCGCAATCAGCGCCGCTGCTGCGACCCATGTGGATTTCGTAGCCCTCGACGGCTGCACCGCTGGCAACATGCGTCCCCGAGACGATGGTCGTCGATTTACTGCCACTCATGACGGTCTCGATATCGAGGAGGCCGAGCCCTTCAACCTCACCCCGCGCGCCATCGACGCCATCGGGATCAGCGATGCGACGGCCGAGCATCTGATAACCGCCGCACAGGCCGAGCACATGGCCGCCGCGCCGCATATGCGCCGCGATATCGATATCCCAGCCCTGCGCGCGCAGGAAAGCGAGGTCACCGATGGTGGACTTGCTGCCGGGAATGATCACTACATCGGCATTGCCGGGAATGGCCTCACCGGGTCTGACGAAAACCAGTTTGACGCCGGGCTCCATGCCGAGCGGATCGAGATCGTCGAAATTGGCGATCCGCGCCAGCACCGGCACTGCGATGACGCGCGTGGCGTTGGAACTTTGCGCACGATCGAGATCGACCGCATCCTCGGCCGGCAACATCGCGGCCTGTGGTAACCATGGCAGCACGCCGATGGAGCGCCAGCCGGTGAGGTCCGTGATCGCCTTGAGGCCATCGTCGAACAGCCGGGGATCACCACGAAACTTATTGACGATGAAGCCATGAATACGTGCGCGTTCGTCCGGCTCCAGCACCAGATGCGTGCCGGCCAATGACGCAATGACACCGCCGCGATCGATGTCGCCAGCGAGGACCACGGGAACATCGGCCGCCGCCGCAAAGCCCATATTGGCGATGTCGCCCTTGCGCAGATTGATTTCGGCCGGACTACCCGCACCTTCGACCAGCACGATATCGGCGCTGTCGGCGAGCCGCGAAAAGCTCTCGAGCACCGCGGGCAGCAATGCCGCCTTCTTCTCCAGATAATTCTTCGCCCGCAGCGTGCCCCAGCGCTGGCCCTGCACGATCACCTGCGATCCCGTGTCGGTCTCCGGCTTCAGCAGAACAGGATTCATATGCACGCTGGGCGCCAGCCGGGCCGCGCGCGCCTGCACCGCTTGCGCGCGGCCGATCTCGCCGCCATCCACAGCGACAGCGGCATTGTTCGACATGTTCTGCGGCTTGAACGGTGCGACCTTGAGGCCACGCCGCACCAATGCCCGCGCCAGCCCGGCGACGATCGTCGACTTGCCGGCATTGGAGCCGGTCGCCTGGATCATCAGCGCGGGCGTGGAGCGGTTCATCGGCTGCCTCATACTCCCATGTCATCCCCCCGAAAGCGGGGATCCATCGACTCCGAAATCGTGGTGACGCTCAGTCGCGGCAACACCATTTCAACAATTAGCTCGGAGGTTAGGGGTCCCCGGTTTCGCGGGGACGACAGGAGGAGCTTCATCAGAATTCCACGCCCTTCTGGCCCCTGATGCCGGCACGGAATGGATGTTTCACCAGCGTCATTTCGGTGACCAGATCAGCCATCTCGATCAGTTCCGGCTTGGCATTGCGGCCGGTGATGACGACATGCTTGTCCGCTGGCTTCTCCTCGCGCAGGAAGGTCAGCACCTCGTTGAGATCGAGATAGTCATAGCGCAGCACGATGTTGAGCTCGTCCAGCAGCACCATGCGATGGCGATCGTCACGGATCAGTTCCTTGGCGCGCTCCCAGCCCGCCGTCGCAGCAGCGATGTCGCGCTCGCGATCCTGGGTCTCCCAGGTGAACCCTTCGCCCATGATATGCAGCGTCACGAGTTCCGGAAATTTCGCCAGCACGCGCGCTTCGCCGGTGTCCCAGCTCGGTGACTTCGTGAATTGCACGACGCCGACCGGCATCTCATGGCCGATATGGCGAAACACCATGCCAAGCGCAGCCGAGGTCTTGCCTTTGCCGGTGCCGGTATGGACGATCAGGAGGCCCTTCTCGCCCACCTTGGTGGCCATGATCTTGTCTTTCGCCGCCTTGTGCTTGGCGGCCTTATCCTTGTGCCGGAGATTCTCGGCGGCGTTGTCTGCTGCAGAGTCGCTCATGCGTGTTCCCTCGCGATTTGCTTGGTCGTCATCAATTCAGAAATCAGATGCTGCGCGCTATTCGAGCGCGGCGTCCACAGTCCACGGCGGATCGCTTCAGCGAAGCGTGCCGCCGTCTCCTGCAGCGCAGCAGGATTGGCGTTGGTCATGAAATCACGGACTTCGTCGTTTTCCAGATAGGCCGAAAACAGCTGATCGAAATGGTGATTGCCCACCGCATCTGTCGAGGCGGCAAAGCCGAACAGGTAGTCCACGGTGGCGGCGATCTCGAACGCGCCTTTATAGCCGTGCCGCATCACGCCCGCGATCCATTTCGGATTGGCACCGCGGCCGCGCACCACGCGCGAAATCTCATTCGCCAGCGAGCGCGCGATCGGTGCTTCCGGCCGCGATGTGTCGATATGGGCGACACGCGGCGCCGAGCCCTTGAGTGTCTGCACCGTGGCCGCGAGACCGCCGATGAACTGGTAGTAGTCGTCGGAATCGAGAATATCGTGCTCGCGATTGTCCTGGGCCTGCGCCACCAGATCGACAGACTTCAATCGCTCGGCAAATTCGTCGCGTGCGCCGTCGCCATCTGAGCCGCTGCCATAAGCATAACCGCCCCAATCGAGATAGACACCGGCAATGTCGGCACGGTTGCTCCAGCCGCCTTCATCCATCAGCGCCTGCAGGCCCGCACCATAGGCGCCGGGCTTGGAGCCGAACACGCGACGCATCGCCTGCCGCCGCGCGGTCTCGCAATTCACGCCGCTGGCTTCGAGCGCGCGTGCGCGGGCACGGACATTCGCAGCAATCGGATTGGCGTCATCGGGCTCGTCGAGTTCGGCTACCGCGCTGACGGCCGAGCCGATGATGTCCATCTGCGTCGGGAACGCGTCGCGGAACAGGCCCGAGACACGGAACGTCACATCGACGCGCGGACGCTTCAGCTCGGACAACGGAGTGATGGCAAAGCCGGTGACGCGGCCCGATGTCTCTTCCCACACCGGACGCGCGCCGATCAGCGCCAGCGCCTGCGCAACATCGTCGCCGCCGGTACGCATATTCGCCGTCCCCCAGGCCGAGAGCGCGATGCTGCGCGGCCATTCACCGGCATCCTGCCAATAGGCTTCGACCAAACGCTCAGCTGAGAGTTGACCGATGCGCCAGGCCGATGGCGTCGGCACCGCGCGGACATCGACGGCGAAGAAATTGCGACCGGTCGGCAGCACATCGGGCCGACCACGCGTCGGCGCGCCCGATGGGCCCGGCCGGATGAAGCGACCGTCAAGACCCTTGAGGAAAGCCGCCATCTCGGCGTCACCGCACGCATCGATGGCGGGACGCAGGGATTTTTCGATCCAGCCGAGGATGTGCGCGGTCTGGGTCCAGCTCTCATCGCAGGCGATGTCGCCGGCGACCAGCTTCAACGCCAACGCCTCGATCCGCTCGACCGTATCGCCCGTCGTCCGCCAAGGAGCGACTGACATCTCGTTGAGCATATTCGGTCGCGGACCGAGATAGTCGTCGGCCATATCGCGGGTCAACGGATCGAAGTTGCCGAGCCCGAGATCGATCGCCAGAGCACGGTGCAGCGACGCATCCTGCTGACGGATGTCCGATCGCGGCAGCCGCGCGATGGAGACGAGGAGATCGTTGCGCTGCGCCTCTTCCGGCGTGCGGCCGAAAATATGCAAGCCGTCGCGGATCTGCATTTCCTTGAGATCGCAGAGATGGGCGTCGAGCGCACGCAACGCCTCGTAGGTCGGCGTGTCGCGCCCGATATCGACATCGCTGTCGATCTGCTGGGCGCGGGCAAAAGACAGAATGTCCTCCGCGATGACCGACGCCCGCTTCGGATCGAGATCGCTGGCCGCGGCATATTCATCGACCAGACTTTCCAGCCGGGCGAGATCGTCATGCAATTCCGCGCGCGTCATCGGCGGCGTCAGGTGATCGACGATGACAGCCGAAGTGCGCCGCTTGGCCTGGATGCCTTCGCCGGGATCATTGACGATGAAGGGATAGAGATGCGGCAACGGCCCGAGGATCGCATCGGGCAGGCATTCTGCAGAGAGGCCGGTGCTCTTGCCGGGCAGCCATTCCAGATTTCCATGCTTGCCCACATGGGCGATCGCGTGGATGTCGAATTGCTGCCGGAGCCAGAGATAGAAAGCGAGATAGTGATGCGGCGGCACCAGATCGGGATCGTGATAGGTGGTCTTGGGATCGATATTGTAGCCACGCGCCGGCTGCACGCCGACGACGACGTTGCCGAAGCGATGCAGGCCGAGACGGAAAGCGTCGTCGATTACATGCGGACCGTTGCCGGCATCACCCCAACGCGCTTCGACAGCGGTTCGCACGTTTGCAGGTAATCCCGCAAAGGCTTCGCGATAATCTGCGAGCGACCATGTAACGCCGCCGCTGCGCGTTGCACGCTCATACAGCGCATTGGTTGGCCCCTGCTGCAGCAAGTCCATCATCGCGGCTGACGTCGCCGGCGCATCTGCCGTGCCATAGCCTGCGGCCTGCATCGCCTTGATGATATCCACGAGGCTCTGCGGCGTATCGAGGCCCACGCCGTTTGCAAGGCGCCCGTCGCGATTTGGATAATTGGCAAGGATCAGCGCCACACGACGCTCGGCGATGTCGGTGCGACGCAGGCACACCCAGGCGCGCGCGAGATCGGCGGCCGCATCGATGCGGTCTGCTACAGGCTTCAGCAGCGTCGGCGTAAAACCGCCGTCGCTCGTGCCGCGCTCCTTGAAGGCGATGACATTTGCAAAAATACGGCCATCGACTTCCGGTAGCACCACATGCATCGCAAGATCGCGCGGATTGAGGCCACGCGACGATGCCTCCCAGCTTGCATGCGAGATGCCGGCCTGCGCGACCTGCAGCACGGGGCAACCCGACGCAGAGAGCACACCGGCATCATCATTGGCGGTCGCTGTCGCGAAAGCCGTAGCGTTGACAATCACATCGGGCGGAAACGCCGCAAGTGCCCCACGCAGGAAGGCAACTGAACGCTCGTCCTTGAGACTGGTGACGTAAAGGCAGACCGGATTGAGACCGCGCGCATCCAGCGCATCGCGCAGCGCTGCGATCGCCGCCGTGTCGCCGCCGGCGACCAGGGCGCGATAGAAGATCACCACCGCATTGGGCCGTTTGTCACTCATCGGCGCCTGCGGCCAGAAGCCCGCAGACGGCATCGGCCGCGCCGCGGGCGGCTTCTCGCTTTGCCCGATCAGATGCGCGGCATAGCGCAGCGCCAGCGTCGCATTCTCGACGCCGCCTTCGCTGCAATAGCGCCACAGGGCATGGGTCGCATCGGCATTCACCGTGCCGCGCGCGGCGAGTTCGGAATTCCAGTCCATCTCGCCCGGAATGCAGGCAAACAGCGCGCCGCGCGCGATGGCATCGCTGCGCAGGCTCTCGACGCCATGCGGCCAGTAGCTGATGCCGCCGAGCATGCGCAGCAGAACGATCTTCGCCCGCGCCAGCGTTCGCTCGACATAGAGATCGACCGAGGCGGGATGGCCGAGCGCAAGAAGATTGGTCAGCCGCACGCTCGGGAAATCGCCGGGTAGGCTCGCATGCGCGGCACCGAAGGCAGCGAGATCGCTATCCGCCGCCGACAGCACGACGATATCGGCGGTGTCCTGCCCGAGATCGCGGGCGACGTCGCCGTCGTCAATACTGCCGGAGGTGTCGAGCTTGAGATGCATGTGATGTTGTGCGTCTTCCTGTTACACACGGACAGAAATGCTCCCTCCCCCTTGTGGGGAGGGCCGGGGTGGGGGTGCACCACGTGACGTCAGCGGTTGTGGAAGCACCCCACCCGTCTCGACGGCTGCGCCGTCGATCCACCCTCCCCAGTCGCTTCGCTCCGGGGGAGGGAAGAGAACTAGCCCGCCAGCGCTTTTCTTGCTGCGTCGGCATCAAAGCCTTTCAGCCCGATCACCACGAGATGTTCGGGATGGCTGACATCGGGCCGCGCGAAAGCGAGATCGACGCGGGCGCCCACGGCTTGCACGACAATCGGGGCAGGCTTGTCGGCGATGCGGGCATGGCCCTTGACGCGCAGCACGCCTTCGAGACCGAGAGCATCGCTGACACGCGCGCGCATGGTGTCGAGATCGGCCGCGGCAGTCGGCTTGATGACGATGCTATCGAAATCGTCGTGATCGTGTTCTTCTTCCTCGCCGTGATGACCGACGCGCGCGGCCATGTCATCTTCGGCTGCGGCATTGAGGCCGATCAGCACCGTTGGCGCGAGATCGCCCTTGGAGCGGACGATACCGACATTGGCGCGGAGCTCGGCCTTCAGCTTGGCCTCGATCTCGGCGAGCTGTTCGGCGCTGACGAGATCGCTCTTGGAAAGCACCACGAGATCGGCACAGGCGAGCTGATCCTCGAACACTTCCTCGATGGGATCGTCGTGATCGATGCCTTCATCGGCAGCGCGCTGTTCGGCGAGCGCATGCTCATCGAGCGTGATCCGGCCTTCGGACAGCGCCAGCGCATCAACGACAGTGACGACGCCATCGACAGTGGCGCGTGTCTTCACGGCGGGCCACGCAAACGCCTTCAGCAGCGGTTGCGGCAGCGCGAGGCCAGAAGTCTCGATCACGATGGCATCGAGCGGGCGCTCGCGCGACAGCAGCTTTTCCATGGTCGGCACGAAATCATCGGCCACGGTGCAGCAGATGCAGCCATTGGTGAGCTCGACGATGTCGCCGGGCGCGCAAGCCTTTGCCGCACATTCCTCGACAAGGCCGCCATCGAAACCGGCATCGCCGAATTCATTGACGATCACAGCGATGCGGCGGCCATCGGCTTGCGTCAGCAGCGAACGCAGCAGCGTGGTTTTGCCTGCGCCGAGAAAGCCGGTGAGGACGGTGACGGGAACGCGGGACATTCAGTTCTCCTGAAAACGCTTGAGCCAAAGCGGAAGGCCGGCAGCGACGAAAGCGACATTGTTGACGGCTGCGGCGATGGTTTGATTGAGACGGCCCTGCGCATCACGAAAGGCGCGGCCGATCGGCGTCTCGGGCACGAGGCCGAGGCCGACTTCATTGGACACGAAGACGATGGGATAGCGCGACACGTCGAGAAAGCGCACCAGACGCTTCGCCTCGACTTCGGGATCGCGCTCGGCCATCATCAGATTGGAGAGCCAGAGCGTCAGGCAATCGACGAGGACGACGCGGCCGATGGTGGATTCGCGTGTCAGCGTGTCCACCAGCGCCAGCGGCTCCTCGACGGTGATCCAGCCTTCGCCGCGCTGCTTGCGATGCTGCGCGATGCGCGCCTGCATCTCATCGTCGCCGGCCGTCGCCGTGGCGAGATAGACTTTTGTGAGCGACATCTCGCCGATCAGCCGTTCGGCGAAAGCCGATTTGCCGGAGCGCGCGCCGCCGAGGACGAGCGTGGTGCCGAGCGACGTCATTTCGGCGCCCTGCCGTCTTCCGGAGACCAGCGCAGCGGCGGCACGCGCGCCACCATGCCCTTGCGCAACACATCGGCGCGCTCACGCCATGGCACGAGCCCGTAGTCGGATTTTTGATAGGACTGCACGAAAGAGGCGACGGCATCCGGGCCGGTGTCCGTCACGAGATCGCCGAACAAGAACGTGTAGCCATCCTGGCTCGTCACCGCGACGGTGGTCGGCCGCTTGCAGACGCTGAGACATTGCACCGGCCGCACCATGACAGCGACATCGCGCTCATCGAGCGCAGCCGTCACCGCATCGAGCATCGCCGGGCCGACGACCGCACCATCAGCCGCCTTGCAATTCACGCAGACGCTCACCACCACCGGCGCTGAGGGCAGCGGGCGAGGCAATTCGGTGACACGGGAGTCATCAGGCAAGGTCGATGCGTTGCGATCCATCACGGGCTCAAATCAGACGAGCTTTGTTGGGTCGCGCGGATGCGGGCATCCACTCGCTCCCGTCCGGTGCACCCCGCCCCGACGACGCCTCCAAAGCACAGTTCATGACGGCAGGTCTCCTGGCTCGCGAGTCGGCGCCCGCTGCCGCCTTCCCAGCAGCTCCCCTATCGGGAACTCCCAGTGGCACCGGCTCGGGCTCATCGCTTACAGTTGCGGGGGCAGCGCCGGTATCGCACCGGCTTCCCTTTTCACCTTCCTCGCGGAAGGACCATCGCGGCGGACGCTATCTGCACCCACAGCCGGGGTCAACCACGGCCGGAACTGCGCAGCCACTGTTGACCGAAAGGCCATGGATGCGCGAGACAGACGGCCAAAGGAACCCGCATTTGACCTCTTTCAGCCCCCTCTTCCAGCCGCCGGCCCTCACGCCCCTCGATCCCGCAACCGAAGCCAGCCTTCGTGCGACCATCGACGGCAAGGCGAAGCCGCCGGGCTCGCTCGGGCGAATCGAGGAACTCGCTGTGCAACTCGGCATGATCCGCCATCCCGGCGAACCGCGCGGCGAGAAGGCTGTATTGTTGGTGTTCGCCGGCGATCACGGGCTCGTGGCCGAAGGCGTGTCGCAATATCCGTCCGCCGTCACCGTCGCGATGGTGATGACCTATCTCGCCGGTCGCGCCAGCGCCAATGCATTTGCCAAAGCCAATGGCATGGACGTCCGTGTCATCGATATCGGTGTCGCGGCTGAACTGCCGGTGCATCCCGGCCTGCGCGATGCAAAGGTGCGCATGGGCACGGCCAATGCCGCGCGCGAGCCGGCAATGACAGCGGGGCAAGCCACCGAGGCCCTGAACCACGGCATCCGCATCGCCATCGGCGAGATCAAAGCCGGCGCTGATATCATTGCGCTTGGCGAGATGGGCATCGGCAACACAGCATCCTCTGCACTGCTCGCTCATCGCCTCGCGCCCGCATCGCTCGACGACTGCATCGGCGTCGGCGCAGGTCAGGACGACGCTGGTATGAGCCGCAAGCGTATAGCTATCGAAATGGCAGCTGCGCGCAACGATGCGACGGCGCCGCTCGATGTGCTCATCGAATTCGGCGGGCTCGAAATTGCGGGCATGGCCGGCGCGATCCTCGGTGCCGCGTCGCAGCGACGGCCGGTGATCATCGATGGCTTCATCTCCAGCGTCGCTGCGCTGCTCGCGGTCCGACTTTGCCCGGAGGCCCGCGGCTACTGCGTATTCGCGCATCGCTCGGCCGAACGCGGGCATGATCTCGTATTGAACGCGCTCGATGCAAAGCCGCTGCTCGATCTCGGCCTGCGGCTCGGCGAAGGCACCGGTGCGCTGCTCGCCGTGCCGCTGGTGCGCGCCGCAGCGCGATTGCTTACCGATGTCGCCAGCCTCGATGACGTGCTGGCTGGGAAGATCTAGATGAGGCCGGATCCGCATCTGCTGAATGCGATCCGTTTCCTGACGGTGCTGCCGACGCCGCATTCGGACGAGGCGCCTGCGCCCGACTGGCTGGCGCGCGCGATGAAGTATTTTCCGCTGGTGGGTATCGGCATCGGCGCGGTGTCCGCATGCGTGTTGGTCGCTGCAAACATGGTGTGGTCGCCGACCATCGCTGCCATTCTGGCGGTGACGGCAAGCATCCTGCTCACCAGCGCATTTCATGAAGACGGACTCGCAGACACATTCGACGCCTTCGGCGGCGGCTGGACTGTCGAGAAACGGCTCGAAATCATGAAGGACAGCCGCATCGGCACTTATGGTGCACTCGCCCTCGGGCTCGGCACTACGCTGCGCATCGCCGCGCTCGCAACGCTCACGCCATGGATCGGCGCCGCCGCCCTCATCGCCGCCCACGCCGCCGCGCGGGTCATGCCTGCCTTCGTGATGAACCGCATGTCGCATAGCGGCGATCCCGCCAGCATGAAAGTGAGCTATGTCCAATCTCCCGTGCGTCGCACGGAGATCACCTTCGCATTGATCACCGCGGCACTGGCCGTGCTGCCGCTCATGCTGTTGGCGCCGCGCGGCGTTGTGATTGGCCTGCTGCTTGGCGCCGCCCTCGGCGCCCTGCTCGCGCGCTGGGCCAAGCGCCTGATCGGCGGCTATACCGGCGATGTGCTCGGCGCCATCGAGCAGCTGTTCGAGATCGGATTCCTGCTCGGCGTCGCCGCGATCATCAGATAGGCCAGCGCAACGGCAACTGATACGGCGCGCCTTCGGCTGTCTCGGCGCCACGGCCGATCCGCGCGATCGCTTCGCTCATACGGCCATCTCGGCCGAGCATGTCGTCGGCGAGCTTCACCATCAATTTGTTCGGCGTCACGTAAGGCGAACGGCGGCGAAGTTCGTCGGCGATCTCGGCCTCATAGCCAGGATTGCGATCGCAGGTGATCGCATAGGCCGCAGCACTCGAGCGGCTGATGCCGGCCCAGCAATGAATGAGCAGCGGCCGCCCCTCGATCGCACCGCGGCCGAAATCGAGAATGGCGCGCATCATGTCCATATCGGGCGCAACGAGATCCGGCGCGTGTTCGACGATGTCATGGAATGAAAGCCGGATGTGCCGCTCACGGACCATACCGTTCCAGTCGGGCTCGGTGGCAGACGGGGACAGCAGCGTCAGCAGATCGAACACCGGCAGGGTTTCAGCGACGGGACGAAGCCCCCTGAGCGAGGTCACATGGATCATCGAAAACCTTTAACGGGCAATACGGCACTGCACAATTACGGTGTCAAAATACCAAAACCGCTATCGTGTTGACTTACTGTTAAGTACACGACCTCGCGCATGTCTGTTTCCGCACATATCGCCTGAGCAAAATTGATCGCTTTTACGGCAGATTGCTCATTCTTAAACAAGTTCCCGTAGGTATCGGGTTGAACGATCTGAAGTCCAGGAAGGGCATGATGCGAGGTTCCTCGAATATCTTCGTGTGGCGGACGCTGAACATGCTCCGCGTCCCGCGTGAAAATCCGGAGTTGGTGCAAGCCAAGCTCGCGGCCTTCACGCGCCAGGTTCCGATGATGTATGCGCTCGTCATCGTCAACACCATGGCGCTGGCATCGACCTTCCATGGCGCCGCACCGCGCCTGCTGACCCTCGACCTGCCGGTGGCACTGGCTGTCGTCTGCCTGTTCCGGATCACATCCTGGTGGCAGTCACGTCATCACGTCTTCGATGTCGATCAGGCCGCTGACAAGCTGCGCAGCTCGATCATCTTTGCGGCCGTGCTGGGTGTCGCATTCTGCGCCTGGAGCCTGAGCCTGTTTCCGTACGGCACCGATCTCAGCAAAAGCCATGTCGCCTTCTTCATGGCCGTGACCTCGATCGGCTGCGGCTTCTGCCTGATGCATCTGCGCGCCGCAGCCCTCGTCCTGATGAGCATCGTCGTGATCCCGTTCGCGATCTATTTCGGGACCAGCGACAATCCGGTCTTCGTCTCACTTGCATTCAACTTCACCGTCGTGACCCTTGCGGTCGTGTTCATGCTGCTTGGCAATCACAAAGACTTCGAGCAACGCGTCAATTCCGAGAAGGCGCTGCGCATCAAGCAGGCCGAGTTGCAGGTATTCAGCGACAAGAATTTCCGCGACTCGAATATCGACAGCCTGACCGGATTGCCGAACCGGCGCAGCTTTTTCGCGGCGATCGAAAAGCAGATCCCCGAAACCAAACGTGCGGAAGGCCGCCTCGCGCTTGGCATTCTCGATCTTGATGGCTTCAAGCCGATCAACGACGTTCACGGCCACCGGGTCGGCGATCGGCTCCTGATCGAGGTCGCCGACCGGTTGCGCGCCCACTTGCCCGATTATGTTTTTCTGGGCCGTCTGGGCGGTGATGAATTTGCCATGTTCAGTGAGAGGCTCACCGACGAACAAGCCTTCGCCGACGCCGAGCGCGATCTGATCGGACTGTTCGATGCACCGTTCGAAATCGAAGACCTGACCGTGCGTATCGGTTGCTCGATCGGTTACGCGCAATATCCGGAGGCGGCGACCACCGCCGAAGACCTGTTCGAATGCGCGGACTATGCGCTGTTTTTCGCAAAGCATAACGACCGCGGCAAGGCGGTGCGCTTCAGCGCGGAGCACGAAGCGACCATTCGCGAGGCTAGCCGGATCGATCAGGCGCTCGTCAATGCCGATCTCGAGCAGGAACTATGGATTGCCTATCAGCCCATCATGAGCGCGGCGACCCAGCAGCCCGTCGCATTCGAGGCGCTGGCGCGCTGGCGGAGCCCCATGCTCGGCAATGTGCCGCCCATGACCTTCATCGTCGCAGCCGAGCGTTCGGGGATGATCGCGCAGCTGACGCCGATCCTGCTGCGCAAGGCGCTTGAAGGCGCAGCGCGCTGGCCCGAACATATCCGGATCTCGTTCAATCTCTCCGCGGTCGATGTCGCCTCGCCATTGTCGGTGCTCAAGCTGATCAACGTCGTCGAACAAAGCGGCGTACGGCCGGCGCGCATCGATTTCGAGATCACCGAAACCGCGGTGATGAGCAATGTCGCGCAGACCTCGCAGTCATTGAATGCATTGCGCGCGCTCGGCGCCCGTATTTCGCTGGATGACTTCGGCACCGGGTATTCCAGCCTCAGCAATATCCGCGAATTGCCACTCGACAAGGTGAAGATCGATCGCAGCTTCATCAGCAAGATCGAAACCGATCCCGCGGCGCGGCTGATTCTGAGAACCATGATCGATCTCTGCAACGGCCTCGGCCACGACTGTATCGTCGAAGGCGTCGAGACCGTGGATCAGGTCGATTTCCTGCGCAAGGAAGACTGCCGCTTCATGCAGGGCTACTTCTTCGCCAAGCCGATGCATGGCGAAGAGGTGCGGCCGTTCCTCGGCACCTCCAGCGACATGGCCCGCATCGCAGCGCTTCGTCACGGCTGATCGCGGCCTCAAGTCAGATTCATCTCCAATGAATCTGACTTAGAGCTTTTGCTGGCTTGAGCATGATCTTATCCGAAAACCGGCATCCACTTTTCGGGATCATGCTCTAGGCGTTCTGGCCGTCGAGCAATCGCACCGCCTCGAACAAGGTCGCTGCGCCGACAGCGAGTTGTTCCGGCGATGTGTATTCCTCCGGGCAATGGCTCTTGCCATCCTTCGACGGCACGAACAGCATCGCGCTCTTGCCGATATGAGACATGAAGGCCGCATCATGGCCGGCGCCTGATGCCAGCGTCGTCGTGAAATAGCCCAGCTTGCTCGCAGCGCGGCCGAGAATATCGCGCAGATGATCGTCGCAGGGCGACGGTGGATTTTGCGAGATAATACCAAATTTGGTGCGATCGACCTTCGCGCGTTGCGCGACCTCCTGCGTCTCGCGATCGAGCATGGCGACGAATTCGGCGACGGTCTCAGCTTTCTCGGCACGGATATCGAGGATCATGCGCGCGCCGCCCGGGACCACATTGGATGCATTGGGGCTGATGTCGAGAATGCCTGTCGTCGCGACGAAATGGCCCTGCTTGCGGTCAGCAAATTCATGCGCCTTGCGGGCGACGAGCAGGACGATCTCGGCAGCAGCGAGACTCGCATCGCGACGATACTGCATCAAGGTGCTGCCCGCATGATCGGCCGCACCGGTCAGCACGATCTCGACGCGGGTGATGCCGGCAATGCCGGTGACCAGCGCGATGTCGAGATTGTTGCTCTCCAGCACGATGCCCTGCTCGATATGCAGTTCGAGATAGCCGGCGAAGACCGGCTTCGGCATCGCGGCGATCTTGTCGGGATCGCCACCGACACGCTTGATCGCGGCGGCCAGCGTCTCGCCTGCCGCATTGGTGTAGGTCAGCATCTTGGCGTCGAGCTCGCCCGCCATGGCGCGACTACCGACGCAAGAGAGACCGTATTCGCTGGGCTCTTCGGCAAGAAAATCCACGATCTCGATGGGGTGGCGGGGCCTGTAGCCGGAGGCCTGCAGCGCGCGTACCGTTTCCAGCGCAGTGAGAATGCCGGAGATGCCGTCGAAGCGGCCACCGGATGGCACGGTGTCGGAATGCGAGCCGAGCATGATCGGCGGCAGGCCGGCGACCGTCCCCTCCCAGCGCGCGATCACATTGGCGCCAGCATCCATCCGCACCGTCATGCCCGCGGCTTCATATTGCTGCTTCAGCCAGACGCGGCCATCGAGAAAACGCTGCGAAAACGACCGCCGCGTCCACGGCTTGTCGGGATCGGTGATGGCGGCGAGCGCCATATGATCGTCCCAGAGGCGGGCCTGATCGATGGGCGGCGTCACGATATCGGCTGGCTTGTTCAACGCTGGTCACTCGCGCGATGTGGGCTGGTATCGTCACCATAATTGGTGAACACTCCGCGCGCCATCAAAAGCATGATCCCGAAAAGTGACATCCGCCTTTTGGAAACGACCATGCCCCAACACAAGAAAAGATCAGGGAGAATATCGTGACGAAGAAAATCGCATGGGTCACCGGCGGCGGCACCGGCATCGGCAAGGCCGGTGCAGAATCGCTGCTGGCCGACGGCTGGACCGTCATCATTTCCGGCCGTCGTGCCGACGTGCTGGACGGCGTGGTCAAGGAACTCGGCACGGGCGGCAAGCCCATTGAATCGATGGTGCTCGATGTCAGCAACCTCGCCGATGCCAAGAAGGTCGCGGATGCGATCCTCGCCAAACATGGCCGCATCGATCTTCTGGTCAACAGCGCCGGCATCAATCTGCCGAAGCGCAACTGGCAGGATGTCACCGAGGAAGGCTGGGACCAGATCGTCGACATCAATCTCAACGGCGTGATGTATTGCATGCGCGCGGTGCTGCCGGCAATGCGTGCGCAAAAAGACGGTTGCATCATCAATGTCGCCTCGTGGGCCGGCCGCATCGTCTCCAAGATGACCGGTCCCGCTTACACCGCCACCAAACATGCGGTGCTGGCGCTGACGCATTCCTTCAACATGGACGAATGCGTCAATGGCCTGCGCGCCTGCTGCCTGTCACCGGGCGAAGTGGCCACCGACATCATGAAGAATCGGCCGGTGCCGCCCAGCGCCGAAGTGATGGCGCGCATGCTGCAGCCGGAGGATCTCGGCAAGACGATCGCGTTCATTGCCGGGATGCCGGCACATGTCTGCATCAACGAGGTGCTGATCAGCCCGACATGGAATCGGAGTCTGATCGGGTACTGATCTTCTTCCTCCCCGGAGCAGTGGGGTGATCTTCTCCCTCCCCCAAGCCGCGCAGCGGCGCTGGAGGGAGGGAGGCCATTAACCTCGGTGCGTCACGGCGCCATCGCCGTCACTTCGATACGCGCTTCTTCACTGCACGCCGTGGCACGGCATCTGCGCCGGTGGCCGGTTGCAGATAGCGCTGCAGGGCGATCGCCCGCTCGCTGGAGGCAACGAGCTTGTCGACACTGGCAAGCAACCGGCCGACATCGCCGGCGCCGAGCGCGTCGAACTGAATGTCGTTAACCTGACATTCGATGGGCGCAAGGCTTGCGAGCAATGCGTCGCCCGCCGCCGTCACCACCAGACGCAGACGGCGGCGATCTTCCGGATCCACCAGCTTGTCGAGCAAGCCCATCTCCTGCAGCTTGTTGGAAATGGTGGTGACGAACGCGCCGCTCAGATGCAGATGCGCCGCGAGCTCGCGCACGCTCACCGCTCCGCTTGCCACAAACGACTTCGTCGAGATCAGGACCGTGTATTCGATGCCGGTGAGACCGATCGCCGCCGCATAATTCTCGCGCACGGTTTCATGCCGCGCCAGAAAGGCCAGCAGCGTATGCACCAGTTGCCGGAATGCGAGATCGGACCCATTGGTCAGCAGTGCGCTGCGCGACGTCGTCAGCGACGGCACCGGCAGTTTCGACTTCGACTTTCGTGACCCCGATGCAGACGCAAGCGGCGCAACCCTGGAACGTGACATGCCGCTTCCCGAACGAGTGAGCCTCAGGATTGCGTGGTCCCCGGCAGCAGGTCAAGTAAGTCGTATAACTTTTTTGATAAGCTATTAGTGCAAAGGAAATAGGCAACAGGAGTCGCAAAACGAACACGGTGACGCGTCCAGCCATGACCTCGATGACGCCAACGCCATTGCATTGCGTGCGGAACAGATCATTTCACGGGAATAATTTTGCGGCGCGGAAGTCACGGCGCGGTTGACACACCGCTCTGCATCCTTCGTCGCAATTGCAATTACCTCACGAAGCCGCCAAGCTGAATAAAACCTCACGCATGGAATCGACACGTGGCAAAGCCCGCCGGCCGACGTACCTCCTCCGCGAACAAATCGCCCGCCAAGGGTGAGACGAGCAAGGTCAGCGGCGGCAAGAAGCCAGCCGGTCATCTGGCGCGGCAGGCGGCCCTTACGGCCTCGCGTCCGGAATTGCTGGTCGATGGCTCCGACGCCGAATTCCGCCGCCTCGTACACAGCCTGTTCGGCTTCCTGGTCCGTCACCAGACATTGCGCGAAGGCCATGCTGCGGTGATCGGCCTTGCCGGCATCGAATTCACGACCCTGATCTCGATCCGGCATCTGTCGGCGCAAGGCGATGTGCATGTGCGCGCCGTCGCGGACCATCTGCATCTCAGCGGCGCCTTCGTCACCACGGTGACCAACAAGCTGGAAACCAAGGGGCTGATCACCAAGACGTCGCATCCCGGCGATCGCCGCCGGATCAGCCTGGTGGTGACGTCGCATGGCGCTGAATTGCTGGAGCGGCTGGCGCCGACCCAGCAGCAGATCAACGATGTGCAGTTCGGCTGCCTGAGCGCCAAGGAATTCCGTCAGCTACTCGACATGGTGCAGCGCCTCGTGGAATCCAGCGATCGCGCTATCGCACTGCAGCGATATCTGGCGGAAGCCAAGGTGAAGGCGCTCTCCCCGGAAGCGCAGCAGGTGGTCGCAGCCCGGCCCGTAAAGTCCCGCAAGGCATAGCGCTTCGCCGCCCTCCGGCGACAACTGCGACAAATTGCGCTTTACAACCGCGATAAGGCTCAGGCGCACCCCACTTATTTATCCTCAACCACGTCGTATCGCGGGAAAACCACCCGCGAATGCCGTGGCGTGCCATAATGTTGGGCTTCGATTGCCGCACAAATTAGCTTCCTAAGAGAACTATTTTACAAAGATACTCCACTTGCGGATTGTCAAAACCGCAAATTTATCGGACCATCCCTCACCGCTGTCATGCTGGCGACATATCCGGCGATGGCATACGGAATGCATTGTTACGGGGTAGATGGAACGACCATCAGAAACAAAGCTGCGGCGCGCCGCGGTCTTGCATCACACCAATAGAGGATCACGTTCGATGTCGCGGATTAAATCGAATTTGCCAAACGTCCTTGGCGCATCACGCGTGCTCGGCACCGTCGCAGCAGTGACGCTCTCGGCGCTGGTGGCCGGCCATGCCAACGCTCAGACCCGCGAGATCAATCTCGGCGCCATCGTGCCGAGCTCCGGCCCGTTCGCCGAATGGGGCCGCAGCAACACCGTCACCCTGAAGATGCTGGAGAAGCAGACCAACGATGCCGGCGGCATCAATGGCGCCAAGCTCAAGATCACCATCCTCGACGACGCCGCCAAGCCGGCGCAGTCCGCAACCTCGATGCGCAAGCTCGCCAGCGACGAGAAGGTGCTCGCAGTGGCCGGCCCTCTCACCTCCAGCGCCGCGGAAGTCACCTTCCCCGTCGCCAACGAGCTGAAGCTGGTCTCGACCTCGCAGGCCTCGTCGAAGCCGGGCACCGCCAAGCAGAACCGCCCCTGGGCGTTCCGCAACACCATCGATGAAAGCGTGCTCGCCAAGACGGCGGTGCCGTATTTCAAGAAGAGCTTCAACATCAAGACCGTTGCGGTGATCTTCGATGCGAAGGATGCGACCGCTGCGACCGTCGGCAAGGTGATCATGCCCTCGGTGCTGAAGGCGAATGAGATCGCCGTCGCCAACGAGAATGACCTGCTGTCGTTCAACACCGGCGATCTCGACGTCTCCGCCCAGGTGACCAAGCTGAAGTCGCTCAATCCCGATGGCATCGTGATCAGCGCGGACTACAGCCAGGCCATCACCGTGCTGCGCGAGATGAAGCGTCAGGGCCTGATCAAGCCGGTGGTCGGCGCCAGCCAGCTGATCTCCTCGGCGATCCTCAAGGCCGCGCCGGAAATTCCGGTGATCGCGCCGGCGACCTTCTACTCGACCATGAAGGGCGAGGCGCCGGAGAAGTTCACCGCCGCCTTGACGCCGCTACTGCGCAAGGAGTCGGGCCTGCCGAAGGACATCGAGCCGAACATGTTCGATGCCAATATCTATGAGATCGTCTCGATGTATATCGACGCGATCAAGACCGCCGGCGTCACCGGCAAGCCGGAAGACCTCGAAGCCGACCGCACCAAGATTCGCGACTACATGGCCAAGCTCGAAGGCTTCAAGGGTCTCGGCGGCCCGATCGGCTTCAACGATGACGGCGACGCCATCAAGGCCTTCTATGTGCTGCAGGGCCAGGGCGGCAACTGGGACACCAAGGTCAAGGGCTGCAGCTCGGCCCCGAACCACCCGGCGTGCTAAGACGTGCTCTTACTTCACCTCTCCCCTCTGGGGAGAGGTCGCGCGCTCTTGCGCGCGGGTGAGGGGCAGCGCTCCGCAGCGACCGTCCCTAACCCTCACCCGCCCCGGCTTCGCTACACTACGCCGGGTCGACCTCTCCCTATGGGAGAGGTGCGCTGAACACGACCGTCCGCTATTTCGGACATCTCCTATTCTCGACCTAACGAATGCGATCCCCATGCTGATACAGCAACTCGTCAACGGACTGACGCTCGGAGCGGTTTATACGCTTCTTGCACTGTCCTATTCGCTCGTGATGGGCATTCTCGGCATCCTCAATCTTGCGATTGCCGAGCTGTTCATGATCGGCGGCTTCATCGGCTTCACGCTGATCTCCGCCGGCTTCCCGCTGCCTATCGCCGTGCTCGGCGGCATGCTGGGCGCGGCCTCGATCGCCATCATCGTCGAGAAGATCGGCTACCAGCCGCTGCGCGACGCGCCGCTGGTGACGCCGATGCTGTCCACGCTTGGCTTCTCGATCATCCTGCAGAACATCGCCACCAATATCTGGGGTTCGGATCCGCTGCAGCTGCCGATCTTCGGCGAGCAGTTCGAGATCGGCCCGATCCGCATCGGCGAGATGCAGCTACTCGTGCTCGGCGCCACCGTCGTGCTGGTCGCCCTCACCGCTTACATCGTGCAGAAGACGCCGATGGGCCGGGCGCTGCGCGCCGTCGCCGAGAATCGCGATGTCGCGCGCATTCTCGGCGTCTCCGCCGACCGGCTGATGATGATGGCCTTCATTCTCTCCGGCGCGCTGGCCGGCGTGGCCGGCGTGCTGATCGCGCTGCATTACGGTGCCATCACGCCCTATCTTGGCGTCGAGATCGGCCTCAAGGCGATTGCCGTGATGGTGATTGGCGGCACCACGCGAATCTGGGGCGCGCTTGTGGCCGGCCCGCTGATCGGCATCGCCGAAGTGCTCACGGTGGCTTACGGAGGCTCGCAGATCCGCGACTTCGTCGTCTACGGCTTCATGATCCTTATTCTCTTGCTGCGTCCGCAGGGCCTTCTCGGCGGTGCGCGGTCCGATCAGGGGCAGCGCGTCTGATGTCGACTTATTACGCAAGCCTGCTCGCTGAATCCGGCGTTCTCCTGCTCGGCGCGCTGAGCGTCTACATCATCCTCGCCACCGGCCAGCTATCGCTTGGCAACGGCGCCTTCATGGGCATCGGCGCTTATCTCTCATCGTGGCTCACGGTGACGATGAATCTGCCGTTGACGCTGGCACTGGTGATCTCGGCCGTTTTCGCCGGCATCGTCGGCGCCATCGTCGCCTTCCCGGCGCTGCGGCTGAAGGGCATCTATCTCGCAATGGCCACGGTCGGCTTCGGCGAAATGGTGCGTAGCTTCTTCCTCAACTTCGACACCATGGGTGGCAGTGGTGGCTTCCGCGGCATGCAGCATGTCGGCGTCGGCTATATCTGGCTGTGGGCCGGCGGCATCCTGATCGCCGTGATGCTGCTGGAGCGCTCGCGCGTCTGGCTGGAAATGCAGGCGGTGCATGACGACGAAACGGCTGCCGGCCTGATCGGCCTCAATACCGTCGTCACCAAGATCGGTGCCTTCGCAGCCGGTGCTGCGGTGGCTGCGATCTCCGGTGGGCTGTTCGCGCATCACAATGTCTATATCGAGCCGGCGAATTTCGGTTTTGAACGTTCGGTGGAATTCGTGCTGGCCGTCATTCTCGGCGGTTCGACGGTGGCGCCGGGCTCGATGGTCGGCTCGATGCTGCTGATCTTCCTGCCTGAGTTCCTGAGGCCGATCGCCGACTGGCGCCTCGCCGCCTTCGGCTCGCTGCTGGTGATCGTGCTGCTGGTGCGGCGCCAGGGCATTCTCGATCGCTCGCTGATCCGAACGCTGACTTTCCGGAGGGCCGCAGCATGAGCCAGGCGCTGCTTCAACTCACCGGCGTCACCAAGACGTTCGGTGGCATCCATGCGCTGTCCAACATGGTCTGCGAGGTACCGGAAGGAAAGATCATTGGCGTGATCGGCCCCAACGGCGCCGGCAAGACGACCTTGTTCAACACCATCACCGGCGCCTATCGCGCCGATGCGGGCGAAGTGAAACTCAAGGGCGTTGATGTCACCCAGTGGCAGTCCTACCGCATCGTGCGCGAAGGCATTGCGCGCACGTTCCAGAACATCCGCCTGTTCGGCTCGATGTCGGTGTGGGAACATCTGCTGGTTGCGCAGCCGCATAGCGAGGCGGCATGGCGCCGGCTGCTGCCGATTGCCTGGGCCAATCCGGCCGCGCAGGCGCGCGCCGAAGAGGTGTTGGAATTCTTCGGCCTCACCGAATATCGCGACCGCCCCGCAAAATCGCTGCCCTACGGCATCCAGCGCAAGGTGGAGATGGCGCGCGCCGTCACCGCAAAGCCGAAGCTGCTTCTGCTGGATGAGCCCGTGGCGGGCATGAATCATGACGAGGCCGAAGAGATCCGCACGCTGATGCTGCGGCTGCGCGACACCGGCCTCTCCATCCTGCTGATCGAACACGACATGAATTTCGTGATGCGCCTGTGCGACTATCTCTATGTGCTCGATTTCGGCGTACCCATCGCCGAAGGCACGCCGGAGGACGTGCGCAACAACCCGGTCGTCCTCGACGCCTATCTCGGAAAGGACAACTGATGCTTGCGATCAAGGGGCTGGAAGTCCGTTACGGCGCCATCACGGCGGTGCGCGGCGTCGATCTGGAGATCAGGAAAGGCGAGATCGTCGCGCTGCTCGGCGCCAATGGTGCCGGCAAGAGCACGATCGCGCGCTCCATCGCGGGGCTGCTGCCGTTCCAGGGCGAGATTTCGTTCGAAGGCGAGAAGCTGACGCCGGGCGCTGCGGAGAAAAACCTGCGCCGCGGCATCGCGCTGGTGCCGGAAGGCCGCGGCATTCTCGCGCGCATGACGGTGTATGAAAACCTGCTGATGGGCATCTACACCCGCCGCGACAAATCGGCCGCGATGGCCGATGTGGAGAAGATGCTGGAGCGCTTCCCCATCCTCGGCAAGCGCCGCGACGGGCTCGCCAGTCTGCTCTCGGGCGGCGAACAGCAGATGCTGGCCATCGGCCGCGCGCTGCTGTCGAAGCCGAAACTGCTGCTGCTGGACGAGCCATCGCTCGGTCTGGCGCCGCTGATGACCGCGAGCCTGTTCCAGATGATCGCGCAATTCCGCGATGAAGGCCTGACGGTGCTGCTGGTGGAGCAGAAGGCGCGGCAGACGCTGAAGATCGTGGACCGCGCTTATCTGCTGGAGACCGGGCGCGTGGTGACGTCGGGATCGGCGGAGGCGTTGATCAATGATCCGACGCTGTCGGAGGCGTTTTTGGGCGGGGGACATTAGCTCCGCGTAGCCCGGATGGAGCGAAGCGCAATCCGGGGACCATCGAGCTGGTTAAAAGCGCCGGTCCCCGGGTTACGCTTCGCTCCACCCGGGCTACATACGGTGTGTGTCTACGCCCCATACCTCGCCATTACCGGCCACGCCTCGACGCTGCCATTGTGCCCCACCACCTGATAGCTCGCATGCAGGTTCACCGTCGGATCGCAATGCGTGGCGATCAGGAGCACGCGGCTGCCGAGTTTTGGCGCCTCAGCGCCTTCCGGCAGCGTGATCATTCCATGCTCGTCACCGCCGAAGCGATAGGTCGATCCCTCGGGGACGCCGAGCATCAGTGACGGCACCGGGCCGTTGAAGGCCATCGCCTTGACGCCGGCATCGACGGTGAATTCGCCGGCGCGATTGACTGATGTCACCGTGGCCAGCACGAACAGGCTGGGCTCGAAGGGCAGCGGTGCGCCGCCCTCGGCTTGCAGCCGGCCGTAATCGGCATCCATGAACAGATAGGAGCCGACCTGCAGTTCCGTAAAGGTACCGGCGATATCGAAGGCGCAGGCGCCGGTGCCACTGCCGGTGACGATGGGGGCCTTGATGCCGGCCTCAGCGAGCACGCGCAGGTGATCATCCAGGATACCGCGCACTTTCGCAGCTCCCGCCTTGCGCTCCTCGTAATCGATGATGTGCTGGACATGGCCGGCAAAGCCCTGGATGCCAGCGAAGCTCATGCCCGGCGTTGCCTCGATCAGTTGCGCCAGTTCAACTGTGGATGACGGCTTGACCACGCCGGTGCGGCGCTGGCCGACATCGATATCGATCAGCACCTGAACAATGCGGCTGCCGGTGTCGAGCAGCGTGTGCAACACATTGATCTGGTCCGCGTGATCGACGACCAGCGCGATGTCGGTGCTGTCAGCCAGCGCCGCGATGCGGGCGAGCTTGACGCGGTCGGCCACCGGCGTCGTCAGCAGCAGGCCTTGAATGCCCGCCTCCGCCATCGCTTCCATCTCCGCCACCGTGGCGCAGGAGATGCCCACCGCGCCGGCCTCGATCTGCAATTGCGCGAGGCGGGGCGACTTGTGGGTCTTGGCATGCGGGCGCAGCGCGATGTTGTTTGCCTTGGCAAAATCCGCCATGGCCGCGATGTTGCGCTGGAGCGCCATGCCATCCACCACCAATGCCGGTGTCGCAATATCCTGCAGGGCCGGCAGATTTGGATCGAGGGCGGTCATGGTGGGGTGCACTCCAGAGCGGCGATGTCGAAAATCTCTAGCAACCACCGGCAATGAGGAGAAGACGAACCAAAGTCGCGCCCGCGCCACGGAACGTGCCGCGGTGAATAGCTTGGCCGGCAAGCTAAGTCAGAAATCGATCGGAGATATTATTGCTACGGAACGCGGCGATGGCGCAAGAATTACCCATCAGGCGCCGATTTGCGCATGACTTCAACCAAGTTTTTGCCGTAGCTTGCGTGGAACCGGCCCGTTCCGCTATGCGCAGATGACGCAGGAGAATTGGACAGATGAACCGCTTTGAGATGACCCGCCGCGCCGCGCTGCTGACCTCGGCCGCCATTGCAGCCAATGTGGCAAATCCCTTCCGCGCCTTCGCGCAGGAAACGCCCAAGAAGGGCGGCGTGTTCAATGTCCATTACGGTGCAGAACAGCGCCAACTGAACCCGAGCCTGCAGGCCTCCACCGGCGTCTACATCATCGGCGGCAAGATCCAGGAAGCCCTCGTCGATCTCGACGAAAAGGGCCAGCCGGTCGGCGTGCTCGCCGAGAGCTGGGAGTCCTCGGCGGACGGCAAGACCATCACTTTCAAGCTGCGCAAGGGCGTGACCTGGCACGACGGCAAGCCGTTCACCTCGGCAGACGTCGAATTCACCGCCATGAACATGTGGAAGAAGATCCTCAATTATGGATCGACCCTGCAGCTGTTCCTGACCGCGGTGGAAACGCCGGATGCGCACACTGCCGTGTTCAAATATGAGCGCCCGATGCCGCTCGGCCTCTTGCTGCGCGCGCTGCCCGATCTCGGCTACATCTCGGCCAAGCACATCTATGAGGGTTCGAGCGATATCCGCGCCAACCCGGCTAATCTCGCGCCGGTTGGCACCGGTCCGTTCAAGTTCAACAAATATGAGCGCGGCCAATATATCATCGCCGAGCGCAACGAGAATTACTGGCGCCCGAACCTGCCCTATCTCGACCGCATCGTCTGGAAGGTGGTCACCGACCGCGCCGCTGCAGCAGCCCAGATGGAAGCCGGCGATATCCAGTATTCGCCGTTCTCGGGTCTAACGATCTCGGACATGGCGCGGCTCGGCAAGGACAAGCGCTTCGTCGTTTCCACCAAGGGCAATGAAGGCAACGCGCGCACCAACACCATCGAGTTCAACTTCCGCCGCAAGGAGCTGTCGGATATCCGCGTCCGCCGCGCCATCGCGCATGCGATCAATGTGCCGTTCTTCATCGAGAATTTTCTCGGCGACTTCGCCAAGCCCGGCACCGGCCCGATCCCCTCGGTCTCCACCGACTTCTTCCCCGGCCCGAACACACCGCAATATCCCTATGACAAGAAGAAGGCTGCAGCCCTGCTGGACGAGGCCGGCTTCAAGGCAGGTGCTGGCGGCACGCGCTTCTCGCTGCGCCTTCTCCCCGCCCCTTGGGGCGAAGACATCTCGCTATGGGCGACCTTCATCCAGCAGTCGCTGAAGGAAGTCGGCATTCCTGTCGAGATCGTGCGCAATGACGGCGGCGGTTTCCTCAAGGGCGTCTATGCCGACCACGCTTTCGATCTCGCCACCGGCTGGCACCAGTATCGCAACGATCCCGCGGTCTCGACCACCGTGTGGTATCGCTCCGGCCAGCCTGCCGGCGCACCCTGGACCAATCAGTGGGACTGGAAGAACGACGCCATCGACAAGGTGATCGACAACGCGGCCACCGAGATCGATCCGGTTAAGCGCAAGGCGCTCTATGCGGAGTTCGTCAAGGAAGCCAATACCGAATTGCCGGTGTGGATGCCGATCGAACAGATCTTCGTCACGGTGATCACGGCGAAGGCACGTAACCATTCGAATAATCCGCGTTGGGGTTCGTCGAGCTGGCACGATCTTTGGCTTTCCGCCTGACGCAAAACCCGACACAATAGCGGTATGCGCATTCTATCACTTGCGGGGCGGCGATTGGCCGCCTCGATCCCGACGCTCTTCCTGATCCTGATCGGCGTGTTCCTGCTGCTGCAACTGGCACCGGGCGACACGGTCGATGCCATGATGGCGCAGATGGGCGGCGGCGATGCGAACACCGCGCGCGAATTGCGCAAGTTCTACGGGCTCGATCTTTCGGTACCGGTGCAGCTCGGCAACTATCTGTGGCGGCTGGTGCAGTTCGATCTCGGCTTCTCCTCGATCTATGGCAAGCCCGTCGCCACCGTGATCTTCGAGCGGCTGCCGGCGACGCTGCTGCTGATGACGGCCTCGCTGTCCTTCGCGTTCTTCTTCGGCCTGGTGCTCGGCGTCATCGCGGCACGCGGCGTCAATCGCTGGCCGGATACGCTGATCTCCACGCTGGGCCTGATCTTCTACGCCACGCCCTCCTTCTGGTTCGGCCTGATGGCCATCGTAGTGTTCTCGATCTATCTGCAATGGCTGCCCGCCGGCGGTTTCGAGAATATCGGCGCGGTACAGACGGCATTCGAGCGCACGCTCGACATTGCTGCGCATCTGGTGCTGCCGACGCTGACGCTGGCGCTGATTTTTCTCGCGATCTATCTCCGCATCATGCGCGCCTCGATGCTGGAAGTGCTCAATCTCGATTATGTGCGCACCGCGCGCGCAAAAGGCCTCGACGAGACGCGCATCGTCGCCAAGCATGTGCTGCGCAATGCGCTGCTGCCGATGGTGACGCTGATCGGCCTGCAGGCCGGCACCATGCTCGGCGGCTCCGTGGTCGTCGAAAGCGTGTTCTCGCTGCCCGGCCTCGGCCGCCTCGCCTATGAATCGGTGGTCCAGCGCGATCTCAACACGCTGCTCGGCATCGTCTTCGTCTCGGCGCTGCTGGTGATCTTCGTGAACTTTTTGGTCGATCTCCTCTACGCCCGGCTCGATCCGCGCATCCAGGCGGAGGGTTGAGCATGGATGCGGTGAAACGCTACTTCCGCAGCCCCGCCGCCGTGGTCGGCCTGCTATTGCTGCTGATCGTCATTGGTATGGCGATCACCGCGGGCTGGATCTACCCCAACGATCCGCTCTCGCTGGCCGGCCGTCCGCTGGTCTGGCCCTTCGCCAATCCGCGCTTTCCGCTCGGCACCGACAATTCCGGCCGCGACATTGCAGCGCAGATTTTTTACGGCGCGCGCATCTCGCTGCTGATCGGCGGCGTTGCGACCCTGATTGCCGTGATCATCGGCGTGCTGATCGGCGCCTTTGCCGGTTTCTATGGCGGCAAGATCGATACGATCCTGATGCGCATCACCGAAGCATTCCAGACGCTGCCGAATTTCGTGCTGCTGCTGGTGCTGGTCGCCGTGTTCGGCTCGACGCTGACAACCGTGACCATCGCCGTCGGCATCGTGTCGTGGCCTGCGCCCGCGCGCCTGACGCGTGCGGAGTTCATGTCGCTGCGCAGCCGTGAATTCGTGCAGGCCGGGCGCACGCTCGGCATGAAGGACATTCAGCTCATTCTCGGCGAGATCCTGCCCAATGCGCTGCCGCCGGTGATCGTCTATGCGAGCGTGGTGATGGCCGTCTCGATCCTTTTGGAAAGCGCCCTCGCCTTCCTGCGCCTCTCCGATCCCAATGTCGCATCCTGGGGCAATCTCATCGGCCTCGGCCGCGACGTGCTGCGGGTGCAGTGGTATGTCTCGGCGATCCCCGGCATCGCGATCCTGCTCACGGTGCTGGCGGTGTCGCTGGTCGGCCAGGGACTGAATGATGCGCTCAATCCGAGACTGAAGAGCCGATGAGCAACATCATTCTTACGGTCGAAGACCTCAGCGTGAAGCTGCCGAAAGGCGCCGATCGCCCCCATGCGCTGGGCGGCGTGTCGCTGTCGATCGCCGCCGACGAGATCGTCTGCGTGGTCGGCGAAAGCGGCTCCGGCAAATCCGTGATGGCCAATGCCGTCATGCGGCTGCTGCCGCCGGAAGTCGCCATCGATGGCGGCCGCGTGCTGTTCGAGGGTAAGGACCTCGCCAGCGCTTCTCATGCCGAGATGCGCAAGGTGCGCGGTGCCGGCATCGCGATGATCTTCCAGGAACCGATGACCGCGCTCAATCCGCTGCGCACCATCGGCGACCAGATCGGTGAGATGTTCGAGATCCACACCGAGCTCTCGACAAAGGACATCAAGGCGCGCGTGCTGGCGCTGCTGCAGGACGTGCGCATCCCCGATCCCGCACAGGCCGCGCGCGCCTATCCCCACGAACTCTCCGGCGGCCAGCGCCAGCGCGCCATGATCGCCATGGCCCTTGCACTCGATCCGCGCTTGCTGATTGCGGATGAACCGACCACCGCGCTCGATGTCACTACGCAGGCGCAAATTCTAAAGCTCATTCGGGAATTGCAGAGCCGGCGCAAGACGGCGGTGCTATTCATCACCCACGACTTCGGCGTGGTCGCCGAGATCGCCCATCGCGTGGTGGTGATGCAGCATGGCAAGGTGGTGGAGCAAGGCCCGGTGCAGGATGTGCTGCATAGTCCGCAGCATCCCTATACGCAGCAGCTCATCGCCGCCGTGCCGCCGCTTGCGGCGCCACCGCCGCGCAAGCTGAACGACGATCACATTCTCACGCTGGCGAATGTCTCCAAGACCTATCGCAATGGCGGCTTTCTCGGCCGCGGCGCGCGCGTGACGCATGCGGTGAAGTCCGTCTCGCTCAATCTGCCGCGCGGCGCGACGCTGGGCATTGTCGGCGAATCCGGCTCGGGCAAATCGACGCTCGCGCGCTGCATCGTGCGCCTGATCGATCCCGATGCGGGGTCGATCGTACTGGAAGGCAAGGACTGGGCGACCATGCCACGCGAGCAGGTACGGCGCGAGACCAAGCATATCCAGATGGTGTTTCAGGATCCGTTCGCCTCGCTCAATCCGCGCCGCAAGGCCGGCGATCTCGTGGCGCAGGGGCCTATCGTGCATGGCATGCCGCGCGCGCAGGCCTGGGCGGAAGCGAAGGAGCTGTTTCGCCTCGTCGGGCTCGATCCCTCCGCGATGGACCGTCTGCCGCATGAATTCTCCGGCGGCCAGCGCCAGCGCATCGGGCTTGCGCGTGCGCTGGCATTGAAGCCGGATGTGCTGGTGGCGGATGAAGCGGTGTCGGCGCTCGACGTGTCGGTGCAGGCGCAGGTGCTGAAGATGCTGCACGAGCTGCGCGAGCGGCTGGGCCTGTCCATCGTGTTCATCACGCATGATCTTCGCGTCGCGGCGCAAATCTGCGATCTCGTCGCCGTGATGAAGGACGGCGAAGTGGTCGAGCACGGATTGGCCGGCGAGGTGTTCGGCAGACCGCAGCACCCCTATACGCAGGCGCTGCTGGCGTCGATTCCGGGTGGGGATTTTACAAGGAAGAAAGAGCCGTTGACGGTTTAAGTGTAACGCTGCCTTTCTTCCTTCTCCCCTTGTGGGAGAAGGTGGCTTCGCGAAGCGAAGACGGATGAGGGGTACGGCTAGGCTTGGAGCTTGTGGCACCCCTCACCCGTCTCGAACGCTTCGCGTTCGATCCACCCTCTCCCACCCCGCACAGCTGCGCTGTGCTTGGGCGAGAGGGAAGAGAGACCGGTAGCCTACACCATCTCCTTCTTATCCCTGCGCCGATAGACCAGCAGCATGAATGGTGCCAGCAATCGCATCAGGCCATGCGCGGCGATCGGCACCGGCTCCGAGAAAGGCAGCGCCAGTTCGTCATCCGGCACGCCCTGCACGGCTTTCGCAAACTCGTTGCCGAGTGCGATCGACAGCGCCACTGCGCGGCCGTTGCAGCCGGTCCAGCCGAAGGCATTCGGGCCGAGCTTGTGCATGCGGGGCAGGAAGTCCGTGGTCATGCCGACATAGCCGTTCCAGACATAATCGAACTTGACCTCGCCGATCTCCGGCCACAGCCGCTGCAGGCGAGCGCCGACCATCTCTTTCAGGCGGCCGGTCTTGTCGCCGACGCCGATCACATTGCCGCCGGTGACGAGGCGGTTACGCGCGTCGTAGCGCATGAAATAGAGTTCGCCATGAGTATCGGACACCGCCTGACGGCCGGGGATGATGGTCTGCCGTGCCTGATCGGACAGCGGCTGCGTCGCCATCTGCCAGGACAGCACGGGCATCACCTCAGAGGCGATGCCCGGCGAGAGCTGTTTCGAGAATTCGCCGGTATAGGCATTGCTGGCCACCACCAGCGCACGCGCGCTGATCTGGCCCTGCGCCGTCTTGACGATCCAGCGATCGCCCTGCCGCGCAAAACTCTCCACCGGCGAGCGCGCAAAAATGCGTCCGCCCTGCTCCAGCACCACGCGGGCAAAGCCGCGGGCCAATGCGAGCGGATTGATATGGCCGCCGGTCTTGTTCCAGAAGCCGCCGAACCATGCGGGGGAGCCGAGCATCTTCTTCATCTCATCCGACGACAGCAGCTCCACGGGCGCGCCGTGCTTCGACCATTGCTTGACGCGGCGCTCGGCGATCTTGATGCGGCCGGGCGAATGCACCGGCTGGATCCAGCCATTCTGCTCGCCTTCGGCCTGGATCTGATAGCGGCGCGTGAGATCGAACAAGATCTGTGCGCTATCCCTGATAATGCCGACCAGGCGTTCGCCGGCGGCGCCGTAGCGTTTGATGATGTCGTCGGGATCGGGGCGCGACAGCGTCGGGATCACTTGGCCATTGTTGCGGCCGGAAGCGCCCCAGCCGGGCTCGACGGCCTCGACCACGGCGACATCGATGCCCTGTTCGCGCAGATGCAGCGCCGTGGAGAGGCCGGTGAAGCCGGCGCCGATGACCACCACATCGGCCTCGACCGCGCCCTTGAGTTCGGGCAATTGCGGGCCATCCGGCGTGACGGCGGCCCAGAGCGATTTCGGCCAGGGCGCATTTGCAGTTTCCATCGTCAGCCTTCCCGTTTTCAACGGCACAATCATCAATAAATGCAGGGCAGATCACATGATCCATTCCCTTGCGGCAGTTCCGCATTCTGCATAGTTTACGCGCCCAATCCAATGCAAGGTGGTGCAAGCGTGACCCTCAAGAACATCATCGGAATCGACCATGCGGTGATTTCCGTCAAAGACCTCGATGCCGCAGCCGCGGTCTGGAAAAAGCTCGGCTTCACGCTGTCGCCGCGCGGCACCCACAGCGCCAAGATGGGCTCCGGCAACTACACGATCATGCTCGGTCCCGACTATGTCGAGCTGCTCGGCGTGATCTCCGACACCGAGCACAATGCGCCCATGCGCAAGTTTCTCGCCGAGCGCGGCGAAGGCGTGGAGCGTGTCGCATTCACCGCAGTGGATTCTGCCGCTGGCGCCGAAGAGATCACCGCGCGCGGCTATCAGGCGCTCGGCCCCACCGATTTCGAACGCCCGGTGACGCTGCCGAACGGCACCGTCAGCGCGGCAAAGTTTCGCGTGTTTCACTGGCCGATCGAGGAAGCGCCCGGCGGGCTGCGCATCTTCGCCTGCCAGCACTATACGCGCGAGACGGTGTGGATTCCCGAGCTGATGCAGCACGCGAACACCGCCAAGCGGATGAAGCAGGTGCTGATCGTGACAGACGCACCGGAGCAGGACGCCGCGCATATGGTGAAGCTGATCGACGGCACCGCACGCAAGGAAAGCGACGGCGCCGTCACCGTGCCGCCGGGCGGCGATCGCGCGGACTTCGTGTTCATGACGCGCGACGTGCTAGCAAAGCGCTTTCCGGGCACGTCGCTGGATGGCGCGCCGGCACGCGGCGGCGTCGGACTGGTGTTCATCGCCGGCGATCTGGATGCAGCGGAGAAGGCTGTGGGATCGGCGGGCGCAAAGACGGACGTCGGTGTCGTCGTGCCGCCGGCGAATGCGAATGGCACGCTGGTGGCGTTCGTGAAAGCCTAAACGCTCGCGCCCTCAATCGTCATGCCCGGCCTCGTGCCGGGCATCCACGTCTTAGGTGACTGGAAAAGAAAGACATGGGTGGCCGGGACAAGCCCGACCATGACGGAGCGGGATTGAAGCGACGGCGCGCGCCTTTACTTTCCCTTCTCCCCCAAATCCCAGAACAGCCCCGCCATGATGCGCAATGCCTCTGATGTCACCGGCTTGAGGATATGTTCGTCGGGCGCGTGCTGCGAGCAGCCGGGATAGGAATGCGGCACCCACACGGTGGGCAATCCCAGAATATCCGTGAACACATCATTCGGCAGCGAGCCACCGAAATTCGGCAGCAGCGCGGGCGGCTTGCCCGTGGTCTTGCGCACGGACTCCACGGCCCAGCCGACCCAGGGATTGTCGATATCGGTGCGCGACGCATTGAAGAATTGCGACTGGCTCACCTTGATGTCGCCATAGCCGTTCGCGGCCAAATGCTTCTCGATGGCCGGCACGACGTTCTCGATATCGGTGCCGACGACGAACCGAAGCTGCAGCACCGCATGGGCCTCTCCGGGAATCGCATTGGCGGGATTGGCGACATTGCCGGCATTGATCGCCAGCACTTCCAGTGTATTCCACGCATAGAGCCGCTCGGCGGGCGACAGCCCGTCCTCGCCCCAGCCTTCCGACAGCGATGGCTCATCCGGCGTCGGCGACACCACGACATCGGCGAGCGCCGATCGAATCTGGTTGATGATGCGAGGCGGCTTCAACGCATCGAGCAGGATGCGGCCGTCGCGATCCACCAGCGTTGATATCGCCGATGCAAGAATGGTGGCGGGATTGGCGAGCAGTCCGCCCCAGTTGCCGGAATGATGCGCACCCTCGCGCAGCTTGAGATCGAGATGGATGCGGCGGCCACCGCGACAGCCCAAGAAGATCGTCGGGCGCTCGGCGGAGAGACGCGGCCCATCGGACGCCAGAAACAGATCGGCCTTGAGTTCGTCGCGCAGGCTTTCGCACACCTTCGGCAGATCGGGCGAACCGATCTCCTCGCCCATCTCGACGATGAATTTCACGTTGAAGCCGAGCCTGCCGCCGCGCGTCTCGTGTACCGCGCGGAGGGCCGCGATATTGATGGCATGCTGGCCCTTGTTGTCGGCGGTGCCGCGGCCATAGACGCGTTCGCCGACCGTCGTGCAGCGCCAGGGATCGAGCCCGTCGCGCCACTCGCCTTCCATGCCGGGCACGACATCGCCATGGCCATACATCAGCACGGTCGGCAGATCGTCGCTCTCGTGATAGCTGGCGAGAAGGTTCGGCCCGCGGCCCGATGGCGACGGAACGATCTTTGTCGTGAAGCCGAGTGCGGTGAATTGCGGCACCAGCTCCTTGTCGAGATAGGCCTGCAGCTCCTCGCCGCGCTTGTCGCTCTGGCTCTCGGTCTTGTAGCCGACCATGCGATCGAGCACGGCGAGGAATTCGCCGGACTCGAATTGCGCATCAATCCGCGCAATGGCTTGTTCGCGCGACATCAGAGCGTCGCGAACACGGCATCGGCCTCGGTGAGGAGGCGATCGGCGTGCGCCGCGCTGAACACCAGCGGTGGGCGGATCTTCAGCGTGTTGGCGGCGGCACCCGTGGCCGAGATCAGCACGCGACGCGCGCGCAGGCCATTGACGACGGCGGCGGCAGCCGCGGCATCAGGCTCCTTGGTCGAGCGGTCCTTCACCATTTCGACGCCGATATAGAGGCCGGAGCCACGGACATCGCCGATGCCTTGATACTTCTTCGCGAGAGCCTCGAAGCCTTCGCGCAGCATCTTGCCGACCTTGAGCGAATTCTCGACCAGCTGCTCGTCCTTGATGACATTCAGCACGGCCTGCGCAGCGGCCATCGCGACGGTGTTGCCGCCGAACGTGTTGAAGTAGCGGTTGTCGCGGCCGAATTTCTCGACGATCTCCGGCAGCATCACTGCGGCGGCGACGGGATAGCCGTTGCCCATCGGCTTACCCATGGTGATGATATCCGGCGTAATGCCGTGGCGCTGATAGCCCCACAGTTTCTCACCGCTGCGGCCGAATCCGGACTGCACTTCGTCGGCGATATAGATGCCACCGGCCTTGTGGATCACGTCCACCACCGGCTGCAGCAGGTTGGTCGGATGCGAGAAGATGCCGTCCGACGAGAACATGCTGTCGGCGATGAAGCAGGCCACGCCGGCGCCGCGGCGCTGCAGATCGACAATCTGCTCGGAGACCTTCTCGGCCATCCACTGGCCCATGTTTTCCGGCGCGATGCGATAGCTGTCCGGCGCCGGCACGCGGCGCACAAAAGTGCCGAGCGGCGAATACGGACCGAGCGATGGCGAGAAGCCGGCGCTCAGTTCGGAATTGCCGTGATAGGCCTCGTCGGTGATGATGATGCCCTGGTTGCCGGTGTGATGCTTGGCCATGCGCACGGCCAGATCATTGGCTTCCGAACCGGTGCAGGTGAACATCGCGTGGCGCGCGGGGCCATCGAAGGTCGCGAGCAGCTGTTCGGCGTAATCGAGAATGCCCTTCTGGATGTAGCGCGTATGGGTGCAGATGGTCTGCGCCTGTTTGGTGATGGCATCGACCACCTTGGGATGGCAGTGGCCGACCGAGACGACGTTGTTATAGGCGTCGAGATATTCGTTGCCTTCACTGTCATAGAGCAACACGCCGCTGGCGCGCGCGACTTCGACGGGATCCTTGTAGAACAGGCGATAGGCCGGACCGAGCAGCGCGATGCGGCGCTCGACGAGCTTGCGGCTTTCGGGGGTGAGGTTCGATGCGGTGGCGGGATCGAACCCGTTGACCATCTTGCCGCGCTGGGCTGACGTCGCTGACATGGTGATGCTCCTTTGAACTCGTGTTAGCGCGCGAGGTCGATCAATTCGTTGCCGAGCTGATCCATCGAGCGATGGAGGAACCAGTCGATCTGGCCCCAGGTCATGTGATTGTTGCGAAGAACGTAGCCGGCCACCGACGGCACGCGGTTGGCCATGGCGGTGGAGAGCAGGATGCGCGTGGTGAGGCGCGACATGATCAGCGCCGGGATCAGCGCGAGCTCTTCCTCGGTGAGATCGGCGACGCGGAGATAGCCGCGCAGGAGATCGCGGCCATGAGCGAAAATCTCGCCTTCCATCTTTTCCGGCAGCTGGTTGAGCAGCGCGGTGGACGCATCGATAGCGATGGCGGTGCGCACGGTGTCGCCGAAATCGATGATGCCGCTGATGAAGGTGGGCAGCTTGGGATCGGCAACGATGTTCGAGCGCGTGAAATCGTTATGCAGCACCTGCTGGCGACAGCGCGAGAGGCGTGGCGCGATGGAGGCGAAACGCTCCAGCACGGATTCCAGCTTCGCACGCCATGCGGTATCGGTGATCTCCGGCAGGATGGGCGCCAGCGTCAGCAGGTTCTTGACGTCCCACGGCACCACGCGGGTCTCGGTCGGATGGCTGAAATCGGCCAGCGCAAGGCGCAGCGTCGCCGATAGCCGGCCGATTTCCTCGCGGCCCTTGGTGTCGATCACGACCTCGCTCAGCGGCTGGCCTTCGACGAAGGACATCAGCCTGATCTGGCGTTGCTGGCCGGCACGATCATGATAGGCGAAATGGCCCTTGCCTTCCCTGTTCGGAATCACCCGCGGGATCGGCAATTCCGGCGCGCGCGCCGCGACATGCTCGAGCACGCGGATCTGGAAATCGATCTCGGCGACATCCTCGGTCGGATTGGCGACCTTCAGCACATAACGCGGGCCGCTCGCCGGGGCGATGCGGAACGTGTCGTCCTTCTCGGTGGCAAAGCGGGTCGGTTTGCCGTCGATGCCGAAATGCATACGCGCCAGTTCGACAGCCTCGTCCTCGGTCATATTCACATACGACGCCGCGAGACCGCTCTGCATTACAACCGGAGCGGAAGCCTCGTGTTTCACTTCAATCAATCCATCTCGATTCGGGAACCGGCGCTGGCATGCAAGCCGGTCTCGGCGAGATTAGCAATGGGATCGGCGCTTGTCAGGCCCGGTCGGTATTCGGCTCCCAGCGAAGCCCGAAAAGCGGGATCAATCACTCCGCCCAAGCGTTGCCCCCGGTCAGACCTGCTTGAGGGATTTTCCGTGACCATCAATTTTGAAACGCTGTGGGCGTCGCTGCTGCTTTATGGACTGAACGCGATCTATGCCGGCGCCCTGCTCGCCGTCGGTCTCTATCTGTCCGGCGCGGCGGATCGCATCGTGACCGGCGCGCTATCTCATGCGCGCAGCATCGACCCACTGGTTTCGAACTTCCTCGCCTCGCTCGCGCGCTATGCGGTGCTGGCGGTGATGGGCATTGCCGTGCTGCAGCTGTTCGGCATCCAGACCGCAAGTCTCGTCGCCGTGCTGGGTGCTGCATCCCTGGCCATCGGCCTGGCGCTGCAAGGTACGCTCACAAATCTCGCCGCCGGCGTGATGCTGTTGCTGTTTCGGCCATTCAAGATCGGCGACACCGTGGAGGTCGGCGGCAAGGCCGGCACCGTAACCTCGCTGTCGCTGTTCATGACCGAACTCAAGACCAGCGAGAATGTACAGATCCTGCTGCCGAACGGCTCGGTGTGGGGATCGGCGATCATCAACAAATCGACCTATCCCGGCGCGAATGCCAGCAAGGTCGAAGTCAGTTTCCCGATTCGCGCCGGCGCCGAGGCGCAGAACATGGGCCGTGATCTCGTTGCCGATCTCGCGCAGGATGCACGCGTGCAGCGTGAACCGGCGCCACATGCGAAAGTGTCGAAGGTCGTCAATCTCGCTGACGCCGAGGGCGGCGTTGTCGAACTCACCATCGCAGCCACCACCGAGCCCGGCGATGCCGATGCCGTGAAAGCGAAACTGCTGGAGGCGATCAACAACTATATCGCAGGGCGGCCGGCGGCGCTGCCGAAGGCTGCAATATAGACGCTTACTTGGTGCGGATGGTGCCGGTCGGCCCGCGCAGATCGCCGAGCGGCACGCAGCTCTTCTTGCGGCGCTGATTGTTCGGCGCGCCTTGCACCTTCAGCACCTTGCCGGCCGAGCATGAGCCGTTGTCGACATAGACCGTGGAATACGGGTCCATCGCCAGCGGCTCGAAGGACAGGACTTTCTGGGCATGGGAAGGCTGGGCAGCACAGAGCGCAACGGCCGCAACCAGCAGCCCGAACAGACTAGAACGCATCGATCCTTATCTCGCGTAAAAAATCAGACCTGCGATGACGACCAGAGAGGCCACCGCGAACACATGGGCGCAAGCGATCGATACGGCTTCGACCGCGGGGCCGGCTTTGCGCTTCAGCCCGGATACGGGCATGCGCGACGCAGGCTGCGCCTTGGAGCGAGATATCGTCAAATGAGCAGTCCCCAATGTCGGCGCGAAGACGTCCCCGGTGCGCCAACGGCCATAGACTCTCTGGCAAATGAGGCGACAGTGAGTCAACGCCACAGCAAGACACGACGCGGCGCCGACGCCTAGTTGTCCTGCACGGCCCATGCTCTGCCGGCTTGTGCGACACTGGCCGGCACATCGCGGCCGCAATGTTCGGCAGCGCGTTCGAATTGCTCCTGAATCACAGGCGTCACGGTGCCGCCCGCGCTATCGATCTCACGCAATGAAATCGTCGAGGTGAATTCTGCGGCAAAACAGCTGCAATATTTTTTGGAATCGTTCGAAGGCCGGTTCGGACGTTTGCGGAAATGATTGCTGCAGCTCTTTTCGAGATTCGACGCCATCTGGTCGATCTCGTTGGCGAATGCAGGCGACGCGAGTGCCGTGACGAGTACCAAGACTATTCCGTTAGACCGCTTCATGCTGCCCCACGCGGTTCCGAGTCTCGAACTTACATCCAACTGTCATACTATACCTCGGTTCCGCAATCGTGACTTTTCATGTCCAGCACTGTCTGGCGGGCGCCTTAAACTGGGGTGAATTGTCGCAAATGCGACGGTTGAATCCGTCATCCCCAGCAGAGATGGTCGCGCATGGGACGAATCCTGGAATTGGCCGCGATCATCGTGATCGGCGGCGGGAGCGCGGCTCTCCTCGCCTATTCCATGGGCGCGCTGGCCATGGACGAATTCGGCCTCGCCAGCCGGCCGCTCGTCTCAATTTCGCTATTGTCCGCGGGCTTTATCGCTCTGCTACTCGTCGTCGAGTTCCTCGGCACGTTCTGGACCGCCGCGTCACATGATGACGGCCCGCAACGGGAAAGCTTGATGCACCAAATCACCAAGGCCGACGTCGTCATCTCCGTAGGCCGCGGCCTGATCATGGCCGCCGCGATTGTCGGGGCAACGTATTATTTCGGCAGCTGGTATCTCGGCGGCGAGGGCCTGGAAGCCCTGTTCCATGGCGTGGACGACAAGATCGCCGTCTCCATCGAGAGCACGATCACGACGACCACCGAAGCCACGCAGTAACGCGGCTTCGGCCTCTTCCAGACTGTTTCAATACGCGACAGACTGCGGCCGGCCGACGCCGCTATAGAGGAATCCGTTACGGACCACCTCATCCGGCGCATAGATGTTGCGGAGATCGACGATCACCGGACAGGCCATGATCGCCGCCATCTCCTTCAGATCCAGCGCGCGGAACTGCTCCCATTCTGTGACGATGGTCACCGCATGGCTTCCGCGAGCGCAATCATAGGCGCTGTCGCAGAAGGTGACATTCTCGAACACCTTCCTTGCCTGCTCCATGCCGACGGGATCATAGACGCGGATTTCGGCTCCCATGTCCTGCAACGCCGTGATCAGCGGGATCGACGGCGCATCGCGCATGTCGTCGGTGTTCGGCTTGAACGTCACACCAAGGATCGCAATGGTCTTGCCGCGCAAATTGCCGCCAAAGGCATGCGCCACCTTGCGCGCCATCGCGCGCTTGCGCTGATCATTCACCGCCACCACCGTCTCGACGATGCGCAGCGGCGCCTCAAAATCCTGGCCGGTCTTGATCAGCGCCAGCGTGTCCTTCGGAAAGCATGAGCCGCCATAGCCGGGCCCGGCATGCAGGAATTTCGCGCCGATGCGGTTGTCGAGCCCGATGCCGCGCGCGACCTCCTGCACATTGGCGCCGACCTTTTCGGCGAGATCCGCGATCTCGTTGATGAAGGCCACCTTGGTGGCGAGGAAGGAATTGGCAGCGTATTTGGTGAGCTCGGCGGTGCGGCGATCCGTATAGAGGATCGGCGACGTGTTGAGATGCAGCGGGCGATAGACCTCCGCCATCACCTGCTTCGCGCGCGCATCGCTCGATCCGATCACGATGCGATCGGGATGTTTGAAGTCGCGAATCGCAGCACCTTCGCGCAGGAACTCGGGATTCGAGACCACAGCGAATTCCGCCTCGGGATTTTCCTCGCGGATGATGCGCTCGACCTCGTCCCCGGTGCCCACCGGCACCGTCGACTTGTTCACCACCACCGTGAATTTGGTGATCGCTTTGGCGATCTCGCGCGCCGCGGCATAAACATAAGTGAGATCCGCATGACCATCGCCGCGTCGCGACGGCGTGCCGACAGCAATGAACACGACCTCCGCCTCGCCGACGGCCCTGGTGATATCGGTGACGAAATTCAGCCGCTTCTGCTTCGCATTGCTCGCCACCAGCGTATCGAGGCCGGGCTCGTGAATTGGAATCTCGCCGCGATTGAGCGCATCGATCTTGCTCTGGTCGGTGTCCACGCAGGTGACGTGATGGCCGAAATCGGAAAAGCACGCACCCGACACCAGCCCCACATAGCCGGCGCCGATCATGGCGATACGCATGAGATGTCCTGTCATTATACAAGTCCGCGGTCAGAACGACCCGGACGCCCCCAAGGTAGATAGAGCGCGACGTCCTAGCTGCTGAGCAGCAACTCGCCGTCGAGATGTTTCGGGAAGAAGAAGAAGTTGTTCACGTAGGATTGCCCGGGTTTACGGCCACCATTGGGCAGCAGCGCGTCAGGATCCTGCATCGTCTCGGCATCGAAGAAATCGACGGGGACAATGTCGTCATCGGACAGGAAATAGCCGCGATACTCCTTGGCGTCGAAGAATTCGAAGATCGATTTGGTAGCGTCGGTGCGATGGCGATCTTCGGCCTCGACGAGAAACACCGGCTGACAACGATCGATCAAGCCGGTCGCGCCCTTCAGCACGCTGAGTTCGTGGCCTTCCACATCGACCTTCACAAAGGCGACGTCGTCACGCATCACGCCATCGAGTCGCGCCAGCGGCACATGGGCGGCGACGACATTGGTCGTGTTCGGCGCATGCGACTGTTCGAGCGAGGCAAGGCCATGCACGAGGCCGTCGTCGCTCTGCGGGATATAGAGATCGGCTTCGCCTTCCTGATCCGACAAAGCGATCTCATGGATGCTGACATTGGACGCGGAGGTTCGGCGCAGCAATGTGGCCATGTCATGCGAGGGCTCGAAGGCATGCACCTTGCCGGAGAGTTTTGCGAGCTTCTGCGTATAGAGACCGACATTGGCGCCGACATCGACGGTGACGGCGCCGGCCGGCACGATCTTGTCGAGATAATGCAACTCGCGTTCGGCAGTCTTCGGCCGCTTCATGAAGCGCCAGCGCAGCCACATGGAAGGGAACGTCTCCTTCAGTATCTGCTTGGTTCGCTGTGTGGCGGTCATCGCTGTCACCCTTGGTTCGCGGCCGGTTTGATGTCTGGCAAATTCCAGGGCGTGCGACGTGAATCGGCGCTCTGCCGGGCACGGACGCGCCGGCATCACCCTGTGAAAAGAAACGGGTCGATCAGAATCCGGTGCCGGAAATGAACTCCTTGCGCACCGTCTGGACGATGATCTTGATGTCCTTCACCATCGACCACCCCTCGATGTAATCGAGATCGTAGTCGATGCGCGCGATGGCGAGCGTCGGGTCCACCGTGCTGCCGCGGCAGCCGCTGATCTGGGCGAGGCCCGTGATCCCCGGGCGCGCGCTGTGGCGCTGGAAGTAATACGGCACGAGATCTTCATAGAGCATATTGGCTGCGAGCATGCCCGGCACATGCGGGCGCGGCCCGACCAGCGACATGTCGCCCTTCAGCACATTGATGAGCTGCGGGATTTCATCGAGGCTGGTTTTGCGCAGCACTTTGCCGATCCTGGTGACACGCGCATCGCCGACAACGGTCTGCTGCACGCCGAGCTTGTCGCCGGCATCGGTGCGCATCGAGCGGAACTTGTAGATCTTGAAGGCGCGGTTGCGATAGCCGTAGCGATACTGGGTGAAGAACACCGGTCCCGGCGACGTCGTCTTGATGATCGCGGCGATCACCAGCAGAAACGGCGCAAAGAACAACAGCGCCGACCCCGACGCTGCAATATCAAACACGCGCTTGGTGAGCGATGCCGACGGTTCGCGTCTGACGACCTTCTGGTGGCGACGACCGCGATAGGCACTGCTGCCATAGGCGCCATGGCCACCGGCAAATTCAACCGGCCGCACAGAGATGAACTGCTGCCCTTTCCAGAGCTGCGTCACCTTGCTGCGTTCAAGACCAACTGACACAGTAGAGACCATGCTGACGCTCCCTGCTGGAACTTTGGTAGCCTACGATTCCCTCAGCGCGCGGGCGACGACGAGACACAACAACTCTTCGTCCACATCATGACATCAGCGATTGTGATGCCGACGATGCTCACCCACACTCCGAATAGCTTTCGCCGATGAACTTTGTTTAACTCTTTGCGTGAATTGGGGCCGCAAAACGGTATTGCCGTGCATGAGAATGCATCACACACCCGACCTCGTTTTGTGCGACGCAGAAAATTCTGTTTGAGGAAAAGCGCTTAGCTATTTTCTTGCGTGCCTTGCGCTGCGCTCACTTCACATCAGCCATGCAAAAACCTGCCATAAGAACACGCGTTAAGATTCTCATCGCGCGTGAGCGCAATCGCGTGCATGATCTCGTTCATCACGTTTCGCATTTCGACGTGACGCCTACGATTCGAACGACATTTTTCATCGAATAATAGACTGCCAGATACAACTTGCTGCGTGAGAACGGTTTTTCAGTCGAGCATTGTCGGTTGCGACCATGGCATTGAGGCAAGCAGGATCAAATAAGGCAACGGAAGCGCGGCTTCTCGTGGTGCCGCCTCATGTCGATACGATGAACGGCCTGGCCGCACAGACGGACGAGGCAATCATGGATCGATCATTCACCCATGAGCCGCTCGATCAGAATGAGATGTCGGGCCGCAAGCTGCGCAATCTCATCATCATCGGTAATGCGATCGCCTGGGTCGTCATCATTGCCGCGATCGGATTCGCCTTTTCATCCTGAGGCGATCACAGCATCTGCCGCTCGTTATGCCTCACATCGCACAAGATGATGTGCGTGATTGATTTGACCGCAGCAAATCGTCCGGCATAGGTTGGGCCATCATGCCACGCCGCCCTTCCCATCAGCGTTCGAGCAAGGCGGCGCTGCCGCCTGAAACGCGCATCTATGCCATCGGTGACATTCACGGTCGTGCTGACCTTCTGCAAGAGGTGATCAGCCGCATTGATGAGGACATCCAACGTCGCCCCATCCCGTTCGCCGGCGAAGTCTATGTCGGCGATTACATCGATCGTGGCGCGGATTCGAAAAGCGTGATCGATCTTCTTGCTACGCGTTTGGTGCAAAACCATGCAATCTGCCTGCGTGGGAACCACGAAGCGCTGATGGAAGAGTTCCTTTACGATAATCCTGCAGCGCTCGATGGCTGGCGTCAGCTCGGTGGTCTCTCCACGCTCGCGTCCTATGGAATCATTCCAGCGCGCCAGCAAACAGCGGAAGACATTCAACAAGCGCTGCTTTCAGCGCTGCCGACGACGCATCAACTTTTTTTTCGATGCCTGCGGAACAATGTGCGATGCGGTGACTTTCTGTTCGTTCACGCTGGCATTCGCCCAGGCGTGTCTCTTGATGCACAGGACCCGAGTGACCTGATGTGGATACGCGACGAGTTCCTGAACTCCACAAAAGACCACGGTCTTTATGTTGTTCATGGACATACGCCGGTTCCACACGCGGACATTCGGGACAATCGCGCCAATATCGACACCGGAGCGTGGCGTAGTGGCGTACTTACTTGCGTCGCCATCGAGGGCACGGAGATCATGGTTCTATAGAAAGAGAATTGAGGCGCGATCTTATATGAGATCGCGGGCGTAGTGGGGACGTCACATTCTTTCGCCGTTTTTTGTCGGCCAGTTCTCGATCAATTGTCATCGAATTGATGCAGATGATCACATTCGTATCTCGTTGGGGGTCTGCCATGCCATTGCTTTACCGGTTCGCCGGCTTGCTCACTCTGTGCCTGCTCACACTCGGCACGATGAGCCTTCACGCTCCGCAAGCCTCCGCGCAGCAACGCCTTTCCGCGGCTTCGCCATCAGGCGCCTATCTCCTCGGCCCCACCGATCGCGTGCGACTGAAGGTCTATGGCGAGCCTGATATCACCGGTGAATATGAGATCGACGCCAACGGCAATGTCTCGATTCCCCTTGCGGGCCAGGTGAAGGCTGCAGGCCTCACCACGCGTCAGCTTGAACGCAACATCGCATCCGCGCTTGCCAAGGGCATTGTCCGCGATCCGCGCGTGAATGTGGAAATGCTGGCCTATCGCCCCTTCTATATTCTCGGCGAGGTGAAGAAGAGCGGCGAATATCCGTATCGCGTCGGCCTCACCGTCCTCGATGCCGTCGCCACCGCGGGCGGATACACCTACCGTGCGAATGAAGGCAAAGTGTATTTGCGCCGCTCCGGCTCAACGGTAGAAGAGATCTATCCGATGGATGCGCCGGTGCTCGTACAACCCGGCGACAATGTGCGCATTCCGGAGCGATACTTCTAAATCTCTTCTCATTCTCAACACTGTGTCTTGATGAGTATGTCTCGGCCTGTGGCAACGTCCTGCACGCTTCAGTGTTGCATTGCCATAGTCTCGTCTCTTTACGCTGCGTAATCTTGTGCAGTGCGACGAATGTGAGTTCGATCGCCGCATGATCGAACGCAGAGGGGACGTTTCATCAGACGTGAGTTGAGCGTGTAGCAGCGGGGGCGCTTTCTTCATCACGGTCTCGCCGATTTTCCGGGCATCGCGATGAATGATGAAGCGGCAATCAAGTCTCGACGACAGTTCGATCGCGAAGGACCACACCCTTCGCAAGGGATGCGTGATGAAATGTTCACTGGCAGTCAGAGGAGCAGGTGCGACCGCAGCGCGTGATGACGCGCTTCGGTCCATGCTGACCATGCGCCGTGTGGCACGTGTCGCGCCATGGTCGCTCGCAGCCCTTCTCATCGGCGCGTCATCCGCGGTCCATGCACAGGCGATTCAGAACACCATGGATCCGCTCGGCTCGCCATGGAACGCGCAACGCATCTTCGAGCCTTCGGCATTGCCGGAGCTTGAGCATCGCGACACGCGTGACAGCAATAACGAGCCCGTGGCGCCGGAAGACACGCCGGTGAAGAATCGCCAGCAGCCCGGCTATGAGCCGGTGGGCATCCGTCACGGCTCCTGGATGTTCAATCCGTCGCTGATGACGGGCGCACTTTATGATAGCAACGTCTTCGCATCCAACACGCAGAAGCGCAGCGACATCGCAGCCGTGATCGAACCGAGCCTGCGCGCCCACACGCTGTGGGAGCGCCACGGCATCGACCTCAAGCTCAATTCGCAGAGCACCATCTATAATGAGAATTCCAGCCTCGACCAGACCAATGCCAGCCTGAAAGGCGCTGGCTGGTTCGATGTCGCCCATGACATGGTCGTGCTCGGCAGCTTCCAGATCGCGCGCCTCAATGAAGGCGTGGGATCGCTGAGCTCGCCGACCAATGCGGTGACACCAACACCTTATAATCTGTTCTCCGGCGATCTCACGGTGCGCAAGGAATGGAACCGGTTCACCGGCTCGGTGGGCGCCCGCGTTGATTCCTACGAGTTCGGCACTGCGCGAGCGCAGGATGGCAGCATCATCGACCAGAGCGCGCGCGACGGCCAGATCTATGCCGTGCATGGCCGCATCGATTACGCCTTCTCGCCATCGCTCGGCTGGTTCGCCGGCGCCGAGGGCAATCAGCGCGACTTGCGCGGCATTCCCGGCTCGTCGATCGATTCTACCGGCTATCGCGTGTTGTCCGGCTTCACCGTCGGGCTCGGCCGCCTCGTCAAGGGTGAATTCGGCGGCGGTTATGTGGAGCAGCGCTTCGACAATCCGCTGATCGGCACCGTCTCCGGCCCATCCTATCGCGCCAAGCTGACCTGGAGCCCGACGCGGATGCTCGACATCCATGTCAAGGCCGAGCAGCTGGTGACGCAGACCTCGGACACCAGCTCCACGGGCGTGCTCGCCAATGCCGTGCAGATCGGCGCCGACTATGAGCTGCTGCGCAATGTCGTGCTGTCGGCCTCGGCCGGCTACGAGACCGATCGCTTCTTCGGCCAGGATCGCCGCGACACCGTGACGTCCACCAATGCCAGCGTGAAGTATCTGATGAATCGCTTCAGCTCGATCTCCGCCTATCACCGCTACACATCGCGTGACAGCAACACGCCGATCTTCAGCTATGACAAGCATCAAGTAGGGATCAATGTTACAGCGCAATTTTGATCAGGCCTACCCTGCGCAGGATCCTGTCCCGACAGCCGTCGAGGGCTGGAAGGCGCCGACTGTCGATCTGCGCGAGATGGCGCGCATCCTGCGCCGCCGCTGGCGTGTCGCGCTCGCGCCCGCCGCAGCGCTGGCCGGCGTCGCACTCGTCTATCTCCTGATGGCGACGACACTCTATACGGCGAATTCGACGGTGCTGGTGGATCCGCGCCGCGCCACCATGATCGAGACCAACCAGACCACGCCGACCAATATCGGCACGGACGATGCCACGATCGAAAGCCAGTCGCTGCTGATCCAGTCGATCGCCACGGTGCAGCGCGTGGTCGATCGGCTGAAACTGACCGAAGATCCCGAATTCATGCCGAAGCCCGGCCTGCTCGACCCGATCAAGCGGCTGTTCAAGAGTTCCGGTGGCTCAGGTGGCCTCAGCGCGGAAGAGATCGCCCGCGCCAATGCCGTGGACATCCTGCAGCAGCGGATGAAGGTGACGCGGCAGGGCACCACCTTCCTGGTCGATATCGCCGTAAGTTCGGAATCGCCAAGCAAGGCGGCGACCATCGCCAACACAGTGGCGTCGGCCTATTTCGACGAACAGGTGCGCGCGAAATATGATGCCACCAAGATCGCCGCGAAGTGGCTCGGCGGCCAGATCGACGACCTGAAGAACCGCGTCGTCGTCTCCGAGCGCGCCGTCGCCGATTATCGCGCCGCGAACAACCTGTCGGTCGCGCAAGGCGTGACCGTCAACGATCAGCAGATCACCGATCTCAACAACAAGCTCATCGCGGCGCGCGTGCAGACCGCGGAATCGCGCGCCAAATTCGATCAGGTGCAGCAGCTGTCGAAATCCGGCGCCGATGCCGGGGGCTGAATGCCGCGGTGTCGTCCGACATGGTGAGCAAGCTGCGCGCACAATATGCCGACATCGCCAAGAACGAGGCGGACCTCACCAGCAAATACGGCCCGCGCCATCCCACGGTGGCGAATATCCGGGCCCAGCTCAGGGATACTCAACGCCTGATCAATGAGGAGCTTCGGCGTATCGTCGAGAGCACCAAGCATGATTACGACGTGGCGAAATCACGCGAGGCATCGCTGCAGGACAGCTTGGACAAGTTGCAGGGCGTCTCCACCACGTCGAGCCAGGCGCTGGTGCGCCTGCATGAATTGCAGCGCGAGGCCGAGGCCAACCGGACGCTCTATGAGTCTTATCTGGCGCGCTCCAAGGAAACGACGGCGCAGGAAAGCCTGGAGATGCCGGATTCGCGCATCGTCTCCACGGCAAGCGTGCCGCTGTTTCCATCCGCACCGAAGTCCAAGCTCATTCTCGGCCTCGCCATCCTGCTTGGCCTCGGCGCCGGCACAGTGCTCGCATTCCTGATCGACTATCTCGACGGCCGCATCAAGACGCTGGAACAGGCGGAGAGCCTCACCGGCGTGCCCGCGCTTGCCGCGCTCCCGGCGATCGGCGCGCGCGAACTCGCCTCGCGCGCCAAGCGCGGCCGCGCCGATCTCGGCAACTACGATCCGCGCACCATGCGGCTCCTGCCGCCCTCGCTACAGCCGCCGCTGATGCGCTATGCCATCGAGGAGCCCGGCACGTTCTTCGCCGAAGCCATCCGCGCCGTGCGCCTCTCGATCCAGCGTGCCCGCAAGATCGCGCCGGTGAAGACGGTGCTGGTCACATCCGGTCTCGAGAGCGAAGGCAAGACCACCTTCGCCGGCAATCTCGCGCTGTCCTTCGCGACGCTCGGCATCAAGACGCTGCTGATCGATGCGGATTTGCGCAATCCCGGCATGACGCGCGCATTATCCCCGAATGCCGAAGCCGGCCTGTTCCAGGTCGCCACCGGCGAAGTCCCGCTCGAACATGCCCTGCTGTTCGACCGCTCGTCTGGCCTCTCGATCCTGCCCTCGCCGGCGATGAAGGATGTCGATGTCATCACCGAGCTGATGTTTTCCGAGCAGATGGTCGAGATCCTGGAACGGCTGAAGTCGCATTACGAACTGATCATCATCGACTCCCCGCCGCTGATCCCGCTGGTGGATGGCCGCGCGCTGGCCGAACTCGCCGATCGTATTCTGCTCGCCATGGCCTGGGACCAGACACCGCGCGAGGTCGTGCAGCATACGATGGAGCTGCTCGGCCCCGTGCATGACCGCCTGCTCGGCACGGTGCTGACGCAGGTCGATCTCTCCAAGATCCGCTTCTACGACTATTATCGCAGCTCGGCCTATCTGAAGCCCTATGGCGTTCCTGCCACCGCCGGGGTCGCCCGGTGACATCGATCCGCCCGGCATCGCCGCATCGCCTGCCACGCCACGGCGCTTACGCTATGGCCGGCGGCGCGCGCGTGCCGCAGCGGCGGCCGCAGCCGGATGTCACTCAGCTGATCGATGTCGGCGTCATCGGCCTGCTCACCGTGGCCATGATCGCGATCTTCACGCTGTCCGGCGGCGTGCTCACCCATCTGAAGATCAACTATCTAACGCCCGGCGGCAACTTCCTCGAAAAGCTGCACCCAGCGACCTATCTCACTTTCATGGCCACCGCCTTGCTGCTGATGCGCGGCGGCGACCCCATCGGTGAGATCAACCGCGCCTTCTCCGAAGCCAAGCTGCTGCTGGTGCATCTGTTCTGCTGGTTCTGCCTGCTGATCCAGATGTTCGCGCTGGATCGCCCGTTCACGGTCATCATCGACACGTTTCTGCTACCGGTCCTGCTCTGCCTGCTGATCTGGCGCCTGACGCCGCAGCAGCGCCGCCCGCTGATCTGGGCGCTGCATGCCACGATGCTGCTCAATATCGTGATCGGCTATTACGAATTCGCGTCGGGCCACCGCATCATCCCGCTGACGCTGGGCAGCATCCTCGTGATGGGCGAATGGCGCTCGTCCGCGCTGCTCGGCCATCCGCTGACGGCGTCGGGCATTGTAGCCGCCTATATCATGGCGCTGGTGCTGCGGCCGGCGATCTGCCCGCCGCTGATCATCCGCATTCCCTTGATCACCTTCGCTTTGGGATCGCTGATGGCCTTTGGCGGCCGCACGGCGCTGATGACGGTGCTGGCCGTGCTCGCCGTCATGGCTGCGATCGAGATGTTCCAGCTGATCCGCGGCAAGCGAATCCCGCTGCTGGTCGCGGTCGGCGCCATCTGTCTCATTTTCGCCGCCGTCGGCCTCGTCTTCGCTGCCTATTCGCTCGGCATCTTCGACAAGATGCTGCTGCGATTCTCGTCGGACAAAGGCAGCGCCATGGCGCGCGTCGCCACTTTCGACATGCTGTCGCATTTCCAATGGAGCGAGCTCGTGCTCGGCCCCAATCCCGTGCGCGTCAATGCGCTGCAGTCGCAGCTCGGCCTCAATTATGGCATCGAGAATTTCTGGGTGTCATGCATCGTGCAATTCGGGCTCGTGCACACCGCGCTGATCACACTCGGCCTCACCTGCTTTGCCGTTGAGCTGATGCATCGCTCGGATCGCGCCGCCTGGGCGATCCTGCTTCTCATCCTGATGATCGCCGCGAGTTCCGTGAGTTTTTCCTCGAAGAACATTCAACTGGCGCAATTGGTGCTCTTGATCGCGCTGCTGCTGCCGCGCACGCCGCGACCAGCAGTCTCGCCGCGTCCGACACCGCGGCATCCGATGATCCGGGATCAGGAGTTCGCATGACGATCTATGTCGATCACACCCATCTCGGCCGCCACGTCACCGGCCTTGAACGCATCACCCAGGAACTGTTCTCCGTGCAGGCGCTGGCGCCCCTCGATGTCGTTCCCGTGACATCGCGCGGCACCCGCCAGATGATTACCACGCAGACCTTCGGCCTGCCTGCGCGCCTTGCCGCCTCCAACGCGCTGCTACTCTGCCCCGGCTTCCCGCCGAGCCCGCTGCTGCGCCCCTTCGCTGCGCGCGTGCTGCCCTATATCCATGACGATTTCCTCATCACCCGCAGCGCCGATCTCAATATCCGCGCTAAACTATATATGGCTGCGCCGTTCCGGATCGCGCTGAAGAACTATCCGCGCTTCCTCACCAATTCGCGCGACACGCAGCGTAAGATCAGCGCCTATACACGCGCCGATGCGGAGATCACGCTATACCGTCCGCCTGTGCGCAACGTGTTCAACCTGCAATCGGCCACGCGTAGCGCGCGCGAGGTCAGCGCCTCCCCGCTCCGGCTGGTCGCGCTCGGCACGGTCGAGCCACGCAAGAATTTCGTCGCCGCCGCTCACATCGTCGGCGCACTGCGCCAGCACGGCTTTCCCGGCACCACGCTCGACATCGTCGGCCGCAAGGGCTGGGGCGACGACTGGGCCACGCTGGAGCGCATACCCGGCGTGACGCTGCATGGGTATCAGTCATCCGAAAATGTCACGCGCCTGCTCGATCGGGCCGACATCTTCATCTGCACGTCGCATGACGAGGGGCTGGGCCTGCCGCTGCTGGAAGCGCAATATGCCGGCCTTCCCGTCGTGGCGCCGAATGCGGCGGTGTTTCACGAGGTGCTCGGCAATTCCGGCATCTTCATCGACATCGCCGATCACGGCGGCGCTGCCGCACAGATCGGCGCTGCCATCGCCACGCCCAAGTGGCGCCCGCAATATGTGGCGGCGGCCAGCCAGAATCTGCTGCGCTGGAATGCGCTCGCAGCCAGTGATCATGACACCGTCATCGAGCTGATCGCCGATCTCGCCTCAGCGCGCCGCACCGCGCCCAAGGACAACATGGTCGCCCGCTGACCATCGCACTGACCCGGGGACGCCGCGTTGCAGGATACGACGACCGAAACACGACATCTGGACGGACTGCGCATCGTCGCAGCCAGTGCCGTCGTGATTCTGCATTATGCGGATTATGTGAAGGACCATCCGATCGGCCGCTTCATGGTCGATCATACCTGGCACTTCAATCTGTTCGTCGATCTGTTCTTCGTCATCTCCGGCTATGTGATCGCAAGCCAGTACCTCACCAAGGTCGGATCGCCATCGTCCGTCAGTCGCTTCCTGTGGCGACGCTTTGCGCGGATCTATCCGCTGCATCTCGCCACACTCGGCTTCTATGTGGCGATTGCGCTGGCGATGCATGCGGGCATCGCGCGTGGCGATAATCCCGCGCGCTATCCGTTGTCGGACATTCCGGCGCAACTATTCCTGCTGCATGCCATCGATGGCGCGCGGCTGACCTTCAATTTTCCGAGCTGGTCGCTCTCGGCCGAATTCTTCTGCTATGTGCTGTTTCCGCTGATGGCGATCCTGATCAGCCGCCGGCGGCCGGTCATTCTTGCGCTGATCGCGGTGCCGTTTATCGCCAATACGCTGGTGACGGTCATGGCCGGCTTCGAGCCGTGGCCGGACTGGATCAACAAAGGCGGCGCGTTCCGCGCGGTGCCTGCCTTCAATCTCGGCATCGCCTGCTATCTCTATCGGGCGCAGATCGCACGGCTGCCGGCCATTCCGGGCCTGCTCAGCGGCCTGCTCGTGATGTTCATCCTGATCGGAGCCTATCTGCCAATCATGCTCGCATTGCTCGTGGTCTATGCCATCGCTCTGCTCGCGATCCATCATGACTGCGCCGGCCAGACCACGCTGTTCTCCCGTCTCGGCTTCGCGCGCTGGTCGGATCTCACTTACTCCTCCTATATGCTGCATATTCCCGTCGCGACCATCGTGCTGACGCTGGCGTCGCGCTATCTCGCGCCGGTCTTGCCCGGCGGAAAGCTGATGCTGGTGCCCGTCGCCATCGTCGCCCTCGCCATGCTCAGCGTGATGTCGCTACGCTACTTCGAGACACCCCTGCGGCGCGCGCTCAATGCGTTCTACGATCGCCAGTTTCGTCCGCATCCGGTCGCGGCGCCGCTCACCGGGCAGACCTGAGTCATGACGAGCGTGACGCATTCAGAGACAGGCACCGCCACCGCGCCGGCCCGCGCCAATGCCATCAGCCGCGACGGCGCCATCGACACCATGCGCGGCATCGCGATCCTGATGGTCATCGGCATCCATGCGCTTCAGCAGCCGCTCGATGCCTCCTGGAAGATCGCGCTTGATGCGTTTCTGCGCCCCTGCGTGCCGATCTTCCTGTTCGCATCGGGCTATCTCACCGGCCTGTCCGGTCGCGTGCCCGTGGCCAAGCGCATCACGGCGACCGTGATCCCCTATGCAATCGCCTTCGTCGCCGCCTACGCCTATATGGCGCTGATGAATCCGGCGATGGACCACCGCATCACCACGACCATCGCGCGGTTCGGATTGGCTTACGTCTTCGTCTATTATTATGTCTTCGTGTATATCGGCTGCACGCTGATGCTGTGGCTTGTGCTGTGGTTCGCCACCCGCGTCCCGCAACAGGCCGAACAGCGACTGCAGGTGCTGCTGCTGATCGCCATCGCCTTCGGGCTCATTGTCGGCAGCTACCTCGATCCCACTTTGGCGCGGTTCGGCCTGTCCGACGGCTCCATCGAGGAATTTCGGATGCGCGACATCCCGTTCTGGTTCGGCTTTGCCGCGCTCGGCATGCTGGTGGCGCGCGCCGCCATCCGCGATGTTCTGCTCGACATGATGCCGACCCTCGCCGTCGCCACGGTCGGGGCCTATGCGATTTACACTGGCATGCGGATCTCCGTCATTGGCGATGCCGCCGCCTATGATTCCACCGCCTTCTTCGGTTACGCCGCCGCACTGAGCGTTTTCCTGCTCGCCATGCGCGCGGATGTCCCCCTGCTCGCCACGCTCGGGCGGGGAGCTATTTCATCTATCTCTGGCATATCTTCATCATCATGGCGCTGCGCGATCTCGGCGGCTTCCGCGCGCTCGGCGGCGTGGCTGCCACGATATTGATGTATGTGATCGCCACGCTGGTCAGCGGCGCGGCGCTGCTGGCACTCCGCCAATGGGCGCCGCCGCGCGTCCTGCGCATGTTCGGGGCATGACCATGCTGCTGAAGCGCACCATCCTTTATCTTCCGGCGCAGATCGTCGGCCCGCTATTCCAGCTGGTCGCCATGATCGTGTGGACCCATGTGGTCAACGAACACACGCTCGGCGTGATCACGCTGATCACCGCCACACATGAATTGCTGCAGATCGGCTTTCTGGCGTGGTGGTCGCAATATGCATTACGCTTCTTCGGACGCTATCAGGACGGTGACGAGGCAGAGCGCTTCTATCGCACCGAGAATGTTATCATCCTGATGTCGCTGCTGCTACAGAGCGCCGCTGTCGTCGCCGTGCTCTATTCGGTGATCGCCACCGATACGAATCCGGCATTGATCGCAGCGACCGTCGCCTATGTGATCAGCCGTTCGCTCAATCTCTACATCGCCGAGCGTGCGCGCGTGCGGCACCAGATCGGCGTCTATTCGATCCAGCAGATCGTCGGCCCCGCGGCCGGGTTCCTGCTCGGCCTCTTGATGATCGAAATGATCAGCCCGGCACCGGAATGGCCGTTGCTCGGCTACGCCATCGCGCAACTGTTCGCGGCGCTGATCGTGCTGCCGAAGATCGGCTGCAGCCGCAAAGTCTGGCCCCTCGACCGCGAGATCATCCGCCATGCGCTTGGCTATGGCATTCCGCTGATCTTCGGCGGCGCGCTCGGTTGGGTCGGCCTCAATGCATCGCGTTTCATCGTCAATGACATGCTGGGCGTGGCTGCAGCAGGCCTGTTCGCCGTCGGATACGGGCTCGGCCAGCGCGCTGCTGCCGTTGCGGCGATGCTAGTCACCGCAGCCGCATTCCCGCTCGCGGTGAAGAGCATGGAGCAAGGCGGCGCCAAGGCCGCGATGCGGCAGCTCGCCGACAATGGCGCGCTGCTGCTCGGCATTCTCGCGCCGAGCATCGCGGGGATCTTCCTGCTGCGCGCCGAGATCGTGCATCTCCTGATCGCCGCGCCGTTTCAGGCGGTGACCCTGGCGATTCTGCCGCTCTCGACACTGGCGGGCTCGATCCGCAACATCCGCGCCCATTTCGGCGATCAGGTCTTCCTGCTCCACAGCAAGACGCGGCTGATGGTGGTCGTCTCGGCTATCGATGCCACGGTGACCATCATCGCCAGCCTGATCTGCATTCATCTGTGGGGACTTGTCGGCGCAGCCGCAGCGACGGTGATCTCGGCAGTGGCCGCCGCGCTGGTCAGCTTCGCACTCGGCTTCACGCGATTCGGGCTGACGCTGCCCTGGGCGCATCTCGCCCGTATCGCCATCGCCACGCTGGCCATGGGCGTATTGCTGACGTGGCTGCCGGACGCGAAATCCTATGCCGCGCTCGCCGCGCATATTGGAACCGGCGCGGCGCTTTATGTCTCGGTGCTGGCGCTGCTCTATGCACCGACATTGCTGCGCATGATCCGGCGCCAGCCCCGTTTCTCATAAGGACACAATCTATCCCCGCTTCGAATTCTCGAACGCCCGCGCCATCGCGAACCATAGCGGCTTCTTCTGCATCTCCGCGTCATAAGGCAGTGGCCGTGGCAAACGCTGCGTGGTCGGGTCCTTCTGCAAGGCGATGCCCTTGTAGAAGGAATAGTGATCCGACAACTGCCAAGTGATGACGGCCTTCACGGCCGGCACCTGCAGCACGCTGTTGAGGAATTTCTCGCCGGTCTCGGCGATTGCCTTGTCGCGCGCCGCCACATCATCCGGGAATGTGTCATCGCGGACATCGAATTCGGTGATGTAGATGTCCACCATGCGCTCCGCGAGCGCATGGACGAATTCAAGGAAGCGGCCGGAATCATATGGATAACGCGGCTGCAGATGGCCCTGCAGGCCGACGGCGTCGAGACGGACGCCCGCATGCTGCAACTCGTCGACGAGTTTCAGCATGCCGGCACGCGATGTCCGCCCGACATCGTCGTCGCGCTCGGTCTGCGCCTCGTTCAGCACGAATTTGCTGGTTTTATCCACCGATGCGGCGCGCTCGAAGGCGCGGCGGATATAGCCGGTTCCAAACGCGTCATACCATGGTCCGAGCCGATAGCCGCCGGGCGCCTTGTGGCCCGGCCAGAACGGCTCATTGACGATGTCCCATGAATGCAGCTTGCCGGCGTAACGCCCCACCACCTGTTCGATATAATGATCGAAGAATTTTCTACGTTCATCAACGCTCATGGATTTGATCCATTGCGGCACCCAATCGTTCCAGATCAGGCAATGCCCGCGCATAGGAATCTTGTTGCTCGCACAAAACTGTAGCAATCGATCCGCAGGCTCATAGCGCATCATGCCTGCTTGTGGCGCGATCGTGCCCATCTTGAGGGCAACATCCGTCGTGATGATCCGCGTCTCTTTTGTATAGAGCTCACGATAACCGACATCCTTGTCGATCACAGGTCCCGCAGCAGCACCGAACAGCAATCCACTTTTCGCCGCAATCGCGCCGAGGCTCTGCGTTTGCGGCGCTGCAATCGCATCGCGATGCATGGCAAGCGTCGCACCGGACAGAATCGCAAGAGCGTTTCGCCTTGAGTACTCGAACATAATCACTCTCCATCGATTCAAAACGACGTTGCGTGTGTTTTGATAGCACGCGACTGCATGCGCCATCGTTGCGTCGCAATAGTTCGTTTTCATGTCCGCCATGTCGAGCAGAGTGTCTTTCGAATCTGTGTGCGTAGATCTGCTGTCTCGATGAGCAGATGCATCTCACACAAGCGTATCTCGGCAACATCGTCATAGGGGACCGACATGTTGGACACACCGTCTTCACAACAAGACCATGACAAGGACAATCTCACCGTCGATGGCGTGACGGTGAATGTGTCATCGCTATCGGAAGCGGTGACATCCATCGTCGATGCCGCCGAACAGGGCGAGAAATTCAGCGTTTGCACGCTCAATCTCGATCATGTTGTTCAATTGCAACAGAAGCCCGACTTCCGTGCCGCCTATCGTCGCGCACGTTTCGTAACGGCCGATGGATTCCCCATCGTCGTGCTCAGCCGTCTGCTCGGAGTTCCCATCTCGCGCACCACCGGCGCCGATCTCGTGGAACCGCTATGCGCGGCTGCGGGTGAAAAGGGCCTGCCGATCTTCCTGTTCGGTTCTGATACACCTACGCTGGAAAAATCCGCGATCGAACTGCAACGTCGCTATGACGGCCTTGATGTCGCCGGCATCTTTGCGCCCGGCCGCGGCTTCGATGCGTTCTCGACAGAAGCGGACGACGCCATCGCGCGCATTCGCGCATCTGGCGCAAAGCTCTGTTTCCTCGCGCTCGGCGCGCCGAAGCAAGAAGTCTTCGCATCACGCTGTCTCGACGAACTCGATGGCATCGGCTTCCTGTGCATAGGTGCATCGCTCGATTTTATCGCTGGCACGCAAGTCCGCGCGCCGCGTATTGCGCAAAAGGCCGGGCTCGAATGGGCCTGGCGCATGATCAATGATCCGCGCCGCCTCGCGCCGCGCTATGCGCGCTGCGCGGCTGCGGTTCCGCGTCTTCTTGTCGGCACACTGCCGCAAATCATCAGTGCCCGCACCCGCTTCTTCACGTCTCCCCGCACAAGGAAAGCCGCATGACGTCCACGCTGACCCTCGGCCTGCGCGCCCGCAATGCTGCTCCCGCCCCGCGCCGCTATCAGATCTGCCTGATCCACCCTTTCGATCCGCGCGGTCAAAAGGTCGGCGGGCTCGAGACCTATATCCGCGACTTCATCACCTTCCATCCCGCCGATACTGATCTGCTGTTTGTCGGCGTCGACTCCGTCGGTGATCTCAAGCTCGGTGAAATCCGGCGGCTCACCTTCCGGGGCCGCGACTTCGATTTCATGCCGATCCTGCATTACAGCGACCAGCAGGCGCGCGAGGCGGCAAAGACGATCCGCTCCTCGCTCACCGGCCAGTTCTTCTCGGCGCTGCTGCGCCATTTCATTCCGGTATCACGCTTGATCCGCCAGCGCGGCTGCACCATCGACCTGCGCCGCGTGGAGTTTTCATGGCTGCCGACGCTGCTGCGTCGTCCCTATGTGCAGATGCTGCATGGCGAGGGCGCACCGAAGCTGCAGATGGATTCGCTGCTGAAGAAATATTCCTTCGTGCATAATTTCGGCGAGCGCTTCGCCGTTTCCACCAGTTCGCACTTCCTCTGCGTCAACCCGTTCATCACCGAGCGGCTGAAGGGCACCTATCCCGCCCATCGCGACAAGATCGATACGCTGTGGACCTGGGTAAACACCGACATCTTCAAGCCGCAGCCTTTCCCGGGTAGCACCGATCCCTTCCGCGTGATCTTTGCGGGTCGTCTCGACGAGTTCAAGGATCCACCGCTGATGTTCCGCACCATCGCGCGGTTGCGCGAGAAGCTAAACGGGAAGCTCGAATTCCATTACATCGGCACCAGCGATCCGCATCGTTTCCCGGAATTCGCCGCCATCGAAGACATCACCGTGCGTCACGGCTTCAAGGATGCGCTCGGCATGGCATCGACGCTGGCGAGCGCACATGCCGGCATCCTGACGTCGGAATTCGAGGGCATGCCGCGCTGCGTGCTCGAGACGCTCGCCGTCGGGCGGCCCACCGTCGCCGTGCATCTGCCGCAACTCGAATCGGTGATCGATGACGGCCCGAGCGGCTATCTGATCCCGCGCAGCTCCTCGCGCGACGAGATGGTGGAAGCGCTGGCCGACCGGTTCGTCGAAGTGCGCGACAGCATCGATGCCGGCACGCTCGATCCCATGCGCGTGGCCGATGCCATCGCCAATTTCACCCCGGCGACGCAGCTGGCGCGTGTCTACACCTATCACCAGCAGATCCAGGACGGCCGCGGGCTCTCGATGACCCCATCACCCGCGCAGTGAGTGTTGGGAAACGCGACGTGAATATCCTGCTGTTGTCCAGTGAATACGCCCCGATGCGGGGCGGCATCGGCACCTATGCGCGCGAGATCGCAACCGCCGCGACGCAGCTCGGCGCCAAAGTGACTTTGGTCGCGCCCGATTACGCGCAGGACACGTCGGATGACGATCGCGCCTCGCCGTTTGCGGTGCATCGCTTCAGCGGCGGCCTGCATTCGGCCCGCGACCTGCCCGCCAAGATCATGCTGGCGCGCAGCCGCATCGGCGCCGCGCCGTTCGATGTGGTGCATGCGGCCGACTGGCCGTTCTTCATTCCCGTCGCGCTGGCGCGCGGACGCACGCCGGCGCGCGTCCTGATGACCGTGCACGGCACCGAAATCAACGAAACGCAGACCACGCTGAAGCGTCTTGCGATCCGCTGCAGCGGCGTGTTCGGCCCGCGGACCGAAGTGGCCGCCAACAGCCGCTTCACCCGCGATCTGTTTCGCGAAAAATTCGCTATCGACAACAGCCGTATTCACGCAATCCGCCTCGGCGTGTCGGACTTTTGGTCCGGTCGCCGCATGGACCGCGCAACGGTGCGCGCGCATCGCGAGATCGCGCCGGACCGGATCGTCATGATCACGGTCGCGCGGATCACGCGCCGCAAGGGACATCACCTAACGCTTGCGGCATTGGCGCAATTGCCCGACGAATTACGCCGCCGCATCACCTGGCTGGTCATCGGCCCCGAGGGCGAAGCCGATTATGTGGACGATGTCCGCCGCATGATCCGCCATTCGGATTGCGACGTGCGGCTACTCGGCGCGCTGTCGAATGAGGAGATCCGCGATCTCTACGGCGCCGCCGACTTCTTCTGTCTCACCGGCCTGCCGGAATCCTCAGGCCGCGTCGAAGGTTTTGGCCTCGTCTATCTCGAAGCCGGCGCCGCGGGCCTGCCGAGCGTCGCCAGCGATATCGGCGGCGTTCCGGATGCCGTGCTGGCCGGCGGATCCGGCCTGCTGGTGCAGCCGCGGATCGACGTGATCACCAGCGTCATCCAGCAGCTTGCCGATGACGGCGAATTGCGCACCCGCCTCGCCGCTGGCGCACGCAGGCATGCGCAGGACCTGTCATGGGAACGATGCGCGGCCGAAACCTATCGGCTGCCGCGGCGAGCATCGCCGATCGAGGCGCTGTCGGCATGAGGCGGCTTGCGATCATGTTGTCACTGCTGATGCTGTCCACTGCGGCCGCGCATGCCGACAGCTGCAACAAGAGCCGCGAATATCTGCTCGGCGGCCTGGCCGGCGATCTCGAAATGGCGCCTCAGACCTATGACGGCCTGTTCAAGATCTGCGTGGCGACGGCCACCATGTCGAATGTGCAGGATGCCTTCATCCTCAAGGACGGCGGCATCGCCGTGATCCCCAAGCAGGACACGATCCCCGCCACGGCGGCTACGCTATCGCGCTTCTGCGACGCCAATCCGCGCGCCACGCTGCGCTTTCTGTCGAAGAAGGATCTGGCCGTTGCCAAATCCATGCCGCAGATCGTGCGCCTGTCATCGACCGGCGCGACCTCATGCAAGCAGATCAAGGGGCTGACCTAAGCCAGCCCCTGCTTACGGATCAGACGATCAGAACATCATGCGACGTCAGCGGGGCGGTCACACCTTTTAACGTGATCGACGCATCGTGGCCGAGATCGATCACCGTATCCTGACCGACCACATGGACCGCCAGCTGCGCAAGATCCTTCGCGATCGACGAGGCGATCTGGATCACATCGTGATTGGCGCCCGGCCCGGCATGGAAATTGTTGATCACATCGTGGCCTGACGCCTGCTTGAACACGAAAGTGTCACCGCCGGCGCTGTTCATGATGTCGTTGCCCGCCGTGCCGGTTAGCGTCACGCCGGCCTTATAGGCGGTCATGGTGTGCGAACCGTCCTTGTTGTCGAGCACGGTCGCAAGCCGCTGGCCGGAGGCGTCGAGCATGTCATGCTTGGCGACATAGGCCTGATTGGCCACAGCGAAGGTATCGACACTCTTGCTGCCATCCGCATGGCGCGTCGTAACACTGGTGACCGCGCCATTTGTCGCAAAGCTCGACTGCACATAGGAGCCGTCGGTCTGTGTGACCGTCTGCATTTTGAGATGGCCGACATCGTCATACTGGGCGAGCATCTTGACGCCTGTGCTGTCCACCGTCTGCTTGACGGCCAGCGATCCATCCTTGTGGAACTGCTCGATCAGCACACTCTTGCCGGCGGCATCCCGGATCACATGCTCGCTGGTATAGGCTTTGCCAGCGATGTCATAGGTCATGGTGTCACGCGTGCCGTCCGCGCTGCGGATGGTCTGGCTGGAGATGCCGCCATCGGCCTTGTAGAGGGTCTGCACGATGGAGCCATCCGTCTTGGTGACGGTCTGCTGCGACAGCTGGCCGAGCTTGTCATATTGATTGAACGTCTTGGTGCCGGCCGCATCCACGGTCTGCTTCATGGCGAGCGACGTGTCGTCGCGAAAACCTTCGATCAGCATGCTCTTGCCGGCAGCGTCGGTCACCGTGTGGCGGGACGTGTAGTCCTGCCCGGTGATCCCGTATTCGCGGATGTCGCGCGTGCCATCGGCATTGCGTATCGTGGCATTGGTCTCAATCCCCGCGGCATTGAAGACAAATTGCTGGAACGAGCCATCCTTGTAGCTGTTCAGCAGGTTGGTCAGATGCCCGTCGCCATCGAAATCGCTGCGCGACACCGATCCGTCGCCATTCACGATCTGGCGGAAGGCAAGGTCGCCATCCCCGTAGAAGCGCTCGACCAGTGTCGTCTTGCCGCCCGAGGCGATCACACTGTGTTCGGACGTGTAGGCCTTGCCGGTGATGTCGCGGGTGAACACGTCACGCGAGCCATCGGCATTGCGGATGGTTTCGCTGGTCACCGTGGTGCCATTCGATGCCAGCGCCTGATATTCGCCGCCCTTGGCAAGCGCCGACTGGCTGGTGGTGAAACCAGCGGTGGAGATCGTCGCATCCGCGAATTTGAAATATTCGACGTTGGTGATGCGATCGGTGCCGTCCCGCGCCGCGACGCTGTCGGTCACGACCAGCTGGCCGTTCACGAAGGAGATCGTGTAGTCCGCGGCCTTGCCGGAGAACACCGCAGTATCGACCCCCTCGCCGCCGTCGATCACGTCATTGCCGATGCCGCCGGTAATGATGTCGTTGCCGGCGCCGCCATAGATGATGTCATTGTCGCTATTGGCGCCAAAGAACCATTCCTGATGCGCGGCGGCATCCAGATGGATACTGCGCACATAGAGATCGAAGGTGCCGGGCGCACTGGCATTGATCGCTTCCTTCGGCGCGACGGCAACGCCGTTGATGATCAGATCCTTGAGATGCAGCGCGCGGCCGGGCGCCGAATTCATCAGCGCGACATCGAAGCTCGTGAATTGCTCGGGATTGGCGAAGGTCACCGTGTAAGTCTGATAGCCCGCGGGATCCGTAGCCGGCTTGAACTCCAGCAGTGCCGAGACCGGCTGGCCATTGACCATGATCTGGACCTGGGCGTTCGCGCCGCCCCCGCAGTGCCATAGCCCGTCAGCGTCACTGTCGTCGTGGCCAGCTTGCCATAGATCGATGGCCCGCCGATGATGGTGTCGTTCCCATCGCCGCCATAGATCACGTCATTGCCAAGGCCGGCATTGATCGTATCGTTGCCGCGACCGAGATCGATGACGTCATGGGTAGCCGAACCGGTGATGGTGAGATCCAGCGTGGCGCCGTGGCCACTGAAATATTGCGCGACGATCGCTTCGGCCGGCTTGCCCATGGGCGAATAGCCGGTTTCGTTATATTTGCCGTTGAGATCCCACTGCCAGAGTTCGACGCCCTTCATCCAGCTGCCGCCATGCGCGCTCCACACCTGGAAGAACGCATTATAGGCGTCGGCCTGCTCTGCCGTGTCGGCCGGTGCATTCGTGGTCCAGGAGCCCGGGCGCATCGCCGTGCCGTCCATGCTGCGAAAGCCGGCCTCGGTCATCAGCACCTGCTTGCCATAGGTCTCCGACAGCGAATGCAGGAAATCCACCGGCGATTTGTGGTCGAAGGCCGCGGCATAATACGGATTGTAAGGAACCTCGGTCCAGGCGTGGATCATCTCCTGCACCGTCGGCGTCATGCTCGATGTCAGCGGCGGATAGGTGTTGACGCCGATGATGTCGAGCTGATCCCAGAAGCTCACCTTGAGCGCTTCGTCGGTGGCCGCCGAATAGGTGAGATCGCCGTGATAGACCTGCCGCACCGACGAGATGATGTCGGTCCAGTAGCCGCGATAGGCCGCGCCCGTCAGGCTGCTCATCTCGTTGCCGATGACGAATGTATCGACGCCGCCGCGTTGCGCGACATCGGCCAGGCGCACGATCTCGGCTTTATAGGACGCAAAGAAGCCGTTGATATCCGTCGGTGACAATGCGAAGGACGTGGTTCCATCGAGCGGCGAGATCGCCGCCTTGAACACCACCGACAATCCCGCAGCTTCCGCCGCCTTGAAACCGGCCAGCAGGCTTGCATCGCTTTCGGTCTTGCCGGCATGCGCGAACACGTCGCTGGTCGTCTTGTTCGTGGTCCAGATACGCGCGGTGAGGCTTACCGAATTGGAACCAAGCGCTGCGATCTGCTGGAACGACTGCGCAGCGGAGGCGCTGGCGAATTGTCCGTTCCACTCCGACAAGGCACCGAAGCCCTGCACGTCAAAAAGATTTGCCACTGAATGATCTCCGGTCCGCGGTTTCGTGGACGCTTAGCGCAATGAATTAACGGCAGCCTTAAGAGACCGATCCAAAGTTTTCCGAAAGCGAAAATTCAAATGGCGACTATCAAAGACGATCCGTTGCGTGATCTCTGCAACACAACGCAACACAGTTCCTGCCAAGGAACAGCGCATCTGCCGCGTGTTTCGGCAAATCTGTCGTTGCGCACCATCGCAACTCACTCATCAGTTCCACGCCGGAACAACAAAGCCGGCGCACATGTCGTGCGCCGGCTTGCGACGAAAGTTGCGATTCGTCGTGGTCAGCTGTTCTTCTGTTTAATGAGCGCAATCAGCGCGGCATCACGTTGCGTCACGAGATCCGTGCGCGATCGACCGGCGGCCTCCTGTGCAATCCCCTCGATCAGCGCGGCATTGACCTCGGGTCCGAGCTGCGGTGTGCCGAGATCGCGCCACCAGTCTTCCATCGCCGGGCCGATGTGATCGAGGAAATGCTTCATCCCGCCTTCGCCGCCGGCGAGGCTGAAGATCATATGCGGCCCCATGATCGCCCAGCGCAAACCTGGCCCCTGAGCAATCGCCGTATCGACATCCTCGACACTGGCGATGCCGCTCGCCACCGCATGCACGGCTTCGCGCCACAAGGCGGCCTGCAGACGATTGGCGAGATGGCCGGGGACCTCCTTGTTGAGACGGATCGGCGCCTTGCCGGTGTGGCGATAGAAACCGTCGAGCCAAGTCAGCACCTCGGGCGACGTGGCCTTGCCGCCGACGATCTCCACCAGCGGAACCAGATGCGGCGGATTGAAGGGATGGCCGACGGCGAAGCGTTCGGGATGCTTCAACCCGACCTGCAACTCGCTCATCACGAGACCGGACGTGCTCGACGCCACGATCGCATCGGGCTTCATGCAGGCTTCCATCTGCGCATAGAGCTGACGCTTGATGTCGGCGCGCTCGGGTCCGCTCTCCTGCACGAATTCGGCATCGCGCAGGGCTTCGGCCAGATCCGTGGTGAAGCGCCAGGGCTTTGGCGTGGTGTCGCTTGCAACGCCGAGCGCGACCAGCCCCTGCCATGCATTGGTGATCAATGCGCGCGTGGTGGCTTCAGCGGATGATTGCGGATCATAGACGGTGACGTCGAGCCCATGGGCCAGAAACAAGGCGGCCCAGCTGGCTCCAATGGTGCCTGATCCGACAATGGCGACATGGCGGACGGCATTCGGTGCGATGAGTGGCATATGCGATCGATCTCTGCGTGCGTTTTCCCACCCGCAGTGTGACCGGTCGGAACCGGCATCGCAATCACCTCCTGCGTGCGCCAGCCCGCTGCACGCAAGTTCGGCTCACTCCCCGCCCAGCCCCAGCCGGTTCGGCATGCGCTTCTCGATATTGAATTTGAGCAAGGCTGCAGAGCGGAAGATGCCATGGGCGAATTTGCCGTAAGGCAGTGTCACGAACAGCGCCATCACCGTGCCGAGATGGATCGCCAGCCACAGCGCCATGAAGCGGGTGTCGCGCAGCACCAAGAGCAGCAGGCCGGTGACGGACACCAGCAGCAGCAGCATGATGAAACCACGGTCCATGGCGTTCTGCTTCACGTCGGCGCGCAGCGCGTCGCGCTTGAAATTCAGCCAAAGCAGGCCAACCGGGCCGATGATGAGTCCGATGCCGCCAAGCGTGCCGAGGATCACCGGCGCGCTGGTGTAGGCATAGGGCGCCTGCAGCTTCCAGATATAGTGATACAGCGTCGCTACACAGGTGGAGGCGAAGCACAGCAGGAAGCCGTAGAGCGTGAACTGATGGAAGCGACGGCGCCACAGCGTGAACGCATCGTCGCCCTCGTTGCAGCCATCGCCATGTCCGCCACCGAGATATTTTAGGCGCGCCACATCGTGGACGGCCTCGGCCACGGCCGGCACGCGCGCTTGCGCAGCAGCTTTGATGTCTGCGGGCGTGCCATCCTTGGTCGGCGACACTTCGCGCCAGAACTTGATCACGCCGATCATCAGCGCAAGGATGGAGAAGCCGAACACGGAGCCGAACAGCAGCGCCATGAAATTATGCGGAAAGATCGCGTAGAAATTACCCTTTAGGGGTTCGTGGATCAACCTACCATTCATGGCGATCGCCAGGATCATGAACAGTGCGAGGCCGCCGGACAGCGCGAAAGCGACGGTAAGGCCGGCCTTCTCGTAGAGCTTTCCGAATGCGCGCGGCCACGCATAATCCTGATAGGTGCGCACGCGCACCTTGGCCATGGCCTGCGGGACATTGACCGCGAATTCATGCGGCGGCGCATATTGGCAGGCGTAAAGACACGAACCGCAATTGTGGCAGAGGTTCGCAAGGTAATGCGTATCGGCCGCGTTGAATTCGAGCCGGCGCGTCATGGCCGGGAACACGGCGCAAAAGCCTTCGCAATAGCGGCAGGCGTTGCAGATCTGCATGACGCGCGCGATCTCTGCCTCACCGGCGGTCATCGCGTCAGCGAGATTGATGCCGCCCTGGCAGGCGCCGTCTTGCGGCGGTGCCAATTCAGTGACCGGCGGCATAGGCGAGTTCCTCTTTGAAAGTCGGGTGGTGATGCCCGGCGCTGGCTGCGGCATTGACGCCGGCGATGCGGCCGAAGGCGGTGCCGATGCTCATGCCGACACCGGCGGTGTAGCCCTTGCCCAGCACATTGCCGGCCACCATCTCGCCGGCGGCGAACAGGTTGGTGCTGGCGACACCTCCGAAGCGGCAGGCGGCCGTCTCGTCGGTCTTCATGCCGAGATAGGTGAAGGTGATGCCGGGCTTGAGCGGATAGGCATGGAACGGCGCGGTGTCGATCACGCGCGCCCAATGCGTCTTGGCAGGCACGACACCGTCAGTGCGGCAATCGTCGAGCGCGGTGTGATCGAAGGTTCCGGGCTGGCATGCTGCGTTATAGGCGTTCAGCGTTTCCATGAAGGTCGTGGGATCGACGCCGATCTTCACAGCGAGTTCTTCCAGCGTGTTCGCCTTGGTGCCATCGAACACCGGCGGCATGAAGCGGCCGATGGCCTTCTGATCGATGATCGACCATGCGGTCTGCCCGGGTTGCTGGGCGACGAGGCGGCCCCAGATCGCATAGCGCTTCGGCCAGAAGTCCTCGCCCTCATCATAGAAGCGCTTGGCTTCGCGATTGACGACGACACCGAGCGAGACGCAATCGATGCGCGTGCAGATGCCGCCATCATAGAGCGGCGCGCGCGCGTCGATGGCGACGCAATGGGCCTGCGTGGGATCGCCGATGCTGTCCGCACCGGCATCGATCATGAACTTGAGCAGGACGCCTTGGTTAAAGCGCGTGCCGCGGATCAGGAAGTTTTCTGCGGTCCACTCCCCGCGCTCGTTCTGGCCCCAGGCTTCGCGCTGCCATTCGAGATTGGACTCAAAGCCGCCGCAGCCGAGCACGCAGCTTTTTGCAGTAATGCGCTCGCCGCTTTCGGTGATGGCGGCGACGAACTGGCCGTCCTTCAGTTCAAGGCTCTTCACCGGCGTGCTGTAGCGGATCTTCACGCCCAGCACTTCAGCACTGCGGTAATACGCATTCACCAGCGCCTTGCCGCCGCCCATGAAGAAGGCGTTGGTGCGCGCCACATGCAGCGCGCCGGAGAGCGGCGGCTGGAAATGCACGCCGTGTTTCCGCATCCATGGCCGGCAGCGCGAGGAATGGCGGATCACCATGCGTGCCAACGGCTCATTGGTGATGCCGCCGGTGACCTTGAGCAGGTCCTGCCAGAACTCTTCTTCCGGATAGGCTTCGACCAGCACGTCCTGCGGGGCGTCATGCATGCAGCGGAGATTGCGCACATGCATGCTATTGCCGCCGCGCCATTCCTTCGGCGCGGATTCCAGCATCAAGACCGATGCGCCGGCCTCGCGCGCCATCAGCGCCGAACACAAAGCCGCATTGCCGCCACCAATGACGAGAACGTCGGGCATGGATGAGGACGAAGCCATCGATCGATACGTCTTTCCTAGGATTGAAATGCCGGCCACTCGCCGCCGAGATTTTCGGTGAGCTTTTGCGCGACAGGGCCGAGCACGCTCTTCATCTGCGCGATCTCTGCCGCGCCGAACCGTTCGCGCGGGCCGGACAGCGAAATCACACCGACCAGCATGCCGCGCGGGCCGAACACCGGCGCGGCGACTGCCGCACAGGAGGGATCACGCTCGCCGAGCGAGACATCGCTGCCGTTGGCGCGGATGGCGTCGTAGCGATCGCCGGTCGCGCCATCATAGGCCAGGATGATGTGACCGGCGGCGCCGCGCAGCAGCGCATAGCTGTGGCCGGCCTCAACGCGATCCAGCGTCGCGTGACGCGAATTGACGCGATAGAGGCAGACGCGGTTGTCGGTATCCTGCCGCACATGGAAGGACGCACTCTCGGTGCCGCGATCCACCAGCTCCTGCAGCGCCGGGACCACATTGTGGCCCAACGCATTCTTGCGGGTGAAGGCGACGCCGAGACGGAAGGCGGTGGGACCGAGATCATAGGTCCCGTCCGGCAGCCGGGTGACGTAACCGGTCGGGATCAGAGACGAGAGCAGGCGCAGGATCGTGCTCTTGTAGAAGCCGGTGCGCAAAGCGAGTTCGGCCAGCGTCATCGGCTTGTCGGCATGTTCCAGCGCGGAGACGATGGACAGCGCCCGCTCGACGGCGGCAACTCCCTCGCCGCCCTCACGGGCAGGCAAATCGGCCTTGGTTTTCGGTGCAGGCTTGTTCATCGTGGTCCGATCAGGTGCGCGATTTCTCGAGGACGCGTGCGATCACCGGCCAGTAGAGATCGCCGTCACCGGCGTCAATCGCCTGGCCCAGAACCTTGTCCGCGAGTTCCGCGCCCTGCAGCTGGATGTTCACCGACTTGGCGAGATCGAGCGCGTAGGAGATGTCCTTGCGGGCATATTCGGTGGAGAACGCGCGCTCCGGGAACGTGCCCGGCAGCATCGCCTTCATGCCGTGATTGCGCAAAGCAAAACTGTCCGCCGAGCCCTTGGCCAGCGTCTCGAACACCACCTTGGGATCGAGGCCGGCGCGCTTCGCCGTTTCCAGCGCTTCGCTGAGCGCGACCACGGTTTCCATCAGCACCATATTGTTGAGGATTTTCACCACCTGCCCGGCGCCGATATCGCCACAATGGGTGATGTCGGACGCAAAAGTCGCGATCAAGGGCTGCAGCTTTGCGTAGTTTGCGGCGGAAGCGCCGACCATGACGCTGAGCGTGCCGTCTTCGGCCGCCTGCCGCGTGCGCGCGATCGGTGCGTCCGCAAACTGCGCGCCCTTGGCGGCGAATTTCTTGGCGAGCTCGCGGCTGGCTTCCACCGGCGAGGTGCCGAGGTCAACGATGGTGTGGCGTGCATCAGCTTGAGCCAGCAAGCCGTCATCGCCTTCGCACACGGCCTGCACATGCTTGCCGCTCGGCAGCGCCATGAAGATCACGTCGCAGAGTTTTGCGAGTTCGGCGAGCGTCGCAGCGCGCTTGACGCCAGCTTCCGCCAGACGCTCCAGCGGCGCGTCTGCGCGGTCGAAACCATAGACGGGCACCCCCGACTTTTTCGCGAGATTTCGGCACATCGGCTCGCCCATCACACCAAGACCGATGAATCCAATGGCAGTCGTCATGCCGCTATTCCCTTATATTCCAAAAATCGAGATCAGAGGCGAACGCAGCCAGGCTGCGTTCGCGGGTTCTTGATGACTCAGCCCTTGACCAGCGGGCAGTTGCCTTCGCTCATCGGGCGGAAGGCCTGTTCGCCAGGCGAGGTGGTGACGACCTTGTAGTAATCGAACTTGTACTTCGATTCTTCCGGCTTCTTCACCTGCACCAGATACATGGTGTGCAGCACGCGGCCATCCGGACGCACGGTGACGTCCTTGTTATAAGCGTCGTTGACCTTCAGATCGTGCATCTTCTTGGCGACGGCGTCCGTATCCTTCGTGCCCGCAGCCTTCACAGCGGCGAGATAGTGATGCACGCCGCTATAGACGCCGGCCTGCACCATGCTCGGGACCTTGTTGTTGGTCAGCGCAAAGTAACGCTTGGACCAGGCGCGGGTCTGCTCGTTGAGGTCCCAGTAGAAGGACGTCGTCACCTGCAGGCCCTGCGTCGCCTTGAGGCCGAGCGCATTGACGTCGGTGATGAAGACGAGGAGACCGGCAAGCTGCTGGCCGCTCTCGACGATGCCGAATTCACCGGCCTGCTTGATGGCGGTCTGCACGTCGGCGCCCGAGGTGGCGAGGCCGACGACCTTCGCCTTGGAGCCCTGCGCCTGCAGCAGGAACGAGGCCATGTCGGCGGTCCCCAGAGGATGCGCGGACGAGCCGATCACCTTGCCGCCTGCGCCTTCGATGAACTTGGTCGCGTCACGCTGCAAAGCGTGGCCGAAGGCGTAATCGGCCGAGATGAAGTACCAGGTGTTGCCGCCGGCCTTGGTGATGGCTTCCGAGGTCAGCTTCGACAGGGCGTAGGTGTCATAATTGAAGTGGAACGAGATCGGCGAGCAGGCCTTGCCGGTGAAGTCCGACGAGCCCGGGCCGCTAATGGTGAAGATCTTGTTCTTCTGCTTGGCGACTTCGAGAATCGCGAAGCCGGCCGACGACGCTGCGCCGTCGGCGATCATGTCCACCTTCTCATTGTCGATCCAGCGGCGCGCAGTGGCCGCGGCAACGTCCGGCTTGTTCTGGTGATCGGCGGTGATGATTTCGATCTTCATGCCGTTGATCTCGCCGCCGAATTCTTCAGCCGCGAGTTTTGCCGCAGCGACGGAGCCGACGCCGCCATTGTCGGCGAACACGCCGGACTGATCGTTCAGCACGCCGATCTTGATGGTGTCGGCGGCGCTTGCGGCATGGGCCGACAGTACGAGCGCGGCGGATAAATAGAATGCGGTCTTCAAGGATGTCATCTGATGCCCCTCCTCAGGAACTCTGTTTTTGTTTGATCGTCTCAAGCACCGGCGCGATGTAACGCCGGAACTGCGCAGGATTCTCGCTCATCGGAAAATGACCGAGCGCTTCCATGACCGTCACTTCCGCACCCGCGATGCCAGACGCCGTGCGCACGGTGTCCTCGGGCGAGCACGAGAAATCGTATTCGCCGGTGAGCAGATAGAGTGGACAGGTCGTGGTATCGATCGCACCGGTGCGGCCACGCAGGTCGCCATCGACGCGATAGAAATAGAGATCGCCCTTGAACACGCCGGGGCCGCCCTGCTTGTAGGCCCACAGCGTTTCCATCCGCGCTTCCGCCGGCGACTGCGGCGCCACGAGGCCGGAGACCAAGGCGGCGCAGACTTCACCGCCATGGATGTCGGCACGGTTGAGCCAGGCGGTGTCGTACCACGGCGCCTGGAAATCAGCGGCTTCGAGACCGATCAGCGCGCGGAATTCGCTGGCGTGATCGATGGCAAGGTTGAGCACGATGCGGCCGCCGATGGAGCAGCCCATCACCACGGGCTTGTCGAGATCGAGCGCCTTGCAGAAGGCGCGGATGGTCTCGGTGTAGCGCTTGGTGGTGAGCTGATACTCGCTGCCATCCCAATTGGCGGGCGGGTTCGACTTGCCATGCCAGGGCAGATCGAAGGCGATGATGCGGTAGTGCTTGGTGAACTCTTCATCAGCCAGCAGATAGCGCCACTGGCGATTGTCGGAACCGGCGGTGTGCAGGCACACCAGCGGAATGCCCTGGCCGGCTTCCTCGAAATAGATCCGGTGCATGGTGCCACCGATATCGACATGCACATAGCGACCGACCATCGGCTCGATATAAGCGGTCATGCTGCACCTCCGGCATTGCGCGGCAGAGCGAGCAGATCCTTGAAAAATTGCAGATGGGTCATGAACGGCTTGATGTCGCCTTCGAGCGTGGCCTCGCCGCGCTTGGTGAGCGAGAGCAGATCATGCCACCCGGCCTTCGGCATCGGCTGCCAGAAGGCGGTCCATGCCTCCGGCGTGGCGCGATAGCTAAAGATCGACGAACGCATCAGCACCGGGGCCGGCACCATGTCGGTGATGCGGCCGGCACGGATGGCGACGTGATAGCTCTGCTCGGTGGAGCCGAGCAGGCAATCGACATCGAGAAAGCCGCCACGCTGAACCAATGCGACGTCGCGCTCCAGCAGCGTCGGCAGCTGTTCGAAGACAGCGCTGATAGCATCAGATTTTTTCAAGGCCGGACTCCTTGATGATCTTGCCCCACAGCTCGGTCTGCTTGGTGACGTGTTCGGCAAGGCCGGCGGGCGACGAGACGTCCGGCTCGAGGCCGATATCGGCGAAGAACTTCTTCGCCTCGTCCGTCGCCATCACCTGCAGAAACGCCTTGTTGAGCTTTTCGACCACATCGGCAGGCACATTCTTCGGGCCGAACAGGCCGCTCCAGGCGGCGAAGTCGTAGCCGGGCAGGCCGACCTCGGCCATCGGCGCCACATTGGGCAGCGACGACACGCGCTGCACGGTGGTTACACCTAGGGCACGCAGGCTGCCATTGTTGATGAATTCACGCGTCACCGCGACGTCGGTGATGACGAATTCGATACGGCCGCCGAGCAGATCGGTGATGGCCTGCGGCGTGCCGGGATAGGAAATACGCACGGCATCGATGGTGGCGAGCGAGCGCACCAGCTGCGCCGCGGCCATGCTGCCCGTGTTGCCGGAGCCGTAGCTCAGCTTGCCCGGATTGGCCTTGCCGTAAGCGATGAACTCCTTGAGGTCCTTCGCGGGAAAATCCTTGTTGACCACTATGACAAGCGGATTGCGCGTGAGGCGCGCGATCGGCGTGAAGTCGGCGACGGGATCGAACGGCATCTTGTTGTAGAGATGCACATTGGCCGAATGGGTGGAGTTGGTGGCGAGATATAGCGTGTAGCCATCGCCCGCCGCGCGCGCGACTTCGGCTGCGCCAATATTCGCGTTCGCGCCCGGCTTGTTGTCGACGAGGACCTTCTGGCCGAGCACAGCACCGACCTTCTCGGCGAGAAAGCGCGCTTCCACGTCAGTGGCGCTGCCCGCCGGGAACGGCACCAGCAGGCGGATCATCTTGCTCGGATAGGCGTCCTGCGCCTGTGCCGGCATCAACGTCATCGCGCTCGCGGCGAATACACCTGCGATGATTGCACGGCGTGTGATGGACCACGCGGCCTTGTGCCCACTCATGTCTCTGCTCCCAACCCTTGTTCTTGAAGCTTTGTTGTTCAGCGCATCCGACACGCGACGATCAGCATGCAAACGGCGCGCGTCGCGGCATCAGCCGCTGCGGTCATCGCCATCTCGCGTCGTTCGATCATCGGCATCTTCGATCTGATCCAATTCCAGAACGTTCTATTAGACAGAACGCTTGTTCTATTATGTGAACATATGTTTGATTGCCGCGCAAGCGAGGCGGAGTCAACCGCTTCCAGCGACGAAGAAAGTGGACTTGCGAAATGGCCTATCCAGAGATCGAGCTTTACGTAGATGGACAGTGGCGCCGGGCCTCCGGCGCGCCGATCATCAATCCCGCGGACGAAAGCGTGATCGGCACCGTGCCGCATGCCACCCGCGCCGATCTCGACGATGCGCTGGACGCGGCGCAGCGCGGCTTCCAGGTCTGGCGCAAGACGGCGCCGAATGCGCGCGCGCAGATCATCCTAAAGGCAGCCGCGCTGATCCGCGCGCGCGTTGATGAGATGGCCGTCGCCATGACGCTCGAACAGGGCAAGCCGCTCGAACAGGCCAAACTCGAAATCCTGCGCGGCGCCGAGATCATCGAATGGGACGCGACCGAAGGCATGCGCATGTATGGCCGCGTGATCCCCGCCGGTCCCGGTCTGCAGCACACGGTGTATCGCCAGCCGATCGGCCCGGTCGCGGCCTTCTCGCCGTGGAATTTTCCGATGAGCTCACCCGGCCGCAAGGTCGCCGGCGCACTGTCGTCGGGCTGCTCGATCATCCTGAAAGCGTCGGAAGAAACCCCGGCCGGCGCGCTGCAGCTGGTGCGCGCTTTTCATGATGCGGGCTTGCCCCGCGGCGTGCTCAATCTGGTGTTCGGCGACCCCGCCGAGATCTCCAGCTATCTGGTGCCGCATGATGCGATCCGCCTGATCACCTTCACCGGCTCGGTGCCGGTGGGCAAGCATCTCGCCGCCATGGCGGGCCAGGCGATGAAACCGGCGATCATGGAGCTCGGCGGCCACGGCCCGGTGATCGTGTGCGACGATGTCGATCCGGTTGCCACCGCAAAGGCGTCGGTCGCTACCAAGTCACGCAATGCCGGCCAGGTCTGCGTCGCGCCGACGCGCTTCTTCGTGCAGGAGAAGAATTTTGAGACCTTCGCAAAGACCTTTGCGGAAGGCGCCGCAGCGCTGAAGATCGGCAATGGCATGGATCCGACCACGCAGCTTGGCCCATTGGCCAATCCGCGCCGGGTCGATGCCATGGAGCGGCTGGTGAGCGATGCAAGGAAGCGCGGCGCGCGCGTGCTGGCCGGCGGCGAGCGTATCAACAATCGCGGCTATTTCTATCCGCTCACCGTACTGGCCGATGTGCCCGACGATGCGCTGGCGATGAATGAAGAGCCATTCGGCCCGCTGGCGCTGGTCAATCCGGTGAAGAATCTGGACGAAGCGATCGCCAAGGCGAACGCCCTGCCCTTCGGTCTCGCTGCCTACGCCTTCACGCATTCGGCTGACAACGTGCAGCGGATTTCGAACGATGTGGAAACCGGTAACCTCACCATCAACCACTTCGTAGCATCAACGGCGGAGACGCCGTTCGGCGGCGTGAAGGATTCCGGTTATGGCCGCGAAGGCGGCATCGAAGGTCTCGGCTGCTATACCGTGACGAAGAACGTCTCGCACAAATTTGGCTGAGACAGCGCAAAGCACTCACGCGATTGCGCGTGAGTGCTTTGCCATCACTGACAGGCCGCGTGCGGCTTCGTCACGCGTTCGGTCGAGACCGGGAAGCGCGCCAGCTTCTCGGCGGGGCGCGTCGGCCGCAGCACCAGATCACCGGTGCAATTCGGACAACGGCCGCCGAGCCGATTGTCAGCACAGTCTGCGCAGAACGTACACTCAAAGGTGCAGATCCGCGCAGCCGGATCGCCATTGGGAAGATCACGATCGCAGCATTCGCAATTCGGTCTGATCGCAAGCGGCATCACACCCTCCCTTTGTCGCTAGAGGCCCTTCGTTACGAGACCTTGCCCATTTCCTTGAGCACTTCATTCGCGGCCTTGAATGCATCGAGACCGGCGGGAATACCGCAATAGACGGTGGCGTGCAGCAGCACTTCCTTGATCTCTTCCACCGTCACGCCATTGTTGATGGCGCCGCGCGTGTGCAGCTTGACCTCGGGCGAGCGGTTCAAGGCGGTGAGCATCGCGAGGTTCAACATGCTGCGGGTCTTCTTGTCGAGGCCCGGGCGATTCCAGGCATAACCCCAGCACCATTCCGTGGTGATGTGCTGAAATGCCATCATGAAATCATTGGTCGACTGCATCGACTTGTCGACATAGGCCGCGCCGAGCACCTCGCGGCGCGTCGCCAGACCTGCGTCGAACAAGCCGCCGAGGGTGACCGTCTGATTGTAGCTCATAGGATGATCCTTTTTGTTGTCGTTTCGTCTTCGACGTTGCGGTGTTGGTTATATACCGAGATAGGCGGCACGGACTGCGGGATTGGCGTTCAGTTCTGCAGAACTGCCCTGCAGGCTGATACGGCCGCTCTCCAGCACATAGCCGCGCGCGGCGACATCGAGCGCCAGACCGACATTCTGCTCGACCAGCAAGATGGACGTCCCGCTGCGGTGGATTTTCGTGAATGCGTCGTGCATTTCCTCGACCACTTTTGGGGCGAGACCGTGACTCGGCTCATCGAGCAGCAACAGCTTCGGTTGCAGCATCAGCGCGCGGCCGACGGCCACCATCTGCTGCTCGCCGCCCGACAATGTCCCGGCCAATTGCCCACGCCGCTCGCGCAGGCGTGGGAACAGTTCGAAAATCCGCTCCATGCGTTCCGGCAGATCGGCGGCATGACGCGCGGTGAATGCACCGAGCATCAGATTTTCTTCGACGCCCATGTCCGGAAAGACATGGCGGCCTTCCGGCACATGCGCGATGCCGAGTGTCGGCACCTCATGCGCCGCGCGGGTCGCAAGATCGGTGCCTGCAAAACGCAGCGTCCCGGACACACGGGGGACGAGGCGGGAAATCGCGCGCAAGATCGTGCTCTTGCCGGCCGTGTTGGCGCCGATGATGCAGACGAACTCGCCCTCGAAGACCTGCAGATCGATGGCGTGCAGCACCTCGATCTCGCCATAGCCGGCATGAAGGCCCTTGATCTCGAGCAGTGGCTGAGCGGCATTCATGACTTGGCCTCCATCGAGCGGCCAAGATAGGCCTCGACCACGACGGGATCGTTCGCCACCTGCTGAGGCGTGCCGTCGGCAAGCAGGCGGCCGAAATTGAGCACCAGGATGCGATCGCAAATCGTCATGATGGCGCGCATGTGATGCTCCACCACCAATAGCGTGATCCCATCGTCGCGCAGCGAACGGATCAGATCCATGATCTCCTGCATCTCGACCGGATTAAGCGCCGCCATCACTTCATCGAGCAGCAGCACTTTAGGGCCGGTGCATAGTGCGCGCGCCAATTCGACACGTGCGCGCTCCGGAAATGACAGGTTTCCTGCCAGCTTGTGCGCGACAGATTTGAGCCCGACACGATCGAGACAGATCATCGCCTGCTCGCGTGCCGTCGCCACGTCGTGGCGCAGCAATCCCGCCGTCAGCACATTGTCGAGCACCGAACTCTCGGCGAACAACGCGACGTTCTGAAACGTCTTCGTCATGCCGAGTGCCGCAACCTTGTGCGGCTTGAGCCCGACCACGCTGGTATCGCCAAGCTTGATGCTGCCGCTATCAGGCTTGATCAGACCCACCAGCGTGCTGAAGAAGGTCGTCTTGCCGGCACCGTTCGGTCCGATCAGGCCGACGATCTGCCCCTTCGGGACGGAGAAGGTCACATCGGACAGCGCTTGCAGTCCACCGAAGCGGCGCGACACGCCGCGGACATCGAGGATGGTCATCAGCGTACTCCTCGCGATGACAGGCGCGCAATCAAGGCGTCGAACACGGTGATGAAACCGCGTGGACGCCACAGGATCACGGCGATGAGGATGACGCCGAAGATGAGCTGCGACAGGCCGGCAGCGCCGGCGGAGAACAGGTCGTTCATCAACTCCTCGACCGGGATGATGAACAGCGCCCCAAGGATCGGGCCGATCGGCGTGCCGACGCCGCCCAGAATGGCGATCAGCGCAACACGGATGGAGATCGCAGCAGCGCTGAACACCGTATCGGGATCGAAGAACACAGCGACCTGTGCGTAAAGCGTTCCCAGCATGGCCATCAGCACGCCGGAGATCACGGCGGTCTGCAGTTTCACCTTGGTGGTATCGATCCCGATCACCTCGGCCGCGGCCGGATTTTCCTTGATCGCGCGCAACCGATAGCCCATCGCCCCACGCCGGATCACCTCGAAGATGACGGTCACGATGATCAATGCGATCAGAGCGATATAGGTGTGAGGCAGGAGCTGTTTGAAGGAATAGGCGGCGAAGCTCGGCGGCACGAACGGCACCGAGAGGCCGCCCGGACCGCCGGTCAGCGGTGTCCAGACATTGGCGATCACGCGCATGACCTCGCCAAATGCCAGCGTCGCGAGTGCGAAATAGTGCCCCTGCAGGCGCATGGTCGGAATGGCGATGATGAATGCGGCCAATCCACCGAGCGCGCCGCCTGCGATCATGCCGATCCACGGGCTGATGCCGAATTTGAGCAGGAGGATCGTCGATGTGTAGGCGCCGATGCCGAAGAAGGCGGCGTGACCCAGCGAGGTCTGGTTGGCGAGACCGCCGATCAGATTCCACGCCTGCGCCATCGCAGCAAACAGCAGCGTGAAGGTCAGCACGCGAATCCAGTAGCCGGTCGGATTGAGCGCGAGCGGCAATAGCGCCGCAGCGACAATGACGAGAACGACGAGCATCCAGCGCTTCATCGGCTTGCTCCCACGAGACCCTGCGGCCTGACGGCAAGCACGAGAATGAAGACGAGAAACAGAAACAGATTTTGCAGCTGGATCGGGAAGAACAATGCCGACAGCGCCTGAATGACCCCGACCGCCAGGCCACCGACCACCGCGCCAGCCACGCTGCCGAGACCGCCGAGCACGACCACGGTGAACATCAGCACCACGAACTGGCCGCCGACACTGGGATAGACCGTGACATAAGGCAGGATCACCGCGCCGCCGAAGGCCGTGAGCCCGACGCCGAGCGCAAATGCCATCTTGTACATCAGCGCGGTATCGATCCCCATCAACTGCGCCGCCATGGGGTTCTGGGCGGTGGCCCGCATGGCGCGGCCGAACCAGCTGGTGCGCATGAACCACCACAGCGCCACGCCGCAAGCGAGCGACATGCCGAAAGCGATCAGATAGGGCACGCTGATGAACAGCGCGCCGAGTGACAGCGACATGGTCTGATAGGACGTCGTGACAGAGCGGAACTGCGAGCCGAAGGAGAGCAGCGCACCGTTTTCAAGCACGATCAGGAGGCCGACGGTCAGGAAGATCTGCGCCGCCGACGGCGCTTTCAACATCCGCGCGATCAATTGGCCCTGAACGAGCCAGCCCAGGGCGAACGCCACTGCAAAAGACAGCGGCGCCGCCAGGACGGGATCGAGACCGAGATAGGCCCAGGCGAACCACGACACGAACATGCCGATCATCAGGAACTCCGCCTGAGCGAAGTTCACGATGCCCATCACGCCGTAGACGAGGGTGAGGCCGATGGAGATGACGGCGTAAACGCCGCCAACCAGCAGCCCGTCAAGAATGGCTTGAAGAAAAGACACGATGCTCTTTCGCTAGCGGATCAGGACTTCCACTCGGCCGTGCCCTTGGCAACATCCTTGGGCCAGACGGTCACGAGCTCTTTCTTGCGCCACTGCACCATGACTGGCACCGAGAGGATGTTGAGGCCGGTGCTGTCGAATTCGACGGCGCCACCGGTCATCGCCTTGGTCCAGCCGCCGGTGAACTTCGCGCCGCGCAGCGCCATGGTGACGTCCTCGGCCTTGGCCGACTTCGCCTTCTCGATCGCCTGTACGAGCACATCGAGCGCGACGGCGTGTTCGAGGGCCTCATGCACCATGAAGTAGCCGAAACGCTTGCGGAATCGCTCGGTGAGTTCCGGTGCAAGATCGTAATTCGCCGGCGCGATCGAGAGCACGCCTTCGGCGAATTCGCCGAGCCCCTTCTCGAAGTCCGGAATGACATAGCCTGCCGCGCCGCCGATGGCCGGCATGGTGATGCGCTGCTGCCGCATGGTGCGGATCAGGAGCAGACTGTCGTTGAGGTAGGACACCGGGAACACCGCCTGCGCGCCGGAGGCACGCAGCTTGTTGATCAGCGGCGTGGTGTCGGTGATGCCGAGCGGATAGGCATCGTCCATCGCGATGTCGATATTGGCCGCCTTTGCTGCGGCGCGCAGACCATTGGCCTGCGCGGTGCCATAGGCGGTGTCTTCATACATGATCGCGATCTTGTCGATCTTGGCGCCCGCCGCCTGCGCGATCGCGACAGTGTAATCGAGTTGCGCCTTGCCCAGCGCCGACGCCTTGGCGACCACTTGGAAGATGTTCTTGTAGCCGCGACCGGTGATCTGGTCGGCGAAGGACATGGTCAGCAACGGAATGTCGCGGCGCTCGGTGACTTCTGAGATCGCGATGGTCAGCGACGACGCGAAGGCGCCGAGGATCGCGGTGACATCGTTCTGGGTGATGAGGCGCTGCGCCACCGTGCCGGCCGTCGTCGGCGTCGAGGTGGAATCGGCGACGATCAGATTGATCTTGGCGCCACCCAGCGCCTTGATGCCGCCCGCCGCATTGATCTCATCCGCGACCAGCTCGATGCCGTTTCGCGAATTGATGCCGAACTGCGCATTGGCGCCCGACAGCGGCATGATCACGCCGATATTGACCTGCTTTGCCTGCGCACGGGCGGACGAAATCACCCAAGGACTTGCGACGAGGGCAGCGGTGCCGGCGAGAACGGTGCGGCGATTGACGCCTCCACGCGTGGATGAGGTCTTCGACATGGCGTCTTCTCCCAGATTGAGGTGCCTTTGAGGCTTGCGCAATTGGGAACACAGAACAGACAAGCGGTCAAGCTGCTTGACAGATTGTCTGATAGGCGGTCAATTGACGCATGGCCAAAAATGACACGAATCTCAATGTTTCCCGGGAATCGACCAGCCTGCGTCAGCTTGTGGAGGACCGCCTCCGCTCGGCGATCGGCAGCGGCATGTTCAAACCGGGCCAGCGCCTGATCGAGCGAGAGCTGTGCGAACAGACCGGCGTTGGCCGCACATCGATCCGCGAGGCATTGCGCCAGCTCGAGGCCGAGGGCCTCGTCACCACGATCCCGCATCGCGGCCCGGTGGTCAGCACCATCTCCGCGGATGAAGCTGCCCAGCTCTATGAACTGCGGGCCCTGCTCGAAGCCTATGCCGGCCGCGAATGCGCGCGGCGGCGGGATCCGGCCATCATCGCGCGGTTGCGTAAGCAATTCGAGATCATGGGCAAAGTGGCGGGACAGGAAGATCGCAGCGACCTTCTTGCCGCCAAGACCGAGTTCTATGCAGCCTTGCTCGAAGGCTGCGGCAATGTCTTCGTCGAGCGCTTCTTGAAGATGCTACTGAACCGCGTCACGGTGTTGCGCATGACGTCGATGACGCAGGCCAATCGCATCGGTCGCAGCCTGAAAGAGATCGAAGCCATTCTCACGGCCATCGAGAAGGGCGACGAAGACGGCGCCGGGCAGGCCTGCGTGACGCATATCCAGAACGCAGCGACGATTGCCCTCGCAGCCCTACGCAGCGACGCAACCTGATCCAGGGCTGCCCGAACGGCGAGCCCGACAACAACAAACAAAGACAGAGGAACGCCAGTGTCCAGTTCATCCGCCATCGCGCCTCCGGCGAAAGTCACCGTCATCGGCCTCGGCAATATGGGCCGCCCGATGGCCGCCTGCATGACGCGCGCGGGCTATCAGGTAACGGGTTTCGATCTCTCCAACGCGGCGCGCGCAAAATTCACGCAGGAAGGCGGCTACGCCGCTGCCACCGTCGATGAAGCCATTGCGGGCGCGGCCGCCATCGTCACGCTGCTGCCCGACGGCAAGATCGTTCGCGCGGCCATCGAAGGCATCAAGACGAAACTCGCCAAAGGCACCGTTGTCATCGACATGAGCTCGTCGGCGCCGCTTGGCACCCGCGCGCTCGGCGAAGAGCTAATCGCAGCCGGACTCGAATTCATCGACGCCCCCGTTTCCGGCGGCGTGAAACGCGCCATCGATGGCACGCTCGCGATCATGGCCGGCGGCGCACATGCTACGATCGATCGCGCCGACCAGATCCTGCTCGCCATGGGCAAGTCGGTCTTCCGCACCGGGCCGCTCGGCTCCGGCCACGCCGCCAAGGCGCTCAACAATTATGTCTCCGCCGCCGGTCTTGCTGCGGCTGCCGAAGCCCTCGCCATCGGCAGCAAATTCGGCATCGAGCCAGACACGCTGGTCGATGTGCTGAACGCCTCCACCGGGCGCAACAACTCGACCGAGAACAAGCTCAAGCAGTTCATGATCTCGGAAACCTATGCATCCGGCTTCGCGCTGGCGCTGATGGCCAAGGATATCCAGACCGCCGACGAACTCGCGCATCAGATCGGCGTCACCGCGCCGCTCGCAGACGAGATCACGGCCATGTGGAACGCCGCGCTCCAGCAACTCGGCCCCACGTCCGACCACACCGAAATCGGCCGCTATCTCACCGCCAAGAAGTGAGGTCGCCGCGATGTCGGTCTTCGCGCAGCTGGTCGCACGGCTGAACGACGCTCTGGCGACGGCCGAGGTGAAAGCCTTCACGGCCGGCCTGTCGCTGCGCGTCCGCATCGATGTCGATGACCAGTCGCACGACCTCTTCATCAATGCATCGCCGGCACAGCCGGACATCGCCGGCGACATTGCCATATGGGCCAGTGCCGACGACTGGGCACTGGTTCTCGCCGATCCTCCGCCGCCGACCTATCACTCCTTCTCATCGATCCAGCTACGCAACCCGCGTTTCAAGATCACCGGCGATGCGTTGAGGATTGCGCAGGCGCGCGCCTGTTTCGAGGCGATCTTCGCCAATCTCACGGCGCATGACACGACGACGCCCCTGCCCGACCTTCAGCGCCTGCGTGGCAGCTATCATCGCGTCACGACGGCAACGGGCCAAGTCGCGCAGCTGTTCAGCGAGACCGCAGGCACTGGCACACCCGTCCTGTGTCTGCACACGGCCGGCGCCGATACCCGCCAATTTCACGGTATCATGTGCGATGACGAGCTGAGCAAGAACTGGCGCTTCGTCGGCTTCGACATGCCGTATCACGGCCGCTCGATGCCGCCGACGGGATGGGACGGCAGCATCTATTCGCTCGACCAGGCCACCTATCTCGACTGGTGCGTCAGCTTCATCGAACAGGTGATCGGCGAGCCCGTCGTCGTGATGGGCTGCTCGATGGGCGCCGGCATCGCGATGGTGCTGGCGGCCGAACGTCCTGATCTCATCAAGGCGGTCATCGCGCTCGAAGCGCCGCTGCGTCCGCGCGGCCGGCGCAATGCCTATCTCACTCATGCCCAGGTCAATGGCGGCTGGCATTCGGCCGCCTATGTGCGCGGCCTGCTCGGCCCGCAAAGTCCGGCGGACCTGCGTCGCCGCGCCGCCTTCATCTATTCACAGGGCGCACCGGGCATCTATGACGGCGACCTCGCTTTCTATTCGGACGAATTCGACGGCGAAGAAGTCGCCAGGCGCATCGATGGCCGCAGCATTCCAGTGTCGCTCCTGATCGGCCACTACGATTTCTCGGCCACCGTGAACGATGCGCACCAGCTCGCCGGCTGGATCGAAGGCGCCGAAGTGATCGAGATGCCCGAGCTCGGGCATTTTCCCATGACAGAACATCCAGCAGCAATGCTGCGCTATTTGCGGCCGATCTTCGCAAAATTGCACGCGACATCCTGATCCCGCGCGCTTCGCAGCGGAACAATCTCCGCTATACTCATGCCGGCTTCGGTCGACGTGGCCGAGCGACGTGACCAAGTGACTTGGGGAATACGATGAGCGTAATGAGCATGTTCGCGCGCGTGGTCGCGCTGGTCGGCGCGGGTGCGGTTGCATGGCGGCGCGCGCAGAGCGAGACGCCGACGCCGGCCTGGGGCAACGCCCCCGTTGTTCCGGAAGCCAAGCCGCAAGGCGCGATCCCGACGCTCAAAATGCCTACTGCCCGCGGCTGGGATGCCGGCCAGTTGCCCACCGTCGCTGATGGCCTCAAGGTCAATGCCTTTGCCACCGGCCTCGAACATCCGCGCTGGATCAATGTGCTGCCGAATGGCGACGTGCTGGTCGCCGAGTCCTCGCAGGTGGCGAGCCGTATCGGCAGCCTGTTCAGCTACGCCATGCAGGCCACCATGCGCCGCGCCAAGGCACTGGGCGAAAGCGCCAACCGCATCACCCTCTTGCGCGACCGTGACGGCGACGGCGTCGCCGAAGTGCAGCAGCCCTTCATGCAAAATCTCAACCAGCCGTTCGGCATGGCGCTGGTGGGCGACACCTTCTATGTCGGCAATGTCGATGGCGTCGTCGCATTCCCGTATACACAAGGTGCCGACAGCATCACGGCAGCGGGCAAAAAGCTCACGACATTCGGCACCGGCGGCCACTGGACCCGCAGCATCCTGCCGAGCCCTGATGGCACAAAGCTCTATATCGGCGTCGGCTCGCTCTCCAACATCGCCGAAAGCGGCATGGAGGTCGAGAAGGGTCGCGCCGCCGTTTATGAGCTCGACATCGCCACCGGCGAGTACCGCATCTTCGGGGCCGGCCTGCGCAATCCAGTCGGCCTCGCCTGGGAGCCGAGCACCCAGGCGCTATGGACCGTCGTGAATGAGCGCGACGGCATCGGCGACGAGACGCCGCCGGACTATCTCACCTCGGTGAAGGATGGCGGCTTCTATGGCTGGCCCTATTGCTACTGGGGCCAGACCGTGGACGACCGTGTGCCGCAGGACCCGGCGTTGGTCGCGACCGCCATCAAGCCGGATTACGCGCTCGGCGGCCACACGGCATCGCTCGGCCTGTGCTGGATGCCCGCGGGCACGCTGCCCGGCTTCGGCGACGGCATGGTGATCGGCCAGCACGGCTCGTGGAATCGCAGCAAGCTCTCCGGCTACGCCGTGGTGTTCATCCCGTTCGAGAACGGTCGGCCATCAGGCCCGCCGCGCGACATTCTCACCGGCTTCCTCGCACCGGATGAGAAGGTCTCCTATGGCCGCCCCGTCGGCGTCACCATCGGCCCCGACAATTCGCTGCTGGTGGCCGACGATGTCGGCGACGTGATCTGGCGCGTGACAGGCGCATAAGCGCCTTACACGCCCTCCACCGCCACGACCTCGACATGCGCGGCACCGGCGCGCGCCGCGCGGGCCTGGACATAACCGGGCGAATGGAAATAGGCGCAGGCCGCGTCGAAATCCGGAAACTCGATCAACACATTGCGTGCACGCGCGTCACCCTCTAGCGCCTCGAAGCGGCCACCGCGCGACAGCACCTTGCCGCCAAAGGCCGCGATCGCCGCCGTTGCGAGCGGGACATAAGCGGCGTAGCGCTCTGCGTCGAGAATATCGATGCGGCCGACGATATAGCCTTTGGGCATGACGAACTCCATTTCATGAAAGAAGCGCGCCCGCCTTGCCGGCGGACGCGCGGGGGTGTTACGTAGTGAGCATTACTTGGCGAGTAGCGGACAAGCGCTATCCGCCGCGGGCCGGAACGCCTGCTCGCCCGGCACAGTCGCGCCGATCTCGAAGAAATCCCAGTCTGCCTTCGATTCAGCAGGCGACTTCACCTTGGCGAGGCGAACGTCGCGCATCAGGCGACCATCGGCGCGGATCTTGGCCTGCTTGGTCATCAGGTCGTCCACCGGGGTTTCCTTCATCTTCTTCAGAACGGCCTGGGTCTCGGTGGTGCCCGCAGCCTTCACGGCCTTCAGATAGTGCATCACGCCGCTGTAGTTCATCGCCTGCGCCTCGCTCGGCGGGCGCTGCATGCGGGCGCGGAAGCGCTTGGCGAATTCGCGCGTCGCATCGTCCTGATCCCAATAGAAGACGGTGCTGATCGAGGTCCCCTGGGTCGCCTGCAGGCCGACGCTCTTCACATCGACGAGCAGCAGCGCCATGGCGGATGGCACTTGCTTCTTGCCGAAGATCGCGAATTCCTGTCCCTGCTTCAACGCATTCTGCAAATCGCCCACCGCGCTCGCGATCGCGATCACCTTCGCGCCAGAGCCCTGCGCCTGCAGCAAGAAGGAGCTGAAGTCCTGCGTGTTGATCGGATGACGCACCGAGCCGACAACCTTGCCGCCGGCGGCTTCCACCACCTTGCGCGTGTCGTTTTCGAGCGCATAACCGAACGCATAGTCGGCGGTGACGAAGAACCAGGTATCGAGGCCGGCCTTCACCATCTGCGCAGGCGCCGCGCCGGAGAACTGATAGCTGTCATAGCCCCAGTGGAAGCTGTTCGGCGAGCAGGCCTTGCCGGTCAGCTCCGACGTCGCAGCACCAGTGGCGATGGTGATGCGGTCCTTGTCCTTGGCGATGCCCTGGGTCGCGAGGCCCACGGAGGAATTGCCGAGATCGACGATCAGCCTGACATCCTCGGTATCGAACCAGCGGCGCGCGATGGTGGCGCCGATATCCGCCTTGTTCTGGTGGTCGGCATGCACCAGTTCGATCTTGCGGCCGAGCACGGTGCCGCCAAAGTCCTCGATTGCCAGCCGCGCGCCCTCGACCGAACCCATGCCCTGGGTATCGCTCAGCGAGCTCGACATATCCGTCAGCACGCCGATCTTCACCGGACCATCCTGCGCCTGCGCATGGCCGACCGCCGCCACGAATACCAGGCCGGCCACCATTCCCTTCAACATCATCTTGTCCTCCCTTTTTGTCGTTGTTGTTATATTTTCGTCAGGCGGTCAGGCCGCCATCGACCGGCAGATGCGCGCCGGTGATGAAGGACGCCTCGTCCGACAGCAGGAACAGCGCGGCATAGCCGACCTCTTCCGGCCGGCCAGCGCGTCCCATTGCGGTGGATGACCCAAATTTCTGCACCAACGCCTCGCGGTCCTGCCCCTTGGTCGCGGGCTGATCCTTGCGATCGACGAAATCGCGCGCCATCGGCGTGTCAAACGGTCCGGGGCAAACAGCATTCACGCGGATGCCTTCCTTGGCGTAGCGCTTGGCGAGGCCACGGACGAGACCGATCACGCCAGCTTTCATGCCGGAATAGACCGGGCTGAACTGCGACGCCGACATGCCGGACGTTGATGCGGTGAACAGCACGGAGCCGCCGCCACGCGCGCGCAGATGCGGCAATGCGGCGATAGTCGTTGCAAGCTGCGAGCGGATGTTGAGATCGACGGCGATGTCGAAATCCTGCCAGTCGAGATCCTCCACCGCTGCGGGTCCGGGATGCCCGAGATGATTCCAGAGATAATCCAGCGCGCCGAATTCGGCGACGGTGCGCGCGACGATCTCGGTGGAGGCCTTGCTGTCGCGCAGATCGGCGCCGATCGCGAAGGCGGTGCCGCCGGCATCGCGGATTTCCTTGGCCACGGCTTCGGCACCTGCGGCATCACGATCCACGATGCAGACCTTCGCGCCCTCGCGTGCCAGCAGGATGGCTCCTGCCCGTCCCATCCCGGATGCAGCCGCCGTCACCAGCCCCGACTTGTCCTTCATTCTCATCTGTAGAGCGCCTTTCCTCGTGTGGTTCTGATTTTGTTTTTCTCGAAGTGGATGCTGGATATCCGCGGAGTTACGAAGACCAGCACCGTCCGGCCCTGTGACACAATGGCTGACACGGGAAGGTCGGGATCGCGAGTGATGTCAACGAGAAGTGGACGCGCGGCGAGAGACATGCCCGGTGATTGTGCCTGAAGCATCCAAAGAGCGCCTGACCGGCACGCTGGCGCATCGTTCCTCCGAGATTCTTTACTGACTGAGGTGTAGCGAGCCGTCCCTTCACGATCTAATATCGATATCGAAACGATTTATACGGATTTCGTATCAATGGAGCTCCGCCAACTCCGGCAATTCGTGATGCTTGCCGAGACCATGAATTTCCGCCGGGCGGCGGACCGCCTGAACATGGCCCAGCCAGCGCTATCCGTTTCAATCCGCAAGCTCGAAGACGAGCTGCGCGCACCGCTGTTCGAACGATCCACCCGCGACATGCGGCTCACCGCATTCGGCAAGCTGTTCCTCGATCATGCACGGCGGACGCTGTTCGAGGCTGACCAGGCGCTCCGCATCGCACAGTCCGCAGCCATCGGCGAAGCCGGCACGCTGTCGATCGGCTTTGTCGGAACGGCGACTTATGCCGCGCTGCCGCGTCTCATCCCTGCGCACCGCGCCGCATTCCCGCATGTGCAACTTCAGCTCAGGGAATCCACGTCGAGTGAAATTCTCGCGCAGATCGAACAGGGCAGCATGGATCTCGGCATTGTCCGGGCGCCTGTGGCACGGACGACGGAATGCGTTCTGCAAACCATCGAGGAAGATCATCTGGTTCTGGCGTTGCACCGCGACCACCCGCTAGCCGCGCGGGACGACCTTTCGCTTGCGGATTTGCGTGAGGAGCCATTCGTCACCTATTCCGCCGCCATCGTCCCGAGCTTGCACGCCATGCTGTCATTCGCATGCCAGAATGCCGGCTTCGTTCCGAAAGTCTCGCAGGAGGCGGTGCAGGTGCAGACGGTGATCAGCCTCGTCGATAGCGGGCTTGGCGTCGCTCTAGTGCCGTCGGCCGCAACGCGCAACCAGTCATCCAATGTCCGGTTCCGGCAACTTCCGGACCTGCAGACGATGGCGCCGATTTCTCTTGCGATCGCTCACGCGCCGAAATGGGAAACCGCAGCATCGCGCAACTTCCGCGCCCTGGCCGCGACATACCGGTTACCTCGCCCTGGTGACGGATTGTCGATCGCGACAAGAGCCATGCATGGCAACGAGGCGTCGCTCTCGATCTGAGCATCGCCGGAAGATGCTCACACCGCATCACCTCCGCTCGCGGGTCGCATTTTATTCCGCCGAAAATCCGAACGGCACGCTTAACGTTCTGAAATCGTCAGGCAACAGCTCGCGGCCGATCGGCAGCGCCGAACGCGCGGCGCAACGCGGACGATGGCAGACGCGACAGGCAACGCCCACGGGCGTCGGCGCATCCGCGCGCGGGCCGAGATTGTCGCGCGTATAGACCAGCTTTTCCGCATGCTCGGCCGCGCATCCCACCGCAATCGCGCGCTCGACGCGTTCGGCGCCGAATGAGCCGCCGCCGGCCGTCACCGTGCGCGCGATGGAGAAGAAGCGCTGTCCGTCGGGCAGTTCCAGCCACTGCGTCACGGTCTGACGCGGCGTACGGAAGACGCTGTGCACCGACCACAGCGGACACGCGCCGCCATGTTTCGCGAAGGGAAAACCGGCGCCATCGAGCAGTTTTGAAATATTGCCGGCGGGATCGACGCGGATCAGAAAGAACGGCACCTTCTCGGATCCCGGGCGCTGCAATGTGGTGATGCGATGCGCCACCTGCTCGAAACTGACGCCGAACTGACGCGCCAGCGCTTCGAGATCGTAGCGGCGCGTCTCCGCCGCACGCGCAAAGGCGGCATAAGGCATCACGATCGCAGCCGCCGCATAACTGGCGAGCGCACGACGCGCCAGCAGTTCGGCGCTCTTGCTGGTGAACTGACTGTCTTCCAACGCCGCACCGATCTCATTGGCCAATTCGAGATAGGCCAGCTGCTGCGCAAGCTGGAAGTTGAGACTCGCCGTATCGAGCGAGTCTTCCAGCAACAATTGCCGGCGATGCAGATCGAGGCGCCGGACGGAGCCGAGCATAACGTCCGGCGGCATATAGCGCACCTGCAGCTTGTGGCGCGTCTTCAGCCGTTCGATGAAGCCGCTGGTGCCCGACGTCGCCTGTGCAAGACGCTCGGCCGCATCGTCCAGCGCAGCAAAATTGTTACGGCGCGCCGCGAGGAACCGGCGGACTTCCGCGACGGGATCATTGGCATCGTAACCACCACCCTCATCCGAGGCGCCACCAACAGTGGCAGGCCCGCGGCGCTCTGCGAGGGCCAGTTGCTCCTCGCGATACGCCGTATAGAGCCGCAGAAATGCTTCGGCCATGCCGGGATAGCTCACCGCGAGATCGCTGATCTCGAGCGAGGGAATGTCGATGTCGGAGAACATCGGCTCTTTCAGGATCGACTGCAGCCGCGCGGTGGAATCCGCGCCGCCATCACCGGCGAGATCCGCCAGATCGATCGTGTAAGTTCGCGCCAGCCGCAGCAGCATGTCGGCCGTCATCGGCCGCTGGTTGCGCTCCAGCAACGCCACGTAAGGTGCCGAAATCTCGAGATCGGCGGCCATGTCGGCCTGGGTCAGGCCGAGGTCGCGCCGCAACCGCCGCAGACGTGGGCCAATAAAGACAGAACGACCTCCCGATGGCGCCATATCGCTACCTTAGTACCAATTGTTATACCTTACAACCTTACACCTAGTCTTTGTAAAGTATGACAAGTTAGCCGCGTTCCGTCTAGCTCCCAGCGATCCCCGGCTTAGAACGGACGTTAGACACATCGTCGAACACAGAGGGATCGGACCCATGAATTTCCAACCGCGCGATATCGATCAGTTCACCCGCACCGGCTCCTATGCGAGCGAAGTCGAAGCCGCGGCTGCGCTGCTGAAGACCAAGCCGACTTGGAATGGCGTGGGTGCCGAAGCCATTGCCCGCATGCGCCTGCAGAACCGTTTCAAGACCGGCCTCGACATCGCGCGCTTCACCGCCGCGCAGATGCGCGCCGACATGGCCCGCTATGACAATGACGCGACCAAGTACACGCAGTCGCTGGGTTGCTGGCACGGCTTCATCGCGCAGCAGAAGCTGATCTCGGTGAAGAAGCATTTCGGCACCACCGACCGCACCTATCTCTATCTCTCGGGCTGGATGATCGCTGCACTGCGTTCCGAATTCGGCCCGCTGCCGGATCAGTCGATGCATGAGAAGACCTCGGTGCCGGCGCTGATCGAAGAGCTCTACACCTTCCTGCGTCAGGCCGACTCGCGCGAGCTCAGCAACACGTTCCGTGCGCTCGACGCTGCCCGCAAGGCCGGCGACAAGGCCACGGAAGAAGAGCTGATCAATTCGATCGACAACTTCCAGACCCATGTCGTCCCCGTCATCGCCGATATCGATGCCGGCTTCGGCAATGCGGAAGCGACTTATCTGCTCGCCAAGAAGATGATCGAAGCCGGCGCCTGCGCGCTGCAGATCGAGAACCAGGTCTCGGACGAGAAGCAGTGCGGCCATCAGGACGGCAAGGTCACCGTGCCGCATGAGGTCTTCCTGGCGAAGATCCGCGCCTGCCGTCACGCCTTCCTCGAACTCGGCGTCGAAGACGGCGTCGTCGTCACCCGCACCGACTCGCTCGGCGCAGGCCTGACGCAGCAGATCGCTGTCAGCCACAAGCCCGGCGATCTCGGCGACCAGTACAACAGCTTCCTCGACTGCGAGGAAGTCGATGCGTCGAACATCGGCAATGGCGATGTCGTCATCACCCGCAACGGCAAGCTGATGCGTCCAAAGCGCCTGGCGAGCAATCTGTACCAGTTCCGCGAAGGCACCGGCCAGGACCGCGTCGTGCTCGACTGCATCACCTCGCTGCAGAACGGCTCCGACCTGCTGTGGATCGAAACCGAACGTCCGAATGTTGAGCAGATCGCCGTCATGGTCGATCGCATTCGCGAAGTCGTGCCGAATGCCAAGCTGGCCTACAACAACTCGCCGTCCTTCAACTGGACGCTGAACTTCCGCTGGCAGGTGTTCGACGAGATGAAGGCGGCCGGCAAGGATGTCAGCAAGTACAACCGCGCCGAACTGATGAAGGCCGAGTATGACGACACCGAACTGGCGAAGCAGGCCGACGAACTGATCCGCACCTTCCAGGCGGATTCGGCGAAGCGCGCTGGCATCTTCCACCACCTGATCACGCTGCCGACCTATCACACGGCCGCGCTGTCCACCGACACGCTCGCCAAGGCTTATTTCGGCGAGCAGGGCATGCTGGGCTACGTGAAGAATGTTCAGCGCGAAGAAATTCGCCAGAGCATCGCCTGCGTGAAGCATCAGAACATGGCCGGCTCCGACATCGGCGACGACCACAAGGAATACTTCGCCGGTGAAGCGGCCCTCAAGGCCGGCGGCGCGCACAACACGATGAACCAGTTCTAATCAGAACTGGCGTCCTGCAAAAACGACGGCCTGGGGCTCACGCTCCAGGCCGTTGTCGTTTGAATGATGCTTGGCGCAATGCGCCGTCAGTCGATGCCGAGATAGGCCGACATCACCTTCGGGTCCGAGAGCAGCGCCGAAGCCGCGCCTTCATGCACGATCTGCCCGGTCTCGATGACATAGCCGCGATCGGCGATTTCCAGCGCCGCGACGGCGTTCTGCTCCACCAACAGCACCGTGATCCCCGCCGCGCGCAGCGAGACGATGGCGGCGATGATCTGATCGACCAACAGCGGCGACAGGCCGAGCGACGGCTCGTCGAGCAGCAACAGCTTAGGCTTGCCCATCAGCGCGCGGCCGATCGCCAGCATCTGCTGCTGGCCGCCGGACAAGCCGCCCGCAAGCAAATGACGCTTCTCGTTCAGGATCGGGAACATCTCGAAGATGCGGTCGCGATCCTCGTCGATGGCCTTGTCCTTGCGGAGATAGCCGCCGAGCCGGAGATTGTCCTGCACCGACAGCGAGCCGAAAATCTGCCGGCCTTCGGGCGACTGCAGGATGCCGCGCGCGACGCGGCGATGCGGCGGCAGCTTTTCGATGCGCTCACCGAGAAAGGTGACTTCGCCCCGCGCCGGTTGCACGCCGGACAAAGCGCGCAGCAGCGTGGTCTTCCCGGCGCCGTTGGAGCCGACCAGCGCCACGATTTCATTGGCGCGCACCTGCAGCGAGATGCCCTTCAGCACTTCGATGCGGCCATAGGCGCTGCGGAGATTGGAAATCTCAAGCACGGGCAGCCTCCCGCGCACCATGTTTGCCGAGATAGGCCTCCAGCACCGCCGGATCGGCGCGGACCTCGTCCGGCGTTCCCTCGACCAGCGGCCGCCCGCGCTCGAGCACCAGGATGCGGTCGGAAATCTTCATCACCAGCTTCATGTCGTGCTCGACCAGCACCACCGCGACGCCCTTCTTCGCGACCTTGCAGATCAGCGCGTCGATCTCTTCGGTCTCCACCGCGTTGCAGCCCGCCGCGGGTTCATCGAGCAGCAGCACGCGCGGTTCCGCCGCGAGCGCCCGCGCGATTTCGAGCCGCTTGCAGGCGCCATAGGACAGCGAGCCCGCCAGCTTGTCCGCATCCGCGCGCAGGCCGACCTCGTCGAGCAGCGCCAGCGCGGCATCGCGCGTCGTCGTGTTCTGGCGCGACACCGATGGCAGGCGGAACAGGTCGGCGAACAGGTTGCACTTCTCCTGCAGATGCCGGCCGACCATGACATTCTCCGCTGCGGTCATGCGCTGGAAGATCTGCAGGTTCTGGAATGTGCGCGACAGCCCGCGCGCCGCCAGTGCATCCGGTTCAAGACCAGTGACATCTTGGCCGTCCAGTTCGATCCGTCCCTGCCCGGCGATGTAGATGCCGGAGATGACGTTGAACAAGGTCGTCTTGCCGGCACCGTTCGGCCCGATGATGGAGAAGATCTCGCCGGCATTGACGGAGAAGCCGACGCCATCGATGGCCTTGAGGCCACCAAAGGCGATGCCGATATCGCTTGCTTTGAGAACCGTCATGCCCGTCGTCCCATCCACTTCGCCAGCATCGGCACGATGCCGTCGCGCATGAAGATCATCGACACGATGATGATGAAACCGAGCAGCAGATGCTCGTATTCCTGGAAGATCGTCAGTGCCTGCGGCAGCATGATGAGCACGGCCGCACCGACGATGCTGCCGATCACCGAGCCGAGCCCGCCGAGCACGACCATGGTGACCATTTCGACGGAATGCAGGAAGCCCGCCTGGTCCGGATTGACGAACCCGTTCATCAGCGCCAGCGCGGAGCCAGCCAGCGAGGCATAGACGGCCGCGATGACGAAGGCCTGCAGCTTGAAGCGATTGACGTTCACGCCGGCGACCCGCGCCGCGATCTCGCTGTCATGCAAGGCGCGAAACGCGCGGCCGGTGGGCGTGTCGTCGAGATTGAGCGCCAGCCACGTGCCCACCAGCAGCATGCCCGCCGTGATCCAGTACCAGGTGTCGGAGCCGCTCGCGCGCCAGCCGAAGATCACGAGCTTTGCCACCGGCATGCCATCCGGCCCGCCGGTCCAGCGACTTTCGGTGGTGATCGCAAGCGCAACCAGCACGCCGAGGCCGAGCGTGGCGATGGCGAGATAGTGCCCTTTCAGCCGCAGGATCGGACGCCCCACGAGATAGGCCAGCACCGCCGACAGCACGGCGCCAATCAGCAACGATGCGAAGGACGGAACGCCGAAATGCGTGGGACCGATCGCCACTGCATAGGCGCCGATTCCGAAGAAGCCGGCATGGCCGAGACTGACCTGCCCGGCCTTGCCCATCAGGATGTTGAGGCCGATCGCCGCCAGCGCCGAGACCCAGACCAGCGCAGCGACGCGATAATAATAGCTCGACGGGAAGACCAGCGGCAGCAGCGCAATGACCACCGCGAGGACGACGAGACTGACATAGCGATGCCGGAACCATTCACGCATCGTCACACCCTCTCGACGGCGCGGCGGCCGAACAGGCCCTGCGGGGCCACGAACAGGACCGCGAGGATGACGATGAAGGCGAAGGCGTCCTTATAGGTGGAGCTGACATAGCCGGCACCGAAAGCTTCCAGCAGGCCGAGCAGCAGGCCGCCGGCCAGTGCGCCGAGCGGATTGCCCATGCCACCCAGCATCGCAGCCGCAAAGCCCTTGAGGGCCAGCAGCGTGCCGACATCGTAGCTGGTGAGCGTGATCGGCGTGATCAGCACACCGGCAATGCCGCCGATGGCTGCCGAGCCGCCAAAGGCGAGTGCCATGATGGTCGCCGTGTTGATGCCGACAAGTTTTGCCGCCAGCTTGTTTGCCGAGGTCGCCAGCACGGCCTTGCCGACCAGCGTGCGTTCGAGAAACACATAAAGCAACAGCACGACCACGGCCGCGCCGCCGATGACCCAGAAGCTCTGTGGCTGCACCGCCGCGCCCATCATCTGCACCGGCGTGTCGCCGGAAAATGACGGCAGCTTGTGGAACTGCTTGTCGAACACCACCTGCGCGACGCCACGCAGAAAGATCGATGCGCCGATGGTGATGATGATCAGCGACACGGCCGACGCCCCCCGCGCCGGCGCGATGGCCAGCCAGTACAGACCGATGCCGACGACAACAGCGACGGCAATGGCGAGCAGCGCCGCCAGCGGCAACGGCACGCCCGCGGCATGGGCGAACACCGTCACCATGCCGCCGAGCATGACGAATTCGCCTTGCGCGAAATTCACGACGTCGGATGCGTTGTAGATCAGCGTGAAGCCAAGCGCGACCAGCGCATAGACCGCGCCGACCGTCAGCCCGGAGACCAGAAATTGGAAAAACTCGGCCATGCCTGAGAACGGCTTTCCTTGCCACTGCAATCATGCGGGGAGAAAACGCCCCTGCGCACTGTCACGCGCGCAGGGAGCGCGGGACGTCTCAGGTGCCAGGCGGCAGCAACGTCCAGTCGCCGCCCTTCACTTCCAGCATACGGAAGGCGCTGAGATCGAGGCCGAGGTGATCGGTCGGCGACATGGTGACGATGCCGCCGGTGCCGACAAAGCCCTTGGTCTTCTCAATCTCGTCGCGCACCTTCTTGGCATCGGTGGAGTTGGCGCGCTTCATCGCCTCGACCATGATGAAGAGGCCATCATAGGCATGGCCGCCGAAGGTCGAGACCGGCTGCTTCGCGGTCGCCTCGAAGGTCGACTTGTAGTCGACGACGACCTTCTTCTGCGGATCGTTGTCGGGCAGCTTGTCGCCGACCAGCAGCGCCGCCGCCGGGAGGCGAACGCCTTCAGCCGCCGGGCCCGCCAGTTCGATGAAGCTCTTGGATGCAACGCCGTGGCTCTGATAGAGCGGCGTCGACGACATGCCGAGCTGCGCATAGTTGCGCGTCACGATCGCCGGACCCTGGCCGAAGCCCGGATTGACCACGGCCTGGATGCCGGGCGCCGCCTTGATCTTGGTGAGCTGCGCCGTCATGTCGCTGTCGCGCGGGCCATAGGTTTCTTCCGCGACGATCTGCACGCCATAGGTCGGCGCCACCTTCACGCATTGCGCGCGCATCGATGCGCCGAAGCCGTCGGTGCCGGAGATCATGGCGATCTTGGTGAAACTGCGCTGCTTGAGATTCTCGAAGATCTTCTCGCAGGCCATCTTGTCGGTATGCGGTGTCTTGAACACGAATTTACGCACGGGCTCGACGACCTCGATGGCGCCGGCCAGCGAGATGAACGGCACCTGCGCTTCCTCGAACACCGGGATCATCGCCATCGTGGTGCCGGTGGTGGAGCCGCCCACCATGGCGACGACCTTGTCGTCTTCCACGAGACGCGTGGCGAAGGTGCGCGCCTTGTTGGCATCGCCGCCGTCATCATAGATCACGAGTTCGATCTTCTTGCCTGCAACGCCGCCCGCGGCATTGATCTTGTCCACATACATGCGCAGCGTCTTGTCTTCGGGCTCGCCGAGGAACGACGCGGGACCCGTGACCGACAGCACCGAGCCGATCTTCACCGTCTGCTGCGCCGACGCGGTGCCGGTGAATGACATGATGGATGCGGGCAGCGCGACCGCTGCGGCCATGAACAGATTCTTGAACTGCGATTGTCTCGACATCTCGCTCTCCTCCCTATGAAGGCCGCTCGTTTTCGAGCTTGCCCGGCATTCGCGGTGCATCTGACGGCCATGCGGCGCGCGATGTCCTCCGAACGTAGGACGAACCATAATGGTTGACCGACCGGTTGGTCAATAGTAGCATAAGCGTCAGAACGGCGCAGAGCCGCATTTCGACCCATGGGAGGAAGCGATGGAGCCCGAGCTCGTCGTGACGGATATCCGGGACGGCTACCGCGTCCTGATGCTCAACAGGCCGGACCGGCTGAACTCGTTTACGGCCGCGATGCACAAGGCGCTGATGGCCGCCCTGATCGCCGCCGAAGCCGACACATCCTGCCGCGCCATCATCCTCACCGGCGCTGGCCGCGGCTTCTGCGCCGGCCAGGATTTGTCCGATGGCGTTTACACGCCCGGCGAAACGCCCGATCTCTCGGCGACCATCGAGACTTACTACAATCCGCTGATCCGCAAGCTGCGCAGCCTGCCGATGCCGGTGATCTCGGCGGTGAACGGCGTCGCTGCCGGCGCCGGTGCGAATGTCGCCTTCGCCGGCGACATCGTGATCGCGGGGCGATCCGCCAAATTCGTCCAGTCCTTTGCAAAACTCGGCCTCGTGCCCGATGCCGGCGGCACATGGATTTTGCCGCGCCTGATCGGCGTCGCACGGGCGCGGGCTATCGCGCTGCTTGCCGAGCCCGTCGCGGCCGAACAGGCCGAAGCCTGGGGCATGATCTGGAAGGCCATCGACGATGCCGAACTGATGACCGAGGCGCATCGCCTCGCCGCGCATTTCGCGACCCAGCCCACCGCCGGTCTCGCGCTGATGAAGCGCGCCTTCGACCTGTCGGAAACCAACAGCCTCGACCAGCAGCTCGATCTCGAACGCGACCTGCAGGGCGACGCCGGTCGCCTGCCCGATTATTCCGAAGGCGTCACCGCCTTCATGGAAAAGCGCGCACCGCGCTTTGTCGGGAGGCAGTGATGGAGCAAGACAACGACATGTCTACGCAGGACATCGCGCAGGCTTGCGCCGACACGATGTGGCAGGACGACCGCGCCAGCAAGGCGCTCGGCATGTCCATCGTCCGCATCGCGCCGGGCGAAGCGGTGCTGTCCATGCCTGTTCGCGAGGACATGACCAACGGCCACGACATCTGCCACGGCGGCTTCATGTTCACGCTGGCGGATTCGGCCTTTGCCTTTGCCTGCAACACCTACAACCAGCGTACCGTCGCGCAGCAATGCGCGGTGACGTTCCTGCGCCCGGTGCCGGCCGGCGAGACGCTGACCGCGCATGCCATCGAGCGCTCGAAGGCCGGGCGCGGCGGCATCTACGATGTCACGGTGCGCGACAGCAAGAATGTGGTGGTCGCCGAATTCCGCGGCCATTCGCGCACCATTTCCGGCGAGCTGCTCGGTAGCACGCCGGCACAACACTCATAAGCAAAAGACGTCCGGGAGAGCCCCATGTTGCAGATGCCATTGCGCAAGCTGGACCAACTCACGCCGCAGCCCACCGAACTCGACCGCTTCGAGGTGGCATCCACCGCCGAACTGCGCGCGTGGCAGTTCGAACAGCTGAAATGGTCGCTGCGCCACGCCTATGAGAACGTGCCGCACTACCGCGCCAAATTCGATGCCGCCGGCATCCGCCCGGACGACCTCAAGAGTCTCGACGATCTCGCGCGTTTTCCCTTCACCACCAAGGCGGATCTGCGCGACAACTATCCGTTCGGCATGTTCGCCGTGTCGGAGAAGGACGTCGCCCGCATTCACGCCTCGTCGGGCACCACCGGCAAGCCCACCGTGGTCGGCTACACCAGGCGCGATCTCGACACCTGGAGCGACGTTGTCGCGCGCTCGATCCGCGCGGCCGGCGGCCGTGCCGGCATGAAGCTGCACAATGCCTATGGCTATGGCCTGTTCACCGGCGGCCTCGGCGCCCATGCCGGCGCGGAACGGCTCGGCTGTACGGTGATCCCCGTCTCCGGCGGCATGACCGAGCGGCAGGTGCAGCTCATCAACGACTTCAAGCCCGACATCATCATGGTGACGCCCTCCTACATGCTGGCGATCCTCGATGAATTCAGGAAGCAGGGCCTCGACCCGCGCAAATCGTCGCTGCGCGTCGGCATCTTCGGCGCCGAGCCGTGGACAAATGCGATGCGCGAGGAGATCGAGGAAGCTTTCGACATCCACGCGGTCGACATCTACGGCCTGTCGGAAGTGATCGGCCCCGGCGTCGCCAGCGAATGCGTCGAGACCAAGGACGGCCTGCATATCTGGGAGGATCACTTCTATCCGGAAGTGATCGATCCCTTCACCGGCAAGGTGCTGCCTGATGGCGAGGAAGGCGAACTCGTCTTCACCTCGCTCACCAAGGAAGCGATGCCGATCATCCGCTACCGCACGCGCGACCTGACACGCCTGCTCCCCGGCACCGCGCGAAACATGCGGCGGATGGAGAAGGTCACCGGCCGCAGCGACGACATGATCATCCTGCGCGGCGTCAATGTATTTCCAACACAGATTGAAGAGAAGCTCCTGATCATCCCGGAGCTGTCCATGCATTACCAGATCGTGTTGACGCGGTCGGGCCGCATGGACGAAATGGAGGTTCACGTCGAGGCGCGTCCCGAATTCTCCGATCCCGATGCGCGAAAAGCCGCAGCCCATCGCCTGGAATCGGCCATCAAGGACACCATCGGCATCTCCTCCCGCGTCGTCATCCGCGACGCCGACAGCATCGAACGATCGGCCGGCAAGGCCCGGCGCATCCTCGATCGCCGGCCGCAGGGCTAGATTTCAAAGGACTCCGATTCAGCATGGCACGACCCCGCGCCAATAATTACGACGACAAGCGCCGCGCGATCCTCGATCGCTCGGCCGCGCTCTTCTCCGAATACGGCCACGACCGCGCCTCCATGAACAGGATCGCGGAAGCCTGCGGCGTGTCGAAGGCCAATCTGTATCACTACTACAAGGACAAGGATCAACTGCTGTTCGACGTGATCCGCGTCCATCTCGAAGACCTCAACCAGGTCGTCGAGGCCGCCGATCAGCCCGACCTAGCGCCGCAGGCGCGGGTGCGCGAACTGGTCGGCGCGCTGCTCGAGGCCTATCGCGACGCCGACGCCCAGCACAGTGTACAGATCAGCAGCATGCGCTTCCTCTCCGACGAGCAGCAGACCGCGCTGAAGAACATGGAGCGCGACCTCGTGCGCGTGTTCTCGTCCGCCGTGCTCGGCATCGCGCCGCAGCTCAAGGACACCACCATGCTGAAGCCGGTGACCATGTCGCTGTTCGGCATGGTGAACTGGCACTATCTCTGGTTCCGCAACAACGGCCCGTTCAGCCGCGCCGATTATGCCGATCTCGTCACCAAGCTCATCGTCGACGGCACGCGCGATCTCCTCGCCGTGCCCGCCCCCGTGCCGAAACGCGCCGCTGCGCGGCGCAAGTAGCGGAGCATCTCGCCTGACTTCCAACTCCTCCAGCAAGAGAGCAGTCCCATGAAACTCCAGAGCTACTTTCAAGGACAATGGGCGGCCCCGTCGGCGAACCTGATCGAGATCGCCAGCGCCGTCACCGGCGAGGTGGTCGCGCAGGCATCGAGCGGCGGGCTGGATATGAAGCAGGCGCTGGACTATGCGCGCGCGAAAGGCGGTCCCGCGTTGCGCCGCCTGACCTTCCATCAGCGCGCGGATCTTCTGAAGAAGCTCGGCCAGGCGATCACCGAGCGCAAGGACGAGTTGTATAAACTCTCCTTCATGACCGGCGCGACGCGCGTCGACAACATGATCGACGTGGATGGCGGCATCGGCACGCTGTTCGCCTATGCCGGCAAGGGCCGCCGCGAACTCCCGAACACGACGTTCCTGCTCGACGGCGTCGTCGAGCCGCTGTCGAAAGGCGGCACCTTTGCCGGCCGGCACATCGCAGCACCACTGCATGGCGCCGCCGTGCATATCAACGCGTTCAACTTCCCCTGCTGGGGCATGCTGGAGAAACTGGCGCCTGCGCTGCTGGCCGGCGTCCCCGTCATCACCAAGCCGGCCACCGTCACCGCCTATGTCGCGCATGCCCTCGCACGCATGATCGCGGACTCCGGCATCCTGCCCGCCGGTGCATTCCAGTTCGTGGTCGGCTCCACCGGCGACCTGTTCGACCACCTCACCTGCCAGGACGTCGTGTCCTTCACCGGCTCTGCAGAGACGTCGCAGACCCTGCAGCGCCATCCCGTGATCGCACGCGAGGCCGTGCGCTTCATTGCGGAGCGCGACTCGCTCAATGCCGCGATCCTCGCCCCCGACGCCGCGCCGGGCACGCCGGAATTCGACCTGTTCGTGAAGGAAGTCGTCAAGGAGATGACCGTCAAGGCCGGGCAGAAATGCACGGCGATCCGCCGCGCCATGGTCCCGTCAGGTCATGTCGATGCCGTCATCACTGCCTTGCGCGAAAAGCTCGGCAAGATCACCATCGGCAATCCCGAACTTGAAAACGTACGCATGGGTGCGCTGGTCGGCCTCGCGCAGCGCCGCGATGTGCTGGCGCATTTGGCCAAGCTGCGCGGCGAGGCTGAACTCGTCTCCGGCGACCCCGACAATTTTAATGTCGAGGGCGCAGACGCCAAGCGCGGCGCCTTCGTGCCGCCGTTGCTGCTGCATTGCGCCGATGCGCGCCGCGCCGCCAGCGTGCATGAGATCGAGGCCTTCGGCCCGGTTTGCACGGTGATGGGCTATGACGGACTGGACGACGCCATCGCGCTTGCCAATCGCGGCGGCGGCAGCCTCGTCACCTCGCTCTATACGCATGATATCAAGACCGCTGCCGATCTCACCTTCGGCATCGGCACGTTCCATGGCCGCCTCGTGGTTATCGACCGCGATTGCGGCAAGGAACAGACCGGCCACGGCTCGCCGATGCCGCAGATGGTGCATGGCGGCCCCGGCCGCGCCGGCGGCGGCGAGGAACTCGGCGGCATCCGCAGCCTGCAGCACTATATGCAGCGCACGGCCCTGCAGGGCTCGCCCACCATGCTGGCCGGCATCACCGGCAGCTGGACCAAGGGCGCGCCTGTGGTCGAGGAGAAGCATCCGTTCCGCTATCATTTCGACGATCTCGCCATCGGCCAGAATTTTACGTCGAAGGAGCGCACCATCACGCTCGAAGACATCGAGCACTTCGCCCATTTCACCGGCGACACTTTCTATGCCCATATGGACGAGGAGGCGACCAAGGGGCATCCGTTCTTCCCCGGCCGCGTCGCCCATGGCTATCTGCTACTGTCCTTCGCCGCCGGCCTGTTCGTCGATCCCGATCCCGGCCCGGTGCTCGCGAATTATGGCCTGGACTCGCTGCGCTTCGTCAAACCGGTGCAGCCCGGCGAAGCCATCAAGGTGCGCCTCACCGCCAAGGAGAAGTCGCCGCGCAACAGGCAATATGGTGAAGTACGCTGGGACGTGGAGATCACCACCGCCGCGGGCGACACCGCTGCGACTTATGAACTGCTCACCATGAACGCCATGCGTGCCTGATCAGACGTATCAACACAGGAGAGAACCGATGATCCTCGTTACCGTCATGTATCCCGTCGCCGGCAGCACGAAATTCGATCTCGATTACTACCAGAAGACGCATATCCCGCTGGTGAAGGAGCGCTGGGGCGCCCATGGCCTCAAGCAGGCGCAGATCGTCAAGGGCCTCGGCAAGGCCGATGGGTCAGGCGCCGAATATCAGGTGATGGCGCTGCTCACCTTCGGCTCGCTCGATGATTTCAAGGCCGCCGGCAAGGCCCACGGCCGCGAGATCTTTGCCGACATCCCGAACTTCACCGACAGCCAGGCGCTGGTGCAGATCAACGAGGTTTTTGGCTAACGATCGATACGCGCTGAACTTCATTGCGAAGCGCGTTCACCTCTCCCTGGTGGGGAGAGGTGTTCTTCGCCCCACTGACCTATACGTTTTTGAGTCCCTCTCAGCGGAGATGCATGCATGGCTGTTTCCATCGATCCATCCACCGCTGACAGCGACCGCGCGCTGGTGCGCGACTTTTCGCTGCAGGCTTTGCCAGACGCCTTCTATGACGATCCCTACCCGACCTATCGCGCGCTGCAGGTGCTCGATCCGGTCCACCGCATGCCTGATGGCTCGCTGTTCCTGACGCGACATGGCGACCTCGAAGCGATCTACAAGGACACCGCGCGTTTCTCCTCCGACAAGAAGGTCGAGTTCGCGCCGAAATACGGCATTGGCTCGCTGCTGTTCGAGCATCACACGACAAGCCTCGTGTTCAACGATCCACCGCTCCACACCCGCGTCCGCCATCTCATCGCCGGCGCGCTCAATCCGCGCGCGATTGCCGAGACCGAGCCGCGCCTGGTCACGCTCGTCGATGGCTTGCTCGACGCCATGGAAGCCCGTGGCTCCGTCGACCTGATCGAGGACTTTGCCTCCGCCATTCCCATCGAGGTCATCGGCAACCTGCTCGGCGTGCCGCATGCCGAACGCGGCCCGCTGCGCGGCTGGTCGCTCGCCATTCTCGGCGCGCTGGAGCCAAAACTGTCGCCGGAGGTGCAGGAACGCGGCGAGCGCGCCGTCGCCGAATTCCTCGACTATTTGCGCCGCCTCGTCGCCGATCGCCGCGCCAAGCCCGGCGATGCCGAGCACGACGTGCTGACGCGGCTGATCGCCGGCGAGACCGCCGATGGCGGGAAGCTCAGCGAGGTCGAACTGCTGCAGAACTGCATCTTCATCCTCAATGCCGGCCACGAGACCACCACCAATCTGATCGGCAACGGCCTCGAACTCTTGCTGCGCTTTCCCGACCAGAAGCAGCGCCTGATCGACGAGCCCACACTGATCCGCACCGCCATCGAGGAGTTTCTGCGTTTCGAGAGTTCGAACCAGCTCGGCAATCGCGGCGTTGCCGTCGATACAGAGATCGCTGGAATCCCCCTGCCCAAGGGCTCGCTGATCACGCTGTGCATCGGCGCCGCCAACCGCGATCCCGCGCAGTTCAAATCGCCCGATGAGCTCGATATCGCCCGCGCGCCGAACCGGCATCTCGCCTTTGCCTCGGGTGCGCACGTCTGCGCCGGGCTCAATCTCGCGCGCATGGAAGGCCGCATCGCCATCGGCCGCTTCATCGCACGCTTTCCGAATTTCAAATCGGCGGGCAACCCGCAGCGCGCTCGCCGCGCCCGGTTTCGCGGCTTCACCGCTTTGCCCATTACGCTCGGGTAATTCTCACAAACAGGACGCTATCGATGACGACATTCGATCAGGCTGCTGCGACGACTCTGCTGCAGACCGTCTTCGCATCATGGGTCAGGGATCTCGACCTCTCCGTCGAGCGCATCGAGACTGACAGCGCCGTGCTGCGCATGCGGTTTTCGGACAAACTCTGCCGCGACAACGGCGTGGTCTGCGGGCAGGCATTGATGTCGCTGGCCGACACGGCGATGGTGTTCGCGGTATCCGCAGCTGCAGGCGGCTATCTGCCGATGACCACCGTGGATCAGACCGTGCATTTCCTCAAGCCGGCGAAGGGGACCGATCTGCTCGCCGAAGCGCACGTCGTCCGCATCGGCCGCACCATGGCCTTCGGCAGCGTGGAGATTCGCCCGGTGAATGACAGCAATCCGGTCGCGCTGGCGCAGACCGCCTATGCGTTGATGCGCGAGAGCAAGTAAGCTCCACCCTCATCCTGAGGAGCGCGCTCTTGCGCGCGTCTCGAAGGATGGCGTGGGCTCCGGAGCTTCACTAACTCATGGTTCGAGACGGCGCTCACGCGCCTCCTCACCATGAGGGATGGAGTTTTGCTCGCCGCCTCAATTACATCTGATCGTAGTCAATCACGATCCGCTCAGATACCGGATGCGCCTGGCAGGTCAGCACGAAGCCAGCCTGCAGCTCCCACGGCTCCAGCGAATAATTCACGTCCATCTGCGCCTCGCCCTCCACCACCTTGGCGCGGCAGGTGCTGCACATGCCGCCCTTGCAGGCATAGGGCAGGTCCATGCCGGCGCGCAGCGCGGCGTCGAGCACCGTTTCGCCCTCCACCATCGGCACGTCCTTGCGCTTGCCGTCGACGATCAGCGAGGCCAGCGCCTTGGGCGGCGTCTCCGGCAGCACGATCGCCTTCGGCCGCGGCTTGCCGCCGAGTCCCGAGACGAAGCGCTCCACATGGACGCGCTCGTCGGCAATGCCGAGTTCGCTGCAGGTGGCCGCGATCTCCTCGCTCATCGCCACCGGTCCGCAGATGAAGACGTGGTCGATCGCCTGCGCCGGCACCATGGCGCGCAGCAGGATCGCCACTTTGTCGCGATCGAGCCGGCCATTCAGGATCGGCAGGTCCTGCTCCTCCTGCGACAGCACATGGAACACCGAGAGGCGCCCCATGAAGCGGTCCTTCAGCTCTTCCAGCGCCTGGCGGAACAGCATGCCGGACGTGGTGCGGTTGCCGTAGAACAGGAAGAAGCGGCTCTTCGGCTCGCGCGCGAGCACGCCGCGGATGATCGACATGATCGGCGTGATGCCCGATCCCGCTGCAAAGCCCACATGGATGCGCGCATCATCCGGCGCATGCGCCACACCGAAGCGGCCGGTCGGCGTCATCACGTCGAGTTCGTCGCCGGCCTTCAGGTGATCCAGCGCCCAGCTCGAAAACGCGCCGCCATCGACCTTCTTTACGGCGATCCGCAATTCGCGGTCGTCCGGGCTCGAACAGATCGAATAGGAGCGGCGCACTTCCTCGCCATCCATGGTGGTGCGCAGCGTCAGATACTGGCCGGGCGCGAATGAATATTCGCCAGCGAGATCATCGGGGATCGCAAAGGTCATCGACACCGCGTCTTGCGTTTCGCGACGCAGGTCATCGACGGCAAGACGATGGAATTTTGGCGTATGAGACATCGCACGATTCCCTAGTGGCATTTGAAGTAATCGAACGGCTCGCGGCAGCTCTTGCAGCGCCACAGCGCCTTGCAGGAGGTCGAGCCGAATTCGGACAGCACCTCGGTATCGATCGCGCCGCATTGCGGACAGGCCACCTGCTGCTCGCCAAACAACGCACGGCGTCCACCACCGCGTTGTGGCGGCGCGATGCCGTAGTCCTTCAGCTTGCGGCGACCTTCGTCGCTCATCCAGTCCGTGGTCCAGGCCGGCGACAGCACCGTGGTGACCACCGGCTTCGCAATCCCCTCGCGCGCCAGCGCGAGTTCGATCTCCAGCGCGATCATGTTCATGGCGGGACAGCCCGAATAGGTCGGCGTGATCGTCACCTCGACCTGCCCGTCCACGACAGCGATATCGCGAAGCACGCCGAGATCTTCGATGGTCAGCACCGGGATTTCCGGGTCCGCCACCTGCGCCGCCGCCGCCCAGGCGACCTTGCGCAAATTACTGTCGCTGGTGGCGGCCGTTACCATGTCGCGCCGGGGAACGAGCGCTGCAGCGACTGCAACTCGCTCAGCAGATGGCCGAGATGTTCGCTGTGATGGCCCGTGCGTCCGCCCTTCTGCATCCAGTCGCGCGCCGGCAGAGTCAGCGTCGCCGTCTGCACCACGTTATTGATCGTGGCGCTCCAGGCCGAACGCAGGCGCTCCGGATCGATCACCACGCCGTCGGCGATCAGGCTGCGGTCGCTGTCATCGGCATGGAACAGCTCTCCGGTGAAGGCCCAGAGATCATCGAGCGCCTCCTGCGCACGGCGATGGCTTTCCGCGGTGCCATCACCGAGGCGGATCACCCATTCGGACGAATGCCTGAGGTGATAGGCGCTTTCCTTCTCGGACTTCGCGGCGATGGCCGCCAGCGTCGCGTCCGGAGAGGTCATCATCTCGCGCCAGTAGAGATCGGCGAAAGCGGAATACAAAAACTGACGAATGATGGTGCGGGCGAAATCGCCGTTCGGCTGTTCCACCAGCAGCAGGTTGCGATACTGGCGGACGTCGCGGAGATAAGCGAGGCGATCCTCGTCATTGCCCGCGCCTTCGACCTTGCCCGCATAGCTGTAGAGCTCGCGCGCCTGGCCGATCAGGTCGAGGCCCATATTGGCAAGCGCCATATCCTCTTCCATCATCGGCGCATGGCCGCACCATTCGGACAGGCGATGGCCCAGGATCAGCGCATCGTCCGCACGCCGGAGCGCATAGAGGACGAGCGGACTTTCATTGACGGAAATCGACGCGACAGCCATATCAATTTTCCTCGGCGATCATCCCGCTCACATATGCCCGACTTCGTCCGGCACCTCGTAGAAGGTCGGATGCCGATAGGCCTTCGACAGCGACGGCTCGAACATCATGTCCTTGTCGGCCGGGTCCGATGCGACGATGGCATTCGACGGAATGATCCAGATCGACAGGCCCTCACCGCGGCGGGTGTAGATATCACGCGCGGCCTGCATCGCCAGTACGGCGTCGGCGGCATGCACCGATCCCACATGCTTATGCGCAAGGCCGTTGCGGCTGCGGATGAAGACTTCCCAAAGCTGGCTGTTCGGCGTGCTCATGATCTCTTCCTCAAGCGGCGATGTCGGCGCGGCGGGCGCGCTGCTTCTCGGCATAGGCTTCCGCGGCCTCGCGCACCCAGGCGCCGTCATCATGCGCCTTACGGCGCGCGGCCATGCGGTCGCGGTTGCAGGGCCCGTTGCCCGCCAGCACCTGCTGGAATTCGCTCCAGTCGATGGCGCCGTAGTCCCAGTGGCCCGTCGCTTCGTTCCAGGCGAGGTCCGGGTCCGGCAGGGTCAGGCCGAGATACTGGGCCTGCGGCACGGTGGCATCGACGAATTTCTGCCGCAGCTCGTCATTGGAGAAGCGCTTGATCTTCCAGCGCGTGGACTGGTCGCTGTGCTGGCTCACGCTGTCGGGCGGACCGAACATCATCAGGCACGGCCACCACCAGCGATCGAGCGCGCTCTGCGCCATCGCCTTTTGTTCCGGCGTGCCCTGCGCCAGCGCGACCATGATCTCGTAGCCCTGGCGCTGATGGAACGACTCTTCCTTGCAGACGCGGATCATCGCGCGCGCATAGGGCCCGTAGGAGCAGCGGCAGAGGGGGATCTGGTTCATGATGGCCGCGCCATCCACCAGCCAGCCGATGGCGCCGATATCGGCCCAGGTCAGCGTCGGATAATTGAAGATGGAGGAATACTTGGCGCGGCCGCTCAGCAGCTGATCGACCAGTTCCTCGCGCGAAGAGCCGAGCGTCTCGGCGGCGGCATAGAGATAGAGGCCGTGGCCGCATTCGTCCTGCACCTTGGCCAGCAGCGCGGCCTTGCGGCGCAGTGTCGGCGCGCGGGTGATCCAGTTGCCTTCCGGCAGCATGCCGACGATTTCGGAATGGGCGTGCTGGGAGATCTGCCGCGTCAGCGTCCGACGATAGGCCTCCGGCATCCAGTCATTGGCCTCGATGCGCTCCTCGGCGGCAACGCGCTCCTCGAAACGCGCCAGCTTGGCGGCGTCATCGACATGACGGTCCTCGGCCTGCGCCGCATTCAGGGCTTGCGTGTACATGCCCGATCCTCCCGATTTGTTACCTCCTTATATATAACATTCATAACCGCTAGCAACGATTTTTTGTAACATAACGGCGATCAGATGCCGGCGAACCGTTCTGCCAACCCGGTATCCGGTGCCGGCAGTTTGCCGGTGACGCTTTCGCCAAAGGCATCCAGCCACTGTTCGGACGGCGGCAGCAGCGCCTGATAGATGCGCCCGCACAGCAACCGCGCCTCGGCTGCTGGCCAGTCGGCGGGCAGCAGCGCGGCGGGGAGCAATGGGTCGCGCAGCAGGACACGGCGATAGTGATGAATGAGCAGCACGCGCGCGAGCATCGCATCAGCCGGCGACAACTGCCCGGATTTGCTGAGCCAGGCCTGCAGCGGCGTGAACGTCTCGATGAAGTCGCGATACGCGCCGCCGATCTCGGCCAGCGGCCACGCCTCGCCGATCAGCCGGCGTCCCATCTCATGGCTCGCGGAGACGTCGAGCCGGATCACGTCGCCCGCCGCCGCCGGCACCGGTGCGCCAGCAGGCGCGACCCAGACTCCGGGCATCGGGCTGCCGAAGCCGGCCTCGCCGAGCGCCGCACGCGCGGCCTCGCGATCGCCGCCATTGCCGATCAGCAGCAGTTCGAGACGACCTTCCCAGTCGCTCGCATGCGGATGATAGACGTGCCTGATGCCGCTCTCGAAACGCGCGCGGCCATCGGCGGCGAGCTTGTAATAGCTCTTGCGCCCGATCTTCTCACGTTCGAGCCAGCCATCCGCCGCCAGCCGCGACATCGCCGTCCGCACCACGCCGCCATCAATGGCAAGCAGCTCCAGAAACGCCAGCAATGTCCCCAACCACACTGATCCCCCACGCGGCAGGATCGCATCGCCATAGAAAGTGATGATCAGCGAGCCGGTGCGCGAGGTTTCAGATTTGAACTGACTGACAATGAGCGACAGCGGATCGCGGGTCATGTGTACCGTTGGGATGCTCGGGCCACCGAAAGCGGCAATGCCTGATGGCACCGCGCTGATACAGCTATGTGATCAAGGGAGCTCGTCGTGCGCGCGTCGTTATCGCATGCTGCAAGACGTTGGTACAACCGATCGATGTTCCAACGCATCCAGCAACATCAATGGGTTAAATGGCGCTCCCTAGGGGAATCGAACCCCTGTTTCAGCCTTGAGAGGGCCGCGTCCTAACCGCTAGACGAAGGGAGCGTGTGACGGAGGGGATAGCCGGGTTTGCCGGCGGCTGCAAGCGATTGCCGTACCCTCACGCCATCATTTGGTTATAATCCCCTCGCCGCCTAGGGTTTGTCAGAGCATGATCTTATCCGAAAACCGGCATCCACTTTTCGGGATCATGCTCTAGGGCTCGCTGGCGAAGGTCAGCGTGCCCGCCGGTTTCAGCGTCTTGGCGTCGAAGGTGCGGATCTCGGTGCGGCCGCCGATATCCAGGGTCACCATAATGCGGTCGCCGGCAGCACCGGTGGCGACGATTTTCGCGCCCTTGGGCAGCGTGGCGGTCGCTGCCGTCGTCACTGCACTTCCCTCGCTGCGGAAAAGGCGGTAGCCGATCACGACCAGCAAGGCGCCGACGCCGAGCGCCGTGGTCAGGCCGGCAATCAGCATCATGCGGCGAACGCGGGCGATCATCGCAGCCTGGTCGGCAGTGGGTTCGGGCAGCGCGTCAGCAGGCTGGGTCATTGACGTCTCGACATAGAGTAAGGTTTTCGGAATGAACGATCAGCGCGTAGACGTCACCGTCCAGGGCGACGAAGGCTTCAACCGGCTCGATCGCGTGCTGGCGGTGCGGACCCCTGCGCTGTCGCGCTCGCGGCTGAAGGCGCTGATCCTTGCCGGGCAGGTGTCCCTCACCCGCTCGGGCCAGGACACCGCCGCCGTGCGCGACCCCGCTTATCACGTCAATGCCGGCGATACGATCACAATCGACGTCCCGCCTGCCGCACCCGCCGAGCCGGAAGGCGAGGACATCGCCCTCGATATCGTGTTCGAGGACGAGGACATCATCGTCATCAACAAGCCCAAGGGCCTGGTGGTGCATCCCGCCGCCGGCCACGAGACCGGCACGCTGGTGAATGCGCTGATCGCCCATTGCGGCGCGTCGCTGTCCGGCATCGGCGGCGTGCGCCGGCCGGGCATCGTGCATCGGCTGGACAAGGACACCACCGGGCTCATGGTGGTCGCCAAGAACGACGCCGCGCATCAGTCGCTGACGGCGCAATTCGCCGATCACGGCCGCACCAACGAGATGCGGCGCGGCTACAAGGCCTTTGCCTGGGGCGTGCCGAACCGCCCGCGCGGCACCATCGAAGCCGCCATCGACCGTCATCCGCATGCCCGCGAAAAGATGGCCGTGCGCGAGAACGGCCGCGAGGCGGTGACGCATTGGACCGTGCTGGAAGAATTTTCCGACCGCATGGGACGCCCTGTGGCGACGCTGCTCGAATGCCAGCTCGAGACCGGACGCACGCACCAGATCCGCGTGCACCTCGCTCATATCCAGCATCCGCTGATGGGCGACGGCGTCTATGGCCCGCACTTCAAGACCAAGGCGACGTCGCTCGGCCCGCTCAGCAAGGCCGCGCTGGAAGCGCTCGATCGGCAGGCGCTGCACGCCTATCTGCTCGCCCTCGAACATCCCCGCACGGGCGAGATTCTCGAATGGACCGCCGACCTTCCGACCGATCTGGCGGTGCTGCGCGACCATCTCGCTCTGACAGAATGACGCAGATGCATACAAAAATATCAGTTTTTTCAAATTCTTATTCTGCCAACACGGCAACGTGACAGAAAATTCACTTCCATACCGCTCGGTAAAGGGTGTATGTTGCACCTGCGTCAAGTGAGACGCGGAACATCGCAGCCAAGACGGCTTTAACAAAGAGTCTGCTGCCTGGCCCGCCGCTATCGGGGGCCTGAACACCTGGAGGGCAAGCACATGGCCCGCACAGCTACACTGCCGGTTCTCAACGGAGAATCCGGACTGTCTCGTTACCTCGCCGAGATCCGCAAGTTCCCGATGCTGGAACCCCAGCAGGAATACATGTACGCCAAGCGTTGGCGTGAGCATGACGATCGCGACGCGGCACATCACCTTGTGACCAGCCATCTCCGGCTCGTTGCCAAGATCGCCATGGGCTATCGCGGCTACGGCCTGCCGATTTCCGAGGTTGTCTCCGAAGGCAATGTCGGCCTGATGCAGGCGGTGAAACGCTTCGAGCCCGAAAAGGGCTTCCGCTTGGCCACCTACGCCATGTGGTGGATCAAGGCGTCGATTCAAGAGTACATCCTGCGCTCGTGGTCGCTCGTGAAAATGGGCACGACCGCGAACCAGAAGAAGCTGTTCTTCAACCTGCGTAAGGCGAAGAGCAAGATTTCGGCCCTGGACGAAGGCGATCTCCGCCCCGACCAGGTTCAACTCATCGCGTCGCGCCTCGGTGTGACGGAGCAGGACGTGATCGACATGAACCGCCGCCTCGGTGGCGATGCGTCGCTCAACGCTCCGATCCGTGACGACGGCGAAGCCGGCGAATGGCAGGACTGGCTGGTCGATAACTCGCCCAACCAGGAAGCCATTCTGGCGGAGCACGAGGAGTTCGATCATCGCCGCCAGGCGCTGACCGGCGCGATCGGTGTGCTCAACCCGCGCGAACGGCGCATCTTCGAGGCACGTCGCCTCGCCGATGAACCGATGACGCTGGAAGACCTCGCCAGCGAGTTCGGCGTGTCGCGCGAGCGCGTCCGCCAGATCGAAGTCCGTGCCTTTGAAAAGGTGCAGACCGCGGTTAAAGGCACGATCGCCAAGGCGGAAGCCGCTGCACTGGAAGCTGCGCACTGACAAGTGCGGCAGCAGACAGCAGGAACACGAAAGCCGGCGGAAACGCCGGCTTTTTTGTTGGTGAAGTTGAAGCGCGGAGCCGCAGCGACGCGAGATAACCTCTCCCCGCATCTTGCGCGGGGAGAGGTCGGCGCGAAGCGCCGGGTGAGGGCATGGCAGGAGAGAACGACTGGGCGACTGACTCTCGAAGCGACGGAAACTTCGTCGATCCGATAGTCCGCATCCAGCGGCAGATCGCGTGCCATGCCCCTCACCCGCCGCGAAGACGCGGCGACCTCTCCCCGCAAAGTGCGGGGAGAGGTTAAGAACAGCACCGCTACTGCTACCAATAATCGTTGAACGCATCCGAGATGCTGTCGGGCTCCCAATACACGCTGTCCGACTGGATGGGATCGTCGGCCAACAGTGCACTCGCCTGCGTCTTGTAGTCCGGCGCCACATAATCCGCCTGCGGCAGACCGTTGCGCACGATGTCCTGATAGTTCTGATAGTTGTCGCGCGTGCCGACGAAAGTGCAGCTGCATTTCGCGGGATCGGCGAACAGATAGCGCGGCCCCTTCGGCGTGTTGTGCACGACGAAGCGATAGGCCGGCAGCTTGCTCAGGGCCATCTTGCCGCCGGCATCGTTGGCGAAGCGCGCCTTGAAGCCGGCGGACTCCATGTCGAAGCCGAGCTTCTGCAGCGACGGCACGCTGGGCGCCTCGCGCGCGACCAGCAGCGAGACATCGAGCAGCGCGAGTGCTGCAATAACTGCGAAAGCGACGCTGCGCGGACAAACCAGCACAGTCTTCAAACCCGGCATCGCAAGCGCGCGCATCGTCATTGATCCCTGCTGTGAGCGCGGAGGACCGCGCGTCTTCTCGCCATGTTGTAGCGACGCGCCCGCGCGGTGTCACGGCACCGCGCGCGAAGCCGGTTAACAAATTGCCTCGGCGGAAAAGCCGACGCTCCTGTCGGTTTGCTGCTGTGTCGCGTGCTGACATGGTCAATTCATGCCGCCATTGCGCGGCGCTTCATCGACGTGCCGCTGCAGGATCTGCTTGTAAAGGCCATTGACCAGACCGCGGATATCACAGTCCGGGCCGCGTTCCCGCGCGCCTCCCTGGCAACGAAATGTCGGGCCCGCACACCGCCGCTGCCGCCGGCAACGCGCGGCGGGACAGGCACGATAGGCGCGGACGATGTCGGACGCGATCCTGATTGCCGCGTGCCAGCAATCCGTGCGCAGCCTGTTGGCGTCGTCAAAGGCGATGCGTTCGTCCAGCACCCGGGCGCAGCGCTTCAGGAATTCGGCATCGGCGTGAGACATCTGCATGTGCGCTCTCCTGCTGCGATGGTGATGAAAGTGATGGATGACAGCCACGCGCCTGCAGCGCCCGCGCCGATGCGCGTGGGTGGCGGTCCCCGGTTTGCCTCCCGCAATTGAGGGAGGCGGAGCGCCGAAAGGCGCATCGTCAATCAGTGCCGCGACCTCTTGCTCCGGATCGCCGAAGCAGTCAGGCCGCGGAACGCCTTTCGACGCTCCACCGTGGCGATTTGTGTCCCCAGGACCGTTCTTCCGGGCAAAGGCGCTCCCCCTGCGGGTCGCTTATCCCGAGGATTTCTCCCCGTTCGCCAGTGCCGCGTCCAGCCGCATCAACGGCAGACCCCCATAGTGGGGTCGGACGGTGGCCCGAAGCCTCCCGAGTGCGCAAGGGAACGTCTCCCTCATGCCCGCAGGCGCCACATCCCCACCGCGCCATCGGCGTCCCGATAACGCCCCTCACCGAGAGAGGGGATGGATGGGAAATTTGCCTATACAGGAATATTTGTCAAGGATTATTTTCAGGAACGTTGTGCCGTGAGCCCGGATGAGGCGAAGCGGGCCGACCGGTCAGGAGACGGAACCATGACGACACCCGCCACACTCAGGATTTAGTTGACGTGGAAACTACATCTGCTTATAGTTTCCACGTCAACTATTGAGTTTTACATGCCCGCGCCCTCGGATCTCGACGCCCATCTCGGCTATTGGCTGCGCTTCGTGTCGAACCATGTATCGAGCGCCTTTGCAGCGGAGCTCGCGCAGAAAGATGTCAGTGTCGCCGAATGGGTGCTTATGCGGCTGCTTTATGGTACCGAGACGATGGCACCGAGCCTGCTGGCCGAGCGCATCGGCATGACGCGCGGTGCGATCACCAAATCCGCCGACCGGCTAATTGCCCGCGATCTGATCGTTCGGACCGCCAATCCCGACGACGGGCGCGCGCAGAAGCTGGCGCTCACCGCGGCGGGGCGCCGTCTGGTGCCGGTCCTTGCGGCGCTGGCGGACAGGAATGACGCGGCGTTCTTTGCCGATCTGTCTGCGGCCGAGCGAACCAACCTGGAGCGCATCCTCAAAAAGATCATCGATAAACGCGGCCTCGCCATCGTGCCGATCGACTGAATCGACCGTGTCCCCATCAAGGAAATCGCTATGACCCAGGAATTGACGGATATCGCCGCGCGCTGCCTGCACGGTTCGGAAAACAACACGATGCCTTTTCCCGTCGTCGTGCAGACGCTGGCCGCTGCCGGCTTCGAGAGCTACAGCATCGACTTCCGCAAATCGGAAGCGACATACTACCTGCCCGATGGGACAAGCATCACCATCCCGGCGGATAGCAGCAACACGAACATCACGGCGACCTTCGATGCGGAAAGCGTGAACGCAGCCATCAAGGAAGCTCAGGCTCTTGTGCCCGGCTACACTTACAAAGGTTTCTGCGACAAGGTCCGCGCTGCCGGATGCGCTGGTTACATGGTCTCTTTCTCCGGCCACCGCGCCATGTATTACGGACGCACGGGCGAGACGCATACGGAAATGTTTCCCAACAGATAGATCGTAGCCGAGCCGTAGGGCGCATTAGCGTGGCTCAATCCGCCCGCCGATTGTATAGTTGAAACTCCGCGGCGGATTACGGCTTCCGCCGTCGCTCTTCGAGCTAGGACGGACACGTTGCCTAATCCGCCCTATGGCGGAGCGCATTTCCATCTCCCTTTGAACGTCTGCCTGACTTCGCCGACCTAATCGGCATGACCATGTCCTCGCAAACTTCCGTTGCGCGTCTGTCCGATCGCATCATCGATGCCTGGCGCACCGGGCTCGGGCTGATCGTGGCGACGATCGCTGCGCCGCCGCTGACGGGTATCATCTATACATGCGCGGATATCGTTGCGCTCATGAACACCGGGCATGTGGCTGACGCAGCCGGCGGTGTGCTGATGGTGGCGCTGCTGTTTCTGGTGACGGGCTTCACCACTGCGCTGCGCATCACGGCCTGCATCGTTCTTCCCGGCATTGTCCTGATGCGCTGGATGGGGCTGGCATCGCCGGCTTTCTGCACCGTCGCCGGCGGTTTCGCCGCCGTGACCGGAACGTTCATTTTCTTTCACGGATCATCGACGCGGATCGACACCGATATCGACTGGCTGCTCATCGCATCCGTGCTCGGCGCCGGCATGCTCGTCGCCCTCCTCTATTGGTGGATCGCGGAGCGGCGCGATCCGACCTGACCGCGCCGCATCGCGCAAACATCGAATCGATCCAGTTCCACCTTCGGTCGATCCGCCTAGAATGGGCATCTCACGAATCACCCCGAGGAAAACCCATGATCTCCCGTCTTCGCACTGCGTTGATCGCTTTCGCCGCGCTGGCCGCCACCGTGACCATCGCCCATGCTGACACCGGCACCATCCGCTTCAATGTGCTGAAGGGCGGCTGGTTCATCGGCGCCTCCGGCGGCTCGGGCGTGCTGACCTTCCGCGGCCGGCAATATCCGCTGTCCATCGGCGGTGTGAGCGCCGGCCTCGTCTTCGGTGCCGCCGAATCGAAGATGTCCGGCCGCGTCCGCAATATCAACCGCCCCTCGGATGTGGCGGGCGTTTATGGCGCAGGCGGCGCAGGCGCTGCCATCGGCCGCGGCGTCGGCGCGATCGTCCTCACCAATGAGAAAGGCGCGATCCTCGAACTGACCGGACGGCAGACCGGCCTGATGGTGAATGCGGATCTCTCCGGTCTCGCGATTTCACTGCGTTAAAGCACGTCTTGGCCGGGCCAGTTTCGAACCTCTCGAAGCTGGCCTGAACCTGGCGGACGCCTGCAGCGACTTATCCACGACACGCTGCATCGCTCCCCCAAGCGATGCGGCGTTTATTGCGCGATTGCCTGTGTAGCAAACGTGCGCTGCACGCAGATCGATTGAATCAAAAGCCAGCTTTCGAGGCATTCCAGAGGCGCGCGGCACACGAAGCGGATAAACCGGGGATGCTGATCAAGACAACGCTTATCAAGAGAATGTCAGATCGTGTCATCCACCTTTCATCACGCTGACTCAGAGACGCCCTAAAGCGTCACTACACCGACCGCACGCTAAGACGATGGAGTGCATCATGACGACCACCATCCAGACACAGACGTTCGACGCGCAGCGCGTTGCCGTGTTGCGCCAGGTGCTGGATATCGCCGTGGAGAAAATCGCCGTCCAGCACCGCACGCCGGCCACCAAGGCGATGATGGCGCAGATCATCGTCCGCCACGCCGCCGACGGAATCACCGACACCGGTGCGCTCGTGACGCATGCCGTGCGTGCGGGTGCAGACGGCGCGCCGTAGTTTCAGGCGCTTTGGCATCAACGCGCTGCAGAACGACGTTTTGCGGTAAAGAATTGCTCTCCGGCATCATCTTGCAACGCAGAAAGTTGTTGCTGCCGTCGCATTGCACAACGCCTGCCATGTCTTCGCCAAATTGACCCGCGACTTTTTGACCTCACGCATGTTTGGGGTCTTTTGTGCGCATGGGGAGATATTGGTGCTTGGGGACATGACGGAGGCGACGATGATCATGTCAGAGAATTATCTTCGAGACCGCGCGGAAGATTGCAGCCGACTGGCCGAGCAGGAAAACGACCTTGAGATGCGCAGCATGCTGGCGGATCTCGAAATGGACTACCGGGCCAAGGCCGTGCATGCCGCGGCCAAACACTGGCGGGATGCGCCACGCTATTTCGAAGGCCGGTACGCCTGAGTCGGCCGGGCGCCGGCCTCAATCTCTTACGCTTTCAGCACACGCACCTGCGTGCCCCACGGATCGGCGACGGCAAAGCCTGTCGCCATTGCGTCGTGCACGATGCCTGCTTTTGCGAGACGCTGCCGGCGATCCGCAAGCACCGCGTCATCGGCCACCGCCAGCGAGAACCAGGCGAGCCCGGTTTCATCGACATCGCGCGCCCCGGCCCCTTCGCTCTGCCAGACATTGATGCCGAGATGATGGTGATAGCGCCCTGACGACAGGAAAGCCGCGCCGCCGCGTTCGCGCGTCCGCTCCATCCCGATCACCCCTTCATAGAAGGCGCGAGCGCGCATGACATCGCCGACGCGCAGATGCATGTGACCGATGCGCAGCGCCTTGGGTGCAGCGTCATACTGATCGCGCGTGGTGTCCGTGAGCTTCACGATGTCGTCGATGTCGAGCCGGTCGCTGCCCATGCTGACGCTGTCGCCAACCCATAGCCAGGACGCGGTCGGGCGATCCGAATAGACCTCGATGCCGTTGCCTTCGGGATCGTCGAGATAGGAGGCTTCGCTCACATGATGATCGGCGAAGCCGGTGAACTGCGTCCGCGTCAGTGCGGCATGGACGAGCCAGCGCGCGAAGTCGGCACGGCTCGGCATCAGGAAAGCTGTGTGATACAGTCCCGCCCCGCGCGCGCCAGCGAGCGGCGCCGTGGGCCGGTGAATGAGATGCAGCAGCGCCACGCCATCGACACCGAGCACGACCTCGCCGGGGCCTTCGCTGATGGTCGTGAGCTTCAGGAGATCCGTATAGAAGCGGCGCACGATGCCGAGATCGCGCACCCGCAGCGCGGCCGTGCCGATCCGCATCGGCGTCTGTTGCGCAAAAGGCAGTGGTGCTGCGACCGCACCGGCCCCACCGCCCTCAGCACGCACCGCGCCCAGCAGCGCGGCATTGCTGGCGGCGAAGGCAGCGAGTTTCAGCACGGCACGGCGCGTGGTCATCGCGAATGTTCCTGCATGGACGAATGATCGTCGATAGGAATGCGCAGGAACTGGGTCAAGTCACGTTGGCGTGGGCAGCTTTGAGATCAGAACCTTGCCAGGAACGGCTAGACGACCAGAAGGCGGTGAAAGCGATTCCGGCCACCGATCTGGTTCAGGGCGTCAAACATCAGATCACCGAATTGATACGCTTCATCGAGATAGCGATGGCTGACATTCTTGTCTTGAAACTGCCTCACCAATTCGGCTTCGCCGATATTGCTGGCCTTCAGAAAGACCTCATATTGCGCGAGCAATTGCCGGATCGTGACATGGGCATCAGCAAGTTCACTCTGCTGCAGCAACCATTCGAGGCGTTCGGTCGGCGTCATCAGTACCATATTTACGGCATCGGCCGGACTAACAGTCTTCTCACGGCCAAATATCGCCAACAGGACAAGAATGGCCGAATAGCAGGTGAGCATTCGGCTATGCTTCAGCTTGTAATTTTTCACTTTCCCTTTGGCTTTTTTATCGGCCGGGACGCGCGCTGTTCTTGCTTCGTAGTTGATGCAGAAGGTGCGCCATAGACGCAGGATATCGTTTGCGAGAAAGGCCGGGATAAACGACGCCTTGTGATCTTCGTAATCGCGCCAATAGGCATCGACGACATCTTCGATCACATCGCGATAGACGACCTCTCCGACCAGAGGCCGGCTTTCCAGCAACAAAAGCAGCCTGGCGGTAAAAGTGTTCGTGACATCGTCCTCGGGCGTACCGAGCGTCTTGGTAAAATCTTGAACGGAATAGTCGGCAAGATATCGGCCGTCCCCGGAGAATTCTTCAATCTCAAGCTCGCGCGTGACGCGGATCAAGTCAGCCTTGATGCAGATCGTATCCAGCCGCGTCAATAAAACGGCTTTCACTATCACCGCTTTCGGAATCCCTGGTCGTTTCGCTGACGATAAATAGATCGAGGTCGCTATGCGCACCTGCCTCGCGACGGCCGAATGAACCGGTCGCGTAGACACAAGCTTTGCCGAGCGCGACCTTTTCGGTGGCGCCAAGCCTTCCTTGAATGTCTTTTATCCGAGCATCAGTCTTTGCCCGGCGGTCCGTAATTTCCCCCATTGACGCCCCCCCACTCGAAAACATTCGCGAAGATTTCAGCCTGCTCTATCGCGTCATCCACGGCATGATGGGTATGTGCCCGCTCGGATCGGAGCGGTGCTGCCAGCCGCGACCGTCCAGCCGCGGAGATGGGAATGGACGCCTTAACCGCAAGCGCCGTCTTGATGTCGAAACACCGCGAATAATCGAACGGCGAACCGAGCTTTGAATACTGGACGAAATACCAATAGAGCCAGGTCCAGTCGAAACTGAGCGGATATGCGACCAGAACCGGCTTCGCAGAGCCCGCGACCTCCATCACCCAGCGACTGGCTTCTGTCATGACATTCTGAGGCAGCGGTCCCTCGGCGCACAATCGGGCTCGATCCAGCCCGTTGATCCTGAGTGCCTCGTCCTGAAACTGATCCGAAATCGGCCTCAGTTCGCGATAGAAGACCCGCTTGTAATCCTGTGGCCTCTTGAATTCCTTACCGTCAAACGATCCCGCATAGACGATCGCGAAGGAGAGCATCGAAAACGGGCCAGGTATGGGTCCGTCCGTTTCGACATCGGCGGAAAAATAGGCGTCAGTCCGCTGTTCCAAGCTATCAGCATCTCGTCCCTGAATATCGTCGGGAACAGCTTTGGGCTTTAGCATTGGCCAACATCTCTCAACGGATCGCCGGACTTTATAGCTGAAAAGGCCGGGGCATTCGACACGTTTAAGCGTGGACACCGTCCGACCGCGGTATCCTAGAGAGCCTCCGAACCACCATGACGGCCGGGGCTACTCGCCCCAGGCCGCGAAGGCGTCGTTGAAGGCGCGCTCGCCGGGTGAGCCCTTCTCGATGGCGATGATGGCGCGGCGCTGGTTGGTATAGACCAGCGGAATATCGAACCACGACCGCTCCTTCAGGAGCTGCAGGTTACGCGCCTTGTCGCTCTCGACATTGCTGAGGCCGACCAGGAAGAAGCCATCCGTGACCTTCACCGCGAGACCCGCCAGCGGGGTGCCGCGCGACTGCTCGTTCGACTTCATCAGGATGCCCGGCACATTGGCGACGCCGCCGCCCGAGAAATCCTGCGGCAGGACGAAAGTGAGTTCGGCCGTATGGCTTGCCGGCAAGGTCGAGTCGTTGTTGCGGCGGAACGACATGGTCATCTTGAACTTGCGTTCGGGAATCTCGATGTCCGCACGCACGGCGACGTCGCCGGGCTTGCCGCCGGTGCCCTTGATCTGCTCGGTGCGCCAGACCACCGTGCCGACATATTGCTTGCCCTTCGGCTCGGCCGGATCCTCGTCATACAGCACGACACGCTGCGCCACCGGCGCGACCTGATCGGACGGCTGACCGACGCGGTCGGTGATCTTCGGCCGCGGCGCGAGCGCGCCATCCTTGTTCTCGGACGTGGCCGCAGGCTTGCTGCTGCCGCCCAGGCCGCGCACCATGGTCATGATCTGCGGACCGGCGAGGAAAGCGCCGCCGACCAGGATCAGCAGCAGGCCGATGATGAACACCGTCTTGAACGGGAAACCACCGCGCACGCGCTTCGGCTTGGGCGGCTTCGGCGCCTTCTTGCCCTTGCCATCCTTGACGCGCGACGGCGGCACCGACGGATCATCGGCTGCGTCCTGCGGGGCATAGGCTTGCTCGTCGTAGCCGAAGACCTCGCTGCGGTCTTCCATGCTCGGCTCGAGCCGGTCGAATTCCGGCGTCGGCGACGGCACATTGGCGTAGGTTTTTCGTGCGGCACGATTGGCCTGCGCGGCGGCGCGGCCGAGATCGTCCACGTCTGCCGTGACATCGCGGAAGCCGCGCATTGCGGCTTCGCCATTGTCACGCTCGTTGCGGCCACCGGGCTGCGGCGCGTTCGCATCGGGACGGCGCGGCGCGCCGGCGCGCGGACCGGCGGGATCGCGCGGGATCGGCGGCGGATCGATGCGCAAGGTGCGCTGCGGTCGCTGTTCGTCCGGCCCACGCGGGGTCGGCGTCACCGGCTGGCGGCCGCGCGGCGACGGCTCGATGGGCGGCGAGCCCGGACGCTGGCTGGCATTGCGGAAGGCATCGCCCGCACGCGGGCGACTGGCATCGGCGGCGCGCGATGCATCGCGCGCCCGCTGGGCGGCTTCGGATTCGACCTTGCGGACAGCTTCCTCAAGCGACAGGCGCTCGCGGGTGATCTCGGATTCCGAGAGCGGCGGTTCGACACTGCGCAACTGTGCGATCAGCGCCGTGCGGGCGCGTTCGTAGAGAGCACGTCGCTGCTCACCGGGGGCACTGGGGTCCAGGCCGGCGATGGCACGGGCGATCAGGGGATAGTAGTCAGCCATCTCGACTCAGTTTCGCGGGGTCCCTCAATTTGAAAGCCAACCGGTAATAGTTCGTTAAGCCTCAAACGGATTTTGCACCAGGATCGTGTCGTCGCGTTCCGGGCTGGTGGAGAGCAAAGCGATCGGGCAACCGACCAGTTCCTCGACGCGGCGGACATATTTGATCGCCTGAGCGGGCAGATCGGCCCAGGAACGGGCATTCGCCGTCGGCTCTTTCCAGCCCTCGATGGTCTCGTAGATCGGCTCGATCCGCTGCTGGGCGCCCTCGCCCGCCGGCAGATGGTCGATTTCCTTGCCGTCGAGCTTGTAGCCGACGCAGACCTCGATCGTGTCGAAGCCGTCCAGAATATCCAGCTTGGTCATGGCAAGGCCATTGATGCCGCAGGTGCGGACGGTCTGGCGCACCAGCACCGCATCGAACCAGCCACAACGGCGCTTGCGGCCGGTATTGACGCCGAATTCCTTGCCACGACGACCGATCTCTTCGCCGATCTCATTGTCGAGTTCGGTCGGGAACGGGCCGGCACCAACGCGCGTGGTGTAGGCCTTGCAGATGCCGAGCACATAGCCGACGGCGCCCGGGCCCATGCCGGTGCCGGTCGCGGCCTGTGCGGCGACGGTGTTGGACGAGGTCACATAGGGATAGGTGCCGTGATCGACGTCGAGCAGCGCGCCCTGCGCGCCTTCGAACAGGATGCGCTTGCCTTCGCGGCGCTTGTTGTCGAGCAGCTGCCAGACCGTCTCGGCATAAGGCAGCAGCGCCGGCGCCAGCGCGGCGAGATCCTTGACGATATCGGCCGCCTTGAATTCCTCGAGCCCGAGGCCGCGGCGCAGCGCATTGTGATGCGTCAGCAGGCGCTCCACCTTGTGCGGCAGTGTCTGCAGATCGGCGAGATCCATCAGGCGGATGGCGCGGCGACCGACCTTGTCTTCATAGGCCGGGCCGATGCCGCGCTGGGTGGTGCCGATGGCGGTGGCCTTGCTGGCATTCTCGCGCAGCGCGTCGAGTTCGCGGTGCAGCGGCAGGATCAGCGTGACGTTTTCGGCAACGCGGAGATTCTCCGGGCCGACATCGACGCCTTGGCCCTTCAGCTTGGCGACTTCGTCGATGAAAGCCTGCGGATCGAACACCACGCCATTGCCGATGACCGAGAGCTTGCCGCCGCGGACCACGCCCGACGGCAGCAGCGCCAGCTTGTAGGTCTTGCCATCGATGACCAGCGTATGTCCGGCATTGTGGCCGCCCTGATAGCGGGCGACGACGTCCGCCTGATCCGACAACCAGTCAACGATCTTGCCCTTACCCTCGTCGCCCCATTGGGCGCCGACGACGACAACATTGGCCATGTGGCGCTAGTCCTCTGAAAATACACGCGTCAAAGCGTGATCGCTGCGGAAAACGGTCTGCCGTTTGCCGGACCACGCCCAGGCATCCGCCCAAACGCGCCTGAAGAGGACGCTGTCTGCGATGCAAACCGGGAATAAAGGAAGAAGGCGGTGAAAACAAGCGCACTGACGGGAAAATCAGCCCCGTCAAGCCTGCGCAAACCTTTGATATCCCCTGAAAATCCGCCGCACTATGGCAGGATTGCGGCAGGCGAACAGGTCAGATCGGAATACTGGCTGTTCTAATTTACCGGATACAGCAATCAGAGATTCGGGCTCACTTGATCCGGTCTCGTCCGTCAATTTCGGCACAATAACCGCCCGACCAGTTCGGAGAGCGTATCCTTCGTCTCCTGCGCGAAATTGCGGCGCGGGGTGGCCAGTTGTTGCAGCAGGATGCCGAGCAAGGTGGCCACGAACAGTTCCGCATGGGCGCGCGGCGTCGGCGAACCGGCGGCGGTCAATGCGAGCTCGGCGCTGGCGCGCCAGGTGGCGAACCATTCGGCGACGATGGCGCGATGCCGTGTCGTACGGGCAGCGGCAAGGAACGTCTCGTAGCAGGCGACATGCGCTTCAGCATCGACCTTCAGGTCTTTCGCGTACCAGTTCACCAGCGCGTTGATCCAGGCGTCGCGATCGAACGCCTTGCTCTGCAGGCTGAGGGTGAAGGACCGCAATCGTCCGACTTCGCGCGCCAGCGCAAATTGCAAGGCGGCATCGACCAGCCCATCGCGGGTGCCGAAGTGATGCGTCACGGCACCGACCGACACCTCGGCCTCGGCCGCAACGGCGCGATGGGTCACGCTGTCAATTCCGGCGCGCCCGATGATCCGCAACGCGGCCTCGATCAGCGGCCGCTCGCGCTCCGTTGTCTTTCGTTCGGTCTCGGCGCTCATCTTGACAAATCAGCCGAACAACAATCAAATTTACAGAACATTTGCTTCGTTTTTAAGAACAATTATATCTTCTTGCCAACCCGTCCGGTTGTACGCCCGCGACAGATCCTGCGGAGGTGGTAGGCCACGGGAACCCTGGAGTCCAGCAACAGAAAGGACACATCGATGGCAGATTTTCGGCTCCATTATTTCCCGGAATCCGGCAACAGCTTCAAACTCGCGCTCATGCTGACGCTATGCGGACAGCGGTTCGAACCGGTATGGACCGATTTCGGCGGCGGTGTGACGCGCACGGCGGAATGGCGCGCGACGGTCAATCCCATGGGCGAAATCCCGGTCCTTGAGGTCGATGGAGCGAAGCTGACGCAGACCGCGCCGATCCTGCTGCAACTGGCGCAGCAATTCGGCAAGTTCGGCGGCGGCAGCGATGCGGAGCGCTTCGAAATCCTGCGCTGGCTGTTCTGGGACAACCACAAGCTCACCGGCTACATGGCGACCTATCGCTTCCATCGCACATTCACGCCGTCACCCGATCCGCATGTGCTGACTTACTTCCGCAAGCGGCTCGACGATTTCCTCGGCATTCTCGAACGCCATCTGGAGAGCAATGATTTTGCGATCGGCACCAAACCGAGCGTCGCCGATTTTTCCATGATGGCCTATCTGCATTATCCCGCCGATGAACACGGCTACGATTTTGCGAACAGCCATCCGGCGATCCGCGCGTGGCTGGACCGCCTGGCGCACTTGCCGGGCTATCGTCCCGCCTATGCGTTGCTGCCCGGCCAACGGCTCACGCATTATGCGAAGTGAAGTGAACAACGAGCCGCTCGATATCGGTCATGCCGATATCATCCATCGATAATATTCGTTAGCCATTTTGCATCCGAAATCTAGTCTCGCGATGGCAGGCCGCGAGGATTTCATCTGAAGCATCGTGCATCGGCGCTGCGCCAGAACCTTCTGGACGGAGGACGACGCATGGCCGGCATCGACGCGACGCGCAGCAGCACACAATCGTGGCTCTCGTTTCTCGATCGCACGCATACGATCGCGCGGCCCGGCTACAGCCGCTGGATGGTGCCCCCCGCAGCACTTTGCGTTCACCTCTGCATCGGTCAGGCCTATGCCTTCAGCGTGTTCAACCTGCCGATGACGCGGCTGCTCGGCGTCTCGCAATCGACACCGGCGGACTGGAAGCTCACCGATCTCGGCTGGATCTTCTCCATCGCCATGGTGTTTCTCGGCCTCTCTGCCGCGCTGTTCGGGCGCTGGGTCGAGGAAGGCGGCCCGCGCAAGGCGATGTTCACGGCGGGCGTGTGCTGGGCCAGCGCATTCCTGATCTCCGCGCTCGGTGTCTATCTGCACAATCTCTGGATCATCTATTTCGGCTACGGCGTTGTCGGCGGCTGCGCGCTCGGCATCGGTTACATCTCGCCGGTCTCCACGCTGATGAAGTGGTTTCCCGATCGACCGGGCATGGCAACAGGCATGGCCATCATGGGCTTCGGCGGCGGCGCATTGATCGCATCGCCGCTGTCGGTGTGGCTGATGAGCCTGTTCGCCACGCCGTCCGATGTCGGCGTGCTCAACACCTTCATCGTGCTCGGCTGCGTCTATTTCGTCTTCATGATGGTGGGATCGGCCATCGTGCGCGTGCCCGCGCCAGGCTGGCAGCCGGCCGGCTACACGCCGCCCAAGGTGGCCAGCAAGCTGATGACCCGGAACGACGTCTATGTGTATCAGGCGGTGAAGACGCCGCAGTTCTGGCTGATCTGGATCGTGCTGTTCGCCAACACCACCGCCGGCATCGGCGTGCTCGGCCAGGCCTCGGCGATGAGCCAGGAGATGTTTCCGGGCCAGATCACCGCCGTGGCCGCAGCAGGCCTCGTCGGGCTCATGAGCCTGTTCAATATGGGCGGGCGTTTCAGCTGGGCGTCGCTGTCCGACTATATCGGCCGGAAGAACACCTACTTCGTCTATATGACGCTCGGCTTCGCGCTCTATGTCACCGTTCCCTATGCCGGTGCGCACGGCAATATCGTGCTGTTCGTGATCTGCTTCCTGATCATTGTCAGCATGTATGGCGGCGGCTTCTCCACCGTCCCTGCCTATCTGCGCGACATGTTCGGCACGCGCTATGTCGGCGCCATCCACGGCATCCTGCTGACGGCCTGGTCCGCTGCCGGCATCGTCGGGCCGGTGCTCATCAACTACATCCGCGAATACAACGTCACCCACGGCGTGCCGAAGGCGCAGGCCTACAACACCACCATGTATATCATGGCCGGCCTGCTGGTGATCGGCTTCATCGCCAATCTCTGCGTCACCGCCGTCGACAAGCGACACCACATGGCCGCGGACAATGAGGCCGATGCGCCGCGCACGCCGGCACCGGCCGAACCAACCGGCGCCGTGCCCAGCCGCGCCTGATCCTCCAACCGACGGAACAAGACGATGACCACACATCCGAACCCGACCAAGGGATGGCAGCTCGCACTGGCCTGGAGCTTCGCCGGCATCCCGCTGCTGGCCGGCGTCATGCAGACTCTCGTCAATGCCATGAAGCTGTTTCAGTGATCACTGAGATGACGGACATGCAGGCAGGTATCGCCGACGCCATCCTGTCGATGCGATCCGATGCGGTGATCGCAACGGATCTCGCGGGATCAATCACCGTGTGGAATCCAGGCGCCGAGCGCATTTTTGGTTACACCGCGCCGGAAGCGCTCGGACAGTCGCTCGATCTCATCATCCCGGACGCGCTGCGAGCCCGGCACTGGCAGGGCTATCACCATGTGATGGCAACCGGCAGCAGCCGCTATGGCGACGGCGACCTGCTGGCCGTCCCTGCTCTGGTCAAGAGCGGCGCACGCATCTCCGTCGAGTTCACCATGGCGGTGCTGCATGACGAGGCCGGACGGCCGAGCGGCGCCGTGTCGATCCTGCGCGATGTCAGCAAGCGCTTCGAGGAGACGCGCCTGCTGAAGCAACAGCTCGCGGCGGCGCGTCAACAGTTTCAACCGCACCCCGCCACGGCGGAAGGATGATCATGATCGCCCGCCTGATCGACGACATCACCTGGCCGGTCCTCTCCATCGTCGCCGTCGCGGCCGTGCTCGCCTTCGGCTTCGATGCGCCGCTCGATATCATCATCGCCGTGTTGCTGCTCGGCATCGTCACGGTCCTGGCCGAAAGCCGCATCAGATCCCGAATCTGACGACTGGTTGGCAGCTCCCTCCCCGCTCGGCTACAACAGCGGACCATTCGCCCGAACAGGCCCCACCAGCAGGGCATGATGGCGATCAAGGGAGACCTCATGGCCCGCATCGACTACAGCGACCCCGCAGCCGCCAGCGACCGCACGCGCGACATTCTCGACAAGAACCGCAATGCCAACATCTTCCGCATGATGGCGCATTCGCCGAGCTATTTCGAACAATATTGCCGGCTTGGCGGCGCGATCCGCAACAAGGGCGAACTCGATCCGGTCATTCGCGAATTGGCCATCACGCGCACCGGCATTCTTTGCGAAGCGCCCTATGAAGTCGCAGCACACCGTCGCATCGGCGGCTATGTCGGCGTCACCGAGGCGCAGAACGATGCGCTGGAGAACTGGCAGGCGGCCACGTGCTTCGACGAGACCCAGCGCGCGGCCCTCGCCTTCACCGACGAGATCGTGCAGCTGCATCGCCCGACCGACGCCACCTTCAAGGCGATCGCCGCGCGGCTGACACCGGGCGCGCTGGTCGAATTGCAGCTGGCCGTCGGCTTCTACATCATGACCTCGAAATTCCTCGAAACCTTTGCTATCGACATGCAGCCGGTCACCGAGGTGGTCTGACCTTTATCCGAGATATCGATGTCCAAATCGACACGCGCCACCCAGACGCTCACCAAGCTCGGGGCCGCTTTCACGCTGCACAGCTACGACTACGATCCCGACGCCGAGAGCATCGGCCTGCAGGCGGCCGAAGCGCTCGGCATCGCGCCGCAGCGGATGCTGAAGACGCTGATGGCCGAAGTGGACGGCAAGCCCGTCTGCGTGGTCGTGCCGTCGGACAAGGAAGTCAGCATGAAAAAGCTGGCTGCGGCATTTCGCGGCAAGAGCGCCAAGATGATGCGCCCCGCGGATGCCGAACGCATCACCGGCTATCATGTTGGTGGCATCAGCCCGTTCGGGCAGAAGAAGCGCGTGCCGACGGCGATGGAGCAGGCGGCGCTGGCGGAGACCACCGTCTATCTCAATGGCGGCCAGCGCGGATTGCAGATCGAAATCGCGCCGGAGACCGCGCGCACCGCACTGGATGCGGCGGCGGCCACGCTGACGGACTGAGGCGCAGAGCAACCGGTGATGAACCTGCGACGCCTGCGGAACACGAATAGATGATCCGCATTGTCATTCGGAAACCCATAAGGAGAAACGATATGAGATCGTTCCTTGCAGCAACAACCCTTCTTCTAGCCGCCGGCGGCTTGAATGCCATTGGCACCACCGCAGCAGAAGCCCGCGAATATCCATGGTGCTCCCGCACCTCAGCATCGGGCTTCAATCCGAGCTGCAGCTTCACCTCCTATAACCAGTGCATGGCCACCGTGAGCGGCCAGCGCGGCGACTGCATGCGCAATCCGGTGCTGGCCTTCGGCGAGCAGAACCAGCCGCGTCGCAAAGGCCGCGTTCAGCGCGAACGGGATGGCTGGGACAATGGCTGGAATAACAACAACAACTGGGGTCCACGCTGGTAACGTGCGCGTGACCGCAGAGGCCTGCATGGGCTCCATGCGGCCGCGCCACCGGCTTGGCCATTGAAGTCCGCAACAATTCCGTGTCTGTCAGGCACCCGGACATCCGTCCGGGTGTTTTCTTGTCAGGTCCGGTCCGATGTCGTCATCTGCTCCCAGCGCCAGTCGCAATCCGCTCGGCTGGCTCAACAACCAGCCCTATATCCTGCTGTGCCTGCCCTCGCTGTTCTGGGCCGGCAACGCCATTGTCGGCAGGCTGGTCGCCGGGCATTTCCCGCCGGTCACGCTGTCCGTACTGCGTTGGACCGGCGCCTTCCTGATCATCCTGCCCTTCGCCTGGCATGACCTGAAAACCGATTGGCCGGCGATCCGCAGCAAGCTCGGCGTCATGGTGGTGATGGCGATCTGCGGCATCTCCTGCTTCAACACCATGCTTTACTCGGCGCTGGAGCACACCACCGCGCTCAATGCATTGCTGCTGCAGTCCTCGACGCCGCTGTTTCTGGCCGCATGGTCGCTGATCGTGTTGCGGGCCCGGCTGACGCTGGTGCAGCTTGCCGGCATTCTCGTGTCGCTGCTCGGCGTGCTCACCATCATCATGCATGGCGACCTCACGCGGCTCGCCAATATCGAATTCAATATCGGCGACCTCCTCGTGCTGGTCGCGCTGGCGATCTTCGGGCTCTATTCGGCGCTGGTGCAGAAGCGTCCGGCGATCCAGCAGAGCTCGTTCCTGGCTTTCGTATTCGGCTGCGGCGCCTTATTCCTGCTGCCATTGCTGGTCTGGGAATTGTCGGTCCGACCATTGCCGGAAGCGACGTCGTCGAACCTGTTCGCGCTGCTCTATGTGGTGCTGTTTCCCTCGACGCTGGCCTATCTCTGCTACAATCGCGGCGTCCAGTTGATCGGACCGAACCGCTCGGCGCCGTTCTTTCATCTCGTGCCGGTGTTCGGCTCGGTGATGGCCATCGTGTTCGTGGGCGAAAGCATGCAGCTGTTCCACGTCATCGGCTACGCGCTGGTGTTGGCCGGGATCGTGGTGGCGGCACGGAAACCGAAGGCGGCGTGAGGGATCGGATCGATCCTCGGCCGAGCCGATGCACCGAAACGACAATGTCGCCCCGGCATCCGGGGACGACATGATCGGAGTACTTCAGATGACAACGAAGGCAGGATGACCCGCTGCCGGATCACCCCGCCATCTTCAAAGTCAGATCACCACTTGTAGCCGATGCTGCCCGTAACCCTGCGACGATCGCCGTAGAAGCATGAGAATTGGCTGGCGCAGCTGGCAACGTAAATTTCGTCCGTCACATTCGCTGCGTTCACGGCAAAGCGCCAATTCTCGTAGTCGTAGTGAACGGCGAGATCGCCCAGCACACGCGAGGGAACGGCGAGCGTATTGGCTGGATCGGCGAAGGAAGAGCCGACATAGCGCACGCCACCACCAAAGCCGAAACCACGCAGGATGCCGCTCTGGAACGTGTAATCCGCCCATCCGGAAGCGAGTTGACGCGGTGTATTGGTCGGCACCTTTCCGATCAGCGATGCATCGAGATCCTTGCTCAGGAACAAGTTGTAGCTGGTGAACGAACCCACCACCTTGAAGCCCGGCGCGAGATTGGCAACAGCTTCGAGTTCGATGCCGCGCGACGTCACTTCACCGCTCTGGATCGACAACAGCGGGAACAGCGGATCGACCGTCGGCACGTTCTGGCGTTTCAGGTCGAACAGGGCGACACCGAAATGTCCATTGAACCCGACCGGCTGATACTTGACGCCGACTTCGGTCTGCACGCCGGTTTCCGGAACGAACAGTTTTCCGTTGTTGAAGCCGATGATCGGGTTGTAGCTCGTCGCATAGGACACATAAGGAGCAACGCCGCTGTCGAAATTATAGATCAGGCCAGCACGCCCACTAAACTTGCTGTCCTCGCTCGTTAACGAGGATGGACCAAAGGCTTCATCGAAGCGGTGATTGCGGACCCAGTCGTTACGGCCGCTGAGCACCAATGTCAGGCGATCCAGCTTGATCTGATCCTGCACATAGACGCCGAGCTGGTTCTGGGTCTGATTTCCATCACGATAGTTCGCATAAACCGGCGACGAACGGATCGGCGTCAAACCCACGGAATAGTTAGGGTTCAGCACGTTGATCGTCGGGTAAGGCGACGGCGTATTGAACGGTCCTGCCAATCCCGCCTGATCGCTGATCTTGTAATGCTTCAGATCGAGACCGAACAGCGCGGTATGCTTGAGAACGCCGGTATTGAAGCGAACCTCAACCTGGCTATCCATGTTGGCCTGATCGGCAATGCCGCGCGTCGCGAAACCGTAGCGGTTGAGTTCACCGGTGGCGATGTTCGCATAGGTGCTATAGGGCGCCACCAGGCTACCCAGCGTCAGGCCTGTGTAGTTCACGTCCACATGGGCGAAGCGAGCATTCTGGCGGAACGTCACATTGTCAGACAGATGCCGCTCGAACTGATAACCGAGCATTTCCTGTTCGCGCTTGAACTTGTCAGTGCTCGGATCGCCGCCGTAGAAGTTGGTCGGGATACGTCCGTATGGGGCATTCGTTACGCTGCCGACATAGGGCAGGAAGTTTTCCGGACGCGTCTCGTTATAAGATGCCGAAGCGAGAATGGTCAGGGTCGTATCGACGTCCGGCTTCCAGGTTACCGATGGCGCGATGAAATAGTTATTGTTCGGCGTGAAATCTGTCTGAGTGCCGCCATTCTGCAATTGGCCGACGAAGCGCGTGTAGAGTTCGCCATTGCCCGGCGCCAGCTTGATCGGCGTATTGATATCGAAACCAAAATAGCCATTGCCATGGCTATCAACGCCGGTCTCGATGTAGCGGATCGGTTCTGCGCGCGGCATCTTGCTGACGACATTAACCAGACCGCCGGGGCTTGAACCGCCATACAGGATTGCCGAGGGGCCGCGGAGGATTTCAACGCGCTCCATATTGAAGGGTTGAAGCTTCCAGCTGGCATACGACGTGTAGAATAGCTGCATGCCATCAAGGAAGACGCTGTTGTCGTCGGACTTGAAGCCGCGGATCAGGAACCAGTCATTGCGGAAGTCGGCTCCAAACGTACCCGCTGCCACGCCGGGCGCGTAACGCAACACCTCATCCAGCTTGGTCGGATTCTGATCGCGAATCTGCTCGGCACCGATGACTGAAATCGCCTGCGGCGTTTCATTGATCGCCGTATTCGTCTTGGTGCCGGTCGAACTGCGATTGGCGACATAGCCCTGGATCGGGCCGCGGGGGCTTTCGACGAACACGTTGCTGCGCGGCGGCTGGGCGACCGGGCGCGGCGCGACCACGGTGCGTGCGGCACGCGGCGCGCGCTGTGCCGTGGCGCGGCGACGCTGGCCCGGCTGGCTCACGACCACCGGCGGCAGGTTCTGCGCACCCGGCTGCGCGGTCGATGACTGAGCGAATGCCGTCTCGACGGAGAGCAGACTGAGGGCACCTGCCGAGGACAGAAGCGCCAGGCGGGAGAGGTGGAAGATGTTCAAGATGGACCCCCAATGATCCACATCGGCCACAACGCGACGGATGTGCTGAAATTCAAGCATTGGGGTTAGGCGCGACCTTGCGAGTCCGCCAATAGAACCATTCAAAAACTGTCACAATCAAAATCGCTGTGACTGAATCGCCGCAGTTTGTTTCTGGTTGGAGTCGTTCAGACGACACAGAACAAAAAACGGCGCAGCGAGCGAGAGCCCCTGCGCCGTTGAAGTATCACTTGATGGTATCTCGTTATGCGGCGCGAACCGAGCGCAGGAAGTTGCCGACTTCCTGTTTCAGCCGCGTGCTCTCGCTCGACAGCGATTGCGCCGCGGTCAGGACGTGGGACGATGCGGAACCGGCTTCTTCCACGCCACGCTGCACGTCGGTGATATTCGCACTGACCTGCATCGTGCCATCGGCGGCCTGCTGCACATTGCGGGAGATTTCCTGGGTGGTCGCGCCCTGCTCCTCGACGGCGGATGCAATGGCCGATGCGATCTCCGACATCTGACCGATCGTGGTGGAGATTTCCTTGATGGCCACCACGGAATCCTCGGTGGCCCGCTGAATACCGGAAACCTGCAGGCTGATTTCACCGGTGGCCTTGGCGGTCTGCTCGGCAAGCGCTTTCACTTCGGCTGCGACGACGGCAAAGCCGCGGCCGGCTTCGCCGGCGCGTGCGGCTTCGATGGTCGCATTGAGTGCCAGCAAATTGGTTTGCCCGGCGATGGTGTTGATGAGCTCGACGACGTCACCGATGCGGGAGGCAGCGGCCGCGAGTTCACCGACGCGGTTGTTGGTGTTGTCGGCCTGCGACACGGCCTCGCCGGCGATGCGGGCTGCGCTCTGCACCTGCCGGCTGATCTCATGCACCGACGAGGACAGCTCTTCCGTCGCGGCAGCAACGGACTGCACATTGGTGGCCGCCTCTTCCGAAGCGCCGGCAACCGCAGTCGCGCGGACTTGCGAATGATCCGAGGTCGCGGTCAGCGTGCTCGCCGAGGCTTCGAGTTCCGTCGAGGCCGATGACACCGTATCGACGATCTGGCCAACGGCGCCCTCGAATTCGTCTGCCAGTCGCATCATGTCGGCCTTGCGCTGTTCGGCGGCGCGCGCTTCCATCGCCGCCTGTTCCGCCTTCATGCGCTCGACTTCGAGGCCGTTATCCTTGAACACCGCCAGCGCCGTCATGATCTCGCCGATCTCGTCGCGGCGCGAGCTGACCGGGACATCGACCGTCAGGTCGCCCTTGGCCAGCGTGTTCATGGTGGCGATGCTCGCCTTCAGCGGCCGCACGATGGTGCTGCGGGCAATGAAGTAGCTGAGCACGATTGCAATGAGCATCACGGCAATCGTCGCATAGACGATGGTCCAGAGCGTGTCGCGCGCCGTCTCCAGGAAGTCCACCTTCTTGATGCCGACATAGAGGATGCCGATCACATTGCGGTTGGCATCGAAGATCGGATCATACACCGTCATATAGGGCTCGCCGAGAATGGCGATTTCACCACGGAACGAGGTCTTGCGATCGAAGATGGCTTCATAGGCCGGTCCCTTGGCGAGTTGCGTGCCGATCGCACGTGTGCCGTCCGGCTTCATCACGTTTGTGGAGATACGGGTATCGTTCATGAAGATCGTGGCGGTGCCACCGACCAGCGTCTTGATCTTGTCGACGGCGACAAAGCTGCCGTTGAGCGGCTTGCCATCCGCAAGCAGCTTGCCGTCCGCGATACTGTACTTGTCGCCGCTCTCGCGCAGCACGTCCCATGCGACACGCATGTTGGTATCGACACGCTCGGTCGCCGATTTCGTGGCGCCCTGTTCGAGCACGGTCTTCGCGACCAGTGTCACGCAAATGCCGAGGGCCAAAATGCCAGCGACCGACATCATGATGATGCGAGGACCAAGACCGAAACCCCGGCGGCGGCTGGGTACGGAAGCGGAAGGTGACATAGCAATCTCCTACTGCGCTGAGCTCCTCAGCCGCGCGCAATCGTGCCGGTCCCGACTTCGGCTGCGTCATCACGCGCGAAGCAATGGGGTCCGAGGTTGAAAATGAGTTCCATCCCTAATGGAGCTCATCCTACCTATGAGGTCTTGGGACCAGGTTAATGTTCGGTAGACGAACCACGCTAAAGCATTGCAATTACGCGATAATTGGTTTCATGATACCGCTTTATGGTAAATCTGCCGCGCCCATTCGACACACATCCGCATTCGGCGATGCGCATGCATGGACGCTGCGCGCCAGCGCGACTTGTCCGGCCGGACGATCTGCCGCCTAAGGGGATGCCCAGCATCATCAGGCCGATGACCACACCCGCACCGCCGCGTTCGCTGATCAGCTGGTTCGCTAACCAGCCTTATCTCCTGCTCAGCCTGACCTCGCTGTTCTGGGCGGGCAATATCGTGCTTGGGCGCTTTGTGGCCGGGCATGTGCCGCCCATCACCCTGTCCTGCGTGCGCTGGATCGGCGCGTTCCTGCTGATGCTGCCTTTCGCCTGGACTCCGCTGCGCAAAGACTGGCCGGTGATCCGCAAGCACATTCCCCTGATGCTCCTGCTGGCCTTGACCGGCTTCGCGGCCAACACCGCCCTCGCTTATGCCGGCCTGCAATATACCCAGGCGCTCAACGGGCTTCTGATCCAGTCATCAGGCCCGCTCTATGTCGCGCTGTGGTCGCTGATTTTGTTCGGCATCAGACTCTCACTGGTGCAACTGCTCGGCATCGTGATTTCCATGACCGGTGTGTTCGTCATCCTGCTCCGCGGCGACCTGACGGCGCTGGCCGGCATCGAGATCAACAAAGGCGACGCCATGCTGGCCGGCGCCTTGCTGGTGTTCGGCATCTACTCCGCCATGATGATCAAGCGACCCGTGACGCACCCGATGTCGCTGATCGCGGTGACCACGGGCTTCGGCGCGCTGATGACCGTTCCCGTCAGCCTGTGGGAACTCAACGCCGGCCGACCGCTGATCCTCGACACCGTGACGTTCCTGGCCCTGGCCTATGCCGTGATTTTCCCATCGACTCTGGCCTATCTGTTCTTCAACCGCGGCATTGCACTGATCGGCCCCAACCGGGCAGCGCCGTTCCTGCAGCTGATGCCGGTGTTCGGCTCGGTGATGGCCATCGCCTTCCTCGGCGAAACGCTGCAGTTGTTTCACCTGACCGGCTATGTCCTGGTCCTCTCCGGCGTGTTCATCGCCTCCCGCCGTTGAGCCACAACGCCACAGCCGCAAGGGGATAGCGGCGCACGACGATCGCCCCTATGATCGCGGCGTCGCTTCGCCAGAGAGAACTTCGGGACGCCCGTGCGAAAACTGTCATTGCCGGTCCGATTGGCTTTGCTCGTCGCGGGCTCGACCCTTCCGCTCATCATCTTCGTCAGTGTGGTCATCTATCGCGGCTATGAGAAAGATCGCGAGGACGCCGCCACCCGCGTACTCGAAACTGCGCGCAGCCTGCGCATCGTGCTCGACGCCGAAATGCGGCGTATCACCGGCAGTCTCTCCGTCCTGTCACTGACGAATTCATTGCGCTCCGGGGATTTCGAGCGCTTCCGCCGGGTCGCCGATGGCTTTCTTGAGCAGTATCCGCCGGGCGGCGCACTGCTGATCGCGGACCGTGATGGCAAGCAGCTGTTCTCGACCGCCATGAAGGACCTCAGCCAGGCGCCGCCACGCAACAATATGGACGTGGTGCGCAAGGTGTTCGAGACAGGCAAGCCCGTGTTCTCAAATCTGTTTCTCGGCTCCGTCATCAACAAACAGATCCTGACGGTGGAAGTCCCGGCCATCGTCGATGGTCAGGTCGTCTATAACATTTCCTTCGCACCACCGATGGCGATGTTCCAGACGATGCTGGAAAAGCAGCGTCCGAATGACGATTGGACGATCGCCATCTTCGATGCCGACGGCATCAATTTCGCGCGCGCACCGAATCCGGAAGAAACGATCGGCAAGCGCGCATCGCCGACCTTGTTCGCACAGATGTCGAAGGCATCGGAAGCGAACTTCGAGACGATATCGCTTGAGGGCGTGCCCCTGATCACGGCGGTCGCCCGCTCGTCGACATCGGGATGGATGGTCGCATCGGGTATTGCGACGAGTTCATTGATCTCGCCGCTATGGCGCAATCTTGCCATCACGATTTCCGTCGGCATATTGCTGATGCTCGTGGGTGTCGCATTCGCATTGAGGATGGCGAATGCCATCGCGCGCGGCGAGACGCTGCAGGCCTTGCTGGTGGAAGAGCTCAATCATCGCGTCAAGAACACGCTGGCGGTGCTGCAGGCGATCGCGAGCCAGACCTTCCGCAGCGCCACCAAGTCCGAACGCGAAGCATTCGATGGCCGGCTCGGCGCGCTGTCGCGCGCGCATGATCTGCTCAGCCACGAAAAATGGGTCGGCGCCGGGGTGCATGACGTGGTCAACCGCGTGCTGGAGCCATATTCCGTGCTGGGGACATCGCGCATCAGCATCAATGGTCCCAAGGTCCCGCTGTCGCCGCCGCGCGCGGTGATGATGTCGATGATCCTGCACGAGATCGCGACCAATGCGGCGAAATACGGTGCACTTTCGAACGACACCGGCCGGATCAGCATCGACTGGCATCTGCAACCGGACGCAGCGGAGCAGAAGCTGCAGATGAGCTGGGTCGAATCCGGCGGCCCCAGGGTTTCAGCCCCCACGCGCAGGGGATTTGGCTCAAAGCTGATCGAGCGCGGGGCCCGCGACCAGCTTGGTGGCAGCGCCACCGCCGACTTCCTGCCCACGGGGGTCGTCTATAGCATCGAGTGTTCGCTGCCTTGACGCACAGCGCTCTGGTCGAAGCGCGCGAACACGTAACGATAGTGGTTTCCTTTCCGCTTCCGCAGACCGGCAAGCTCGGCTAGTTTGTTTCCAACAAACCAGCCAGCAAGGCTGTTTCAAGGAGAGGAACTACATGATCGGACTTCGCGTATCTCGTCGTATTGCAGGCGCAGCGATGGCGGCAGCCCTGCTCGGCGTCGCCACCGGTGCATGGGCGCAGAGCGCCGGCTATCCGAACCGGCCGATCACGCTGGTGCTGCCTTTCGCGGCCGGCAGCGGCACGGACACGACGACGCGCCTGATTGCCAAGGAACTGGGCACGGCCCTCAACACGACCACCGTGATCGACAACAAGGCGGGTGCCAATGGCTCCATCGCTGCCAGCTTCGTCGCCCGCGCGCCTGCAGATGGTTACACGCTGTTCGTGACCACCAACACGACGCATTCGGCGAATCCGTATCTGCTCAAGAACATGACCTATGATCCGATCAAGGATTTCACGCCGATCGCCCGCACTGGCGACCTGCCCTTCATGCTGGTGATCAATCCGGAGATTCCGGCCAATTCGGTGGAAGAGCTGATCGCGCTCGTGAAGAAGAACCCCGGCAAGTATACTTACGCCAGCGGCAGCTCATCCGCGATCGTCTCCGGCGCCACTTTCGCGCGACTTGCCGGCCTCGACATGCTCCACGTGCCCTATAAGAGCTCGCCCCCCGCAATGACCGACGTCATCGCCGGCCGCGTCAGCATGATGTTCACCGACGTTCCCACCGGTCTCCCGCATGTGAATGCCAAGACGCTGAAAGCGCTGGCGGTCACGACCAAGTATCGCTCCAAGATCATGCCCGACCTGCCGACCATGGACGAAGCAGGCGTCAAGGGTTTCGACGTCACCTCCTGGCAGGGTTATCTCGGCCCGGCCAATCTGCCGAAGGATATCGTCGTCAAGCTCAATGCCGAGATCCGCAAGATCGTCGAGCGCCCTGACATTCAGAAAGAACTTGCCGGCCGCGGTATGGAAGCCTTTTCCGGCACGCCAGAGCAATTCGATGCGTTCCTGAAGGAGCAGCTCGTCGTGTGGAAGAACCTCGTCGAAGGCGCCGGCATCGAAAAGCAATAAGCAGTCGTCGCCAGCTTTTGTCGTCCCCGCGCAGGCGGGGACGACACCCCTACAATCCCAGGAACTTGAACGGCGGCGCGTCCTTGAACTGCGCCGTCGCATCTCCGGAATAGGTGTGGTTCTGGTCTTCACCGAGATCGAGCTTCTTGACCTTCCCGGTCTCCACCGAAAAATCCATCTTCTTCAGATCGACCCAGAACGTGTTCGGCGTCAGCGCGGACTCGAAGAAATAGAGTTTGCGGGCATGATCCACGACCGTGCGCCAGCGCGTCGATGAGATGTTCGGCTGATCCGGCGTGGTGATCCCGTAAGGCACCGACACGTTCCGGATCACGCTGAACACGCTGGCAAGGGCACGGTTCGCGTTCTCGTCTTTCGGGATCGCATTCACATAGAACGACGCCCGCGCAAAACGGTCGGCTGCGCGATTGGTGCCGGGCAGGAACGTGGTGCCGCCGATCTGCTTCCAATAGCTGTTGAGCGCGAGCTGCTCGTCATAAATGGGCGAATTGGTCATCACCTGATACTGCCGTCCGTGATGGATGACCTGCTTGCCCTTGATATATTCGACGATGGCGCTGTCGCCCGACGCATCGGACATCGACAGATGCAACGTGGCCAGACGCTGTTCGCCTGGCACTGCATCGGTCACGATGACAAACGGCTCCTTCTCCAGCGCCGCGACCGCTTCCGCCACGGTGGCAAAATTGTCGAGCACATATTGCGCCCAGGCTGCGATGGTGAGCCCCGGCTTGCTCTGGTCCAGTTTCGGATATTCGGATTCGACCAGCCATAGCAGATTGGCATTCAAGCCGGCTTCATTGACGCCATCGGTGGTCGAGATGTCGTAACCGGTCGCAACCACGCTGCCATATTTCGCAGTCCACTTGACGGAGTTCGGGCCGGCTTCGCCCGACCGCGCGATGCCGCGCGGAAGGATCCAGAGATTGGTGCGCACATCGGTCTTCCAGTCCATCGACCGCGCCGTGACCACCTGGCCATTCGCCCCGTGATAAACCAATCGCGTGCAGGCGTCCGCCGTCGTCTGGGCGGTCAGTGTCAGGCAGAGCACCGCGGAAAAGAACGTGCGCAGACGTGCAATCATGATGGTCTCTCCGAGCGCGACGTTTTTCAATCGCGGGTATGGACGTTGCCACGTCTCAGGAACACGATCCAGCTCTCCAGCCTTGAACGCCTCGGCCGCTTTGACCGCCCTGCCCAACCCGCAGGCATGGCGACCGGATGTCGCAGTGATTTCCCCTGCTGTCATCTTCCCTTCATGGAACTGTCGCCTCAGCGTAACCGCCGATCTTCAGAACACCGCGCGTGGTCCCCACCCCTCTCAGGAGACAATCCATGCGCAGCACTTTGCTCTGCTCCGTCGCTTCCCTCGTCCTGCTTTCCACTGCCGCTTTCGCGCAATCGGAAGGTGAATTCCCCGCCAAGCTTGCCGGCCACGCCGTGCTGCCGGCCTCCTCGACCATCGAGGCACCTGCCGATGCGCCGAGCGACCTGAAGACCTCCGGCAAATACACCACCGGCAAGCGCGTCGATAAGCTTGGCAGCGTGATGGGCAAGTCCAAGGAACGCGACACCGGCATCTCCCTGCCGATGAAGGGCCAGCCGCTGCAGGGCCATTCCGGCATCAAGACCATGCCCGATGGTTCGTTTTGGGTGCTGACCGACAACGGCGCCGGCTCGCGCGCCAACTCGCCCGACTACATGATCTATCTGAACCGCCACAAGATCGACTGGAAGAGCGGCAAGATCGAGAAGCAGGAAACCGTGTTCCTGCACGATCCCGACAAGAAGGTGCCGTTCCGCATCGTCCATGAAGACACCGCCAAGCGCTACCTGACCGGCGCCGATGTCGATACCGAAGGCTTCCAGATCGTCGGCGACAATTTCTGGATCGGCGAAGAATTCGGCCCCTACATCATCAAGGCCGACAAGACCGGCAAGGTGCTCGAAGTGTTCGAGACCATGGCTGACGGCAAGCCGGTTCGCTCGCCGGATCATTGGCAGGTCGCGACGCCGGGCGCACCGGGTGCCAGCTACACCAATGTGAACCTGAAGCGCTCGAAGGGCTATGAAGGCTTCGCCGCCTCGAAGGATGGCAAGTTCCTCTACGGCCTGCTCGAAGGCCCGCTGTGGGATACCGAGAAGAAGGATTGGGAAAAGGTCGATGGCAAGGAAGCCGCCCGCATTCTCGAATTTGACGTGGCCGCCCAGAAGTTCACCGGCCGGTTCTGGCACTATGTGTTCGAGACCAATGGCAATGCCATCGGCGACTTCAACATGATCACCGCCGACAACGGCCTGATCATCGAGCGTGACGACGGCGAAGGCACCAAGGACAAGGCCTGCGCCGACGGCAAGCGCGGCACCGACTGCTTCCCTGACCTGCCGAAGCTGAAGCGCGTCTACAAGATCGAAATGAACGACAGCAATGTCGGCAAGCCCGTCCGCAAGGTCGGCTTCATCGATCTCCTGAAGATCCAGGACCCGAACAAGCTGGCGAAGAAGCCGCTGAACGACGGCGTGCTCCAGTTCCCGTTCTTCACCATCGAGAACGTCGATCAGGTCGATGCCACGCACATCATCGTCGGCAACGACAACAACCTGCCGTTCTCGTCGAGCCGCGATCCGAACAAGGCCGACGACAACGAATTCGTCCTGCTCGAAGTCGCCGATTTCCTGAAGGCGAAGTAAGCCTGTCTCGGCATAGCCTGAAACGCGAAAGCCCTCCCGCAAGGGAGGGCTTTTTGTTTTTTACTTCTCCCTCCCCCAAGCGGCGAAGCCGCGCAGTGGGGAGGGTGGCGCGTAGCGCCGGGTGGGGTCTTTCCCCACGTGACGTCGGAGTTTGTGGAAACACCCCACCCGTCTCGCCCGCCCAAGCGAAGCTTCGCTTCGCCAAGGCGGTCGATCCACCCTCCCCATTCGCTTCGCTCCGGGGAGGGAAAAGAACTACGCCGCCCTGACCTTGGCCAGAAACTCATCCACCGCCTTGCTCAGAATGCCCGACTGGCCATCGAGCTCCTTCGCGCTCGCCAGCACCGCGCCCGCGGCCTGGCCGGTGGCTTCCGCGGCGGAGCTGACGCCGCCGATATGTTTGTTCACCTCGTTGGAACCAGCCGCGACCGACTGAATGTTACGCGCAATCTCCTGGGTCGCCGCACCCTGCTCTTCCACGGCCGAGGAAATGGTGGTGGTGATCTGGCTCATTTGCGCGATCGTGCTGGTGATGGCATTGATCGAGCTGACCGCTTCGCTAGTCGAGGCCTGCATCGCTGCGACCTGCGCCGAGATTTCCTCGGTGGCTTTCGCCGTCTGGCTCGCCAGGGCCTTCACTTCCGATGCGACGACCGCAAAGCCTCGCCCGGACTCACCGGCACGTGCCGCCTCGATGGTGGCGTTGAGCGCCAGCAGATTGGTCTGCGATGCGATGCTGTGAATGAGCTGAACGACTTCGCCGATTTTCTCGGCACCGCTGGAGAGTTGCTGCACGGTCGCGTTGGTGCGCTCCGCATCACCCACGGCCTTGCTGGCGATCTCGCTGGAGGCTGCGACCTGACGCAACACTTCGCTCACCGAGGCCGACAGTTCTTCGGCAGCGGCCGCAACCGTGCTGACATTGTCGGACGAGCGCGCTGACGCCGCACCGACCGTCGAGGCACGCGAGCTCGCGTCGCTGGCCGTTGCCGTCATCGACTGCGCCGTGCCCTGCATGCCCGCAGCAGCGCTCGATACCGAGCGGACGATGCCGTTCACGCTACGCTCGAAATCGTCGGCCAGGCTTTCCATCGTCGCGCGACGTTCGGCGGCGGCCTTTGCCTGCGTTTCCGCCTCGATCTTGTCGAGACCGCGAATGCGCAATGCATTGTCCTTGAACACCTGGACCGTCGCCGCCATGGCGCCGATTTCGTCGTGGCGATCGACCTCCGGAATTGCTGCATCCAGCGCGCCATCGGCGAGGCCGCGCATCCGCGCCGCGAGGCGGCCGAGCGGCGCGGTGATGCTGCGACCGATCATCCAGGCCAGCAGCCCCAGCGTCACGATCACGGCCAGTGCCGCGATCATCACGGTGCGCGCGCTGCTCCACACCTGCGCCTGCAAATCGTCGATATAGACGCCAGTGCCGATCACCCAGCCCCATGGCTCGAAGCCAACCACGTAAGACAGTTTCGGCTGCGGCGCTTCCTTGCCGGGCTTGGGCCACAGATAGTCGACGAACCCAGCCTTCTGCGTCTTCACGACGTCGGTGAAATCGACAAACAGCCGCTTGCCGTTCGGATCCTTGTTGCCCGAGAGATCCGCGCCATTCAGCTCCGGCTTGATCGGATGCATCACCATTTTCGGATGCATGTCGTTGATCCAGAAGTAATCGTCGGCGCCGTAACGCAGCTTGCCGATACGCGCGGCGGCAGTTTTGCGCGCCGCCTCATCGCTCGCGGCGCCGCGCTGAACGGTGGCGTATTCCTCCTGCGCGATACCGAGTGCGAGTTGCGTCAGATGCGTGAGCTCACTCTGGCGCTGCTGCTTGAGTGAGTCTCCAAGGGTCGAAAGCTGCATCCAGGCCAAACCGGCAATGCCACAGAAGCACAGGCCGATGATGCTGTAGATGCGCAGACCGATGGAGAATTTGAGACGATGCATAGGAAATTTCCGCCCGATGAAACTGATTAATATCAGCGCAACATTGCAGGGGACGGTTTCCAGTTCATGAACTCATTCTGCAGGACGCAACGCAGCGCCCGTGCCTCAATACCGGCGGACAATATATTTAACTACCACAGGTAAGCCCGCACCGAATTGATGCTGGTTTGCCACCCGGAGCAGCGCATCGATGCTGCAATAGGACGCACCTCGCGCCAAGGACACTGACCACTGAACAAGGCTCGAAACGCAAAAGCCCTCCACATGGGAGGGCTTTCGATTCGTGAAGTGATGTCCGCGAGCGGCGGCAAAAGCCTCAGGCGGCCCGCACCTTGGCCAGGAAGTCATCGACGGCCGCGCGCAACTGGCTGGACTGGCCCTCGAGCTCCTGCGCATTGGACAGCACCTGCGATGCAGCCGAGCCGGTCGCCTCGGCAGCGCTGCTGACGCCGCCGATGTGATTGCTGATCTCGGTCGCGCCGGCTGAGACCGACTGAATGTTACGAGCGATTTCCTGCGTTGCGGCGCCCTGCTGCTGAACTGCTTCGGAGATGGTGGTGGTGATCTGGCTCATCTGCGCGATGGTGCCGGTGATCGCATCGATGGAGGCGACCGCTTCGCTGGTCGAGGCCTGCATCGCGGCGACCTGCGACGAGATTTCCTCGGTGGCCTTGGCGGTCTGGCTGGCCAGCGCCTTCACCTCGGATGCGACGACCGCGAAACCGCGGCCGGACTCGCCCGCACGTGCGGCTTCGATGGTGGCGTTCAAGGCGAGCAGATTGGTCTGCGACGCGATGCTGTGAATGAGTTGCACGACTTCACCGATCTTCTCGGCGCCGCTCGACAGGATCTGCACCGTCGCATTGGTGCGCTCGGCATCGCTGACGGCCTTGTTGGCGATCTCGCTGGATGCCGCGACCTGGCGCAATACCTCGCTCACCGACGCCGACAACTCCTCGGCCGCCGACGCAACGGTGCTGACATTGTCGGAAGAGCGGTTGGACGCGGCGCTGACGGTGGCAGCACGCGCGCTGGCATCGCTGGCCGTGCTCGTCATCGACTGTGCGGTGCTCTGCATGCCGGCGGCAGCGGTGGAGACCGAGCGCACGATGCCGGTGACGCTGCGCTCGAAATCGCCGGCCATCGCTTCCATGGCGGCGCGACGCTCGGAAGCAATGCGATCCTGCGCATCGCTCTCGGATTGCTCAAGCGAACGGATACGCATTGCATTGTCCTTGAACACCTGAACCGTCTTCGCCATGGCGCCAACTTCGTCACCACGTTCAACGCCGGGGATCGCGGCATCGAGCTCGCCCCTGGCGAGAGCTTCCATGCGTGCACCAAGCTGACCCAGCGGGCCGGTGATGCTGCGGCTGATCAACCAGGCGATGACGCCGGCGACAGCCGCGATCGCGAGCATCGCCAGGCCCAGCGCCCAGATGATCGGCTTCAGATGTGCGTCGAGGTCGTCGAGATAGGCGCCGGTGGCGATGAACATGTTCCAGCCCGGCAGCGCCGCGGCATAGCCCATCTTGCGCGACGGCACGGTCTCGTTCGGCTTCTGGAATTCGTAGGTCAGGACATGGGAGCCCTTGGCAGCAACGCCGTCACGGAATTCGCGCGTGATCGGGATGCCGCTGACTTTCACATCAAGCCGGTTCGATCCCTGCTTGAAGCCGGGCAGATGAACCACGTCGCCATCCATCGTGTAAATGAAGAGATAGTTGCCGTTGTCATAGGTCATCGGCACCACACGGCGCAGCAATTCGGTCGTCGCTGCTTCCTTGGTGAGCTTGCCGGCGGCGACATCCTTCTGAATGTCTGCAGCCACATTCGTGCCGATCTCGACGATCGTTTTGAGCTGAGCCAGCCGCGCGTCGAGCATCTCGCGTTTGACCAGAGAGGCGGCGAGAATGCCTGCGGCACAGAGGCCGATCATGGTCACCGCCACCAGGACGACGAGCTTGTAGGTGATACGGATATTGGCGAGCTTCACGAATAATTCCCCCGAGCGCACGGCCTTCAGCCGCTGATTTCTCATATGAGCGTACCGGAGTAGTGTTCCTAAATTCTTACATCCGGGGGCCGTGTTGGACCGATCGCACCGACCTCAACGGGAGAATTGTTCGCCAAACGAAAAATCCCCGCCTTTAGGGCGGGGATTTTTGTCGGTTTGCAGCGTGGCTCAGAAGCCCAGCGCCTTCGCCTGTTTGACCTGCGGCAGCGCCTGCACCTTGGCCAGCACATCGGCCGGGACCTGACCATCGACTTCGACCAGCGCGATGGCGTCCCCCCCTGGCTCTGGCGGCCGAGATGGAAGGTGGCGATGTTGATCTTGGCGTCTCCGAGCAGCGAGGCGAAAGCGCCGATGAAGCCCGGCTTGTCCTCATTGGTGATGTAGATCATCGACTTGCCGAACTCTGCATCGACGCGGATGCCCTTGATATCGACAAGGCGGGGCTTGCCGTCGGCATAGACCGTGCCGGACACGGCACGTTCCTGCTTGTCGGTGGTCACCGCGACGGTGATCATGCTCTCATAGTCGCTCTGCGCAGCGCGGACCACTTCATCCACCACCATGCCGCGGGCCGAGGCGACGCTCGGCGCCGACACGACATTGACGTCGCCCAGCATCGGACGCAGCAGGCCCGACAGCGCAGCCGAGGTCAGCGCCTTGATCTTCATCTCGGCGACGGCGCCTTCGTAAGTAATCGTCACCTTGGCGATGTCGCTGTCGGTGAGCTGGCCGGCGAAAGAGCCGAGCTTTTCCGCAAGCTCGATGAACGGCTTCAGCTTCGGGGCCTCCTCCGCAGTGATCGAAGGGAAGTTGATGGCATTGGAGATCGCGCCGGACAAAAGATAGTCCGACATCTGCTCCGCCACCTGCAGCGCGACATTCTCCTGCGCCTCATTGGTGGAGGCGCCGAGATGCGGCGTGCAGATCACATTGGGATGGCCGAACAGCACATTCTTGGTGGCGGGCTCCTCGACGAACACGTCGAAAGCAGCACCAGCCACCTGCCCGCTGTTCAGCGCATCGGCCAAAGCCTGCTCATCGACCAGACCGCCGCGTGCGCAATTGATGATGCGAACGCCCTTCTTCATCTTCGCAATGGCGGCGGCGTCGATGATGTTCTTCGTCTTCTCGGTGAGCGGCGTGTGCAGCGTGATGAAGTCTGCGCGCTTGAACAGATCGTCGAGTTCGACCTTCTCGACGCCGATATCCTTGGCGCGCTCCGGCGACAGGAACGGATCGAAGGCGACGACCTTCATGCGCAGGCCGAGTGCACGGTCAGCAGCGATCGCGCCGATATTGCCGCAGCCGATCACGCCCAGCGTCTTGCCGGTGATCTCGACGCCCATGAAGCGGTTCTTCTCCCACTTGCCGGCCTGCGTCGAGGCATCCGCCTGCGGGATTTCGCGGGCGAGCGAGAGCATCAGGGTGATGGCGTGTTCGGCGGTCGTGATCGAATTGCCGAACGGCGTATTCATCACGATGATGCCCTTGGCGGTGGCCGCGGGGATTTCGACATTGTCGACGCCGATGCCGGCGCGGCCGATCACCTTCAGGCGCGATGCCTTCTCGATGATCTTCGCCGTGGCCTTGGTAGCCGAGCGGATGGCGAGGCCATCATAATTGCCGATGATCTCGGCGAGTTTTTCTTTGTCCTTGCCGAGGTTCGGCTGGAAATCGACGTCGATGCCACGATCCTTGAAGATCTGCACGGCAGCGGGAGAGAGAGCATCGGAGATGAGAACTTTGGGGGCGGTCATGGGATGTGATCCTGTGTTTGCTGAAACACGCACGCGCTCTTTCCTTCTCCCCTTGTGGGAGAAGGTGCCTTCGCACAGCGAAGGCGGATGAGGGGTAATGCTGGGCTCGGAGTTTGTGGCTACCCTCACCCGTCTCGAGCGCTTCGCGCTCGATCCACCCTCTCCCACCCCGCACAGCTTCGCTGTGCTTGGGGGAGAGGGGAAATTAAGAGTGCTACTTAAGCCGCCTTGGTCAGCGCGGCCTTGGTCTCGGCAAAGGCCCAGTCGATCCACTGCGTGAGGATCTCCACGTCCTTCGCCTCGACGGTCGCGCCGCACCAGATGCGGAGGCCGGCGGGGGCATCGCGATAATGACCGAAGTCGAAGCCGGCATTCTCCTTCTCGACGGCCGCGACCAGCTTCTTGGCAAAGTCGGCCTGGGCGTCCGGCGAGAGCGCGGTGATGGCGGGATCGATCACCTTCAGGCACACCGAGGTGTTGGAGCGGATCGCCGGATCGGCGGCAAGGAAGTCCACCCACGGCGTCTTCTTCTGCCAGTCCGTCAGCACCTTGGTGCTGGCATCGGCACGCGCGATCAGGCCCTTGAGGCCGCCGACCGACTTCGCCCAGTTCAGCGCGTCGAGATAATCTTCGACGCACAGCATGGACGGCGTGTTGATGGTCTCGCCGACAAAGATGCCTTCGATCAGCTTGCCGCCCTTGGTCATGCGGAAGATTTTTGGCAGCGGCCATGACGGCACATAGCTCTCGAGCCGCTCCACCGCGCGCGGCGACAGGATCAGCATGCCATGCGCGCCCTCGCCGCCCAGCGCCTTCTGCCAGGAGAAGGTGACGACATCGAGCTTCGACCATTCGAGCGGCTGCGCAAAAGCGGCGGAGGTCGCGTCGCAGATGGTCAGGCCTTCGCGATCGTCCTTGATCCAGTCGGCATTCGGCACGCGCACGCCGGAGGTGGTGCCGTTCCAGGTGAAGACGACGTCGGAATTCTGATCGACCTTGGAGAGATCGGGAATCTCGCCATAGCCGGCATGCAGCTTGGTGACATCCTTCAGCTTCAGTTGCTTGACGATATCGGTGACCCAGCCCTCGCCGAAGGATTCCCACGCGATGGTGGTGACCGGACGCGGCCCGAGCAGCGACCACAGCGCCATTTCGACGGCGCCCGTATCCGAGGCCGGAACGATGCCGATGCGATAATTGGCGGGCACTTCCAGCACTTCACGCGTCAGGTCGATCGCGAGCTTGAGCTTGGTCTTGCCGACCTTCGCGCGATGCGAACGGCCGAGTGCGGAACGATCAAGTTGTTCGGGGGTCCAGCCGGGGCGCTTGGCGCAAGGGCCGGAAGAGAAATGCGGCACGTGTGGCCGCGAAGCGGGCTTCGCTGCAGTCATCGTCTATCCTTCCAGATAGTAAGCCTCCCGTTGGGGGGAGGTGTCCCGAGACCGCAGATATGGGAAAGGCCCCGAAGCGTCAAGCGACTTCGGGGCCTTCACGGGTGATTGATGAGATGTCGCTCAGGCGGCGCCATCCACGGGCGCGACGCCCTGCCCTTCCGGCTGGCTGCAAAGAGCATCCGCTTCGCCGGCACTCACTTCCAGCGGAGAGCCGGCATCTGGCACCAGCGGGACTTCTTCGAGCAATCCCGACGCATCGACGACCAGCTGCGCAGCCCGCCGCCGGCTTGCCATTTTCATCACACTCTGATCGTCGACCTTGACGACATAATCGGCACCGATCTTCTCAATGGAGTAATTTTTCATGCTTCATTCCAACGTCCCCAGACGTAGATAGATACGTCGAGACGTCCGGGCCGTTCCGAAACAAAGCCGTTCAGGGCCGCGCTGGTTTACGCGTCATTAATCGAACCACGGACCAGCGCAGCCGCATGATACCGACAGCTGTCGCATGCGGAAAAATCAAGCACTCGATTACCGCCACGCCTGTCAACGCGACACCAGCGTTGCGTCAGGCGATACGTAATGCCTGTTCGCTATCCGCGATCCAGCGCCTGATCGCCTGATAGCCCGCGAGATGAAAACCGCCTTCATGCGCGACGCGCGTGTAGGCGAGCAAGGCCACATCAGCCAGCGAAAAGGCATCGCCGAGAAGATAGCGGCTCACCTTGAATTGGCGCTCCATCCGCGCCAGCGCGAATTGTCCGCGCTTCACTTTCTCAGGATCGAGATCGGAGATGGCCTTGCCGAGATAGACCATCTGATAGCGGCACACGGCAATGTAGGGCTCGTGGCTGTACTGTTCCCAGAACAGCCATTCATCCATCTTCGCCGCCTGGTACGGATCGGCGGGGATCAGCGCACTGCCGCGGGCGAGATAGCGGATGATGGCATTGGATTGCGCCAGCGGACGACCGTCATCCAGCACGACGGTCGGCACCTGCCCGGCAGTGTTCAAAGCAAGAAATTCCGGCGTCCGGCTCTCGCCTTTCTGGGTATCGACATCGATCCAGTCATAGGCCAGTGCAAGATGATCGCAGACCCACTTCACCTTCAAGCAATTGCCCGAACCAAGATCGCCGTAGATTTTCATGGCTGCATCCCCTGCCTGGCCAGAAGAGCAGCATTCCCGCCATGCGGTGTCAATCTACCCTGAAGGTTAGTCGCGAGAGGGGCGGCACGATCAGAACCTGTAGCCGAGACCGACGCGCCCGCTATTGACGTTGCCGTCAACGTCCTTCGCCGTGATGCGCTGATATTCGTATTCCGCGCGCATGAACAGGCCGCCGACGAGCATCACATCGACACCAAGGCCCGCTGAATAGCCATAGACGAGATTCGACTTGGTGTCGCGGTTCGGCGGATAATACACGCCGCCGATGCTCACTTGCGTGCTGCGATCGGTCACCATGTTGCCGGCACCGACGCCGACAAAGGCGTAAGGCAGGAAGCTTCCGGCAACATAACCCGCACGAAGGCGCAGCGAGCCGAAGTCATCGATCTTGATCGTGGCGGTCGAACTCGTCGTCAACGGCGTGCCAAGGCTATCGGTGCTTCCAGCGGCCGCGCTCGTCACTGTCTTGTAGCTGCCATGAATGTAGTTCGCCTCGAGACCGATAACGACATCGTCCCATTGCGAATTGTAGCCGACGAAGCCGCCAAAGGCCGTGCTGTTATCCTGCGGCGATGCGAGCCCCGGCCAATTGAACTGACCGGTCTCGCCGACCGGCGGGATATAGGTCGATTGAAGGCCGGCATTGAAGCTAGGAGAGATATTGGACACGGCCGAGCCATAGCTCGCCTGCCCACCGACATAAAAGCCGTCCCAGATCGGTCGCTGCAGGACGGGACCGTCCTGGAACGAACCACGCAGGAACGGCAGATCGGCAGCCTGGGCGGCTTGCCCAAAAGTGAAAACAGCTGCGGCAATCAGAAAGCTACGCATCACGATCATTCCTCAACGCACCGGACTGTCGTGATCATCCCCCGTTAACCTTAATCGTTAGTTGCAATGATACCACCTGCGCAAAACAAAACGGCGCGGGAAGCTCCCGCGCCGTTAAGGTCTCTTAAGATCGAGTAGGTGATCAGCCCTTGCGCATCAGCGGCGGCGCATAGGCGGCCGGCGGCGGCGTATCGAGGTTCCAGCGCACACCGAGCTTCAGGTCATGCGAGGTGATGTCCTTGAGGACGATGGACGATGCACCAGCGGCGGAATTGTCGTAGGCGCGGAAGTTACCCGGACGCCCCGAACCGAGATCCACATAGCTGTAAGCCAGTTCGAGCGTCAGGCTCGGATTGACCTTGTAGGACAGACCGGCATGGGCCGCCCAAGCCATGTTCCACTGACCGTGATCCTCGAAGTAAGTCACGCTGCTCGAGAATGCGCCGTTGTTGCTGCGCACGCCGTCATCGCGGAAGCCGCTGATCCTGTTATACGAAGCGCCGATGCCGGCGCCGATGAACGGCGTAACGCACCACCAGGTGCCGAGATCGACATAGGCATTCGCCATGAACAGCAGTTCCGACTTGCTGCCGCTATAGTTGTTGGCGCCATCGTCGCCAGGACCGTACTGGACGCTGCTCGATCCGTGGAAATTGGCGCGACCGCGATACTGTCCAGTGACGTCCGCGCGGAACCAGTTGTTGAACTGATAGCCGAGGCCGACGCCGTAGATGCCTGCGCTGTCAAAGCCCAGGCCATTGGCCTGATTGGGGAATGCCAGCGAGTTTTCCAGACGCTTCACTTGCTGGTTGCTCATGCCGATATCACCGCGCAGATACCAGCCACCGAAGTCTTCGACCGGCGGCGGGGCATACATGGCAGGCGGGGGAGCAATAGGCATGTCGGCGGCGAAAACAGCGGTCGACATCAGGGACGCCGCACCTGCGGCAACAATAAATTTCACGCTACGCATTGGCTTCATCCTTGTTGGGCCAGAGAGGCAAACAAACGAGGCCTCTCACTCGGAAACTCACAAGCGGACGATGACACCAATGTCTTAAGCGGCACTTAACCCTAACAATTAAGGTTGATATTTGGTGACGGTAAAAAACAGCATTGTCGTTTCCTGCCCTCGCAGCGTCACAACTACTAACAACTCCTTGATGCGGCGACCGATCGCACAACGAAAAACGCCGCGCATCAGCGCGGCGTTTGAGATTCGTTAACTATCAAAACTGGACTTGTAGGTCGGATGAGGCGAAGCCGTCATCCGCCGGCCGAGTGCATGATTGAAACTTCGCGGCGGATGACGCTTCGCTCATCCACCCTACAGAATCATGCCGCGGCAGCGTGGCCGAGCGCATCGACGATGGTATCGACGACTTCCTCGACCATGACACGGTCATCGCCCTCGCCCATCACGCGGATCACCGGTTCGGTGCCCGACGGACGGATCAGCAGGCGGCCATGGCCGTTGAGGCGCTGCTCGGCCGCCGCGATGGTGGACTTCACCTCGGCATTGTCGAGCGGCTTGCCACTGCGATAACGCACATTCTTCAGGATCTGCGGCAGCGGATCGAACAGGTGGCAGACTTCCGAGACCGAGCGACCAAGCTTCTGCACCACCGCAAGCACCTGCAACGCAGCGACGAAGCCGTCGCCCGTGGTCGCATAGTCCGACATGATGATGTGGCCTGACGGTTCGCCGCCAACATTGTAGCCGTTCTTCATCATCTGCTCGAGCACGTAGCGATCGCCCACCGCGGTGCGGATGAGTTCGATGCCATGCGACTGCAGGAAACGCTCGAGGCCGAGATTGGACATCACCGTCGAAACGATGCCCGGCTTCGCCAGACGACCATCTTCCTTCCAGCTCTGCGCGATCACTGCGAGCAGCTGGTCGCCGTCGACGACATGGCCACGCTCATCGACGATGATGACGCGGTCCGCATCGCCATCGAGCGCAATGCCGATATCGGCGCGCAGTTCGCGCACCTTGCGGCTCAGCGCTTCCGGCGCCGTCGAGCCGCATTCCTTGTTGATGTTGAAGCCATCGGGCTCCACACCGATCGAGATGACATCGGCGCCGAGTTCCCACAGCGCTTCCGGCACCACCTTGTAGGCTGCGCCATTGGCGCAATCGACGACGACGCGCAGGCCTTCCAGGCTGATGTCGCGCGGCAGCGTGCGCTTGGCGAATTCGATGTAGCGGTCATGGACGCCATCGATACGACGCGCACGTCCGAGATTGGCGCTCTGCGACAGCTGGCGATCAAGATTGTCGTCGAGCAATTCCTCGATCTGCTTTTCCACGTCGTCGGACAGCTTGAAGCCGAGCGGGCCGAACAGCTTGATGCCGTTGTCCTCGAACAGGTTGTGCGAGGCCGAGATCATGACGCCGAGATCGGCGCGCATCGACTTGGTGAGCATCGCCACCGCCGGCGTCGGCATCGGGCCGACCAGGAGCACATCCATGCCCACCGAGGTGAAACCCGCCACCATGGCGTTTTCGATCATGTAGCCGGACAGGCGGGTGTCCTTGCCGATCACCACGCGGTGACGGTGATCGCCACGCTGAAACACGAGGCCGGCGGCCTGCCCGACCTTCAGCGCCAATTCCGGCGTGATCAATCCATTGGCACGACCGCGAATGCCGTCAGTCCCGAAATATTTGCGGCTCATGATAACCCCCATTGCGCCCGCACTTCGCAGGCGCACAACGCGTCCCGGCCGACTCACGGCACCGGTTCGCCTCACATGTGACCGTCTTATAGAGCGGCAGCCGCTAAATTCCGTTCAAAAAATATGATGAATCATTACCGAGGGCGGCCGGCTCCGCAAGCATTCAACCCTTTGAAAAGTCGTAGCTATTTACCGGGCGCGCGGGAACACCCGGCGCAGCCGTCCCCAGCTTACCCCTTGCGCTTGATGTTGTGGTCCGCCTTCGAATGCGCAGGCTGGGTCACGTTGACAGGGTCGGATCCCGGAAAGGTCTCCTCGAGCCCCTCATTAAGGGCGTCTTCGAGCCGGCGCTTTTCTGCCGCTTGCGCTGTCTCGTCATGGACTTTGCCGGCGTCGCGCGACTTCGAGCCCGTCATGACTTTTCCCTCGGGATTAGACGACATGGTGATGACAAGAGTGATGTGGTCAAGCACCCATCCATGTTAGATGACGTCCCAACAAGTAAATACAAGAACGGCTGGGACTTCTCATGAAGCATATCACCTGCATCGAAGAT